>CAWCWC010000007.1:0-498514 GCA_963799175.1 uncultured Acidobacteriaceae bacterium | reverse complement strand
CTCTAGTCCCACCATTTGCACCGCAAAATCCAGGGCCAAAGGCCCGTTCTATACCAGCCTAGGCCGCAGGCCAAGGTTACATTCCGCGCCAAATCCAAGGGCTGAAGGCCCGGACTATAGTTCAACGAACTTCTGACTCAGGACACTATAGATGCGCTTCCATGATCTCCGCCAGCACTTCGCGGCCCGGACGCACTCGTTCCTCCGGCAGCGTGGCCAACGGCTCGTCCACCATATTCAGCAGCGAAGTGAAGTCCGTCTGCTGCGTATTCACGTAAAAGACTCCGGTCAGCACCTCGCCCTTCGCGTGCGACTCCATCAGCATCTTCATCGCCAGCACCTTGTCGGTGGGCGCATAGTCCTCGTGGATCTTGCGCAGGCGCAGGTGCGACCCGTCGTGCAGCGGGACGTCCACCGTGGTGTCGTGGTCGTAGTCCACTTCGATGTCCTCGAAGTACGGAACCAGGCCCACTTCGCCCACCGCGTCGTCATGTTCCTGCATGTATTTGTAGCTCTTGGTCGATCCCTCGTGGTCGTTGAAGGTGACGCAGGGAGAGATGATGTCCAGCAGCACCGTGCCCCGATGCGCGATGGCGGCCTTCAGCATGGCGGAGAGCTGCTTCTTGTCGCCGGAGAAGGAGCGCCCCACAAACGTTGCCCCGATCTGGATGGCCAGCGCGCAGATGTCGATAGCGGGAAGCTCGTTGACCACGCCGTTCTTCAGCTTTGCGCCCAGGTCGGCGGTGGCGGAGAACTGGCCTTTGGTCAGCCCATAGACTCCGTTGTCTTCCACAATGTAGATCATCGGCACATTGCGCCGCAGCAGGTGGATGAACTGGCCCATGCCGATCGACGCGGTGTCGCCGTCGCCGCTCAGGCCGATCGAGCGCATCGTCTTGTTGGCCAGCAGCGCACCCGTGGCCACCGACGGCATGCGGCCATGCACCGAGTTGAAGCTGAACGAGCGCGACATGAAGTACGCGGGCGATTTGGACGAACAGCCGATGCCGCTCATCTTCATCACGCGCTCCGGCTGGATGCCCATCTCGTAAAAGGCCTCGGTGATGCGCTCGGAAACGGCGTTGTGTCCGCAGCCCGCACACAGCGTGCTCTTGCCGCCGCGGTAGTCCAGAATCGCAAGACCGATGCGGTTGGTCTTGGCTGGCTTGGGCGGGACCGGCGCGGTTGCTTCCGGGGTGGTCAGTGCTGGCGTGGTCGACATGATGGCTAGTGAGCTCCTTCTTGGGCGGCGATGGCATTGCTGACGCTGTGCGCGTCGATGGGAAGTCCGTTGAAGTGCAGCACGGAGTGCAGCTTGACGGCATCGGCGGGATCCAGATGCGTCTTCAGCAGACCCAGCATCTGGGCGTCGCGGTTCTGCTCCACCACGTAGATGCGTTCATGGCAGGCGACAAAGTCGGCGACCTCCTGGGTAAACGGAAAAGCGCGGAGGCGCAGGTAGTCTGTTGCCAGCCCACTCTCGCGCTCAAGCTGGTCGCGGCTCTCCATCACCGCCCAGTGGCTGGTGCCGAACGCGATGATTCCCACCTTCTGCCCGCCCGTCCCTTCCAGAATCGGCTTGGGCACCAGCGTCTTCGCGGTCTCGAACTTGCGCGCCAGGCGCAACATGTTGTTCTCGTAATCCTCGGGACGCTCCGAGTAGAGCGCTTTTTCATTGTGGCCGGAGCCGCGTGTGAAGTAGGCCGCAGCGGGATGGTCCGTTCCGGGCAGAGTGCGGTACCCGATGCCGTCGCCGTCCACGTCCTTATAGCGAGCGAAGCCGCCCAGTTCTTCCAGTTGCTGCGCGTTCAGCACTTTGCCGCGGTTCAGTGGCTTTTCCGGATAGTCGAACGGCTCCGACATCCAGTTGTTCATGCCCAGGTCGAGGTCGCTGAGCAGGAAGACCGGGGTCTGCAACTGCTCGGCCAGATCGAATGCCTCCATGCCCAGCTCGATAGCACTCCTTCACCGATGCTGGAAGCAGCATTACGTGCTTGGTATCGCCATGCGAGAGGCCCGCGATGAAGCTGAGATCGGCCTGCGAGGTGCGCGTGGGCAGGCCGGTGGAGGGGCCGGTGCGCTGCACATCCACGATGACGCCGGGGATCTCCACGTAGTACCCGAGGCCGGCAAACTCCGTCATCAGCGAAAGCCCGGGGCCGGAGGAGGCCGTCATGGCGCGCGCTCCCGCCCATCCAGCGCCCAGCACCATGCCGATGGCCGCCAGTTCATCCTCGGCCTGCACCACCGCGAAGCTCGACTTGCCGTCCTTCTCCACGCGGTACTGCTTCATATAGTCGATCAGGTCTTCCACCACCGAGGTGGAGGGCGTGATGGGGTACCAGGCCACCACCGTCACCCCGGCAAACAACGCTCCCAGCGCAGTGGCGGAGTTGCCGTCGATCAGGATCTTGCCCTGGGTGGCGTTCATCGGCTCAATCACGTAGGGGTCCCGCTTGGTCAGCGTGGCCGCGGCGTACTCGTAGCCGGCGCGTACTGCGCTCAGGTTCAGCTCCGCCGCCTTTGCCTTCCTGGCAAACTGTTGCCGGACCGTGGCCTCCAGCAACTTCATGTCGAGGGAGAGAAGCTGCGCCGCGACCCCCACGTACACCATGTTCTTCACCAGCTTGCGAATCTTCGGCTCCGCGCCGGTGGCTGCGGTAAGCCGATCGAAGGGCACGGAGTAGAAGGTCACATCCGTGCGCAGCTCATCCAGCTTCAGCGGCTCGTCGAAGATCACCACCGCGCCGGGGGCAAGCGAGAGTACGTCCTCCTGCGAGCGCTCCGGGTTCATGGCGATCAGAATGTCGGTTTCGCTCTTGCGCGCTATCCAGCCCTGCTTACTCACCCGGATCGTGAACCAGGTGGGAAGCCCCGCAATGTTGGAGGGGAACAGGCTCTTGCCGGAGACAGGCACTCCCATGTGAAATATGCTGCGCAGCAGTATGGCATTGGCCGATTGCGATCCGGAGCCGTTGACGGTTGCTATCTGAATGGAAAAATCGTTGACGGTCCGGTGTTCGCCGCTCGCATGGTCCGAGGTCGGCTGGCCCTGTGCCACAAGGTCGCTGGTTATCATTTAAGAATGCATCCCTCTCATGTGTAGTTGCTTCTTCCGGACTGGATGGAAGTTGACCGGGACATGCGCCGCTCTCTCATCCTGAAGCGCTCCCAGTCTCGCAATCGCGCTGCGGTCGCGGGCCACCCCTCGCTCGGAGGCTCTCGTCCCGCCCCACTCTCGATTGTATTCCAGCCAGACCCCCTGAAGATACGACGACCGATGGTACCGGATTGTTGCAGAGCCTGTACAATTCGTGTGGCTGTTGAGGCTGCTGAAAATCTCCCGTATTTCATCTTCGGAGGGAGCAGGGGGCTTCAGAGGCTGCTGAAAACCCTGCTTTGTTAAGGGCACGGCTTCAGCCGTGCCGTAAGCTGCCTTATCGATATACGGCTTTAGCCGCTGAGGGCAGGGTTACGATGACACATCGATTTTCCAGAGCTATGAATGGAGCGGGGTAAAGATATGCCGGGTCCGATTGACTTTCCGCAGGGACGTCTTGAATCCAGGGGGCCGCGCGATCCACGGCTGCGGCGCAAGCTGATTGTCATTATTGTTGTCATTGCCGCGATCTTCTTCGGGACCAAGGCCGCCCTGTCGTACTGGGTGGACCTGCTTTGGTTCCGGTCGCTGGGCTATGGCGACGTCTTCTGGACCTCGTGGCGGCTGCAGTGGGGCGTCTTCGCGCTCTTCGCGGTCGCAACCTTTGCCATCTTGTACGGAGCATTTTCCGCTCTCAAGCGGGCCAGCCAGGCCAGTCTGCCCAGCGCTCGCCAGATCCTCCTCGGCGGGCAGCCGGTCAATCTCTCCATCGAGCCCGTGCTGCGCATCGTCGGCTTCTTCGGCTCGCTGGCGGCTGCGGTCCTCACCGGCGCCGCCATGATGCAGGAGTGGCCCACCCTGGCGCTCTTCTGCTACGCGCCCCACGCCGCGGGCAGCATCGCCGATCCTATCTTCGGCCGTCCGCTCAACTTCTTCCTCTTCACCCTGCCCGCCTGGCAGCTCGTCCTGGGCTGGCTGCTCATAGTCGCCGTCATTGTGTCTGTCGTCGCCCTGGTGCTCATCGCCCTCGCAGGCGGGTTCAGCCTGCTCAACCGGCACAGCGGAGGCCATTCCGAACTGCCCTGGCGCGGGCTCTCCCTCAGTGTCGCGTTCCTCCTTCTGGTAGTCGCGATGAACGTCTACGTCAGCCGCTTTCAGAGCCTGCTCGACCATCACACCATATTCGAGGGCGTCAATTATACGGATGCGCATGTGACCCTCGCCGGGCTGTTGATCGTCTGCCTGGCGCTGCTTCTTGGCGCGGCGATCGCTCTGTTCAACGCGCTGCGCGGCGCGCGGGCGAAATTGCTTGTCGCCTCTATAATTCCCGCCGTGGTCTGCTATCTGGTGCTGAGCGTGGTTGGCTGGTATGTCGGCAACTTCATCGTCAAGCCCAACGAACTGGTGCGCGAGACCCCCTATATCGCCAACAACATCAAGTTCACCCAGCAGGCATACGGGCTGGACCAGTTCAGCAGCGCGAGTTTCCCGCCGAGACCACCGTCGATGCGGCCGACCCCGCCAACAATCAGCCCACCCTGCAGAACATCCGCCTGTGGGACTGGCACGCCCTGCAGGATACCCTGCGCCAGGAGCAGGAGATTCGCACCTACTACGACTTTCCCGACATCGACATCGACCGATATACCCTCGACGGCGCGCTCCGCGAGGTGATGCTCGCCGAGCGCGAGCTGAACGTCGAGAAGCTCCCCGACAGCAGCCGCAACTGGATCAACGAGAAGCTGGTCTACACCCACGGCTACGGAGTCACCATGAACCCCGTCAACGGGTTCACTTCCGAGGGACTGCCCACCCTGATGCTCAGCAATATGCCCGTGCAGAGCACCGTCAAGGGCCTGAACGTCACCCGGCCGGAGATCTACTTCGGCCTGTTGACCGATAACGATGTCTACGTCAAGACACGTCAGCAGGAATTCGACTACCCTCAGGGCCAGACCAACAGCGTCACCTCCTATCAAGGCACGGGAGGCATTGAGCTGGGAGGATTCCTGCGCCGCGTCCTGCTCGCCTTCGAGCGCGACGACCTGGACAAGCTGCCTTTCAGCGACGATGTCAACAACCGGAGCCGCCTCCTGATGCGCAGAAATATTCGTGAGAGCGTTGCCACCCTCGCCCCCTTCCTCACCTTCGATCAGGACCCCTACATCGTGGTCGGCGACGATGGCCGGCTCTCTTGGGTCATGGATGCCTTCACCACCTCCGACAGCTACCCTTACTCCAAGCATTACGATCTGGACGATAACTCCATCAACTACATGCGAAACAGCGTCAAGGTAGTAATCGACGCCTACAACGGCACCACCACGTTCTATGTCTTCGATAACGACGACCCCGTGTTGGCCGCATACCGGCGCATCTTTCCCAGCCTCTTCCAGGACGCGGCGCTGATGCCCGCGGACCTGCGCAGACACGTGCGCTATCCGGAAAAATTGTTCAATCTGCAGGCAACGGTCTATGGCCTCTACCACATGACGGACCCGGCGGTCTTCTTCAACCGCGAGGACCTGTGGACTGTAGCCACGGAATCCACTGGTCAGAACAGCGATGGGCAGCAGACACCCGTGCCGATGCAGCCCAACTTCGTCCTGATGAAACTACCCGGAGAGACGGACGTGGAGTTTGTGGAGATCCTTCCCTTCACCCCGGCCAACCGCAACAATCTGATCGGATGGATCGCCGGACGCTGCGACGGCGCGCACTACGGCACATCCGTGGTCTACGACTTTCCCAAAACCAAATTGGTGGACGGCCCGCAGCAGATCGAGTCGCGCATCGACCAGAATGCGCAGCTCTCCGGTCAGTTGACCCTGTGGAACCAGCAGGGTTCGCATGTGGTGCGCGGCAGCCTACTCGTCATCCCCTCAGGCAAGGCGCTTCTCTACGCCGAACCCATCTACCTGCAGGCACAGCAGAGCCCCATGCCGGAGCTGCGCCTGGTCGTCCTCGCGCTGCAGGACAGGCTGGCCTACGGGCCAACCTTCGAGTCGGCCCTGGCTTCGCTATTCGGCGGAGCGTCCTCGTCGCTCAGTGCCAGCGAATCCGCGCCAGCCGCGCCGCAGGCTGCATCTGCATCGCTACCAGCGCCGAAGGTTGCGACAGACCAGAACGGGCTCATCGCCGAGGCCGGCAAGGACTTCGCCGATTACCAGCGACTCACTGCGGAGGGTAAGCTGGGCGAGGCCGGACAGAAGCTCGATCAACTCAAGATCGTCCTCAATCGACTGAACGCGCAAAAAAAATAGCCGCGCGCCTGCTATAACACATGGGTGCCCCATCCTTTCGCGTCTTTGCGAAAGGGTGGGTTGCCTGTCCTTACGGAGCTGGTAGCGGGTTAGCCACGAGCCTTCTGCCCTCTGGTGTATACTTGTCCCATGATTTCCCACCCCACCACCGTTGAGGCCATGGCCATGTGTAGCTGCATGTGTCGTCCAACCGTGGGTGTGTGTGGAAACAGTCTGATGCGCTAGTCGCAAACGAGATCGGCTTCCAAACGGCTCACGGTCCTCAAGGGACGGTGGGCCGTTTTCATTGTTCCTGGGATTGTTCTTTCAAACAGTCAACGTAAAATAACCAACGGGCAAAGGAGTAGGAAATGTCAGAGGAAAACGCAGCACCCAAGCAGCATCTTGCAACCCTAGCAGTTCACGCCGGACAAGTCGTCGATCCCACCACCAATGCGCGCGCCGTGCCCATCTACCAGACCACCTCCTACCTCTTCAATGACGCCGATCACGCGGCGCGCCTCTTCGGCCTGCAGGAGTTCGGCAACATCTACACCCGCCTCATGAATCCCACCACCGACGTCTTCGAGAAGCGCATCGCCGCGCTCGAAGGCGGTGTGGCCGCGCTTGCCACTGCCTCCGGCCAGGCCGCCGAGACCCTCACCATCCAGACCATCGCCAGCGCCGGCGACGAGATCGTCTCCACCACCTCGCTCTACGGCGGCACCTACAACCTCTTCCACTACACCCTGCCCAAGCAGGGCATCACCGTGCGCTTCGTCGATGCCGACGACTTCGACGGCCTGCGCGCCGCCATCAACGCCAAGACCCGCGCCCTCTACACCGAGACCCTCGGCAATCCCAAGCTCGACGTCGCCGACATCGAGAAGCTGGCCGCCATCGCGCACGAAAACGGCATCCCGCTGATCATCGACAACACCTCGGCCTCGCCCGCCCTGGTGCGGCCCATCGAGTGGGGCGCCGACATCGTCATCAACTCCGCAACCAAGTTCATCGGCGGCCACGGCACCACCATCGGCGGCGTCATCGTCGATGCCGGCAAGTTCGACTGGAAGGCCTCCGGCCGCTTCAAGGACTTCGTCGAGCCCGATCCCTCCTATCACGGCCTCTCCTACACCGAGGCCTTCGGCCCGCTCGCCTTCATCCTCAAGGCCCGCGTGCAGGGCCTGCGCGATACCGGCGCCGCGCTCTCGCCCTTCAACTCCTTCCTTCTGCTGCAAGGCGTCGAGACCCTCCACCTCCGCATGGAGCGCCACTCGCAGAACGCCCTGGCCGTCGCCACAGCATCTCGAATCGCACCCCGGCGTCGAGTGGGTCAACTATCCCGGCCTCAAGTCGAGCAAGTACTACGCGCGCGCGCAGAAGTACCTGCCCAGGCAAGGGAGCGCTGGTCACCTTCGGCATCAAGGGAGGCTCCAGCGGCAGCGCATTCGAGGCCGGCAAGAAGCTCATCAACGCGGTGAAGCTCTTCTCTCACCTGGCCAACATCGGCGACGCCAAATCGCTGATCATCCATCCCGCCTCCACCACCCACGCGCAACTCACCGTCGCGGAGCAGGCTGAGACCGGAGTCACTCCCGAACTGGTCCGCCTCTCCGTCGGCATCGAGGACATTCGCGACATCCTCGCCGATCTCGACCAGGCAATCCTCGCCGCCAACGGCTTAGGTAAGTAGTCTTGAAAGACAGGGCGATCCAGTGCATCGTCTCTGGGTCGCCGCGAGCTTCATAGGATGCTGAAAAACTCTGTTTTGCTTAAGGGCACGGGTTCACCCGTGCCGTAATATGCTTATCTTGCAATGGGGGCTTTAGCCCCTGAGGGATCTCTAAAAAAATATGACTGAAGAAGATCCAATCCCAATCCCAACCCCCGCCTTCGAGGGAGACTTCGTCATCGACGAAGTTCTCTCCCTCGAGAGCGGCGAGGTCCTCGTCAACCCCACGCTGCACTACGCCGTCTACGGCCAGCTCAATGCCGCGCGAGACAACGCCGTCCTCGTCTGTCACGCCCTCTCCGGCTCCGCCCGTGTTGGCGACTGGTGGCCGCAGCTCTTCCTCCCCGGCGACCTCGGCCTGCTCGACCTCACCCGCGACTGCGTCATCGGCATCAACATCTTCGGCTCCTGTTACGGCTCCACCGGCCCCGGCTCCATCGACCCCGCCACCGGCAAGCCCTACGGCCCCACCTTCCCCCTCATCAGCATCCGCGACATCGTCAACGCCCAGGTCAAGCTCATCGACCACCTCGGCATCCCCCGCCTCAAGCTCGCCATCGGCGCCTCCATCGGCGGCATGACGGTCCTCGAGTGGGCCATCCTCTTCCCCGACCGCGTCGCCCGCGCCGTCGCCATCGGCGTCGCCCCGCTCGGCGCCATGGGCCTCGGCCTCAACCATCTCCAGCGCCAGGCCATCATGCTCGATCCCGCGTGGAAGGGCGGCTACTACCAGCCCGGCCACGGCCCCACCGGAGGCCTCGCCCTGGCGCGCGCCCTCGGCATGATCAGCTACAAGTCTGTCCCGCTCCTGGAGGAACGCTTCGCCCGCAAGCCCAACCGCTACGGCGACGAGAACCCCTATCTCTCCACTAGCGCCGGACAGAACGGCCGCTTCGATGTCGCCGGCTACCTCGACTACCAGGGCCAGAGCTTCATCTCCCGCTTCGACCCCAACTCCTACATCTCCATCACCCGCACCATGGACATCTTCGATCCCGTCCGCGCCCACGAGACGCCCTACGTCGCCTACGCGCGCATCGCCGCGCATCTCACACTGGTGGGCATCTCCACCGACTGGCTCTTCCCGCCCGAAGACGTCCGCTCGCTCGCCGCCATCATCCAGGCCGCCGGAACCCGCTGCGACTACCGCGAGATGGCCTCCAACCACGGCCACGACGCCTTCCTCGCCGAACCAGACACCCTCGTCCGCATTCTCACTCCCGTGTTCGAATAGCGCTGCCTCGCCATCGGCGGGTGCCCCATCCAAGCTTCGCTTGGCTGGGTGGAAATTGTCATTCTGAGCCGCAGGCGAAGAATCCCCGCATTTGCTTTCGCTCACGTTATTTCCTATTCTCAATGCATGGAATTGCTCGCCAAAACCGAGCTTGTGCGTCTGACCCCGCCGGAGCGCCTCGCGTTAATCTCGCAGCTTTGGGACAGCCTGGAAGACAACCAGCTTCCCCTGACGGCGGCGCAGCGCGCGGAGCTGGACAACCGCCTCGCGACGCTCGACCAGGACCGGCGCGAGGGCATCTCCTGGAAGGCCCTGAAGGCCGAACTTGAGCAGCGGTGCCCGTAGCCTATCCCGTTACCTTCACCCTGCCTGCCCGCGCCGAGTTGATCGACGCGCAGACTTGGTACGAGAATGAGGTTTCCGGTCTGGGGCGGCACTTCCGCACGGCGGTTGGCAACGTGGTCCAGCGGATGAGTGCCAATCCCCAACAATTTCCTATCGTCTATAAGAGTATCCGCCGCGCCTTGCTCCGCCGCTTTCCGTACGCTCTAATGTTCGTCATCGAATCCGACTCAACGCTGACCGTCATTGCCTGTTTCCACGGCAGTCGCGATCCTGCACAGCGAGCGTGAACCACCAGACGGGTGCCCCATCCTTCGCGCTGTTTGCGAAAGGTGGGTTAAGGTGCGCCGCGGAGCCTAGTTGCCGAAACTGAAGTTCATCGTAATAGTTGTTTGCACGGCAATCGGAACGCCATTGAGCAGGTACGGGCTGTACTTCCATTGTCTGACCGCGGCCATTGCTGCATCGACAAAGATGGGATCCGTCGCACTGACATATTTCAGCTGCGTAATATTGCCATCTGTATCTATGATCGCGTGCAGCGTGACAACCCCTCCAAGGTGTTGCGCCTTTGCCGCCTGCGGATATATCGCTTCATGCCCAGCGATACGCTTCGGTCCGGGTGCACCGCGAGGTATCGTATAGGGTTGCTGCGCAGGCGGCTGTGCTGGGGCTACTGGCCCGGGAGTCTCCGCCTGGGCCAGCAATATAGGTACTACTGCATTCGCAACCGCTGGGATTGTCAGCAACCCGCATTCCAGGCAGAGCGTCATCGCCAATACCACTGGGTTAATTTTCATGCAGAGAATGTTACACGCACATCCGCGCCGATTGCGCACGACCCTCCCGTGTGGAATGATGGATGCGGCTAAATTCAGTCGTTTCCCTAAAGGTCAGAGGTCAGCATGATAGTCGGCAAACAGGTCACTGCGTTCTTTCAAGAGCTGTCGCAACCAATCAACAGCCATCTCCCCGGCAATTCACCACACCCAGAACGCGGAGGCCACACGATGACCACCAGGCCCCTTGCCCCGTCCGATACCCGCGCCCTCATCGCCGTCGATCTTGGCGCCGAAAGCTGCCGCGTCTGCCTGCTGCGCTGGAAGGACGGTCGCCCATCCATCCAGGTCGTCCATCGCATTCCCAACAACCCGCGCGAGGTGGACGGCGGCCTGCACTGGGACCTCAAGGCCATCACCTCCGGCCTGGAAGAGGGTCTGCGCAAGTGCGCCACGCTCGCGCCCGAGGGCATCCGCTCCATCGCCGCCGACGGCTGGGCCGTGGACTATGTGCGCGTCGACGCCAAGGGCGCGCCGCTGGCCGACCCCTTCTGCTACCGCGACCCGCGCAACACACGAGTCGCAGATCGCCGCCCATCGCATCATCAGCCAGGCTCGCCTGCGCGAGCTCACCGGCGTCCAGATCCTCCCCTTCAACACCGTCTACCAGCTCTACGCCGACAAGCTCGCCGGCCTGCCCGAGGGCAAGCAGTGGCTCAACTTCCCGGAGTATCTGCTCGCCCACTGGGGCGGCGCGCGCGTCTCCGAGTACACCAACGCCACCCACACCGAGCTGGTCGACCTCAACACCAAGCAGTGGTGCCCAGAAATCTTCACCGCCCTCGGCCTCAACCCCGCCTGCGCGCCCCGCATCGTTCCACCCGGCACCGCGCTCGGCAAGCTCAGCGGTCCGTTGGCCGCGCTCCCCGCCCTCCGCGACACCACGCTCATCGCGCCCGCCTGCCACGACACCGCCGCCGCCATCGCCGGCATCCCTGCCACCGGCAACGACTGGGCCTACATCAGCTCCGGCACATGGTCGCTGGTGGGAATGCTCATCCAGCAGCCATGCAACAGCGTGGGCTCGACCGCCGACAACTTCACCAACCTTGGCGCGGTCGGCGGCGGCATCTGCTTCCACAAGAACGTCAACGGCATGTGGCTCATCAGCCAATGCACGGCCCAGTGGGCTCTGGACGGCAAGCAGTGGTCCATCGTCGATCTGGTCGCCGCCGCCGAGAAGACCCCCTGCCCCATCGGCCTGCTCGACGTCGACGATCCCGACCTGCTGCTGCCGGAGCACATGCCGCAGCGCATCAATACCCAGAGGAAGAAAAATAACCTCGCCCCGCTCGACGAGTCGCCCTCCAACGCACCCGCCTTCGCCAGCCTCATCTTCCACTCGCTGGCCGCGCGCTACGCCGCAGTGCTGGACCGCGTCGCCCTGCTCACTGGCAGCAAGCTGAAGCGCCTCTTCATCGTCGGCGGCGCCAACCAGAACGCATTCCTCAACCGCCTCACCGCCGAGGCGACCGGACTTGAAGTCTTCCGCGGATCGCCCGAAAGCTCCACCGTCGGCAACTTCGCCGTGCAGATGGCAACCCTCGAAGGCGACCGCGACGACGTCACCGGAGCCAACGCCGAAGCCGTCGCCCACTGGGCCGGCCTCTTCATCGAGGCCCTCGACCAGGCAACCGCCGTCAGGCAGTAGTTCCGTCAGAAATGAACTGTACAGACTTCGGAATTGTTACGTTCAGGTCTAAGGGCTGCGGATAATCCCATGTCTTGTTAAGGGCACGGGTTTACCCGTGCCATAAATGCCGCTAATTCCCTGCGGCTTTAGCCGCTGAGGTCAGCAATAGCCTCAGCTTTTTTTGCTGACACAAACTCGAAAGCGCCAAAGGCGCGTCCTATACCAGCCTGGGGCAGGCAGCCCCAGGTTCAAACCCACCCCGAATTCCAGAGGGCTGAAGGCCCGATCTATAGCGGTGCGGACGGTCAGACCGTTCCCCCTACTTCCCGCCCTTCTCCGCCACCAGTCCGCGCTGCTACGCGCAATCTACGGCTGTTGTCCGCTCACTGGCGCCAGGTCGTACACCCGCTGGACCAGCGAATGGAATTGATAATCCCCGGCCCGTCCGCGCTTTTCATCGATCGTGCGAGCCACCGCGATATGGTACGACGGCAGCGCGACAATATACTCGCCAATCTCGCCCTCGTGCCCCACAATCACGCGGCCGTTCAGGTTGCTGTATACCGGAATCATCTCCCGCCCCGCCACCGCCGAGATCGCCTCCAGCTCCGTCGCACTGAACTCCTGTTTCATTGCCTGACCGAACTTGATTCCGCCCTTGAACTCCTTGCCTGCCATGGTGCGTAGCTTCACCACAAGGTCCTGCGACAGTCCCGCCTTCTCTAGCGCATCCACCGTCGTCGAGCTGGAATGGTCACGCGCGCATCCGGCCAATCGTGGACGAACAGCCCCAGACCGTACGGGTTGGCGTCCGTCCCCATCGAGATCAGCGACGCGCTGGTGGCCACGGCGAGCCACTTCTCCGAGACAATCTGCTTGCCCTGCCACTTGCCGTCGTCGGCCAGCACGCAGGCAATCTTCACCAGGTCGCTCGCCTTCAGTTCCAGCCCGTCCATAGCCCAGGTGTTGCCCGCGTCGTCGTGGCGGAACTTGTAGTCGGTAATGCCAAGCGGCTTGAACAGGTTCTCCACAAGCCACTCTTCCATCGATTTCCCGGTCACCTTGCGAATAATGCCGGACTCGATGTTCACCGCGCGGTTGTTGTACTTCACCTCCTCGCCCGGCGTCGAAACCACGGGAGAGTCCAGCGCAAACTTCACAAAATCGTGCTGCGGATAGATGTCCTGCGAGCCCTGCGTGGTCAGGATTCCGGAACTATGCTGCAGCAGATGGCGGAGTTTAATCTTGCTCTTCAACGGATCGTTCGCCATCTCCGGGAACCAGGTCGAGACAGGCTCGTCGATGGAAGGAATCAGTCCCTTGTCGTACGCAATGCCGATCGCCAGACCGGAGAATACCTTGGTCACTGAGTAGAGATAGATGCGCTGGTCCTTTGCCTTGAAGAACTCAGTGCGCACCGGCTGCTCATTCTGATAAACAAACACCGCGTTGCTGTGCTGCGCGTCCGCATCGGCAAACAGCTTGTCCAGCGCGCCCGGTTTCGGGGCAGGCTGCGCCGTCAGGCCCTGGGCCAGCAGTAATGGTGCCATCCATGCAATAACGCGTCGCATCCCGCGATCATAACCCACCTGTCAGGTGGGGAAAAGTCCCCTACTTCTCGGCTTTCTCTGCCACCAGCCCGCGGTCCTTCAGCATCGGTCCCACATTCGGCTCGGCCCCCAGCCATGCCGCATACATCGGCCCCAGCTCCTGGGTATATCCCCTCGACAACACCATCTTCCGGAAGCGTTCTCCGTTGGCGCGCGTCGGCCCGCCATGCGTCGCAAACCACTGGTACGCGTCGTCGTCCAGCATCTCGCTCCACAGATACGCGTAGTATCCCGCCTGGTAGCCTTCGCTCCAGATGTGCGTAAAGTAGCTCGACCGGTAGCGCGGAGGAACCGTCGCCAGCGCCATCTTCTTCCGCTCCAGTGCTGCCTGCTCGAAGGTGTCCGGATTCTGCAATGGCTCCGTCGGAGCGATAGTATGCCATTGCATATCCAGCTCCGCCGCCGCCAGCAGCTCGGTCAGCAAGTATCCTTGGTTGAACTTGTCCGCCTTGCGCAGCTTGCCCGCCATCTCCGTCGGCATCGGCGCGCCCGTCTTGTAGTGTTTTGCGAAGTGGTCGAAGATCGCCGGATAACTCGCCCAGTGTTCGTTGAACTGCGAAGGAAACTCCACAAAGTCGCGCGGCACACTTGTTCCCGACAGCATCGGATACTCCACGTTGGAGAACATCCCGTGCAGCGCGTGGCCGAACTCGTGGAACATCGTCGTCACATCGGTAAAGCTGATCAGCGCCGGCTCGCCCGCCGCCGGCTTGCTCAAATTGGCCACGTTGTAGATCACCGGCAGTTTGCCCAGCAGCTTCGACTGGTCCACAAAGTTGCTCATCCACGCGCCGCCGCCCTTGTTATCGCGCTTGTAGTAGTCGAAATACATCAGTGCCAGCGGCTTGCCGCTCGCCTCAAACACCTCGAAGACGCGTACGTCCGCGGCGTATACAGGGATGTCCTTGCGCTCCTTGAACGTCAACCCATACATCCTGTTCGCCGCGTAGAAAACGCCGTTCTGCAACACATTGTTAATCTCGAAGTACGGCTTCACCTGCGCATCGTCGATGTCGTACTTCGCCTTGCGCACCTGTTCGGAGTAGAACTCCCAGTCCCACGGCTGCAACTGGAAGCCGCCCTTCTGCGCGTCAATCACTGCCTGAATGTCCTTGCCCTCCGCCATTGCATTGGCAGTCGACGCAGGCGCCAGCGCATCCATGAACTTCACCGCCGCCTCCGGTGTCTTCGCCATCTGGTCTTCCAGGTTCCACGCCGCATAGTTCGGATAGCCCAGCAGCTTTGCCTTCTCCGCGCGCAACTGCGCCAGCCGCGCAATCGTCTCCCGTGTATCGTTGGCCCCGCCCCGCTCCGCCCGGTTCCACGCGTTCTCGAAGATCGCCTGCCGCGTTGCGCGGTCCTGCAGCGAAACCAGCACTGGCTGCTGTGTTGTGTTCTGCATCGGCAGCACATACCCCTCCACCTTGCGTTCCTTCGCCGCCTCCGCCGCCGCTGCCACTTCCGCGTCCGTCAGCCCTTGCAGCGCGCTCTTATCGGTCGTGCTGTAGGCCGCCTCCTTGGTCGCCGCCAGCAGTTTGCTGCGGTAGCTGTTCTCCAGCGTCGACTCCTCCTCATTCAGCTTCTTCAGCTTCGCCTTGTCCTCCGCCGGACAGGTTCGCCCCCAGATGCACAAACATCTTGTAATACACATCCACCAGCCGCCGCGACTCCGCATCCAGCCCCAGCGTATTCATCTTTTTGTGGATCGCCGCCACCCGCGCAAACAGCTTCTCATTCAGAAAGATCGCGTCCTGGTGCGCTGCCCGCTTGGGCGACTCGATCTCATTCACCTTGTCCAAAGTCGGATTGGTGTTGGCCTGCGCCACGCCATCGAACACCTCTGCCACGCGCGTATAGAGCTGCCCGCTCTTCTCCAGCGCCACCATCGTATTGGCAAACGTCGGCGCAGACGGACTGTTGGCAATCGCCTCCACCTCCGTGATCTGTGCCGCCATCCCGGCCTCCATGGCCGGCTGGTAGTCGGTGTCCTTGATGCGGTCGAACGGCGGCGCATGATAGGGCAGTGTGCTCTCCGCATAGAACGGGTTCTCCGGCCCAAACGCCACCGGCCCCGCCGCTGTCTGCCCCACCGCGCCCATCCCGCTCGCGCCCGCCATCACTGCCCCCGCCAACGTCGCCATCGTCATCCCAAAGAATCTCCCTGTCTTCATTGCCCCCCCTAAACCGATCTACAACCTCGGTTGTTAAATGTCCAATAATTCATTTTAGTGCTTAGTGTCCTGAGTCATTAATTCGCAGCATAAACCAAGCGCCAAAGGCGCGCACTATACCAACCTGGGGCGCAGCCCCAGGTAACATTTCGGCAAACAGCCGAGGGCTGAAAGCCCGATCTATACTTCAACGAACTTCCGACTCGGGACAATAGAGGGCCACTCCCTACTTGCCGCTCAGGCCCGTGGCCGTCATTGCAGCCTCCGCCGCGGATGCCTTCGCCGCCCACGCCTCATACGTCAACCGGTCCTTCATCGCCATCCAGTCCGCATCCGGCAGCACCATCAGGTCCTCGCGCTGGATGTTCGGCAGTCCCGCATCCAGAGCGTCCACTCCCCCCTCGCGTTCCTCGCGCATCTCGCTCGTCCCCACCGTAACCTTGTTCTGCTCGGCCCACGCCGAGACCTTAACCGTAGGCATCGCCTCGATCTCCTGCTCCGTCCATATTCCAAAGTGGATTGTCTGCTCCAGCCACTCCGCTGCATCGCGGTTCTCCCAGCTTGGCCTGTGGCTCACTGCGGGATAGAAGACTGTTGTAAACATGTTTTTGTCCGTGCCCAGCACTGCGGTCGCCCGCGCCCTCACCGCATCGAACCACGGCTGCTCGTGGTGCGGAATGTCCATCACTGTATCCGCCATTCCGTTCATGATGTACATAGGCCCGCGCTGCGCGTTCAACGCGTAAAGGATCGCGCTGCGGTCGCCGGTCCCGGCAAGCGCACGGTAGGGAGGCCCCTGGCATGGCAGGTTCCCTGAGTCGAAGTATCCTCCCGGCCCATCGTAGACCCCGCCACCGCTCAGCACCACAGCGTGGATCCGTGTATCGATCGCCCCCGCAATCCCCGCCACAAACCCTCCCATCGAATAACCCAGCACTGCAATGCGCTTCGCATCGACATCCGGTCGCTCGGTCAGATAGGTCACGCCCTGCATCAGGTCCACCTGCATCAGCCCCGCCACGCGTTGTCCCCAGTCTGTCGCCGCCACCCCCTCCCGCGGGACCACTTGCTTGTCGTGCGCGTTGGCGCGCGATTTCTTGTCGATGTTCCGCTCGCCTTCGCCGATCATGTCGTATGTCACCACCACCGCGCCGGCCTTCGCGTACTCCATCCCCGTATACATCGCGTACCAGCCGAACTTGTCCGATCCATGCCCGTTCACCATCAGGATGCCGGGCAGCTTTCCTTGCCACTTCAACCCCTTCGGGTCTGGCCGGTACACAATCGCGGGAATCAGCATTCCATCCATCGTGCGGTACGTCACTCGGTCCGCCAACACCCCCGGACTCGGCGAGAAGGTTGACCACTTCTTCGCCTGTAACTCCGGCAGCCTGTCCGGCACATACAGGGTCCTGCGGATCTGCTCCCTCCACGCCGCCAGCCGCGCCGCATTCTGCTTCACGGTAAATTCCGTGGCCGGCTTCTCCGCCGGCACCGCCGCGCCCACCCCGCCATTGTGCCCACCCGGAGCTGCACTCGGCGCGACTGCCGACGCTCCCGGAGCCTGCGACCAGAACGCATCCAGCGCCCATCACAAGGCTCAAACCCACTCCGGCTGCAACTTCGCGCCATCGCTTCATGCCGCTCCACCACTTTTCACGCTACTTATGCAGCGGAATATTCTCCGGATGCCCCGGCTGGTCCAGCATCTGGAATCCGCTGGCCGGCCCCAGTGCCGGGTCCGTCCACTCGCGCATAGCCCATACAACCTTCTTCGCCGGGTTCACCTCGATCAGTTGCGCCGTGGTCGGCCACTGCGCGGGGTCCTTCACATCGTTCGGCACCCAGTTGGAGAAGACGGTGTCGCCATTGGCCAGCCGCGCCACATCCTGGATGCAGCCGATCTTGTATCCCGCATCCGCCATCTCTTTGCGGTCGAGCTTCCACACAACCTCGCCCTTCTTGTTCACCTCCACAATGCCGCCCTTGGCGTTTCCCGTAACTAGCGTATTGCCATTGGCCAGGCGCACTGCAGCCCAAGGGCTGGGGGTGACATAGTTCCACACCACGCCGCCTTCATTGTTGTATTCGGTCACACGGTTGTCGTCCATATGCGCCACCAGGATCGTTCCCGTCGCCGTCATCCGCGCGCGCCGCAACTGCGGGTGCGGCTGTGTCGGATCGCCCGCCTTGATGTCCACCTCGCTCTCCACCGCATTGGTTTTAGTGTTGATTAGCAGCATCCGGATGGGATCGCCGTTCTCTGCCACAAACACATGGTCCAGCCCAATCGCCTGGATGGAGTGCAGTTCCATTCCACTGCGCGCCTCCAGGTGCCAGATCACCTTCTTGTCCGGCGTCACGATGGAGGCCCCGCGGCGGCTGGAGAAGACCACATTGCCGTTAGACAGAAGCGTGCAATCGCCCAGCTCCTCGAAGTCCTTCTTGCCGTCAAACATATAGTCGTACGGGATGGAGTACGACCACGCCGGCTTGCCGTCGCGAATGATCCAGATCGTCTGCTGGGGGTTCACATAGTTCCACTCCCCGCAATACAGAAACGGATGCTGCGCCAGCCCGTTGCCCGGCAACACAGCCGGCGAGTTCGGCACAGCAGGCGCGGCAGCAGGTACTGCAGGCGTTGCGTTCTGAGCGGAAGCTCCCAGCCCAAGGCACATCATGGTCCCAACCATAAGTACGCGACCCAGTAACATATCGATCTCCCAGTTTCCCGCCTCCGCTAACACTGCCTGCGTAAGCACCAGCGATTGTACTGTATCCACCAGACTCAACTCACTAAACATCTCGCAACCGTTTTCCCGTATTCTGGACGTGACATGTCCGATCCCATCCGCATCGGCTCACGCGGCTCCCAACTCGCGCTCTGGCAGGCCAACCACATCGCAGACGCCCTGCGCGCAGCCGGCCACACCGTCGAAATTGAGATCGTCCGCACCACCGGCGACCGCTTGCAGCAGCCCGAGACCGACAGCCCCGCCGCGGACCTCGACGACCTCGCCTCCTTCGCTCCGCCGGCGGATGGCAAGGGGATATTCATCAAGGAGATCGAGGAAGCGCTCGCCGATGGCCGCATCGACCTCGCCGTCCACTCGCTCAAGGACCTGCCCACCGCGCTCGATCCCCGCTTCCTCCTTGCTGCCATTCCCCAGCGCGCCGACCCCCGCGACGCCTACGTCTGCCCGCGCCAGAAGGCCCTGCACACACTGCCCACCGGCGCCTGTATCGGCACCGCCAGCCCACGCCGCCGCGCCCAGCTTCTTGCCCTGCGCCCCGACCTCCGCTTTGTCGAGATGCGCGGCAACATCGACACCCGCCTGCGCAAGCTGGGCGAAGGCGAGTGCAACGCATTAGTGCTCGCCGCTGCCGGCCTCGACCGCCTCGGCCGCACCGAGTGGCTCCATCAGCGCTTCACCATCGACGAGATGTGTCCCGCGCCCGGCCAGGGAGCGCTCGCCCTGGAGACCCGCGCGCCGCAGTATGCAGTCTTTGCCGATCCCGCCCACGATAACATCATCCGCAGCGCCGTGGCCGCGCTCGACCACCCCGAGACGCGCTTCTCAGTCGAAGCCGAGCGCACCGTGCTCGATGCCCTCGGCGGCGGCTGCCAGCTCCCCATCGGCGTCCACTGCGCTCCCATCTACGACGTCGCGGACCCCGTCCCCAACCCCGGCGCGCCCATCGCATGGAAGATCCAGGCCCAGGTCGTCGCGCCCGACGGCGAACGTATGATCTGCTTCTCCTCCGAAGTCCCCGCCGGAATCTCCGCCCGCGCCCTCGGCCTGCGTGTCGCCCAAGACCTCAAATCCCGCGGCGCACTCGAACTGCTCGAGCAACAGGCCTGACCGCACACATTTCACAACTCATTGCCGGGTGCCCCATTCATCGCTGCCTTTGTCCCATGCGATGAGTGGGTAGCCGCTCCGCATCGGCGGCCAGCACCCGCCTACTGCGTTGCCACCTTGGTATGCCTAATTGTGATCTGCGTCGAGCCAGCCGCCTGCGCGCCCGGGGTCACCGAGACAACTACGCTGTCCTTCGTATTGCCGATGGTGCTCGACAGTGTCAGCAAGGTCATCCCGTTGCGCTCGGTCGTGGTCGCATTGGGCCCGAGCTTCTGCTGGTAGTAGCTCAGCACCGCGCTCGCTGGGTCGCTCGTCGTATACCTCGCACCCTCCGCCTCAGTGCCCGCAATCTTTATCCTCATGCTGCCGCTCTCGACGCGCACCGCACCGGGATAGATGCTGACCCCGAGGTCGGCCTCGCTCACATTTGCCTTCTGACCCATGGTTAGGTTGTTGCCGCCGGAGTGCAACGCCCGCCAGCCCAAAAACCCGAGCGTCCCAACACCAAGCACAAACACCGCAATCGCCGCGGCCGCCACAATCAGGACGACCTTCAGCGTCCCACCCGGCTTCTTCACCGCGGCAGGAGGAACAGGCGGAGCTGGCTGTGACGTGATTGGCCCTCCGCAGGCAGGACAGAAACCCGTGCTCGACTCACGTGGCGCACCGCACTTCGCGCAAAATCCGGCCATCTCGTCTCTCCCTGGTTGTCCTCGGGCCACCCGCGTAGACGCACGCTGAAATCCGTCACGCCGGAGCGAACCGAGATTACTCGGATTGTCAAAGTCGAGTCAACCGAATCTTGTGCTTTAGCCAGATTGCATTGCCCGGCCTATATCACGCCGCTCCTGTGGCGAACGTCCGCCCCGCGCACCCAGAAGATCACGTCCTCCGCGATGTTCGTCGCGTGATCGCCCACCCGCTCCAGGTTGCGCGCAATGATCAGCGCGTTCAGGCTCTGCGGCGTCAGTTCCGGCTTCTCCTTGATCAGGCCGCTCAGGGCCACAAACGCCGCGTCGTTCATCTCGTCCACCTGGTCGTCCAGCTTCAGCACCGACTGCGCCATCTCCGCGTCCGCCTCGATAAACGCCTGCAGCGCCTTGCGCACCATCGCCGAAGCCAGCGACGCCAGCTTGGGAATGTCCACCGGCAGATCGATATTGGCGAACGCGCCCATCTCCCGCACCCGCACCGCGATGTTCACCGCCTGGTCGCCCACACGCTCCAGGTCCGCGTTGATGCGGATCACCGACAGGATGAAGCGCAGGTCGATCGCCATCGGCTGCTCCATCGCCAGCAGGTCCAGCGCCAACTGGTCGATCTCGCGCTCCAGCCGGTTGATCGCCGGCTCCGCCCGGAACACCAGCTCGCAGATCGACAGGTCGCGCGCACGGTAGGCTTCGATCGAGCGCTGAATGGCCTGCTCGGCCATGCCCGCCATCATCAGCAGCCGTTCCTTCAGATCGTCGAGGCTTTGCTGAAACTTGATGCGAGAGGCCATTAACCGAATCTCCCCGTAATGTAGTCCTCGGTCCGCTTGTCCGATGGCGTGGTAAAGATCTTGTCCGTCGAGTTGAACTCCACCATCTTTCCGTTCAGGAAGAAGCCCGTGTTCTCCGCAACGCGCGCCGCCTGCTGCATATTGTGCGTCACAATCACAATCGTATACTGGCTCTTCAACTGGAAGATCAGGTCCTCGATCTTCGACGTCGACACCGGGTCCAGCGCCGATGCAGGCTCATCCATCAGCAGCACCTCGGGATCTACTGCCAGCGCGCGCGCAATGCACATCCTCTGCTGCTGCCCGCCGGAGAGGCTCGCTCCAGATTTCTTCTTCAGCTCGTCCTTCACCTCTTCCCACAACGCCGCCGCCTTCAGGCTGCGCTCCACCGTCTCGTCCAGAATCGCCTTGTTGCGGAACCCGTTCAGCTTCAGCCCGCTCGCCACATTGTCGTAGATCGACATCGTAGGAAATGGGTTCGGCCGCTGGAATACCATTCCCACCCTCCGCCGTATGTCCACCGGCGAGGCGTCCTTGTAGATGTCCACCTCGCCCATCTTCACGACGCCTGTCGCGCGCGCAATCGGGTTGGTCTCGTGCATCCGGTTCAGGCAGCGCACAAACGTGCTCTTGCCGCAGCCCGACGGCCCAATCAGCGCCGTCGCGTGGTTGGCGGGAATATTCAGGTTGATGTCCTGCAACGTGTGGTTCGTCCCGTACCACGCGTTCAGGTGCTCCACATTGATTCCGACTCCCACTTAGCTTGCCCCTTTCAGAGCGCCGCGGCCCGCATAGATGCGCACCAGCGTCACAGACACCATAATCATAAGAATCAGCACCAGGGCCCCGGCCCATGCCAGACGGTGCCACTCATCGTACGGCGAGATGGCGTAAACATAGATCTGCAACGGCAGCGCCGCAATCGGCTCATTCAGCTTGAAGCTCCAGAACTGGTTGCCGAACGCGGTAAACAGCAGCGGGGCCGTCTCGCCCGCCACCCGCGCAAACGCCAGCATGCATCCCGTAATAATTCCCGGCGACGCGGTGCGCAGGCTCACCGACAGCACCGTCCGCCACTTCGGAACGCCCAGCCCCAGAGCAGCCTCGCGGATCGCGTGCGGCACCGTCATCAGCATCTCTTCCGTCGTGCGCGTAATCGTCGGCACCATCATGATGGCGAGTGCACCCCCGCCGGCAAATGCGGTGAAGGGCTTCAAATGAAGCGCCATCACCAGCGCGTAGATCGAGATGCCCATCACAATGGATGGCACGCCGTTCAGTACATCCGCAGTGAACCGGATCGCACTCGCCAGCAGTTTGCCCTGCCCATACTCGGCAAGATAGACGCCCGCCGCAATGCCCACCGGAACTCCCATCGAACTGGCCAGGGCGAGAATAATTCCCGAACCCACCATGGAGTTGGCCATGCCTCCGCCCGTCTCGCCCACCGGCGCCGGAATATGGGTGAAAAACGCCAAGTTCAGCGAGCTCGCGCCCTTGTACAGCAGATACACAAAGATCGCCACCAGCGGCACGATCACCAGCACCGTGCTCAGAACCGCAAGCCCCGTTACCAGATGGTTCACCCCATAGCGCCACAAGGAGTTCAACCGCAGGCTCCGGCTCTGATAGTCGGTCGGCGGACGCAACGGGCCGTCACCCCCACTGGGCTTCACAATCGGAAGTGGGTTCTCGCTCATCTCAGCTCACCCTCGCCGGCGCGCCGCGCGTCACCACCCACACCAGCGCGCGCGCAATCGCATTCACCACAATCGTCACCAGAAACAGTGCCAGCCCAATCTCGATCAGGGCGCTCAGATACAGGTCCCCGAAGGCTTCGGTAAACTCATTGGCAAGCACGCTGGCCAGCGTATATCCCGGGGCAAACAGGCTCTTCGAAATCACGGGATGGTTGCCGATCACCATGGTCACCGCCATGGTCTCACCCAGCGCGCGGCCCAGCCCCAGAATCACCGCGCCCACAATGCCGATGCGCGCGTTCCGCAGCACTCCGGTGCGGATCATCTCCCAGCGCGTCGCTCCCAGCGCCAATACCGCCTCGCGCTGCGAGACCGGAACAGCCTGCATAATGTCGCGCGTGATCGAAGAGATGATGGGCAGGATCATGATTGTCAGAATGATGCTCGCGGTCAGCATCCCAACCCCGAAGTTGTATCCCCCAAAGAATCCCGTCCATCCCAGGTACTTGACCAGCAGCGGTCCAAGTTGGTCGCGCATGATCGGCACCAGCACGAAGAACGCCCACAGCCCATATACCACGCTTGGAATCGCCGCCAGCAGCTCGGTCAGAAACGAGATCGGCGCACGCAGCCGCGCCGGGCAAAGTTCGGAGAGAAAGATCGCCACGCCTAGAGCCAGAGGCACCGCCATCGCCAGCGCCAGCAACGATGTCATCAGCGTCCCGAAGATGAACGGCAACGCGCCAAAGTCGCCAGCCACCGGGTCCCACGCCGAGCGCAGAAAGAAGCCAAACCCGAACTGCGCCAGGCTCAGCTTCGACCGGATAATCAGAATCGTCAGGATGAACAGCACGATCGCAAAGATGCTCAACGCGCAGAGCAGCATCAGACCCGCAAACGTCTTGTCCGCAAGCCCCCCGCTGCTGCATGTGTTCAGGTACTGCCGGATCGGAGAGGGAGATCCCTCCGCCGCAACCGGTTCCGCGGCCGCAACGAAGTTGGCGATCGCAGGCGCACGCAGCAAAGTCCCCTCCGTCTGCGTCAAAGGCGCAGTCGGCGGCGACGAAGGCTCCGGCTCTCTCTCAAGGGACATGGACGATGGTGTCACGATAGATCTTTAAACATTCAGCCGTCATTCTGAGCAATTCATGCCGAGCAATTCATGGCCCTCATTCTGAGCAACTAATGGTCGTCATTCTGAGCAATTAATGGCCGTCATTCTGAGCGCAGCTCAGAATCTCTGTAGTTCGTAATTGCCTGTTTCTCTACAGGTCGCACCAGCCCGTAAATCATGCCGCGCGGTCGTCAATCACCCGCCCGCGCGGCACTCACAGTCTACTTGATGGTCGCAATCGTCTTCTTCACCATCGCCTGCACCTGCGCCGGAAGAGGCGCATATCCCATGTCCGTAGTTTCACTCTCGCCATGCGCAAGCATCCAGGTTAGGAAGTCCTTCATCGCCGCACCCTTCGCCGGTTCGGCGAACTGCGTGGGAATCAGCAGCCAAGTGAAGCTCGAAATAGGATACGAGGTCGCACCCAAAGCGTTAGTGATGGAAACGCGATAGTCCGCCGGCATGGTCTTGGCCGAAGCCGCAGCCGCTGCCGTCACGCCCTCAGGCGATCCTTTCAGAAACTTGCCCGCGGCATTCTTCACCATGCCATAGTCCATCTTGTTCTGTAGCGCATAGATCAACTCTACATAGCCGAACGAGTTGGGCGACTGCTTCACCATTCCAGCCACGCCCTCATTGCCCTTCGCTCCGACACCCGCAAGCCACTTCACCGACGTTCCTTTACCAACCTTGCTCTCCCAGTCCGGGTTCACCTTGGACAGATAGTCGGTAAAGATATACGTCGTTCCGCTGCCGTCCGAGCGATACACCGGAAGGATATCCTTGCTGGGCAGGTTCGCGCCGGGGTTGTCCTTCACCAGCCGCGGGTCGTTCCACTTCGTGATCTTGCCCAGGTAGATGTCCGCAATTACATCGCCACTGAAGTTCAGGTCCTTGCTCACGCCTGGGATGTTGTACACCGGAACAACCGCGCCCAGCACCGTCGGGATATGAATTAGCTTGATCTTGGCGGCTGCAAGTTCCTCATCACTCATCGGTCCGTCACTGGCTCCAAAATCCACCGTGCCCGCCGAGGCCTGTAGCTTACCGCCGCCCGATCCGATCGACTGGTAGTTGATCTTCACGTTCGGATGCAACGCATTGTATTCCGTAAACCACTTGTTGTAGATCGGGTAGGGGAATGTGGCCCCTGCCGCTGTGATGTTCTGGGCGCTTGCGCCGACCGCAACCATCGCCAACAATCCTGCTGCCACTAATTTCAGTTTCACTGATCGTTCCCCCTCGAAGTTGGCGCGCCCAGCCCAACCTGCTCCGCTGTGCAGGCTCAGACGCATCCTAAGTACTGCAATCCAGTGTCATGCCCAATTGTTACGGGGTGATTACACCGCAATAAAATACAAAGAAAGCCCTTCGCCACGCCAACAACCCCACCCCTCGCCTGCTCTCTGTCTCATTCCGAGACAGGCCACGCCTTAGGCAACCTCACCACAAAAACGCTCCCCGCGCCCAGTTCGCTCTCCGCCCGGATCGTCCCCCCCTGCATCTCCACCATATGGCGCGCGATCGCCAGCCCCAGCCCGGTCCCGCCAGACTCCCGCGAGCGCGCCTTGTCCACCCGGTAGAACCGCTCGAAGATGCGCGTCAGATGCTCCGACGCAATCCCAGCTCCAAAGTCCTGCACGCTGAACTCCACCGCGCCGGCGCCCTGCAAACCCAATTCCTCCGCCTCCAGTCCCTCCCCATCCAGCGGCCAAACCTCGCGCGCGCTCACCACCACCCGGCTCCGCGCTGCCTCCTTTGCCTGCCCGTATTTGATCCCGTTTTCGATCAGGTTGCCCAGCACCTGCACCATGGAGTCCGTGTCCACGAACACCTCCGCCCCGGTCGTCTCGCCGATCTCCAACTCCGCCTCGGCATCCTGCACCATGCCGCGCATCGCGGCCACCGCATCGCGCACCAGCACGTCCGCGCGCACCAATTTGGGGTGCAGCACCGCCTCCCGCGACTCCACCCGCGCCATGGTCAGCAGGTCCTCGGTCAGCCGGCTCATGCGCGCGGCATTCTTCAGGATCGTCCCCAGAAACTCCCGCGCCACCTGGCTCAACGTCTCTTCATGGTCAAGCAGCGTCTCCACGTATCCGCTGATTGAGGTCAGCGGCGTCCTCAACTCGTGCGACACATTGGCCACAAAGTCGCGCTGCGTCCGCTCCACCTCTTCGATCCGAGTGATGTCGTGCAGCACCGCCACCGCTCCGCCCGCCGGCATGGGCGACGCGTTCACCTCAAAGATGCGTCCCGGAGCCAGAGAGGTCGTCCTCCGCTCGCACACCACGCGCTCCTCCAGCGCCGCTCGAACGCATGCCAGCACCTCCGGGTCGCGCACCGTCTGCACCAGCGCATGGCCCACCCGCACGGAGCTGGCCGCCGTTACCCCCGGTGTCATCCGCTGCATTGCCTGGTTCGCCCACTGGATTCGCCCCGCCGCGTCCACCGCCACCACCGCGTCCTGCATGGAGTCCAGCAGCGCCTCCAGCTCGCGCCGCTCTTCCTGCACTCCGCTCATCGTCCCCTGCAACCGCTGCGACGTGCTCTCGATCGCCTGATATACGCCGCTCCACTCCGCGAACGAGGCCTTCGCATCCTGTGCATGAAATGCCGGCAGCGACTGCACCGCACGGCCCGCCCGCTCCATCTCGCGCCGCATCCGCCAGCGATAGACCAACCCAAAGACCGCCGCCAGCGAGATGCCGCAGCCCCACCCCATCCACCAGTTCCCGGGGACGATCAGCACCGCAAGCTCGACGGACGATGCAATCGTCAACATCATGAAAAACACCAGGCTCGCCAACGAGGCTCGACCCACGCGCAATGTGTTCCTCCGTCCCTGAGCCTGATCCGGCATCGCCGTAAAGCGCCGAAAGCGCGACCTATACCAGCCTAGGGCATAGCGCCAACGGCGCGACCTATACCAGCCTAGGGCATAGCGCCAACGGCGCGACCTATACCAGCCTAGGGCGAAGCCCTAGGTGCAAGACACAATCAATTCTCAAAGGGCTGTAAGCCCGCCCTATCGGCGGGAGATGAAATAGTACACCACCCGCGATTCCGGTCCGTTCCCTAAGCCTGCGCAACCTTCGGGATCTCGAATCGGTAGCCCGCCCCGCGCATGGTCTTAAGATAGCGCGGTGCCTCGGCGTCCTCCTCGATCTTCTCGCGGATCCGGCGCACATACACGTCCACCGAGCGCGGAGTCACAAAGCGCGCGTCGCCCCACACCGCGTCCAGCAACTGGTCGCGGCTGAAGACTCGCCCAGGATGCCGCGCCAGGTAGTCCAGCAGGCGGAACTCCGTCGCCGTGGTCGTCACCAGCTCCCCATGGATGCGCAACTGCATGGCGTGCGCGTCGATCTCCACCGCCTCGAACTTCACCATCGAGGGCGCGGTCGGCCGCTCGAATCGTCGTAGCACTGCCTTCACCCGCGCCACCATCTCGCGTGTCCCGAACGGCTTCGTGATGTAGTCGTCCGCGCCCAGCTCCAGCCCCATCACGCGGTCGTTCTCCGCTGCACGCGCGGTCAGAAAGATGATCGGCACCGTGCTCAGCGCGGTGTTCTTCCTCAGTCTCCGGCACAGGTCCAGCCCATCCCCGCCGGGAACCATGATGTCCAGCAGAAACAGCGCAGGCGGCTCCCGTTCCGCGTCCGCCACAATCTGGCCCATCGCCGTGTACGGCCGCACCGTGTAGCCCGCCGCCTCCAGGTGGAACTGCACCAGGCGCAGGATGTCCGCATCGTCTTCCAGCACAAATACCGTCTGACTCACTGTGCGTTCCCTCGCTCCTTCTTCTTCTATGTGTCTGTCTTGCATCCCGTAGCCCAATCCGTGCGGCACGGCCCAACTCAGCATAGACCACACGCTTGCTTCCTTTTGCAAACATACGATAAAACCTTCGCTACACTCCACCCTGCCAGTCTCCGCGGCCCCGCACTCCGACCCCCGCCCCACAACCTCGCCCGGCCTCGCAAGGTATACTGACCATAGCGGTTACAACGTAATTGTTTTGGAATCTGTCCAATAACTCAATTCAACCGGTTGGATCGCTCCTGTTTTGTTTGAGGGCACGGCCTCAGAGCCTGTCCTGAGTGAAGTCGAATGGATGACGTAAATGCTGCATTTGAACTGCGGTTTTGACGATGCTGAATAACCCTGTTTTCGTTAAGGGCACGGCTTTAGCCGTGCCGTAAGATGCTTTATGTACAATGCGGCTTTAGCCGCTGAGGTCAGGTTTTTGATGACATACCGACTTTTTCAGCACCC
This sequence comes from uncultured Acidobacteriaceae bacterium, assembly GCA_963799175.1. Taxonomy (GTDB): domain Bacteria; phylum Acidobacteriota; class Terriglobia; order Terriglobales; family Acidobacteriaceae; genus Edaphobacter. The sequence goes on along the minus strand of CAWCWC010000007.1, from coordinate 470,152 downwards.
TCGAGCGGTTTAACACCGCTCGCACGGTCTTGCCCAGGCCGCAGTCACTCGCAAAACGCATTGCATACTCGCAGGATACAGGGGGGTCGCACAATGGACAATCCATCGCCTCTGGTTCTGTGCGTGGACGACGAGTTGATCGGCCTGCGCATCCGCCAGATTCTTCTGGAGCGCGCCGGATACAAGGTGCTCACTGCCGCCGATGGCCACTCCGGCCTGGAACTCTTCGCCGCCCATCCCGTCGATGCCGTCGTCCTCGACTACTCCATGCCCGGAATGCATGGCGGACAGGTCGCCCAGAAGATGCGCCAGACCAAGCCCAAAGTCCCCATCCTCCTGCTCTCCGCCTACCTCGATCTCCCCGCCGAGGTCACCTCGCTGGCCGACGTCTACATGACCAAGGGCGAGGGAGCGCCCGCCCTGCTCGACAAGCTGGGCAACCTGGTCCCTGCCTCGCCGCATCAAAACCGCTAGCCGGAACATACTGCGATCGGAAATAATTGCCATTCAAGGACGAGAAAGTCTTGGAGTTTAAACGTTTCAAACGAACCCTGTGGCAGGTCCTGCTACTGCCCGTTGTCGCCTGCCTTGTGCTCGCCGGCATTCTCGTCTGGCAGATCGGCGGGGCCAACGCCACCGTCGGTCTCATCGAGGACGCCGACCAGCGAATCGCACTCGCAACCCTCATCGAAAAGCTTGTGGTCGATGAAGAGACCGGCCTGCGCGGCTATCAGACCACCTCCGACCCGCGCTTCCTGCAGCCCTACCACGACGCCGATGCCCCCATGCAGCAGGCCATCGCCGAACTCCAGTCCACAGGCAGACCCGGACAGGAGCAGCTCCTCAACCAGTTCATTCAAGAGCACCAGACCTGGCATCAGACCTTCGCCGAGCCCCTCATCACGACCATCGCCGCCGGGGGGCACGCCACGGACGTCGATCTCAACCTGCTGGGCATGGCCAGCATGAACGCAGTGCGAGAAAGCCTCAAAGCCATCGTGACCTCAGCCGAGCAGCGCCGTATGGACCGCATCGCACTATGGCGCCGGCAGACACGACACATTCTTTTCCTCCTCATCGGCCTCGCGCTGGCCATCGGCCTGCTCATCGGACTCTTCACCCGTGTCCGTCTACAGTCCGCCTACGGCGCCTTCCAGCACCAGCTCGACCTCCAGCGTCAACGCACCCAGGAACTCTTCGAGTCGGAGCAGCACCTGCGTACCACCCTCGCCTCCATCGGCGATGGGGTCATCGTGTGCGACGCCGATGGTCGCGTCCAGATGATGAACCTGGTCGCCCAGGACCTTACCGGATGGACCGAGTCCGAGGCGCGAAGCCGCCCCCTCGATGAGATATTCCATATCCTCAACGAGATCACCCGTCAGCCTGTCGAAAATCCATTCGTCAAGGTGCAGCGCCTCAAACGTGTCGTCGGCGTCTCCCAGCACACCATCCTGCTGCGCAAGGACGGCACAGAAATCTCCGTCGACGACAGCGGTGCGCCCATCCGCGATGCGGCGGGCGAGATCACCGGCATCGTCATGGTCTTCCGCGACATAACCCTCGAACTCAAAACCCGCGCTGCCCTGCTCGCCAACGAGAAGCTCGCCGTCGCCGGACGCCTCGCCGCCACCATCGCCCACGAGATCCACAACCCCCTCGACTCCGTTGCCAACCTCCTCTACCTCCTGCAGCATGGGCCCAAGGAGGAAGAGTCCAAACAGTTCCTCCAGATGGCCCATACCGAACTGGCCCGCGTCACCCAGATCAGCCGCGCCATGCTCAGCCTCTATCGCGAATCCACCGCCCCCGTCAGCGTCAACCTCAAAGACATGCTCGACGACCTGCTCCTACTCATGCAGCGCCGCTTCCAGATCCTCGGCGTCACCGTCTCCGCCGATCTCCCACCCGAGATCGCAGTCGAGGGATTCCCCGCCGAACTCCGCCAGGTCTTCACCAACCTCATCGCCAACGCCGCCGAGGCCGCCGGCCAGGGAGGCAACGTCATCGTCCGTGCCTTCCCCCACCCCGCTGATGCCGCATCCGAAGCCGGGGCTATCGTCGAAATTATCGACAACGGCCCCGGTATCTCCCCAGAGAACCTAAGCCGGCTCTTCCAGCCCTTCTTTACCACCAAGGGGCAAAGCGGCACCGGACTCGGCCTCTGGGTCTCGCAGGGAATCATCCGCAAGCACGCAGGCACCATCGACCTCGACAGCCGCACCGATGGCCCCGGCCGCGGCGCCACCGCGCGCGTCTTCCTCGCCTCCAACCCTGTCATCCACCTCGGCGGCAACTAGCGGTGCGATCTCCCCTTTACCGTTTGTCATTCCGCCGGGTGCCCCATTCATGACGCGTTCTTTGCGTCATGGGTGGGGTTTTTGCATTGCGTCTCCCACCCCGCCAGAACCTCGCCAACCACCTCGGCTGCTTGCTCGCACATCCTCCCGGCCCACATCGAAGTGGGTCACAAAGCCGCACCGTTCGCGGCCCAGCCCCGCGCGCCAGCACGCCCTTCGACTGCAACGCAGCGCAGAACTTCGCAACATCCTCTTCCCTGGGCAGCTTGAAGATCACAATATTCGTCTGCACCGACTCCAGATCGATCTCCGCCGCCTTGTGCGCCGCAACCGCCTCCGCCAGCAGGCGCGCGTTGGCATGGTCCTCCCCCAGCCGCGCCGGCATCTCTTCCAGCGCAATCAATCCCGCCGCCGCCAGCACGCCCACCTGCCTCATGCCGCCACCCATCGCCTTGCGGAAGAGCCGCGCCGCGTGCGATCGCCTCCTTCGTCCCCACCAGCATCGACCCCACCGGCGCGCCCAGCCCCTTCGACAGGCAGAACATCACCGTATCGAACCCCGCCGTCAGCTCCCGCACTCCAACCCCCAGCGCCGTCGCCGCATGGAACACGCGCGCCCCGTCCAGATGCACCGGCAACCCCATCGCATGCGCGCCCTCGCATATCTCCCGCATCGTCGCCACCGGCAGTCACGGTTCCGCCCGCCATGTTGTGCGTGTTCTCCACGCAGATCAGCCCCGTCGACGCATGGAACGCCATCCCGCGAAAGATCGCCCCGCGCACCAGCTCCCAGTTCATGATCCCGCGCTCCGCCGTCACTGGCCGCAGGGTGCAGCCGGAGAAGGCTGCCGCCGTCCCCATCTCCCAGTTCAGCACATGCGACCGCGCCTCGCACACCACCTCCTGCCCATGCTCGGTGTGCAGCCGGATCGCCACCTGGTTGCCCATCGTCCCCGTAGGCACAAACAACCCCGCCTCGCGCCCAAAGATCTCCGCCGCCCGCGCCTCCAGCCGGTTCACCGTCGGGTCTTCGCCGTACACATCGTCGCCCACCTCGGCCGCCGCCATCGCCGCCCGCATCCTCGCCGTAGGCCGCGTCACCGTATCGCTTCGCAGATCGATCATCGCCCTTCCCCTTCCCCACTCAAACTACTCCATCATCCCACCACCGTCTCCACCAACAACCGGCTGAACACCTCATTCGACACCATCCGTCCCCGCGCCGTCAGCCGCAGCCGCCTCTCCTCGCGCTCCACCAGCCCAGCCTCCTCCACATCGCTCAGCGCAGCCTCCGCCCCCTGCACCAGCGCTTCGCCAAACTCCGCGCGCAGAGCCTCCAGGTCGACTCCCTCGTTCATCCGCAACCCAAGAAACATCGCCTCCTCAAATCCCTTCTCCCTGCCAATCCATTCCACCTCCGGCCCCTCGAACCTCGAACCTTGAACCTCGTACCTGCTCAATTCATCCGTATTCGCCCACCGCACCGCGCCCTCCCCACTCCGCAGCATCGAGTGCGCATCCAGCCCAAATCCCACATACGGCTCCCTCCGCCAGTACTTCACATTGTGCCGCGAACGATGGTCCATCCCACTTATAGCAGCGTCATTCTGACTCGAAGAGTCAGAATCTCCGTCGTTGTCTTTCCCCTGCCATCCACACAATCCTCGCTCACCCATCCGCCCTCGCTCGCACATCCGCGCAAAGTTGGATATCTCGTACTGCATCGCTCCGCCTGCCTCCAGCCACTCGCACGCCGAACCATACCACTCCGCAATCGCATCGTCGCCCGGCACATCGCCCGCCCCGTACTTCAACCTATTCCCTGTTCCCTGTTCTCTGATCCCTGTTCCCTGTTCTCTGATCTCTGATCCCTGTTCCCTGTTCTCCGCCTTTAGCATCTCCCGCCCCAACCGTGAATCCTCATCTACCTCCAGCATGTACACGCTCACATGCGGAACCCCACTCTCAATCGCCATATCCACGGACTCGCGCCAGCTCTCCGCCGTCTGCCGAGGCAGCCCAGCAATCAGGTCTACGTTGATCTCCTGCACGCCCGCCGCGCGCACCCGCTCAATCTCAGCCAGGCACGTCGCGCGAGTATGCAATCGCCCCACCGCGCGCGCCTCCGCATCCACAAACGACTGCACCCCGAAGCTGACCCGGTTCATCCCCAGCCGCAGCAACTCGTCCAGTGTCTCGTCGCCCAACTGCCCCGGCGCGCACTCCAGGGTGATCTCCGCATCCGCCGTCACATCGAACTCGCCGCGCAGCGCCGCAAACAGCCGCCGCATCTGGTCTGCACTCAACAGGCTCGGTGTTCCGCCGCCGAAGTAGACCGTATCCACCTGTTCCGGCAGCTCCGCGCGCATCGCCACCGTCCGGGCCCGCGCAGACCGAATCTCCACGCACACCCGCTCCACGTACCTGTCGATCCGCTCAGCGCCGGCCGTCCCCGCCCCAAACACTCCCGAGGCAAAGTTGCAGTAGCTGCACTTCGCCTTGCAGAACGGCACCGAGATATAGGCCCCCAGCGTTTGCTTCAAGGCACACCCTCTATGCGCAATTGTTGCACGCGCCGCCACGTTTCATTGCCAGCGTTACAGTTGGGCGGCTTCGTTCTCGCGCATCGCGCGGCCCGCCTCCGACCTCGCGCGAATTCGCGCCTTCACCGCGCGCAGCCCCACCACCACCAGAATCACTATCTCCGGCTCAATCGGCTGGCGATAGTCCATCATGGTGTGCGAGATGTAGTACGTCATGGGGAAAAGGGCGATGCACAGCAGGTAAGGCAGCGCGGAGGCGCGGTCCTTGCGCCACCAGTCGCGCGCGCCGATCAGCATCAGCAGGGTAAGGCTGCTGCAGAAGAAGACGTTGGGCAGTTGGAAGGGTTCTTCCTGTTCGTAGATGGGCGATAGGCTCCAGAAGCCAGTCCAATAGAAGGCCGCGCGACGCAACGTCAGGCGAATAAAAAAGCCGGGATGCTGGCCGATATAGTCCATCACCAGGGCGCGCTTGCTGGCAATGTAGGCAACCTCGCCTTGCGATCGGTAGAGCCGCATCTCGTCGGGGTTGCTGGCGGGGTGGGTCGTGGCAACCGTGGGATTGGAGCTGTCGCCGTTGTTCGACGACCAGAACTCGTACCAGAATCCGTCGCGCACGGGGCACACAATGTGCAGGGTGCGGTAGTTGCGGATGGTCCATGGCGTCAGCACAAGTAGGATTCCGGCCGCTGCCAACAACCCGCTGCGCAGCACATCGATGGAAAACCAGGTGCCCGCGCGACGCTGCTTCCACAGCTTCCACAAAGGAAGCGCCAGCAGCACCGGGAAGAGCGAGAAGACGGCAGGATTGCTCAGGCCGGCGAGCCCGTAAAGGGCCCCGAAGCCCAGCCAGCGCGCTGGCCGTTGCTGATGCAGCCTCAGGGACAGCCAGAAACAAGTGGCCAACAGAAGCGAAGTCAGCGAGTACTCCCAGACCCGCCCGGCAGAGAAGTAGATAGCGAAGGGATAGATGGCCCAGCCCCATCCCGCGAACATCGCAACCCGCGCATTCACCGAGAGGCGCGTCGCCAGATAGATCGGCACGCAGGTGAGCGCGGAAAACAGGCTGTTCAGCGTCAGGATGGTCAGTGCGGACGCTGCGGAGTAGACGCCGAACACCCGGAAGATCACCGACAGAAGATACGGATACAGCGGCGGCAGCAGCGCTGTAGGTCCGCTCAGCAGGTAGAACGGCGAGGAGAATCCCCGGTCCCACGCGATGGAGCGGGCCACCCAGCCGACTTCGTTGCCAAAGCTGTCGTAGTGCCGCGCCGGATCGGAAAAGTCGCGGAAGATCAGGGCCACCACCACCATGCGCAGCGCAAAGGCTGCAGCCGCCATCAGTAGAAGACGCATCCTGGCCTGCCCGCTAAGCCGGCCGTCGGAACCGTCTATCGCTGGCTCGGAAGTGGGTCGCAATATTGTTGTTGCCATCAATACAATTTCTTTCGGGGGGTGTCGCGTAGCTGCTTCAGCGGCGCCAAGGGATGCGCTTTAGAGGATGCTGAATAACTCTGTTTTGGTTAAGGGCAAGGCTTCAGCCGTGCCGTAAGAAGTGCAAAATCAATCCGGCTTTAGCCGCTGAGGGCGTGTTTAAGACAACATATCGACTTTTTCAGCACCCGCTTTAACCTGTCCGGCAGTGTATTGGGTCGCATCTCCAGAATGAGCTGAAAAATTCATGCCGCACAATCCAACCCTCTTAATTTTACCCTCCTCGCCAGCAAGTGGGAAAGGCGGAACTGCATCGCAGCAATCAAAGTATCATGGTTCCAGCACACGGGTTGCTCGCTGCTGAACATCCGCTCGAAACGCCCATGCCAGACGCGAATCGCGCAACCTTGACACGGTTAGACGAGGCAGATTCACTTGAGAAAGAATCTAAGAAAGCTCTGAATAAGTCCCGGTTTTGATAGGGCGGGACTTCAGAGGGTGCTGAAATACCCTGTTTTTGTTAAGGGCACGGCTTTAGCCGTGCCGTAAGATGCTTTATTGCAGTGCGGCTTTAGCCGCTGAGGGCAGATTCAAGACGAGAGATCGACTTATTCAGCATCCTCTTCAGTCCCACCGTAAGCACAACAATTGCAATGTGGCTTTAGCTGCAGAGGGAATGTTGAATACTTGTTAAGACCTTCCCTAACTCTCAGGAACTGACTGACAACGGAGGACCATGGCGCGAGTTGTTCGATGTTCGTTGATTCAGGCTGGAAATGTCGTCCCCGCGGACCTCGTTGGGTCAGCAGCGTCCCTGTCCGCAATCAAACACGCGATGGTCCATAAACACATCTCCATGGTCCGCGAGGCGGCAGCCGATGGCGCGCAGATCGTCTGCCTGCAGGAGGTCTTCAATGGCCCCTACTTCTGCGCCGAGCAGTCCACCCGCTGGCACCCCTTCGCCGAGCCTGTCCCCCACGGCCCAACCGTGCAACGCATGATGTCGTTGGCCAGCGAGCTTGGCGTCGCACTTATCGTCCCCATCTATGAAGTGGAGTATCCGCACACAGAGGACGAGAAAAACTTCTACAACTCCGCCGCGGTCATCGGCCGCGACGGCGCATTCCTCGGCACCTATCGCAAGGCGCACATCCCGCACGCCGCCCCAGGCTTCTGGGAGAAGTATTATTTCCGCCCCGGCAACCTCGGCTTTCCCGCCTTCGACCTCGGCTTCTGCAAGATCGGCGTCTATCTCTGCTACGACCGCCACTTCCCCGAGGGAGCGCGGGTCATGGGCTTGAACGGCGCCGAGATCGTCTTCAATCCCTCGGCCGTCATCGCCGGCCCCAGCGACTTTCTCTGGAAGATCGAGCCGCCCGCGCTGGCCGTGGCCAATGGATACTTTGTCGCCGCCATCAACCGCGTGGGGACGGAAGCTCCCTGGAACCTCGGCCAGTTCTTCGGTCAAAGCTACTTCTGCAATCCGCGCGGCAAAATTCTTGCCGAAGGCGCGCGCTATCGGGACCAGATCGTTACTGCCGACCTCGATCTCGATCTGATAGCCGAAGTCCGCCAAGCCTGGCCCTTCTACCGCGATCGCAGGCCAGACCTCTACGCCGACCTCGTGAAACCATCGAAACCGTGGATAGTGGATAGTGAGTAGTGGATAGTGTTTCGCGAGCAGTGGATAGTTGGAAGTTGGTAGTCGGTAATAGCTGTGGAACTTGGCATTGAGGAGATTGTATGGCGGCGGTTGAGTCGTTTCGAGAACTCTTGGTTTGGCAAAGATCCATCCAAATGGCGCTTGCTGTATATAAGCTAACTACCATGTTTCCAAGAGAGGAAATATACGGATTGTCTAGCCAGATACGGCGTGCTTCTGTTTCTGTAGCGAGCAATATTGCTGAAGGACAAGGTCGTGCGTCCACGGGTGAGTTTCGCCAGTTTCTTGGCATTGCCCGTGGATCTAACTGCGAGGTGCAGACTCAGTTGACAATCGTGCGTGAACTTGGATACGGGACACAAGATGCAATACAGAAATGAGATGAGTTATCTGTGGAAGTTGGAAAGATGATCAATGGGCTGTTGAAGGCTTTGTGAATAACAGGCTTTACTACCCACTACCCACTACCCACTACTCACTACCCACTGTCTTCGGAGCGTTCATGGAGCTTGTGAAAAATCCAGTTATCGCGCAGCGATTTCCCGACCTGCATCCGGCGCTCGATGCGCGCGCCGCGGTAGTCGAGGCCAACCGCTGCCTCAACTGCTTCGACGCGCCATGCATGGGAGCATGTCCCACCCACATCGACGTGCCTGGCTTCATCCGCAAGATCGCCGCGAACAATATATCCGGTTCGGCCAGGACAATTCTCGACGCAAATATTCTGGGCGCAAGCTGCGCGCGCGTCTGCCCCGTCGATGTCCTCTGCGAGGGAGCGTGTGTGCTCCATGGCAAGCACCAGAAGCCGATTGAGATTGGCCGCCTGCAGCGCTTCGCCACAGAGACGTTTTACAACTCAGGCGGTAGGCTTGCTCTGCGCCAGCGTCCCGAGCGCACCGAGCGCGTGTTGTGCATCGGCGCGGGGCCGGCCAGCCTGGCCTGTGCGGCGGAGCTGCGTCAGCAGGGCTTTCAGGTGCGCGTCATCGACCGACGCCCGCTGCCCGGTGGCCTCAATACCTACGGCGTGGCGGAGTACAAGCTGCACGCAGCAGACAGCCTGCGCGAGGTCGAGATGGTCCGCGGTCTGGGGTCGAGTTCGAGCTTCGCGACGTGGATACAGCATCGCTGGCGCAACTGGAACGCGACTTCGATGCAATCTTTCTCGGCGTGGGCCTGGGCGCTATGCATCCCCTCGATGTGCAGGGTTCAAACACAGTGTCAGGGATCATCGACGCGCTCAAGTTTATCGCCGCCTACAAGTCAGGCGCTCCGCTAAGCGTGGGCCGCCGCGTGGTGGTCATCGGCGCGGGCAATACCGCAATCGACGCGGCCTGCGCCGCCAAACGCCTTGGCGCCGAGTCAGTCACCATTGTGTACCGCCGCCAACGGCAAAATATTCCCGCATTCGACTTCGAGTACGACCACGCCCTGCGCGAGGGGGTTGAGTTTGTATGGGCAACCCTGCCCACAGCGATCATAGCCAACAATAACCGCCTGGAGCTGACCTGCGTCACCGTAACTCAGGACGCGGACGGACGACTGACCCCGCAGCCAGGCTCGGAGTTTACGATGGAGTGCGACACTGTCATTCCCGCCATCGGACAGTCGCCGCTGCTCGATCTGCTCTCGCAGGTGCGTGGTGTAACCATGGAGCGCGGGCGCGTAACAATCGACCGCGCAACCGGCCAAACCGCAAATCCAAAATACTTCGCCGGCGGAGATTGCGTGAACGGGGGGCGCGAGGTGGTCGATGCGGTCGCCGACGGCAAGCGCGCCGCACTCGGAATCGCAGCCTGGCTTGACCGACAGTCGAGTACCCGAACGGAGGTTCCCCGTGGCTGATCTAACGACAAACTTCGCAGGCATCCACTCTCCCAATCCATTCTGGCTGGCCAGCGCGCCGCCCACCAACACCGGCGAGCAGGTCATGCGCGCCTTCGATGCGGGCTGGGGCGGGGCCGTATGGAAGACCATTGGCGAACCCATCACCAACGTCAGCTCGCGTTACTCCTCCATCGACTGGAACGCGCAGCGCATGATGGGCCTCAACAACATCGAACTCATCACCGACCGGCCCATCGAGGTGAACCTGCGCGAGATTGCCGAGGTCAAGCGGCGCTATCCCAAACACGCGGTCATCGCATCGCTGATGGTCGAGTCCACGCGCGAGGCCTGGCACGAAATTGTTAAGCGCACCGAGGGTGCTGGCGCGGACGGGCTGGAACTCAACTTCGGCTGCCCCCACGGCATGAGCGAGCGCGGCATGGGCGCGGCCGTCGGCCAGGTTCCCGAATATACCCAGCAAATCACGGAGTGGGTCAAAGAGGTGGCGCGCACCCCCGTGCTGGTCAAGCTCACGCCCAACGTCACAGACATTCGCACCATCGCGCGCGCGGCCCGGAGCGCCGGGGCCGACGGCCTCAGCGCCATCAACACCATCAACTCCATCACCGGAATCGATCTCACCACCTTCGCCCCGCGCCCCAATGTAGACGGCAAAAGTTCCCACGGCGGATACTGCGGCCCCGCGGTCAAGCCCATCGCCTTGAACATGATTCAGCAGGTCATGTCAGACACCGTCGATGGCCCCGCAATTCCTCTCTCCGGCATCGGCGGCATCGGCAACTGGCAGGATGCGGCGGAGTTTCTTCTCCTCGGCTGCACCTCGGTGCAGGTTTGCACAGCGGTCATGCACTACGGCTACCGCATCGTCCAGGAGATGATCGATGGCCTCTCCAACTGGATGGATCAGAACGGATTCGCCACCCTCGACGATCTCCGCAGCAAGAGCCTCTCTAAAGTGACGGAGTGGAAGCACCTCAACCTAAACTACAAAATCGTCGCGCACATCGACAAGGCGCTATGCATCGGCTGCCAGCTCTGCCACATCGCCTGCTGGGACGGCGCGCACCAGTGCATCCATGTCGATCGCGTCAGTGGTCCAATCGACGGCCCCGTCGAACTTCACGCCAAGCCCCGCGAAGTTGGCCGGGAGAAGATCGCCGTCACGCCGATTCCCAGACTCGATCCGCCCAAGCCGCACGTTGGCCCATACGCCACGTCGCTGGAACGCATTCCGCGCGTCGACGAGACGGAGTGCGTCGGCTGCAACCTCTGCTCCCTCGTCTGCCCGGTCGATGGATGCATCACAATGGTCGAGCGCCCCACCGGCCTGCCGCCGCAGACCTGGGCGGAACGGAGCGCAGGGGCCGAATGCACACCGCCGCAACCCGCTGGATAACCAGTGTCGCGGGATAACCCGAAGCCGATGAATATCACTCGGAGGATAATGGAAACAGCCTGGATCGGCACGGTTCTTGTTTCTGAGATAGGTCCAGGCTTTAGCCTGGACATCCCGCACCGGCAAAAGACGCGGGCTTTATAGCATTTTCGGAATTGCTATAGACCCATATTATTTGTCATTCCGTAGCGAAGCGGAGGAATCTGCTTTTGCTCGCTCCACGATGGACTACACCATTACCGAAAATGCTTTAGTCGCGCCGAAATGTCTATAAAATCAATGGGGGCTTTAGAGGTCGCTGAAAAACTCTCGTTTTTGCCTTTCGGAAGCAACAAGGGGGACTGTAGAGGTCGCTGAAAAACATTCGTTTTTGCCTTTCGGAGGGAGTAGGGGGCTTCAGCCCCCTGAACGAACCCGATGGATTGAACGGGCTTTAGAGGATGCTGAAAAAACCTGGTTTTGTTAAGGGCACGGCTTCAGCCGTGCCGTAAGTAATGCAAAATCAATAGGGCTTTAGCCCCTGAGGGCAGCTTTTCAGCCCAAACAGGCCTTTTTCAGCACCCTCTTTAGCCCCGGACTTTCTTCAGAAATGGAAATCGTAGTTTTTCAGCACCCTCTATAGACCCCGAGGGACGCTTATGGGAACTTTTAATCAAGGGCGGCACCGTAGTTAGCTCCACCACCTCCACTATCGCCGACGTCCTCATCGAAGGCGAAAAAATTGCGCGGGTCGCTCCTGCAATCGACGCCGCAGGCCACACAGTCGTCGATGCTGCGGGAATGCTTGTCCTTCCCGGTGGCATCGATGTGCATACTCATCTCGACATGCCCTTCGGCGGCACGGTCAGCGCCGACGACTACGAGTGGGGAACGCGCGCCGCTGCCATCGGAGGCACCACTACCGTCATCGACTTCGCCCTACAGTCCATGGGTCATCCCATGATGGAGGCCTTCAAAACCTGGCGCGCCAAGTCCGAGGGCAAGGCCTGCATCGACTACGCCCTGCACATGGCCGTCACCGACCTCGGCCCCAACGACGCATGGCTGGACGAGGTCGACGCCATGGTCGCCGAGGGAATCTCCAGCTTCAAAATCTTCATGGCATATCCCAATGTCCTGATGGTGAACGATGCCACCATCTTCAAGCTCATGCAGCGCACCGCCAAACTGGGCGCGCTGGTCTGCGTCCACGCGGAGAACGGCACGGTGATCGACGTCGTCGTGCAGCAGGCGCTGGCTGCGGGCAATACCGGCCCGCTCTATCACGCGCTCACCCGTCCTGTGGAAGCAGAGGCCGAGGCGGTGCATCGCGTCGTGGCAATCGGTGAAATGGCCGGCGGGGCGCGTGTTTACATCGTCCATGTCTCCTGCCAGGAGTCGATGCGCGAGGTCGCGGCGGCGCGCGCGCGAGGGCTGCGCGTCACCGGCGAAACCTGTCCCCAGTATCTTGTCCTGTCGCTGGAAGACAACATGGGCAAGCCTGGGTTCGAGGATGCGAAGTATGTCTTCACGCCGCCCCTGCGCCAGAAGAAAAATCAGGCGCCGCTGTGGCAGGCGCTCAACGACAACGTGCTCCAGATCGTCTCCACCGACCACTGTCCCTTCCGCTTCGCCGACCAGAAGACGCTGGGTCTGGGCAACTTCACCAAAATCCCCAATGGTGGCCCAGGCATCGAGAACCGCATGCAGCTCATCTATCACCATGGTGTCAATGCCGGCCGCATCTCGCTGGAGCGCTTTGTCGAGATCACCGCCGAAGCGCCCGCCAGGATCTTCGGCATGTTTCCGGCGAAAGGCATTGTGGCAGCCGGTTCCGACGCCGATATTGTGCTGTGGGATCCCGCCGCGAAGTATACGATTACGGCAGCGACCCAGAGTATGCACACCGACTACTCCATCTTCGAAGGCTTTCAGGTCAAGGGAAACGTGCGCCAGGTCTTCTCGCGCGGTGAGCTGGTGGTCGAGGGCGGACGCTTTATCGGCGCCGTGGGTCGTGGCCGCTATCTGCACCGTGAGGTTGCCACGCAATGAGCCTTTACGTCGAGGGGCCAACCAGCCTGACCGATGCCTACGGCCTGCGCGCCGATCCCATGCTCTACAACGCGGACCTCGCCCCCACCACGCCGGAGCAGCGCACCTGGGGCACCTACAACTACATCGCGCTCTGGTTCTCCATGTCCATGGAAGTCACCACCTACATGCTTGCCTCCAGCCTCATCGCCGGAGGCATGAACTGGAAGCAGGCCATTGCCACCGTCCTTCTGGGCAATCTCATCGTCCTCATTCCCATGCTCCTCAATGCCCATGCAGGCGCCAAGTACGGCATCCCCTTCCCCGTCTTTGTGCGCTCCTCGTTTGGCGTGCGCGGTGCCAATGTCCCAGCCATGCTGCGCGCATTCGTGGCCTGCGGATGGTTTGGCATCCAGTCCTGGATCGGTGGGCAATCGATTGCCGCCATGGTGTATGTGCTGTGGCCGGCCACGGCCGCAATGCCCTGGGTATTGTGGTGCTGCTTCCTGGGATTCTGGCTGATCAACATGGCGGTGGTCTGGCGCGGGGTGGAGTCCATCCGTTTCCTACAGAGTTTTTCCGCGCCCTTTCTCTTCGTCATGTCGCTGGTGTTGCTCGCCTTTATGACCAGGAAGGCCGGGGGCTTCGGCCCCATGCTCAGCGCGCCCAGCCAGTTCCATACCAATTCCAGCTTCTTGCACTTCTTCTTCCTCTCGCTCACCGGCATGGTCGGATACTGGGCCACGCTATCGCTCAACATTCCCGACTTCACCCGCTATGCGAAATCCCAGGAATCGCAGATCGCTGGTCAGGCCTTTGGCCTGCCGGTTGCCATGACCCTGTACACCTTCATCGGCATCGCCTGCACCTCGGCCTCCACCGTCGTCTTCGGCCACGCAGTCTGGAATCCCATCACCCTCCTTGGCCTCTTCCATCAGCCCTTGATCGCCTTCCTCGCGCTCATCGGCATTTTAATTGCCACCCTCAACGTCAACATCGGGGCCAACGTGGTCAGCCCGTCCAACGACTTCTCCCACCTCGCTCCAAAGCACATCAGCTTCCGTACCGGCGGCCTCATCACCGGCTTGATTGGCCTTGCGGTAATGCCCTGGAGGCTGATGGCCAGCCACACCGACTACATTCAGTGGCTGGTCAGCTACTCCGGGCTGCTCGGCCCGGTGGCGGGAATCATGATCGCCGACTACTTCTTTATCCGTGGCACGCGCCTCGACACCGAGTCGCTCTACCGCCGCGAGGGCCCCTATGAGTATCGCAAGGGTTTCAACCCGCGCGCGCTCATCGCCCTGGCTGCCGGAGTCTTTGCCGCGCTCATCGGCCTCATCGTTCCCGATCTCCGCTTCCTCTATAACTACGCGTGGTTCATCGGCTTCGCCGTGGCGGCGCTGCTGTATATCGTTCTCATGGGGACAGCGCCCAGGGTGGGCGGTGCAACGCCTCTGGCTCAGAGGATTAGAGTGAATGGGTTGGACAAGGTGCTCGATCCTGCACTCGGCAATAGCGCCGGAGCCAAAGCCCGCATCGTGTCCGCATCGGAATAAGAAGGCAGAGCGGGACCATGCCGCGAACGATCGCGTATCCTTATCACCTACGATCGCCATTGAAACACGGGGCCCTTATAGCTCCGCCGAGGAGCGCAATGAATCGATTTGCTTGCATGGCCATTCTGTTGCTGTCGCCGGGACGGTTGCTTTGCCGCGCCCACGCCAACGCCCGCGGCAGACGTCCGACCATTACCGGCCTGTGGAAGACGGATGGCAGCATCATGGGCCAACAGGTAAGGATGATGTGCGCGCTCACTGAGACCAAACACACTCTTGAGCGGTGTATGTTCGGGCGCTCAGGACGGCTACGCCGCACACAAGATCGCAGGCTGCGTAAAGGGGCAGAAGGTCCAGTTCTACTTTCAGGCCGCATTTGGCGGCAATTCGCTCACCCTAATCGTCAACGGCACGCTCAACGAGGACCGCACCCAATTCGACGGCGACATGGAAGTGGCGCCCATGGGCGGCGGCATGGACGCGCAACAGATGAACCTCAGCGGTAGCCTTACGGCAGTCAAAGAGCTGGAGCATGACACCTCATCGACTCAGGCCGTCGCGGCAGCAGCGCAGACAGACGCCGCAGCTGCGCAGACCTGGGCTGCGCAGGCTCAGGCCGAAATGGCAGCAGGAAACATCTCGCAAGCCAAGGCAGACGCGGCACAGGCCGGAGCACCGGGACTTGCTTCGCCATCGGCGCAACCGGTTGCTACCGGCACTTGGAGCATCGACGCCCAGTTCCAGCAAACACAGGTGCAAATGACCTGCGTGCTTGCCGAGGCGGAACATAAGCTGGCCGGCGCCTGCACCGCGGGCCAAGACACGACGCCGCATTCCTTGACCGGCGTGACCACGCCGAAGGGCCTGGGCTGGCGCTTCGAAACGCAGTACCAGGGCCAGCCGATTACCATCTCCATGAACGCCACCATCGCCGCCGACGGCACAAAGATGAATGGCACCATGTCGGTCGCGCCCATGGGCGTGGACGGGACCTTTGTCGCCGCAAAGCAGTAGCGCCCGCCGTTGCCTGGAAACAGACGGGTGCCCCATTCATGGCGCGGCGGGTGCCCCATTCATGGCGCGTTCTTTGCGACATGGGTGGGGTTTGCGCCCTTCGGATTAGCGTGGGGTTTAACCCCACGAATAATCGTCCTTCAATTTGCCTTAGCTCGTCATTCTGGCGTAGCCAGAATCTCTGTCGTTGCCTCTAATGCAGAAACGCCCCCAACTCCGTCGCCGCGTTGCGCAGATGGGGCAAAAAGCGCGTCTGCATCTCGTACAGCGACATGCGCGGCGCGCTTCCGCTCAGATTCACCGTCGCCACCACGCGTCCCGTGGGCGAGTACACAGGAACAGCCAGCGATCGCAGGCCAACCTCATACTCCTGGTCCACCATCGCATAGCCGTGGCGGCGGACGTTGCGCAGCGCCGCGCGCAGCTTGTCCACGCTGCTCACCGTGCGCGTTGTATGCGGGATCAGCACCACCCGCGCCAGATACTGCTCCAGTTGTTCCGCCGGCATATAGGCCAGCAGCACGCGCCCGATGCTGGTGCAGTAGGCAGGCAGGCGGCTCCCGATGTGCAGGTCGTCGCTCATCACGCGCGACACGGTGGAGCGCGCGATATACACGATCTCGTCGCCGTCCATCGTGGCCACCGAAAAACTCTCGTGCAGCGCTGCCGACATGCGTTCCAGTATCGGCTGGGCCGAGGTCGACAGCGAGTTGCTGGTCGAGTAGCTGTTCGACAGCGCCAGCATGTGCGGCCTCAGCGCGTAGCGTGAGCCCTCTTCCGCCCCGGCAAAGCCCAGCTTGGCCAGCGTGTACAGGCAGCGCCGTACCGCCGCGCGAGAGATGCCCGTCTTCGTCGCAAGCTGCGCGATGCTCATCTGCGGTGTCTGCGGAGTGAACGCCTGGATCACCAGCAAACCGCGCGCCAGCGAGGTCATAAAGTTGGGATCGCCAATAAAAGGGTCCAGGCTGGAGGCGGGAGTGGATTTGGCGGCATTCGTGGCCGCTGCGTCTACCGGCTCTGTGCGCGCGGACGCGAAACCCGCAACCGGATCCTTCATGCCCGCCATTGGGATGGCCGATTGCGATACAGGGTTTAGGCGGCGGGGCGAATTGCTCATCAATGTGCCTTCTTGTCTCCGGCAGGGTTGACCGGATGGATCGCCCCGTGTGCTGCATCTCAACTAGGAACTGGAAACCAGGGGCCCGGCGTTTTCTCAGTAGTGCGATAGTCGAACTAATACTACGATAAACGCACATCACCCTCCGCCGCAACCATCCCCCTTCGTCATTCTGGCGTAGCCAGAATCTCTGTCGTTGTCTGTCCTTGTTCGGGTTCATTCTGGCGTAGCCAGAATCCCTGTATTTCGTCCTTGCCGTTGCCTCTGAGATAGGGCCAGGCTTTAGCCTGGCCATTTAGCCCTCCATCAAATCAGGGTTTTAACCACAGGGAGCCTTTGTCTTTGTTCCTTTCGTTCGTCATTCTGGCCTGAGCGAAGTCGAAGGCCAGAATCTCCGTATTGTTTATGTCTTTGCCTTTCGGAGGGAGCAGGGAGCTTCAGCCCGTCGTACTGAACGCATCCAACTTCACTGTGAGAAAATGGCCCCTATGAATCCTCAAGATTCCACCCGCCTGCCGCTCAACCAACGCCCCGCATGGAAAGCCCTGCAAAGCCATTTCCAGACGATCGGCTCAACCCAACTGCGCGATCTCTTCGCCCAGGAGCCCGCTCGCGGCACCCGCTTCACCGCCGAGGCCGACGGCATATTCCTCGACTACTCCAAGAACCGCATTACCGATGAAACCCTCAAACTTCTCGTAGCCCTCGCCGAAGAGTCCGGCCTGCGCGCCCGCATTGACGCCATGTTTCGCGGCGACAAGATCAACCTCACCGAGAATCGCGCCGTCCTGCACATCGCTCTGCGCGCGCCCAAGTCCGAGCGCATTCTCGTCGATGGCGAAGACGTTATCCCCGGCGTCCACGCAGTGTTGGATAAGATGGCTGCGTTTTCCGACCGCGTCCGCTACGGCGCGTGGAAGGGTCACACCGGCAAGCCCATCCGCAATGTCGTCAACATCGGCATCGGCGGCTCCGACCTCGGCCCCGTCATGGCCTACGAGGCGCTCCAGCTTCTACAGCCAGCGCGACCTCACCTTCCGCTTCGTCTCCAACGTCGATGGCACCGACTTCGCCGAAGCCGTCCGCGACCTCGACCCCGCCGAGACGCTCTTCCTCGTCGCCTCCAAGACCTTCACCACGCAGGAGACGATGACCAACGCCCACACCGCGCGCGCCTGGTCGCTGGCCGCGCTCGGCGGCAACGAGTCCGCCGTCGCCAAACACTTCGTCGCCATCTCCACCAACGCCGAAAAAGTCGCCGCCTTCGGCATCGATACCGAAAATATGTTCGGCTTCTGGGACTGGGTCGGCGGCCGCTACTCCATGGACTCCGCCATCGGCCTCTCCACCATGATCGCCATCGGCCCCGAAAACTTCCGCGCGATGCTGGCTGGCTTCCACGCCATGGACGTCCACTTCCGGACGGCGCCATTTGGAAAAAATCTCCCCGTCCTGCTCGGCCTGCTCACCCTCTGGTACACCGACTTCTTCGACGCGCAGACCGTCGCCGTGCTGCCCTACGAGCAGTACCTCAAGCGCTTCCCCGCCTACCTCCAGCAGCTCACCATGGAGTCGAACGGCAAGCATGTAACGCTCGACGGCACGCGCGTCGCCACTCAGACCGGCCCCGTCTTCTGGGGCGAGCCCGGCACCAACGGCCAGCACTCCTTCTACCAGCTCATCCACCAGGGCACGCGCCTCATTCCCTGCGATTTCATCGGCTTCGCAAAGTCGCTCAACCCGCTGGGCCGCCACCACGACATGCTGATGGCCAACGTCTTCGCGCAGGCCGAAGCGCTCGCCTTCGGCAAGTCCGCCGAGCAGGTCCGCGCCGAGGGCACGCCCGAATGGCTCGTCCCGCACCGCGTCTTCGAGGGCAATCGCCCGTCGAACACCATCCTCGCCGACGCGCTCACCCCCGCAGTCCTCGGCCAGCTCGTCGCCCTCTACGAACACTCCGTCTTCACCCAGGGAGCCATCTGGAAGATCGACTGCTTCGACCAGTGGGGCGTGGAACTCGGCAAGGTCCTCGCCACAAAGATCCTCGCCGAACTGGAAAGCCCCACCGAGCCCGCCATGACCCACGACACCTCAACCACCAGCCTCATCCGCCGCTACCGCGCCAGCAAATAATCTGTGGGGGGGTGCCCCCCTCCCCCATGCTAAAGTATCTGGAAACATGGGGATGCAGGAATTTAGCTGCAACGCCCTCATTCAAGAAGGGCTACAGACCAAATATAAGAAAACAAACGGATTATAGTGCGAAGATGTGCTGGATTAGCTTGTCTCCGCGCTGGCCTGGCTCTGAACTTTGCGTAAATTTCCCTCTACTTTAAGTATAACAACTTGGGATAACTAACATGCCAAGTCTATCTCGTTCTGTTTCATGGAGATGAGTCGGATTGGGGCTTGACACGCAATTTTGCTGAGCAAATCCGCGAAAGTATTTTTAGGAGGGGTGGAGTGGGGTGCCGCTGCCGAAACCCATGTCTCAGAAGCGAGACCCTTCGGCAAGCTCAGGGCAGGCTATGGGGCACCCCGCTTTCGTTGAGGTACTTCTGACCTGGGCCACCCGACTTTAGGCATACCAACCCACTTTTCAACAACTAACGGATTGCTTTCAGCTTGCGCTCCATGTTACATTGGAACTGCAATTAACACTAAGGGAGCGCATATGGCATGGGAAGTCTTCACAAAGAAAATTATCCGAACGGGAGATCCCGTCATTACGTTGGGGAAGATGGGGCGGGTAGCTTTTAATATGCAGGCCACAAACATATTCGAAACACAGAATGTGACTCATGTTCAATTGTTATGGGATAAAGAACTGCAACGCTGCGGCGTGAAATCAGCGACCAGCAAGGAAACCGGGGCATACAAACTCACGTTCAATGCCAAATCCAATGGGGCAGGGTTTTCTGCTGTTACTTTTCTAAACCATATCAAGTACGACTGGACGGAAACTAGGTCCTTCAATACAGAATGGGATGCAAACGCAAAGATGTTCGTTTTTGACATTCCGAAGGAACATCTTGAGAAACCGGTTCCAAGTGAATACCTGACGAAATGGGGATCACTTAAACGAGCGGATCGAGTTAAGAAGGAATCGGAAGGACAGGAGGAACTTGTACTTAAGAACCAAGAGGCCGCCGAAGCGACCTCTTGATGAGAAATCCGAATATGGCGGCGTGGTGGAATTGGCATACACAGCGGTCTTGAAAACCGCCACTCCCGACAGAGCATGTGGGTTCGAATCCCACCGCCGCCACTCATATTCGAGGTTGGGAGTCACCTTAGTCCAGGTAAAGTTCCGAGGTGACGCCAACAGACAAGGAGGTGAGCCATGTGCCCCTCTTCTTGCGTCAAGGCGTGAAGGCCGTGCTCTGTTCGATTTCGAACGGGGCGCGGTCATCACCGCCCTTATAGTATATACGTCCACAAATTGCAAGGTAAAGATTGGATTGCTGCAACCAAAGTGGCAAATACTCCCGACTGCCCCATTCATCTTGCCTTATCACGCCCAAGCAGCAGGCATGTCTCCTCATCTTTCTCGATGAAAGCCCGCACCATCTCGTGCGCGGACCGCAACTGCGCTTCAATCTGCTGCGTCGAACAATTGCCCAACCGAATCCAGATGACCTTCGGCGGCCCGCTCTCCAGTACGCTGCGTTCGGCAAAGTCCGAATCCTTGGAGACAATCGCGAACCCATATCTCCTGGCATACTGCCAAACGGCAGCGTCTTCAGCTCCACCCAACTCCACGCCGCTGACATGCTGAGATTCGGGGTATATATCCCTCAACCCGTCCACCAGACGAGGCGACAGGTTCTCGTCGAACAGGAGCTTCACGCCGCCACAGTCTCCGACTTCCGCTCACGGTCGGCAGCGAACGCCAGGCACGCGCGAATGTCCTCTTCCGTGAGGTAGGGAAAATCGCGAAGTATCTCCGCGTGCGTCATCCCCGACGCCAGGTATCCCAGCACATCTCCCACGGTCATGCGCAGTCCGCGAATGCACGGCTTGCCGCTCCGCTTGCCCGGCTCCATCGTGATGATCTGCGAATAGTCCATAGACGCAGACTAAGCCATGGTTGGGCCACAGGTAAAGGGAAATAGACGGGGGTGAGCCACCAGCGACCGATTGCATCCGTGTCCCACCCATGCGCGATGAGGCTGCGCATGAATGGGGCACCCGCAATGATAGTTGGAATGCACAAAAGGATAATACGGAGATTCTGGCTACGCCAGAATGACGAGCAAAGAGA
Organism: uncultured Acidobacteriaceae bacterium; assembly: GCA_963799175.1. Classification (GTDB taxonomy): domain Bacteria; phylum Acidobacteriota; class Terriglobia; order Terriglobales; family Acidobacteriaceae; genus Edaphobacter. The sequence goes on along the minus strand of CAWCWC010000007.1, from coordinate 449,010 downwards.
AGCAGCGGCAAGATCAAAGGCGAAATGCGGGGATTCTTCGCTGCGCTCAGAATGAGAATGCTTATTAGGCAGCAAGTTTATGTGGAACATTGGACGAGGGCTGCAAGCGCTTCCATCGCGTCGCTTGGCTCGGGGCGGACGCGGAAGTCGGCATGGCCCTCGCTGAACGCGATCGTCCCGTCCTGCCCCACCACGAAGACGGCGGGCAGCGGCAATCGCCAGCTTGATTCGGGCGCGTCCTTATACATGCTTCCGGAGTTGACGAAGGGAATATTGACCAGGATTCCCTTGTAGTAGTCGCGCTGCGCCGCCGGCACGCTGTAGCCGATGCCAAACTTCTCGGCCAGTTCCGCGCCTGTATCGGAAAGGATGGGAAACGGCAGGCGAAGCTGTTGCAGTGTGAAGTCGTTATGGCGCTGCGACTGCGGCGAGATGGCGACCAGGAACGCGCCCATCGCGCGCACCTCTGCGTGCAGGTCGCGCCAGTGTTCGAGCTCGGTGATGCAGTAGGGACACCAGCGTCCGCGAAAGAACTTGACCACCAGCGGCCCCAGCGCCAGCAGGTCGGTGGAGTGTACCGGCTTGCCGGTCAGCGCATCGGGCAGCGTGAACTCCGGCATCTGCGCGCCCGCAAGCAGGATGCGGTCTTCAATCCCCGTGGCAAACAGCTCTTCGCTGGCATGCTCTGAGACGGCAAGCCTCTCCGGCTGCACCAGCGCGCGCGTGTTCCCGGTGATGCGGTCGAGCGCGTCCTGTAGCGGCGGCAGCGAGAGCTTGGGTGCGGTCTTCACGCTTCTATTATCGCGCTTTTTTATCTTCGCATCGCAACGGCACGGATCAGGCCAGCACTTCGGCCTCGTCCTTGTCCGATGCAACCGCATCGGGCAGGCCGTGCGTGGGAACCAGCAGGTCTTCCTTGCGCATCACCAGGCTGGTCACGTTCAGCGACGCCAGCTCGAAGCCGTGCCCGTGTGTGATGGCGTCGGTGGGGCACGCCTCCACGCAGTAGCCGCAGAAGATGCACCGGTTGTAATCGATGTTGTACACCTTGGCGTATCGTTCCGACGACGAGATGCGTTTCTCCTCGGTATTGTCCGCCGCTTCGATGTAGATGCAGTTGGCCGGGCACGCCGCCGCGCACAGATAGCACGCCACGCACTTCTCCAGCCCGTTCTCGTCGCGCTGCAACTGGTGCTTGCCGCGGAAGCGTTCCTGAAACTGCGCGCCGCGCATCGGCCCTTTGCCGTCGGGGTAATTTTCCACCTCGGTAGGCTGAAAGATCTGCCCCAGGGTAATGCTCATCCCCTTGGCAATCGCAGCGGCATTTTTGACCACGGACATAGCTTGAGTATACGACGGCGGCAGGATAGGCTGAAATCCATGAGACCTCCGCATATCGCCCTCTTCTGCTCCATTGCCGCCCTAGCTATTGCCGCAGCATCGCCCATCCATACGCCGCGTGTACTTGCCCAGGCTGCCGCGCCCATGCCCGCAATGCAGACTCCCAAGCCCGCGGCTCCCCTCTCCACCAGCCTCACCCTCACCGTCAAGGACAAGGCAACCAAGTTCTCCGTCGCCGACCTTGCCGCCATGCCGCAGAAGACCGTCAAGGTCCACAACGCGCACACCAACGCCGACGAGAGTTACTCCGGCGTCCTGTTGAGCGATCTGCTGGCCAAGGCCGGATTCGTAGCAGACAAGACCACCCAGCAAACCCTGCTGCGCAGTATCGTGCGCGCCGAGGGCACAGACAAGTACTGGGTCGTCTACTCCGCCACCGAGGTGGAACCCACCGAGCACGCGGGCGACGTCATCGTGGCCATCTCCCAGGATGGCCACAGCCTCGGCGCGGACGGCAATCTCAAGCTCATCTCCACCGACGACAAGAAGCCCCAGCGCTGGGTGCGCAACCTCGTTTCCATCTCGTTTAACACCGTGCAGTAGGCCACCGCCACACCTGCCTCTTGGCAGCACAGGCCCGGATGTGATTCACTTCCACGCATGGCCAAGAAAACATCTCGCCGCAACTTCCTCCGCACGGCCCCTGTCGCCGCCGCGGCCGGCTTCACCCTCTCCAATCAGCTTCTGTTCGCCGCGCAGGCTGCGGCAGCGCCAAATCCCGGCGCCGACGTTGCCGCTGCGGCAGCTCCGTTCAAGCTCTTCACTGGTGCCGATCTCGAAGCCGACGCCAAGAAGCTCGCGGCTGCTCCCGGCAACGCCAACCTCATGAATCAGTCCGCGGGATTTCCCTGCGCCATCGTCATGACCACCGAAGTCCACGCCAGCGCCAAGGAGTTCGAGTGGCACGAGGGCCGCGACCACATCCTCCAGATCATCGACGGCTCCACCCTCTACGAGGTCGGCGGCACGCCGCAGAACGGCCGCAACACCAAACCCGGCGAGTGGCTCGCGCCCGCATCCACGGGAAGCAAGTCCCTTCTGTTGGGCAAGGGAGACCTTCTCATCATCCCGCGCGGCACACCGCACAAGCGCAGCACCGAAGACAGCGTCACCTTCTACCTCATCTCGCCCTACGGCAAAATGACCGCGTAAGGAATCTACAGGGAGCCTTCGCATTGATCGCAGATATGTTGAAATCCAGTGCTCCTCCCCGCTTCTCCTGAAGAAGGCTCCAATGATCGAAGTCGCAACATCCGACGTAGTTCATCCGGTACTCTCCTTCTGGTTGGATGTAGTCGACAAGATCATCAAGTTTGCAGCCGTCTTTCTGGGAGGTATCTGGACCTACTGGAACTATCGCAAGAGTCGCACCTACGCCCAGAAGCTGGAGACTGAACTCTCTGGAAATGTATTCTTTAAGGACGGGGTCTATGTCGATATTTCAACCTCGCTGACAAACAGAGGGGCCTCCAAATTCATTTTGCAGCAGGAGGGAACATCCTGCACACTCTCTACGATCCGCAAGGATCTCTCCGAGATTCCGATTCGCATCTTTCGCATCTTTATCCAGCATGATCAAATGGAGCCAGGCGATCACATTCACGATGCACTTTATTGGCGCATCGACCTTCCACCCCAAGAGATTGTTTGGCTCAAAATTGACCTGCGTATTGTGTCAGGCAAGGTAGAATGGAATTCAGTCGCACTGATACGAGTCGGAGAAAAGGATACTGATCAGCACACTGATTTATCGGAAAGGGGGAGAGAAGATGCAATTCAGAGTCAGAACAACTGATTCCATGCCCGAGCGTCCAGATGTAACTCGGAAGATTGAAGCGATGAAAAAGCAGCAGACAGAGGACGACGAGAAGGCCGCAGCTCAGTCCTCCGAGAAGAAGCTCGCCCACGCCCAACGATAATCTGGCGCGCACCGTAGCTAGTCAATCCCCAGCTTCTTCCAGATGGAGTCCATGCGTCGCCACCATGCTTGGCTCCATCTTCAGCATCTGTGGCCACGGTCGCGTGAACCCCTCCGCCGCCCATTTGCGCGTTGCATCGATCCCCATCTTCGATCCGTAATTCGGCATCCGGCTTGCGTGGTCCAGCGTATCCACCGGCCCCAGCGTGAACTGGATGTCGCGCTCCGGATCGATGTTGTTCGCCACCCTCAGCGTCACCTCGGCCAGGTCCTGCACATCGCAGTCCTCGTCCACCACCACGATGCACTTGGTAAACATCGCCTGCCCCATCGCCCAGATGCCGTGCATCACCTTGCGCGCGTGCCCCGCATAGGACTTTCGGATCGACACGATCATCAGGTTATGGAACACCGCCTCGGGCGGCAGGCACACATCCACAATTTCCGGCAGCGTCAGCCGCATCAGCGGCAAAAAGATGCGCTCCACCGCCTTGCCCATCCACGCGTCCTCCATGGGAGGCTTGCCCACCACCGTCGCCGCATAGATCGGATCGTTGCGATGCGTCACGCACGTCACATGGAACACGGGATACTCATCCGCCATGGTGTAGAAGCCTGTATGGTCGCCGAACGGCCCCTCCGTCCTCAACTCGCTCAGGTTGACGTAGCCTTCCAGCACGTACTCCGCGTGCGCAGGCACCTGCAGGTCCACCGTCTCGCACTGCACCAGTTCCACCGGCTTGCCGCGCAGAAAACCCGCGATCAGATATTCCTCGACGTCCGGCGGCGCGGGCACAATCGCCGCAAACGTCGTCGCCGGATCGGTCCCAATCGCCACCGCAACCTCCATCCGCCCAGCATTAATCTTGGTCATCGTCGTCGCCGGAATCGTCGCAGCATTCTCCGCCGCAACCGTTCCACCGGCCGTCTGCGCCATCAGCTCCACCCGCGCGGACGCATCGTTTGCACTGTCACTCGCCGCGCGCAGCCGGTCGCGCAGATGTTCTGCCGCGTTCTTCTGCCTCTGCCAGTGCATCCCCGTAGTCTCGCCGTCGTACACCTGCATGCGATACATGCCCACATTGCGCTTCCCCGACTTCGGATCGCGCGTCACCACGCACGGCAGCGTAATAAACGGCCCGCCATCCTCCGGCCACGTCGTCAGCACCGGCAGCTTCCTCAGGTCGATCCCTGCGCCGCCATCCTCCACCCTGCGATGCACCACCTGCTTGCACGCCGCATCCTTGGCTGCAATCGTCTTGGGAAAGTAGCTGCCCACCTCCGCCAGTTTGGGCAGCAGCTTCAGCTTGTCCATCAGCGTGGTCGGCGTCTCTGGATGGATCAGCGCGTCGATCCTCCCCGCAATCTCGTCCAGCGAGTCCACCTCCAGAGCCAGCCTCATGCGCCGCTCAGACCCGAACTGGTTCATCAGCACCTTCGCCCCAGGAAAACCCGTGACGTTCTCAAACAGCAGCGCCGGCCCGCCCGCCTTAGCCGTCCCCTTGCCCAGCTTGGCCGCGCGGTCGGCAATCTCCGCCATCTCCAGATACGGGCTCACCGCCTCGCGGATGCGCCGCAGTTCGCCGGCCCTGTCCAGTTGCTTGATCCAGTCGCGTAGGTCGTTATAGGCCACTTGCGCGCTCCCGCTTCGGTCCAGCCGAAGGCGTCATCCATGGTAACGGATTCAGGCATCCTTCTTTTGCATGGATGATCCATCATCGCTCATCCGGCGCCGCCACGCGCGCCAACCGGGGCCACCACCGGCAAAGGAACCAACACAACTTTCCGCAGCAATCCGCATCTTAACCGGAAGCAGTTCCAAGGAGCGACCACCCATGAAGAAGCAACTCCTCACCGCAGCCTGCGCCCTCTTTCTCACCGTCGGCACGGCCAACGCGCAAATCGTTGTCCGTATCGGTCCGCCGCCGCGTCCCGTCGAAGTCGTCCCCGAACCTCCGCCCGTGCACCGCGACTGGGTCTGGGTCCCCGGCTATCACCGCTGGGATGGCCACCGCTATGTCTGGGTTCGCCGGCTCCTACCGCCGCCCACCCCATCGTGGGGCCGTATGGGTTGAAGGCGAATGGCGTGAAGAGCGTGGCGGCCACGTCTGGCACCCCGGCCACTGGCGCTAACGTCGTCATTCTGGCGTAGCCAGAATCTCCGAATTTCGTCCTTTGCCGTTGCCTCTGAGATAGGGCCAGGCTTTAGCCTGGCCATTTAGCCCTCCATCAAATCAGGGTTTTAACCACAGGGAGCCTTTGTCTTTGTCGCTGCCTCCTTTGTTCGTCATTCTGAGCGTAGCTCAGAATCTCCGTCGTTCGTCTTCTTCAACCGATACACGCCTTGGCGGGCGCGCGCATGGCCCATCGCCCGCCCGTCAAGGTATCATCTTCCTATGACCTTATCCGCGGAAGACCGCGCCCGCCGCATCAAAATCCTGCTCTTCGACGTCGATGGAGTCCTCACCGACGGACAACTCTACTTCCTTCCCAAAGATGGCGGCCAGCCCGGCGCAGACGGCAAGCCCCACGGCCTGGAGTTCAAGGGATTCACCGCCCACGACGGCCTCGGCATCAACATCGCTCGCCTGGGCGGTCTGCGCGTCGGCCTCATCACCAAGCGCGAGTCGGCCACCGTCGCCATCCGCGCCAGCGACCTTCGCCTGGAGTTCGTCTACCAGGGCCAGTCGCACAAGATGACCGCAGTCAACGACATTCTCCAGCGCGCCGGATGCACCTTGGACGAACTCGCCTTCGTCGGCGACGATGTCATCGATCTGCCCGTCCTGCGCGTCTGCGGGCTGGCGATCGCAACCGCCAACGCCCGTCCCCAGGCCAAGGCCGCAGCCCACTACATCACCCCCAACCCCGGTGGCCAGGGCGCGGGTCGCGACGCCATCGAGTTCATCCTCGCCGCCCAGGACAAATTGGAATATGCCATCGAGGCCCTGCTCGACGCCGACAACCCCGCCGCGCACGACACCTTCATCGGCTCCGGCAACATGTAACCCACGCATCCCTGCGCATAGAATCGAATCCAATCCCCATGCACGACACGAAAATGCCCGACAACCCAACTCGCGACACCGTCATCCTCGGCTCCGGCTGCGCGGGCCTCACTGCCGCCATCTACGCCGCACGCGCCAACCTCAAGCCGCTCGTTCTGGAAGGCCACGAACCCGGCGGCCAGCTCTCCATCACCACCCTGGTGGAGAACTTTCCCGGCTGGCCCGAAGGCGTCCAGGGTCCCGAACTCATCGAGAACATGAAGCAGCAGGCCGTCCGCTTCGGCGCCGAACTCAAAATGGCCCAGCTCGTCTCTGCCGACCTCAGCAAGCATCCCTATGTCCTCGACCTCGGCCCCGGCAAGGAGCCCATCCACACCCGCACCCTCATCATCGCCTCCGGCGCGTCGGCCCGTTGGCTCGGCCTGCCCTCCGAGCAGGCGCTCATCGGCCACGGCGTCAGCTCCTGCGCCACCTGCGACGGCTTCTTCGCCTCCGGCAAGGAGATCGCGGTCATCGGCGGCGGCGACTCAGCCATGGAAGAGGCGCTATTTCTCACCCGCTTCGCCACCAAGGTCACGCTCATCAACCGCACCGACCGCTTCCGCGCCAGCCGCATCATGATGGAGCGCGCCATGGCCCATCCCAACATCCAGTTCATGTCCAGCACCGTCGTCGAAGAGGTGCTCGGCGTCGAAGAGAAGGAGGTCCGCGGCCTCAAACTGCGCAACGTCAAAACCGGCGAGCTCAGCGAACTCCCCGTCGCCTTCCTCTTCCTCGGCATCGGCCACATCCCCAACGCCAAAATGTTTCGCGGCCAGCTCGACCTCGATGCCGACGGATACATCCTCACCCACGGCAACGTCTTCGTCACGCGCGACGGCAAAGATGTCCACGGCGTCTTCGCCTGCGGAGACATCCAGGACCGCCGCTACCGCCAGGCCATCACCGCCGCCGGCACAGGCTGCATGGCCGCCCTCGAAGCCGAAAAATTCCTCGAAGACCACGGACGGTAATTCTGGGGGATCAATCCGTGACTACTCCCCTCGCAATCCGCGACATCCCCGGCGGCTGCACCCTCCCCGTCCGCGTCCATCCCGGAGCGCGGCAGAACGCCATCACCGGCGTCCACAACGGCGCACTCAAAGTCTCGCTCACCACGCCGCCCACCGATGGCCGAGCCAACCAGGCCCTCGTCGCCTTCCTCGCCGCCGGGCTACATATTCCCCGCACCCGCGTCACTCTGCTCACCGGGGCCGCCAGCCGCAGCAAGTCCCTTCGCATTGTCGGCCTCACCGCCGCCCAACTCCGCGCCGCCCTCGCTCCACTCGTCACAGAATAATCACCGCTATCCCAATAACAGCAAAAATGCCCAAGCCTCGCATCCGAGACCTGGGCACTTTTGTTTCTCAACTCTGAATCGTAACCCGACGATTACTCCTCGGCCTTGGTTTCATCCTTCGCCGCGGGGGCCTCGGCAGCCTCGGCAGCGTTCTGCTCTTCCATCTGCTTGGCAATCTCCTCGCGCTTCTTGGCGCGCGCCGCCTCGCGCTTCTGCCGCTTCTCGTCCAGCTCGTGCTCTGCTCCCAGCAGTTCAATGTAGGCCATCTCGGCCGCATCGCCCTTGCGCACTCGGCTGCGTGTAATCCGGGTGTATCCGCCGTTGCGGTCGCCGTAGCGCGCGGCCACCACGCTAAACAGCCGGTCCACGCTCTCCGGTGTCATCAGGTAGGCCAATGCCTGCCGTCTCGCATGGACCGTGCCCCGCTTGCCCAGCGTAATCATCTTCTCCACCAGCGGCTGGGCGGCTTTGCATTTCGTGATGGTGGTCTCGATCCGGTCCATCAAAACAATCGACGTTACCAGGCTGCGCAGTACGGCGCGCCTGTGGCTTGTGTTGCGGCCAAGTTTGTATCCTGCATTGCGGTGTCGCATGGTGGAGTCTCCTTCGACCCGGCTTCTGCCGTCGGTCGGTACTTCAGTTGTTCGCCTGTCAGCGATTGAGTTTGTATGTCCCCATCTAGCCTCGCCCTATACAGCAGACATGGCCTATCCGGCGACAGACAATTCGCGAAGCCTATCATTTCGCGAAGCCAATTTTTTATGGATTGGCGTTGCCGGCGATCTGGAACACACTGAGGCCGGACGTAACATCCAAGGCCTCTCGAACTCCTCAAGTGTAGCGAATCCCCCGCCGCGCTGTAAACCCGATGCGGAAATTGCCTTTCTTGTTTGTCATTCTGAGCGCAGCGAACGGGGTCTCTAGCCAGCTTGCTGGCTGGGGCAGGAAGAATCCCCGCATTGGCCCTTGATGTTGCTTTTGCCTTTCGGAGGGAGCAGAGGGCTTCAGCCCCCTGTACGAAGTCAATTTAATGTTATGGGCTTTAGCTCCGGCTGTTTTGCTCGTCATTCTGGTGCAGCCAGAATCTCCGTCGTTGCTTCTGCTTTTGCCCTTCGGATTAGCGTGGGGCTTTAACCCCACGTATAAACGGCCACAAATCAATGCGGGCTTTAGCCCCGGTCGTTTTGCTCGTCATTACTGGCGCAGTCAGAATCTCCGTATTGGCTCTTGTATTTTTGTTTGTCATTCCGCAGTATTTTTGTTTGTCATTCCGCAGCAAGCCGGGGCCCCCGGCGAGCTTGCTCGCTGGGGTGGAGCGTAGCGGAGGAATCTGCTTTTGCCCTTCGGATTAGCGTAGGGCTTTAACCCCACGTATGAACGGCCACAAATCAATGCGGGCTTTATAGCATTTTTGCTAAAGGTGTAGACCGTCGCGTAGTGAGCAAAATGCGGGGATTCTTCGCTGCACTCAGAATGACAATTCATTTTGGGTCTATAGCAATTGTTAAAATGCTCTGGCCCCGGTCGTTTTGCTCGTCATTACTGGCGCAGCCAGAATCTCCGTATTGGCTCTTGTATTTTTGTTTGTCATTCCGCAGTATTTTCGTTTGTCATTCCGCAGCGCAGCGTAGATTCTCTCTTGGTTTGCAAGCGGATTTGCGGGGGTTTGAACAAAAGACTTCCTATGAAGTGGGTGTGAGATGGGGGAAGAGCTTGGCTCCGTCGTAGGGGGTATCGGTTTTGAAGATGCCGAAGATGGCGTGGAGCAGCTTTCTTGCGACAGCCATGAGGGCCTGGAGCCTGGTCTTTTGCCGGGCCTGGAGTTGCCGGTAGAAGGCCTTCAGGTGCGGATCGCAGCGGACGCCGGCCAGGGCCGGCATGTAGAGCGCGAGCCTCAGATGGCGGTTGCCCCGGCGGCCGATCCGGGAGGGCGCATGCAGCGATGTGCCGGACAGACGATGTTCCGGATCGGGCCCGCTATGGGCGACCCACTGGCGCACCGTCATCTCCGGGTCGAGCCCCGCCAACTCGCTCAGCAGCTGCACCGCGCTGGTTTCGGCTATACCAAGGATGGCGATCGACCGGTCGAACTTGCGCTTCAGCTCCGCGTTCCGCCGCACCAGCGCCACGGCTTGTTTGCGCAGCCGGACGATGCGCTTCCGGGTCCCGTCCATGGCACGCTTGAGGTCCTGGCGCACACAGCGGGGGGTGGTCGCCGAGCCCTCGGCGGCGTGCAGCCGGTTGCGCAGACGGGTGTGGTCCTGGGTGAGCGCGGCGATGTGCCGGCCGATGGCGCGCAACTCCAACGAGACCGGACTGGGCCTCCGCCAGGGCACGAACGGCATCCGCAGACTGTATTCGGCCAGCGCCACCGCGTCGGCCCGGTCGGTCTTCGACCGCCGCAACGTCTGCGCGAACCGGTTGACGGTCTTGGGGTTCAGCACCGCGACCTCGATGCCTTCGGCCCCATCCAGCGACAGCGCCACATCCAGCGAATAGATGCCAGTCGCCTCCAGCGAGACCCGCACCCCGGCCCCGCCCTTCCGCAGCCACCCGATCAACTGCCGCTGGCCGGCGGCCGAGTTGGCGAACTCGCGCTGTTCGTATCCGTCCCTATCCCGCTGTCGCACCGCCACGGACAACCTCGCCGCACTGACATCGATACCGCAATACACCCGACTTGCCACTGCTGCCTTGCTCATGGCTCACCTCCGGATTTACTCTGAGCTTCGGCACCGTCCCGCGTCCGCGCAAACGGACTTGCTCTTTCCGCCAACCTTGAACATACAGGCTCAAAAGGCCTCCGATTCTCCGCGGCGTCAACCAAGAGAGGGACGGGGGCCGATCTCCGCACAGGCTCAACTCACGCAGGCCTCAGGAATCTACGGCCTCTCCGCCCAAACGTAAAGACACCTTACGCCTCCAGTCGCAAGATACAAGGAATCTGCTGTTGCTGTTTTATCTCCGTCCGCTGAAGTTATGAATCAGCCTCCGATCGCGCTTGGATGGCCGACCGGCTGGTATGCTAGCGACCGGCCCAAGCAGACGGCGCTCTTCGGCGACCTTGCGGCGAAGCTCCATGCTGGCTTCCGTCTCGCGATAAAGGGTATGTGCAATGGACGCCGAACCGCGCTGGCGGCTGAGTGCGAGGACCTCGATCTCGAACTCGGCGATCTCGTTTTTGATCCGCAACATGTCGCCGACGCGCACCTCGCGGGCGGGCTTGGCGCGCACCCCGTTGGAGTCGATGCGTCCCATCTCGCAGGCCTTGGATGCCAACTCGCGCGTCTTGAAGAAGCGCGCCGCCCAAAGCCATTTGTCGATTCGTGTTCCGTTCATTATCTTTTACCCGATTGGTCACGGAGGGTATCAAGTAAATGCAGCGTTGCCGGATCGAAGTTGCCGCCACAAAATTTATTCAACGCTTCGAGGAAGATTGCGTTCTGCGATGTTGCATGGGCAAACAGGGTCATCGAGGAGCGGAACTTCAGATCGTCGGGAGTGCCGAAGATTTCGCGCAGGGAACGTCCTTCAATCGAATTCACCAGCCGGGTGCATTCGATGTAGTCGCTGACCGAGCATGCGGATGTGCCAAATACGATTCGGCCTCGGCAAGGGACCCGATTCCGTAATACTGCGCCGTGGAACTGAAACCCAGACCTTTGAGCTGCGGGAAGATGAACCACATCCAGTGGCCGGTCTTGCAGCCCTGACGCAGTTCGGCGAGGACGCCTTCGTAGACGCTGGCCTGGGCATCGACAAACCGATTTAGGTTGAATTCGTCCATCCTGCGGCGCTGCAAAGTTAACTTTAGATCGGAATCGCGATGAAGGGGAGATTGGTTGTGTTGTAATGGTTTCGCGACCGGGTCCAGCATTTCTCCTACCACTTGATACGAGAGGTGGTGCACCGGGCGGAGAGTCGCAGACAGGAGTAAAGGATGAACGTAAAAGGCAAAACAGGCATCTACGCATTCGTGTTATCGATGACAACCATCGGCTTGGCGCAGGCGCCGGCGCCGGCACCGGCCACGCCGCGTCCGCCGGCCAAGCCGGGACTGACGCTAACCACGACGGCGTTTGAAGACGGCGCAATTATTCCCAACAAGTACACCGGCGCGGCCAGCCCGGCTGCGCCCGTATCGCCCGCGTTGCAGTGGACGCATGTGCCGGATGGCACGGTGAGCTTTGCCATCATCCTGCACGACCCGGACACGTCGCTGTCGCATACCACGGACGAGGTGATTCACTGGTTGATCTTCAACATTCCTGGGACGGCGACGGGGCTGCCGGAGGGCGTGCCGAACGAGGCGCAACTGCCCGATGGGTCGGTGCAGGCGATGAACCGGGGAAGGAAGCCGGGATACATGGGCATGGGGATGGGCGCGGCCGGACCGTACCACCACTACACCTGGGAGCTGTTTGCGCTGGACACCAAACTGACGCTGGGGCCGGATGCGACGCGCGCCGACCTGATGGCGGCGATGAATGGCCACATCCTGGACAAGGGCGTGCTGGTTGGGCGATACCACCATCCGTAGACGCGATGGGGGACTTTGGTTGTCTGGAGGCAAAGTGCGAGTCTCGGTTGATTTGCCGGAAGGAGAAGTTGACCGGCTCGATGCTTTGAGCCGGTCGCGAGGGAATTCGCGTGCGGACTTAATCCGGCAGGCGGTGGCTCGATTCCTCGCATGGAGGAAGGTTGGCATCGAGGAGTCGTTCGGGCTCTGGAAGAACCGGCGCTTGGGTGGGTTGGAGTATCAGGCGTCGTTGCGATGCGAGTGGGAGCGCGACCGGGACTAGCGGCGATTACCAAGTGGAGGGTAAGAAGGCAGATTTGTCGTTCCGGCTGCGCCTCCACTCCGGGCCTTCGGCAGAGCGGTACGGGTCTTCGACCCGGTCTTTATGGCACGCGTAAACGCGTGCCCTTCCGTTCACGGCTTACAGGTAGATTGTGGCGGGTTGGAGGAGAGCGGTTCGCGCGCGGGGCGCCTGCCCACTCATCCTCACCCCAGCGAACAAGTTCGCCGGGGACCCCGATCGCATGAGACAAAGGTGCGATGAATGGGGCGCGCGGCGTTTTCTTATGGCCATCTGAACTGTACTGTTCTGTCCATTGCTCCCAGAGGTTGAATTCCTAGCAGAGTCCAAGCCTCAGTCTCGTTCAGTCTTCTTCGGGTTTGTGAGTAGGATGCAAAATACTCACGAAACAGTAGAGCAATACTTTTATCTAGATTTGCGAGACATTTGTTGTCATTGCAAAACCAGTAATGCTTGGCCCATCCCTGCGACATGCTACTCACTCGTCTCAGTGTGTTCACAAACCCCAACTTACTCTCTAGTGTCTTTTTGGCGATGAGCGACTGAAAGCCTGCCTCGCTTTCTGTAAATGCAAATTTCAAATCATCTAAATGTTTTTTCCTTGCGTCCCTCGATGGTCGCAGTAACCCGTTTTGGATTTCTATCCCCAAAAATTCGAATCCATCTCTCGCATTTCCACGAAATGTTTTCTTCTCTGATACAGTTAGGCCCAGTAATTCCAAAATCTTGCATGCCTCAACAAACTTGCTATTTGCGGCTGCCTTACTTGGAGCCAGTATAATAAAGTCGTCAATAAACCGAAGACATCGGATATGGGGTTCACTGTTAAGTTGACGATCGAAATCGTATAGATACAAATTGCCCAAAAGTGGAGACAGGGAATTTCCTTGAGCCACCCCAATATCCTCAATTGGAAAGGCCACTGCGGAGTTCCTTAATTGTGCTAGATTCGCAAGTTCCACATTGATGGCATCCCTGAACGGCCTCATAAACGCATCGTCCGTCACCAACTTGCTAATCTGCTCAGTAACCACCGATTTAGGAATCTTCGTAAAAAAATCAGAGATGTCAGATTTCACCAAGTACACGGAGCCATCACCGATTGCCTTCAACGTGGCTTTTATGGCGGCTGGAACTGCCGCAATCTCTTCATCTTTCCCTTTACGTACTCCTCCGAAGCTGTTTGGAGTCTTTATATACTTTTGAATCGCGGGCATACCCACCAACACATCATGAACTGCTCGCTGAACAATTCGCGACTCTAGCGGTGCGACAACCAAAGGTCTGAAGCTATCTTTGTTCTTCTTCGGGATTTTCTTTCCTTGAGCAGGAAGAAATTTGAACGCATTTGCCTGGAGTTGCCTCTGGATACGACCAATATTCTCGACTGCGTTCACTTCAAATGCTGCCGCTTCGTTGCGGGTTTCCTCCGTCTTAGAGCTTCTAGCGTTTTTGCGTACCGCTGCCCACGCTTTTCCAAGCGTTTTAAGCGTTCGCACTCGTTCAATTGCGGAGGCTGGCGATGTCTTCATCTGTCTGAGGCCCCGTTGGTTCACCCGACCGATCCGACAACTCAGGTCTGTGCCATGCGAAGGTAACTTGCGTTCCGCGTCGCTCAATCGAGACTTTCGCCTCGACGCTGCCTTGTGCCCACGGCGCTCGGGAATCCCCGCTTGCTATGGCGCTCAAAACAATGGTCAGCACCGCGATGATTGTGTTGCACACTCCTCGCGGATGTACTTCTGCACGCTTGCGAACCTGATCTCGCATCTCACTTCCTCCTCGAACCATACGCTTTTTGCGCCGAGAGACAAGAGGTGCGAAATCCGCCCCGCCCCGTCCGGAAAATAAATGCTGCCAGCCGCCCAACGGGTGCCTCGTGAGGCCAGGGCTACGGCTGATAAATCGCCGGAAGAGTCAGGTCTGTGCCATGCGAAGGTAACTTGCGTTCCGCGTCGCTCAATCGAGACTTTCGCCTCGACGCTGCCTTGTGCCCACGGCGCTCGGGAATCCCCGCTTGCTATGGCGCTCAAAACAATGGTCAGCCCCATAATGATAACTGAATTGATACCTCTATGACTGTGGATTATTCGCTTAATTTTCGGGTATCTATTTAGTTACGGGTAGATGCGGTTGAGGGTGCGGGGGAAGGGGATGGTTTCGCGGACGTGGTCGAGGCCGCAGATCCAGGCGACGGCGCGCTCGATGCCCATGCCGAAGCCGGAGTGGGGGACGGAGCCGTAGCGGCGCAGGTCGAGGTACCACTCGAAGGCCGGCGAGGGGTAGGTTGTGTTCGAGGATGCGGGCGCGGAGGAGGTCGTAGCTGTCGACGCGCTGCGAGCCGCCGATGATCTCGCCGTAGCCCTCGGGCGCGAGGACGTCGACGCAGAGGGCCTTGGTGGGGTCGGCCGGGTCGGGCTGCATGTAGAAGGCCTTGGAGGCGGCGGGGTAGCGGTGGATCATGACGGGGCGGTCGAATTGGTTGCTGAGGTAGGTTTCGTCGGGCGAGCCGAGGTCGTCGCCATAGATGTGCGGGGCTTCGAGCTTGCCCGCGGCGTAGGCGGCTTCGAGCATTGCGTGGGCTTCGTCGTAGGAGAGGCGGGGGAAGAGGCGGGGAGTAGCGGCAGTCGGAGAAGCAGATCCCTCCGCGTTGCTGCGGGATGACAACAAAGAAGAGTCAGTGGTTGGAGACGGCGCGATGACGGCTTCGAGCTTGGCGATGTCGCGGCCAATGACCTTAAGGTCGGCGCGGTGCAGCTCCAGCACACGGGTGACGATATGGGTGAGGAAGGCTTCGGCGAGGTCCATGTCGCCGTCGAGGTCCATGAAGGCAACCTCGGGTTCGATCATCCAGAACTCGGTGAGGTGACGGCGCGTCTTCGACTTCTCTGCGCGGAACGTGGGGCCGAAGCTGTATACCTTGCCCAGGGCGAGCGCGGTGGCTTCGACGTAGAGCTGGCCGGACTGGGTGAGGAAGGCGGGGTCGCCGAAGTAGTCGAGTTCAAACAGCGTGCTGGTCCCTTCGCACGCTGCTGGTGTCAAGATGGGCGGGTCGGTGCGGATGAAGCCGTTGTTGTCGAAGTACTCCTGCGCGGCGCGCATGATGGTGGCGCGGATGCGCAGGATGGCTGACTGGCGCGGCGTGCGCACCCAGAGGTGGCGATGCTCCATAAGGAAGTCGGTGCCGTGCTCCTTGGGGGTGATGGGGTAGGGCGCGGACTCGGGGACGAGGTGCACGATTTCGATGTCCTCGACATCCAGCTCGAAGCCGGAGGGGGCGCGCGAGTCGGCGCGGACGCGGCCTGTGACGATGACGGAGGACTCCTGGGTGAGGGACTTGACGCGGTCGAAGACTTCGGGCGGCACGGCGGCCTTGGGAACGATGCCTTGGATGGTTCCCGTGCCGTCGCGGAAGATGGGAAAGAGCAGCTTGCCGCTCTCGCGCATATTGTAGAGCCATCCGCGGAGGGTGACGGTGCCGCCAACGTGGCCAGCGAGCGAGGCGACGGTGGCGATATGCAAATTTGTAACTTTTTTTGTTTCTTGTTCACTCATGGAACACTTCTTTCGATCAAGAACTGTTACATATTCTGTGAAAGCTGCGTGGATTGCCAATTTTCGAGCATGCGGAAGGCGGCTTCGGCCTTGCGTGTGACGGATTCGGCGGGTTCGTCGCGGTCGCCTGCGATCTCCAGAATGCCGGGCGTGGCGGCGGGCAGGGCGGCAAGCGCGGAGCAGACGGAGCGCCAGTCGATGCTACCGGACCCGGGCCACAGGTGTTCGTCTTTCATGTCGACTGTGTGCGCGAATGCGCCGTGGTTATCGTGCAGATGCACCTGCGCGATGCGTGGGCCGAGCAACTCGATGGCTGCGCCAACGCCTGAGTCTGCACTGACCTTAGAAGGCGACTTGGCCGCCGAAGATGGGGCGCCCGATTTTGCGGTCGATGCGGGGGCCGAGGAATCCTGTGCGAGGTGGAGGTGGCCAACGTCGAGGCAGACGCCGACCGAGTCGAAGTGGCCAGTCCTGAGGATGGAGAGCAGGTTTTCCGGGGTGGCGACCTCGTTCTGCAGGTTCTCCAGCAGCAGGCGCACACCGAGCGGCGCGGCGAAGGCTTTAAGGTGTTCTATGGCGGTGAGCGAGTGCTCGAATGCGAGCTCGTCCCAGGGCGCGTCCTTGCGGCCAAGGTCAATGACGACGGCGGTAAATGGGACCTGTTCGGCTGCTTCGATGGCACGCTTCACCTCGTCCATGGCGGCGATGCGGTGGAACTTTTCGGGCGCGAGCAGGTCGAGATTGGGAGCAACGTGGCGCGACCATTGCGCGTCTGCGCGGTCAGAAAAATAGATGGGCTGACGCATCACCGCGCGGACATCGTTGGAGCGGAACCAGGCGGCGGTCTCTCGGAGGGTGGGCGGGTCGGTGTAATCGAAGTGGTGGCGCGCGGCAAAGACTTCGATGGTGCGCGCCCCGGCGGCCGCAAGGGCGTCCAGCAGGCCGGGCTGCAGGCGGTGCTGGAAGAAGACGTGAGTGGAGAGTCCAGGTTGCATTGGTATTAAGCGTACAGCCAATGGCGCCGGCTGCAACACGCCAGAGTGGAATTGGTGGTATGGGTCACTAATCCGGTTCATCCAGTTGGCGATGTGGAGAGCCGGTATGTCTCGCGATGCCGATCTCCAGCACGCCGGAGCGCCCGGCCCGCTCGGCTTCCTCAAGGCCGGCAATCAGTTCGAGAAGCTCGGATTCACTGCGGCGGCTAAGTTTTAAGAAGGAGATCCCGATTCTCCAGTGGTTCGGATTGACATGGCGCACCGACCCCAGCACGCGAAAGCTGACCCAGCCGGTGTTGACGCACATGTCGACGAGCGTATCGACCGCGTAGGCGGATAGGTCGGGCATCTGGAGCAGACAGCCGCGCGCGCTCAGATCGAGAATGCGACCGGACAGCGAGAGATCCGTTTCGAGCTGCCGTAGCTTTGCATCGCCCCGGTATCTATAACGTTTGCTCTGACGTCTTTCCGATGTTCTTAGCTTGGTGGTGATCGGGATCTCAATTCCCATGGCTTTAATACGTGATATTACTAGCGAAAAATACATCTGGCGAGGCAGAGGGTCATTTCCAGGGGAGGCCATCCCAACCGCGGTGTTCCCTAACAGCATGGATACGAGCCCCCCATCTCGTCCGATAGGTTGTTCTGCCATATTCCACCCAGCAGCTTTACAAAGCCCTGGGTTGCGTCGAGCACGTTTCGAGCTAGTACCCGGCGGCTTTGCCGAAGTGATGGCGCTGGTCCTGGCCGCCCAGCAGCGTACCGGAGCTGGGGTCGATGTAAATCATCTCACTGTCTCCCCAGACGCCGGGGTTCTTCTCATCGGCCTGGTTGATGCGGCTGACCGCGTATCCGCCGGCTTTGAGCGCATCGAGCACATTCAACGGGAAGGCCTTCTCGACCTGGAGGACGTCAGGCAGATATTGATGATGGAAGCGCGGAGCGTCCGCGGCCTGCTGGACGTTGAGGCCATTGTCGAGGATGGAGATGATGTCGTTGGCCACGGTGGTAATGATGGTAGGGCCGCCGGGCGAGCCGAGCACAAGCAGCGGTTTGCCGTCCTTCAGCACGATGGTGGGCGTCATGTTAGAGAGCGGACGCTTGCCGGGAGCAATGACATTGGCCGGGCCCTGGATGAGGCCGTACATATTGGGCGCGCCGGGCTTGGCGGTGAAGTCGTCCATCTCGTCGTTGAGCAGAAAACCGAGGGGGCCGGCCGTGACGCCGGAGCCGAAGAGGGCATTGAGCGTGGTTGTGCTGGAGACGGCGTTGCCCTCGGCGTCCACGACGGAGAAGTGGGTGGTTTCGGAAGATTCGTGCGGTGTGGCGCGTGGCGCGATGGGCGGCGAAGGAAGAAAGCCGGCGGGGCGAGTGAGCGTGGCGGAGGGCGATGGCTTGATGGGGTCGATAGAGTTGCGCCAGGCGGCGGCGTAGGCGGGCGAGGCCATCTGTGCGAGCGGCATGGAGGCGAAGTCGGGGTCGCCAAGGTACTCGGCGCGGTCCTTGAAGGCGCGGCGGAAGGCCTCGGCGATGAGGTGGACCTGCTGCGGCGAGCGGTTGCCCATCTGCGCGAGGTCGTAACCGGAGAGGATATTGAGGACCTCGAGAAGCATGATGCCGCCCGCGGACGGCGGCGGCGCGGTAACGATCTGGCAGCCGCGGTAACTGCCGGTGAGCGGCTCGCGGTCCTTGACCCGGTAGGCGGCGAGATCGGCGGTGGTGATGAGGCCGCCGCCCTTCTGGATGGAGGCGACGAGTTCGGCGGCCATGGGGCCCTTGTAGAAGCTGACGGGATCGGCGGCGATGCGTTTCAATGTGGCGGCGAGCTGCGGCTGAGTGAAGCGGTCACCGGGCTTGAGGAAGTTGCCATTGCGCTGGAAGATGCGCCGCGAGTCGGGGAAACGGGCGAGGTTCTTAGCGGTGGCCAGGTTGCCCGCCTCTTCGCCGGAGAGGATGTAGCCCTCGCTCGCAAGCCGGATGGCTGGGGCCATCACCCGCGCCAGGGTTAGGCGGCCATAGGTCTTCTCCGCGTAGACCAGGCCGGCGACGGTGCCGGGCACGCCGATGGCCTTGTATCCCGTGGTGGCAAGTCCCGGGACGAGTTTACCCCGCGCGTCGAGGTACATTCCAGCGGTCGCAGCGGCGGGGGCACGTTCGCGGTAGTCGAGGAAGTGGGCCTCGCCCGTCTTCATGCGGACGAGCATGAATCCTCCGCCACCAAGGTTGCCGGCCTGGGGAAAGACGACGGCCAGGGCGAACCCGACGGCGACGGCCGCGTCCACCGCATTGCCGCCCGCCTTGAGCACTTCGACGCCGGCGTCGGATGCATCGTGGTGGATGCTGACCACCATCGCGTGCTGGGCCTGCACAGGCGGCGGGCTGACGAGGGCGTAGGGGTTGGGATGGACAGCCGTTTGCGCCGTGGTGGAGACGCCTGCGAGAGTCAGGGCGACGCAGCAGACGGAGACACGGGCAGCAAGACGCATCGAGGAACTCCAGAACGCGATGGGAGACTGCTGACAGGATAGCGTGAGCGCAAGCTGTGGGGGATGTCGATTAGGAACCGGGCGCGGTTGGCGCATGGTTGGTCATAGAATGGGTCGATGGCTACGCGTGTCTGTTCTTACTCGAAGATCAACCTGGGGCTGGCAATTGGGCCGGTGCGGCCGGACGGGTATCATGGGCTGGCGACGCTGTATCAGACGCTGGCGCTGCACGATGTGGTGACGGTGGAGGCACGGCTGGCGCCGGGTTCGAGGTTCGAGGTACGAGGTTCGAGGGAAGACGAGAAGCCTATCCCGGGGGCTAAAGCCCGCATCGACTCTGTACCTGTGATGCCGGGACTGAAGTCCCGGCCTATCTTAGAGACAATTACGCTGACGACGAACCATGCCGAGGTGCCGGCCGACGCGCGCAACACGGCGTGGAAGATGGTGGAGCGGGCGCTGGCGCGGATGAATCTGGCCGCCGAAGTGGCCATTCATATTGAGAAGAACCTGCCGGTGCAGGGTGGGCTGGGAGCTGGGTCGGCGAACGCGGCGGCGGCGCTGATCGGCCTGGAGCGGGAGTTGGGAGTAGCGCTGACCGAGGCTGAGAGGTTGGAGATTGCCGCCGAGGTTGGCTCGGATGTGCCGCTGTTTCTGCTGGGCGGCGCAGTGCTGGGCGTGGGGCGTGGCGAGACTGTCTCACCCATGCACGACCTGCCAGCGACTGTGTGCGTCCTTGCGGTACCGGAGGTTGGGGTATCGACGCCTCAGGCTTTTCGCGACTGGGACGAGGGGCAAATAAAGGAGATGGGGACTGACGCGAGCGATTCGTTGACTTCCCCTGTGCAACCCGATAGGCTAGAAGAGTTGAGTCGCGTTTACGCATCTGTTCTTGGGGTTCGCCCCGCGACAGGGCAAACGCCTGACCCATCCGGTATCGTTCGTGGCTCTGAAGAGAGCGACCCACGGAACGATCTGGCCGGGAACCCGCTTCTCGCGCTTGTCCGCACCGGGATCGAAAACGACTTTGAATCGGTCGTCTTTCCTCAGTATCCCTTCCTGCGTGAAATCAAGCGTTTATTGATGGGGCCCACGGCTGGCGTGTCTGCGGACACGACGGGCGATTCGAGCGGCACCGCGCTGGTTGCGGCGCTCTCGGGTTCAGGCTCCGCTCTGTTTGGGCTTTACCGGACGGAGGCAGATGCAAGGGCGGCTCAACAACGCGTTCAGGCTACCGGCTGCAAGGCTATCCTTACTGAGACCTTGCCCCGACAAGAGTACTGGCGCAGAATGTTCGCAGAGTGATGATTGCCGGCAGGGAACACCGGCGACCGTACTGGGCGATCGACTAACGGTAGGTCAAGTGCCTTTGACGCACTCAGTCCAGGTTCGAATCCTGGTCGCCCAGCCAACAAGTCGACGCACAGGTACGAGGAGAGCGAACCAAATCGGCGCGGGCCATGGCAAGCGCAGACGATCGGCTGACTTAGGTCAGGCGAGCAACTTAGGGTTCTTTGGCGGCAGTAACATGCCGTGGAAGTTGATGGTTTTTGAGATTTTGCACGGAGCGCCGCAATGGGTGCGAAGAGTGAGGTTCAGAAGCAGCCGTTTGAAGGGGCCGGTTTCTTAGAAACACGACTTTGTCGTTTTTTCTTTATTTCGCAGGGCGAAGTAGCAGCGCAGAAAAAATGGCGCTGTAAGACGTAAAGCAGCAGGAGCTACCAAGGTCAACCAGCCTGGAGGGTTTCGACGTGAACAACCAGAACACGACTGCGGTCCTTTCCCCTATTTCGGGGCAGGCTGAGGAGCCAGAAAACAATTCCCAGCCTGCACCAAAGCCATCCCCTGACGGGCCAGTTGCGGAAGCGTCAAAGTCCGCGGCGGATGGAGCAAAGACGGCCACGGAGCGGAAGCGCTCTCCCAGGCAGAGCGAAGATAAGCGCTTCAAGATTTTTTGCGGATCGGCCAATCGCCCATTGGCCGAGGAGATATGCAAGTTTGTCGGCGTGCCGCTTGGCGAGTCCAAGTTGCAGCGATTCGCCGACGGAGAGGTGTACTTCCAGTTGCTGGAGAATGTTCGCGGAGTGGATGTGTTTCTGGTACAACCCACATGCCACCCCGTGGACGAGCACCTGATGGAGCTACTGATTATGATCGACGCTCTGAAGCGCGCATCTGCCGGACGCATCACGGTTGTGATTCCGTACTACGGTTACTCGAGGCAGGACCGCAAAGACCGTCCGCGCGTGGCGATTACGGCCAAACTGGTGGCGGACCTGCTGAGCACAGCGGGCGCAAACCGCGCCTTGCTGGTCGATCTTCATGCGGCGCAGATTCAGGGCTTCTTCGATATCCCGGTAGACCATCTGTTCGCTAGCCCGGTGCTGGTGAGCTACTTCCGGGAGCTTGGGCTGCCCGATCTGACGGTGGTTTCGCCGGATGCAGGAGGCGTGGAACGAGCGCGCTTCTTCGCCCGGAAGCTGGAGGTTCCACTAGCGATCGTGGACAAGCGGCGGACCGACATGAATGTGACTGAGGTGATGAACGTGATCGGCGATGTGCGCGGCCGCACCTGCCTCATTCTCGACGATATTATCGACACTGCCGGAACGCTGGTAGGAACGGTGGATGCGCTGCTGGCACAGGGAGCGAAGAAAGTTTATGCCTGCGCTTCGCACCCGGTGCTCTCGGGGCCGGCTGCGGAACGCATCGCGGCATCGCGGCTGGAGCAATTGGTCCTGACTAACACCATTCCGCTGCGCGAAGATGCGCTGCGGGTGCCGAAGATCAAGGTCCTATCGATTGCCGGACTGCTTGGCCGCGCCATCGAGAGCATCCACATGGAGACCAGCGTCAGCACGCTGTTCAGTTAGATAACGTTGTTAGTTGCAAGTTGTACGTTGTACGACAAAAGTGCAGTTCAGATTTAGCGGC
Source organism: uncultured Acidobacteriaceae bacterium (assembly GCA_963799175.1). Taxonomy (GTDB): domain Bacteria; phylum Acidobacteriota; class Terriglobia; order Terriglobales; family Acidobacteriaceae; genus Edaphobacter. The sequence goes on along the minus strand of CAWCWC010000007.1, from coordinate 426,554 downwards.
AGAGCCGCAAAGGGAGCGAAGGCAGACGGTTATTGGGTTATGACTCGCAACTGACAACTGATAACTCACAACTGTCTTTCCCGTGCCCGAAAGGATAATTACATGGCAACATCCACCATCTCATCCGTCGTCGCCACGCCTCGCGAGGGTCGATTCAATAAAAATGCCGCACGCCGCGTACGCGTTGAAGGCAAGATACCGGCTGTCGTCTATGGGGCCGGGCAGCCTGCTGTCGCCGTCACCGTGGACCCGCGCATTATCACCAAGATCCTTCACTCCGACTCAGGCCACAACACCATCTTCGACCTCGACGTGGCTGGAGCTCCCACGGTGAAGGCAATGGTCGTGGACTGGCAGAATGAGCCGATCAAGGGAGCGCTGCTGCACATTGACCTGAAGCGCATCGCGATGGACAAGGCAATTCGGGTCTCGGTGCCCGTCCAGTTGATAGGAATTCCGGTAGGCGTCAAGACCCAGGGCGGCATCCTGGAGCATGTACTGCGCGAGGTCGAGATTGAGTGCCTTCCCGCAGACATACCAAGCCATTTGGACGCCGATGTCTCGTTACTGGAGATCAACCAGGCCGTCCACGTCTCCGATCTGCCGCACTCGGGCTCGATCAAGTTCCTCGACGACGAGGGCCTGACCGTTGCACACGTCTCCATGATTAAGGAAGAGGTAGTCGCGGTGGAAGAAGTTATCGAGGCGCCGGTGGAACCGGAAGTTGCGAAGAAGGGCAAGGGCGAGGCGGAAGCCGCGCCGGATGCCAAGACGGAATCCAAGCCGGACGCCAAACCGGATGGCAAGGCGGAGAAAAAGAAGTAGAAAGACAGTTGTTAGTTATGAGTTGAAGGCAGAGGTACGCGCGTCGTGAAGCTGATCGTTGGTCTCGGCAACCCCGGTATCGAATATCAGTTCACCCCGCATAACGCAGGTTTTCTCGCGCTGGACCGCATTGCAGAGCACTGCGGTGTGACCCTCGCGAATCGCCGGGGCAGGGCGCTTACGGCGAAGGCAACGCTGGCAGGGCACGAGGTCCTGCTGGCCAAGCCGGAGACGTACATGAACCTGAGCGGGCTTTCTGTGGCCGCGCTGGTTCATGAGTTGGAGATACCCATCCCGTCGCTGGACTTGATTGCGATCTACGACGAGTTGGATCTTCCGCTGGGCACACTCCGCATTCGCGAGCGCGGCTCGGCGAACGGGCACAACGGAGCAGATTCAATCTCCGGCGCGCTCGGCACGCAGGAGTGGTTGAGGATTCGCATCGGGGTCGGCAAACCGCCCCTGGCGGATGGTACGGAGGTGAAGGCAGGCGGCACGGATTATCTATTGTCGCCGATGCGCAAGCAGGAGCTTGCGGTGCTGGATGAAGTACTCGACCGCGTCCGAGGCGCGGTTGAGGCGATTCTCTCCCAAGGGGTGAGCGCCGCGATGAATGAGTTCAATAGAAGCAGTGGTGAGTTGTAAGCAGTTGTAGGTTGTAAGTTGTCAGTTGAAAGGTAATCGACGGGTCGGTTGTCCACTTACAACATGCAACTTACAACTGAGGACTACATAGTCAAACATTCCAGACCGGGTTTGCAGAGCACACGCCTTCCCGGTGCGAAGCAGAACTTCGCAGAAAGAAGCAACCGAATGGACCGCAGTTACGAAATCATGTTTATCGTTCGTCCCGACGTGGAAGAGGCCGATCTGGACAAGTTGATCGAAGGATTCTCGGCCAACATCGCCAGCGGCGGCGGCGAGGTCAAGAGCGTGGAGAAGATGGGACGCCGGCGTCTCGCCTACACGGTCCGCAAGTTCAACGACGGCTTCTATGTGCTGCTCACGGTCGGCGCGCCGGGCAGCCTGATCGGCGAGATTGAACGCCGCCTGCGCGTCTCCGAGCCGGTGATCAAGTTCATTACGGTGCGCATGGACGAGGAAGAGAAGCGTCTGGCGAAGGTTAAGGCCCTGCGCGACTCCAAGGTGAAGCGCAGCGCCCAGCCCGCCGTGCCGCAGCACGCTGCGGCGGCCATCTCCGCTGCCGCGGACGCACCCGAGCCGAATCCAGTTGCAGTGGCACCCGTCACGACCGATCCGGAAGTGCCTTCCGGCGACACAGAACACCTTGCCGCGGCGGTTTAACCACCGCCGCACAACACAAGATATGCGCGGCGGCGCATACCGCTACGCTGCGAACGAATCACCTGCCGCACCCGCTTCAACCACCGGCCTGCACGGCGGAATTTCAAAGGCTACAACGCGAGCCTGGAGCGGCCCCGGCACAACTCGAAAGGGATGAAAGGAACCACCATGGCTGACGAAACAAGCACCCCGCAATCCGCACCGGAAGCAAGACCCTACACGCCTCGACCTGCCTATGCCGGTCCCGGCGGACCACGTCCTCCACGTCCGGCAGGTGGCCCTGGTGGTCCCGGAGGACCTGGCGGTCCCGGTGGCGGCCCTGGCGGACGGAAGTTTTTCCGCCGCAAGAAGGTTTGCAAGTTCTGCACCGAAAAGATCGACGCCATCAGCTATCGCGATGTCCGCCTGTTGCAGGGCTTCGTCGCCGAGCGGGGCAAGATCGTTCCGCGCCGGTTGACCGGTGTCTGCACCCGCCATCAGCGTCGTGTTTCGCTGGCCATCAAGCAGTCGCGCAACATCGCCCTGCTGGCCTTCGCCGCACGCTTTTAACGCGGATGAAGATTCGCGACCTCATCAAGCTGGTGGAACTCGATGGTTGGCAACACGTTCGCACAACCGGCAGCCACCGCCATTACCGCCATCCTAAGAAGTCGGGCACGGTCACCATTCCAGGTCATCCATCGGATGACGTCGCAGTCGGCACTAAACTGAGTATCTTTAAGCAAGCAGGTCTGTCGAGGAGGTAACGTATGACGGAAGCCGCGACCAGCCGCAACTATCTGGTGATCTACGAAAAGACCGCGACCGGCTACAGCGCGTATGTGCCCGATCTTCCCGGCTGCATCTCGACCGGCCCTACTTTGCCCGAAACCAGACAGAACATGCAGGAAGCTATCCGAGGGCATCTGGCCGTGCTGCGGGAATTTGGCGATCCTATTCCGCACCCGACCACCGTTGCCGAACCCATGCAGGTTTCGGCCTAACGATTTTCAGACTGTCATCGCCAGCCTACGGCCGGCCATTCAAATTGGAGAACAGCAATGGAAGTGATACTGAAGGAAGACGTCAACAAGCTCGGCCATCGCGGCGATGTAGTGAAGGTAGCCGACGGCTACGGGCGCAACTATCTCCTGCCCGGCAAACTCGCCATCGAGGCGACGGTCGCGAACAAGGCGGTGATCGAGCAGATGAAGGGCTCGGCCATACGCAAGCTGGCCAAGGAGAAGGTGCTCGCCGAGGACCTCTCCAAGAAGCTGGAGTCCGTGGAGCTGGTATTCGAGCGCAAGGTGGGGGAGAACGACCACCTCTTCGGCTCCGTTACCTCGAGCGATATCGCGCACCAGTTGGAGGAGCACGGCTACACCATCGACCGGCGCAAGATCTCGTTGGAAGAGCCGCTCCGGTCGCTCGGCGAATTCCATGTCCCGATCAAGCTGCACCGCGAGGTCACAAGCCACCTCAAGGTGACGGTCAAGGGAGAAGACATGCCGGAAGACGGCGGGGAAACCGCAGCTTAAAGCGGCCTACCATCGATCGACACCAAGGGCAACGGCCTACTCGAATGCAGGCCGGCGCTCTTTGTCATTACGCGCAGCGTCCAACTCACCACTGCGCGGTCATTCGTACTTGAGGGTGTCCACCGGATTCAAACGCGCGGCCCGATTGGCGGGAACGGTGCCAAAGATCACGCCGACAATCACCGAAGTTGCCAGCGCGATGGGCGCAGCTAGCCAGCCCACGGGTATCTTATACGGCGTCAACAGGCCCACCGTGATCGGGATGCCGAGGCCGATGATGGTGCCGAGGACTCCTCCGGCGAGCGAGAGGAATACCGCTTCGGTGAGGAACTGTAGCCGAATCTCGCGGCGGGTCGCACCCAGAGCCTTGCGAATGCCGATCTCATGGGTGCGAGACTGCACATTGGCCAGCATGCTGTTCATGATGCCCACGCCGCCGACCACCAAGGTGATAGCGGCCACGATCACCAGCATCCAGGTAAGGTCGTTGGCAACCTTGTTCATGGTATTCAGAATGCCGATGAGGGTCTCTGCGTGGTAGACGCTGTTGGGCCGATGGCGGGCCTGGATCTGCTTGGTGATCTGAGCAGCCCCGGGCCCGACCATCTTGGAGTCAGCCATCTTGAAGAAGATTTCCTTCAGGCTGTCGGTGCCGGTGAAGTAGCGGGCGACCTCGTAGGGGATGAGGATGGTCTGGTCGTTGATCTCGGAGGTGCCGTAGGTGTCGATGCTCTCCTTGAAGACGCCAATGACGGTGAGCGGAATGCCACGAATGGAGATGTTCTTGTCGACAGCGGCCTGTTCGCTGCCGAATAGCTTAATCGCCAGAGGCTGGTTGAGCACCGCGACCTTGGCGTGTGCCCCGGCGTCCTGGTCGTCGAAGAAGCGGCCCGCGAGCACGATGAGCCCGCGCACCTGCTTGTACTGCGGCGAGACGCCCAGCAGCATGGTGTCCTTGGTGATGCCGCCGCCCACGCTGATGGGGTCGTGGTCCTCCAGCATGGGTGAGTAGGCAACGATGCCGGGCACAGAGTCAACGACCGCCTGCATGTCTTCGCGGGTCATGTAGTCGGGTGTAGTGGTGTTGTCGGGGCCGATGATGCTGCCTCCGCTGTACTGCATCTCGATCTTGTTCGGGCCGAGGCTGGAGATGGTGTCCAGCGCGTACTGCTTGCCCGTCATCCCCACCGTCACCACCAGGATGATCGACGCCGAACCGATCACCATGCCCAGCATGGTAAGCAGAAAACGGGCCTTGCTGGCGCGGAAGCTGTCCACTGCCAGCGAGAGCACCTCGCTGAATATCATGGTGGTATTCGCGCTGGCCAGAGTGCTATCGAAAGACTTCTCTTCGAGCTCAGGCCTGCGAACCATACTGGTCGCCATTCGTTGATCCATCCCACTGGGCGTCCCCGAATCTGCTTCTCGCAAGGCTGTCAAGCCAGTGCAGGCCCTTCCGGAGATTCGTGCCCGATTCAGCTATTAGACACTCTTCAGTATCGCAGCGGTATGGGGTTTCCTGCTAACCTTAACACTGATTCGCTCGCGGAGGGATGTGTGAGCGGTTGAAACAGGCGGTCTTGAAAACCGCTGAGCTCGAAAGGGCTCCGGGGGTTCGAATCCCTCTCCCTCCGCCATAAAGTCATTTATTTTCTTATATATAGCTCATTAACATCACAGATTTCGACTAGTTTGGATGAGATTCTACTATCCAATATAGGTGTCCAAAAACGCTTACTCGGAGCCAAGCCGCCGAATTCGGGTCGCTTGAGATAATGCGTGCCGACAACCGCCAGTGGCAACTTTGTCCTCATCTCTTGGCTGGATGAGTGACTCGGTCTGATCTCGCCGATGAGATTCGTACGGACAGGTCGATGAGCACTTGCCGACTTGAACGAAGCCGCTTTGCGGCGGACGCATTCGCGTGTGGCTGAGCCGGCATTTGGGGCTGCCGGGATAGTTTGGGACGCAGAGGAGGAACTCTCTGTGAACCAACTACGTCAGCTCATGCTTGAGGAGTTGCACCGCCGCAACTTCGCCGATACAACCATCCGCACCTACCTGCACGGCGTTGACGCACTTCAGCCAGTATTTCCGTCGTCCGCCCGATCAGCTTGGCCCTGAAGACATTCGCAAGTATCAGGCGATGCTCTTCACCAAGTTGAAGTTCAGCCCCAACACCGTGATCCTGCGGCTGGCGGCTCTGCGCTTCTTCTACATTCACGTGTTGAAGCGCGGCTGGAGCATCGCCGAGACGCCCTATCCGAAGAAGGTGCGTCACCTTCCCGAGGTACTCAGCCAGGAAGAAGTCGCGCGACTGATTGAGGCGGCGGATACACCCTTTCATCGCATCCTGCTGATGACGATGTATGCCACCGGCGCACGCCGCGCAGAAGCGGCCCATCTGAAGGTCAGCGACATTGACAGCCAGCGGATGGTGGTCCATATCCGGGAGGGCAAGGGCGGCAAGGACCGCGATGTCATGCTCAGCCCGAAGCTGCTCGAAGAACTGCGCGCCTACTGGCGCGGACTCCGGCGCAAGCCGAAGGAGTGGCTCTTTCCCGGCAACCGCTGGCACACATCCAGCCATCCTGTGACTACCAAGGTCCTATGGACTGCCTGCCAGATCGCCGCCGAACGCGCCGGCTTGGCGCACAGGCACATCCATCCGCACACCTTGCGCCATTGTTTCGCCACACACCTGCTCGAAGCCGGAGCCGACCTGCGCACCATCCAGATCCTGCTCGGCCATCGCGACCTCGAGGTCACTACCGTCTACCTGCATCTCTCGCAACGGCATCTCAGCGCAACCGCCAGCCCGCTCGATGCCCTCACGTTCTCTTCACAAGGAGGACACAAGCACCGTTCATGAGCCGGCCTCTCGTGGAGATGGCCGACATTGTTCGCTGTGCTGGACAGTCATTTCATTGAACACAGTCGCAGGTGGATCAACTGGCAACACCAGAAAGTGCTGCTGGCCATCACGCGCTGTCGCACCGCCGCGCTGGGCGGACATCGCGACCGTTGCACCGGCTGCGGACATACACTGCCATCTCGTACAACTCGTGCCGAAACCGGCATTGCCCACGGTGCCAGGGCAACGCGCGCCTGCGCTGGCTCCAGGCGCGCGAGCGGGAACTGCTGCCCACTCGCTATGTCCATGCCGTCTTCACTCTGCCGCGGGAACTGGCCCCGCTCGCATTGCAGAACAAACGGCTGATCTACAACCTGCTCTTTCATGCCAGCGCCGAGACCTTGCTTGAGATCGCCCGCGATCCGCGGCATCTCGGTGCCGAGATCGGCTTCTTCAGCGTGCTCCACAGCTGGAATCAGCGCTTGCAGTTTCATCCTCATGTCCACTGCGTGCTTGCCGCCGGCGGTCTCGCTCCGGATCACTCAAGCTGGATCTCCGCCCGGCGTTCCTTCTTCCTGCCCATCGGCGTGCTCAGCCGCGTCTTCCGCGGCAAGTTCGTCGCCGGACTTCGCAACGCCTTCCAGCGAGGTGAACTCCAGTTCCACGGCAGCTTGCTGCCTCTGGCCCAGCCGCGCGCCTTCGCCGCCTGGCTGCGGGTGCTGTTCCGCCACGACTGGGTCGTCTACTCCAAGCGGCCCTTCGGCGGCCCGGAACATGTGCTGCGCTATCTCGGCGCCTACACCCATCGCGTCGCCATCTCCAACTCCAGGCTGGTCGCTCTCTCCGAGGGCAACGTCACCTTCCGCTGGCGCGATTCCGCGCACGGCAACAAGAAGAGGCTCATGACCCTGGATGTCGATGAGTTCCTGCGCCGCTTCCTGCTCCACCTGCTGCCGCGCGGCTTCGTGCGCATCCGCAACTTCGGCTTCCTCGCCAACCGGCAACGCGCCACCCTGCTGCCGCTCTGCTTCCAACTGCTCGGCGGCTCAGAGAAATGACTGCTTCGAGCTGCATCACCGTCCACCGACCAGTCTCACTCACTCTGGAACTGCCCAGTCTGCGGCGGAACCATGCACGTCGTCGAACGGCTCTCCGCCGCCCAACTCCTGCTTCGCTCTCCACCTCAACCAGACCGGTGCGCTGCATGAACCTCTGTCCACATCCTCGGCCTCTGCACGTGCTCCGGCGCGCACGCAGATCCCTTGTCTCATCTGGCAAAAACTCCTCTGCCACTGGTCGTTCCAGCCTACCGCCGATCACGCCTCTGTGCGACGCTTCGCCGCTCCGACAGACCGTCAGAGCCGGCAGATCATGCCCATACACAGCGACTTCCTAACCTCTGCACCCGCTCAGACCCCATTCAAAGTACATAGCCTTCCCTCGGGGCGGCTTCCTTCAAGTCGCTGTATCAGAAGCGCCCGGCCAAGGCGCATGCGACTGCCGCACTGTTACGCTGTGGGCGCTCCAGATACAGCACTAAGACTTCCCGTTACCGATCCGACGTCGATGAGTGATTGACGATTTTGCGTCAACTAAGGATTATCTACGCTTGGAAATGCTCGATACTTAAACGCCAGGAATCCTCCACACAGCCGGAACGTGTTGGTGCAGAACCCCACGAGCTTGCAATGCGGTAATGGAGTCACCTGTATCCCCGCCAGTTGCCTGCGTTTGATGTGCTGCATTCTTGCTGTGGTCATCGTTACCGGTCAAGGGTTGGATGCGCGCTTGCTTTTGAGGCGATTGAGGCGGAGGCTGTCGCCGTTTATCTCCAGAATGTGGAAGTGGTGGTTGAGGCGATCAAGCATGGCCACGGCCAGAGGCCAAGAGGCAAGGACCTCTGACCTCTAGGCGTACAGAGGTTGATGGTGTCGATGCTCATAGCATCGGATCAGCGTGGTTCAGCGACGGAGGTATGATGTGGTCATGCCGGGTCAATCGCCAAGACGAGCCTCGCAATTGCTAATGGAATATGGCATACGACCATCTGCTATCGCGGGCATCTTTGTTTATTCCGCTTTATTGTGGACTCTACTGATTCAGCAAGGAATATCGTATCCCTTCGTTTTTCTCTTCTTCGGTGCTGTTATAGGAAGTGCCTGGTTTGGCGGCACTCTTGCCGGGTTTCTGTCTGTAGTGCTTTCCACGGTAGTGTTCGCCTATTTCTTTGTCCCTCCAGTCTTTTCCATGTCGGTCGATAAGAAGTCCAGGAGTTATCTATTTGCCTACGTTCTTTGCGCGACAGCAATCAGCTGGATAAGTTCCTCCAGAAAGCGGGCCGAAGTTAGAATTCTTCGTGCGCGGGATGAACTGGAAGAGCGAGTACAGGAACGTACTGCCGAAATACAGCGGTCGCATGAAGAGATCGTTGAGAGTGAGCGCCAACTCCGTACGCTTACGGAGGCCATTCCGCAACAGATATGGCGCGCCGGTGCGGACGGCACAATGGAGTATTGCAATCAGCACCTGTTGGACTATGTTGGGCGCACGGCCGATGAGATGAAGGGGGATCAATTCTTTTCCGTGGTTCACAGTGACGATCGGGATGCGTTTCGCGAATCGTGGGCAAATGCGATCAGTTCAGGTGTTCAGTTTGAAGGTGAATGGAGAATTCATGGAGCGAACGGACAATACCGTTGGTTTCTGATCCGCAGCATTCCACAGTACTCCTTAAACGGCCGGATTGCCCGGTGGTATGGCACTCATATCGACATTGAAAAGCGCCACCGCGCGGAACACGCTCTGGCTCTGGCGCATGCTGAACTGTCGCAACAATCCCACACTTTAAGCATGGGGGAGTTGGCAGCGTCCATTGCCCATGAACTCAATCAACCGATCACGGCAGTTGTAACTCATGCTTACGCATGCCGCCAATGGCTGGCTGCCGATCCCCCAAATCTTGAGCGGGCCAATGCTACCGCGGAAAAAATTGTACAAGAGAGCACTCGTGCCAGCGCGGTAGTCGCCGGAGTCCGCGGCCTATTTCAATGGAGGGAGCCCACAAGAGAATCTGCGGATATCAATCGGCTGGTTCGGAGTCTAGTGCAACTAATTCGCGATGAGGCAATTCGACGAGACGTGATCGTTCATACGCGGCTGGCAACAAGTCTTCCGCTAACACTCTGTGACCCCATTCAGATACAGCAGGTTCTGTTCAATCTTGCGATGAATGCGATGGATGCGATGGCAGAGATCAGCAGCCCGCGAGAGTTGTTGATCGCGTCGGAGTCCACGGATTCCGGTGAGATATTGATTCAAGTGGAAGACTGCGGCTCCGGGATGGACGCAGAGACAACGGCAAAGATATTTGTCCCTTTTTTTACCACAAAGCCGCACGGAGCTGGGTTGGGCTTGTCCATCAGCCGTTCCATTATAGAAGCGCACGACGGAAGACTATGGGCCACGCCGCGCATAGCTGGTGGCACAGTATTTCAATTCACAATCCCGGTGGTGTCATGAGCCATCCATACGACGCTGCGGTGCCGACTGTCTTTGTGGTCGATGACGACGCCTCGATTTGCGAAGGAATATGCAATCTACTCGAGTCCGTAGGACTAAGAGCCAAGGCATTCGGGTCCACGCAGGAGTTCCTCGCCAACTGGAGCGAAGATATGCCCGGTTGTCTGGTACTGGATGTGCGTCTTCCAGGGATGACTGGCATAGAGTTTCAGGAACAACTCGCGCGCTCCGGCATTCACATCCCAATCGTCTTTATGACAGCACATGGCGATATTCCGATGGTGCGCAAGGTCATGAAGGCGGGGGCCATTGAATTCCTGACCAAGCCTTTTCAAAGAGAAGAACTGCTCCATGGGATCGGACAGGCATTGGAATCGGACCGTGCACGGCGTGTCGCCTGGGAATCGGAACGATCGGTCCAGACTCGCTTCGAATCACTGACCGCGCGGGAACGCGAAGTTATGAATATGGTTACGGCAGGAATGCTGAACAAGCAGGTTGCAGCGGACCTCTGCTTGAGCGAGATCACCGTCAAGTTGCACCGGCGGCATGTGATGGAGAAGATGCACGCAGATTCGCTCGCGGACCTGGTGCGCATGGCGGACACGATCAAGAAAACGGAACGACGCTCTTCTCCAGGCACTCACTAACTCCCACTTCCAATATTCTTTGCCGGACTATACCAAGGTATAGTTGCGCGGCTGAGAGGGTCGCGTTACTCTCACGACTATCCTTCCCCATGTTGCAAGCTAACTGGGGTATTGCCTCTTCGGTAGAGGCGGCGACTATCCGAATCTCATTGGTACCGGTTCGTTCCGGTTACGGAGATTTTCGTTCTTCAGTGCAGCTTTTGTAGTTAGGCCGGGTAGCTGATTCTCTGCAAGGCATCCACGGTTGTATCGCAGAATTCTAAGGGGGAGCGAGTACTGGGCTCACCCTCACGACAGTTGAGTTGTCCACCGCAATCGCTCGCGCGATTGAAGGGGGAAGATTCTGTCTCCAAATGGAATTCGGGTATAGGCATTTCTTGTGACTCTAGCTTCTGAACTAGTCCTGCTATTTGGGTTGATGTTTTGAGCGTGAAACTGGGAATTTACCGGAGGAAAACATGGGAACTCAGGGATTCTTACTCGAATCGCTTCTGACCGGTTTCTTCGCAATAGCTTGCATGCGCGCAAGAACGGCCCCAATTGCCGAAAATCCCCTACGGCTTCGGGACCTGTTCTCCTTCAGAGGAAGAATTGAACGGATGCAAAGGTCGCGTTGGCAGTGGTGTTCCATCGTATTGCTTCTCATCATCGCCCGTGTGCAGTGGAGTTTGTCCCTGGTGGTCGAGCTGACCTTTGTCGCTCTGCTTGCACTGTTTCTGGCGGTCCCAAGCCGGGAGGACCGCAGGAAGGAGGTGATCCATTGATGAATAACATCTTTGAGGCGGCAGATTTTCTCCGGAACGTTCGTCGAAAGTTGCGTTTTGGCGAGCTGTCGCGCGCACCTCTGAAACTGCTTCGGTTAGAGGTAAGCGAATCGACGGTGAAGTGCGACTGGTTCATGAGGCCGGTTGATACGTGGGACGTTAAGCTCCCCCGAGAGGTTCGCGAGAACAACCAGTCCATTCAGGCATTCCTCGATGCGATGCAGGTGCGTGAACTTCTATTCGCAACATTCCGAGACATCTCTATTGCTGAGCTACAGGTGTTCCGCCCTTCAAACGAGGAATCTCCAGAACTTGTAATGGCAGGCACGGTGCAACGCGAAGACGAGGTTCCTGCCCGGATTGGGTCTGTTGTGATGCAGGCGATCTTGCTCGGCTTTCACTTTTCGTTGTCAAACGGAGCGCTGATGGCCATGGTTCCCAACGCAGGTTAACAGAGTTCGTGGACAGATTATCGACTCGGATAGAACGGAGGCAGCAACTATGGCAGCGAATAAGGGTCAGGGGCGGTCGGTTTCACTCTTTCTTGTCGGTTTAACTACGGCGTGTGCCGGACTGGGACTTTTGTCCGGCGGTATGGGAAGCATAGTCCTGCTCGTCGGCATCGCGGTCCTCGCGGTGTCCCTATGGCAGTTTTTTCAACTCAAACCTCTCGAAGGCAAGATCGCGCTCGGATCTCAACCGGCTGTAGCCAAGTTCCTGGGCGTGCTCGTTGTTATTGCGGGGTGGGCAATCGTGCTCTTTGGACTGCACCTTACGCCGAGCGTCGGCGGACGCCTGGTTACCTCCATTGTCGGCCTCGCTATTATTCTGGCTGGCATTCTCTACATCCTTCCGACCGCATGCAATAAGAACGCTATCTGGAAGGCATAAGGCACTAGCGAAGCTCACCTCAGCGATGACCAATACAACCATGGAGACGATACGATGAAGAAGATCATCCGAAGTTTAGTTTGTTTGTGTGCCATTGCTTTCAATCTGGTCCCATGTGTTGTTGCTCATGCGGACCCGCCAAGCGCCTCTGCCGCTGAATTGAAAGATGCAGCCGCGAAGGCGCCTACAACCGCTAACCTGCAACAAGGCGACCCAGGGGGCACCCTCACCGGAACGATCAACGATGTGCCCGCGGCCGACACAAAGGCGGGCGTGACGCTTGCCGATGTGGCAAACCAGGTGGGCCAAAACAAGATCGCCGTCAACTTCACATGGACACTGATTACGGGCTTTCTGGTCATGTTCATGCAGGCTGGGTTCGCTATGGTGGAATCTGGCTTGTGCCGCGTGAAGAACGCAAATCACACCTACATGATGAACTTCATGGTGTACGCATGCGGTCTTTTCGCTTACTGGCTGATTGGGTTCGCAATACAAATGGGTGGTGCTGCCGGCAATGGGAACCTGGGTGGACTCCAGCCGTTGATGGCGGAGCACCCAATCGTCATCCTGGGTAAGACCTGGGGCCTCTGGGGGCAGAGTGGTATGTTTCTTGCCGGCCATACCTATGATGTCGGCGTAATGGTCATCTTCCTGTTCCAGATGGTATTCATGGACACGGCGCTCACCATCGTCACTGGAGCGGCCGCCGAGCGCTGGAAGTTCGCGACCTTTTTCGTGTCGTCGGTGCTGATGGGCGCCTTCACCTATCCATTGTTTGCGAACTGGGCATGGGGCGGCGGCTGGCTGTCGCAGCTTGGGACCAATGTCGGTCTGGGTAAGGGGTACTGCGATTTCGCAGGATCCGGGGTTGTGCATGCTGTCGGCGGTCTAACAGCTCTGGCGGTGGCACTGATCATCGGGCCGAGGATCGGCAAATTCAACCGCGACGGATCGAGTAACGCAATCATCGGACACGATATATCGGCCGTGTTGATTGGTTGCTTCATTCTTGCCTTTGGCTGGTTCGGTTTCAATCCGGGCAGTACACTTGGCGCTTCTGCGGCCGGTTGTCTGCGCATTGGGTCCGTAGCCGTGAACACAATGCTTGCAGGCTGTACAGGAACATTTGGAGCGGTACTTTACATGTGGATACTCAAAGGCAAGCCGGACGCCTCGATGAGCGGCAATGGGCTGCTTGCGGGTCTGGTAGCGATCACCGCTCCCAGCGGCTTCGTCAATACATGCGGCGCGGCCATCATAGGGTTTGTCGCCGGTGTCCTGGTCTGCCTGAGCGTTGCCTTCATCGAAAACCGGCTCAAGGTGGACGACCCAGTCGGTGCCATCTCAGTCCACGGTACCTGCGGTCTATGGGGTGTTCTCTCCGTCGGACTCCTGGCCGACGGCAAGAGTAACTACGGCGGCAGTTGGAACGGGGTCACAGGATCAGTCACGGGCCTGTTCTACGGCGATTCCGGCCAACTGGTTGCGCAATTGATCGGGATCGCTACGCTTCTAGGCTTCGTCTTCACCTTCAGCTTCGTACTGAACTGGGTGCTGGACATCGTTCTGGGGCAGAGAGTCTCGATCGAGACTGAAGTCGCCGGTCTTGATATTCCGGAGATGGGTCAAATTGGTTATCCGGAGTTCGCATTCAAACCAGAGCCGGAAGTCCTGCTTGCTGCTAATCAGATGGCTGTTGCATAGAGCTCTGGATGTAGCTCTCCTTTCCCGCAAGACGTGTTCGCCCACGTCTTGCGGATATTTTTCCTCGCTGAATGAAACTTCCGAATTCTCCGGTTCGACCCAAACGTCAAGGAATGGAGTTGACCAGTGTCCAAACTGCTTTCCATCCATGAAGGCCAAGAAAGCCTGCTTACACCCCAGTCCTCACAGATCGCTTTATCGAGCGCCATGCCCCACAGAGCTCAGAGGCAGTTGGCGCGAATGTTTCGCGATCCTTATATTCTTGGGCCCAACGAGCGCACCGAATTGATTGCCGATTTGAGAGATGCTCTGGCTGCATCGCCAAGCACCGTTGAACTGCATATCCTTCTCGGAATGGCGCTGTGCGTTGACTTTCAGGTGCAGGATGCCATGGAAGTGCTGCGAGACGCCGTCATACTCGATCCCGACAATTTTCTGGTTCGTCTCAAGTATGGCGAGTTGCTGATGCGCCTCCGTATTTGCGATCAAGCCGCGGAGCATACGCGCCAGGCTTCGCTGCTGGCGGCTAACCCAGTGCAGTCGGAACTCGCCCGTCGCCAGGCGGCAACGATCCGCACGATGCTGCGGGAAGGGATCGAGCGAGGAGGATACAACGGCATTCTGTCCCGCGTTGCCGGGTTATTGAAGAAGAGACAGCCGCAGGCCCGCAGCCGGGAGATTACGACCGTGAGTCCTCGGTAGTATGCCTCCCATACTCCAATTGGCGCTTCTGATCGCGATTCTGTTGCCCGTGGGCAAGATCGTGGCCTCGATTTGCACGCGCTTTGCGATTCCCGCGATTCTCGGAGAGTCGTTGGTCGGCGTGATCGCTGGCCCTGGAGCATTCAATCTACTCCACAGGAGCCTCTTTAGTGGCGGCCAGGCAACTGACGCCTTCCTGTTGCTGGCGCAGATGGGCGGTCTGGTGCTGATGTTTATCGCTGGCCTGGAAACGGACATCGACCGCATGCGCGAGGCCGGAGTTACAGCATTCCTTGTCGCCTTATCAGGCGTTATCTGGCCATTCTTTCTTGGAGCCGGCGCCGCTCATATGCTCGGGCTGCCGTGGAATAGCGCATTGTTCCTGGGCGGGGCGCTGACGGCGACAAGCGTATCTATCTCTGCTCGTACACTGATGGACGCCGGAAAAATGTCCTCCCCTGAAGCCTCGGTCATCCTCGGCGCCGCGGTGATCGACGATGTGATGGGCCTGTTCGTGTTGGCGTTCCTCGCGGCATCGTCGAGTACAAGCAGCGCCGAATCCTTTGGCGTGGCGAATGCCACATCCTTCTGGTTGCAACAGCACGCGCCCTGGGCGGCTGCGCACTCACTCCTTGTCCAGATGCTGCTGATTTCTGTCTGCGTGGCGCTGTTCTTCTTCAGCGCCTACGGAGTAGCCAAACGCTGGCTCGATCCCCTGATCCTCCAAATGCGCAAACTCACGGCCAACGAATCGGTAAGTAGCTGTGTCCTGGGGCTGGTGTTACTCTACGCTGTCTTCGCCGAATGGCTCGGAAGCGTCGCTGGCATTACGGGAGCGTATCTGCTGGGTTACGTGTTTGCCGGATCAAACTACAAGGCCGACATCGAGCGGACGTTCTATGCGCTTGGGCATGGGCTCTTTATCCCACTCTTCTTCGTGTCGATCGGACTCGCAAGCAATTTTCGCTCGCTCGGGGGTCATTGGTCGCTTCTGGCCGTGACCTTCCTGATCGCCGTCGTAAGCAAGCTCATCGGTTGCGGCACCGCAGCATACGCGCGAGGAATGGGTACCGTTCGTAGCTTCCGCGTAGGTTGCGGGATGGTGTCTCGCGGCGAAGTCGGCCTGATCGTCACCGCGATGGGAGCGGCGACCGGTATCTTTCGGCAGCCGGAGGTTGCCGTAATGGTGACGGTCGTACTGCTGACAACCTTGCTTACGCCGCTTGCTTTGCGGGGGGCCTTTCAATTGAAATGTGCCGAGGACGACGAGGATATGTCCGGTGGCATACGCAGCCCGCTGGAGGGCCACTCCAGCGCAGAACTAACTCTGGATGGCATCCATGATCTCGATGATCCCGGCAGGCCTATGCGGTACGTAAGCCCAGGCTCAGGCAGTAGCAGTTTCGGAGTAACTTAACGACGTATACTATCGCTCCATAGCAGCGGCCATTTTGCCGTCCTCCTCGGCGTAATCTCCACATGGACTCCTCAATGACGGCTTCCAACGTAAGACTACATCCCGGCGACCAACTCGATCACTATCAACTGCAGAGCATCGTCTCGACCAGCGTAAGGGCCGACGTCTTTCGAGCTATCGATACCCGCACTCAAAAGCAGGTTGCCATCAAGATTCCTCATCTCGAAATCGAGGGCGACCCGGTTTTGCATGACCGTTTCTATCGCGAAGAGGAGATTGAAACTAAACTCGATCATCCGGGAGTCATGAAGATATTCCCCAACCCGCATCGCAGCCAGGTTTATATCGTGATGGAGTGGCTTGAGGGGAAGCTCCTGCGGCAGATATTGAACGAGGAGAAAAAGCTTCCGGCAGACCGAGCCGCCAGATTGGCGATCCGCATCTGCGATGCGCTCGAATACATCCATGGCCATGGTGTGGTGCTGCGCGACCTGAAGCCGGAAGCCATCATGGTTGACCGTGAGGACAATATCAAGCTGTTCGACTTTGGCTTTGCGGCGCTGGTCGGAGCGCGGCGGCTCACCTTCGCCAATCTCTCGGCCAGTATGGGAACGCCTGACTACATCTCGCCTGAGCAGGTGCAAGGCAAACACGGAGATGCTCGGAGCGATATCTATTCGATGGGGGCCATACTGTACGAAATGCTGACCGGCACAGTGCCCTTCCCCGGCACCAACCCATTCGAAGTCATGAACGACAGGTTGCAGAACGATCCAATCCCCCCTACAAAAATCAACCCTGAAATCACACCCCAGATGCAGGAGATTATCTACCGGGCCCTTGAGCGCGATCCAAAGAACCGGTATGCCAGCGCCCGGGAGTTTGCGCATGATCTGCGACACCCGGAACAAGTAGGTATCCCCGTTCGCTCGGAGTCAAGTCGGCAAGAGAAGGCAATCCCAAAGAAGGCAGGCCGTGGACTCCTATATTTAGCGATAGCGATACTTCCATTACTGATCTTCGCCCTGCTTTTCTTGGTGTCCCGCCACCACTAGAGCGGCGAGCTGTGTGGTCGATCAACCCCTACCATCATCCACATCTATCAGTTGGAACTGTATCAGTTTAACGCTAATGCCCTGTTAGCAGACTTCACGGTCATTATCTGGCCCGTCCACTTGGAATCTCGGATGGCTCTATGACTCGGCATAGCCTTCGAACATCGATACGACATCTTGCAACTGCGGATCAGTAACGGAAAACGCCGATTGCGACGGCGACCTTCGATCCCGGACTCCGCTATGAGATTCCGGTCGTGAAGCCGACTTCCCGTTACTAATCTGCCCCTTGCTGAACGCACAGGCGATGTAGCAACAATCAACAATTCCCAGAACCGAATTTCCGCAGACGCCGATTATCGTGCCTATCAGCGCTCAATTCATGGAATGAGCTGTGTCAGAAATTGAACGCACCATTTCCTGAGAGCGACTGTTGCGATTGACTTACCAAAGCGGATCGGAACCGCTCAATGCGTGCGTCGATCAAGCCGTGAACTCAGTACATGCGGCGTTCTCCCACCAATTTATCTGGATGACGCTTCGGTCGTCGGTGCAATGGTCAAAGGCAGGCCTTCGCAACCGCCAGTCTCCGTACTCAGCGGTCAGGAAGCCTTCGTGGTCCTCCGGCTTGCGCCACACGCGGCCGAGAAAATCCATCGGCGCGAGCCCATAACGCGGAACCTGACTGATCATTTCGATCGGTCGCTGGTCCCTGGGTCCCGGTGAAACGCCGAAGAAGGTGCATCGGATCTGATCGCCGACCGTCTCGTGCAGGAAGAAATCGAATCGAGCACCGTCTTTGGTGAACGAATACTCCACCGTAAGGCCGCGATTGTCGATATAGCGCGCGAACGGCCGGAACCCAGCGGCGACGAGAGCGGGAATAGCGTTGAGAAATATATCCTGGTCCTGCTGTAAGAGACCAAAATCGCCATCCTGGCAGTCGTGCGCCAACACACGGCCTTCCCTTGCCCAGCCGATGAGTAGGCCTCCAATGACCCAGTAGCGCTCGGCGATTGCAGTTGCCGCCAGGGTATCGTGAAGCAAAACTAGGTTTCTCTCGAAGCTGGCAACGCGCATTCGTTCTGCCACGAACGCGCGCACGTTGCGTCGAATGACATCCGCGGGCGCCGGTGGTTGAGCTTGGAGAGTATCGTGATACGCACAAAGATAATCGGATGCCAGGCGGTCCAGACCGAATCGCTGATCCGCAGTTGTGCGGGCGTTCCGCGCCAGAGACGAACGAAGCACGGGATCCTCAATCAGCCGTTCCACGGCGGCAGCGAAACCCTGCACGTCCCCAAACGGGACAAGCATGCCATCGTGCATATGGCAGACGGATTGGTGCACTGAATCCACATCTGTCAGCACCGGGGGCACTCCGCTGGCCATGGCTTCCAGAACGCAGATGTCGTGGCTGCCCTTTTCAGGAAACGGAGCATAGGCGAAGATGTCCGCCTGGCGCAGGAGATCGGCTACATCGGCGCGTGAGCCGAGGTAGCGGACGGATGGGGTGGAATGGCCAGTCTCGCCTGCGATCCACAGTTCCACATTCGCGTGCCGGTCGAGGACCTGCCGCATAGCATCCCAAAACCATGGCGCACAACGGTCCGGGCGACAGACGCGCAGGATGACTGTCTTCTGGCTCGTGGCTGGCGGTCCGGGAGAGAACTCTATCGTATCGACAGCGTTCTGGATTACGCGCACGCGGTTGGAGGGGTCCTGGATTGCGGCCGTATGTGGCGCGACACAAACCAGCGGACAATCCAGTTCCGGCAACGAGATATGTGTGTGCAACGTCGTCAGCGATGGCATACCGAGACGACGGGCTGCACGATGCGCGGCGGGTTCGTAGATGCCGCAATGGATGTGTAGCAGAGAGAACTGGCTTCGCGTGACATCGGGCCGGCCCAGAACATCACGCGTGCTGAGGCAGCGGATGCCGGCGTGCCGGAAATCGTCAACTATCGGCCCCTCGCGTGGGAACCACACCGCCGGTTTCAGGCTTCGCGTGGCCTTGCACAGGTTCAGCACCAGGCGTTCGGCGCCGCTGCGCCCACCCCACGAGAGGAAGTGCAGCACTCTACCGCAGCCAGGCAAAGACATTGAACCGGTACCGGGAATTAACGTATCCATCGATGCTTTGATTCTCAATCTGGACGCGAAGAACGCCAAGCGATGATAGAGCCGACTGGAACCAGGACCTGTCGTAGTAGAGATGTTCCAGACCGGCATAGCGGCTGCGATAGGATTCGTCCCCCGCGATCCGATGTCGCTCAGCCAGCGCGGCGTCGCGCGTTGTAAGGTCGGGAACATCCAGTACCAGCACGCCCTTTTTCGCCTTGGCGACCATCCGTTTTAGCACGTCCTGCGCATAGCCGAGCGAAGGGAAGTAGAGGAACACGCCGCTGGAGACAACGAAATCGCAGCGAGGGTCGACTTCCAATGCGGAAGCATCGCCCACTAGCCAGTGCCCCCCTGGCAGATACTCGCGGGCGTATCCGATCAGTGCGGGAGACGTGTCCAGCCCGGCAATCTGGCATCCCAGACGATCTAGTTCGTAGAGCCAGGCCCCGGCACCGCATCCAACTTCGAAGACGCTGGATTCAGCGTCAATACCGATGGAATCCGCGACCTGGAGCACATATTGACGCCAAGGCTCCTCCTCGACACTGCCGAAGCCGGTATCCATGCCGTCGACCGCAAGCAGACGGGACAATACGGAGGGCCGCGATGGGTCCAGACAGCGTGCGTCCCATACCTCCTTCCAGGTCTGAGCACTCACGGCAGCCTCTCTTCCAGGCAGGCAGACAGCGCCTCGACCAGTCGCTGGTTCTCGGCCGGATGCCGTACGGCAACGCGTAGGTACGGCGCGGGCTCGGGGAACCTCGCGGAGACGTCCTTGATATAGATAGAGTGGCGGGTGAGAAGCGCATCGGCTAACGCGGACGCTTGTGATGGGTCACTGTGATCAAGGCGGAAAAGAATGAAGTTGCCTGCGCTTGGGTATACCTGGCATATGCCGGGAGTGCGCTGAAGCATGTTCTGTAGCTCACAGCGGTCGGCCGCAGTGCGGTCGAAGGACGCGGCCAGCTCCGGCTTGAATTTAAGCACAATCTCCAACAGAAATTCGGCGATCGTGCTGAGATTCCAGATTGGAATAGCGGCTCCAATACGGGCCACCAGGTCCGCATCGCAGCTGTACACATATCCAAGCCGCAGACCCGGCGCACCCAGCGTTTTGCTTAGGCTTGCGACAATCAGCACATTGTTCAGCGGCGCGCCTTCCAGACGATCCAGAAGCGTAGGCTGGCCCGCAAAGCCGGCATAGGATTCATCGACAAGAAACATGGTTTGCGGATTTTGCGCCGCCAGGGCATGCAGCCACTCGGTGGGAAGCACCGTTCCAGTTGGGTTATTGGGATTGACCACGACCACCAGATCGTAATTGCTAGCGCGCGTTGCCAGCGCTTCGCGGTCCACTCCGACCGCATCGAAGTAGACTTCACTCCCTGCGAACCAGCGCGGATATTCGCCAAATGTTGGGGCCGGAATCAGGCTACGGCGGGGTTGCAACAACTCAGATAGCCTGGGAAAGACCTGCGAAGCTCCGTGCAGGCATTGCACGCGCTCGGGACGGCATTGCAATACGTAAGTGAGCTTCTCGTTGAGAACCTCCTGGGCAGAGCCATACGACCGCACCAAGAATGGCAACGCGCGCCGCATGGCAGCCAGCATTGCATCTGTGGGAAAGTACATATTGCGCATGAAGGTGAAATCCAGGACGGGAAAGTTCCAGTGCCCACCTTTTGCGCGGTCCAATATCCGGCCGCGCAGTTCGGGTTGAAACGTGAAACGCGCCGTGGCCAGGTCGTTGGGATCGTCTACCTCGGACCACTGGCTGCCGTCGATGACCTCCGCCCGCACGGCTTCGCGCTGCATGTTGATGAACATGCCCAGCACCAGCTCGTAGTAGCAGTCGCCGTCGATCGCGTTGGCATAGCAGGAGAGCAGGGGCTTCAGTCGTTGGCGGCAAAAATCTCGATCGAAGCGATAGATATTGAGTGTCTTATATTTGTCGGAATAATCGAAATCCTCGGTTTGCAGGTGAGGCGGGAAGACTTGTGTGATGGTGCCCGCTTCGACGCTCACCACAGTCCCGTCCATGCCCGGTCGATAGCGATCGACCAGCGCAATGTTGCCGCGTTCCGAGGATTGCAGACGAGCCAATATGGACGGGTCGAACAAAACGTCGCACTCCACCAGGATGACATCCGAATCGATCTCCATCTGATCCAGCGCCATGGCGAGAGAGACGATGTTATTGGTCTCGCGATAGCGCTCGTTATGCACAAAACGCACCGGCAGATCCGGGTATCGCTCGGCAATGAATGCCTCAACATCGGCGGAGCGATAGCCGGTAACGACCAGTATGTCGCGAATCTGGATCGTAATCAGGCCATCGAGTATGCGGCCGAGGATGGTGTTGTCGCCCACCGGCAGCAGACTCTTATGAACCCGGTCGGTGAGTGGGCGCAGGCGCGCCCCCTGTCCTGCCGCGAGCACGATGGCCTTCATGCCGCGCCGCCCGGTTGCTCATCGGCGATGAAATCGATGCACGCACCCTCTTTACTCAGCCGGTAGCGCGTGCAATTGCCCTCTCCAACACGAGGATCTCCGCTCCGGGAGAACCCGACCGCTTCCAGAGCCGGAAGGGCATCCAGAAAGAGTGCGCGATCGCTCCCGCGATAGCCAAAGCCCGCGTCCGGCGAATCGTCCGCGGTTGCACGGTGGTCGAGCGAAGGCTCCATCGTCACATGGTAGCAGCCGCGAAACGGTGTCATGTCGAGTGTTTCCTGTAGCAAACTAAGGTTGCGACGTAGCCGGTCGTGAAACACGCGGCGTCCCAGATACCTCTTTACCGATGGGATAATCTGCGTTCTTTCGGCGAGTTTTTCGACCCTGCGGGGAACGCGGTAATCGGGTCCGTAGCGATAGCGCGCGAGGAATTCGTCGAGGGGAGCAGGCGCAGGGAAGGGATGTCCATACAACTTTACCGGCTGCATATCGTCCAGAAAGCGCCGGGGAAATGCCCAGCATTCATCCGGGTAGCCCGGCCAACTCGATCTTAAGATTGCCGTCTCCCTCCTCCCGCCAGGGAAACAGATCGACGTGCAGGAGATTGGTGCTGCTCAACTCGACGCGCCAGACCAGCGGATCATCCACATTCAATATGTGGCCTGCGCTGGCTACTTCGTCTGCCAGCTTGCGCACGCGTTCCAGATCGCTGCACAGAACTCCAAAGTCCACATCCCCGTCCCAGGGGATTAGCTCACCCGTGCGCGCCGCGCCCAGCAACGAGCCGTAATCCAACCAATGCGGAATGCCATGCTGCTCCAGCAACCCGTGGGTAAAGAAGAGAAGGTCCTTGAGGTGCTGCGTGCAGCACGCAGGGCGCAAATACTCCTCGCTCTGCGTCCAGTATTCGCAGCGCCGGGATTCAGGCGTACAGCCGCTCATAGCAGGCTACGCTTTGAGTTCGATGATCGGGCTGGCAGACGCCGCCTGGACCGCCCCTTGTACGCTGAAGGACGTTCCCGAATATGTGCCCCCGAGCATGACCACCACCTGTTGTGACGCCATCGCCTGCAGAAGAGCGCCAAAATCGCACAGTCCAAGTAGATCAGCCGTGGTGATTTTTCCGGTGACGTTCTGCTGGCCATATCCGTGGCCCGTCTGAAGTTGTATATTCGCCACTTCCTGGCCATTGATGGTGAGGTAGCCCGAAGTGACGACAGCGTTCTTGATCATGCTCAGTGTAATGTTGGCGGTCGTGCCGTTGCGGTCATCCCTGTCAAAGTCCCCATCTCCGCGAATTACGAAAGCCATTTCACCGTTCACGCGAGTACTGCCGCTGGTGTCCTCGACGTAGGCCTGAAAGACACCTGGCCCGACGTAGCCGGGATTGGCTAGGCAAAAACAGGCGCCCGAACCGTTACGGGCTGAGGAGGCAGAGGAGTTGCACGAGGTCTCTGTCCGTAGGCAGCATTGACATTCAAACTTTCGATCGAGAACGCTGCCACCACCGGGGCAGCGAATGCCGCGCTGGCCAGCACGCGCTTTACAAACTCGCGCCGGCTTGGATCCACATGATTTAAGACACGATTGCTGAGTCCATCCTTAGACATAAATCCTCCTAGCTGATTTAATTCAGGAGCCCAACTTCATGCCCGATTTGCTTCCAGGAGCCCAAGTTCCAGCAGATTCGCTACCGTCTCCTCGACCTTGGTCAAGGGAGGATCTGGCAGTGCGTACGCCTCCTGAACAAGCGTGGCGATCTCGCCCATCGAGTTCCTGCCCGTACACAGCTCAAGAATGAGAACCGCGCTGTGGTTCAGATAATGAACGCGATCCAACTCCGGCTGGTAAACAATATAACCGTCGTCGGTTGAACTGATGTCCAGTCCGGCTAAAGCCTTTGGATCGGCGCGTCCCTGGGCCATGAGAACTCTGATGGAACTGTATTGTGAAGAACGCTTTACTGTCAAGAGAGTCGGTTAAAAATTGAGACGCCGCGACCGTTATATCTCCGTACGCACCAGTATCCGACTACGAAATCATTATCAGATGATCGCCTGGGACGGTTGGTTGCAGAAGAAGTTACCGGAAGACAGGGAACCAATCGATCGCATACTACGATTGTCAGCTGGTGACGGCAGACCAATGGGCTCATCCACCAGGTTTTCAGCCCATCAATGGAGGGCCCTGCCGGATTAGTCCTCTGAAACGCCCTTATTGGAACTGGAATGCCCACTTTAATTTTGTCAGTTTCTCTCATCTAAATTAGTACAGAAAAGGTCGGCCAGTGCATCTCCGCCACGTGCAATACACGTGCAATGAATCCTCCAATTCAGAGTGTTTAGAGTTTTGTGCGTCCATTAAAATCAATAAGTTGTTTAGAATCAATAGGTATCGGCAATCCGAATCCCTCTCCCTCCGCCATAAAGTCATTTATTTTCTTATATATAGCTCATTAACATCACAGATTTCGACTAGTTTGGATGAGATTCTACTATCCAATATAGGTGTCCAAAAACGCTTACTCGGAGCCAAGCCGCCGAATTCGGGTCGCTTGAGATAATGCGTGCCGGCAACTTGATGCTTGGTGCGAGAGGTCAACTAAAAACGACTGCTACTATGCAGTGCAAGTTCGAGCTCGTTTTAGCGATAAGACGACGAAAATAATTAAAGATTTTCACTCCGAGAGTGTTGGATCGATGAACATTCTTAATTGCTGGCCCAGCAGCCTAACCCAAGTTCCGGCCGTCCTCACTTCACAACTACCATGGACCATCCGACCGGATCGAGGCCATCGACCTGATGAATCGCTTCGTGGCTCAAATCGAGAACTGGAATCGGCATTTTTAGTGGTAAACGGTTGTCGAGGCGGCCACCGCTCCTGCTTGTATAGGCGTCCCTGGCAATTGGTTTTGCTGTGGGTGTATAGTTTCGTGACACAGAAGTGCAAAATCTAAACCCCGGATAAGGCTCCCCATGAAAGCTATTAAATACATCCTCGTATCGGTGCTGTTGGCGGGCCCCGTAGCGGCGCAGGTGCGTCCCTGGCAAGCAATCTCCGATCCGACCGCGGCGGAGGCCGCCGCAAAGTTCGCCTCGCCGCCGGCGGAGTACAGTTCGCAGTTCGACTGGGGCTTTAGTGACAAGTTGACTCCAGAGAACATGGGAGCCATCCTCGACCATGCCAAATCCCTGGGAGTGATGGGCGCTTACATCGAGCCTAAGGTCGGCAACACGCCTTACCTTTCGCCGGGCTATTTCAAGGCGGTGAAGGATTTGGTTGGGCAGGCCAAAACGCGCGGCATGTATCTGTGGTTCGACGACGACGGCGGATATCCCTCCGGGTTTGCCGGCGGCAAATTCTCCGAGGAGCGCCCGGACCTGCGGATGCAGGCCTTGGCCGCGCCGCAGCACATCGCGGTCACGGCCGGCCAGCAATATTCCTACACGCTCGATCCCCGGACCATCAGCGTGCTGGCGGTCAACCGCGACTCCGGCGCCACACAGGTGCTGGACAGTTCGTCGGGCAGTGTGAACTGGACCGTGCCCGCGGGCAACTGGGAGATTGTTCTGGCGCGTTCGCAGTTCCGCTCCGGCCCTACGCGCTCGGCCAACAACAAGACGGGTGCGAAGGACGGCACCCACTCCCTGATGGACTACCTGAATCCGGAAGCAGACAAACTTTTTATTCAGTGGCAATTCGATGCCTACAAGCAGGCGGTCGGCGACGAGATGGGGAAGACCGTGCTGGGCTTCCGGGGCGACGAGCCGGCCTTCGGCTTCAACCCGTGGTCGCCGGTTCTGCTGGCCGAGTTTCAGAAGCGCAAGGGTTATGATTTGCGGCCCTACCTGGGGACAATTTCTTCGATCAACATTGGGCGCGGTCCTCGTCCCCCGGCAGGCGCGGGGCCTGCCGCCGGCGGTGCTGGGCTGGCTACCATTCCCGCCGTGCCTGCAACCGGCGGCCCTGAGCCGGCCAACATCAATCTGGATGAGGGCCACCGAGTGTTCGCAGACTACTACGACGTGTGGTCCGATCTCTTCGGCGAGAACTTTTTCGGCGCGGAAGGCAAATGGGCCGCGGCCAACGGCGTTGAGATGCAGACCCACATCGAACACGAGGAGGTCCTGCCGCAACTGGCTACCGCCGACGGCGATTTCTTCAAGTGCATGCGAGGCATCCAGGTGCCCGGCGTCGACACGATCTGGCACCAGATCTGGCACGATGTGGTCGCCGATTATCCTAAATTGGCGTCATCGGCGGCCCATGTGGACGGACATCCGCGATCGATGACGGAGGCCTTTGCGGCCTACAATCCGCAGCCGGACTTCAAGGAGGCCGGCTGGATTCTCAACCACCTTCTGGTGCTCGGCATCAACCGTATCGAATATATGGGCATGGGCGGAACGGGTCCGGGCCGCGGCTTTTATGCCGATCCCGGCTTTCCCGCGCTCTCCGCGCACGTCAATCGCGCGGGCTATCTGCTGGGCGAAGGCCGACCCGCTGCGCAGATCGGGGTTTACATTCCCTCCACCAGCTTCTGGTTCAATGACTCAGCGGCGAACACGTCCTTCCTCGCTATCGTCCACCAACTGCTGGAGCACCAGCGGGACCTCGACTTTGTGGACGAATACTCGCTGTCGAAGACGTTCAAATTGCAAGGCCGCGAACTGGTCAACCTGAGCGGGCAGGCGTATCGTGCCATTTTGGTCCCGCCGGTGGATGCGATGTCGAAGGCTGCCCTTGACAATCTGCACGCCTTCGCCAAGGCCGGCGGCAAGGTGATCTTTCTGGGTCGCGCGCCCAGTCTGGTGATGGACAAAAACTTTAAGACGGCCACGGGGCCAGCCGATATCAGTTGGGCGACGCTGGAGCCGGGGACGGAGATCACAGCGAAAGTTTTGGCAGAGCTGCCCGCGCCGGATGTGGCGCTCGACCAGGCCACGACCTGGCTCAAGTACAACCACCGGCGGCTAAAGGATGCCGATGTGTATTTCTTCTTCAACGAAGGGGAACAACCGTTGTCGCTGAAGACGACTGTGGTCAACCACGGCACGTCGAAGCAGGCGCAGCAGTGGGACACCGCGAGTGGCAAGGTTGAGCCCTGGGCTGGAGCCACCTTTGCCAGCGGCAAGACCACACTGCCGCTGGAGTTGCAACCCTGGGGTACGAAGATCGTAGTGGTGCGCGACGGAGGAAAGTAGACCCACGGCGCAAAATGTATCGCCTTTCTCTGTCGACTCATCTTGAAGTAGGCAATCCGGCCAGTAAATTTTGGACAAATGCCCAATTGCGGACTCCTGGCCTCTGCCTTCCTATTCGCAAAATCGGTCCCAAGTCGAATCGTGGAGCATCACGCAGGCGTTTTCGATCTCGGAAATTGACTGACGGCAAATCCCAACGAGTTTTCCCCAATTGGGATTGCGACAACCCCACACTGCTTCGCAACACAAGGAATCGTTCAGCGACGGCAGATTTGTCCTGAGGCTTGGCTTCTCTGGCACTCTTGGGGCTTTAGATTGTGTGACGAACGACGGTGAATCGCAACCATGCTAGACAGTGTGGTGGCTAGCTCGCCTGTCGCGACTTCAAGCGCATTCATTATGCACCACTATCTACTGTCCAATAAGGTGTCCAATAACTGACTATTGAGGTCACATTGCATGCTTTTATATCATCGGATACGACTGTAAGTCATTGATATTACATGATATTACATCCAGATTGAGATATTGAAAACCGGCACACCTGAAGGGTATTGGGGGTTCGAGCCCATCACTCTCCGCATGTGCAACACACGTGCAACGAGTCCTCCAATTCAGAGTTTGTAGAGTTTTGCTTGTCCTTTAGAATCAATAAGTTATTTAGAATCAATAGGGATCGGCAATCCGAATCCCTCCCCCAGCCAGTAAGTCATAAATTTTATATGATGTTAAGCCTAAGCCTCAGAATCCGCGCATTGCCGTGCGTATTCTATGGGTTTGCGGCGCAAAGAGATCATGCGCTGCCGGAATGCCGCCCGAGAAAGGGTCATTGCTCTGATTGGTTACTCTAAAGTCCATTTTTCGCATTTCACCTAAAAACAGGCCGCGCCTTGCTATGGTAAATCGCATCGGATATCGAGGCACATTTCATACTGAGGTCGGCAGATGACTAAACATACATACGGCAGTATGAACATCTGCCGGCATTATCTACCGTTATTTATCCTGGGTGCGATCGGAACCCTGGGTGCCATGGCCCAGCGCGAGACGGGTGATTGGCCCCAGTTCGGCTGGGACCTGGCAAGTTCCAGCGCGCCTACCTATGCGACTGGCATCAGTGCGGCTAACGTCGACAAGTTGGTCCGGCGTCAAGTCAACCTCGACGGAACGGTGGATGCCTCCCCCATCTACCTTCGCGGCGTCACTGTGAAGGGTTCGAAGCATGATGTCTTTTTCGTGACCACCACGTACGGAAAGACGATTGCTGTGGATGCCGCGCTGGGCACCATTCTTTGGGAATATACGCCGCCCAAGTATGATTCCTGGCGCGGTTCGGCCCAGATCACCAATAGCACCCCGGTAGCCGATCCCGACCGCGAGTATATCTACGCCGCCGCGCCCGATGGCACCGTCCAGAAGCTCGCCATTGCCGACGGTCACGCGCTTTGGACCACCGCGATCACACTGATGCCGGCAAAAGAGAAGATAGCCGGGGCACTTAAGGAGCTTCATGGGCGCATTATTGCAGTCACGGGCGGCTATGTGGGGGACCGTCCTCCTTACCAGGGCCACGTCGCGACTCTCGATGCACAGAGCGGACGGTTGCTGCATGTGTGGAACTCGCTCTGCAACGACCGCACCGTCTTATATATGCCCAACACATGTCCAGAGAGCGATTCCGCGATCTGGGGGCGTGCCGGGGCAGTAATCGATGCTGTCTCCGGGAACATATTTGTGGCCACTGGCAACGGTCCCTATGACGGCAAAACGAGTTGGGGAGATGCGGTCATCGAGCTAAACCCGGATGCCACCCAGATGATCGGCAATTACACTCCAGCAAACAATGCCGAGCTCAATCGACGCGATCTCGATGTCGGCTCAGCTTCGCCGGCGATGCTGGGCGGCGACATCCTTGCACAGGGAGGCAAGGATGGAGTGATCTGGCTAATCAGTATTAAGGCGATGGCCGGCACCGCTTCTCACATGGGCGGTGAATTGCAGGCAGTACCCACTCCCTCGGCTGCCCGCCAGTTTCCTACCGAACCCGCTGTGTGGCATCATGGCGCGGAACCATGGTTGTTCGCCGCCGACTTCGGAGCTACCGCCGCCTGGACACTCAAAGACGGGAAGCTGTCCGCGATGTGGAAGAACAGCAACGGCGGTACCAGCCCTGTGGTGGCGGGCGGCCTGCTATACGTCTACGATGCCGCGGGTGGACTGCGTATCTACGATCCGATAAAGGGGACTCAACTCGCCGACCTGGAATGCGGCGGCGGACACTGGAATAGCCCCATCGTGGTGGACGGCAAGATTGCCCTTCCGGAGGGCAACGCCAATATGCACGCCACCACTGGGGTGCTCGATATTTGGAGCCTCCCGGGGCGATAGAGCATTTCTTAAATGGTGTAGAGAGAAGTCACCGTAGCAGAGTGGCTTTTTCTAAAGAAAAGCCACCTCGCGCACTTCTTCCCAACCCACGTGAATTCGAGAAATGCTCTACCTGAATTGCAGTTGCTGCTTGGGACCTTGCTATCTGGACGA
The DNA here is from genome assembly GCA_963799175.1 of uncultured Acidobacteriaceae bacterium. GTDB lineage: Bacteria > Acidobacteriota > Terriglobia > Terriglobales > Acidobacteriaceae > Edaphobacter. Next base: position 397,024 of record CAWCWC010000007.1, on the reverse strand, counting down.
TTGCTCCTTCGAGCGTGGGGCCGGTTGAGGAACAAGCCACTCGAGGGATTTGCCTCAGGGTTGATCTTCTCTGGTCCCGCTATAGTCCGATCTCCATCGGCTCAAGAAAAAGCCGCCACATTATTGCGAATGTGGCGGCCGGCACAGCAGTCGATTCCGGTTAGAAGTTGAAGTGCAGGGCGAACTGCCAGTCGCGAGGAGAGGAACTGGAAGGAATGCCGGTGATGGTGCCGAATGTGGTCGAAGTCGGTGTCCAGACTGCACTTGGGCCGCCCATGGTCACCTTGTTCCACACATTGGTGCAATCCGCTTCGAAGACGAAGGTACCGAAGTCCTTTGGCAGCGGGAAGCTGCGGCGCAACGAGGCATCGATATTCTGGGTGCCGGGATTCCATAGGTTCAGCGGTCTTGTGCGAGGCGCATTGCCAATCAGATACTGCGCCGTACTGACGGTGGAAACGTTTGCTGGAGTGGTAAATGCACCATTATCGAAGTACTGAACTGTACCCAGATTCGCGGCAGTGGTTCCTCCCGGAGCAGTTCCATAGCTCCCATTGATGCGTGCATTCATTTTGGTGAAGTCCGGCGACGCAATATTGAGGTCCGGCATGGCCGCACCCTGACCCGGATAGGTGCTTGAACTGGTACCGCTCCAGGTGACGACAACCGGCGTTCCAGAGGTATAGGTATAGATGCCCGACAGTTGCCATCCACTGGCCAGTTGACGAACCACAAACGAATTGTTGCCAATGTATCCCTTTCCGAGCGGAAGCTTCCAGACCCCATAGGCATGCAATATCTGTGGATTGTCGATGGTTGTGAGGGAGCGGTCGATACGGTCCTGGTGCCAGGTCTGTGTGCTGGCAGCGCCGGCGCCATTGGAGAGTGCCCCCGCTGGAATGTTATAGCCGCTGCGGAAGGTGCCATCGTCCCCTAGGTTCTTGGAGTAGGTGTAGTTGATGTTGAAGCTCAGGCCATGAGCCTCACGCTGCAGCAATGTGATCTGTAGCGAGTTGTAGCTGAAGTTGCCCACATTCTCGCCCCAGGTATCGGAGACTCCACTGTACTGTGGAAACGCGACCAAGCCCTGCGCAATCGTCGCTGTGGTGCTGACGGCCGCCGCAGCCTGGAAGAATGCAGGAATGCTAATGCTGGGCATTACTGTCTGCGCTTTAACAACGTTTGCCGCGGTCGCCGGCGAAATCAGTATCGGCTTTGTGCCCGATGATGTGGCGGAACCGGTGTCATTGAGAGTATCGGTAACGCCGCCAAGGGCCGCAAGGTAGATGGGATTCAACTGGTTCGCCCAGTATCCGCGCGGATTCGAGCCGGAGGAAGTGGAGTTGATGATGAAGTGGCTCTCGTCGCCAATATAGTTGACGGCCAGTGTCATGTCTTTGGTAATTGCCCGTTCAATGCCGAAGTTGTATACGTTCATCACCGGGGCGCGTCCGGAGATGTATGGATCTGCATAGCCCACAGTACTCGCGGTCACCAGCTTGTTGGAGCTGTTCAGGTAGAAGCCGGTATTCAAAATCTGGGCTGCGGAACTGGGCGCCGGGGCAGTCGGATAGGCATAGCTGGACCCGAAAAGTGATGTGTTGGCAATGCCCAATCCGGTGAAGGTGGTGCCGTTGTTCAGGTAGAACGATGGCCCTGCAGCTGCTCCGGTGGTGACCTCAGCCGGCCCGGTGGCCGTGGTGTTGAAGCCGGTCTGCCCGGTGCCGTTGTACGATCCACCGCGTCCACCGACGCCACCGGCCTGGGAGTAGACGAGTCCAAAGCCGGCCCGAACAACCGTCTTGTTGTCGATCGAGTACGCAAGCCCGATGCGTGGACCCCAGTTCTTCCAGTAGGTGTTGACAAGCGTTCTACAGTTGCAGCTCACGCCCGGTCCACCGTAGTTTCCAGCAAACTCCAGCTCTCCCGGCGTTCCTGTGGCTGCATTGGTGAGGTTTGGGTTGAGGAAGGTCCAGTGGTCTTTGACTTCGCGATAGGGAGGCAGATAGTCCCAGCGAAGACCAATGTCCGCCGTCAATTTATCCGTAATCTTCCAACTGTCCATTGCATACGGGGAGACCGGACGATACCGTCCACCCTCCTCGGAGACATACTGCAGATTGAGGGTTGGCGTGCCGCCTACTGCACCCAGCAGGAAGCTGGCATAGGAGAAGCCCGACGGGGCGGTTGCCGTCCCCTGAGTGAGTGCATTCGAATTCGCCGCAAAGTTGGCCGTATCGTATGCGTTATAGGCCAGATCGAGGCCTCCGGTAAAGGTGGCCGGGTTGGCGTTGTTGATCTCCTGCCACTGATAAGTGATGCCAAAGGTAAATGCGTGCTTGCCCTTCAGCCACTGAAAGTTGTCGACCATGGCAAAGTTATTCGGTGTCGTGAGCTGGGTGGAGACTGAGCCGGAGGAACCCCTCCAGGTTGTCAGGGCTGTGCCGAAGGCCGCCGTTGTACCAAAGGACGCGCCGAAGAACTCCTGGCCAGCCTGTCCGGCCGGCAGATTGGTTACATTGAAGCTTGATTCCTGCCATGCGCTAACGCCCTGCGTAGCATCCACGATGTCCTGGAAGTAGCGGGTGTATCCATACTTGAACTGGTTCGTCATATGTTCATTGATGGTGTAGGTATCCTCTGCCTGGAAGTTCTTGGGGAAGATGGTGGCCAGGTCTCCGCCAACATACGGCGGAGGGAGAAGTGGACTCCCGTAGTTGTTCAAGTAGCCATAGGTTCCGAAGGCCCCGACGGTGGATATACGCTGTTTTGCGCTCAGATCATAGTCCACGCGATAGTCGAGAAGGTGGTTGTCGTATCCGGACGGGAAACCTCCCAGATAGTTGTTTACCGTAACCGCTGGATTGGTCGGCGCCGGCATGAACTGCTGATTGGCTATGGCAAACGGAGAGATATAACTGGATGGAATGACGTTGAAGGTCGGCAATCCGTTCTTCAGTCCCTGGAATGGCGTCCGGGTGCAGACGCTGCCGACGCAACTGGTGGACGTCGGATCGTAGAGGAAGGCTGGGTTGACTCCTCCTGCCGAAGGATCGCCTGCAACTCCGGTATAACCGGTTCCGCCCACTGCGTTCTTGCTCAGTTCGGTAAAGTCCCCTTTTAGCATCAATGTTGTTGGAATGGTGTAGAGAGAGGGATTGACGCCGGCACGCGCGTGGTACTTGTCATAGGCAACAAAGAAAAACAGCTTGTTGCCGGTGTGAGGGACTTTCCAGCCAAATGAGACTGAGAATTCATTTCTGTGTTCGATTGGCTTGGGGGCCGGGACTGTTACCCCCAGGGAATTCTTGATAGTGGCAGCTTTGGCGGTGAAGGACCAGGCATCCAGGATGGTATTGCGTCCATAGTCCGACACCTGCCCGTGCGGCTGCAAGCCACCCGATTTCATGGTGAAGTTCTCAGATCCTGCCCCCATGTACTCCGCCGGAGGCGTGCTGGTGACCACCTGGAACTGGTCGACCGCGTCGACACTCATGGATTGTGAAACCAGCCGGTTATCGCCCTGCTGGCTGACCGTCTCGGCGGGCATGCCGTCGAGATAGAGTTGGCCCAGGTAATTTCCCGTGCCACCAACATAGGGAAGCCGAGTCGCTCCGGTCTCAGTGCCCGGAGTAAGGGCCGCAAAAGCCGTGGGATCGCGGCCTAGAGAAGCTGAGACCATGACAGGAAGCTGGGCATAGGTCTCGTTCTCCATCACCAGGCTGATCGTCGCATCGGTCGTATTCAACACCGGGGGGGCAGTGGTTACGACAATCGACTCACTGGCTTCACCGAGGGTCATAATGGCGTTAAAGCCCAATTGATTGAGCGCCACGACATCCAGGTTTTTCTGGGTCAATGTCTTGAATCCCTTGGCCGTCACCTGGACTGTATAGTTTCCCGGCTGTAGCGGAGAAATAACGTATACGCCCCCGGACGAGGATGTGCGCGTCGTAGCCACATTGGTCGCTGCGTTGGTGGCCGTGACGGTCGCGCCGGGGATTACCGCCCCCGTGCTGTCCGTTACGCTGCCCGTGATGGCACCTTCACCGGCCGTCTGCGCTTTCAATGTGATGGGTACTGTGAGGAGAACCAACAGCGTGAGGAGGGTGAATACAGTGAAGGCTAATTTCGTAGACGTAACAGCAGATACCAGGGCCCGATGATTCATAACGCCTCGTAAGGATGAACCAGAGATCTCCCTTGGTTACGGGAGTGCTAAGTTTTTGGAATCGTGGAGAATTATTCTGCTTAAGCCATCCCATGTCAATAATTTAATGAACATTTTGCACGGGGCATCGAGGAGCGAGTGGATTGTTTCCTAATATGTGCGCTGTCTCGCTGCGCGATGGAGATCTCTACCGGCAATCCCAACCAAGCCAGCGTTGTATCTACAACTATTTATTTTACAGTTATTTACGGGGTGGTATTTGCGATAGATTCACCGCACTGCGGTGACGCGTTCGGCGGTAGCATCCAGCGAAGTTCCAGTAATGTCGGCGGACGGGTGTCCATATGCTTTGACCCGGTCCTTCGTCACGTCGCGTAATCCTCGCGCATGGGCGTAAAGATATCGAGTACTTCGGAGTCTTCCAGCGCGCAGGCTTGGTGCTCAACATTGCCGGGCACCAGAAAGCTATCACCGGCCCCCAGCATCGATGAGGCCGCCTGGGTGCTCAAAACGGATGCGTCCGCGTACGATGTATACCAACTGTTCGTGAGGGTGGCTGTGCCGTGCGCCCACCCAGCCCTCAATCATCGTGTGCCGTACTAGCATCATGGATGCGCTATAGGACATCACCTGGCGGCGAAGCCCCGGCTCAGGAGTAGACATCCCTTCCTTGTTGGATGCGGCAACCAGAATTGCATTTCCTGTCATCGGTCCTCCTGCTGGATGGGTGGCAAGGCGTGGATACAGCTCCTTAGCGGTACGTCTTGTCGTCGATCTTATCCAGGTTCGTTCCGTTCATAACGCCGATGGTGACGACCGCGAAGGTGAACACCTCGTTTCCTTCCTCCACGTGACCGGCAATCACCCTGTCCGGCGTTGCGATCGTCATATGCGCGTGGATGCGGCCGTTGATGACATATCCGTTCATGCTCACCAGGTCCGCCGGCTGCGTCAGGTTCTTCACGAAGGTGTTCTGGCTGGGCATGTCGCGATTCGATACGGTGTGGATCTCATATCCGCGCAACGATCCGACCGCGGACAGGATCACGCCATTCCGGATGTGCTGCTCCTTAATGATCTTGTTCATGCCATCCAGCAGGTTTGCCTTGTACTTCAGCCGGATTATGACGATCCTGTCGAAGTGTCCTGTCAACGCATAAGCGTCGGGGACCGCGCTGCTGTTCGGCTTGCTGTCATCCTTTGGGTTGGGTGAGGGATTCGGGACCGTCGTACGAGTCTCCTGCGCGCACAACATACCTGCGGTCGCCAGGACCGCAGCCAATAATTTCAAATTGCGTTTACTCGTCATCGTGTTGGTCCTTGTCTGGAGCCGCCGCGTTGTCCCTATCCGTTCGGCTCTGGTTTACTTGATCGCAGTCAGGCCCTGGACCTTCATCTCCCCGCCCTGTGGAACTAGTATTGCCTCGACGTTTCCCTCGAATACGGTTCCCGCAACCATCTGCGCTTCCTCCCGGTCGATGTCCTCAGGGCCGGCGATCTTCGGCTCGCCAACATACAGATGGATCCTTGCAGGGTCGATGCCCTTCTGTTTGACCAGGTAGTCTCGGCTGTTGCGCGCTCGCTGCGTAGCGTCCTCCGCGCTGATTGCAGTGGACTCTGCCCCCAATTTGCGCATTCCGTCATTGCCAATCAGTGCCAGCGTTGTGCTGGGACTGCGCTTGAGGTCCGAAGCAATGATATCCAGGCACGTCTTCGCTTCGTCGCCAACCTCCGTCGGATGTTTGAGGTCGATATCGAACTGCACCAGACAAGCATCCCTTGTTCTGAGCGGTATGGCGGCTCGGCTGGAGAGAGTTCCCGCGGTAGTTGACGTTGCGGCATTGGCCATCACGTTCGACTGAAACACGATGTTGTTGAGCTCTCCCTCCGGTGTTGACAGAAAGACACTCGTCCCCGGATAAGCGCGGCTGTTGCGGACCACGGCTCCCGGCGTCTGTTCCAGCCGGACCACCGGCGTACCCTGAATCGGCGTGCGTGTGCTCACGTCGTCCAACTCAAGATTTGTGGAGTGTGTCATGCGGAATGCAGGCCCCGACTCTACGTTGAGTTGCACATTGTGCAGTTCCAGGTCGTTCGTGTAGGAGCCAGTCAAGCCTCGGCGTCCAGTACCGACTACATCGCTGATGCGCACGCCGGTCAGCGGCATCTCCTCGAGTCCGCTGACGTCGATCAGCCCCCCCGCCCCACGGATCGTGATATGGCTGACCGCGATATCACGGTAGATTGGCGTTCGCGGCGACACAGCTCCAGTGCCGGGATCGGGCGCCTCGCCCTCCATCTGGTAGCCCGCATCGGAGATGGTAATTGCCGAGCCGACGTTCTCCATTGTCCAGTTGTCGAATCGTATGTTCTCCACCACGCCGCCCCGGCCACGACGGCTCTTCATGTGAATTCCGTTTACCGTATCGATTGCCGTAATGTTGCTGGCCACAATATTGCGTACGCCGCCCGAGGTCTCGCTGCCGATCGCCAGCGCCGACTGCGCATGATGCACCGTGCAGTTGGTGATCGACACATTCTCGGTTGGGCGGTTCACCCGCAGACCGTCGCGGTCCTTGCCGGATTTAATCACCAGCCCGTCATCGCCGGCGTCGATGTAATTGTTTTCCAGTCTGACGAAGCGGCTGGAATCGATCACGATGCCGTCGGCGTGAACCCCGGGATAGGCCTCGATTACCAGGTTCTGCACCACCGCATTTTCGCTGTATAGCAGATGCACCGTCCACATCGACGATCCGATGAAGCGCAGTCCGTCGATACGGATGTTCTTGCTGTTCATGAAGCGCACGAACGAAGGCCGCAACTCCGAAGCCGCCGCCTGGTACTCATCCTGGGAGATTGGCTTCTGTGCCTCCAGGTCAGTCAGCAAACGCTCCCAGTTCGCTCCGTTGGCGCTGCCTGCATCATTGACCGAACGCAGCGCGCGCGAGTGCAACCTCATCCAGTCGAGGTTATTGGTCGTCAATATTCCACGTCCAATAACAGCCACATTCTCCAGATCATGCCCACCGATCAGGGGGATAGGCGTGGGTGTCTCGACTCCTTGCTGCCGCCCCGGAGTAAGAGGAAGGATGGTCGCCGGAAAGTGTACAATCGATCCCGCGTCGAAGTACAGCGTCAGATTGCTCACCATCTGGATTGGTCCGGTTGTGTACTTCCCGGCAGGCACATAGACGGTCCCTCCGCCTGCCTTCTGGGCTGCTGCAATGGCCCGGCGAAACGCCTCGGTGGAGCTGCCTGAGCCATCCCGACGGGCACCGTAATCCAGGATGTTGAAGACAGATTTGCTTGCTACAGGCGGAGATTGCCCAACGATCCATCCGCTCCATCCGCACAGCAGCAGTGAAACGGCCGCCCGGCATAAAAGCCTCTGCTTTGCCATCATGTTGTCCTCCGTCTACCTCGCCGCAATTGCAGGAGGGGCATTGCCGACGAGCCACAGAATACACGCTGGAAGGAATGGCTGTATCGCCCTGCATTGCGCACCCTCTATACTGCCCCATGCGAGGTTCCATTGCTGACTACTTAGGTCACATCCCATGCTTTGACGGCAAATCGTAAGACTGCAAGCACTTCTTGGCTGATGAAGGGAAGTTGAGATGAAGCGGTACCTGGAAGTTTCGCGCAGAAAATTCATGAAGACGGCGGCGTTGCTGAGCGCATCCGCCGTGGCAGGTCTGCCCGCTATCGAGGGGAGCACCCACTTGCTCGCCCAGCAGCCGCGGCAAACGAAGGAAATCGCAATGGCCCCCGTGTTCCCCTACGGCGCAGTGTACTTCCGCAAGTCGAATCCTCCTGCCGAAGATTGGGCGCGAGACCATCAGACGGCGGCGCGCGTTGGCATGAACACCTTTCGTCACTGGTTCCTATGGGGCGCAATCGAGGTGGCCCCGGGAAAGTTCGACTGGGCCGACTATGACCGCATGATGGACCTCGCCGCGGCTAATGGACTGAAGGTAATCATTGCGGAGTTCACGACCAATGCGCCGGAGTGGGCCTTTCGAAAGTACGCTTCCGCGCGATATAAGTCGAGCGATGAATCGCTCCAGAACAGCGAGATTGGCGAGAGTACGGCGGTCGGCGGCTTTCCAGGTCTATGCCTGGACAATCCCGATGCGCAGGTTGCAGCCGAGAGATTTCTGACTGCATTGATCGTGCGTTACAGAAACCATCCTGCGCTGCTTGGGTACGACTTGTGGAACGAGAACACCTACCCCGGTGGCGCCGCCAGGAAGATGAACTGCTACTGCGAAGGCACCAAACAGAGGCTGCGCGAGTGGTTGCGTACGCGCTACGGATCGCTGCAGGCGCTGGGTAAAGCATGGGGCCGGTACAGCTATGAGACGTGGAACCAGGTTGACCCGCCCGAGAGCCTGGGCGGATATGCGGAGGGCCTGGACTGGTTGCAGTTTCGCATCGACGACGCGTTTCGCATGCTCAAGTGGCGCGTCGATCTGTTTCGCAGGCTCGATCCGCACCATCTCATCTGCGCGCACGGTGTGGCCGGAACGCTGGACACACTGCCATCCTCGGCGCACGACGAGTGGCGCTCCGCTGCGATGATGGACGTGTGGGGACTGACGTGGGTCGCGTCACGACATGGAAATGCACCGTGGCTGCAATATCAGTCGATGGACCTGGTGCGTGGAGGAGCGCACGGCAAACCGTTCTGGCACGCGGAGGCAGAGGCTGGTCCACTTTGGATGCAACCGCAGGTGATTGGGCGGCCGCGTGAAGATGGTCGCCAGCCCGATGCGGAGGATGTGCGCATCTGGAACCTCATCTCCTGCGCGTGCGGTGCGAGAGGGATACTATACCCACGCTGGCGTCCTCTCCTCGATGGTCCGCTCTTCGGGGCATTCGGAGCGTTCGCGATGGATGGCTCCGTCACTCCACGGGCCGAGATGGCGGGCAAGGTGGCAAAGTGGGCGAACGCGCACGCAGACGTGTGGCAGTCCAAACCAGTGAAGGGCGATGTGGGACTGGTCTTCATTCCCGAGTCTGAACTCTTCAACTATGTACAGCAAGGCGAGACTGCCTACTACGCCCAGTCGATAAAAGGTGCGTATCAGGCGTTCTTCGACCAGAATATTCTGGCGGATTTCGTTGCGTTGGATAATATCGACGAGTACAAACTCATCTACCTCGCGTATCCGGTCATGCTGAAGCGCGAGACCGCCGACCGGCTGAAGAAATATGTGCAGGATGGCGGGACGCTGATCTGCGAAGGATTGCCGGCTTACTTCGGCGACCACGGCCATGTTGGGACGGTCCAGCCGAACTTCGGCCTCGACCAGTTGTTTGGTGCGCACGAGAAGTTTGTCGAATTCGACCCCGACCTCTCCGAACAGTTGATGTTCGAAGTGAAGGGAAGCAAAATCTATGGCCGCTACTTTCGCCAGGACTACGATCTACAGGGCGGCAATGCAGCGGGACAATACTCCAATGGCAACACCGCAGCCGTCGAGAACAGCTTCGGCCAGGGGCGGACCTTGCTCATAGGTTCCTTTCCCGGTGCGGGATACTACCTGCATCATGGCGCGGCGACCAGGGAGTTGTTTGCCGGCTTCCTGAAGCTCGCGGGACTGACCCAGCAGATTGCGATCGACGATCCTGCTTTGCAGGCGCGGCTGCATCGGGGAGCGGGCGGGACCCACATCTGGGTGACAAACCCTACGCGGGAGGCGAAGCAAGTGATCGTCACCCTGGCCGCATCCGCCGGTGATTTTCAATCCGCGGTCGACGTATGGGGAGATACCCGCATCACAACGACCGGACGGCAATTCACCATGAATGTCCCGGCGCGGGATGCCGTGGTTGCCATGTTGCGATAGCCGCAGCTCCGTGTGAGTGAATCTTTGCGAGCAGCCGAGCCGTCTCACAATAGGCACATCAATAGTTCCTCGACAACAAAATGAAGCATTTGTGTTCAATTTCCAAATTGGACGAATTCCAATTGACATACCCACTCTGCTAGGATGACCCCCGCCATGAAAACCTTCGATTCCGCCCGCCGCGATCTTTTGAGACTCAGCAGCATGGGTCTTGCCGCCTCCGCCGTCTCCGCCATCCCCGCGCTGGGAGCAGCCAAGAAAGCCGCTGCGCCGGCGCTCTCCCCCATGCTCTTCGACGTACGAACCTTCGGCGCAACCGGCGACGGCAAGACGGTGGATTCGCCCGCCATCAACAAGGCCATTGAAGCCGCCGCCGCTGCCGGTGGAGGCACGGTCATCTTTCCCGCGGGCAACTACCTTAGCTTTTCGATCCGCCTGAAGAGCCACGTTGACCTCTACCTCTCGCAGGGCTGCGCCATCATTGCGGCGGATTCGCCCCTGCCCGGCCAAACCACCGGATACATGGGCGGTACCTACGACCCGGCCGAGCCCAAGACGGCATGGGACGCCTATCAGGACTACGGCCATAATCACTGGCACAACTCTCTGTTATGGGGCGATGGCATTAGCGACTTCTCTATCACCGGTCCTGGACTCATCTGGGGCAAGGGGCTTAGCTTCGGCGCAGGCCCAGGCAGGCCACCCGCCGATACCGGAGGTGCCACGGGAGTCGGCACCCATGTGGAACGGCCCGGCGATCCTGGCACACCCGGCGCAGCCGCGGCAGCCGGTGGACGAGGCGGTGCAGGTGCAGCAGCGGCACCTGGCGCTGCGGCAGGAGCAGGTGCAGCCGGTGGACGAGGCGGAGCGGGAGCGTCTCAGGTGCTGGGCAACGGTCGGGTGGCCATGGCGCGCGGGACTTATCCGATGTACCAGGCAGAGCAACCTGGCGTCGGCAACAAGGCCATCGGCCTCAAGAACTGCCACAATGTCGTCCTCCGCGACTTCTCCATTCTCAAGGGGGGCCACTTCGCCATTCTGGTCACCGGCGTCGACAACCTCACCATCGACAACCTCAGGATCGACACTGACCGCGACGGCATGGACATCGACTGCTGCAAGAATGTGCGCGTCTCCAACTGCACCGTCAACTCCCCGTGGGACGACGCCATCGTCCCCAAGGCCAGCTTCGCGTTGGGCTACAACCGCTCCTGCAACAACATCAATATCACCAACTGCTATGTGGCCGGCTGCTGGGAGCTGGGCAGTGTGCTGGACGGAACCTGGAAGCGCAGGCCGAATAGCGGTACTGGACGCATCAAGCTGGGCACGGAGTCCAACGGCGGATTCGTCAACCTCGCAGTCTCCAACTGCGTCTTCGAGGGCTGCCAGGGCCTCGCGCTTGAGACCGTCGACGGTGCCCATCTAGAAGATGTCGCTATCTCCAACATCACCATGCGCGACATCGGCAGTTGCCCCATCTTCGTGCGTCTTGGCGCTCGCCTGCGCGGTCCCAAGGGTGCAGTTGGGACAGACCAGAGCACCGTCGTCGGCACCCTCAAGCGCGTACTTATCTCCAACATCGCTTGCCACAATACGGTGTCCAGGTTCGGCTCCAACATCACCGGCATTCCCGGCTTCCCCGTGGAAGACCTCAAAATATCCGATGTCTTCGTCGAGTGCGCCGGCGGAGGTACACCCGATCAAGCCAAGATCGAGGTCGGCGAGCACGAAAACTCCTACCCCGAACCGTCCATGCTGGGCCCACTCCCCACCTACGGCTTCTACTTCCGCCACGTCAATCGCCTGGAGATGAGCCACGTTGAGGTTGCGCCTGTCGCGCCCGACGCACGCCCCGCCATCTATCTCGACGAGGTACATCGCGCGGACTTCTTCGCCATCACCGCGCCCAGCTCGCCGCCCGCCTTCTCCATAAACAAGTCCACCGATGTGCGCATCCTGATGAGCCGAGCCGCGCCAGATTCCATCACTCCATAAATCTTAGGGTCTACCGCCCAGCCTGTTAACATAGCCATATGTTCAGATCACAGGACTGCATAGTCCTGCGCGCATATCGCTGCGAGGAGTACCACGTTGAAACCTAGACCGGTTCTTCAATGCATGTTTGGGATGAGCATCGTTCTGGCCTGTCTGTTGGGAAATCTCTCGGCCTCCGATGCGCAAGCTCCGCAAGTCAAGGGAGAGACCATCGTGATGCTGCGCCATGGGGAGAAACCGCCAGGAGGACTTGGCCAGTTGACCTGCAAGGGGCTGAACCGTGCGCTCGCTCTGCCCTCAGTGCTCCTTGGACGATATGGCAAGCCGGACTTCATCTATGCGCCGAATCCCAGCATGCAGGTGAACGACGGGAACAAGCAGCCGACCTACTCCTATGTAAGGCCGCTGGCGACCATCGAGCCTACCGCAATCCGTCTTGGCATGCCGGTGAACACGCAGATCGGATTCCAACAGATCGCCGATCTCCAGCAGACCTTGCTGCAACCGGCCTATGCGCACTCGCTGATCTTCGCAGTCTGGGAACACGAGAAGCTGCGTGACTTCGCTGCCCAGATGCTGCAGTCCTTCGGTACGGGGGCAGCACAGGTGCCTGAATGGACCAACGACGATTACGAAACCATCTACGTCTTCCACATCACTCGCTCCGGCGACAACGCCGCTCCACACGCTACGCTGGAGATTCAGAAGGAAGGTCTGAGCAACACGCTGAGTGACGCCTGCCCCGGTCCCACAGTAGATTGCAGGCGAATGCTGACAGTGGCATAAACCCTCTTCAAATTGCATACTGGTTCAACCGCACGGATGCAAGGAGTTGTCATGCGTATCGTCGACCTGCGTGAAATTACCGCGCCGATCTCAAGCCCGATTGCCAACGCATACATCGATTTTTCCCGGATGACCTGTTCGCTGGTCGCCGTCGTCACGGATGTGGTGCGCGATGGCAGGCCCGTCATCGGCTATGGATTCAACTCCAATGGACGCTATGGCCAGGGAGGACTGATCCGCGAGCGGTTTGCGCGCCGCCTGCTGGAGGCCCCGTCGCCTAGCCTGCTCAACGACGCCGGCGACAATCTGGACCCCGACCGCGTCTGGGCTGTGCTGATGCACAACGAGAAGCCCGGCGGGCATGGCGAGCGCAGCGTTGCAGTCGGCACCATCGACATGGCGGTGTGGGACGCTGTAGCCAAGATCGCGGGCTTGCCGCTCTTCCGGCTGCTTGCGGTGCGTCACGGCGTGCAGGCCGATCCACGCGTCTTCGTCTATGCCGCAGGAGGCTACTACTATCCCGGCAAGGACCTCGCTGCCTTGCGCGCGGAGATGCGCAGCTATCTCGATCGCGGTTACACAGTGGTGAAGATGAAGATCGGCGGCGCCCCTATCGACGAAGACCGCCAACGAATCGAAGCCGTACTCACCGAGATTGGCAGCCAGGCGCAGCTTGCCGTCGATGCCAACGGCCGATTCAATCTGGAGACCGCGATTGCTTACGCCAGGATGCTGCGCGAATATCCTCTCTTTTGGTACGAGGAGGCTGGCGACCCGCTGGATTACGCGCTGCAGGCGGCCCTGGCGGAGTTCTACCCCGGCCCCATGGCCACCGGAGAAAATCTCTTCAGCCATCAGGACGCGCGCAATCTGCTGCGCTATGGCGGTATGCGCGCGGACCGCGATTGGCTACAGTTCGACTGCGCGCTGTCCTATGGCCTGTGCGAGTATCTGAGAACTCTGCAGGTGTTGAAGATCGCCGGCTGGTCGCCGCGCCGCTGCATTCCGCACGGCGGGCACCAGATGTCGTTGAACATTGCAGCCGGCCTCGGACTGGGCGGGAACGAAAGCTATCCCGACCTCTTCCAACCCTATGGCGGATTTCCCGACGGCGTTCGCGTCGAGAGCGGATACATTACCATGCCCGATCTGCCCGGCATCGGCTTTGAGGGAAAAGCAGATCTGATCCGCGTCATGCGGGCGCTTGCGGAGTAGACCCACTATGCCTGAGAAAGATGTCAGCGTAACATCTTCGGCCTCGCGCCGCCCCCTGCTGGGGCCGTTGTGGCTACAGGTTTTGGTGGCCATCGTGCTCGGCATCCTCATGGGTGTGTTCTTCCCTCACCAGGCAGTCGCGCTCAAGCCGCTGGGTGATGGATTTATCCGTCTGATCCGCATGACGCTTGCGCCCATCATCTTTGCCAGCGTCGTCATTGGCATCGCGCGCATGGGCGACCTGAAGGAAGTTGGACGCGTAGGTGTCAAAGCGCTGTTTTACTTCGAGGTGGTCTCCACGGTCTCGCTGCTGATGGGACTGATAGCCGTGACCGTGCTGCATCCCGGCCGGGGGATGAACATCGATCCGGCTACGCTGGATACGAAAGCCATCGCCGGATACGCTGCAACCGCACAGCATCTGGGTTTTACGGACTTTCTGCTGAACATCATTCCATCCAGCATCGGCGATGCCTTTGTCAGCGGCAATGTGCTGCAGATCATCCTCTTCGGCGTGCTGTTCGGCCTGGCTCTCGCGCAGTTCCGCGAGGCCGCGCGCCCGCTGGTCGATCTGCTGGATCTCTTTCTGCGCGGCATGTTCGGCATCGTCCGTTTCGTCATGCGCCTTGCGCCCATCGGCGCCTTCGGCGGCATGGCATATACCATCGGACAATATGGCCTGCGCAGTCTCAAGCCGCTGGCGCAGTTCACCGCCGATGTGTGGCTGGTATCCATCCTCTTCGTCATGGTGGTATTGGGCGGCATCGCGCGCGCAGCCGGGTTCAGCCTGTTCAAGCTGCTGCGATACTTCCGCGAAGAGATTCTCATCACCCTGGGCACGTCCTCGTCGGAGGCTGTGATGGCGCCCTTGATGCTCAAGCTGGAGCAGCTCGGCTGCGAGCGGTCCATCGTCGGCATGGTGATGCCTGCGGGCTACACATTCAACGCCGGCGGCACTGCCATTTACCTGGCCATGGGCGCAATCTTCATCGCCCAGGCCACCAACACGCACCTCAGCCTGGCGGACGAGATCGGGGTTCTGCTGGTGCTGATGCTCACCTCGAAGGGATCGGCCGGGGTCGCCGGAGCGGGATTTGTCACCCTGGCTGCAACACTTTCGACCATGCACCAGATACCGGCTGCGGGCCTGGTCCTGCTACTTGGAGTGGAACAGTTCACCAATGCTGCGCGCGCCGTCGTCAACATCATCGGCAACGGGGTTGCCACCATCGTGGTCGCCAAGTGGGAACGTGCCTTCGACGATCGGCGTGCCACACTCATCCTCAATTGTGGCGGCATGAACTCCGAAGCCGCGGACTCGGCCGCGAACCTACACAAGGCGTGACCGCTCCTACTTTAATTACCAGGCAGTTCAGTTCCCGGCAGCGAGTGCGCCAGCGATCGCTTTGCCGGCGGCGGAAGTGTCGGCCATGCCACCAACGTCGCGAGTGCAGAGGGTTTTGTCGACCAGCGTGGCCTCAATCGCCTTCAGAATGGCAGCCCCTGCCTCCACTTCGCCAAGATGGTCCAGCATCATCGCGGCTGACCAAATCTGGCCGATGGGGTTTGCGATGCCTTTGCCGGCGATGTCCGGCGCGGAGCCATGCACAGGTTCAAACAGCGATGGGAAGCGGCGTTCCGGATTGATGTTGCCCGAGGGAGCGATGCCGATGGTTCCCGCGCAGGCTGGGCCCAGGTCGGAGAGGATGTCGCCAAACAGGTTGGAGGCTACCACAACGTCGAATCGGTCGGGGTTGAGGACGAACTGTGCGGTCAGGATATCGATGTGATACTTGTCCCAGGCGACGCTGGGGAATGCTTTGCCGATCTCAACCACACGCTCGTCCCAGAAGGGCATCGTGATGGAGATTCCATTGGATTTTGTGGCCGAAGTCAGGTGTTTCTTCTCGCGTCGTTGCGCCAGACTGAATGCAAAATTCAAAATGCGATCCACGCCAACGCGCGTCATCACCGTATCCTGCAGGACAACTTCGCGGTCGGTTCCGGGGAAGATTCTGCCGCCGATGGAGGAGTATTCGCCTTCGGTGTTCTCGCGGACCACGAAGAAGTCGATCTCGCCGGGCTTGCGTCCGGCCAACGGGCAGGGAACGCCGGGCATCAGCCGAACCGGCCGCAGGTTGACATACTGATCGAACTCGCGGCGGAAGGCAATCAGCGATCCCCACAGTGAGATGTGGTCAGGCACCTTCTCCGGCCAGCCCACGGCCCCAAAGAAGATGGCGTCGTGATGGCCGATCTGCTCCTTCCAGTTGTCGGGCACCATCTTGTTGTGCTTCAGGTAGTAGTCGCAGCAGGCAAAATCGAACTCGTCGAGATGAAGCTTGAAACCGAATCGCGTTGCGGCCGCCTGGAGGACACGCACGCCCTCCGGCACGACCTCCCTGCCGATTCCATCGCCGGGAATGACGGCAATTCTGTAGCTCCGCTCTTTGTCGCTGGCATGAGGCATGCTAATGCGCCTTTCGAGATTGCAACTTTGGGTCTATTTCGCCTTGCATCACAAGACGCAGAATGAGGATCGTTACAGCAGACACTATAAGCGTACCGCCAACCATAGTAAGTCCGCGACTGAAATGCCCTCCTGCACCATTGCTTGCGCCGAGCATATACGGTCCAACAAATCCACCCAGTGTGCCGAGGGAGTTGATCAATCCGATGGAAGCGGCCGCAGCTGTGCCGCCAAAAAACATGGTGGGCAGGCTCCACAGCGGCGGTTTGGCCGCGCTCACCCCGAACGCGGTGAGGCTGAGTCCGGTGATGGCCAGAATGGCAGAGGAGCCCGCACCTGCGGCCACTGCCATTCCGATGGCCCCGATCAAACAAGCAATCGACGCGTGCCAATAGCGCTCGCCCGTGCGGTCGGAGTGGCGCGACCACAGCACCATGCCAATCACTGCGATCAGGTTCGGGATTGCTACCAGGAAGCCGATCTTAAAGGCCGGGAAGCCGAAGCCTTTGATCATCAGCGGGGCCCAGAATCCAATCGTGTATAGCCCGGCGGATGTGCCGAAGTATGCTAGCGACAGAGCAAGAACCTTCCAGTCCATCAAGGCGTGCCAGGCACTGTGGCTGCGTGGGTCTATGATGGCGGCCTGCTCATCGAGGATCGCCTGCGTCAGCCACTCGCGCTCCTCAGCATCCAGCCACTTCGCCTCCGCTGGACGGTCCGTCAAAAACCAGAACGTAACCAGGCCTAGCAGCAATGCTGGTATGCCCTCCACCAGGAAGACCCACTGCCAACCGTGCAGCCCCATGACGCCATTCAACCCCATCAGTGCACCCGACACAGGCGAGCCGATCAGTCCCGCAGCCGGTGCCGCAGCCATAAAGATCGCAGTTACCGCCGAGCGATGGTTCGCCGGGAACCAATAGCTGAGGTACAGAATGGTCCCAGGAAAGAACCCGGCTTCCGCGAGGCCGAGCATAAACCTGAGCACACAGAAGCTGATCGGGCCATGAGTGAAGGCCGTTGCAATGGACACCAGACCCCAGGTGATCATGATCCGGCCGATCCAGAACCGCGCTCCGACCTTGTGCATAATCACCGTGGAGGGTACTTCGAAGAAGAAGTAGCCAAGGAAGAATATGCCCGATCCGAGGCCGTACATCTGCGCTGTCAGGCCCAGATCATGGTTCATGGTCAGCGCGGCGAACCCCACGTTGATCCGATCGAGAAAAGCAATCAGGTAGAGCAGCATCAGGAACGGAATCAGCCGCCAGGTGATCTTGCGAATCACCCGTTCTTCGAGGAGGCTGGAAGCAGGCACTGCGATGTCGCTCATTCTCTCCCCTTGGCGGTGAACGCAGCTTTCTTATGGGTTCGGCGCTGTAAACAGGCGGTCGTAGTCGCGCCAGTGCGCGTTCATCACATCGATCTTGTGTTTGATCTGCGCCATGATGTTGGGGCCGAGGCGCATGATTGTCTCATCTCCCGGTGTCGGCGCAAGGTCCAGAACCGGTTCGCTCGTGCTTCCTAACAGACGATTGAGGTCCACCATGGTGTCGATTTCCCTGCGCGCCGTCTCCATCAAGTCGGTACGGTCCCAACTGGACTGGACGCCGAGCACTGGATTTGGGTCGGGCTTCGCGCCAATCGCTTTCACGCGATCCAATTGGGCCTGATACTCCACCATGTCGTCTGCCGATTGCAGCAGATAAATGACGGCCTGTAGCCGTTTGCCCATCATCTCCCACTGTTTGCGCGCGGCATCATCTTTTGCAGCACTTTGAATCCCTTGCACCAGGCTCAAGGCCCTGCGCACCCGCGGCAGAGTAACTTCGATGGTGCGCTGGAAGAGCATGCGCGCGCCCCAACCCTCGTACATGCGCATTGCCTGGATATCGATCAGGTCTCCCGCCTGCTCCTCGCCCTTCGCCTGGAATAAAAACGGACGATAATCCTTCGTCTCCGCCGCACTCAGCTCCTCCGGAAACGGAACCATGGGCCGGGTAATCCAGCGATTGAGCACATGACCCATGCGCAGCATGCTGCCGAAGTCCAACACCTGCAAATTTTGCTGCACATCGTTGAGCGCGCTCCATACGTCGACCAGGTTGTCCGCCTGCTGCTCGCCCACTTCGCTGGCGGCAAACGCTCGCAGCGTCGTCACTCGTTCGGCCAGTGTGTGCATTGGCTTGCCTTGCGTGAACTTCAGCAGCCGGTAGTTGAAGTCGATGGTTGTCGCGTCGCCAAAGTTAAACATCCGTCGTGCCGGCGCAGCCCCGCCACCGCTACTGAACGATGGCACAACGATGCCAACCACAGGGTAGAATGCCCCTACGCTACCTTGCATAGCCACGCCCGCAAAGGCCCGCCCATCGGGACCTTCGCGACCCTCGACAGCCACTCCGCGAGGCAACTTCCGCACGATGCTATCCAGCACGTCTGGCGAGAACGTCGGCGCCATCCATGGTCGGGCTGCAATCGGATTTAGGTTGATCTGGATCTCGTGGCTCGCGTCCCTGGCGGCCTGCTGAGCGTTGCTGAGGAAACCCGCGACACGGTCCGACATCGGTCTGTCTTTATAGTTGTTGTTGCCGTTGATGCCGGGATAAAGCGACGGTGCCCAGTCGAAGCCCGATCCGGCGTCGATAGTGACCCAGTTGAATTGTTCCACCTCTGGACATGTCTTCAACAGACGCTGCATGGATTCGCGGTACATCCGCAAGGTCTCGGGCTCATCCACACTGGGGGCGAAGTACACCTTGCGCGAGCGATTGGGTTGATCGATGCGCGGCCCGCGCAGCTCAGGGTACGCCGTGAAAAACGCCTCCGGCAGCACCTCCGGCTCGTTCGCGTTCCACACGCCTTTCAGTCCATATTTGCCCAGAACTTCGCACCGCTGCTGCAATATCCCCGTGACCTGGGCTGAGTACCCCGCCTCCACGTAGGGCTGGAGTTCTTCCGGCGGAAAGATCGTCAGCAGACCCGCATGGTGGACGAACCACATCGGGTAGGGGTCTGCGGAATCCATCTCCCAGGTAGCCAGCGGCAGGCCTTCGGTGACCAGCATATAGGTTGCACCCAGCTCCTTCGAGAGGACTGCTTTCCGCTCGAACTGGGCAAGGTCGGCTGCTTGCCGTTTCGCAGCATCCCCGGCAACGCCACGAGGCGCGGTCGTCTGCGCTAGCGAAGAGCCAGCCAGGAAGCCGATCGCCACCACTGGAACCATCAGCAGGGAATGCGCCATCTTCATCGTGTACAGAGAGTGGTCCTTCATCAAGCGCCACCATCGCCCGCTGCTGGAGTTCCGCCTCCGCGTCCCCCTCCGAAACCGCCCCCGGCGGGTGCGGGTGGGGGCGCGGAGGTGGGTAGCACGTCGGCGCACAACTCCAGTACCGCGATGGCATTCAGGCCGCCCTGCGAGGATCCGTTGGTGTCGACGCCGTCGTCGGTTGGAGCCAACGCATTGGGCGGCAACACACGGGCTCCTCGGGCGCGGCCACCGCCCCGCAGACCCGCAAGAGCGCTCTGTACGAGCGCAGGATTCTTCGTCGCATAATAGGCGTAGGCCACCAGCTTGCCCTGGCTGATGCCTGCGCCTGAGTTGGCGCAGAAATCCGCCCACAGCTTTTGCCACGCCGGGTCGTCGATACTCATATTGAGCTCGAACATCAACTCTGCTCCACCCATGATGGTGGCAAGGTTGTAGCTGCCCAGCGTACTATCGCGCGCAGTCAGCTTGCCCGTCGCTGGGTCGAAGCCCATCAACATATTTTTCCCGGTGCGGAATCCGTGGGGCATGGCCTCCATCGACTTCATGCCGGCAACAATCTTGTCGCGCCATTCAGTATTGCCGGTGCGCTCCCACTCGGTCATCCAGTTGCCTGCAAGGGCCAGCCAGTCGGGGCCGGAGCGCACGCGCGTCACATACTTCTCGTCGCCCGCGCGTGGCGGATCGGCCTCGCGCATGGGGTCATACGCAATGACCGATTTGTCCGCCTGCAACGCTTCGTGCATCACGTCGCCGGTGCGCTCGTCGCTGGTCAGGTAGTAGTAGAACCGCCGGAACGCGGCCTGCCCGATGCGCGCCTCCTTGGCCCCGTCCCCCCAGTGCGAGACGCCATGACGCGTGCCCAGGCCTGCCATCGGACCGAAGTGGTAGCTGTCCACCTCGCCGGTGTGGCGCGTCATCGCCTCGGCCAGGCGGAAGATGTCCGCGCGTCCCGAGCGCAGGTACGAGTACCAAAGCCAGCTGTCAGTGCCCAGCTCGGAGTTGTCCCACGCCATGCCGCCCAGGTCGTATCGCCACATGTGGCGCGCATTGTCGAAGGAGTGCATTACGTCGCCAAAGTTCCAGAACCCATACCAGTTCCGCTCGTCCACCTGGCCCAGGTAGAGGCTCAGCGTGGCATCCAGGCCACTCTCAATCGCAGCCTTGAACGGCGTCGACGTGTCCTTCACGCTCCACATGCCGAACGCTCGCACATCGTGGTAATACTGCGGCGAAGCGACCAGAACCGGAGACGCGCTGCCTGCCTTCGCCATGGCGCCGCTGCTGGCCTTGGCGGGTACGCTGCCCGTTGGCCACAGGGTGAGTTCGCTGGTGCGCGCAATGCCGTAGGGCGTGCTGTTGCCCTTCTGCACGTCCTCGTACGATGCATCGAGGTCATGCGCCCGTATGTCGTAGTGACGCAGGTCCATCGCCGTGGCCTCCGGCGACCACAGCCACGCGGTAAGCTGCGCACCCTTACTCGATGCGTTTTGCACCAGTAACTCCGCTGGGTAGGACTGCCAGAAGTTCTTGACGCTCACGCCCAGCCCGCCGCTCACGTCGCCCACAAACGCGTGGCCCGAGGAGCGTTTGCCCGCAGCCGAAAAAAGCCAGGTGCTCTGCGGGTTGGTGCGCTTCTGGATCGTGAAGCCATCGGGGTTGAGCTGCACCAGCTTGAAGTCGTCCCACACCGCCCAGTTGCTCACCATGTTGCGGCCCTGCTGGTTCATATCCGCGCGGTTAGGCACGCGCTGGCCCTCAAGCTGCGTGGGATATACATCCTTGCCGCTGGCGTCGGTGACGATGCGCGTCCCACCCGAGCGCCCGATCAGCGGCTGGATCGGCTCCGACCACAGGCCGTCGTCAACCCCGGAGAACCGCACATGGCGGTTCTGGATCTCCTCCCGCATAGGCACGGCAAACGTGACCCCCAACCCATGAATGAAATCCTTCTCCTGGTCGCCATCGAAGAAGATCGTATGCACCATGCGCACCGATCTCTCACCCGAATAGAAGTACAGCCGCACATGGAAGGGTAGCCACTCGCGGCCCGACATCGCTCCCTTATGCACGCCCTCGAACTTCACTACTGCGCGCACCGGGCCTGTCTGCTCCACGGTCACCTTCTTCACCAGGCTGACAAATTTTTCTTGCGGACGGACCTCGCCGGGCTCGCCCTCGGGGTCGTTCTGCAAGATGCAGACTAGCTGCCCCGCGCCAACCACAGTCCGGCCTTCCACCGTCATCGACTCCACCAGGTTCATGCCGCCTGTGGCTGGGATCGAGCATTGCAGCGCGCCGGTATCGACAAGCACCGACTTGCCGTTGTTCGTAACCTTCAACGTGCCGGAGGCCGCGGACGACCCCGTGGACAAGATAACTGGACCCGCCAGTCCGGCGGGTACAACAGTGGCAAAGCCGCTCCATTTCAGGGACCCGTCCGGCCAGTAGGCCAGCGGCCAGCTCTGCACGGGCAGATCTTTGCCGTCCGCGCTAAGGCTAAAGCCTGCGCCGTGCGCAACCGCGCGCTGCGGCCAGGGCACTCCCCAACTGACGCCGCCGGACAACAGAGGCGGCTCTGCTCCCAACCATGTGAGCGCAACTCTTTGCGCGGCGGCGGCCGGTCTGCGAGCCTGAGCGGCGGCCAGTAGTTTGCCTTCCGCAAGCGTGCTGGTGGTCATTGCGGCGCCGGCCAGCGCGGCATCCTTTAAAAATTCCCGGCGAGTTCGTTGGCTCAATGGCATTCTCCATGCCAGGCTGCGCCGTTTAGACGAGCCTGGTCTTGATCGCCCATTATCAGCTTCCAAGGCTGGGGTTGTGAAGCTGCCAGCATTGCGATCGGTCCTGGGAAGCCGTACGGTTGGTTCTGAATTGTCCGCATACCCTCCCCAGAAACAATCAACCGCCCTTCGCAAGAATCCACGCAGAATCCTCGGTCTCGGTGGTAAGCTGGCGCTGTCCAAAACGCGCTGTATTTTTGCGTTTTCAGGATGATGTTGGGGCAGGAGAAGATCGTATGTCGCAGAAGAAGGAAGACGCACGGGCCTCGATCACCCGGCGACAGATGCTTGCGCAGGCCGCCAAGGGTGCGGCCCTGGTCTCGCTGATGCCGCTCGATTCCTCACCGGCAGTACTCGCGCAGACAACACCCTTGCCGGGTGCGAAGCCCGCCCACCAAACCGCGAAACTCATCGAAGTGGAGACAGACAAGCTAAAACTCTCCGTCGACCCCGCGAACTGCCGCTGGTCGGCCCAGCTCAAGGGAACCGAAATGCAGCTCAATGAGGTGTACTTCCTTCCCGGAGACGATGCAACGGGATGGACCGTGACCAGCTCGGTAAATCGCAACGACAGCGACAGTCTAGGATCGTTCGAGTCCGTGACGCTGCATGGGACGAAGCACGGGCAGTTGGATTTCGAGTGCCGCATCTCCGCCAGCAAGTCCGGCAACGACATCCTTGTAAGCCTGGGTCGCACGAACCATACAGGCAAACCGGTCGATCTGCAGGAGATGGATTACTTCGTCTCCTCCGACGCGCGACTGGGTGGCACAACCGACAAATGGGTCAGCATGGGTACGCACTCACGCAATCGCGACTACTATGAGCTGTTGCCGGTGGAGACCCTGATTACGCCGAAGATGTATGCGGTGAACCATGTGATAAACGATCCAACCACCGGCAATACCTTGCTGATGGGGCACGTCACAACCCAGAAGGGCGCATCACGGTTCGAAGTCTCCGAGGGCTGGCAGGGCAAGACGGTAGACCGGATGCAGGTCCGCGGCTACTGCAGCTACAAGGTCACGATACCTGTGGGAGCGAGCTTCGCCGGCGAGAAGCTACTTCTCCTCTTCAGCAACGACGGACTGCGCGCCATGGAGCACCAGGCAGACCTGATCGCCATCGCGCACGACATCCGGCTCAAGCAGCGGCGGCCCATCAACCTCGACGACCGCGAACTGGTGGCCAACAACTACAGCCGCTTTCATGGCTGGATGTCGGGCGGCAGCAATGCTCATGCGGAGAAGTTCTTTCAGGACCACGGGCTGGGCGACTTCTACTGGGGGATGGGTGGGCCAGGCGCGCAGGGCACCTTTGGCTTCTACGGTTCAGGCGGAGGGACCCAGGGCCGGCCCGCGCGTATCAACTACCCCGCAGAGTGCTATCTGCCGGTACACACGCCCAAGTACGACGGCGAACGCGTCATCGACTTCTCCAACCCGCTTGCCGTCAAACTCGAGCGCGAACGCGCCTTTGCCTGGGCCTCGGACCACGGCGACCAGACCGGCCGCGCCGAGATGGACTTCGCCGACTGGTGGGACAAGTGGCCGGGGCAACACGATCCATACATGAGCGCGATGGAGACCTATCGCGCGGGCGGTATGCCGTGGCGCGAGGCGATCGACCAGAAGGCCCCGCGCAGGGTCGTCCGCTCTAACATGCAGCCCGTCGACCACTCCTACGGCATCGTCGACATCTGCCGCATCTCCGAAGACGCGGACCATGGCTACGAGACCGGCGTATCGCCACTGACGCAGACCGAGTTCACTGGCCTCTTCACCGAATCGGTCCTCGGCTCCGCCAATCGCGCCTTCTACAACGGACGCGTCTTCTGGAACGATGGCGACGGCTTCCACATCTACAAGTTCAGCCTGTCGGATGGCCAGTTCTACACCTACGGCCAGGCCAAAGTTACCGCGGTCTTTCACGCCATCGCAGGAAGCACGCTCTTCATCTCCGAGGCCTTCGACGCGCCCTACCCCGACGACCGGGTCGAACTGATGAAGCGAATCAGCCCGCCGACCATGGATGTGTCCTATCCGGTGGACCTCTTTACGCGCAAGCCGGCGCACATCTGGAACATGCCCGTCGAGCGCGCGTTCGCCAAGTGGAACATTTTGACGGTCTTCAACTTCACCGGCAGACCAGGCCGCGACTCTTTCACCGCCAAGCTGGATGCAGCGAGGGACCTCCGCCTAGACCCCGGCAAGGAGTACATCGTCTACGAGTTCTGGTCCAAAAAGCTGATCGGGACCTTCAAAGGGACCTTCGCGATCCGCCCCTTGCAGCCCTACGACTGCGACGTCTACTAGCATCGTCGAAAAGCAACCCCATCCAGTGCTCGTCTCCACCAGTCGCCACATCCGGCAGATGGCCTTCGATGTAAAGGACCTGCACTACGATGAGCAGAGCAAAATGCTGCGTGGCGTCTCCCGCGCCGTGGCCGGCGATCCCTACCAGTTGCGGTTCGTTCTGCCGGACGGCTTCAGCGCGAAATCCGTGGAACTGCCCGACGGCATTCCGCCCGCCACGATGCAGACCGACGGCAGCCTGCTCACGGTGGATTTCACCACAGCAACCGGCAACGACGTGGAATGGAAGGTCAATTTCTAGAAGTTTGGTTGGTTACAAATTTGCGATTGCAAAACGGGGACATCGTCGTCAACAACTGATAACCCGCGCGATGGACGCGGCAGAAATGAGGATTGAGAAAATGAAGAACTTTATACTCGCGGCAGCTCTATTGGCATCGGTTGCAGGCTCCGCAGCATTGACACAAACGAAAGCCAACCCCATCCCAAGCATCGTGCAGAAAGATGGCCGCTACGCCCTGATGGTGGATGGCGCGCCCTATCTGATGCTGGGCATGCAGACCAACAACTCCAGCGACTGGCCGGCTACGCTCGCGCAGGTATGGCCCGCCGCCGAGGCCCTGCACGTCAATACGGTGGAGACGCCCATCTACTGGGAGCAGTTCGAGCCCAAGCCCGGGCAGTTCGACTACTCCCAGATCGACACCGTCCTCGCCCAGGCGCGCGCGCATCACCTCCACCTTGTGCTGCTCTGGTTCGGCACATGGAAGAACGGCAGCCAGCACTACATGCCGGAGTGGATGAAGCTCGATCCCGAGAAGTACTCCCACGTCGTCAACAAGCGCGGCGAGCCGGTCGACTCGCCCTCGCCTTTTGCCCAGGCATCGCTGGACGCCGACATCCACGCATTCACCGCTTTCATGACGCATCTGAAGACCGCCGATCCTCAACACACGGTGCTCATGGTTCAGGTGGAGAACGAGACCGGTACTTGGGGTACCCTGCGCGACTACTCTCCGGTTGCGGAGAAGCTGTTCGCGGCACCGGTTCCCGCCGATGTTCTCAAGGCCATGAACGTGTCGCCCGGCTCGAACACTGCGAACTGGCAGGATGTCTTCGGCACGGAGGCTGAGGTGAACTTCCATGCCTGGGCGGTTGCGCGCTATGTTGGGCAGATCGCCGCCGCCGGCAAGGCAGTCTATCCGCTGCCGCTCTACGTCAACGCCGCGCTGCGCGATCCCATCAAGCCCGGCGCGCCGGGCAGCTACGAGTCGGGTGGCCCCACCGATAACGTGCTCAACATCTGGAAGGCGGAGGCGCCCGCCATCGACGTTCTCGCGCCCGACATCTACAACAACGACGCCACGGCGTATCTCAAGATTCTCGACCTCTATCACCGGCCGGACAACGCCCTCTT
The DNA here is from genome assembly GCA_963799175.1 of uncultured Acidobacteriaceae bacterium. GTDB lineage: Bacteria > Acidobacteriota > Terriglobia > Terriglobales > Acidobacteriaceae > Edaphobacter. The sequence continues at coordinate 370,752 of CAWCWC010000007.1, read as the reverse complement.
CGTTCCCGAGACAAGCAGCTCCGCAGCCACCGCGCGCTTCTTCTTCGCGGCCCTCGGACGCCAAGCCATCGGATACTCGCCCTTTGGGCTGGACTACACTCGGACTCCCGCGCCGCAGCCGGGCGCAACGTCCGCGCAGGACAGCTTCCTGCAGCCGACGGCGCAGAACTACATTCTCATCGGCCCCATGATGCGCGACATCGCCCGTCTCAACTTCGAGGGCAAGCTGCAGGCCGTGGCGGAGGACCCGGGCCAGCCCACCCAGACCCTCCACTTCGGCGACTGGGACGCGTTCGTTACCTACGGAGCCGGACGGGGCGCCGCTCCCCGGCAGGGTTCCGAGCCGACCGGACGGGCCCTTGTCGCGCAACTGAAGGACAACCAGTTTCTGGTCGCTGGTTTCAACGCCCACGTAGACTTCCGCCCAGCCGGAACCGATCAACAACGCAGGTCGCAGCAGATTGAGAATGGCACCGGTCAGACCCCATCCGCCCAGATCGACGGCAAGTGGATACACCGTCAGTTCCTGAAAGTCGAAGAAGGCACCTACGAGAATGGCGCATTCAAGTTCCGCCGAATCCTGAACGGCGACCAGACAGACTACGGCCTCAACTTATCGTCCGCGCCCCTGGTTCTGCGCGTCTCGGTCGCAACCTATTGAGGTCGTGCGGAACTTGAAGTCAGACTGTACAGGAGAACTGCATCATGAGCCGTGAACTGACGCGAAGAGACTTCCTGGGCGATGCGGCCCTGGTGGGCGTTGCATCCGCAATCGGGATTGAAAATGCCTTTGCCAGCCAGGCGACTTCGTTGGCTAATCCGCCCCGCCAGCGCCGCACCAGCTTCGACGACGGATGGAGCTTTGCCAAGGGTGATATACCCGATGCGCATTTGCCGCAGTTCACCGCCGGTAACTGGACGCCGGTAATTATTCCCCACGACTGGAGCATCGCCGGCCCCTTCAGCGAGACAGAGCCATGCGGCAGCGAGGGTGCCTACCTGCCGACTGGCATCGGCTGGTACCGCAAGAGTTTCCAGCTTCCCCGCGGCGATGCGGGACGCCGCATCCTGCTGCAGTTCGACGGCGTGTACCAGTGCAGCGATGTGTGGATCAACGGACAGCACCTGGGCACGCGGCCTTACGGCTTCACCACGTTCTACTACGACCTCACCCCGCACCTTCACTTCGGCAGCGAGCCCAACCTCGTCGCCGTGCGCGTGGACAACTCGCACCAGCCCAACCTGCGCTGGTACTCCGGCTCCGGCATCAATCGCCACACCTGGCTCATCGACACCGGCCCGGTCTACATCGAGCAGTGGGGCACCGGCGTCACAACTCCGCAGATCGCCGCGCAGGCTGCCACCGTCGAAGTCTCCACGCGCGTGCGCAATACGCTGACGCAATCTGCATCCTGCACGCTGCGGACTGAAGTCCTCGACCAAAACGGTGCAGCGGTGCAGTCGACAGATACCGACGCGGAGATTCCCGCCGATGTAGACCATCTCTTCGTGCAGCGCATCGCCGTGCCCCAACCCAAACTCTGGTCGCACACTACGCCGACGCTCTATTCCGCGCGTCAGGTGCTGCGCCACCGAAATGAAGATGCGGATACCGCGACCACTCCCTTCGGCATTCGCTCCATCCAGTTCGATGCAGACAAGGGTTTTCTGCTGAATGGCGAGCGCGTCAAGCTCAACGGCGTCTGCCTGCACGACGATGGAGGCGCAGTGGGCACCGCTGTCCCGCAACGCATCTGGGAGCGGCGCTTCGCTCTGCTCAAAGAGATGGGATGCAATGCCATTCGCGCCAGTCACAACCCGCACACGCCCGAGTTCTTCGACCTATGCGACCGCATGGGCTTCCTCGTCATGGCCGAGGCCTTCGACGAGTGGCGCGAGCCCAAATCGCAGACACCGGACTTCGGCTATCACCACTACTTCGACGAATGGGCCTCCCGCGACCTGGCCGACATGATCGCGCGCGATCGCAACCATCCCTCCATCGTTATCTGGAGCGCCGGAAACGAAGTCCCAGACCAGGACGTGCCCCGAGGCGTGGAGACGCTGCGCGCTTTAAATAAAATCCTGCACGACAACGACCCCACGCGGCTGGTCACCGTGGCCTGCGACCAGATCGTCGCGGAGCCCCGCGCCGCGCTGCCCGAGTTCCTCGCCGAACTCGACGTGGTGGGATACAACTATGTTGGCCGTTGGCGCGACCGCCGCGAAAAATTCTACAGCATCGATCGCCACGACTTTCCGCAGCGCCGTTTCGTCGGCACGGAGAATGGCGCCATGCCCAGCTTCATCCCCGGCAGTAACCCCACTGCCAGCGAGTTTCGTCCCGCGTCCAACCAGCGTATCGAGGTCGAGCAGTTGCAGCGATTCACCCAGGTCTACGACTACGTCTGCGGCGACTTCATGTGGACCGGCGTCGACTACCTCGGCGAGGCGCGCTGGCCCGCCAAAGCGTCGCGCTCCGGCGTCATCGATACCTGCGGCTTCCCCAAAGACGGCTTCTACTTCTACCAGAGCCTCTGGACCAAGTCCCCCGTGTTGCACCTCTCGCCGCACTGGAACTGGGCGGGAAGTGAGGGCCAGATCATTCCCGTCATCTGCTTCACCAACTGCGACACAGTCGAACTCTTCCTGAACGGCAAGAGCCTCGGTGTGCAGGGTTATATGTTCCCGGAGATGGGCATGGAGGGCAGGTACTCCAACTTCCCGCCTCGCGACAACGCCATTCAGACCACCGGCGACCTTCATCTCGCTTGGTATGTGCCCTACCAACCCGGCACGCTGCGCGCCGTCGGCAAAAAGGACGGTCAAACCGTCATGACCGTGGAACAAAGCACCACCGGCGCGCCAGCGGCGCTTCGCCTCACTGCGGACAGGGCCCGCATCGACACCCAGTGGGACGATCTCTGCCATGTCGTAATCGAGATCATCGACAGTGATGGACGTGTCGTGCCCACCGCCGACAACGAACTGGTCTTCGCGCTCAGCGGGCCGGGACGGATACTCGGCCTGGACAATGGCCAGGCCGACAGCCATGAGAGCTACCACAGCGACCGCCGCAAGGCCTGCGCGGGCCGAGCGCTGGCTATGCTGCAGTCCAACGGGCAACCGGGCGAGATGCGGCTCACCGCCTCCTCCACGTCCCTCACCGGCGCCTCCCTCACCATTACCGCACAACCGCTCTAAAGCGCCAACGGCGCGTGCTATACCAGCCCAGGGCGGAGCCCTGGGTTTTAGAAGCAGTGCTGTCGAGGGCTGAAGGCCCGGCCCATAGCAGCTTCTGGGCAGCCTCTAAGGTTCGGCTTGCTTCAGAAGCTGGATCGCGTCTCTATATCTCAGTCCGGGCGAGACCGGCGCGAACTGGCTCGCCTCTTCGCTGATCTTATAGCTCAACGTCTTCACCATCAGCGCCTTCCCTGTAACGTGCAGCGTCAGGCCTGTAAGCTCCCAGTCGTGTCCTCCAATATCGCTCTGTTCCAGGATCACGGTTCCGCCCTTGTTCAGTTTGCCGAGTATCCCGAATCCAAAATCGACATCGTCGATGAAGTGGCCATCCAGCCTGGTCAGTCGTTCCTGCGTTTGATCGATCCACACCTCGCCCGCGACGCCGCGCAACAAGTCCGCCTCCAGGTTGGGTGGTGTGAAGTGCGGATTGGGAGTAAAGCTCAACCGAGTACACTGGCCAGTGGCGCAGGAGACCGTCCCTTCATACTGGTAGAGGAATGCATCCGGCAGCAGCGTCATCAACCGGTCAACGCGCTCTGCATCCTTCTGCTCGCCCTTGTGTCGATGCTCCTGCATCTCGGGGTGAGCAGCCAGTGTGTCCAGCCGTTCCAGCTCGGCGCGGTCGGCCTCGGCGCTCAGCGGCTTGCCGTCGAGCTTGATCAGGCGTGCGACATAGCCGTCCACGGTCTCAATGATCTCCTTGGTTGTGTCGTGATGTTCGTCGGTCCGATGCAGAACATAGCGCACCAGCCGATGGTTCTTCTCAGCGTCCAGCCTGTTTTGCACGGCGCGGCGTACCAGGGCCGTGGCGTCCATCGCCGCGAGCGACTGGCTCAGCGCTGTCGAGACCGGCGCAAACGCCAGGGCCAGCACCGTTGGGATCACTACGCCCATCCCGCGTCGGGACGAGCGAATGGTTGCGCGGAGGATGGGCAGCTTGGTCGGAGTCACGGACGTGGAATCACCTGCTCTGTCAAGGATACCCAACAAGACGCTCTCCCAAGGAAATCTCTGCCCAAGTCCGCGTTTTGAAAGGGCGGGACTTTAGCCCCGCCGTAAAGCGCATATTCTCACAGCGGCTTTAGCCGCCGAGGGAATCTTGAGAACTTGTGCATACGCTCTCCAAGGGGTTGCATCCCTTGGGCCGTAGCGGACGCAACCGGCTCGAGGGTTTACAGCGGCGGTGAGTCTTGAGCGAAGCTGCTATCGTTTAACCAGCAGCGAATCCTTGAGCAATATCGCTAGGCCAAAGGAGTTTTGATGTGGATTGTCCGTCTCGCCCTTAGGAGACCCTACACATTCGTCGTGCTGTCGCTGCTGCTGTTCTTCCTCGGCCCTATAGTGATCGAGCGCACTCCGGTCGATATCTTTCCCAACATTGACATACCGGTTGTCTCCGTCATTTGGAACTATGCGGGGCTCTCGCCGCAGCAACTGAGCGACCGGATAACGGTGCAGTACGAACGCAGCCTGACCACCACGGTCAATGACATCGAGCATACCGAGTCGCAAACGCTGAATGGTATCGCCATCATCAAGGTGTACTTCCACCCCAACGTCATCATCTCCCAGGCCGTTGCTCAGATCACGGCCGTCTCTCAGTCGGCGCTGAGGATGTATCCCCCAGGCACGACCCCGCCGCTCATCATTCAGTACAGCGCTTCCAGCGTGCCGGTTCTGCAACTCGGACTCTCCGGCAACGGCCTCACAGAGCAGCAATTGAACGACTTCGGCTCGAACTCCATCCGCACCCAGTTGGCCACCGTGCAGGGCGCCGCCATGCCGCTCCCATACGGCGGAAAGCTGCGCCAGGTGCAGGTGGACATCGACATACAGAAGCTACAGGCCTATGGCCTCTCTGCTGCCGACGTGGTGAAGCGCGGTGAGCGCGCAGAACATCATCCTGCCTGCCGGCGAAGTCAAGATGGGCCACGTCGACTACCAGATCGAAACCAATAGCGCGCCAGTGTCGATCGAGGAACTCAACAACCTGCCCATCAAGACCGTGAATGGCGCCACCATCTATATTCATGACATCGGCAATGTGCGCGACGGATTTCCTCCGCAGACCAACATCGTCCGTGTCGACGGCCAGCGCGCCTCCCTGATCACCATCCTCAAGACGGGCAACGCCTCCACCCTGGACATCATATCCAACGTGCGCAAGCAGTTGCCGCTGATTGCCGCGCAGATTGCAACGCAGCTGCCGCCGTCACAATCGCTCCAGATCCGTTCCATTGCCGATCAATCGATCTTCGTCAAATCTGCCATCAGCGGAGTTGTGCGCGAGGCGGTCCTCGCCGGCTGTCTCACCGCTCTCATGATCCTCATATTTCTCGGTAGCTGGCGCTCAACCATTATCATTGCGGTGTCGATTCCATTGTCCATCATCTGCTCACTGCTGATGCTCGCGGCGCTGGGAGAGACCATCAACATCATGACCCTGGGAGGCCTCGCGCTGGCCGTCGGCATCCTGGTCGACGACGCCACCGTCACCATCGAAAACATCAATCGCTTTCTGGAACAGGGAGAGCAGGTCGAGCCGGCAATCCTCAACGGCGCCGCGCAGATTGCCGTCCCCGCCTTCGTTTCCACCCTCGCCATCTGCATCGTCTTTGTGCCCATGTTCTTCCTCGGCGGCGTCGCCAGGTATCTCTTCGTCCCACTGGCGGAAGCCGTCGTCTTCGCCATGCTTGCGTCCTACTTCCTCTCGCGCACCGTCGTGCCTACCATGGCCAAGTACCTGTTGAAGGGCCACCGGCACGATCGTGTGCAGCAGGCGCGCGTCAGCCGCAATCCCTTTGTCCGCTTCCAGATTGCCTTCGAGCGCTCCTTCGAGTATCTACGCGACTGGTACCACGGTGTCCTGCGATTATGTCTCAATGTTCGGGTTGCGTTTTTGCTCTCGATCGTTGCCTTTTGGATCGTATCGATGGCGCTGCTCTATCCATGGCTGGGGCAGGACTTCTTCCCTTCGGTGGACGGTGGCCAGTTCAAACTGCATGTGCGCGCGCACACAGGCACCCGCATCGAAGATACGGCGCGGCTGTGCGATCAGATCGAGGCAGTGGTCCGGCGCGAGATCCCCCCCAGCGAGCTGGGCACCGTCATCGATAATATTGGGGTTCCCTACTCGGGCTTGAATCTCTCCTACTCCAACTCGGCCCCGGTGGGCACAGGCGACGCCGACATCCTGGTCTCGCTGGCGGGAAAACACAGGCCCACCGCGGAGTACACGCGCGCCTTGCGCGACAAGTTGACCCAACAATTTCCCGGCACCGAGTTCTACTACCTGCCAACCGATATGGTGAGTCAGATACTGAACTTCGGCCTGCCCGCGCAGATTGATGTGCAGGTGGCGGGCCTGCAGTTGGGCCAGAACCGCGCGTTGGCCGAGCAGTTGATGCAGCAGATCGCCCGCGTCCCCGGTACCACCGATCTGCGCATCCAGCAGCCCTTCAATCAGCCCAAATGGACGGTCAACGTAGACCGCACCCGCGCCCAGGAGGTCGGTTTTAGCCAGCGCGATGTCGCGCAGGACCTGCTTACCAGCCTCAGCGGCAGCTTTCAAACCTCCCCAACCTTCTATCTCAACCCGCAGAACCATGTTAGTTACAACATCGCCGTGCAGACCCCGCAATACGAGGTCAAGGACCTGCAGGATCTGCAAAACTTTCCCATCGCCAGCAACGGCTCCGCCCAGCAGCCGCAGATTCTCGGTAATCTCGTATCCCTGACGCGGGGCGTCGAGCCGGGTACGTTGAGCCACTACAACGCGCAGCCGGTCATCGACATCTACGGATCGGTCGAGGGCGCCGATCTGGCCAGCGTGGCAGGCAGGATCGAGAAGATCCTGAGCGATAGCGAATCGAAGAAGCCGAGCAGCACACAAATCACGCTGCGCGGACAGATTGAGACCATGCACAGCTCCTTTCAGGGACTGGCCTACGGTCTCCTCTTCTCCATCGTGCTGGTCTACGCGCTCATCGTGGTCAACTTCCAGAGCTGGCTCGACCCATTCATCATCATCGCCGCGCTGCCCGGCGCGTTGGCCGGGATCGTCTGGATGCTCTTCGTTACTGGCACACACATCAGCGTCCCCGCGCTCACCGGTTCCATCATGTGCATGGGCGTAGCCACGGCAAACTCAATCCTCGTCGTCAGCTTCGCCAAGGAGCAGATGGAGCATGGCATGAACGCATCCCAGGCGGCGCTCACTGCCGGCTTTACGCGATTCCGCCCAGTCATTATGACGGCCCTGGCCATGATCATCGGCATGGTGCCCATGGCACTCGGTATGGGCGATGGCGGAGAGCAGAATGCGCCCCTCGGCCGCGCCGTCATCGGAGGTCTGCTGCTGGCCACCTTTGGCACCCTGACCTTCGTTCCCGTCTTCTTCTCCTTGATGCACCGCAACGATCCGCCGCGGGCCGTTACTCCGCCGCAGCAGCAAAGTGAGACGCACCCATGAAGCACCCCGAGTCGAAGTTGTCGGCAACCAATCTCGATCAAGATGAAACGCCCAATGTTTCGCGCGGCTGTCTCGTGACGCTGGTCGTCGCGGCACTCATCGCTGCGGCCGCTTTTGCCATCGCCGGCATCGATCGCCGCGTCCATGCCAATACCGAACTGGTGCGATACACCGATGCCAATGCCGCTCCGCCTGTCTCGCTGGCGCAGCCTGTCTTCGAGAAAGACGCCAGGGAGATCGTGCTTCCCGGCAACATGCAGGCCTTCACGCTGGCCCCCATCTATGCGCGCACTACGGGCTACGTCAAGTCCTGGTCGTACGACATCGGCACGCATGTGCACAAGGGCGATCTGCTCGCCGTCATCGAAACCCCCGAACTCGACCAGCAGCTTGCCCAGGCCCGTGCTGACCTCGCAACCGCACAGAGCAACGCTGCGCTGGCCAAGATCACCGCCGACCGCTACCAGGGCCTGATCGCGCAGAACGCAGTCTCGCAGCAGGACACCGACAACGCGCTGGCGCAACTCCGAGCCACTAACACGGAAGTGAACTCCGCCCAGGCCAACGTGCATCGCCTAGAGGAGTTGCAATCCTTCGAGCGCATCGAGGCGCCCTTCGACGGCGTCATCACCGCGCGCAATTTGGACATCGGGCAGCTCGTCACCCCCGCCGGCAGCACAACCACCCCCGGCGCAGGCACCGTCTCCGCCAGCAAGGAGGTCTTCGACATATCGGCCACCCAAACGCTTCGCGTCTTCGTCAACGTCCCCCAGATCTATGCGCCGGATGCAAAGAATGGAGTCATGGCCACACTGACGCTACCCCAATATCCGGGGCGCACCTTCCACGGCAAGCTGGTGCGATCGTCTGGAGCAGTGGACCCGGCGACGCGCACCCTGCTGGCCGAGGTGGATGTGGACAACAGCTCCGGCGAGCTGCTGCCCGGCAGCTACACCGAGGTCCACCTCAACGTCTCCACCAATGTTCCCGCATTGATCGTTCCCGTCAGTGCGCTGATCCTGGAGCCGGACGGACTCCACGTTGCCACCGTCGACTCCGCCAACCACGCTCACATTGTGCGCGTCGCCTCCGGACGCGACTCCGGTTCGACCATTGAAATTCTTAGCGGACTAGCGCCCGGCCAGTCCGTCATTGCCAACCCGCCCGACTCCCTCACCGACGGCGAACTGGTGCGCGTGGTGACGCCGAATGCGGAGACCAAGCCATGAAGTCCCGTCGCCATCCCGCAGCCCTTGTGCTGCTGGCCGCGCTGGCGCTGGCCGGATGCAGGCCCGTCGGGCCTAACTACAAGGCCCCGCCCGTTCCCGCGCCGCCGTCTTTTTCGGACGAAGGACACAACGGCGATTGGGCTGCGGCCAAGCCCGCCGACGCAGCCGATCGTGGCGCGTGGTGGGCCATCTATCAAGACCCCGGCCTGAACACCCTGGAGCAGCATTGTGTCAGCGCCAACCAGAACATCGCAGCCGCGCTTCACGCCTATGAGCAGGCACACGACCTGGTGCGCGAAACCCACGCCTCGCTCTACCCCACGGTCTCCCTCGGCGGCTCGGCCACGCGCAACAGCATCTCCACCAACGCGCCGCAGGTAGGCCCGTCAACGCGACGCGACTACTGGCAGTTCCTCATCCCTCTCAACATCTCCTGGGAGCCGGACTTCTGGGGAGCCGTTCGCCGCCAGATCGAGTCCGCATCGGCCAGCGCGCAGGCCTCCGCCGCCGACCTCGCCAGCACCCGCCTCAGCCTGCAAGGTCTGCTCGCTGTCACCTACTTCCAGCTCCGCGGCATCGATCTGCAGGCCCAGCTCCTGCGCTCCACCATCGACGCATACACCCAGACACTCGATCTCACGCAGGTTCGCCTCAAGGGCGGACTCAGCACCGAGAGCGATGTCGCCGAGGCCCAGGCGCAGTTGGAAGAGGCGCGCGCGCAGCTCATCGACCTCGGCGTCCAGCGCGCGCAGTACGAGCACGCCATCGCCGTCCTCGTCGGCGAGCCCGCAACCGCCTTCCACATTCCCGACGAGCCGCTCGCCGGCGGTCCGCCCTCCATTCCCACTGGCCTTCCCTCCGAGCTGCTCCAGCGCCGTCCAGACATCGCCGCCGCGGAGCGCCGTGTCGCCGCCGCCAACGCGCTCATCGGCGTCGCCCAGTCCGCCTACTACCCCAACATCACGCTGGGAGCGGAGGGCGGCCTGGACTCCGCACTGGTCAGCCGCATCTTCAGCGCTGGCAGTGCGGAGTGGAACGCAGGCCCTTCCGCCAGCGAGCTACTCTACGACGCAGGCAGCCGCCGCGCGCAGGTGGACGCCGCCATCGCCCAGCGCGACCAGGCCACCGCGCTCTATCGCGAACAGGTGCTCTCCGCCTTCCGCGATGTTGAGAACCAGCTCTCCGCCCTGCGCGTGCTACAGCAGGAGGCCACGGTCCAGCAGCGCGCGGTCGATGCCGCACGGCACAGCACCCAGCTATCCACTCTGCGCTATAAACAGGGACTCGCCACCTACCTCGAAGTCCTCACCAACCAGACCATCCAGTTGAACGACGAACGCGCCGCAGCCGCCCTGGTCGCCCGCCGCATCGTCGCCAGCGCCCAGCTCCAGCTAGCCCTCGGCGGCGGATGGTCCACCACGCAGCTCCCCACCAATTAGCGTTGCGTCTTCCGACGAACCGCTCAGTTCACATGAAGGTTTGTTCTCGCCAACTGAGCAAAAGTTGCTTGACGAGCGTTAGTCGATCAAAGTGCAACGCCGCTCTTCATTGCGTCCAGGCCTGCATAAATATAGTCCGTGTACAGATCCACGAACAATCTTCTCACCGTGCCGTTTCGCACTCCGTTTTTGTTGAGGAGTAGGGTAAGGTCTTCGATGGTCTTCTGGTAGAGATTCTGAATTCCTTCAGGACTCCAATCACGGCTGAGCACTGCGGTAGATCGAACCGAGAGGTCCTCATCCTGATCGATCCAGTCATCGATCATCTGCATGAGCAGAGAAGTATCGGCCATCCATTTTTGCTCGGCATTCCAGTTCTGTCGACGAACCGCCTCGAAGTCATCATCAATGCCGAGAAACGATCCGAGCGCATACCACATGCCATTGATTGCAGCATCGATCCCGGCCCAGCGAAATCCCATTCCGCTCGTGTCCTTTTTCCCCGCCGCAGCCATCGCTTCTTCTCGACAATACTGCTGGATCGCGGGCATGAGTACGGTCGTCCAATATTTCGTCTGCCAACTGCTTTCCTTTGCTCTCAGACTGCGAACCAGAGCCTGCAATGTGGTCTGGCGAGGAGAGTGTGGCTCAGACTCGGCGGCGAGCAGCAATGCAATCTGCGAAGCCTCATCCGGGCCGTTCGCGGTAGCTTCGTCAAGCAGCTGGTCGATCAGTCCGATCATGGTAGCCATAAGCGCCAGTTGCTTGTGAACGCTCGCCGGAAGCAGCCAATCCAATAATGAGAAAATCCTCGGACCCACTGATAAAACAACTGCGCGAGACAATGGAAGCTGGCGCGGGCAGCGGATTTGAATGCGCAGGAGTAGTGGGCAGCCATCACTCACGATAATCATCGAGTAACAGGCTCGCATATACATCTCTGCCAGGAACCGAATCTTTACCGCCTCGGCGGCGTCGCTTTCCAGGTGATCGGCACCTGGCGTTGATGGCAGATACCGCCGCAACCGCGCTGCAACCATCTTTTGAATCGATCGACGAATGGGGATTACATCGTCGGGAGGGCTGGCAATTAGCTCTTCGATGGTGCGGACACGAATAGCAGCCAGGCTCTCGGGTGCTGGTTTTTCGCAAATCGCCGTGTAATCCATCTTTTTTACCATCTTTCAATTTTAATGCCGGGTGCCCCATTCATGCGTGCATTTGCGCATGAGTGGGAGTCAAGGCTACGCGGCTTGCAACGCCGATCTAGCTTAATTCCGCTTGGGTCGCTATCGTTATCCTCTTGAGAGCACAAGTGGGGCTCGGTGAAGCGATTTGCCGGCGGACCACGCAGCATAGGAGAGCGCATGGCAATTCGTTTGCATTTCTGGGGTGCGGACCAAACCGTCACCGGGTCGACCCACCACATCGAATGCGCGGGGCAGAACGTGCTGCTGGACTGCGGCCTCTATCAGGGCCATCGCCAGCAGGCGGCCGACATCAACTCGCACCTTGCGTTCACGCCGCAGCAGCTTGCCGCGGGCGGACTGAATGCCGTCGTCCTCTCCCACGCGCACATCGACCACAGCGGCGACCTGCCTCTGCTCTCCAAGCAGGGCTATCGCGGGCCCATCTACACCACGCCCGCCACCATCGACCTGTGCGTGCCCATGCTCAAGGACAGCGCGCACATCCAGGAATCCGACGCCCAGTTCCTGAGCAAGCGCGGCGACCGGCGCAAAGCCATCGGCCTGCCTCCCGGCCCCGCGCCCGTCCCTCCGCTCTACACCCAGGACGACGCCGCGCAGGTCTGCCAACAGCTCAAGCCGGTGAAGCTGCATGAGCCGCAACTGCTCGCCGGTTCCACCAAGGACGCCGGCTTCACCATGACCTCATCCAACGCGGGCCACATGCTCGGCTCAACCAACGTGCTGATCGACGCCATCGAGAACGGCCAGAAGACGCGCCTGCTCTTCTCCGGCGACGTTGGCCGCAAGAACCTGCCCATCATCCGCGATCCCGATCCCGCGCCCGCCGCCGACTACCTCATCATGGAGAGCACCTATGGCGACCGCCTGCACGCACCCATCGGCGACGTAAAGCAGAAGCTCGCCGCCATCGTGCAGCGCGTCGCCGCGCGCGGCGGACACATCATCGTTCCCGCCTTCGCCGTCGAGCGCACGCAGCAACTGGTGCTTCTGCTGCACGAACTCATCGACGCCAAGCAGATCGCCGAGCTTCCCATCTATGTCGACAGCCCGCTGGCCTCCGCCGCCACCGCTGTCTTCCGCAAGCACACCGAAGAGTGGGACGAGGGCCCCGCCGCCTTCTCCGCCAAGGGCGAGGACCCCTTCGGCTGGAGGCTCCTGCGTTACACCCAGACGGTGCAGGAGAGCAAGGCGCTGAACGATCTCCACGTGCCCTTTATCGTGATGTCTGCCTCCGGGATGTGCGAGGCCGGGCGCATTCTACATCACCTGAAGAACGGCATCGAGGACCCGCGCAACTTTATCCTCATCACCGGCTATCAGGCGGAGAACACGCTGGGCCGCAAGCTCCTCGATAAGCTGCCGGAGGTCAACATCTTCGGCGAGCCGATGCGCGTGCGCGCCGAGGTCGACTCCATCGAATCGCTCAGCGGCCACGCCGACCAGCAGGAGCTTCTGGACTGGATGGCCCCCATCGCCCCCACTCTCAAGAAGGTCTTCCTCGTCCACGGCGAGCTGCCCGCCATGACGGCGCTCAAGGCCAAAATCGAAGAGCGATACAAGCTGGAGGTCGTCTGTCCCAAGCGCGGCGACCGCTTCGAGGTGGGGTAGGGCATTTCAGCGAGTTGACGCTTCAAGTTGATCCGGCTGTGTGACTCTGCTCTAAACACAATAAGAAAATTGCTGTTTAGAATGTGTAGATTACTGGACTGACGCAAGAGGGGCATTGACCCTCGTGCTACCCTCTTGTAATGTGAAACATCTAACAGTGCAGGGGATGATCGTGAAGATGAATGCAAAAAATGATGCCCGAGTATCCACTCTATTGAAAGCCCCGCTGAATGCATGGATTGCGTTGTCTGACGATGAGACGAGGATGACTGCTCAGGGAGCGAGTTATCAGGAAGTGGTAGACAAGCTCAATGAAATTGGGGATGACAGTTCTGTAATCCTAAAGACCCCGTCGAGTTGGCTTCCGCTGGCTGTCTAATGCGAGCGCCATATAGACCTTCTCCTCCCGATGCACAAGGCAGAATTCATCTATACCCTAATATTCGTGTGCGTATCGGAAAGAAGCATTGCCAACCATCCCGATATTTTGAGGCGATGGTGGACTCTGGATCATCTGATTGCATATTTCACCAGTCTATTGCCGCCCCCATCGGCATAAAGATCGAATCCGGAAGGAAGGAAATGCGTACCGGCATCGGTGGAACGCAGGAAGTATGGATACATCCGATCCAACTCTACGTCGGCGTTGCTGATCTCATCGAAATCGACGCAGCCTTTTCAAAAAACTTGCCTGTTGCCGGACTTCTGGGGCGTATTGGGTTCTTCGATCATTTCAAGATAACCTTCGATCCCACCGGTAATCCGCCCGGTTTGGAATTTGAGCGCGTTTACAAAATGTAAAGCAACCCTGTGGAATCAAACCTTGTCACTACCCAAACGACTGTTAGTTCGACATTGTTCCGCGGCCTTCCTATAATCACAGGTAGAGTGATGAGCCATCCCAATCAGAACCGTTGCGAACGTCTACGCGGGCCAGCTTCGGCCAAGCTCTATAGGATGCAGTTCGTTAGAAGTCGCCACGACCGCATCGCAGCATCTCCCCGCGCATTCTTCTGTTGACCCCACTCGTTCTGCCACCGCATTGGGCGCTGCTTCAAACTGCGGCAGTGCGCATCAGGAGCGCAACACCGGCCTCACGCCGGGTCATGAGTCAAAGGGGACCCCATGAACATCGCACAGAAAATCACGGATCTGATCGGCAGCACACCGCTGGTTCAACTGAACCGCGTCACCGAGGGGGCCACCGCTACCGTAGTCGCCAAGCTGGAGAGCCGCAACCCGGCCAGCAGCGTGAAAGACCGCATCGGCCTGGCCATGATCGAGGCCGCCGAGCGCGATGGCAAGATCAAGCCCGGCGAGACCGTGCTGATCGAGCCAACCAGCGGCAACACCGGCATCGGCCTGGCGTTTGTGGCCGCGGTCAAGGGATACAGCATCATCCTCACCATGCCCGAGACCATGAGCGTGGAGCGCCGCATTCTGCTGCTCGCCTACGGCGCGAAGATCGTGCTGACGCCGGGACCGAATGGCATGAAGGGCGCCATCGCCAAGGCCGAGGAGCTGCAGCGCCAGACCCCCAACAGCTTCATCCTGCAGCAGTTCAACAATCCTGCCAACCCGGCGATCCATCTTGCAACCACCGGCCCCGAGATATGGAACGACACCGATGGCAAGGCCGACATTCTGGTCTCCGGCGTCGGCACCGGCGGCACGCTCACCGGAGTCAGCCAGTACATCAAACCGCGCAAGCCAGGTTTCTGGACCGTGGCCGTGGAACCCACGGACAGCCCTGTTCTCTCCGGCGGAGCACCCGGCCCGCACAAGATTCAGGGTATCGGCGCGGGCTTTGTGCCCGCCGTGCTGAAGACGGACCTGATCGACGAGATCATCCAGGTCACCAACGACGAAGCCTTCGCCATGGCTCGCCGCCTGCCCCGTGAGGAGGGCCTGTTGGTCGGCATCTCATCCGGCGCGGCGGTCCACGCAGCAGTGCAGCTTGCCCGCCAGCCGAAGCACACGGGCAAGTTGATCGTCGTGGTCCTTCCCGACTTCGGCGAGCGCTATCTCTCCACCGGCCTCTTCGATGAGCTACGCCAGCAGGCCCTTGCTACTGCAACCTCCACCCTGACGCCATGAACCTGTTCGCCTCCATTCGCGAAGACATCCGCTGCGTCTTCGAGCGCGATCCGGCGGCCTCGTCGCGGGCCATGGTGCTTTTTTGCTATCCCGGCCTGCACGCGGTGTGGGCGCACCGCATCCATCATTGGCTCTGGTGCAAAAATCTACGCCTGCCGGCGCGCTTCCTCTCGCAGGTCTCGCGCTTCTGGACCGGCGTTGAGATCCATCCCGGAGCGCGCATCGGCCGCCGCGTCTTCATCGACCACGGAATGGGCGTCGTCATCGGCGAAACCGCAATCGTCGGCGACGACGTCACCCTGTACCAGGGCGTCACTCTCGGCGGCACCGGAAAAGGTGTCGGCAAACGGCACCCCACGCTGCTCAATGGCGTCTTTGTGGGCAACAACGCAAACATCCTGGGTAACATTACGGTGGGCGAAAACTCGCGCGTGGGCGCAGGTTCGGTCGTGGTCCGCGATGTCCCACCCGAGTCGACGGTGGTCGGTGTTCCCGCGCACATCGTCTACCAGAACGGCAAGCGGGTGCTCATCACCGACCCCCACGACGTCAACGACCCCCTCTCCGATGTCATCATCGCCCTGGCCGATGAGGTCAAGCGCCTCACCACCCGCGTGGAACGGCTGGACGGCGAGTTGCAAACGGCACGTCAGGAACCGGCCGCTACCTTCACCGTCGAGGAAGAAGAACGCGCCCAGTATCGCAGCCAGCAGGCATCACGCTCCGACCACGTCAGCATGGGTGAGGGCATCTGACCCGTATCCTCTTTGCCCAATCCCGACCGGACCGATTGCCCTGTTGTGCCCTCCCGTTTCGCCTGGGACCGATGCAATCGGTTATATTGGGTGGGACATCGTTTCCGCTCCTTGGAGCGTCTGAATTTAGTTGTCTTCCATGAAGTATGAGGCTATAGGAGAGCCTGCCATGACCCCGCAATTCACCAACCCATTGCCGATCCAACTCAAATCCCGTTTCCTGGGCAGCGCCCGCATGTTGGCCGCGGCGGCCGGCGCCCTGCTGCTCTTCTTCGCTGTCGATCCGCATGCAGTAGCTCAGACCCCCACGTTGTTCGTGGTGCGGGGCATGCCTGTGCATGCCAAGCTTACCGAGAACTTCCTGCCCCAGCAGCCGCTCACCAAGGCCGATATCGGCGACATCAAGATCGGTGGAAAGAAGGTGCCGCCAGTCGCGGACTTTCAGCCCCTGCTGAACGGGTCCCATGGGCTGCAATTGATGGTGATTCTGGACTCCTGGCAGATGCTCGGTTCTATCCCTGGTCAGTTCGATGCGATTAAGCAGTTCTTCCACGACATGCCGCCCAATGTCGAGATCGGCGTTGGCTGGATGCTACAGAGCAAAGTGGTTGTGACCCAGCCGTTCACTACGGACCGCGACCTTGCGGGCAAGGCACTCGTCGCAAAGACCAGGCAAGAAGCGGCAAACCCCAAGAACGATAATGGGAATCCCTATTCGTGCCTCGGATATCTTGCAGCCCACTGGCCCACTCCGGACCCGGGTAAGCTGCGCGCCGTGCTCATGTTCGGCGATGGCACGATTCGCAATAACGCACTGTCTAATAGTGGCGATCAGGTGGATCCGAACATCCTAAGCGCTGGGGAGAAGATGGAGATTGCCGGCGTGGTCTCCTATCCCTTCTTCTGGCAGGATAACATTGTCGCGGACCCGAACCGGAGCAGCGGCTCTGCGGTTGACGCAGCAGATAATTTCAGCCAAATGGATGCGCTCACCGGCGGAACAGCCCTGGTCGAGGGGATGTTCGCTCCAGGCTCCCTCGAGCCGTTGCTCAACAGGTTGTATTCCACGCTGAAGAGTGAAGCAGTCCTCACCGTCTCCGATCCGGATAAACCCGGCAAGATGTCCCGGATCGATCTCAAATCCACCCGCGACGACATCAAATTGTTCGGCGCGGACCAGATCGTCTCAGGAAACGTGCTGAAGTAATCGATCGCAGCGGCCCAACCTGCTTTCGAAGCGCAATGAGAGGGGCTTTGGGGGGCGTGTCCGGATTCCTGGCACGCCCTCAGCCGTCTCCATCGACCGATCATGAAGACCGCTCTGCCAACCACGTGCGATACTGGGTCCTGACATGTATAAAAGAGTCCTCCTCAAGCTCTCCGGAGAAGCCCTCGCAGCAGGCACCGGTTTCGGTATCGATGCCGTCTTCATTCACAACGTGGCCGCGGAGATCGCAGCCATCCGCGCGCTTGGGTGCGAGATCGGAATTGTCGTTGGCGGCGGTAACTTCTTCCGCGGTGTCGCCCAGCAGGCCATCGATATGGACCGCGTCGCGGCCGACCACATGGGCATGCTCTCCACCGTCATCAATGCCATCGCTCTACAGGACGCCATCGAGAAACTCGGTATCTACTGCCGTGTCATGTCGGCCATTGAAATCCGACAGGTCGCAGAGCCTTATATCCGCCGCCGCGCCATGCGCCACCTGGAAAAAGGCCGCGTCGTCATCTTCGCTGCCGGCACAGGCAATCCCTTCTTCTCCACAGACACCGCGGCCAGCCTGCGCGCCATGGAGATTAAGGCCGACATCCTGCTCAAAGCTACTTCGGTCGACGGCATCTATACCGCCGACCCCAAGACCCACCCAGAGGCCACCAAGTTCCCCCAGATCACCTACGCCGACATTCTTCGCCTCAACCTGAGGGTGATGGACGCCGCCGCCGTATCGCTCTGCCGCGACAACAACATGCCCATGATGGTCTTCAGCATGAAGCAGGCGGGTAACATCGCGCGCGTCGTCCAGGGAGAACCCCTCGGCTCCCTTGTCACTCCATAATCGCCACGAAAGCTCGTCATTCTGGCGCAGCCAGAATCTCCGTAGTTGTCTTTGCCGTTGCGGTTGCCCGTTTTTGCTCTCGCCCTGAGCGCAACCAAAGACCGCCGCAACTCGCCCAGCCCATCTACACTTGAAACACGTGAACTCCGCACTGCATCCGCCCCATGCTCCGGCCCCTGCCTCCGCGCCAATCAGCGCCTCCGCGCGCAGGCCGAATCTGCCTGCGCTCACCGGCCTGCGTGCCCTGCTTGCCCTCGGCATCCTGTTCTTCCACTTCACGCCGCCGCACATGCAACTCCTTTATCCGGTCATCGACTCCGCATACGCCTTCGTGGGTTTCTTCTTTCTACTCTCCGGCTTCGTTCTCGCGTATAACTATGCCGATCGGTCCACGCCGCTCCTCAAGCGCGACTTCTGGCGCGCTCGCTTTGCTCGCGTCTATCCCGTCTTTCTGCTCTCGCTGGCCATCTCCTTCACCATGCTCCAGGCAGAGTGGCACGTTCGCTCGCACCGGGACTTCTTCGCCGGTCTCGTCCTCACTCCGCTGCTGCTTCAGGGTTGGAGCCCCCAGCTAGCCACCTTCTGGAACACGGTCGCCTGGACGCTCTCGGCCGAAGCGCTCCTCTACGCAACCTTCCCCTGGCTCATTCGCCTGCCGTGGCCAAAGTCGCCCACCCGTCTGATCGCGCTTCTCGTTGCCATCTGGGCTCTCGGTCTGCTCCCCCACTCGCTCTACATCCTGCTCAACCCGGACCACCTCACGGCTCCGGCCAACCGATACAGTTCCGGCTACTGGCTGCGAGCGCTCAAGTACACGCCGATGGCGTATGCCTGCACCTTCCTGGTTGGGGTCGGCCTGGGCAAGCTCCAGACTGTCTTCGCGCTCACCAGCCGCCAGCGCACCCTGGTCGCTGCTGCCAGCCTCATCGCTCTGGCCGCCTTCTATGCCCGGGCCGTCTCGCATGTGCCTTTCATCTTGATGCATGGCGGTCTGCTGATTCCGCTCTTTGCCGCGCTGATGATCGGCCTGAGCGGACCGAACCCCATCGCCTCAATCTTCACTTGGCGGCCTCTGGTGCTGCTCGGTCAGGCCAGTTACTGCCTCTTTCTGCTGCACTTCAACTTCATTAACATGGTCCGTATCTACCACCTTCCACAGCGCTTGCACGTCGCCGCGCTGGATCCATGGAGTTCCTATGCAGCCACCATCCTGCTCACCTTCGCCGCGCTGTATCTGGTGGAAAATCCTGCACGCAATGCCATATTGCAACGAGGAACTGCACACTCAGCTTAGCTTGGGCGATTCTGTTTTGTTCTGTTTCCAACAGAAATGCGACTGCCCATTCGGCAGTCGCATCTTGCTGTTTCTACACCTTATACCTTGAACCACGGACCTCGTACCCGTCTTACGGGAAGATGGTCTCCGTGGCGTGTGCCCCAGTCGGCACAACCGTCAGGCAGGTCGGCTGAGGCGAGCTGTTGAACGGCGAGTTCTGCACCGTCTGCAATCCGCCAGTGTTCGGATTCAGCCTCTCCCCCGTGACCGTGTTGTCCAGGCTGTTCGAGGTGTACAGGAAGACCCCCAGCGCGGGATCGATGGCCACGCAGGTCGGGCCTGTACCGGTCCCGGTGGCAAAGGAGCCGACAGCGCCCGAAGGAGTGCCCGTTGCGCCATTGATCATGTAGCCCTGAATCGTGCTCCCGTTATAGTTCACCACATAGATCAGTGTGCCAGTTGGATCGATGGTCAGGTTCACCGGATACAGTCCGGTCACGAACGGTCCATTGACCATCGCCTGCAGCGCGCCCGACGGCAACACCGTATACCCAATCAGTTGGTTTGCCACCTTGTCCGTCACATAGACATAGCGCGAGGTCGGTTCCTCGGCGATTGCGCTGGGTACCACGCCGGCTGCGTATCCTGTTGTGGACGTCGCCGTAACGCTGGTCCCCGCAAGCGGGGTCAACGCGCCGGTCGTCGTGTTCTGCGAGAAGCCCAGAATCTTCGCGTTGGGCGAAGTCTCCTGGTCCAATACATAGACAAAGTGGTTGAAGTAGCTCACCGTAACGCCCACAGGATTGTTGCCGGCGTTCTGGTTCGAAGGCGTGCCCAGCGAGTTGTCCGTATTCACCGGGAAGATCGAGACTCCGCCCGGCCCCGGTTTCGTCGCCGAGTAACCCGTCTGGTAGGTGTACGTCACATATAGGAACGCGCCCTGCGGGTCGATCGCCACCGCCGTCGGACGAGTCCCGGTCACCGGGTATACGTTCTTCGAGGCCAGCGTTCCGTCACCCTGCACCGCGAACTCCTGCACCGTCGAATCCCCTTGATTGATCACATACACAAACTTGCCGCTTGGCGAGGTCACCAGCGTTACCGGGTCGTTTCCCGCCGCTACGGGCGTGCCGATCTGGCTTAACGCGCCCGTGTCGAAGTCGATGGCATACTGATCGATCAAGCCAGGATTGCTCTTGTTCGTCGTCATGTAGACATATCCCACCGTATAGTCGAGGGTGCAGGATGCGAGGCCCAGCACCATCGCCGCAGATACCGCCGAAACCTTCGCCGTACGACCTATCTTATGCAAATTCATCTGCTTCCTTCATCCCGGCAACTTGCGCCGCCTGCTGAAAATCTCTTGCCGATCGATCCTTCTCCGTCCGCATCCCACACCTGCCCAGCGCCTTTAATAATTTCTCAACGGATAGGCTGGCGCAGTCGCTATACAGGCTGGGCAGTGCGCTGCCGCCAAATGGCTCGCCGAATACCTGGTCCAGGCTGCCGTCCTGCGGATTCAATTGCTCGGCCGTAATGTTGTTGCTCAGAGCATTCGAGGTAAACAGGTAAACAGCGTGAATCGGATTGGCGTTGCTCGGTGCGCCGCTGATGACCACGCACGTCGGTCCCGTCCCCGTTTGCTCGCTCGCCGCCACAGTCGATCGCAACGGCAGCCCGCCCGGGCCTATGGTGTATCCGTCCAGCGCATTCGCCGTATACGCCGTGACATAAAGATACTTGCCGGTGAGATCGAACGCCATCCCCTTGGGCCCAGCGTCGGTCGTCGCCGTACCGGCCAGGCTTGGGATTCCATTGAGAAGGGTGTAGGTGGCAACTTGGCCCAGTGTCTGGTCCGTGACGTACAGATGGGCCCCCGCCGGATCTTCCAGAATGCCGGACGGGTTTGGCCCCGAAACGAAGCCGGTCGATGGAACATTGCCCGCATTGATCGTGACCCCGGCCAGCGGCGTCAACGCGCCGCTGGATGCATTCTCCGAGAAACCCAGCAGGTTGGACGTCGTGGCCGAGTCCTGCTCAATCACATATACATAACTGCCCACCGCGCTGGTCGTAATGCCAATCGGATTTCTACCCGCGTTCACTCGTGGTTCGGCGTTGCCCAGTGTATTGTCCGGGATTGATGGGAAAGATCGTCACGCCACCAGGCCCGGGATTGGAAGGCGTATACAGCTCCGCGCCGCCCGGGGTGTTCTGGTAGGTGAACGTCACATACAGAAACTTACCCGCCGCATCGATCGCCGCCGCCGTGGGCAGGCTTCCGGTGATGTTGTACGTGTTCTGCGGATATAGCTTTCCGTCCGTCCCAATCGCAAACTCCACCACATCGGAGTCGAAGTTATTCACCGTATAAAGAAACAGGTTGTTCGGCGCAACCACAAGCCCCACCGTGTTTCGCCCCCCGGCGTCGATCGGTGAGTCAGCCAGAGGCAGAAGCGAACCGGACTGGTAGTCGACCTGGTAAGCATTGATCAGTCCGTGGGGAAGCGACTGGGAGGTCGCCATGTACAGATACGACACCGTGTAATCGTTGCTGCACGCCGTGACGCCGAGCGCCATCGCCAGGGACAACATCGAAGCCGTTACCGCGCGGCCCATGGGTTTCAACCTCATGCGATTCCATAACTCCGGGGGCATATCGTTTCCGCTCTCATCCCGGCCGGTAAGGGCAAGCTTCGCCTTCCTCCCGCCCGGCTGCATCCTGACGTTTCGGCTGCGCGCGCCAGCGCAACCCATGCTCTCGCCACAACCCATGCTGCTGGCGCTAATCGACGTTTCCGCTTACGGCAAGACACGTCGCCTGGGACGTAAAGGCTGAGAAGGACGATCCGCGCGTCAGGTCAGAGAGTTGCCCCGTGTTCTGATTGATGAACTTTCCGGTCACGGTCCCATCGTTACCGTTGGAGGTATACACATACTGGTTCGACGGATCTTCCACCATGCAGACCGGCCCGTTGCCGACTGGATACGGGTTGTTGGGGTCCGATACCGGCAGCAACTGCCCCGTCGTCTCGATCACATACGCCGAGATCGTACTGTTGGGGTTGTTCGAGTTGGTCCCGCTGTGGTTCAGAACATACAGATATTTGTTCTTGCTGTCGGTCATGCTGTACACCGGATTGGACGTAAGCGGCAGGTTCGCCACCGCTCCGTCGGCCTGCACGCTCAGTGAGCAGCTTGATCCAGTCGTGTAGGGAAGGATCGCTCCCCCAGTGGATAACTTCGAACCGGAATCCGTGATGTAGGCGTTGCTACCGTATATGTTGAGCGAGGTCGCATTCACCGTACCCAGAGGGATCGTCGAGTTGACCTCGATCGTCAGTTGGCCATTGTTCCCAAGCCCATACGGGTAGATCGTCTGATCGCCCGAATCCAGCGTGTATAGGCAGGTGCCGCCCACACGAAACGTCGTGGGCGCCTTGCCAACCTCAAAGTAATTCAACTGTTGTCCCGAGGAGTTCTTGATCAACTGGTTTGGCACCAGTTGTAGCCGTCCTGTGTTGATGTCGATCTGGAACACCGTAATGTCCCCGTTGCCCGTCGTAGCATAGTCCGGGGCCTGCGAGTCCAGGACATACAGGAAGCTCCCCGTCCCGTCCGTGGTCGCCCACACCGGCGCATTGCCCGCACTGGTATACGTGTTCTGGAAGGTTAGAACGCCGTCCTCGCCCACGGCGAACACTGCAATGTTGCCGTCGCCGTTGCTGATTCCCTTGGAGTTTAACGTGCCCTTGTTCACCACAAACACGTAGTTCCCGCCCAAACGCACCGCAAGAGACACCGGATCGGTGCCCGCCGAGGGATACGGAGAGTTCACCATCGTGGTCAGGTTACCTGTGTAGTCGTCAATCTTGAAGCCGGCAATCTGGTTGTATTGCGTGCCCAGAACCCACATGAATCCGACCGTGTAGCCGCCGCACGCCGACATGCCCAGCACTACCGCCATGGATACGACTAAGGCCCGTGTAATCCGGCCAATCCTGCTCAACGTCATGCGCTTCCTTAATCCTCGCCGGCGGCCTTGCTGCGACGCGCCTCAGCTGCGAGCAACTCTGTGGAGATACGAATCCTCCCCCAATTGTAGAAGCTGCGGCGACTTTATGCCACTTTCACCAGAAACAGTTCTCAGAGACAGTTTCCAGGTTCGAGGTTCTAGGTTCGAGGTAAAGACTGGCCGCCACTACCTTGAACCTCGTACCTAAAAGATCCTCATCTGGATGGTCAGATACTTCTTCGGGTCCTGACGGATGGTCGTTACCAAGGCCGTACTCTCGGTCAGCAGCTTATTCGCGTTCGTGTACATCGTATCGTCGTTCGCCAGCTTGCCCAGTGTCCCCTTGCCCTGGTTGATCGCCGTCACCAGGTCATCCGCCTGGGTAATCGCATCGTTCAGCTTCTTGGCGAACGTCGGGTCCTTCAGCAACATACCGGCGCTCCCTTTGCCCGCCTCCGCATCGGCCAGAATCGAGTTAAAATTCGCGAGCGACTGGTTGAGATTGTTGTACATGGCGTCGTCCTTCAGCGCCTTACCCACCGTGCCCTTTCCGCTCTGCAGGTCCTTGGCGATGTCGTCGGTCTTGGCGACGATGTCGTTCATCCGGTCGTACATCTCCCCATGGTCGTTCAAAGCCTTGCCAATGGTGTTGTCGCTGCTGTTCGCCTTGATGACGAGCTGGTTGATCTGGTCCGCGGTAGCGACAAACTTGTTATACAGGTCGGGGTTGGTCAACAACTGGCCAAACGAGCCCTTGCCCGATTCCATGTTGTCCACCACCGCGTTCAACTTCGCCAGAATCACGTTCAGGCTCTCGATCGTTCCCTGGCTGGCCTTCACCACGTCCTGAATGCTCGGCGTCTCCAGCGTCTTCAGTTCGTCGCCATCGCGAAGCTCAGGGCCGGTTGCGGTCTGGCTGTTGATGTCTACCACCGTGTCGCCCAGGACGCCCACCGTCGTCAGTGCCGCCGTCGAGTCGCTGTGCAGGCTGGTTTGGTACTTGCTGTCCAGCTTCATCACCACCTGCACTGGCGTCAGCTTGCGCTCCGCGGCCGTGGTCACGATGATGCTCTTCACCGTGCCGATCGTCACCCCCTCCAGGTTCACCGCCGCGCCAACCTTCAGCCCCGCGGAGTTTTCAAAGTACGTCGTCACGGTCAGCTTGCGCGAGAAAAATCCCAACCCCGACGAGCTGGTCATCAGAAACAGCAGCGTCGTCAGGATCACCACCGACACCAGCACGATCACCCCGATCTTCAATTGCGACCATCGGACCTCTTGCTGGCTGGGCATAACCCTCCTCAATCCTCGCGGCGTACCATGCACATACTGCACACTTCAGGCTGCTTCAAGACTTGATGTGAGGGTACCACCCTCGCCCAAGCTTCGCACCTCCTGTGCCCGGCTTTTTCTAGCCGTATTAAGATGGATGCAGAAAGAGACAGACGCGATGGTCCTTGGCGTGGGTACGGATTTAATCGAGATCGCTCGCATTCAGCAGAGCATAGCCCGCTTCGGCGACCGCTTTCTGCGCCGCGTCTTCACCCCGCGCGAGATCGACTACTGCCGCCGCAAGAAGAACGCAGCCGAGAGCTTCGCCGCCCGCTTCGCCGCCAAGGAAGCTGGCGCCAAGGCACTCGGCACCGGAATCAGCCAGGGCGTCAGTTGGCTCGAACTGGAGGTCGTGCGCCAGTCCAGCGGCAAGCCCACCCTCCAATTGGCCGGTCGCGCAGCCCAGCGCGCCCTCCAACTCGGTGTGGCAACCGTCTCGCTCAGTCTTACCCACAGCAAAGACATCGCCCTCGCCGTCGTGGTCATGGAAGACTAGGCCCCTCTTGGTCACGTGACCCGCCGTACCCCTGCGTCCATCACGCGCCGCCTCCACGGCTCCGATGAACACTGTAGCGGCAAATCCATCCTGGCCGCGACGGCACATTGAACCCATGCACTCGCTCAATATCCAGGGCTTCACCTACGAACAGCGCCACAGTCTGCTCGCCGATCTTACGATGGCCTTCAACAACTGCGGCGGTTGGGTGCTGGAACGCAAAACTCTCTCCTCCAGCAATATGGAGTTCCGCGTCGAAATCCAACTGCTCGCGGTCCTCGATCTCTACGCCGCCATCGTCGCCTCCGGGGTCGAACTCACGCGCGCCGGTCACCAGGCCCTCACCGAACTTTGCACTCGTCGCAAACACATGCGCCTGGCCGCTGAACTCGGACACATCGTCTCCATCCGCCTCGAAATCAGCTTCCTCGACGACATCACTCTCCACTCCCTGCTAGCCAGCGGCTCCGGCCTCGCCTGAGCACAGTTGACCGCATCGCCGCGAAGACAGAGAATCGAATCTGACAGACACTCCCGTTCCTTCCCGCTCCGGGCCTGCTCTCCAGATTCCAGCCAGAGGTCTTCCATGCTCGCCTACATCGTCCTTCTCGCCGCCGTGCTCAGCCGAATCCTTCCCCACGCCTTCCACGCCGTCAGTTGGAACTTCACCGCCCTCGGCGGAGGCCTGCTCTTCTTCGGCTCTCGTATGGGCAGCTCCAAGCGCGCCGCATGGATGCTCCCCTCCGCAGTGGCCCTCCTCATGGCAACCGACTACTACCTCACCGTCTTCGCCTTCCAGTACCCCTTCAAACTCGGTGATTACCTCGTCACCTGGCTGTGGTACGCCATTGTCTGCCTGCTTGGCATGGGCATCCTGAGCAAGCCCACCCTGCTCCGCGTCGTCGCTGGCGTCCTCGCGACCTCAACCTCCTTCTTCCTCCTCTCCAACCTCGCATTCTGGGCCGGCCCTTGGCACATGTATCCCCACTCGCTCGCCGGACTCGGCGCCTGCTACATCGCCGGCCTTCCCTTCTATCGCAACGACCTGGTCTCCACCGCGCTCACCGCCGGAGCGCTATTCGGCCTGCCCGTTCTCGCCGCCCGCATCGTCGATTCGCTCCAAGCCGCAAACCGCCACGACCTTCCCCTGGCCTGAGCTCTTCTGTTTGTCATTCCACAGCTTCTTGTTTGTCATTCCGCAGCGAAGCGAAGGAATCTGCTTCGGCTCGTAACGCTTGTCATCCTGACCGCAGCACTTATTACCCACTACCCACTGTCTTCCCTCAAATCCCACGCGTCAGCACATACGGAAAGAACGACAGCGTCCCGTCCGAACGCTCGATCTTCATCGTCAGATTGCTCTTTCCGTTGATCGTTGCCTCCACCACCGTCCCGGTCGCGTCGCGCTTCGAGAAGTCCACATGGAACGTCTTGATCGGCCCGCCCCACTCGCTCTCGGTAGTAAAGTCTTCCGTGAATCGCTGCAGGGGATAGTCCTTGTACTTGTCCGGATGCTGCTGCCAGCTCGCATCGTTGTTGTAGATTCCGAACGCCTTCGTGTAATCCCCCCCCTGCACCGCCGTCAGAAATACGTTCATCCTGTGCTCCGCTGGCAGGTTGGTGAACAGCCATCCATGCCCCACCAGAAATCCCCCCACCGTCAGCACCACCATCAGCGCGATAAATATCCCCGACCCCACCAGAATGTTGCGTCTGCGGTTTTCCTTCTGCTCGTCATACTCCGGTGCATTCAGCAGCGTCATCGGCCTATCCTCCGTCCCAATCCACCCGATTCCAGGATTACGGAAATCCATCCTATTAGACACCGCGCACGCTCCCAAAGTGTCCAGAGCCAGGCGTGGTGTGGGTCAGTTTGAACTCCGGGGCAGTCGAAGTTGGCTGAAAACATCTTATTTCGACAGGTTCGATATTCGCGATGGGGTGCTGTGGAGTGCGCTGTACGACGCGCTCAAGAGAGTCTTTATCGCGGAAACGCCTTGCATCCAGCCACTAATTCGGCGATGGATGCTCCACGTGGTCGATCACGATCACGTCCACCATCGCCTTCACTGCGTCCATCCGCAGCCCAATCTGTTGTTGTATCGCGTCTTTCAGCGCCGGTTGGTTACTCGGTTTGTCTGTCTTGCGCTGCTGCACGCCCGCAGACCGGAACTGAGCAAACTGAGAGTCGTCCGGCGTCCACCTCAGCTTGAAGTCATAGCGGTCCTTCAATCCCGTTCGGTCGACGACAGGCCGGTCCGTCACACTGCCCTGCATTTCCGTTGCAAACTCATCCATCGTTATGTTGGCTGCAGTAAGATCGCCAAGCTTGCGAAAGCTGAATTCGTCCTCGTTTCCCTGCCCCGCAGCGCTTACCGTCATCCTCGGCCCGCCCTTGGCCACCGTTATTGCAAAGACTGAGAGCTCCCGTTGCTCAAGGTGAAACTTCAATGCAAACCGGTCTGCCAGCAGCTTCTGTAGCATCATGCCAGCCTGTTTATCATTCGGTTCACCCGGTACATCGGGCACGCCGTCGATGTCGTAAAGCTCCGTGTCGAACCACGCCGGGGCGCCGAAAATCTGTTTGGTATGCATCCCATAAGCGTCCGAGAGCAGATCATTCATGTTGTAATTCACCATCGTAAAGTGCCGCCCCTCGAAGTCGGTCGTCTTTCCCGGCGTATTCGGCTTGCTCGGCTTGATCGTCGCCACCTCAAAGTCCGGCTGCGCATCCTTCGCCATCGGCTTCGTCGGCTCGGGAATCGCCCAGGTGTCCTCCTCGGACACACGCTGCAGGTTTAGAGGGAGCGTCTGCTTGCCTTGCGTTGAGCTGCCGGAGATCGTGTTGCCGTCCGGGTTCAGCGTGCCCCTGTAGGTCAGGCCGATTGACTTAATGGCGAAGATCACCTCTGATCCCTGCAACGAAATCGAACTCATCGCCATCGCGCCGGGCCCCTGATCAATCGAATAGAGCTGGCCGCGGTACTTGCCATCGTCCCCGGTAATCTTCAGCACAATCCGCAGTCCTTCGCCATCGCCCGGCCGCAGCGTTCCCTGCCAGTTGCCGGCGATGTTCTTCCCCTGCGCCCACAGCGTGCCCGTGCCGATCAGAACCAGCGCCAACGTCCACAACTGCATCCTTTTCATGAGCACTCCTGACGAAATACCAATTTTATATACGCCGTCCCTTGCCGAAGAATGTGTGTGTGTACCTCAAATCCGCGGCTCCCCTTCGCATCCCGAACCTAGTATTTAAATCTGGAATTTCCTTTTTCGACACCGATTCGCTTGAATTGTACCGCTCCTGAGTGTGTAGCAGAACTGCCTGCAAAGTCGCCTTTTCGCCAACTTCAGTCCTTCACTTCCAATTGACCCACTACCAGAGGCAGCCGACGCTGTCACTGCCACCCAAAAGCGCCGGGGAAGACTTCGATCTCCGTGATTCCCTGCATCGTATACACCGAGACCACGTCGAAGCGCACGGGAATCGTCCTCCTCTCGCTCTCGGGCATGCTCCGCAGATAGGCCCTGGCAAGGCCGCGCACCATATTGCGTTTGTCCTCATCCACGGCACTCTCGGCAGGGGTGTTGTCCCGCTCCGTGCGCGTCTTCACCTCCACAAAGCAGAGCACGCCCCCATCCCACCCGATCAGGTCCACATCGCCGCGCATCCGTGCATTGGTCCAGCGCCGCGCCACCACCTGGGTTCCCCGCCGTCTTAGCTCGAAATACGCTGCCCGCTCGCCGTCAAGGCCCGTAGCCAGGTGGGGGGCCATCGCCGGGCCGCCGCCCATCCGCGCCCACAGGCCATGCATCCGCCCCAGCGACCACTCCTGCGCGTCGATCCACCGCCTCGCAATCGTCCCCGCTGCCGCCATGCACGCGATCATACCCCCAACCACCGCGCCTGGGCCAACATAGCATCATTTCGTCTCTAACCTGCAACCTCCAACCTGCAACTTCCCATTGCCCCCGCCCCGCATTCCTGCGATACTTGTATGTGCCCCATACGCGCGGCCAAACCAGACAATTAAATATTCGGAGGCGGAGATGTCAGCAAAGTACATCTTTGTAACGGGCGGAGTTGTGTCTTCCCTCGGCAAGGGTCTCGCCGCAGCCTCCATCGGCTGCCTGCTGGAGGCCCGCGGCATCAGGATCAACCTGATGAAGTTCGACCCTTACCTCAACGTCGATCCCGGCACCATGTCGCCCTTCCAGCACGGCGAGGTCTTCGTCACCGACGACGGCGCCGAGACCGACCTCGACCTCGGCCACTACGAGCGCTTCACCCACGCCCGCCTCTCCCGCGACAACAACCTCACCACCGGCCGCATCTACGAGCAGATCATCACCAAGGAGCGCCGCGGCGACTACCTCGGCAAGACCGTCCAGGTCATCCCCCACGTCACCAACGAGATCAAGAACGCCATGCGCAAGGTCGCCGCCGACTGCGAGGTCCTCATCGTCGAGATCGGCGGCACCGTCGGCGACATCGAATCGCTCCCCTTCCTCGAAGCCATCCGCCAGATGCGCCAGGAACTCGGCCGCGAAAACACCGTCTTCGTCCACGTCACCCTCGTCCCCTGGATCGCCGCCGCGCAGGAGCTCAAGACCAAGCCCACCCAGCACTCCGTCAAGGAGATGCTCTCCATCGGAATCCAGCCCGACATCCTGCTCTGCCGCTCCGACCGCGCCGTTCCCCGCGAGATGCGCGCCAAGATCGCCCTCTTCTGCAACGTCGCAGGAGCACGCCGTCATCGCCGCGCGCGACGTCGCCAGCATCTACGAAGTGCCGCTCACCTTCGCCGCCGAGGGCGTCGACGCGCTCGTCCTCGAAGTACCTGCGCATCGACGCCAAGCCCGCCGACCTCGCCAGCTGGCAGGACATCGTCCACCGCGCCTACAATCCCGCAGGACGAGGTCTCCATCGCCATCGTCGGCAAGTATGTCGAGTACGAAGACAGCTACAAATCGCTCAAGGAAGCGCTCGTCCACGGCGCGCTCGCGCACAACCTCAAGCTCAAGGTCACCTGGATCGAAGCCGAAGGCCTGGAGACGCACGACCCATCCATCGACGACACCCCCGGCAAGCCTAACCGCGACTACGAATCGCAGCTCGCAGGCTTCGACGGCATCCTCGTCCCCGGCGGCTTCGGCAAGCGCGGCATCGAAGGCATGTTGAACGCCATCCGCTACGCGCGCGAAAACAGCACGCCCTACTTCGGCATCTGCCTCGGCATGCAGACCGCCTGCATCGAGTTCGCGCGCAACGTCTGCGGCCTCGAACGGCGCCAACTCCGGCGAGTTCGACCCCGCCACGCCCCACCGCATCATCTACAAACTCCGCGAACTGACCGGCGTCGAAGAGATGGGCGGCACCATGCGCCTGGGCGCGTGGGCCTGCAGCTCGAACCCGGACTCACTCGCCGCCAAGGCATACGGCGCCACCGAGATCAGCGAGCGCCACCGCCACCGCTACGAGTTCAACCGCGAGTACGAAGCCCTCCTCACCGGCGCCGGCCTGCGCCTCACCGGCACCACCCCCGACGCCACCTACGTCGAGATCGTCGAGATCCCGACGCACCCCTTCTTCCTCGGCTGCCAGTTCCACCCCGAGTTCAAATCCAAGCCGCTGGAGCCGCACCCCATCTTCCGCGACTTCATCGCCGCCAGCTACAAAAACCGCTCCCGCGCCAAATCCCCCGCCGAACCCTCCGCCAAGTTCGCCGTCCCATCGCAAGCGTAGCAATTCAAACACGTCTGTCAAATGAGGAATTATGACCTTACAAGACGACCATATTCTTGAAACTTACAAGTCAATGATTTCCATATCAGTGGAGGGTCTTAACACTGCTACTGATCAACGGTGGTGCAGTTGTGGTGATGCTCGCCTATCTAGGTCAATCGGCACGAGGCTATGAAATCGCGCCTCATGCTAAGTGGCCGTTGGCATTCTTCGTCATAGGTATTGTCGCAGCCTCGCTTTCCTTTTTTGGCTCATACATCACACAATTCACGTTGTACAACGAGAGCCTTCACGGCGAGGTCGGAAAATTTCGACATATGTCCATTGTGTATATCACGGCAGCAGTGGCACTGCTTAGCGCGGTTATGTTTGCATTCGGTGCAGGTACAAGCATTTGGGTGTTGTCAGCACATGTCGTCATACCCGATAAGGCTACACAACCTTGCTCGCAGACGACATCTCAGTCACCCACCAACAGCTACGTTGTTAATTGCCACTGACCCGACATAACCTACGGCCGTCCACCCCATTCATCTAAGCACGTGGACATTCCAAGTGCAACGGGATCTGTCTTGCGGGCTGAAGGCCCGTCCTATACCTAGCCTGGGGCAACGCCCCAGGTAACGTCACCCAAAAAACTGCGGGCTGAAGGCCCGCGCTATAGATGCTATATATCGATACGGACTAGGTAATATCACCGCTTTCGTCCGCCTCGCGTTGTTTACGCGCCGCTTCAACAATCGCCTCAAAAGTCCGCTCTTCTTCCGTGAAGTACTCTGGATGGTCTTCTCGAAAGAACAACTCGTAGATGATGTAATTGTCGAGCGCCATACTTCCCGGCTCTTTCGAGTCGACCGGTGGTGTGCGTAGGCGTCTCTTGGCTGCAGGTTCCATAACTCATACAAGATACCAGACCGTCCGCCCCATTCACCTCGCCTTTGTCTCTCGCGATGAGTGGGATTTCCCGCCCGCATCCCCACCACCTCATCAAGAATCCGCTCCGCCACATCGCGCTTACGCCATCTCCGGAATCTCTACCGCGCGCTCCGCCGTCACGAAGACCGCCGCATTCCGCTCCGCAGTCGAACCCAATCCCCACCTCGACACGTCGTTCAGCACAATCGCGTCCGCGCCCTTGGCCCGCATCTTCTCCCGCGCGCGCTCCACATCCGCATCCATCTCCGCCGCAAACGCAATCACCAGCGTCCCCACGCCACGCGCACCGGTTGACGGTCTTGGGGTTCAGCACCGCGACCTCGATGCCTTCGGCCCCATCCAGCGACAGCGCCACATCCAGCGAATAGATGCCGGTCGCCTCCAGCGAGACCCGCACCCCGGCCCCGCCCTTCCGCAGCCACCCGATCAACTGCCGCTGGCCGGCGGCCGAGTTGGCGAACTCGCGCTGTTCGTATCCGTCCCTATCCCGCTGTCGCACCGCCACGGACAACCTCGCCGCACTGACATCGATACCGCAATACACCCGACTTGCCACTGCTGCCTTGCTCATGGCTCACCTCCGGATTTACTCTGAGCTTCGGCACCGTCCCGCGTCCGCGCAAACGGACTTGCTCTTTCCGCCAACCTTGAACATACA
Source organism: uncultured Acidobacteriaceae bacterium (assembly GCA_963799175.1). Lineage (GTDB taxonomy): Bacteria > Acidobacteriota > Terriglobia > Terriglobales > Acidobacteriaceae > Edaphobacter. The sequence continues at coordinate 338,183 of CAWCWC010000007.1, read as the reverse complement.
GGCTCAAAAGGCCTCCGATTCTCCGCGGCGTCAACCAAGAGAGGGACGGGGGCCGATCTCCGCACAGGCTCAACTCACGCAGGCCTCAGGAATCTACGGCCTCTCCGCCCAAACGTAAAGACACCTTACGCCTCCAGTCGCAAGATACAAGGAATCTGCTGTTGCCCTTCGGATTAGCGTAGGGCTTTAACCCCACGTATAAACGGCCTGAAATCAATGCGGGCTTTAGCCCCGGGCCTTCATTACTGTATTGCCAAAAACCCTATTGCAGTTTCTTTGCTTTTAGCCCACCGATACCGAGTGTTGTTATCTCATCCTGCCGCCCCAAAAGCCATGAGCAAATAATCCCACCGATTACCCCGATAGCCTGATTCAAAAAGTGGTCGTACCGGACTGCCTTGAACCCATGGTCACGAATTACATGCCATTGGAAAATGTAATTACAAGCGAGAAAGGTAGCTAACATTACAAACATAGTCCGTAGCATTTTCTTCGGTTCGTAGGGCTTGTCTGCATACTTTAAAGTGAGAAGTCTCTTTAACGATCCAAGCTCACGCTGTAGTAGCGTCTTCTCTTCTAACTGCTCGTCTTCCATATGCTCTCCTACTCCGCATCCCCATCCCGCAAAGGGGGATGGAACCGTTCTCTGCTAAGGGCATCATAGACCTCTCCTCACGTCTTTCGCGGACCTTGGTCTGTTCTCCTCAACTGCATATTCGCATCTTCGGTAACCTCACGGACTCCCTTCAAATTGCCCCCGCCAGGTTACCATCGTGCTTCACTCCGCCCCGCCTCCCACTGCTAGACTTATCCATTACCCGTCTCCCCCGGTCGCCCATGTCCATCGTCCAGTTGCATCACATCCGCAAGGTCTACGACACCAAGGTCGCGGTGGAGGACCTCTCCTTCACCATCGAGCCCGGCACCATGTTCGGCCTGCTCGGCCCCAACGGCTCCGGCAAAACCAGTTCCATCCGCATGATGATCGGCATCACCGTCCCCGACTCCGGCTCCGTCTCGCTCTTCGACCGCCCCTTCACCCGCTCTGTGCTGGGCCGCGTCGGCTATCTGCCCGAGGAGCGCGGCCTCTACAAAAAGATGAACGTCCTCGATCAGCTCACCTTCCTCGGCCAGTTGCACGGGCTCTCTGCCGCCGTTGCGTCCCGCCGCGCAACCCTGTGGTGCGATCGGCTCGATATCGCCGAGGCCATCCCCAAGAAGACCGAAGACCTCTCCAAGGGCATGCAGCAGAAGATCCAGTTCATCGCCGCGCTGCTCCACGATCCCGACCTCATCCTGATGGACGAGCCATTCAGCGGCCTCGATCCGGTCAACGCGTTCCTGCTCATGTCCACCCTGGTCGATCTCTGTAGCATCGGCAAGGCGGTCCTCTTCTCCACCCACCGCATGGACCAGGTGGAGAAGTTCTGCAACAGCATCGCCCTCATCCACCGCGGCCATCTCATCCTCTCCGGCTCCATGCGCGAGATTAAATCCGGCTACCCGCGCAACCGCGTCCTCATCCATTTCGAGGGCGGCGACGCCTTCCTCCAGCACCCCTGCATCGAGAGCCTCACTCGCTACAACGGCCACGTTGAGATCAGGCTCCGCCCCTCGGCAACCCTGGCCGACGACGCTCAGTCGTTGCTCACCCAGGCCATCCGCTGTGCGCGCATCTCGCGCTTCGAGGTCATGGAACCCACCCTCGAAGAGATCTTCATCGAGAAGGTCCAGCAGACCTTGCCCGTAACCAATGGCAAGCTCTCCATGGCCCAGCTCGAACGGTCGGACGGAGGCGGCGCCGATGCATAACGTCTGGCTCATCGCCCGCCGCGAGTACATCGAGCGCATACGCACCCGCGGATTCCTCGTCACCACCGTCATGATCCCGCTCATCATGGGCGGGTTGCTCTTCGGCAGCGCCTTCGTCAACTCAAAATCGGTGCCCGCGGCCCACATCGCCGTCGTCAGCTCCGACACCCAACTCGCCCTCGACCTGCAATCCGAGCTGCAACAGCAGCAGGCCGCGCGCATGGCCCACGCAACTTCGTCCAGAGTGCCCCGCCTCACCATCGACGCCATGGACATCGGGCCCGGCACGCAGGCCAGCCTCGACCAGGAGCTTGAGTCCGGCGACCTCGACGGTTACCTCTGGATCGCACCCGCGCCGCGCCCGGCGAGGCGGGGCCGGCACGTCCCACCTTCCTCTTTACCCCAAGATCGCCCGAACAGGATTCCCTGCGGAGCACCCTGGCCACCGCCCTCGCCCCTGTCCTCATGCGCCGCCAGCTTGCCCACCGCGGCATCCCCGCCTCCGACGCCAACTCCATCCTCCAGCCGGTCGACATCCGCGCCGCCCAGGCGCCCCATCGCCAGGACCGCGAGTCCTCCCAAGTCAGTGTCTTCATCCTCTTCTTCCTCATGTACATGGTCATCATGCTCTACGGCATGAATGTCGCCCGCTCCATCATCGAGGAGAAATCCTCGCGCATCTTCGAGGTCATGCTCGCCACCATCCGCCCCGAAGAGATGATGGCCGGAAAGATCCTCGGCGTCGGCTCCGTCGGCCTCTCCCAGGTCGCCATCTGGCTCACCGCTGGCCTGCTCCTCTCCGCCGGTTCCGTCGCCGCCAATCTCGGCGGTCAGGGCATCCACGTCGCCCTCACTGCCGCGCAGATCGTCTTCTTCTTTGTCTACTTCATCCTCGGCTATGCCTTCTACTCCTCCATCGCAGCCGGACTCGGGGCCATGACCAACTCCGAGCAGGAACTGCAGCAGCTCAACATGTTCCTCATGCTCCCCCTGCTCGCCTGCATCGTTATGGTGGGTCCGCTCCTGGCCACTCCCGACAGCACGCTCGCCCGCACCTTGGCCCTCATTCCGCCCTTCACGCCGCTGCTCATGTATCTTCGCGTCTCCCTTGGCCATCCCTCCCACTGGGAGATCGTCGCGTCCATCGCGCTCACCTCGGCCTCCATCTACGCCATCGTCTGGGTCACCAGCCGCATCTACCGCGTCGGCGTCCTCATGTACGGCAAGCGCCCCAACCTCCCCGAACTCCTCCGCTGGCTCAAATACAGCTAGCGCGCCATTATTACGTCTTTCGCTCGTCACCCGCGATGCGTCGTCATTCTGGCCTGAGCAAAGTCGAAGGCCAAAATCTCCGGATTGGCCCTAGCCCTTGCTCTTTTGTTCGTCATTAATTAAATTTTCGCTCGTCATTCTGGCGCAGCCAGAATCTCCGTATTTGTTCTCGTTCCTGAGATAGGTCCGGGCTTTAGCCCCTGAGGGGATATGGATTTGGGTGCCCCATTCATGCGGCTTCATCGCATGAGTGGGAGAAATTGGGTACCCCATTCATCGCGCACTTTGCGATGGGTGGGGGGACAGCGTATCTGGGACTCCTATACTTCGCCGCTGCCTGTCCTTGCTCGAACGCGCCAACGGCGCGCGCTATACCAGCCTGGGGCAACGCCCCAGGTTTACTCCGCCACAAACCCGCGGGCTGAAGGCCCGCGCTATAGCGGCTATACATCGATACGGCCTAGAATGCGGATGCAGCACTTTCACCCGAAAAAACACAAGGGAGAACCATCCGTGAGCATAGTGGCAGGGGTCGACTTCGGCACGCTCAGCGTGCGCATCTCCATCTTCGACAAACTCCGCGGCAAGCTCGGCTCCGCCGTCGCCGATTACCCGTTGCACAGCTCGCCCACCGACCCGCAGCTCAAAACCCAGTCCCACGACGACCAGATGTCCGCCCTCACCCGCGCCATGCGCGAGGCCATCCAAGTCAGCGGTATCGACGGCCACGAGATTAAATCCATCGCGCTCGATACCACCGGCTCCAGCGTCATCCCCGTCGGCGAAAACCTCGTCCCACTCGGCGAGTACTATCTCTGGTGCGACCACCGCGCCGCCGGCGAAGCCGCCGAAATCACCCGCGCCGCGCACACAGCAAACTTCGAAGGCATCGCCTGGTGCGGCGGCGTCTACTCCTCCGAGTGGGGATGGTCCAAGCTCCTCCACTGGCTCCGTCACAACCCCGACCTCCGCCCCCGATTCCTCACCGCCCTCGAACACTGCGACATGGTCGCCGCAACCCTCTGCGGCATCACCGACCCCGTCGATGTCCCCCGCAGCATCTGCGCCATGGGCCACAAGTGGATGTGGAACCCCCGCTGGGGTGGCCTCCCGCCCGAGCATTTCCTCGCCTCCATCGACCCGCTGCTCGCAGGCGTCCGTGACAAGATCGCCGGGCGCTACGCAACCTCCGACAAGATCGCCGGCCATCTCTCCGCGCACTGGGCCGAAGCCCTCGGCCTCACCCCCGGAATCCCCATCCCCACCGGCGCATTCGACGCCCACTGGGACGCGCTCGGCGCCAACATCCGCCTGGGCGACGTGGTCAACGTCATCGGCACCTCCACCTGCATCATCGGCCTCAGCGACCGGCAAACCCTTGTTCCCGGCGTCTGCGGAGTCGTCCCCGGTTCGGTCGATCCCGCGCAGGTCGGCATCGAGGCGGGCATGTCCGCCGTCGGCGACGTCTTCGCCGCCATCGCGTCCCGCGCCGGAACCACCGTCGCCGCACTCTCCGACGCTGCCGCCAACTTCAAAGCAGGCCAGACCGGCCTCCTCCGCCTCACCTGGGACAATGGCGACCGCACCGTCCTGGTCAACCCCGCCCTCAGCGGCGTCACCTTCGGCTGGAACCTCCACCACACACCAGCCGACGAACTCTTCGCCGCCATCGAAGGCTCCGCCCTGCACACCCGCGTCATCTTCAATCGCATGGAAGAGAACGGAGTGCCCATCCGCCGCGTCATCAATGGTGGCGGCATCCCCAAGAAGAACCACAAGCTCAACCAGATCTACGCCAACGTCCTGCGCAAGCCCGTCCTCGTCCCCGAGGGAGACGTCACCTCGCTCGGCTCCGTCATCATCGCCTTCCTCGCCGCCGGCGATTTCCCCACCATCCAGGCCGCGCAGAACGCCCTCTGCCCACCCTTCCGCACCATCACACCCGAGCCCGCCGAGGCCGACTGCTACGACCGCCTCTTCCCCCTCTTCCGCGACGCCTACTTCGCCCTCGGCACGCCCGACGCCCCGCCCGCCGCTCTCGGCCAAATCCTGCCTGTGCTGCAATCCATCCGCCGCGACGCCATCGCCGCACACTGATATTGCTTGTCATCCTGGGCGCAGTTTGGCGCTTGCTTGCGCCAAACGAAGTCGAAGGACCTGCGGCTGTTCTTGCTTGTCATTCTGAGCGCAGCGAAGAATCCCCGCATTTTGTCTTTGCTCGTCATTCTGGGCCGAAGGCTCAGAATCTCTGTCGTTGTCGTTCGTTTGTCATTCCGTAGCGCAGCGAAGGAATCTGCTATTGCTCGTTACGCTCGTCATTCTGAGCCGAAGGCCAGAATCTCTGTCGTTGTCGTTCGTTTGTCATTCCGCAGCGCAGCAAAGGGTGTGGGCATTCCAAGCGCAACGGAACCAGTCTTGCGGGCTGAAGGCCCGCGCTATAGATGCTATATATCGATACGGACTAGGCTGTATCGACATATAGTCTCAGGTGCAACCATGTGCAGGCGAGGGCGACGAGAGCTTTGAAGCAGGCTTTTGATTTTTCGTATCGCGTGGCGAATCTGCGAAAGCACTTGAGTTTGCTGAAGCAGCGTTCGATGCGATTGCGTTGTTTGTAGAGGGTTTTGTCGTACTCTCGTTGCAGCTTACGATTGCGTTTGGGTGGGATCACGACTTTGGCTCCCATGGCTTCCACATGCTCGACGATGGCGTCCGCGTCGTAGCCCTTGTCGGCCAGCACGGCCTCGGCCTTGCGCGTACCGAGTAACGCGACGGCCTGCGTGCAGTCATTCATCTGGCCGCCCGTGATCAGAAAGTCCAAGGGCAAGCCGCGCTCATCGGTGAGCAGATGAATCTTGGTCGTCAGACCTCCTCGGGAACGCCCCAGAGCCTTATCCGCGCCCCTTTTTTACGGCCCGTGGCCGCCTGTTGGTGCGCCCGCACGATGGTCGAATCCAGCATCAGATATTGGCTTTTCTTATCCCGCACCAACTCGTGAAAGACCCGCTCCCAGACGCCGGAGTTGGCCCAACGCACGAAGCGCTTATGCACGCTCTTGTACTTGCCGTAACGCTCTGGCAGGTCGTGCCAGCGCGCTCCCGAGCGCAGCACCCACAGTACCCCGTTCACAAAGAGACGGTTATCTGCTGCGGTTCGACCCACATGCTCCTTGCGCCCAGGGAGAAAATCCTTGATCCGCTCCCACTGCAAATCACTCAGTTCATATCGGCTTGGGGACATACTCCAACTTCAACACCGATCAACCCGGCTGCAAAGTGTATATGTCGATACGGCCTAGGTAACATCACCGCTTTCATCCGCCTCGCGTTGTTTACGCGCCGCTTCAACAATTGCCTTAAAAGTCCGCTCTTCCTCCGTAAAGTACTCAGGATGGTCTTCCCGAAAGAACAGCTCATAGATGATGTAATTGTCGAGCGCCACACTTCCCGGCTCTTTCGAGTCTATGGGTGGCGTGTTTAGCCGTCTCTTGGCTACGGGTTCCATAACTCATACAAGATATCAGGTCGCCGTCTGCCCCATTCATCGCGCCTTTTTTTCTCGCGATGAGTGAGAATTCCCCACCCGCATCCCCACTACCTCATCCAGAATCCGCTCCGCCACGTCGCGCTTCGACCTCTCCGGAATCTCCACCGCGCGCTCTGCCGTAACAAAGATCGCCGCATTCCGCTCAGCATCGAACCCAATCCCCGCCCGCGACACATCGTTCAGCACAATCGCGTCCGCGCCCTTGGCACGCATCTTCTCTCGTGCGCGCTCCACATCCAGATCCATCTCCGCCGCAAACGCAATCACCAGCGTCCCCACGCCGCGTGCACCGGAAACCTCCTGCACGATGTCCTCGGTCGGTTCAAGGTCCAGATGGAGCGCTCCCTTGCGCCGCAACTTCTCCGCCGCCACCTTCGCCATGCGGAAGTCCGCCACCGCCGCCGCGCCCACCACCACCGTCGCCTGCGACAAATGCTCCATCACCGCCGCGCGCATCTCCTCCGCGCTCGTCACCGGCACAAACGCGCATCCCTCCGGAGGCTGCAACGCAGTCGGCGCGCTCACCAGCACCACCGCCGCTCCCCGCCGCCGCGCCGCTTCGGCAATCGCGTAGCCCATCTTCCCGCTCGACCGGTTCCCCAGAAACCGCACCGGGTCGATCGCCTCCCGCGTCCCTCCCGCCGTCACCAGCACCGTCTCACCGCCCAAATCCTGCTTGCTCTCGCTCGCCGCGCCCTCCAGCGCGTCCATCACCGCCTGCGCAATCGCTTCAACGCTGGCCAGCCGCCCCGCTCCCGTCATGCCGCACGCCAGATAGCCGCTGTCGGGATCGACAAAGATCACGCCCCGCTCGCGCAGCAGCTTCACATTCGCCTGCGTCGCCGCGTGCTTCCACATATTCACGTTCATCGCCGGGGCCACAATCACCGGCGCAGTCGTCGCCAGAATCATCGTCGACAGAAAATCGTCCGCCAGCCCATGCGCCATCTTCGCCAGCACATGCGCCGTGGCGGGCGCAATCACCAGCGCGTCGCAGCCCTGCGCCTCAGAGATATGCTCAATCTGCCCCTGCTCGTCGAGCCCCGTCGGCGATCCGCCCCATTCGCCCCACATACTGGTGATCGTCCTGTGCCCGGTCAGCGAAGAGAACGTCAGCGGCCGCACAAACTCCTCCGCCGCACGCGTCATCGCCACATGCACGTCCGCGCCGCGCTGCTGCAGTTCGCGCACCAGTTCGGCGGCCTTGTACGCAGCCACCCCGCCGCACACTCCCACCGTCACCCACGGAGTACCGCCCTTCTTCGCCGCACCGGCCATGGCCCGCTCCATTCTCGCTGTACCAAGAATATCAGCGCAGCCATGCGCGCATTACGCCGGATAGCTATACGCGTTCACCAGCTTCGATAGCTGCTCCCTCACTGCTTTGTGTTTCGGGTCGTCCGCCAGATTATGCAGTTGCATCGGATCGGCCTGCATATCGAACAGCAACGCGCCATTGGCCGCCTCCTTGCCGTACTCCGCGTAGCGCCACTGCTCGGTGCGCACCGCCGTCCCATGGATGGTCCGTCCATCCTCGCTCCATACGGTATATCCCGGCTGGTCCCACTTCGCACCACGCGGATCGTTCAGCAACGGCACAAGGCTGGTTCCCTCCACGCCCGCCGGCAAATCCAGATGGCACAACTCCGCCAGCGTCCGGTACAGGTCGATCGACTGCACCATGCGTGTGCAGGCCCGCCCATTGCCGTGCGCTCCCGGCGCATCGATGATCAGCGGCACACTCGAGCCGCCCTCGAACAAGCTGCCTGCCTTCGACCACTTCCCATTCTCGCCAAGCTGGTATCCATGGTCGGCCACAAACACGATCACCGTGTTGTCGCGCAGCTTCAGCCGCTCCAGCTCCGCCACCACACGTCCCAGGTTCCAGTCCGCCCACGAGATGGATGCAATATATGCGCGAATCACCTGCTGCGCTTCCGACTCCGATGCTCCGCGGCCGATAAACAAATCGGCGTTGCGCGGACGGATCGCCGCCTTCGGCCATCCCGGCGGCACCGTGGGCCACGCTGCAAAGTCCGGAGGTAGCTGTATCTTTGCCGGGTCATACATATCGAAGAACCGTTGCGGAGCAGTCGGTGGGCTATGCGGCTTGCTGAATCCGCATCCCACAAAAAACGGCTTACTGGGATCGGCAGCCACCTGGTTCAGCATCTTGATGGCGCGGTCGGCCACCAGGTAGTCCTCCGAGCCCTCGCCGTTGCCCTCCAGAACCAGTATCTCGTCGGAGTTCGCCGCCTTCTCACTGTCCTGCGGCAGAGGAGGCAGTACCCCGCTGGGCATGGGTATCTGCGCCGGAGGAATCACCATCTTCGTCCCCCGCTGCGTCGGGTGCATCGACTCCGTATTGCCGTCGAAATCGGTCCATCCCTTGTGATCGTCCTGCCCCGGATGAAACAGCTTGCCCGTGCGCAGCGTGGTGTATCCGCTCTCGTTGAACAGGCGAGGCAACGTCACCCAGTCCGGATGGTGCGTGGCCACGCCACCGTCTTGTGCGTTGCCAAGAATCCCGGTCTCTCGCGGTAGGTGCCCCGAAAACAGTGACGAGCGCGATGGCCCGCACAGCGGGAACTGGCAGTAGTTGTGGTCGAAGCGCACCCCGCGCGACCCCAGCGCGTCGATGTTCGGACTATGTACGTTGAACCGGCTGCGATAGCCGCCCAGCTCCGGCCGCATGTCGTCCGACATGAAGAACAGCACATTCAGCGGTCGCTTGCCCCGCACCACTGCGGCGCTCTTATTGCCCGTGGCAGGCGTCTGCTTCGCCGTACTCTGTGCCGATGCAGGCAACGTCGCAGCCAGCGCCGCGCCCGCAGCCTTGCCCAGAAAACTTCGCCGGCTCGTCTTGCCTCTACCCTCTTCGCTCATCGGAATTGCCCTCCACAATTACCGCGCACCAAGTCTATACCTCATCGCACCAGCCACGCCGAAGCCGCAATCGCCACTCCCGCCACGCCCAACCCAAGCCCGCCTACAAAAAAACTTCGCCGCCGCGTAAAAAGCGTAATCGAAGACAGCACCACCGAGATCTGCAGCAGCGCCTCGCCCAGGTCGAAGCGCACCGCCTTTGCCTCGGCCTTCGCCACCTCGTCCTCGAAGCCCTTGGCCGTCTCCTGCTCCTCTTTCAAATCGTCATTCCACTTCGCGATGTGCGCCTTGTACTCTGCCATCTTCGCAGCGGTCGCCTTCGCGTCCACCGTCGGCTGCAACGCCATCTGGTCGATCACAACCTCCAGACTGTCCTGGCGGATCTTCTTCGCCTCATATAAATTCCACTGGTCGCCGGCGCGCGACTGCATCAGCACCGCCTCGGTATGGCTGCGATGCCCCAGCACCGTCACCATCGCCACCAGCACCGCAAGGATCGAGATCGCCAGCGAAATCCTGGTCAGCGACTCCTCCCCGCCCTCCCTCATCTGCTTGGAAAACTCCTGCATCTCCGTCGGTTCCATGCGCCCTATTCTAGCCCAGCCCACCCCGTTTGACGGGTGCCCCATTCATGACGCGTTCTTTGCGGCATGGGTGGGGTTTCGGGTGGGATTTCGGGTGCCCATTCATGACGCGTTCTTTGCGGCATGAGTGGGCATCGTGCGCAGCACGACCGTCTTCCTCGACCAACTAACAAATAACTGTCATCCTGAGCGAAGTTTGGCGCATCATGCGCAAAACGAAGTCGAAGGACCCCGAGAACTCTCGCTGCCCCTCAACCGCCCAAACCGTTCTCCCAATGTTTCGCAGTTGTTTTCCGTTGTTTCTAAGATAGGCCCAGGCTTTAGCCTGGGCATTCAACTCCCTCCCCTAATCTGGGTTTTAACCCTTGGGAGTTTCTGCCTTTTTACTTGCCCTTGTCCTTGTCTGTCTTTGTTTGTCATTCTGAGCACCGCGAAGAATCCCCGCATTTTGCCTTCGCTCGTCATTCTGGCCCGAGCGGAGTCGAAGGCCAGAATCTCCGTCTTTATCTTTGCCCTTGCCTGGAAAGGGCCAAAGGCCCGTCCTATCCTAGCCTGGGACAAACGGGGTCCACGGCGAGCTTCGGGGTCCCCTGTGAACTTGTTCACTGGGGTGAAAGCTTGCTCGCTGGGGTAGATCGCCCCAGGTTCGAACCCCGCTACAATCCTGCGGGCTGTAGGCCCGCGCTATAACGCGGCATCTGTCGATACACCTCTTCACGCACCCCCCACGCTGCAACTTCCGCTTGCAACTTCCTCGTCTTTCTTTATCAGCAGGCGTATTTCTACACCGAACCTTTAACAAATATCCTCTGCAAACAACTTTCCCCGCCAGACCGGTGTTTTGAAACAACAGAGTTGTAGTCGGGCCATCGTCCTTTAGTGTTCTAATTTGCGCTTTTCGCTCGCTTGAGCGATTTCACCTTGGGTCGTTCCATAACCGTTGAAAGTTTGCGTGGTCTTCTCCAGAGATAACCACATTCACATTTTTTGCTCGATAACACATTCGGTGAAACCGCTGGTCAGCGGCCTTTCAACCACAGAAAGGCGTCCCTATGAAGCGACTACTCTCCATCTCGCTTACGCTCTTCATCACCTTCTGCCTGCTTGTTGCCACCGATCGCCGCGCCTGGGGCTATGTCGATCCCGGATCGGGCTTGATTGCGCTCCAGACATTCGCCTCCGTGGGTGCGGCCTACGCCTACGTCATTCGCCGCCGTATCCGCACCTTTTTCTCGCGCAAAGATAAGGCAGCATCGATTACCCTGCCGGTCGCGACCGAGACATCTGACCCCAGCGAAGTCGCATGACCGCTGCGACACCCCGCGCCACATTCCGCGATCCCGCAGGTTCGCTCAGCTTGCAAGCAGAGCTGGCCGTCCGTACCATCGCCCCTTCGTCGCGCGCGGAGGTGCTCGACCTTCTTGCCGCGCCCTTCTGCCGGGCCATGCAGCAGCGCGGCGACCTCATCGTATCTGAAATAGACGACTCCGGCCCTCAGCTCATCCTCCGCCATCCCAGAATTCCCATCCCCACCTATCCCTGGGAGTGGACCCCCTCGCAGTGGCTCGCCGCCGCCGCGACTCACCCTCGACCTCTGTGACGAAGCCCTCGCCGCCGGATGGATGCTCAAGGACGCCACCCCACTCAACATCCTCTTCAACGGCCCTCGTCCCATCCTCGTCGACATCCTCTCCTTCGAACCTTTGGATCGCGCCCCACGCAATCCACGCTCCGCAATCTGTGGCTGGCCTATGGACAGTACGTCCGCACCTTCCTGCTCCCATTGCTGATGGATCGCCTCCTCCATTGGCCGCTCGCACTCAGCCTCTTCCGGCGAGATGGCTACGAGCCCGCCGAATGTTTCGCCGCACTGCCCTGGCGCCGCCGTCTCTTCCCCCCAGCCCTATGGCCCATCACCCTGCCAACCCTGATCGAGCGCCGCAAATCCGCCCTATCGCCGGCGAATTCCGCCGCACCGCAAAAGAAATCCCGCCTCCACACGCCCGAGGTCGCCACCCACATCCTCCGCCGCACCCTCAAAGTCCTTCGCCGCCGCACCCTCCGCGCCGCACCCCGCCTCGTCTCCTCCAACTGGAGCGACTACCCGCAGACCCTCACCCACTACACTCCCGAACAATGCCGGCAGAAGCTCGACTGGGTGCGCCATGCACTCGTCTCCACGCAACCCGCCCGCGTCCTCGACATCGGTGCCAACACCGGCGAATTCAGTGCGCTGGCCGCCTCGCTCGGCGCAGAGGTCGTCGCCCTGGAGCGCGACCAGGCCGCCGCCGACCGCCTCTTCCGCATGGCCCGCCAGCGCAATCTCCCCATTCAGACCATCCACGCAGACATCGCCCGCCCCACCCCAGCCGTCGGCTGGATGAACGACGAATCCCTCGCCCTGCTGCCGCGGCTCGAAAACCAATTCGATCTCGTCCTCATGCTCGCCGTCATCCATCACCTCCTTCTGATGGAGCAGATCCCCCTGCCCGAGATTCTCTCTCTCTGCCATCGCCTCACACGCCGCCATCTCATCGTCGAATGGGTCCCCGTCCACGACCCCATGTTCCAGAGCCTCCTGCGCGGCCGCGACCACCTCTACGGCTCTCTCACGGAAGCCGGCCTCCTCGCCGCCTGCGCCAACCGCTTCCATCTCATCGACCGCCTCGCACTCGACAACGGACGCATCCTCCTCCTCTTCGCAAAAATCGAATCCGAGAGGATTGGTCCCGGCAGCAATGGGAGAACCGCCGAATGTTAGAGCATTTTCACCTTTTCTGAAGAGGGAATTAGCAAGATTGTCATTCTGAGCGCAGCGAAGAATCCCCGTATTTGTTCGAGGCGCGACACGCTATACCATCAGTGAATTGCCATGAAAAAGCTCTGCCAGTCGCTTGGCCTCGCCTCCCTCATCCTGGTCACCAACTACGGCGATCTGCTCGGTGGCGGCGCGGACGTCCGCATGCACACCCCGTTCCCCCTCGCCCAGCTCTGCTTCGCGCATATCGCGGACCTGCTCCTACTCACCCTGCTGCTCTTCCTTCTCCTCGCCACCCTTGCCCGTACCCGCTTCTATCCCTGGCTCTGCCTGCTGCTCGCCATCGTCCTCCCGCCCTATCTTCTGCAACGCACCCAGTCCATCAATCCCTTCCATCTCATCGAAACCCTGGTCGCGCTCTTCCTCGTCCTCTGGGCCGCCGTCGTTCTTCGCCTCCTTCTGCGTTTCACCAAGTGGTATGACCGCCTCATGCGCGCTGGCAGCTTTGTTACCGCCGCCCTCGCACTCTTCGCAGTTGCCAGCATCGCGCAACTCCTCTGGGTCGCCACATGGAAACCCGCGCCCAACCATATCGCCGCCGACTGGGCCTCCTCGCCTCAACCGCCGCGCCAGCACCCACTCATCGTCTGGATCGTCTTCGACGAGCTCTCCTACGATCAGCTCTTCGAGCACCGCGCCCCCAACCTCGCCCTTCCCAACTTCGACGCCCTCCGCGCCCAGAGCACCCTCTTCACCAACACTCAGTCCATCGGCATTCACACCGTCAAGGTCATCCCCTCGCTGCTCACTGGCAACCTGATCGACGGCATTCGCTACACCTTCCGCAATCGCCTCTGGGTCCACCACTCCGACGGTTCAGGCCGCCGGCTCATCGACGGCCCCACCTCCGTCTTCGGCGACGCCGTACAGTCCGGTTGGCGCACCGCAGCCGTCGGCTGGTACAACCCCTACTGCTCCCTCTACGCCCCCGACATTCAGAACTGCTACTGGACCGACCACGACATGCAGGACGGCCCCATGTCGCAGAGCGCCACCCTGTCCCAAAACATCGCCTCCCCGCTCCATCAGCTCGCCGTCGAACTCGTCTCCCCCGCCCGCGCCGACCGCGATCTCTGCAACTACGATCTCCGCCTGCGCCACCTCACCCAGATCGACCTCCAGCAGCACGCCCTCCAGCTCCTGCGCGCCGATCAGGCCGACTTCGTCTTCCTCCACCTCTCTCTCCCCCACAGCCCCAACACCTGGGACCGGGCCCAGAACAGCTTCACCACCCAGTGCGGCAGCTCCTACCTGGACAACCTCGCTCTCACCGACCGCGTCCTGGGCCAGCTCCTCGCCACCCTCCAGTCCTCGCCTCGCTGGGGCCAGACCACACTCATCGTCCAGGGCGACCACGGCTGGCGCACCGCCATGTGGCGCGGTCTCCCCGCCTGGACCCAAGAGGACGAAGTCGCCTCCCGCGGCATCTTCGATCCCCGCCCCGCCCTCCTCATCCACCAGCCCGCCCAAACCCAGCCCCACACCGTCTCCTCCCCCTGGCCCATCCTCCAGATCCACTCCGTCGTCGAACAGCTCCTCCACCACCAATCCCCCAGCTTCTAATCCCGCCAGCCTGAGTCGCCTTTTATCCTGCTGTTGTCTTGCATTGATCGGTGCGTCTATCGGTGTTGATCGGTGTTAAGTCTTCTTTCAAACAACTCTGACTGTGGGATACGGCTAATCGAGCGCGATCATGATCTTGGTGTAGGCTGCCGGGTTCTCGCTCCAGTCGCGCAGGATCGCCGGCGCCTCTTCCAGGGGCACCGTCGCGCTGATGGCCTGCGAGGTAGGAAAGCGCTTCTGCTCGAACATGCGGATCACCTCCCGGAAGTCCTGGGGCAGCGCGTTACGCGAACCGCGGATGTCCAGCTCCTTCTGCACAAACAGGCGCGTCTCGAAGCTGACGTGCTCCTTGGCGTACCCGATAAACACCACGCGCCCGGCGAAGCACACCTCCTCCACCGCGGCGCGATAGGTGTCCGGCCTGCCGATCGCCTCGATAATCGCGTCGGGTCCGTGGCCGCCGGTGATCTCCTGCAGCCGCGCATGCACGTCCTCGCGCGTGGTGTTGATCGTCTCCCGCGCTCCGCAGTCTCTGGCAATCGCCAGCTTCTTGTCGTCAATGTCGATGGCCACAACCCGCGCGTCGCGGAAGGCCGCCGCAGCCACCGCGCCCAGCCCCACGCCGCCGCAACCGTAGATTGCCACCGTATCCGTCGCAGTCACCTGCCCGCGCGCAACCGCATGGCAGCCCACGGTCAGAGGCTCCACCAGGCACAACTCCTCCAGCGGCAGAGGCGCAGTATAAAGTTTCGCCAGCGGCATACTCAGGTAGTCCATCAACGCGCCATCGCGTTGCACGCCCAGCGTCTGGTTGTACCGGCACGCGTTGACCCGGCCCTGGCGGCAGGCGCTGCATGTGCCGCAGTTGGTGTACGGCGACATCGTCACATGCATTCCCTCGGCCAGGCCCAGGTCGTTGGCGGGCACATGCTCCAGCGTCGCCGCCACCTCATGTCCGGGTATCCGCGGATACGTCACCAGAGGGTTCTTGCCCAGAAATGTGCTCAGATCGGTCCCGCACAAGCCGATGCGGCGTATGCGCATCGTAGCTTCCGCCGGATCGCCAGACGGACGTTCCATCTCGATGACCCGCGCCTCGCCAGGCCGGTCGATTACAAGTGCTCTCATCTTACCTCTGTCTCTCTCTCCAACTCATGTGAATCGTTGATTGCAAATCCTAGGCCGTATCGACATATAGATCGTATTTGTCATTGCCGTTGATCGAGTATTTGCCGTTGTATGGCAAGGGCCAAAGGTCCGTCCTATATTTAGCCTAGGGCGAACGGGATCCCCGGCGAGCTTGCTCGCTGGGGCAGGAAGCCCTAGGTTGGCATTCCAACCATATCTTTGTGGGCTGAAAGCCCACACTATAGCCTTCAATCGATTGTTATGTTCTGTCGGACTATAGGTCGATATGGCCCACTCAGTATAGACGACCCGCCTCCACCTCCAAGCTGTTAGCAATGCATTCGAGCGGACCGGGACATACACACCAATGCGAATTTCCAGGGCAACCCTCCGCCAATGTGGGAAGATAGGCAGGATGGCTACAGTCGGCGTCATTATCCCTGCGTTCAATGCTGCAAGAACTCTGCCAATCGCACTGGAGAGCGTCGCTTCGCAGACCTTCGACGACTGGCAGATTCTGCTGGTGGACGACGGCAGCACAGACAACACCGCTCAGGTGGTTGCCCCGTTCCTGGAGCGCTTCGGCCCCAGGATTGAATACATCAAGCAGGAGAATCGCGGCCTGCCCGCCGCAAGAAACGCCGCCATCCGCGCCTCCACCACCGAATTCCTCGCCCTGCTCGATGCCGACGATGTATGGCTGCCTTGCCGGCTTGAAGAGTCGGTGAAGATTCTGCGAGAGCGGCCGCAGGCCGGCCTCGCCTATGGAGGCATCGTAAGCATCGACTTGGAAGGCCGTCCAACTGGGACATTCGAGGGAAACACGCAGTACGCCGAGGGCCGTATCGCACCGCAAATCTACATGCGAAAGGTCGCTCTGCCATGCCCCACGCTCACCTTCCGCCGCAGTTGCATCCAGCAGGTCGGCCTCTTCGACGAGACCATGCGCGCCACCGAAGATCGCGACCTATGCCTGCGCATCGCCCTGCGCTACGAAGTTGCGTTTGTCCCCAGGGTCATCGCCTGCTACAGGGTCTCTCCCAACTCCATGACCGCCGATCCGCAGCGCATGTTTCAGGCTCAGATGCACTTCATCGAAAAAAATTATGGCGCTCCAGGTTGCGGCTGGGGTGCGCGCCGCGTGGCCCTCAGCCAGTGCTATCGACAGCGGGCAGATGCCCTGTCGCTTCGTCACCAACCGTGGTCTGCCCTTGTCAGCTCCCTGCGCGCCCTTGTCTTCGATCCATTCGACCTCGATGCCGCTCGCACCGCCGGGTCCTTGCTCCTGCGTTGCGCTGGACTGGATCGTAGGTCTCGCCCGTGGTTGAAAAGCTCTTACTGCGGAGTGGCCCCTAAACCGCGCGCCGGGCTTGCAGCCGACAGATGATAGTCAAAATGGTCAAGGTCCTGTTCCCTGGAAAAACGCGGCTCGGAGACAAACTTCGGGTCTCCGCATTTCTCGTGCATAGCTCCCATCGGGCATCCCACATTCCTTATCCCGTAGTACAGGTTGTCCGTGCGAATCACATGTCCAATCGGCTTCTGGTAGTAGAACCCGCCCGGCCCGCCCGGCTTTCCTCCCAGGTTATAGGTGCCCGAATTCTCGAACCCAAGCACAATGTTGTTCCTGACGGTCAGCGTGCTGGCGGAGCAGCCGCCTTCGTCCCAGCACCCGATATCGAAGGTCGTCGGTGCGTAGGTGACAATCGTGTTGTTGGCGATCAGGGCCGTGCCGCCTTGCCGGAAGTTGAACGAGAGCGCGTCGCTGGAGCGGCAGAAATCGCCCAGATGAGCGTTGTATGTGGCTGGCAGCCCCGCCATCGGCTGAGACATCCGCAGGCAGTTCACCATCACCGTGTTGTTGGTGAACACCGCCGGATTCTCGTTTGGCCCCCACTTGAACGGCTGCCCATTGTTGCCCTGGGCCGTGGAGTTGGTCACCGTCATCGTGCATCGCCCGGTGTCCACATGCCCCAGGTCCAGCCCGTCCTGCGTGTTGTAGTTGAATGCGGAATGGTCCACGTTGGCCGTTATGCATATTCCCGGAGGCGTTCCAACTCCATCGCCATAGCCTCCATTGCTCTGGCCATAACAGGAGTAGGCCACGTTGCCGGGATAGATCTGGTTGCATCCGCTCCACTCAATCGTGGAGTAGTTGAAGTTCCACACCGCATTGACACTCGGTGTTTGCCTGCCATCGTCGAAGTCCCACCCGGCCATGCCGTTGTACGCAATATCGCAGCGCAGGCAGGTAACCACTCCTCCAATGGCTCCAATCACTCCCCGGTCCGTGTGCCCATGGATCCATAGGTCCTGCATCAGCACATCGTGGGTATGCGCGTCTGTGGCAACGCCGTCCGAGTCGAAGTCGTCCAGCGGGCCGCCCCGGCTACAGCCTCTGGGCAACATCGGATCGCCATGCGACACGCACTGCGCGTGGCTGGTAATCTCCAGGCACTGCACATCCACATACTGCGCTCCGGACAGGTTGAGCGCGCTGCCCACGGCAAACCCGCCGAATATCTGCGTCACTTTGCTCTTGTCCACCGCGTTTCCAACGCTGCACGCTGCGTAGTTCTCGCCAAGAATGCGTGTGTGCCGGGCCGGAGTGCCTGCTGGGATGGTTGGGTTGTGGCAGGCGTATGGCCCCTGTCCGCCATAACACCAGGTATAACCGGCGCCCTTGCCGGTCGCTGCATCGAACCCAACCCGCCACGGCCCGCCGCGCAGGATCACCGTGTCGCCGCCCGCAATCACCCACGCATCGTTCCCGTAGCTCTGGTCATCCCACAGATAGCGGTAGTCCTTGAACGCAGCAGGGCTGGTTGACTCCCCTGCCGCGATAGGCGGCGTCCGCCTTGCCATCGCACTGGCCGGTGGGCGACTTGGCGGAGTACCGCGTCCCTCCGTCCTTGCGCACATACCATGTAGTCCCAAAAGCGGGCATGGAGATCATCATGATGAATAGTGACCACACCACCTTGCGACGCATTCTCACGGTTCGTATGCTCCATTCTTAGGCGGATTCGCTCGTACAGCGGAACCGGAGTAGGCATTCCCCGACGGCAATCCCTTCGAGCGGCTTTTCCCTCAAGGAAAAGCCGCCTTTGATGGTTTTCCCTTGGGGCACTGCTACTCTGGGTCCGCTCTAGCGCAGTATAGACGAAGCCATGCTGGGCGACTCACTCCCCGTTCTCATCCATTTGCAACAGAACTCTGTCATAACGGCATCCAACTCATTAGTCTCAATCGTTCCAGCACGCGCGCCCGTTCATCGCTACAACCTGCGCCGTCTTGGTAAAATGATAGAGACGAATGAATAAGGAGAACTATGGCTTCCCTTCTAGAACAACTCCGTGGTATGACCACGGTCGTTTCCGACTCCGGCGACATCAACTCCATCGAGCAGTTCAAGCCGACGGACTCCACCACCAACCCCTCGCTCATCGCGGCCGCCGCCCAGATGCCTGCCTACCAGCCCATCGTCGATGGTGTCCTGGAGCAGGCGCGCGCCGAGGCTGGCCCCTCCGCCTCCGACCAGGCCGTCGCAGCCCTTGCCTTCAAGTCGCTCGCCGTCGCCTTCGGCCTCAAGATCCTCGCCATCATCCCTGGCCGCGTCTCCACCGAAGTGGATGCGCGCCTCTCCTACGACACGGAAAAGTCCATCGCGACGGCGCGAGAGATCATCGCGCAATATGAGAAGGCAGGCGTCTCCCGCGAGCGCGTCCTCATCAAGCTTGCCTCCACATGGGAGGGCATCAAGGCCGCTGAAGTCCTGGAGAAGGAGGGCATCCACTGCAACATGACCCTGCTCTTTGGCCTGCACCAGGCCATCGCCAGCGCCGAGGCCAAAGTGACGCTCATCTCACCCTTCGTCGGCAGGATTTTAGATTGGTACAAGAAGGACACAGGCAAGGACTACACCGGCGCAGACGATCCCGGCGTCAAGTCCGTCACCACCATCTACAACTACTACAAGAAATTTGGCTACAAGACCGTGGTTATGGGAGCCAGCTTCCGCAACATCGGCGAGATCATCGAGCTCGCCGGCTGCGACCTGCTCACGATCGCGCCCAAGCTCCTCGCCGAACTCGAGTCCACCCAAGGCACGCTGGAGCGAAAGCTCGATCCCGCGAAGGCCGCCAGTTCGGACGGCCACAAGATCACCATCACCAAGGAGACTTTCGAGATCTTCCATGCGGAAAACCGCATGGCCCACGACAAATTGAAGGAAGGCATCGAGAGCTTCTCCAAGGCCCTCGAAGACCTGGAAATTCTCCTCGCCAAGCGCCTCAGCGAGCTCAGCGAGAAGCAGCCCGTCGGCGCTCACTAACTCTCTCGTCGTCATTCTGAGCTTCGCTCAGAATCTCCGTAGTTGGCTTTGCGGTCTGAGAATTGCAAGCGGCGGTCCTCCACGAGGTCGCCGCTTTTCCAGCTTTTACCTCAGGTCGAGGCATCGAAATTCCATGGCACAGGCAGACCAATCGGCACATCCGGTGCAGCAGCTTCGCGAGGCCGTCGCGTCTCTTGAGGCATCGGCCCTGCTCTGCCTGACCAAGCCGGGAAAGATTGCGGTCCATCGCCTGCGCACCTCCACCCGCCGCGTGGAAGCCCAGCTCGAACTGCTCTCCATGCTCCACGAGCTTCCACCGCACCAGCTTCAGGCACACAAAGCGGTCCGTTTGCTGAAGCAGCTTCGTCAGGCCGCAGGCCACGTCCGAGACATCGATGTGCAGCGCGATCTGGTTCGCAGCGAAGTCGCAGCTACCAAGACAGAGGGGGCACCCAGTCCCGATGGTCAACTGCGCCGCGGGGCCCGCCGTCTCCGCCGCGTTCTCAAACGCAACGGAGAGGAAGCGGTTGACCATCTGCTGCGTCTACTCCACAAGCAGCGCACGCGGCTTCGACTCGTCTTCGCAGAGCTGCTGGATGCACTGGCCCCGGCTGGTTCGGTCGCGCTCAGCGAAGCCGAGCTAATCGCGCTGGCTCGAGACTGCTACCGCAATCGCCGCGTACCCAGCCTGCCGGATGAGGCCCCGCAAGGACCCGCGCAGTTGCACCGGATACGCAAACGCGCCAAGCTGGCACGCTATCTTGCCGAGTCCGCTCCGCAATCTTTCGCGGAGGCGCACCGCCTTGCGGCAAGCTTTGAAGCATTGCAGCAGGCTGGCGGCGAGTGGCACGACTGGCTCATCCTCTCCGAGTTCGCTGCCGACGAACTGGGCAAGTCCGCAATGCTTCCGCGTCGCTTTGCCGCTCTCGCCGAGCGCACCCTTCAGGAATTCCAGCTCCGTCTGAGTTACAAAATATAGCGGCTCAGGTCCTGGTCCTTCACAATCGAAGCCACCTGCTGCTTCACATACTCCGGATCGACCACGATCACCTTCTCCACTGTCCCATCGTCCTTCTTCCGTTCGATCACCGGCAACGGAGGCGCGGGCTTCTGAGGCTCTCCGGTAAGCGGTGCCGACGCGCCCACCTCGGCGATCACGCCCTCCTGCGAAGCCTCACTCCGCGGACTTTTGAACAGCTCCGGCGCCTGGAAGCTGATCTCGTCCAGCACCCGCTCCATGATGGTGTGCAGCCGCCGCGCGCCAATGTTCTCCGTCGTCTCGTTCACCCGGAACGCGAACTGCGCCATCTCCGCCAGCGCCTCCGGCGTAAACTCCAGCTTCAGCCCCTCGGTCTCCAGCAGCGCCGTCGACTGCTTCACCAGCGACGACTTCGGCTCCGTCAAAATCCGCACAAAATCCTCCACGGTCAGCGACTTCAGCTCCACGCGGATGGGGAACCTTCCCTGTAGCTCCGGGATCAGGTCGCTCGGCTTCGATACATGGAACGCGCCCGCTGCGATGAACAGAATGTGGTCGGTCGAAACCATGCCGTACTTAGTGTTCACCGTCGTGCCTTCCACAATCGGCAGAATGTCGCGCTGCACGCCTTCGCGGCTCACATCCGGCCCGTGCCCAGCCTCGCGTCCCGCGATCTTGTCGATCTCGTCCAGAAAAACAATCCCCGAGTCCTCCACCCGTTCCACGGCCAGCCGCGTCACCTGGTCCATGTCGATCAGCCGCGACTCCTCCTCCTGCACCAGGTACTCGAACGCCTCGGCCACCTTCATCTTGCGCTTCTTCGTCCTCTGCCCGAACAGCCCCGGAAGCATGTCCTTGATGTTCATGTCCATATCTTCCGGCCCCTGCGTGGACAGGAACTCGAAGCTCGGCTGGTTGCGGTCGCGCACATCGATCTCCACCATCCGCTCATCCAGCCTGCCCTCGCGGAACTGCTGGCGCAGCTTCTCGCGCGTCCGCTCGTGGCTCGTCTGGCTCTCCTGCTGTCGTCGCCTTATCGCTTCGGCTTGATCGCTCGTCTTGCTCTCGTCCTCCCGCTCCGCGCTCGCCGCCACGTCAACGGCGTCTTCCGGCATCTTCAACTGCATCACCTGCATCGCGCGGATTCCAGTCGGAGTCATCATCACCGCAGTCGGCCCCGCACTCTTCGCCGTAACTCGCAGCCTGCGTGGGCGGAGGAGGAGGCAGCAGCAGGTCCAGCAGCCGGTCTTCGGCGTTCAGCTCCGCCTTGTCCTCCACGTCCTCCATCTTCTCTTCGCGCACCATGTCGATGGCGATCTCCACCAGGTCGCGCACCATCGACTCCACGTCGCGCCCCACATATCCCACCTCGGTAAACTTCGACGCCTCCACCTTGATAAACGGCGAGCTGGTCAGCTTGGCCAGCCGCCGCGCAATCTCCGTCTTACCCACCCCCGTCGGCCCAATCATGATGATGTTCTTGGGCATGATGTCTTCGGCCAGCTCCGGCGACAGCTTCTGCCGCCGCATGCGGTCGCGCAGCGCAATCGCCACCGCGCGCTTGGCCGCGCCCTGCCCCACCACATACTTGTCCAGCTCCGCCACAATCTCGCGCGGAGTCATCTCATCCAGCGCCAATGCCTGGTCGTCCGCCGTCCCCGGTAAATATATCGCCATCTGTTTGTCCCTCTTTATCCCCACGTAAGCCGCGCAACTTAAGACGTTGTCATTCTGAGCGCAGCGAAGAATCCCCGCATTTGTACCGCCGCAAACTCTTACGCCTTCTTCAACTCTTCAATAGTCAACTGATCGTTCGTATAAATGCAGATCTGTCCCGCGATCCGCAGGCTCTTCTCCGCAATCTCCCGCGCGCTCAGTTCCGTGTTCTCCATCAGCGCGCGCGCACTGGCCAGTGCATAGCTCCCGCCCGACCCAATCGCCACAATGCCGTCGTCCGGCTCGATCACGTCGCCCGTGCCGCTCAGCACAAACGTCGCCGTGGTGTCGCAGACGATCAGCAGCGCCTCCAAATGCCGCAGCATCCGGTCCGTCCGCCAGTCCTTGGCCAGTTCCACGGCACTGCGTCCCAGGTTGCCCGCGTACTGCTCCAGCTTGGTCTCGAACCGCCCGAAGAGCGAGAACGCATCCGCCGTCGATCCCGCGAACCCAGCCAGCACCTTGTCCTGATACAGCCGCCGGATCTTCTTCGCCGAGTGCTTCATCACGCTCGCGCCCAGCGTCACCTGCCCGTCCGCCGCCATCACCACGCTGTCGCCGCGCCGTACGCACAGTACTGTCGTCGAGCGCACCCGCCGCGCTTGTCCGTTTTCGTCGCGGCCCAAATCCAGCGGATGAGCGTCCGCCCTCGCCATCTTGTTCTTCACCGTGTCGTTCGTATGATCGTCAAAAGTCGATTTCATGAGCAACTCCCAGTATATCGCCAGACGGTTATCGAATCGGATTCAGCATCATCGTAAGCGCCAAAGGCGCGCCCTATACCAGCCTAGGGCGTAGCCCTAGGAAAAAGACCAAGCCAAGCAACAAAGGGCTGAAAGCCCGACCTATATGCTACTGTCGCGCGACGCGGCAAGATACACTACCTTATGCACATGGTCGCGGCCAACTCGCGCAGGATGCAGCGCGTCCTCCTCGTCTCGCTCGCTGCCACCCTCTGCTACGTCGCGGCGACGTTCTACTTTGGCCTGCGCGCGCACTCCCTCGCACTCATCTCAGAGTCCGGCCACAACCTATCAGACACGCTGGCCATCGGTCTCTCCTTTGTCGCTGTCTACTTCCAGCGCCGCCCCGCCACCGACCAGAAGACCTTCGGCTACCAACGCGCCGGCGTGCTCGCCGCCTTCGTGAACGCCCTCACGCTGATCGTCCTGGCCGCATGGATCGCCCTCGCCGCAATCCATCGCATCTACGCGCCTGTCGCCGTCCAGCCGCGCATCATGATGGCCGTCGCCGCCGCCGGTGTACTGATGAACGGGGCCATCGCCGCAATGCTTTGGAAGTCATCCGGCGACGTCAACATCCGCACCGTCTTCCTGCACATGCTGGGCGACACGCTCTCCACCGCCGCCGTCATCGCGGGAGGCGCGGGAATCCTCGTCACCGGAGCATCCTGGCTCGACCCCGCCCTCTCACTGCTCATCGCCGCAATGATCGCCTGGTCTTCTTCATCCATCGTCCGCGAAACGCTCAACATCCTGCTCGAAGGCACGCCTCGTGCTCTCTCGCTGGCCGACATTCGCTCCGCCGTCGCTGCTGTCCCCGGCGTCCTCGACGTACACGACCTCCACGTCTGGTCGCTCGGCTCCTCCTCGCACGCACTCGCCAGTCACGTCACCATCGGCGAGATGACTGTTTCCGGCTCAGCCTCCATCCTCGACGCCATCAATTGTGAGTTGCGCGATAGGTTCCACATCACCCATACCACCATCCAGTTCGAGATCGTCGGCTGCGAGACCACCCACGGCTGCTCCGCCCCGCCGGAGCCCGAAGCCGCCCACTCCCACCACAGCCACTCCCACGCCCACTAAGCAGAAACGCCCACCAACTCGGCGGGCGTCTCTTGCAGCGATCCGAATCGCACTTACAGCAGCGTCGCGTCCAGTGTGATCTCCGCCGCCGCCAGCAGCCGCGAGATCGGGCAGCCCGCCTTCGCGCCGCCTGCAATCTCATCGAACTTCGCCTTGTCGATGCCGGGTATCTTCGCCTTCGTCGTCAAGTGGATCTTGGTCACCGTCGGCTTGTCATGCAGGTCCAGCGTCACCACCGCCGTCGTATCGATCGAGTCCGGCGTGAATCCCGCCTTACCCAGCTCCGCGCTCAGCGCCATGCTGAAGCAGCCCGCGTGCGCCGCCGCAATCAACTCCTCCGGGTTCGTCCCCACGCCGCTCTCAAAGCGCGCCGCAAAGCTATACTGCATCGCCTTCAACGCGCCGCTCTGGCTGGAAATCGTGCCTTTGCCTTCCTTCAAACTGCCGTTCCAAACTGCACTTGCACTGCGGTCCATAATCACTCTCCTGGTTGCTTCTATGAAAATTCTACCGCGCTGAATCCGTTTTTGCCCTTACGCGAAGCGTCGAGAACGGCACGAAGTGCTTGCCCCCACGCGAAGCGTCGAGAACAGCACGAAGTGCTTGTCCCATACAAACGGTACCCCATACGATGCGTCCGATCGCATCCAGGACGAAGAAAGCGCGATGAAAAATCGCTGTAGCGCTTACATGTCCGTCTCCGCCTTCAGCTTCTCTGCTGTGGCGTGTGCAATCAGTGCGTCGATGGTCGGCTGCAGCATCCCCTCCATCACCTGCGCCAACTGGTGATTGGTGAGTCCAATCCGATGGTCCGTCATCCGGTTCTGGGGAAAGTTGTACGTGCGAATCTTCTCGCTCCGGTCCCCCGACCCAATCTGCTGCTTCCTGTCCTTCGCCTGAATCTGATGTATCCGCTCGGCCTCCATCTCGTACAGTCGCGCCCGCAGCACGCGCATCCCCTTCTCGCGGTTCTTGATCTGCGACTTCTCGTCCTGGCAGCTCACCACCGTATTGGTCGGCAGATGGGTAATCCGCACCGCCGAGTAGGTCGTATTCACGCTCTGTCCCCCCGGCCCCGACGAGCAGAACGTGTCGATGCGCAGGTCCTTCGCCTCAATCTTCACGTCTACCTCTTCGGCCTCAGGCAGCACCGCTACCGTAATCGCCGAGGTATGCACCCGGCCCTGCGTCTCGGTCTCCGGCACGCGCTGCACGCGATGCACGCCCGACTCGTACTTCAGTTGCGAATATACATTTGTTCCCTCGATGATCGCGGTCACGTCCTTCAGCCCGTTGCCAATCCCCGACTCGGTCTCGGACAGCACCTCCACCTTCCACCTGTGCTGCTCGGCAAAGCGCATGTACATGCGGAACACCTCCGCCACAAACAGCGCGGCCTCGTCTCCGCCAGTCCCCGCGCGCAGTTCCAGCACCACGTTCTTCTCGTCGTTCGGGTCCTTCGGCAACAGCATCACCTTCAACTCCTCCTCCACCGGAACCAGTCTCGGTTCCAGCGAGTCCAGCTCCGCCTGCGCCATCTCGCGCATCTCCGCATCGGCCAGCATCGCCTTCGCCTCGGCAATCCCGTCCCTGATCTTGCGATACTCGCGGAACTTCTCCACCACCGGCTCCATATCGCGATGAGCCTTCGCCACCTTGCGATAGTTCTCCTGGTCGTTCACCAGCGTCGGGTCGGACATCTGCCGGCCAAGCTCTTCATAGCGTGCTTCCAGTTGTTCTAGCCGATCGAACATTCAGATTCTCCTGATTGGGTGATTCGTAATAGCTTGCGCTTGCCAAGGGCCGAAGGCCCGGTCTATATCAGCCTGGGCCGAAGGCCCAGGGAATGTGCCTGCACTCAACTAAGGGCTGAAAGCCCGTCCTATACGTCAACGGACTTCACCCTCAGGACACTAAACAGGGAACCGCAAACAGGGGGGATGCGATTAAGCGCAGCTAGAGCTGGTCGCGACGCGAGCGCGTCACGCGGGGAGAGTTCACCGTAGCTGCACCTGCCAGATTCATCACCATTTAAGATTCTACCGCGCCCGTCAAGGATGCGCCGTCCCTGTATCCGGCACCGCTGTCTCGACCGGCAGTATTCTGCTTGTAGCTTTGAATAGGTGGCACGCCGTATACGTCGCTTCAAAGTGGAGGACCACGCCATCCTTCGGCACCTCGGCAACTATCTTTGCCGGCAGCGGATACATCGTCCCATTCAGTTCCGTGGCAACAATATCGGAGGCAGCATAGTCGGCGATATGGACCTGACGCGACAACTCGGGCGGAACCTGGCGTTCCACGTGGCTCACGTTGCCGGCACCGTCAAACAGAGCAAATCCATGGGGAGCGCCCATCTCCCCGCACGCGGCAAGATTGAAGGAGCCCGGCTGCGAGACGAAATCGATTCGGCCTTCACTCAGCGTGAAGTTGAAGCATGTCTGCCGTTCGGCCAGAAAAAAGTCGAGCGATTGGTCGAAGCCGCCCTCCACCATCATCGGCGGATCAAACTTACGCCCGTTGAAGCAGGCTTGCTGTTCACCTCCGCTCACATCGAGGGACTCGTGCAGCCTGCCATCTTCGCCCCGCTGGGCGCGCACACCCGCAACAAACTGGACCCGTTCCGTCACCTTGTCTTTCCTGGGATTGTTCTTGTTCTTCTTGATCGCCTCGCTCACGGCGGTCTCCGTGCAGGCGAAGCCGGGAAGGTCTGTGTGCAGCAATACGGCATCGGCCGAGAGTTTCTTAAGTTCGGCCTGCAGCGCGGGTGTCTGGCTTCCCGACGCGCCCGTGGCCGTGCTCTGCGCAATCGCCGGGCACGCCGCCAACATCACCAGTCCAAGCAGTCGAGTGCCCATAAGGAATTCTAGAGCTTTCAGCGCTGCAGAGACTCGGCTGTTGATCCCTAACTCTGTGCAGGAGCATCCTATTCACCATGGAATACAGACAGCTTGGCAGGTCGGGATTCAAGGTGCCGGAGCTATGCTTCGGCTGCGGGACCTTCGGCGGACACGACGACGAGTTTTTCAAGGCGTGGGGCGCCGCCGACGTGGAAGAGGCCCGCAAGATCGTAGACATCTGCATGGAGGCCGGCCTCAACTTCTTCGATACCGCCGACATCTACTCCTTCGGCGCCAGCGAGTCCGTCCTCGGCGCAGCCATCCAGCACCTCAAGCGCGAGGACGTCTTAATCTCCACCAAAGCCACCTTCCGCTTCGGCCCCGGCCCCAACGACGTCGGCTCTTCGCGCTACCACCTCACCCAGGCGCTCGAAGGCTCGCTCAAGCGCCTCAGCACCGACTACATCGACGTCTATCACATGCACGAAACCGACTCTCTCACGCCGGTCGAAGAGACCCTCGCCACCCTCGACAAGTTCGTCCGCGACGGCAAGGTCCGCTACATCGCCTGCTCCAACTTCTCCGGATGGCGTCTGATGAAGTCGCTCACCGTCAGCGAACGCCATGGCTGGAGCCGCTACATCGGCCATCAGGTCTACTATTCGCTGCTCAGCCGCGAATACGAGTGGGAGCTGATGCCACTCGCGCTCGACCAGGGCCTGGGCGCGCTCATCTGGTCGCCGCTCGGCTGGGGCCGGCTAACCGGCAAGATCCGCCGCGAAACCGGCATCCCAAAAGACAGCCGCCTCAACTCCAAGCTCGTCGTCGATATCGGCCCGCAAGTCCCCGAAGAGCATCTGTTCAAAGTCGTGGCCGCCATCGACGAGATCGCCGCCGAGACCGGCAAGACCGTCCCCCAGATCGCGCTCAACTGGCTTCTGCGCCGCCCCACCGTCTCCACCCTTGTCATCGGCGCGCGCAACGCAGGGCAACTCATGCAGAACCTGGGGGCCATCGGCTGGAGCCTGACGCCCCAACATATCTCCCGGCTCGACGCCGCCAGCCAGCTTCCGCTCATCTATCCCTACTGGCATCAACGCCAGTTCGAGGAGCGCAATCCCAGCCCTGTATAAAGACCGTTCTTCACCCCGATCGCCGAAGCTCCTATCATGGGCAGAACGAATTTGGCCGATAAGTTATTTTTACGCTCGTTGGCGGCATCTCATGATGAGTAGATGGGGTGCGTTCCATTCCGCGGAGTTTATGGAGCGCAAGGGGCCCGAAGGGATGAAGCATGACAGGATTCTACCGGCGCTGGCGTTGTTGCTGGCAACGATCTTCTGGCCGTGCGTTGCTGCGGCGCAGCACTCCAGGCCCACCGCGACCCAGGATATTCAACTATCGGCCTTCAGCGGGGCCTCCGGCGTATATACCGGGATCTCCGGCAGCAGAAACCTCAGCGTAACCGCCGGCCTCGACCTCGCTCTCTCGCCCTGGCAAGGTTTGCGCCCCGTTCTGGAGGTACGCGCCAGCAGTCCCATCGACCATGGTTCCACTGTCGCGCAGAAAGATGTCCTGGGAGGACTTAGGTTGGACTTCCTCCTGGGTCGTCGCCTTCACCCCTATGGCGACTTTCTCTTTGGGCGCGGTGAGATGAAGTATGCCGCGGGCGGATACAACTTCAACGACTACACCTACCTGGCTTCCACAACCTACGTCTACTCCCCAGGGGTAGGCTTCGACATCGACCTCAGCACCCACTTCGCAATCAAGGTCGATGGCCAGTACCAGATATGGGATGGGCCGACAGTCTCGGGAAAGGTCCATCCGGCCATCGGGACCATTGCCCTCGTCTATCACATTGGCTGGCTCGGAATGCCGTAGACCGCATCCGCAACCCACGCGTCGTCATTCTGGCGCAGCCAGAATCTCTGTATTTGCCTTTGCCTGTCTTCTCTCCGCAGAACCCACACTAGACCTGCGCCGTCCAACCTAAAGATTGAATAATTCTCGCAGACGCTTGGTCTGCGCCCGGCTCACCGGTATCTCCGTCTTTTTGGGATCGTCCATGCGCAGTTGGTAGCTGGATTTGAACCACGGCACAACCTCGCGGATGTGCTGGATGTTCACGATATACGAGCGGTGCGCCCTCCAGAACGCCTCCGTATCGAGCTGGTCCATCAGCTCATCCAGCGTACGGCAGTTCGACTGGCCCTCCACCCCGCGCGTAACCACGCTGATCGCCCCGCCTTCGATCGTGACGAAGCATATCTCCTTCTGGTCGACCAGCAGAAGCCGCCCCTGAGCGCGCACAATCACTTTGCCCGTATGGGTCCGCACCGGCTGCGTGCGCGTCTCCACCAGACGCAGCAGCTCTTCCAGCCGGGCATCGGTGGTGGGCGCATCGCTCGCCGGTACCTCCAGCCCGGCCTTAGCTGCAATCCTCGCCTGCACCTTCTCAATCGTCTTCAACACCCGCTTGCGGTCGAACGGCTTCAGAAGGTAATCCACCGCATTCACCTCAAACGCGCGCACCGCGTACTGGTCGAAGGCGGTGGCGAACACCACCTGCGGCAGACCCAGCTTCTTGTCCAGCAGCTTCTTAAGTACGGCGAACCCGTCCAGCCCGGGCATCTGCACATCCAGGAAGACCACGTCCGGCTTGTGCGTGCGCACTAGCTCCACGGCTTCAATGCCATTCGACCCCTGCGCCAGCACCTCCACGCCTTCCACCGACTGCAGCAGATACAGCAACTCCTGCCGGGCAAGCGGTTCGTCGTCGATGATGAGCGCGGTTAGGGGCACGTTGTTTGTTGCAGGTTGCAGGTTGCAGTTGGCCGAAGCCAATCGACACAGTAAGCTTATCTGCACTGTCCACTCTAGCCGCCGGAACAGCCCTTGTCAGCCTTTGATTGTCGAAGAGAGCGAAATGGTCGTCCAACTAACAACCTGCAACTGTACTTAGCTGTCGCTGTAGGCGCGCAGCCGGGAAGGCCCACCGTCTTCGGAGACGTTGTGCCCGCATTGTGGGCAGTACGCGTCGGTAGTCTGCACCCCGCGGAAGCACTGGCCGCACACTGGGGCCACCTGGAACCGGCACTGCGGGCAGAAGTGGACCCCCGCGGTCAGTTCGGTCTTGCAACTCGGGCATCGTATTGTAATCGGCTGCCGCAGCAGAAAGTAGACAACCGCCCCAATCCCGCCCGGCATCACCACCACAACCAGCATCCACAGAAACGCCGGCATATTGCGCCGCTTCACATCGCGGCTTACGTAACCAATCAGAAGCATATAGCTGGCCAGCGTTGTGCCAGTGATATAGCTCGTAATCAGGTGCATGGGCAGCGTGCCCGGCCTGCGATGCGCGGGCGCTGGCCCGTGGTTGAAGAAGTACATGGACCCCAGAAACACAGCCACCGCAAGGATGACCGACCACAGCGGGATCATGCTCAGGCTGTCGCCCTCGGCGTACTCCTTTAACTCCGAACCGTCAGAGGTCAGATTGTTCCAGAACTTATTCATCGAATAGTCTCGCGGTCGGTGCTGTTACGCGCGCGGCGAAACCAGACAGCACCCAGAAGCGCGAGAGAGACAGGCACAAACCAGAGCAGCACTACCAGAAACTGGTTGTTGGCATCGCTCGCAGCCAGTGCGGCTACATCGGTCTGGACTGCCTCGGCCGCCTCAGCGGCCTGGTATTGATAGAGTCCGCTCCACACCGCAAAGCACGTCAGAAGCAGCAGCGAGGCGCAGACAATCAAGGGGATCATCAGGCTGCGCGCCTTGCTTCGTCTCTCATGCATCGACTTGGCCCGTTCGCGCACCACGCGGTGTGTGCGGTTCACCACACAGGCGCGCGCTCCCATTGTGACGCCGTCCTGTGTACTGCATGCAAGCATCGTCGCGTTGTTCGGCATGGGATCGAATTGGGATTCGAATTGTGGCTCGAAGGAGGCTTTCATCCCGTCACCTCCATCGCGCGGATGCTGCGCAGGTGTTCGATCTCAGGCTTCAGCGCCGCCAGACCGCGATACAGCCGCGACTTCACCGTGGAGAGCGGGGCCCGTGTCATGCTGGCAATCTCTTCCAGAGACATCTCCTCGTGGAAGCGCAGCATCAGGACCTCGCGGTAGTTTGGCTCCAGCTTCAGCAGCACCGCGGCAACCTCGGCGCGGTCTTCGCGCACCTCGAACAGTTCCAGCGGAGACGGGCCCTCGGCGGCAATCTCGAACGCGCGTCCGTCATCGCCAGGCTCGCTCATCTCATCCAGCGAAGCCATGCTGCGCTTGCGCGAGAGGTCGATCACCAGGTTGCGCGCAATTGTGAACAGCCACGTGTCGAAGCGCGCCTTGCCGTTGTACTGTCCGCCGCGCAGCAGGACCCGCATCCAGGTCTCCTGGAACAGGTCTTCCGCCACCTCGCGCTTCCCGGTCAAAAACAACAGGTAGCGCAATAGCCGGTGCTGGTACATCTCAATCAGGTGGTCCAGAAGTTCGGTGTCCTGGTTCTTCAGGCCGCGCGCTATGGCCGCGTTTTCACGCTGGCTTTGCTCCGCCTGTTCCACCGATATGGCGATCGCTGCGCTGCCCATACTTTTAGAGACGGCAGCTCGCGGGGAAAAGTCTCGGTCACCTCCGCTCTTTTCACCGCGAGATAGAAATAGCATCCGAAATCCCTTCCCGGGCACACCGCACCGCAGGCGAAATAGCTGTGGACCTGACTCTCTCGCTAATTCTAAGGCCGCAATACCGCTCTTGGCGAGGCCTATTTCAGACGTAAACTATGTCCTATGGAAGTTCTTTACGGTCTGCACCCGGTCGAGGAGGCGGTTCGTTCCGGAGCGCGCCGGCTGGACTGTGTACTGCTGGCCCGCGAGCGCGGCGATGCCCGACTGGAACGGCTCGCCGGGCTCTGCCGCGACGCCGACGTTCGAGTCACCCTCGAGTCCCGCGACCAGCTCACCCGCCTGGCCCGCACCGACGCCCATCAGGGGGCCGTCGCTCTGGTCCGCCAGCGCGCCTTCCTCACCATCGAAGACCTGCTGGCACCCCTGCCCATCGCCAACAATTTAGATACGATTGGTGCAGATACCCTGCCCTCGCACCGCTTCTTCCTCGCTCTCGACGGCATCGAGGACCCCCACAACCTTGGCGCTCTCCTGCGTACTGCCGATGGAGCGGGAGTCGACGGCGTCATTCTGCCCGAACGCCGGTCTGCGCCCGTCTCGGCAACCGTCGCCAAGACCTCCGCCGGGGCCTCCGAACACGTCCGAATCGCACGCGTCACCAATCTCGTCCGCGCGCTCGAGCAGATGAAACAGGCCAATGTATGGGTCCTCGGCCTCGACGAGCGCGGTGCCCCGGACTATATGGACTTCGACTTTCGCACCGACTGCGTTCTCGTCCTCGGACGCGAGGGAGCGGGCCTGCACGACCTGGTCAAGAAGACCTGCGACCACTTGCTGCGCATACCCATGGCCGGCGCGGTCTCCTCGTTGAACGTCTCCGTCGCCGGAGCTGTCGTCATGTACGAGGCCATGCGCCAGCGCAGCCGCCCTGCTCCGGCAACGCCCAAGCCCGCCGCCCCCCCCAAGCCACGCAAAGGACTCGGCTCGTGACCCCTGTCAAGGACCGAAGGTCCGCTCTATACCAGCCTGGGGCATCGCCCCAGGTAGAATCCCCGGATAATACACCGAGGACCGCAGGCCCGGCCTATATCCAACTGCGGCCGTCTACGGCTCGCACGGTCGGACAATCCCGCTTCACTCTGACCCTGCTTTTCTCATTTCTGCTCCCCACTGCATGCTTTGGCCAAACGACCGCTGGCCCCTCCACTCCAACCGCCGCTAATCCAGCAGACTCCGTCGAACCCGCACCGCCGCACGGAAAGGTCCTCTTCTCCCGCGACACCAGCACCCCACCTGACACGCAGCCAACCGAGCCTCAACCTACCTCCGCACCCACCCATACAGACACTCTCGCCGTCACCGATGCCGAACGCAGCGCCCTCACCTTCACCGCCTACGATCTCGACGTCCACCTCGCCCCGGCTTACGCAGGAATCTCCGTCCGCGCGGGCCTCACTGTACGCAACGACAGCGCTGCTCCCCTCACCCGTCTCATCCTTCAGATTAGTTCCTCGCTGCACTGGGACGCTCTCTCCACCCCCAATCTCACTGGCTCATCCACACCGCTCCCCTTCGTCGCCCGCCTCATCGACACCGATGCCGACCACACCGGCAAGATGAATGAGGCCGTCGTCACTCTCTCGCAACCGCTTGCTCACGGCGCATCCCTCTCTCTCATCGCGCTCTACTCCGGCGCAGTTCCGCCCTCCGCCGTGCGGCTGGAGCGCATCGGCGCGCCCGGCGACCAGGCCCTCAGCGCCGACTGGGACTCCATCGCCGACACCAATCCCGATAGCCAGACCGGCGGCACCGCCCTGCGCGGATTCGGCAATGTCCTCTGGTTCCCCGTCTCGGCCCCGCCCGTCTTCCTCGGCGACGGGGCCAAGCTCTTCCAGGCCGTGGGCCGCGCCCGCCTCCGCCAGTCCGCCGCCACCGTCCGCCTCCGCCTCGCGGTCGAGTACACCGGCGACCCGCCCGATGCCGCCTTCTTCTGCGGCCGCCGCCAGGCCCTCACGGCCATCAGCGACAACGCCAATCTGCCCGCCGCTGTTTCGCCCGGCATCGCCACGGCCCTCTTCGATCCCCAGCCGCTCGGCTTGCGTCCGCTCAGCCTCTTCGTCACAGACCGCCCGCCCAGCCAGGCCGGAACGCCTGCCAACCCAGTGCTCATCGCCGCCGTCACCAGCCACTACGACGCACTGCCCGACTATTCCGCCGCTGCCGCGCTGGTCGAACCGCTCCTCACCGGCTGGCTCGGCACGCAGCCATCCACCTCGCTCAACCTCCTCGACCACCCTGGTCAGCCCTTCGAGGACGGCGCCCTTCTCGTCCTCCCCATGCGCGCCGCAGACCCCGCAACCCTGGCCCCTTCGTTCGCCCACTCTCTCACCCATCTCTGGGTCCAATCCAACTACCCCTGGATCGACGAGGGCCTCGCCCAGTTCTTCGGTCTGCTCTGGACCGAGCGCGCCTCTGGCCGCGCCGCCGCACTCACCGAGCTACAGGACGCAGCCCGCTCCCTCGCCCTCATCGAACCCGAGGATCCGGACGCCGCCGGGTGCCCCATTCATGACGGTTCTATCGTCATGGGTGGGGTAGAGCCTGGTACATCGCCCGAATGCGCATCCGTCAGCCAGGCAGGCGACAGCCTCGCCAACGCCACTGGCGAAGTCTTCTACCGCACCAAAGCAGCCGCCGTCTGGTGGATGCTGCGCGACATCGTCGGCGACGACGCACTCAAACAGGCCCTTCAGGCCTACCGCAAGGCCCCCACGCTAGACCGCGACCCCGCCGGCCTGGAACGCACGTTGGAGAAGTTTTCCCACAAAGACCTGCGCTGGTTCTTCGACGACTGGGTCTACCGCGACCGCGGCCTTCCCGACCTCTCCATCGTCAACGTCACACCCAGCCGGCTCACCTCCCGCGAAGGCCTGCCCGCCGGATGGCTGGTCGCCGTCGAAGTCCGCAACGAAGGCTACGCTGCGACCGAGGTCCCCATCACCCTAAGCTCCGCCACCGCATCCGACACCCATCGCCTGCGCATTCCCGGCCGCTCCAGCGCATCCACCCGCTTCGTCTTCCCCGGCAAACCCGAGCAGGTCGAGGTCAACGATGGCAGCGTCCCAGAGACCCAGACCAGCCTCCACACCCGTCAACTCGTCCTCCCCAGCCACTAGTGCTGTGGACTGGTGGCCCACCGTTGAACCACCACAAAACTTTGGGTGCCCCATCCTTTCGCGCCTTTGTCGTATGCGAAAGGGTGGGAGACCACGGAATCCCGCAACACTATTTGCGTCCCAGGTGCGCAGCTTCTACACTGACATCTGTGGTTCTAGCGTCTGCGGTGTGACCGTTCAACTCCGGTTCCGGTTGGACGGGGAGGTTTAATGCGTCGGTTCGTCACGTTGTTTGTTTTGTTTCTGTCTTCGATTCCATTTGGTGTCTCGATCTCGGGCTGTGCGCACAACGAGGCGCCCGAATTTTGCAATGGCGGAGACTCGGGTCCGACGACGACTCAGGCTGCAACCATCACTTTGCAGCCGATTGTGTATGGAATATCGCTGAACTACGGGGAGTTAGGACAACTCCAGAGACCTACGGCGACGGACTGCAAGGGTGGCAACGTTTCGGTGCAATCATTCACCTACGGGTCCTCCGATATGACCATCGCCGACGTACAGCCCACCACCGGCCGGCTATGCGCGGGGACCTGGAACCGTAACTCGGGCGGGGGAATTGCCGACTTCACCTATTGCACCCCCACCAATAAGTCGGGCATAGCCTATGTAGATGCCAGCTTTAACGGTGCCACCAGCAATCCTCTTCCCGTCTTCGTGCATCCGGTGGTCACCAGCATTGTGCTGGGTGGTCCGTCGTCCAACTGTTCCACCGATCCCACCACCGCATGCTGCCCGCTGGCCACCGTGGGCGCGGTCACGGCTCCGCCGTATCTGGCAGGCTCGTGCATTTCGCAGGGAAAAACCGCACAGCTTGTGGCGCGGGTCTACGCGGGATCGGGTGCCAACCAGACCAACATCAGTTGTGTGACCGGACATCTGCAGTTGAGTGCGCAGGGCGCCACCTCACTCACTACAATCTCCCCGGTCCTCAGCATCGATCCCAACGGCGTGGCCACGGCGAATCAACCGGGATCGGTGCTCATCTCGGCGAATATATCGGGCGCAGCCAGTTCGGCGGGATTCTTCTCCACCTGTCCCCCGGCATCGATCACCCTCACGACTCCTGGCATCACTTCCAATCCAGCGGTTGTCAATCAGAACAATCCGCAGCCTTTGTTGGCCAATGTCCTCGACACCAATGGAGTCGCCCTCAGCGGGCTGGCGCTGGAGTATGTGTCGACCACCCCGACCACGATTCCCGCTGGCGCCAATGGCGTTATCATACCGCCCTTCGCCGGCGCGGCCTCCATCACAGCCGTATGCCAGCCGCCGGCTTGCAACCCATCGTCCTACAACCAGATCGGCCTATTCGGCAACGGCCTGCCAGTGACTTCCAACTCGGTGAATATCTCCGCCCCCGGAACTAACAGCACGGTCCTGTATATGGCCAGTACGCAGTCCGAGGATGTGGTGCAGGTCGACTTTACAACCTCGGTCGTGGGTTCGCCGTATCTGTTGCCCTATGTGCCGAACTCTATGGTAATCGCCGATGACGGCTCAACCATATACATGGGCAGCGCCACCGCGCTGATGGTGCTGAATGCCATCAACACTCTCAGCATCACGCGCACCGACAGTACATCTCCAGGTACTGTGCTCGCCGTGTCGCCTAATAACAGCGCCCTCGTCATCAGCGATCCGGTGCGCCAGATCATCTCGCTCGAAAGTGCGACGGGAGGCATCATCTCCACCTATGGTGGCGTGGCAACGCACGCCGAATTTACACCGGACAGTCAGACCGTATACATCACCGCCGGCAATCAGTTGCTGGTCTACTCGGCCGATACGGGCTGGACCAGCAAAACTACATCCTCTCCCGTCGATCCGCTGGTCGCGCCGGTCACCGACGTGGCCATCACTGTGCCAGCCGTGGGGGCGTACTTTGCCGGACAGACCACCACCGCGCGCAGCTACTGTCCCATCAGCACGCCAACCACCCCCACCAACGAGTCCAATGTCTTCTATCCGCCGGCCGACAGCTCTCCCGCCACCACCGATCGCATCGCCGCAACCAACGACGGGCTGCACATCCTGGGAGCAACTGCGTCCACCGCCAATCCCACGCTGACCGATCTGCGCCTGGAGATTCCGGCTGGCAATGGCAGCGGAGTTCCGGTCAGCGTCGCCTGCCCCCAGCCCGGGCCCCTCAACTTCTCCAATACCAATACGCTCGATCCCGCCCACGCCACCTTGACGCCAGTGACAGCCACTGCCATCACTGGCGTCTTGCCCACCTCGGACTCCAGCGTCGCCTTTGTCACCTACACCGGTTCGGGCGGCGTTCTTCCTGCCTATGCTCCATCCGCCAGTGGACAGGGGACTACCACTTTCATCAAACTCTCCGGCGCGGCAACGGCCCCCATCGCGGGCGTCATCAGCGCGGACAACTCAACCATGTACGCGGCGACCTCGGGAGACAACCTGGTCCACCTCATCACCCGCAGCACCCTGACCGACACGTCAACGCTGGCGTCCCAATCTGACCAGCCCGACAGGCGCCATCGTGCCGGTCGATCTAATGGTCCAGAAGCCGCGCAAAACAACTTAAAAATCCGCGCATTCGTTCGATGCGATCGGAATTGTGTCCGGCGGTTCGTGCTTCCTCCCCAGCCGCCAGAGCCTGTCGCCGCTGACTCCATGTGAGATCGGTCCCGAGGCGCGGATGTGAATTCCTCTTCCTCAGTTCGGAATGGCTGACAGGCCGTTCCGGCCGCCGGACCAGGCCGTAATAGTCGTATTCGCCACTCCACTTAAGTTGTAACCTTATCGTTTTTCAATCATTTACAATGTGCATGTTGCACGTCCCCTAAGCTGCTGAAGTCCCCGGTTCAAGGATTCAGATTGGGCTCAGGGAGGGAAGGGTGCTTGAAGTCGATGCACGCTTCATTCGGATCGGATTGCAGTAGAACGGAGTACTTCTTGGCTCGGAAAGATGGTAGAGTTCCCCCAGAACGTACCCCCAATCGCAAAGCGTCTATTATGTTTTGCAAGAAGGCGGCTTTTCTTAGACGTGATTAATTACGGAACCTTTTTCTTCACGAATATCGTCTCGGTGACCGTGTTTACGGTCTGCCTCTGTCTGCTTGCCTGGCGCAACCGCACCGTGACAGGGCTGAGGTGGTTTGCCGGCGGGATGGTCGTGGGGCTGGTCAAACTGGTCCTGCAAGGCCTGGATGATAAAATCCCCGCCATCTTCAGCGAAATGGTGGCCCAACAACTATACCTGGTCTCCTTCGTGATGCAGTTGCTGGGCCTGCGCTGGTTTGTTGTACGCAAGCCGGTACACACCCGCTGGCCCTTCGTCGCGATAGGCATTGCCCTGCTGGTCTATACCATTCTGTTTCTAAATCGGGTTCCCTATAGCAGCAATGTCATCAACGTCCCCAATATTTTGGTCTGTGGCGTCGCCGCTTGGGTCCTCTTTAAGAACGGGCGCGGTCCGTTTGCTGCGGTGGCAAGGGTCACGGCCATGGTCCTCAGCGGGGATGCGTTGTTGATGACCTTCCGTGCTGTCCTGACCAACCTCTATTACAAGCAGGCTGACCTTACCGATCGCGCGCACAAGGATTGGATGTGGCTCTACTCGTTGGCCGGTATGTCCTTTCTTGCCTCCTGTATGGTGATGTGCGTCCTCTGGTTTGTGGTGACGGAACTAAGCAAGGAACTGGCCGAGCAGGCACGCACCGATCCGCTTACCGGTGCGCTGAATCGCCGGGCCATGGAGGATACAGCCCTGCGCGAGACCACGCGAAGCATCCGTTATGGCCATCTGCCTTGCATGATCGTCCTGGATGTCGACGACTTCAAGCACATCAACGACACCCGCGGGCACGCCGCCGGTGACGCCGCGCTGCAGGCCCTGGTGCATCAGATCAAACCCATGATGCGCGCCAACGATGTGCTCGCCCGCACCGGAGGCGAAGAGTTCACTATCCTGCTTCCCAACACCACAGCCTCCGCCGGCATCGTGGCCGCGGAGCGCGTACGGCAGTCTGTTGAGGCCCTTGAAGTGCTCTTCGAAGACGAGCCGATTCGTTTTACCATCAGCGCGGGTGTAGCCCAGCTTGATCCCGCGCAAGGCGGCTGGGAAGGCATGATGCGGCGCGCCGACGCGGCCATGTATGAGGCCAAGGAATGCGGCCGCAACACAGTGCGTCCCAAAGCGGTCAGCAGCGATTGGGAGAGTTCCAAAGCGCTCACTACGGCCATCTTGTGAGCCTCTACAGCAAACGGGCCACGAACATCTGGCTTCCCAGGCGGGAGGCCAGAGTTGTTTTATGAGCTTCAAGTTCGAGCCGCCTCAGCCCAGACGCTGCTGCAACACGCTGCGCGCAATGGCGTCCAGCACACCGTTGAGGAACTGCACCGACTCCGGCGCGGCGTAGCGGCGCGCAATCTCCAGGGACTCGTTGATCACGATAGCGGCAGGTGTGTTGGGATAGCCCAGAAGCTCGGCAACCGCGGCGCGCAGCAGGTTGCGGTCCACCACCGCCATGCGCTCCAGCCGCCAGTTCTGCGCATGCTCCTCGATCAGCGCGTCGATCTCCTTTTGCCGCTCGCTGGCAACCCGGTACAGGTCTTCGGCAAACCCGCGCGTCTCCTGGTCTACGTCGTCGCGCGAGGGCCAGAACAGCGAGCGCACCTCCTCCGGCGTCTGCTTGCCCAGGTCGCCCTGGAACAGCATCTGCATCGTCAGCTCGCGGGACTTGCGGCGCGTTCCCACCTACTTCTTCCCTGCCAGTTTTCCTTGTTGTGCCTTTAGCTTTCTTGTCACAGCCACCATCTCAATCGCCGCAATAGCAGCCTCAAATCCTTTGTTGCCCGCCTTCACGCCGGCGCGGTCCAGCGCCTGTTCCAGTGTCTCGCAGGTCAGCACGCCGAAGCTGTGCGGCACGCCCGTCTCCTGCTGCGACTGCCCAATGCCGCGTGCTACCTCCGTGTAGATCGCCTCGTAGTGCGCCGTCTCGCCGCGTAGCAGGCAGCCCAGCGTAATGATCGCGTCGACTGTCTTCGACTCCGCCAGCGTGCGCGCCGCCGAAGGAATCTCCCACGCTCCCGGTACACGCACAATCTGGATCTCCGCGCGGTCCGCGCCGCTGCGCAACAGTCCGTCCAGCGCACCCTGTAGCAGGCGGTCGGTAATCACCGCATTCCAGCGCGCAACCACAATCGCAAATCGCATTCCCGCCGCAGACAGATCTCCCTCAACCGCGATGGGCTTGCCGTGCAGCGGGTTCTCCGACTCCCAGAAGCCGACCAGAAGCGATGGATCGAGTGCAACCGTAAACAGCCGCGACTTCCAGTGCGTCGGCGCAACTTCGGAGAGCCGTTCGCCAATCTCTTCCGCGCTGCAGTTGGCCTTCATCCACTGCTCGACAACCGCGCGCACCTGGTCGAGCTGCGTCACTTCAATCAGGATTGGAGGCACCGCCGGCACGCGCCCCGCCACCATCTCCAGGTTGCCCAGCGGAGCCAGAAATGCCGCGCCTCGTCCGCCTCCATCCTCCCAGCCCTTGCCTGCTTCAAAGCCAAGCGCGCCCAACAGGCTGGCCAGCTTCTCCAGCGCATCCGCCGAAGCCACCTGCCGCACCAGCGTGATTCCCTTAACCATGATTTTGATTGTATCGTCAGTGGTTTACTTCTAGCTGCACCACTACCCTGAAGCGCCGCGAGTGGAACTCGCATCCAACCTCTTGGTATGCTTAAAGGCGTGCGTATAACTGTCTCTTCTCACTCATCCTCTGATCGCGTCTTCTCCACGCGGTCTTACTTCTTCGCGAGCAAGTTGCCGCTCGCGCTGGCTGCGGCCCTCTGCCTGACTGCATCTCCCCTGCTGCTCACGGGCTGCAAGAGCGCGTCGGCCGATACCACCGTCCAGACCGCCAGTCCACAGGCAGTCGACGCCGCGCGCCAGCAGTTGGACCTCATCCCGCCGCCCTCCAAGAGCCGTTACCTGGCCATCGCCAGCCTCTCCGAGTGGGAGAACCCATACCTCACCGTGCAGCAGAACATGGCCACGCTGCATGTCACCCAGGCCGACCCCAACACATCCCAACTCGGCGTGGGCGGCATGTTGCGTCCCGTCTCCGCGCGCCGCCAAGACCTCACCGTGCGCGTCAGCGATCTGCCCGCCGCGCTCGACGCGGTCCCCGAGAGCTCCTGGCCCTATGGCCGCGTGGTTGCAATCGAAGAGGCGCACGACACCCCAGCCTCGGCACGGCCCGCGGTGCGCCGCAATGTCGAAGCCGCCATCAAGACCCTCGGCGACATGGGCGTTGTGGTATACGAATGGCCCGAAGCCGGCCTGCGTTAGACTTTGTCGCAACCGTTCATTTATCTCAACCGTTGGTTTTGTCTCAACCTTGTTTTTTGTCGCTGCCTGGGAAGGGCCAACGGCCCGTTCTATCCTAGGCCGTATCGACATATAGATCGTATCTGCCGTTGTTGTGTTGCTGTTGTTCTTGCCGTTGTCTGACAAGGGCCAACGGCCCGTCCTATATTTAGCCTGGGGCGCAGCCCCAGGTACGCGTCCCGCCTCATGACTGCGGGCTGAAGGCCCGCGCTATAGCTGCCATATGTCGATACAACGTACGCGATGCCGCGCACTTGCATCCTACTTAGTTGAACCACAGTAGCGCAATAAGTCTGAGGGCGAGAGAAGCGGAAGGCATTCTCATGAGCAAACCAAATGTTGCTGCGGGGAACAAGCACAAGTCGCTGGCCAAAGGACTGATCGCGGGATTGATCGGCGGACTGGCCGGCACAGTCGCCAAAACCCTTGCCGAGCGCATCTTTCCCCCGCAGCCGAAACACGATCCAGCTTCTCAGCAGCTTGACTCCAAGCCCATAATGACCAAAACGCAGGAGGCGCTCGCCAGGGCGAGACACAGCGATGCCGTTCGCTGGGGTCTAGGTGCGGCGGCAGGCGCGACCTATGGCGCGGTGGCCGAGTTCTATCCCGAAGCCACATCCAGGCGTCGGTGCCAGCTTCGGCCTTGCACTGGAGGCAGTGACCCACGAAGCCGCATTGCCCGCGCTTGGCCTCACAGCCGAGCCAGTTGACCAGACCATACGTGAGCACGGCAGCCAGATCGCCTCCTATGTCGTCTACGGCGTCACCGCCGAGTTGGTGCGCAGGCTGGTTCGCCGCTGGCTCTAACCGTGGCTGCCAATAACTCCAACTCCGACGCCCGCATAAATCATGCGACGCTGCGTAGCTATCGGCTGGGCGACTGGCAGGCCATGCACGCGCTCGACCTCCTCTGCTTCGAGCCGGTCTTCCGCTTCAGCCGCGGGGCCATGCGCGGATTCGCCGAGGCCCCCGGCGCAATCACCGTGCTGGCCGAGGCGCAGGGCAAGCTGGCAGGCTTCTGCATCGCGCAGTTGGAGGATTCCACCGGCTATATCGTCACCCTCGATGTGGCGCCCGCATGGCGTCGGCGCGGCCTGGCGCGGCGTCTCATGGCTCGAAGTCGAGTCCCGGCTCCACTCCGCCGGCGCCGTGCAGATGCAGTTGCATGTCTTCACCGGCAACACCGCTGCCATCCGCTTCTATGAAGCAATCGGCTACGCGCAAACGGGCGTGGCAGAGAACTTCTACGCGCAAAACCTGCACGCGCTCCTCTACCGTAAGACGCTTAGGAAAGCGTGAGCGACGAAAAGTTTTGATAGGGACGGGCTTCAGCCCGTCCACAACAGGCGCAACATTAATAGGGCTTTAGCCCCCGTGGGAATGTCACAATCTTGTTCATATATTCAAAAGTGTCCGCAAGCGCTACTCGTAATACCGCGCAAAACTCGTGTCGGTCTCGAACAGCGTGCAGTCCTTCACCCGCACCCGCCCGCCGGTCATCTCCTGCAGTTGCTGCGCAGTCTGCTGGTAGAAGTAGCGCGCCAGGTTCTCCGCCGATGGATTCAGCTCGGTGAACGGCTCAATGTCGTTGATCATCAGGTGGTCTAGCCGCTCCACCACCGGACGCAGCAGTGTCTTCAGCAGCTTGAAGTCCAGCAGCAGTCCGGCCTCATCCAGTTCCTCGCCCGCCAGCGTCACCAGCACGCGGTAGTTGTGGCCGTGCGGGTTCTCGCATTTGCCGTGGTAGTTGCGCAGGTAATGGCCGGAGGAGAAGCCGGCTTCCACGGTAACTTCAAACATCGGCTCGTCTCCCCCTCTCTGCTGATTGTATCGTCTGTGCCGCATCCGCAGCGCCCGCTCCAGCTTCCCACACCGCTACAGATTCACGATCGCCTGCGCCGTCCAACCTCTTCGCTACGCCGCTTTGCTTGTTCGAAGAGCGACGACAGCACTCCGCCCAGCGCGGCCAGCAGCGCCAGCACGAACAACACCAGCCCCATCGTCCGCCACAGTGAGGCGTCGCCCGGCGATCCCGGCTGCTGCGCGATGTTGCTATACGCAATGCCGCAGGAGATCAGCGCAAACAGCGCGAGCGACGCAGCGAGGATGATGAGGTTCCGGCCCATGGATCACTCTCACCGTAGCATACGGCAGCGGGTCTGAATTGCTGCACACAATTCAGCGCTTCGCCTGCGCAGAACAGAGAAAAGGTGCCAACCGATTCCGGCTGGCACCTTCCCCTGCGCGAATGGGCCTTCTAGCGGTCGATCTTTAAATGATCGCGCCGGTTTTGCTGCCAGCATTGCTCATTGGAGTCGGTGCAGAAGGGCCTCTCCTTTCCATAGCTGATGATCCGGATGCGACTGGCAGGAACGCCGTCGCTGACGAGCGCATTTTGCATCGACTTAGCGCGTTTCTCCCCAAGCACGATGTTGTACTCCGCCGATCCACGTTCATCGCAGTGACCTTCAATCAGCAGCTTGATGTCCGGGTACTTGAGCAGAAACGCGGAATCCTGTTCGACTGCAGGCGAGTCCTGCGTGCGGATGTCGGCCTTGTCGTAGTCGAAATAGATGTCTTGCATATTCTGCTCGAAGAGCTGTTCTTCTGTGATGGGCGGGGGCGGAGGCACCGGCTTGGGCTGAGGAGGATTGACCGTAAGTCGAGCGTTAGCCTGCAT
This sequence comes from uncultured Acidobacteriaceae bacterium, assembly GCA_963799175.1. Lineage (GTDB taxonomy): Bacteria > Acidobacteriota > Terriglobia > Terriglobales > Acidobacteriaceae > Edaphobacter. Next base: position 294,039 of record CAWCWC010000007.1, on the reverse strand, counting down.
ACTGCCTCCGGGCCCTTTGGCGGTAAGCGTGTAGGTGATCGACCGTGTAGGCGAGACGGACTGGGAACTGTTGGGATCAACCGAGCCGATGCCCTCGATTGAAACGTCGGTGGCATTGGTCGATTTCCATGCCAGCGTTGCGGATTGCCCCTGATCGATCACCGACGGGTTGACGGTAATGCTGGCGGTCGGCGCTGGTGCTGGCGCTGGCGCTGGTGCGGGCGGTGGAGGCGGTGGGGGAGCGGCAGCTTTCTTGTGGCATCCCGCAAGAATCATGATGACAGCAAGACAGACTGCGACTGGATGCTTTTTCAGCCTGGAGTAGTTCATGATGAATCTCCTTTATCGTTATGCAACGTTGCGGCAATAATGACCTGAGGTCATTTCGGACGGCCATTCAACGTGATCGATTTCAGGAGAGTTCAGGGGGCGCGTTGTCGATTTGCGCAAGAGATCGAATTGGTCCGCAGCTCCGGAGGCGCTGTTGGCGGGGTCGCCTGCGACCGCATCGGGGATAGCAGCCGCACAGTCTTCAGAGCGTCGATTATGGGCGAAGTCGAATTTTCAACGAAGATTCGCCTGGGCAAGCTGGGCGCGGCAGAGTTTGGTTGTAGGGTGAGCTCCGGACGGAGTCGGGTGCTGGTCGATGGGTGGAACCCGGCAACTGGTGTTGCCGCCGCCAGGATGGCCGAATCGATGACATGTGGTGCAGACTGCGCGGCGAAGCATATCGGAACAGACTGTCCCCGCGCGAGTTTCAACTGAGCCGATGCAGGTATCGAGATCGACGAAACAACGCCTAGCAGGCAGATACCTGCGGTGCGAACTGTCAGGCGTAAGCCGACGATCATACCCAAACATACTATAGATTCGCCGAATCGATCTATCCGGATGCTGAAGAGCGGTACAATCCAAGCGAATCAGGGCTAAAAGGAGATTCCGCTTTCGGGCAATTCCAGTGGGATATTCTGGATTGGAGGAGCCTTCCACACGATGACGGAACCCATGCCCGCGGCGCATAGAAGCTGGTGGAAGGTCCCGCTCGCGGAGCGCATGGCCCCGCTGCGGCATAGCGAGAGCCACGTTTTTATGGCTCTGTCGCTGGTGATCGGCGCACTAACAGGTCTCGCCGTAGTCGCCTTCATCGTACTGACGGAACGCCTGGGGATGCGGCTGTACCCGGTGCAGGGAGCGCCCTGGCGGCGTCTCTTGCTCCCGGTTGTGGGATCGCTCGGCATCGGATATCTGCTCTATCGCTTCTTCCCCAATGCGCGCGGCAGCGGAGTTCCCCAAACTAAGGCCGCGCTCTTTGCCCGCGATGGCCGCATCACGCTGCGCACCGTGCTGGGCAAGTTCTTCTGCACCTCGGCGACACTGGCCAGCGGAATCCCCCTGGGCCGCGAAGGCCCCTCGGTGCAGGTGGGCGCGGGGATCGGTTCGGTGCTGGGACGCGCTCTGGGCCTCAGCACCGAGCAGGTAAAGAACCTGATCCCCGTCGGCGCGGCGGCGGCCATCGCAGCCGCTTTCAATACTCCTCTGGCCGCTGTGGTCTTTGCCCTGGAAGAGATCATGGGCGACCTCAACGCTCCCATGATGGGGGGCGTGGTGCTGGCCTCCGCAACCGCATGGGTCGTTTTACGCCTCTCTCTCGGCGATCATCCACTCTTCACGGTACCGCAATATCACCTGGTCAGCTCGGCGGAGTTTGCTGTCTATGCGGTGCTCGGCGTAGCCGGTGGAGTGGTCTCGGCAGCCTTTTCCCGGCTGCTTCTGGGGATGCGTGCGTGGTTTCTGCGTCTGCCGCGCAAGACGGTCTGGTTCCAGCCTGTGGTTGGCGGGCTGCTGGTGGGCGCGATGGGCTGGTTTGTGCCTCAGGTGCTGGGAGTGGGTTATGGCTTTGTAGGCGACGCGCTGAACGGACGGATGGCGTTCCACCTAATGCTGCTACTTCTGTTGCTCAAGCTGTTCGCCGTCACCACCAGCTATGCCTCGGGCAATGCGGGCGGTATCTTTGGCCCATCGCTCTTCATCGGAGCAATGGTTGGCGGTGTGGTGGGGACTGTGGCGCATCAACTCTTCCCGCTGCACACAGCCACACCAGGAGCCTACGCGCTGGTGGGCATGGGAGCGGTCTTTGCTGGCGTGGTGCGCACGCCCATGACCTCGGTGCTCATCATCTTCGAGATGACCCAGGACTATGCCGTCATCGTCCCCCTGATGATCGCCAATCTGGTCAGCCTATTCGTCGCCTCACTCCTGCAGCATGAGCCAATCTACGATGCGCTGGCCGTCCAGGACGGCATCCATCTGCCCAGCGCCAGGACGCGGCAACGACTCGATCAACGCACGGTTGCAGAGATACTGTGAAAGATCCCGCGCTTCTTTTTGATTCCGGGATCACGGTGCGCGAGGCGTTGGTACGCCTCCATGCCAGCGGCCATCGAACCGCACTTGTCACGGACCAGCGCGGAGTCATCGGCCTTGTCACTCAGTCGCAGTTGGAGATCGAAGTGGACGAGGACTCCGGCAGGATTCTCGACGATTTGATGGCCGGGTTAGTCTTTCCCCACATGCATGCCGATCAGGGGCTGGATCTGGCGCTTGGAGCGGATGGGCAGCAACCAAATCGATCTGCTGCCGGTAGTGAGCCGCGCCGATATACACCAGTTGGTCGGCATCGTGACCCTGCAAGACGTTCTGGACGCATACGGCGTCTCCCACTCCTGATCGCGCCCGGATCGCGAGCAATGCGGCCACTCCCATCGGCATAAGAGCTACCCCATGCAAGGGTCGAAAACTCCTCGTTGCGCGCGGGATGACAACCTATAGAGCTTCTGCGGTCCTAATCGAGCGGCTATGGTGAGGAAGCAGCCATTCTGGCCTGCCTTGATCGAGCGATTTCCCTGCGCACTGCATCTTACTCAAACAGTAACGCCTTCGGCACTTTAACCGCGGTTGTCTTCGATTTTTCGTTTCCTTCTATTCAAACCGCACCTATAATCTTGAAAATACGCGTAGTGGAAGCATTTTCCCCACTTGCCCGACACGGCCTGAGAGATGTCTGTGCAGATGCAACCTGAACGGCGACCGATTCTTGGAGCTCCTTCAACATGAACACCCCTCGTCTGTGCAATCTTCGATCTGTCTTCCCTCGGCCCTTGGTGCTTCTGCTCGCTGGACTCCTTGGTTTGGCGCCGTTGAGCGCTCGAGGTCAGTTTGCTACGCTGCTCGATACCACCGCACGTTACGCAGGTAACAGCACTGGCACGCAGGGCTTCAATCAGGACTCGGGAGTAGCGACGGCCACCGAACTGAACGTTCCCTCCTACGTCGTCTTCGATTCGCTTGGTAACCTCTACATCTCCGACACACAGAACAACTGCGTGCGCAAGGTGGACACCAGCGGCAATATAACCACGGTAGCCGGTCTGCGCGTCAGCGGAAACCCGTCGGATACCTGCAATACCTCCACCAACAACGCTCCTACTCCAGTGCAGGGACTGTTGCAGCCCACCGGCTTGGCAATCGACAGCTCCAACACCCTGTACATCGCGGACAGTCAGCACAACTGCGTTCGCAGCCTGGCCAGCGGCGTGGTCGACAACTTCGCCCTTCCCGCCCTCACCACCGTAGCCGGTACCTGCTCGTCGGTGCATACCGGCTCCAACACGCCTTTGCCGGACGGCCTGGCAGTAGACAGCAGCTCCAATCTCTACATCTCCATCGTCGACTCGTTGTATACCGTTGCCATCAACCAGGTGGTTCGCCATCTGTCCACTGACCCGGCAACCACCATCTGCGCCGTCGCCGGCCAGCTCTCGCCCAATGCGGCCAATACCCTCTGCACTGGAATCACCGGCACAGTCCCCAGTCTGGACCGGCCCTCCGGACTTGCCTTCGACAAGAACGGCAACCTCTTCATCGCCGACTCAACCAACAACTGCGTGCGCGAGATCGCCGGCATGACCACTGCGCAGACGGTCGTCGGGCAATGCACCAACGACCTCACCGGCAGTACCTCCACCGCCCTCAACAATCCCTACGGACTGGCCTTCTCGTCCAATGCCTCGCTCTATATCTCGGAGGCGGCGACCAGCCCGAGCCATAACAACGTAGTCAGCTACAACTTCGGCTCCAACACCCTGGCGCTCGTCGCCGGCCTGGCCTCCGGAGCTTCCGGCCCCTACAACTCCTCGCAGGACGGCCAGAGCGCCCTGCTGGTTCCCCTCAACCAGCCATCGGGCGTCACCACCGACGCGGGCGGAGACATCTATCTCGCCGACTCGCTGAACAATGTTGTGCGCAGGATGGGCACCAACCTGTACTTCCCCAACACCAACGTGGGTGCGACCAGCGTGAACCAGACCGTCGTCTTCAGCATCAACCAGACGGTGAATCTTACCGTCTCGGTGGGGACGGACTACAACCTCGTCAGCACCTCATGCAGCGGCTTGCTCACCACCGCCGTCGTCACCTGCTCCATTACTATTGACTTCTCTCCAACCCGCCCCGGCTATCGCTACTCTCCGCTGCAACTCAGAGACTCCATCAGTGGCAAGCTGATCAGTGTTCAACTGGACGGAATCGGCATCGGACCTCTGAGCTTGCTCAGTCCGGGAGTTGCCTCCACCCTCGCCCATGCCACTGGACTGCGCACCGCACTCGCCGTCTCCACCGACTCCGCGGGTGACGCCTATGTTCTGGAGCAGGGCAACGGGTCGTCTACCGCCGATGTGCTCTTCTTCCCGGTAGGCGGCGGTGCCGCTCAGGTCGTCGTGGCCCAGGGCGCGGGCATGGTCACCCCCACCGCCATGGCGGTCGATGGAGCGGGCAATATCTTCATCGCCGATTCGGGCCTCGGAGGCATTGGAGGCGGAAACATCATCCGCTTCGGCGCCGACGGCTCCGTCAACCTCTCCTATGCCACCGGCCTGCCGGGCGTCAATTCCATGGCAGTCGATGGCTTCGACGATCTCTTCCTCGCCATCGGCGGCTCTTTCCACGACGTCACCGAAATCTACGCCGGCGGGCAACGCCGCTCCGTCGCCGGCAACGGAACCGTCGTCGACGCCAATGCTGTCGTAGCCACAACTGCGCTCTTCTCTGGTCCCAGCGCGGTTGCGGTTGGTCTCAATGGCATCGCCGTCGCCGATGCCGTCACCCATTACGTCTACTTGATCGACAACTCGGGCATCATCCACATCGTCGCGGGCAACGGCACCACCAACACCACCTCGCCCGGAGTGGCCACTAGCACCGGCCTCGCGCTGCCCGACGGCCTCGCCATCGACGCCGCCGGAGACATCTACATCGCCGACAACACCGCGAACATCGTCTACGCGGTCTACTCCATCATTAGCAACGGCACCAATATCAATCCCGTCATCGGCACCGGCACGGCAGGATATACCGGCGACAACGGCCCCAGCATCGATGCCTCCATCAATGGGCCGCTGGGAATCGCCCTCGATGGATCAAGCGACCTCTTCGTCGTCGACTCCGGCAACAAAGTTCTGCGCGAGGTCTCCTACCCGGTCACCAGCACCATCGACTTCGGCAACGTGCTCATCGGCACCACTTCCCCGGCGATGCTGCAATATATTGCCAATGCCGGTAATGCCAACCTGACCTTCCATCTTCCATTCACCACCACCGCCACCCCCCCGTATGCGGCCCTGGCCGTAGCTCCCACCACCTGCACGGCCAACTCCGGCATCATGGCGGCAGGCGGCGTATGCGACATCGCATACACCTTCCACCCCACCATAGCCGGTCCGGTTGCGGGTCAGTCGAACCTCCCCACCAACTCCTATAACACGCCCCAGACCGTCTTCTTCAATGGCGAAAATGGATACTCCACCACCCTTCTGCCCTTCGTCCTGAGCTCGGAGACTGAGGTCTACGGATATCCCTTCACGGAATCAATCACGCTCAACAACACCTTTCCCGCCAGCGGTTCGATGGTCTTTTACATCGGTAGCCAGACGCTCTGCACAACCTCGATAACCAACGCATCGGCCGGCGCGGTCACATGCAATGCCGCGGAGTCTGGCCTGGCAGTTGGCACGTACACGGTCAGCTTCACCTTCACCTCCAGCAATTCGTTCTACAGTACGACCACCGGTACCACCACTCTTGTCATCACCAAGGCGCCGCTGGTAGTCACGCCCAATAACGTCTCGCGTCAGTACGGCACGCCCAATCCCACCCTCACCGGCACCATCACCGGCGAAGTCAATGGCGACGTCTTCAACGCTAATTACTCAACCACTGCGACGATTGCCTCTCCCGTCGGCACTTACCCCATCACCGCATCCCTGACCCCGGTCGGCTCGGCGAGCCTCAGCAACTACACGCTGACCAACAACACCGGCACGTTGACCATTACTCAGGCCGGATCCGGTGGCAACGGCGGGCTGGTGGTCACGGTCAATTGCACAACGCGTCCCTATGGCCAGCCCAATCCCACATTCAGTGGCAGTATCGCCGGCGCGGTCAACGGCGATACCTTCACTGTCACCTACTCCACCACGGCAACCCAGTTCTCTCCCGTCGGCACCTACCCCATCACCCCAACCGTCACCGGCACGGACCTCGCCGACTACGTCGTTACCGTGGTTCCCTGCTCACTGAGCGTCGCCGCAACGTCGTCGGTGACGCCGGTGGTTACGGTGAATAACGCATCGCGCATGTACGGCCAGCCCAATCCCGCCTTCACCAGCAACACCACCGGCGCGCTCAACGGCGACACCTTCACCATCAACTACACGACGACGGCGACGCAGTTCTCTCCCATCGGCACATACGCCATCGGTGCAACCGTCTCGGGAGCGGCCGCGGCCAACTACGCACACATCACCGTGGTGAATGGCACGCTGACCGTCAACCCCACGACGTTGGTGACACCGGTGGTCACGGTCAATAACGCATCCCGTCCGTATGGCCAGCCCAATCCCGCCTTCACCAGCAACACCACCGGCGCACTTAACGGCGACACCTTCACCATCGCCTACTCCACGACGGCAACACCGGCTTCCCCTATAGGCACTTACCCCATCGCCGCAACTGTCTCCGGAACGGTCGCCGCCAACTACGCAAACATCACCGTGGTGAATGGCACGCTCACCATCACTCCAGCGGGAACGGGAGGCACCCCTGGGCTGGTGGTCACGCCGAACAGCTACACCCGCCCGTACGGCACAGCCAATCCCACCTTCGCCGGCACCCTCACCGGCGAGGTTAACGGCGACGTATTCAACGTCACCTACTCAACCGCGGCGACGATCGCCTCTGGGGTGGGAAACTATCCCATCACCGCAACGCTGACGCCGGTGGGCACGGCAAATCTCAGCAACTACCTGGTAACATACAACGTCGGCACGCTCACCGTCACCACTGCCGCCGCGCCTCTGGTGGTCACGCCGAATAGCTTCTCGCGCCAGTACGGCCAGCCCAACCCCACATTGACCGGTACCATCACAGGCGCGCTCAACGGCGATACCTTCACCGTCTCATACTCCACGGCAGCCACGATTTCTTCTCCCGTCGGGACATACGCCATTAACGCAACCGTCTCCGGCCCGGCCGCGGCCAACTACACCATCACCGTGGTTCCCGGCACTCTGACCATTACGACTGCCACCGCGCCGCTCGTCATCACGGTCAATAACGCATCGCGCCCCTACGGCACCGCCAACCCCACCTTCAGCAGCTCCATTACCGGCGCGCTTAACGGCGATACGTTCACCATCAACTATTCAACCACGGCGACCATTGCGTCTCCCGTCGGTACCTACCCCATCACCGCAACCGTCTCCGGCCCGGCCGCGGCCAACTACAGCAACATCACCGTGGTCCCGGGAACTCTGACCATCACCCCGGCAGCGGGGGTGCTGGTGGTCACGGTCAATAATGCTTCGCGGCCATTCGGCACAGCCAACCCAACCTTCACCGGCACCATCAGCGGCGCGCTCAACGGCGACACCTTCACCATCGCCTACTCAACCACGGCGACCATTGCGTCTCCCGTCGGCGCCTACCCCATCACCGCAACTGTATCCGGCCCAGCCGCGGCCAACTACAGCAACATCACCGTGGTTCCCGGCACGCTCACCATCACGTCAACCGCGGCTGCGACCACCACCGTGGTGACCACCTCCGCGTCTCCCGTCTCTCAAGGCACTAGCGTCACCTTCACTGCCACTGTTACCTACGGGGCCAGCCTTCCCGTCCCCCCACCCGGTAACGTGAATTTCTACAACGGAGCGACGCTGCTGGGTACTGGCGCACTCAACGCGTTCGGCATAGCGACCTACAGCACCTCCACGCTTCCTGTAGGCAGTCTCACCATCACGGCAACCTACCAGGCCACTCCCAATTATGCCTCCAGCTCGGGCACCGTCCTCCAGGTAGTCGCGTCAGGCGGCTTCACTGTAACAGCGGTTCCGCCCAACCAGTTCATCCGTGGGGCCGGATCGACCGTTTACGCAATCGCCATTGGCTCGGTCCAGGGCTTTGCCGGCCCGGTGTCGCTTTCCTGCTCGGGCCTTCCGGCGGACGCTACTTGCTCATTTGCCAGCCCCACCGTGACCCTGGTGGCTGGTGGCACCGTCAACACGACGTTGACCGTGGTCAACACAGAGGCGGACGCGCGGCTCGCTCTTCCCGCTCCACCCATCGCCCCCGGCAGCAAGCCCGCCCTCTCGCCGATTGCCTTCGCTGCCGCCTTCCCGTTCGGGTTGGGAGCATTCCTTCTCGGCTTGGCGCGCCGCAGAAGAGGCATACAGCCTGGCCGCAATAGGATCGGCCAGTCCCCCAGCATCCGCTTGCTGCTCGTTCTGTTCTGCGCCGCCGGAATCGTCAGCCTCGTTGGTTGCGCCTGCTTGACCAGCATCTATCAGGTCTACACCATCCCCATTACAGCCACCAGCACGGTCAGCGGAGCGAGTACGCAAACCGCCTCGGTCACGCTTACCGTCGCCCAACAGTAATTGGTTCGATTCCAGATGCAGCGATGGCCGCAGGAGTTTGAAACATTGATGTGGAGGAATACATGATGCACCGGCGCTCTTCCCAGATCTTGCGCGCGCTCCTGTTGGCCTCGGTCACTGCTGTACTCCCACTCTTCTGTGCGGCACAGGCGGAGCCGGCAGGCTCGCAGTCGCCCAAGGCATCGCATGTCGATCTCTTCGGCGGGTACTCCTACTACCGTCCCTTCACCGCCATCGCCCCCTTCGGAGACACCCTCGACGGCAACACATACCAACCCATTGCCTGGGGAGGCATCGGAAGTATCAGCGCATTTTTCGGTCCCCGCGTTGGACTGGAGCTCGAGGGGGCAGCCTCGCCCTATGGCCCCAACGACTGCTCCTACGTCGCGCAGGCCGGTCCCATCGTCCGCGCCCAGTCTGGCCGCTACGTCCCCTTCGTCCACCTGCTCTTCGGCGGGTCCCGGGACGGTGGCCCAGTGCTACAGCCCTGCACCTGGGGATATGGCGCCACCATCGGTGCGGGCTTCGATTACATCCTTTCCGCGGAGTTCCTGCGCAATCGCCTCGCCATCCGCCCCATCCAGGCCGACTTGGAGTACTCCGACATCAACTTTGGGGCCAACACCGCGCCCACCTTCGTCAACGGCGGAGTTGCCAAGATCGCCGCCTACCGCCTGAGCTCCGGGATCGTCATCCGCCTGGGCGGGGCAACCGAGATAGTTCCCGCGGCCTATGGCTGCGTGGTGCAGCCGGTCACCGTCTTCCCCGGAGACCCCATCACGGTCACCGGAAGCGTCATCAACCTTGAACCGGGTAAGAGGATGAAGCCCGTCTACACCTGGGCCGTGAACGGAGGCCAGGTCGAAGGCAACGACGACACCGCCACTATCTCCACGGCCGGCCTCGACGCCGGAGACTACACCGTCACCGGACGCGTCAGCGAAGGCATCCGCGCCGACCAGCATGCCGAGTGCGCCGCCAGCTTCCGCATCCAGGCCTTCGATCCGCCCGCCATCTCCTGCTCGGCCAACCCCAGCAGCATCCTGCCCGGAGGCGTCTCCACCATTACCTCGGAGGGCCACAGCCCGCAGAACAGGCCCCTCAGCTACTCCTATACTGCCTCCGCCGGACAGATCGGCGGCAATGGCGCCACCGGCGCGCTCACCACAGCCAACGTCAGCCCAGGTGCCATCGACATCACATGCAACGTGGTGGACGACCTCGGCAAAACCGCTACCTCCACCGTCACCGTCACCGTGGTCGCGCCGCCGCCGCCGCCCCCGCCCGCCTCGCGAAGCCTCTGCTCCATCGCCTTCGATCGCGACCGCAGGCGCCCCGTCCGTGTCGACAACGAGGCCAAGGGATGCCTCGACGATATTGCGCTGGAGCTGAACCGCGAGTCCGACGCCACCCTGGTCGTCGTCGGCAACCACGATCCCCAGGAGTCGCCTGAGGCCTCCGCCCAACGCTCCCTCAACGTCAAGCTCTACCTCACCACGGAAAAGGGAATCGACCCCAATCGCATCGAACTCCGCACCGGTGAGTCCACCGGTCGCACCGCCGACACTGTCCTGGTCCCGCGCGGCGCTACCTGGAACCCCGGAGGCACCACCAGCTTCGATCCAACCAAGGTCGCCCCCGCCGGCGAGCCCTACGCCCGCCCACCGCAATAGAATCGGGTGCCCCATTCATCGCGCACTTTGCGATGGGTGGGGTTTTCGGGTGCCCCATCCTTTCGCGCCTCTGTCGTCTGCGAAAGGGTGGGAGACCGCAAAATTTTGCCCGCCCGCTTCATCGAGTCAACCCCTCGAACCGCGAACCTACTACCTTGTCCCTGGTCCCTCTTGCTATGCTTGCCTCTAAAGTAGCCCCATGCCTATCCAGTCCATCAATCCCGCCACCGGCGCTCTGCTGCGCACCTTCACGCCACTGACAGACGAGGAACTGCTCCAGAAGATCGCTCTCGCCCAGTCCGCCTTCACTCACTCCGCGGAACTCCCGCTCCCCCACCGCGCGCTCTGCATGAACAAGCTCGCGCACCTGCTGCAGGAGGAAGTCGCCGAACTGGCTGCGCTCATCACCTCAGAGATGGGCAAGCCCATCACCCAGGCCCGTGCCGAGATCGCCAAGTGTGCCGCCGTCTGCCGCTACTACGCCGAACACGCAGCCCGCATCCTTGCGCCTGAGCCGATCGACGATCCATCCATCGAAGCTTCCGTCCGCTGGGACCCGCTCGGAGTCGTGCTCGCCGTCATGCCCTGGAACTTCCCCTTCTGGCAGGTCTTCCGCTTTCTCGCGCCCGCTCTCATGGCCGGCAACGTGGGCCTGCTCAAGCACGCCTCCAACGTCCCGCAGTGCGCTCTCGCCATCGATGCCCTGGTGCGCCGCGCCGGCTTTCCACGCGGCGTCTTCCAGACCCTGCTCATCGAAGCCTGCCAGGTGGAGGCCGTGCTTGCCGATGAGCGTGTCGCCGCGGTCACTGTCACCGGAAGTGAGACCGCCGGCCGCGCCGTCGCCGCCCAGGCCGGATGGCTCATCAAGAAATCCGTCCTCGAACTCGGCGGCAGCGATCCCTTCATCGTCATGCCTTCGGCCTCGCTCGATGCCGCCGTCGCAGCCGCCGTCGAGGCCCGCTGCATCAACAGCGGACAGTCCTGCATCGCCGCCAAGCGATTCCTCATCGCAGACTCCCTCTACCAGGAATTCGAGTCCCGCTTCGTCGCCGCCATGGACGCCATCAAGGTCGGCGACCCTACGTTGGAAGACACCCGGATCGGCCCGCTCGCAACCGCCCAGCAGATCCAGGAACTCGACCTTCAAGTCAAGTCCGCGCTCCAGGCCGGCGCGCGTCTGCTCACCGGAGGAGGGCCCATGCTGGGCAGGGGATTCTACTATGAGCCCACTGTGCTCTCCGGTCTTCCCCGCACCTCGCAGGTCTATCGCGAAGAGATATTCGGCCCCGTCGCATTGCTCTTTCGCGTAGCAGACATCGACGAAGCCATCGCCCTGGCCAACGACACTCCCTTCGGCCTCGCCGCCTCCGTATGGACGCGCAACCGCGCCGAACAGAAACGCTTCGCCGCCGAGCTGCAATGCGGCGCCGTCTTCTTCAACGCGCAGTCCGCCAGCGATCCCCGCCTTCCCTTCGGTGGCATCAAGCGCTCCGGCTACGGGCGCGAACTCTCCGCCGCGGGAATGCGCGAGTTCCTCAATGCCAAGACCGTCGTCACCGCCCGGCCGGAACCCGCTCCATGAACCTACTTCAGTTCGATCCCCGCGAAGAAGTATCCAATCTCGAACGCCGCCGTCTCCTCCGCATCCGACCCATGGATCGCATTCTCCCCAATCGACTCCGCATATTTTTTGCGGATCGTCCCTTCCTCGGCCTGCGCGGGATTGGTCGCCCCCATTAGCTTGCGCAGATCGGCGATCGCATTCTCCTTCTCCAGAACCATGGGAAAGATCGGCCCCGAACTCATGAACTCCGTAAGCCCATCAAAAAACGGCCGCCCCGCATGCACCGCATAGAACCCTTCGGCCTGCGCCTTCGAGATCGACGCCCGCTTAATGGCCACTATCGTGAATCCCGCCTCTTCAATCTGCGCCAGAATCGCCGCCGTATACCCCTTGCGCACCGCGTCTGGCTTGATAATGCTGAATGTCCTCTGACTCAAAATCTCTCTCCTAAGCGCGAAAGTTGCGCTACCCCTAGTCTAATGCAGCGGTCCCCTCAGCCTCGACCCCTTGCAGCTGCCTGTTCTTCTGTTTGTCATTCCCGAAGGGAATCTGCTTCTATCTTTTGTTTGTCATTCCCGAAGGGAATCTGCTTTTGTCCTCGCCGCTATTCGTTTTTGCTCGTCGTTCCGGCCTGAGCGAAGTCGAAGGCCAGAATCTCCGTCGTGGCCGCTAGTCGTTTTTGCTCGTCATTCTGGCGCAGCCAGAATCTCTGTCGTGTTCTTGCCCTTGCCTTTCCTTCCTCGTTGCCTGTTCTCGCTCTTCCCTCCCTCGCAACTGCCGCACCCGCGGAGCGCAACCAACGAAACTCACGCAACCCATCCAGTGCCCTACCATAGAGCTATGCGAAGAACTGCCTGGATCTGGTTTGTCGGATGTGCCGCCTGGATCATGGACGGCTTGGTGCAACTCCACGTCCATGCGGTCCTGCACGCGCGGCTTGCCTTCACCATCGCCCTGCTCTTCCTCGTCGCCGGCCTTTTCTACCGCCAGCAGAAGCAATAAAAAAGCGGGTCGCACCATCGGCACGACCCGCTACAACTCACAACTCACAACTGCCTCTACGCCTTGCCCAGCACCTTCGCCATCATCTCACCAATCTCCGCCGGCGATTTCACCACATGAATCCCCGCCGCTTCCATCGCCGCCATCTTGCTGGCCGCCGTGCCTTCGCCGCCGCTGATGATCGCGCCCGCGTGGCCCATCCGTCGTCCCGGAGGCGCAGTCTGGCCCGCGATGAATCCCACCACCGGCTTCTTCACATGCTCCTTGATAAACTGCGCAGCCTTCTCCTCCGCCGTTCCGCCAATCTCGCCGATCATGATGATCGCCTCGGTCTCCGGATCGTCGTTCAGCAGCCGCAGCGCGTCGATGTGCGTCGTTCCGATGATCGGGTCGCCGCCAATGCCAATCGCCGTCGATTGACCGATGCCGCGCGTCGTCAACTGGTACACCGCCTCATAGGTCAGCGTTCCCGAGCGCGACACAATCCCCACCGAACCTTCCTTGTGGATGCGCGCCGGCATAATGCCCACCTTTGCCTTCCCCGGCGAGATCACACCCGGACAGTTCGGCCCCACCAGCCGCGATTTCGACCGCTTCACCATCTCCCACACCTTCACCATATCCAGCGTCGGAATGCCCTCCGTAATGCAAACGATCAGTGGAATCTCGCTGGCCGCCGCCTCCAGAATCCCATCCGCGGCAAACGGCGGCGGCACAAAGATCATGGTCACATTCGCGCCCGTCTCCTTCACCGCCTCTTCCACGGTGTTGAAGACCGGCCAGCCCTCGTGCGTGATTCCACCCTTGCCCGGCGTCACTCCGCCCACCACCTTGTCCCGTACTCCTCGCAGCCCTTCGCGTGGAACGTCCCCTCGCGCCCCGTAATCCCCTGCACAATCAGCCGCGTATTTTTATCAACTAAGACTGCCATTACTTGCCCCCTTTCGCGGCGGCGACAGCAAGGTCAGCAGCCTCTTTCATCGTTGCTCCCACTTCAAACTTAATTCCCGACTCAGCCAAAATCTTTCTGCCCTCTTCCACATTGGTGCCTTCCAGCCGCAGAATGATCGGCAACTTCACATCCAGCTTCTTCGTCGCCGCCACTACCGCCGTCGCCAGCACATCCACGCGCAGAATCCCGCCGAAGATATTGATGAAGATCGCCTTCACATTCGGGATCGCTCAGCAGGATGGCAAACGCATTCTCAATCTGCTCCTGGCTGGCGCTTCCGCCCACATCCAGAAAGTTCGCCGGACTCCCGCCCGCATAGCTGATGATGTCCATCGTCGCCATGGCCAGCCCCGCGCCGTTCACCATGCACGCAATGTTGCCGTCCAGCTTGATGTAGTTCAGGTTGAACTTGGACGCCTGCACCTCCAGCGGGTCTTCCTCGGCCAGGTCGCGCAGCTCCTTCAGGTCCTTGTGGCGGAACATCGCGTTGTCGTCGAAGTTGATCTTGCAGTCCAGCGCCATCAGGCTCGCCGTCCTTGGTGGTGATGAACGGGTTGATCTCCATCAGCGTCGCGTCGCACTCCATGTAACGCCTTGTACAGGCCCGTCATGAACGCCACCGCCGGGTTGATCTGCTTCGCATTCAGCCCCAGCTTGAAGGCCAGTTTGCGCGCCTGGAATGGCTGGAACCCAATCGCCGGCTCAATCGTCTCCTTGAAGATCAGCTCCGGAGTGTCGTGCGCCACCTTCTCAATCTCCATGCCGCCCGCCTGCGACGCCATGAACACTATCTTGGCCGTCGCGCGGTCCAGCACCAGCCCCAGGTACAGCTCGCGATCGATCGCCGATCCCGCCTCAATCAGCAGCCGCTGCACTTTCTGCCCCGCCGGCCCGGTCTGGTGGGTGACAAGCTGCATCCCCAGGATCGCCTTGGCCGCAGCATTCGCGTCTTCGATGGTCTTCACCACCTTCACGCCGCCGCCCTTGCCCCGGCCTCCGGCGTGGATCTGCGCCTTCACCACTACCGCCGCATTACCCTTGCTGAACAGTGTCTTGCCGCCGTCTCCGCCTCTTCCAACGTGGTGGCCATCTCGCCGTCGGGCACGGGCACGCCGCACCGCCGCAGAATCTCTTTTGCCTGGTACTCGTGGATCTTCATATTGTTTGTCTCGGTTCTGTTTGAAAAATCGCGCATCCCGATAGTAGTGGATTCTCGTGAACAGGAGCAATCGTATCGGCCCAGGTTGTGCGATTATCGCTCAATATGATCGATAATCGTCCATCTGCAACCGCCGTTACTCGCTATTGGCAAGCATTGCCAACTGAGCTAGCATGAATCATGGATTGTCCCCACCAAGAGGTTCCCCATGCCCACGCGAAACGTCAGTCTCACCGTCGAGTTGGATCGGTTTGTCGCAAGCAAGATCGAAGCTGGCCGTTATGAGAATGCCAGCGAGGTCGTCCGCGCTGCGCTCCGTACGCTCGACCGCGAAGAGCGCGAGTTTGAAGTCAAGCTCGCGGCCCTGCGCACCGCTATCGATGAGGGCGACGCAAGCGGCATCGCTAAGAGAAACTCCTTCGCCCGCATCCGAAAGTCGCTCAAACTCGCCTCGCAGGCACGGTAGCCGATGGCATCCTTCAAACTCTCCCGGCGGGCCGAGGCAGACCTGCTGCACATCGGCGCTTACACCCTGGATCGCTGGGGCAACATGCAGGCTGTCCGCTATCTCGCCGAACTCGAAGCCTGTTGCCAACGCCTTGCCGGTGTCCCCATGCTGGGCCGCGCCTGCAACCACATCCGGCCCGGTCTGCGCTGCATGGAAGTGGGCAGCCACATAGTCTTCTACAGGGCTGCGCCCGAGTTCGTCTTCATCGTTCGCATCCTTCACCAGAGCATGTTGCCGGCGCGTCACCCCATGGACGAGGACTCTTGATCCCGGGACCGGAACTCCTGGTCAATATTGCAATCCCGCCCCCGCCTGATACCCTTTCCCTCATGGCTCTGCATGACTACATGAAGCGCGTCGTCGAGCGGCGCGAGGTCCTCTCGCGCAGCCAGGCGCGCGCCCTGCTGGACCTGGTCCTCGCAGGTAGCACCGAGGCCGATCAGCCCGGCAGCCCGCACTCCCTGCAACTCGCTGCTTTGCTCGGGGCCATCGCCGCTCGCGGAGAGACCGCGCCCGAACTGGCCGGCTTCGCTGAAGCCATGCTTGCTGCCGCAGTCCCCGTCCCCCTCGACGACGCCGAACGCGCGCTCCTGGTCGACACCTGCGGCACAGGAGGCGACGACACCCGGACCTTCAACATCTCCACCGCCGCCGCGCTGGTCGCCGCCGCCGCCGGAGCAACAGTCGCCAAGCACGGCAACCGCGCCGTTACCTCGCTCTGTGGCTCCGCCGACGTCCTCGAGGCCCTTGGCATTCCCATCTCACTTACTCCCGCCGCCGGAGCCGAATCCCTGCGCCGCCACCGCTTCGCCTTCCTGCACGCTCCCAGCCTCCACCCTGCCATGAAGGCCGTCATGCCCGTACGTCGCGCCCTCGCCGTGCGCACCGCATTCAACATCCTCGGCCCGCTGGCCAACCCCGCAGGGGCCCGTGCCCAGGTCATGGGCGTCTACTCCGCCCATCTGGTCCCCATCGTCGCCGATGCCATGTGCCTGCGCGGCGTGCGACATGCATTCGTCGTCCACGGCGCAGTCGCAAACGGAGTTGGAATTGATGAACTCTCCATCTCCGGGCCAACCCAGACTCGCGGAGGTCCGCGGCGACACCGTCACCTTCAGCCATCTCTCGCCGGAGCAGGTCGGCCTTACCTCCGCTCCTATCGATAGCCTGCGCGGGGGCGATGCCGCAACTAACGCCGCCATCCTGCGATCCATCTTTGCCGGAGAACCAGGTCCCCGCCGCGACGTTGTCCTGCTCAACGCCGCCGCCGTCCTCGTCGTCGCTGGCGTCGTCCCATCCCCCACTCCAGACAGCCACGAAGCTTTGCGCGCCGGAATTCAACTCGCCGCCAAGGCAATCGACTCGGGAGCCGTCACCGCCCTGGTCGCCGCCCTCGCAGCCGACGCGCCCCGTACGGAACCATAACGCCTCCCCGCGCGTACAATCCTTCAGCAGCCAGAACCTCGAACCTCGCACTCACCAGGAGCAGCCCCATGGCCTCATATCCCCAGACCAACGTCCCCGCCTCCACTACACTCGACCCCTCCATGGTCACCACCGCGCTGGAGCTTCCCGGCTACCGCATCGTGCGCAACATTGGAATCGTGCGCGGCATCGTCGTCCGCTCGCGCAACCTCTTCGGAACCATCGGCGCCGGTCTACAGACGATGCTCGGCGGCAACATTACACTCTACTCCCAGCTCTGCGAAAAGACCCGTCAGGATGCCTTCGTCATGATGGCAGATCACGCCGCCCAGCAGGGTGCCAACGCCGTCATCATGGCACGCTACGACGCCAACGAACTCATGCAGGGAGTCACCGAGGTCCTCGCCTACGGCACCGCCGTCGTGGTCCAGAAGCTCTGACTTGTATCCTTGTTGTGCTGTTGCCCTTGTTTC
Organism: uncultured Acidobacteriaceae bacterium; assembly: GCA_963799175.1. Classification (GTDB taxonomy): domain Bacteria; phylum Acidobacteriota; class Terriglobia; order Terriglobales; family Acidobacteriaceae; genus Edaphobacter. The sequence continues at coordinate 276,293 of CAWCWC010000007.1, read as the reverse complement.
TGAGATAGGCCAGGGCTTTCAGCCCTGGCACCCCGACGCTGTCAAATTGCGGGCTTCAGCCCCTGGGACATGCTCTCGTTCCACCCTTACCTAATCCATCCCGCTCCGCAAGCAGCGCCATCGATCTCCTCGATCCGCCGCAGGTTGTTTTGTTTCCACTAGCCGCATCGCTAGAAGAATGAATATGAAGAACAAACTCAACAATACCCATGTGAACATATCGACTTGGTATTGTGGTCATACGTGGGAATACAACAGCTTGCCCAACATCCAACAGAGAAAACAAGAAAAATAAATCCAGTAGTTTGTCGCAACTCTTCAGTTGCTCTTTGTAGAAGTGCGCACAGGCCACGAGATCGTTGTAGATGTAGTCTTTGCATGTCTCCTTGAGCCTGCGCCGTTCTATCAACGAAAGCCTGCGCCATTCCATTAACAAATAAGTCACTGCAATGACCGAACCCAAGAACGCCTATGGCGCAACCAGCGCGTCCTAAGGTGCTTCTGGCCACGAAGAACCAGTGCAAAAACCTAGGCCCATCTATGACTGGCCTGAGCAAGATGACCGTTCCAAAGACCATCGCCCCATCCACGAGCTTCTGCGTTGCAGCAGGGACTTCGTCGAGCGATGTGAGTCGTGCCGCGCGGCGATCAAGTAGGACCCGCGTACTCCCAATCGACCAGCGCAGCGCGGCCCAGTCGCTCTCGATCACCGCAGCCTCGCGCTCCAGTCCCTCCGCCCACTCCTTGCATCCCGGCGACGCCCATCGCACCACTTCGTCCGAAATCCTCAACGCTAGATACGAACCAGAGTCATAGCCCCACCCCTTCGAACGCCGGCTCACCAACAGGCAGTTCAGTCGCCTCGCTCACCATTTCGCGCGCGGTGCGCAGGCCATCCTTGGTCAGCTTGTACATATGGCGTGGAGGACGGCCCGTCTCCGCCGTCTCCCAGCTCGTCTTCAACATTCTGTGCTCGGCCAGCCGCATCAGGATCGGGTACAGTGTGCCCGACTTCAACCCCGTGTTCCGGCTGATGTCGTAGCCGTATCGCCACTCCTGCTCGTCGGAGAGGAACTCGGCCAGCACCAGCGCGGTCTGCGGAGATCGACGCATCTTCAAACTCATGCCTCCAACTCTACCTATGTAGATTTATTCAGTCAAGCAGATCCTCTTAGACTCTCAGCCGCACGCTGCCCCATCTCTCCCTCACAGCGCAGGGCACGCAACTTTATCACGTCTGCGCCCTTTTCTTCGCACTTTATTTGCCGTGGCCCCTGTGGAAGCCTAGAATTGAACTGTGCCCTTGCCGCAGTCCCAAAAAACTACCGTCCCAACGCCCGACCACAAGCGCTACTTCATTGAAAAGCTCGGCCTCTCCGAGCGCCTGATGGAGCGTTGCCTGGGCGAAGCGCTATCTGCCGGCGGCGAGTATGCAGACCTCTACTTCGAGTCCGTCACCTCCACATCGCTCGGCATCGACGAGTCGCTGGTCAAGTCCGCCAGCCAGGGCATCAGCGTAGGCTGTGGCATCCGCGTCCTCTCCGGTGAGCGCACCGGATACGCCTACACCGACGACCTCTCCTCCGACCGCCTCCTGCGCGCCGCCCGCACCGCCGCGCTCATCGCCAGCGGCCCCGCCACGGAACGCATCGCGGGCTTCCGCCACACATCCGACCAGCCCACCCTCTACCCCATCGCCGGGGCAGCTGCCGACGCAGAGATCGCCGCCAAATTGCTCCTCATCCAGCGCGCCGACCGTGCCGCCCGCGACTTCGATCCTCGCATCACGCAGGTCCGTGTCGGCTTCAACGACGAACTGCGACGCATCCTGGTCGCCGCATCCGACGGCGCCTTCGCCTCCGACACCCAGCCCCTGGCCCGCCTCAACGTCTTCGTCATCGCCAAGGACGCCTCCGCCAACCAGGGCGCGGGCAGCACCACCCGCGGCACATCCGGCGGTGGAGGCCGTGTCACGCTCGACTTTTTTGAAGGCACAAAATCTCCAGAGCATTTCGCCCGCGAGGCCGCCCGCACCGCCATCCTGCAACTCGACGCCATCGCAGCCCCCGCTGGCGAGATGCCAGTCGTCCTCGGCCCCGGATGGCCCGGAGTGCTGCTCCACGAAGCCGTCGGCCATGGCCTGGAAGCCGACTTCAACCGCAAGAAGACCTCCGCCTTCGCCGGCCTCATCGGCCAAAAAGTGGCCAGCGAAAAAGTCACCGTCGTCGACAACGGACAGATGCCCAATCGCCGCGGTTCTCTCAACATGGACGACGAGGGCAATCCCACCCAGGAGACCGTCCTCATCGAGAACGGAATCCTCCGCGGCTACCTCTCCGACAAGCTCTCCAGCCGCCTCATGGGCACGCCCAACACCGGCTCCGGCCGCCGCGAGAGCTACCATCATATCCCCATGCCGCGCATGACCAACACCTACATGCTCTCCGGCACGGACCAGCCCGAAGACATCATCAAGTCCGTCCAGCGCGGCCTCTATGCCGTCAACTTCGGCGGCGGCCAGGTGGACATCACCAACGGAAAATTCGTCTTCTCCGCCTCCGAGGCCTATCTCATCGAGGACGGCAAGGTCACCCGTCCCGTCAAAGGCGCAACCCTCATCGGCAGCGGCCCCGAGGCCCTCAAATTCGTCTCCATGGTGGGCAACGATCTCGCCCTCGACGAAGGCATCGGCACCTGCGGCAAGGCCGGACAGTCCGTCCCAGTCGGTGTCGGTATGCCCACTACCAAGCTCGACCGCATGACCGTCGGCGGAACAGGGCAATAAACAAACATCTCCGCTCCCAGGATGTGTTGCAGTTGAAGTGTCGCGCCGCCTGCTGCATCGACGGCATTTCGAAACGTACCAGGTCGCAGGAGAGGAGAAGTCTCTCAATGGCAGTTGAACGGGAAAAGATGTACGAGTGCGAGGTTCGCCGCCGCCGTCTCAAGGCAGGTGGAGGATACGAGCCCTACTGGAAGATTAAAAGCGTCGCCGTAGCCCTGGTGGACGAAGACACCGATTTCCGCTGCAAGGACTGTTTCGGCGCGGTCAAGTTGCTCGGCCGCAACGGCAAGACAGGCATCGTCGCCTATGTCGAGCACAAACTCGCCACCGACGCCGAGTTCTGTCCCAGCGGCCTGCTCTTTCAGCGCGCCACAGACGGACGCGAAGCAAAACCCTCCGCCAACCCCGTCGTCTAGCCGCGCGTCGCCAAGTTCGTCATTCTGAGCGGCTCGACAGAGATTGTCATTCTGAGCGCAGCGAAGAATCCCCGTATTTGTTTTCAACCAACAACCTGCAACTGACAACTTCCCAAAGGAGCATCAAATGGCCGCCGAATCGGAAAAAATCTACGAGTGCCAGGTCAAACGCCGCCGCCTCAAGACAGGTGGTGGGTACGAACCCTTCTGGAAGCTCAAATCCGTCTCCGAAGCCCTCATCGACGACGACACCGAGTTCCGCTGCTCCGACTGCACCGGCGCGGTCAAGCTGCACCGCCATCACGTCCCCGGCGCGCCGCCCCCGCACATCGCCCACAGACTCAAAACAGACTCCGAGTACTGTCCTTCCGGCCTCTACTTCCGCAAGGCCACCGACGGCCGACAGCCCCGCCTCTCCGAGCACCCCGTCCGCTAGGAGACCTCGCGTCACACCAGCCATGAGTTCCCGGGAGTTATACGCTGTAAGAATGCCGACTGAAACCACAACCTCCAGCGACCTCAAACAGCTCGCCTCCGATGTCCTCGCCCGCGCACTCCGCGCCGGTGCCACCGACGCCGAAGCCGTCGTCTACGAGGGCGACGAGTTCTCCACTCTCGTCCGTCTCGGCCAGGTCGAGACGCTCAAGGAGTCCGGCTCACGCGCCATCGGCCTGCGCGCCTTCATCGGACAACGCACCGCCAGCACTTCGTCCTCGGATTTTTCGCCCGAGAGCATCGAGCGCCTGGTAGACGGCGCCATTACCCTCGCCCGCATCACCTCGGAAGACCCCTTCGCCGGCCTTCCCGAAGCCCTGCCGAGTTCGCCCAGCACTCCGCCGCCGATCAGCACCTCTACTTCGACGACGTCAACCAGCAGCCGCCCGCCGACCGCATCCGCATCGCGCGCGAGGTCGAGGCCGCCGCCATGGCCTTCGACACCCGCATCCAGAACTCCGGCGGCGGTGATTTCGACACCGCAACCTCGCACAAGATTTACATCAACTCACGCGGCTTCCTCGGCGAATACCGCCGTAGCTACTGTGGCTTCTCCGCCCAGCCCATCGCCCACGACATCGACGGCAAGATGCAGCGCAACTACTGGTACTCCGCCGCCCGCACCACCCGCCTGCTGGAGGACCCCGTCGCCATCGGCCAGGAGGCCGCCCGCCGCACCCTGCAACGCCTGGGCGCGCGCCAGGCCAAAACCCAGCAGGCCCCCGTCGTCTTCTCTCCGGAGATCGCCCGCTCCATCGTCGGCCAACATCTTCGACGCCGCCAACGGCGACGCCATCTATCGCCACGCCAGCTTCTTCGCCGGAATGCTGGGCGAGCGCGTCGCCGGAGAGAACGTCACCGTCATCGACGACGGCACCCTGGTCTTCGATCGCGACTCGACCGCGAACGGCATCGGCCCAATCAAGACCGGCGGCTTCGGCACCGCGCCCTTCGATGGCGAAGGCCTGCCCACCCGCCGCACCGTGCTCGTCGAGAACGGCATCCTCAAGAGCTACGTCACCAACACCTACACCGCGCGCAAGCTCGGCCTCGACCCCTCCACCGGCAACGCCTCGCGCTCGCTCGCCGGCAACCCCGGCATCGGCGCGGGCAACTTCTTCCTGCAGCCCGGCACGCTGACCCCCGAGCAGATCATCGCCGACGTTCCAATCGGCCTCTACGTCACCGAGACCATGGGCTTCGGCGTCAACCTCGTCACCGGCGACTACTCGCAGGGCGCCGCCGGCCTCTGGATCGAGAACGGCGAGCTCGCCTACCCGGTCGAAGAGATCACCATCGCCGGCAACCTCAAGGAGATGTACAAAAACATCTCCGCCATCGGCAACGACCTCGTCTTCCGCACCGCCGCCGCCGCTCCCACCCTCCGCATCGAAGGCATGACCATCGCCGGTAGCTAGGACAAACACGATCTTCAAATGACGAAACGCCCAATCCCGGAGTGGTTCAAACTATCAGAGGAGCTAAGGAAGCTCTGAATAAGTCCCGGTTTTGAAAGGGCGGGACTTCAGTCCCGCCGTAAGTACAACAATTGCAACGCGGCTTTAGCCGCCGAGGGAATGTCAAACACTTGTGCAGACCTTCCCTAACGCCACTCACACATCAGCGCTTGGCGTTCGCTCTTTCAAATTCGATACTTCCGGTAAACGTGAAGTTCCTACCTCTTCAAGCGCATTGGCACCTTCTGAATACGTTACAAATTGCAAATCACGCGAACCGCAAGGGGATGCACGCAAATGCGTTGTCGATTACAAGACAATGCATCGAATGTATCTCGATCATTGAGTTGGGAATATGCGGGCACTCAGAAGCACACGAGATGCTTGCGCGTTGGAATGATGACAATCTAACACCGGGTGCCACCAGAGCTTGGTTAGAGAAAAATGTGTGGCCACACTACGGAAATGGCTTGTGGAGCGAAAGTTGGTCTGACTATATGGCAGCACTTTCACGATCACTTCAGCCTTTCGCGCATTACAGCGTACTGTTGTCGCAATGGTACGGACGTTTCCATGAGATAAAGCCGAAAGAGGATGGCGGTCTTGAGGCAATTATGGAAATGGGACCCATGACATATGACCCACAGAAAGCCACAAGGATCACGCTCTACCATGGACTGATTCATTTCACACTCGCGCGAATCTGGTGTGCCACAATTGGCATTGATGACCTCAAATTCAGAGCAGAAATCGAGAGACTCAGAATTGCAATAGGAGCCAGCCCATATTTGGATGGCGAAGGAACGAAGTGGGAGCAGCAGTTTTGGTCAATGATGTGGTTCCGCGACGGTGATCCAGAGTAAAATCGCGTTGCCCATCTACAATCCTCCTGTGGCCGAGTCCTTCCACTTCGAGCACTCCATCCCCTTCTCACCCGAGAACTCCGCAGAAATCCTGCGTCCATCCCCGCACTCCCCGGCGTCTTCGCCCTCCACGGCCCGCGCAGGGAAGAACAGCCTTATCTCACGCGCGCCGCCGACCTGCGCCGCCGCATCACGCGCATTCTCGCTCCGCCTGACTCGCAATCCAAGCGCCTCAACCTGCGCGACCGCGTCGCCCGCATCGACTACACCGTCACCGGCTCCGAGTTCGAGTCCACCCTTACGCTCTACCACGCGACCGTCAGCATCTTCTCGCAGACCGAAGCCCGCCGCCGTCTGCGCCTGCACACGCCCTTCTTCCTCCGCTTCACCGCCGGGAACGCCTTCCCCCGCGTCTACTCCACCAACCGCCTCAGCCGCCGAGCCCTCGCCCACACCTACGGCCCGTTTCCCTCGCGCGCCGCCGCCGACCGTTACTGCGACGCCGTCCTCGACCTCTTCAAGCTTCGCCGCTGTTACGAAGACCTCGCGCCGTATCCCGAACATCCCGGCTGCGTCTATCAGGAGATGAACAAGTGTCTCGCGCCCTGCAATCAGGCCTGCACGCCCGCAGGCGCTGCCGCATACTCCGCCGAGGCCACCGCCGTCCAAGCTTTCTTCGCCACGCGCGGCGAATCCCTCCTCACCCACCTCACCGCCGACCGTGAGCAGGCCTCCAACGATCTTGATTTTGAGCGCGCCGCCCAGCTCCACACCCAGTTCCTGCGCGTCAAAGCCGCCGCGTCCCTCGCCGACCCGCTGGTCCAGCCCATACCCAATCTCCGCGCAGTCATCCTTCAGAAAGCCGCATCTTTTTTGTCATCCCGTAGCGCACCTTTGTTGTCATCCCGCACCCTGAGCGACCCTGAGCTTGCCGAAGGGGAGTCGAAGGGGGAGGGATCTGCTTCACCCGAAATCGCCACTGACCCCGAACCCACCGCCGCTCTATTCCTCCTCGACTCCGGCTGCATCGTCGGCCCGGCGCGCCTCTCCGCCCTCGGCGTTCGCGCGGTCAAGGAGCAGACAAGCGTGGGCACCTCACTCTTCGCTCAGCCGTTGATATTGCAGGCCGTCCCACTCACCGAGTCTCAGTCCACTCCATTGTTGTCATCCCGCAGCGCAGTGGAGGAATCTACTTCATCCGCAATCACCTCAGAGTCCTTCGCAGACAGCTCCCGCTCTCAACCCGGAAGACCGCGCAGCGCAACTCCTCGACGGCCTTGCAACCCGCGCCAAACCGCAGCCCAAATCATCCCCCGACCTCGCCACCCTCTCCGACCACCTCTCGCTCCTCCGCCGCTGGTATTACCGGCCCGAGAAGCAGCGCATCGGCGAAGTCTTCTTGCCAAAAGATGAAGGCTCCTTGCCCAAAGAAGACGCCGCCGATAAAACCACTTGGCCCATCCGCCGCATCCTCAACGCCGCCGCCCGCATCACTCTTCACCCCACCGAGCGGAGCTCGGCGGGGACCCCGACCCTCGGCGACCCAAAGCCCGCCGCCGAAGCCCAGCATCAGCCGCCGCAATCACCAGATGAAGCCGTTCACTGATACACTTCCACCAACGCACTTATCAACCAGCAACCGCCCTTATGATCGAACTCGCCTTCTCCATCCTCGCCTCCGACTTTGCCCACCTCGCCGATGAAGTTGCCGCAGCTGAGCGCGGCGGCGGCACTATCGTCCACATCGACGTCATGGACGGCCACTTCGTCCCCAACATCACCTTTGGCCCACCCATGGTCAAGGCGCTCCGCCCCATCACCAGGCTCCCCCTCGACTGTCATCTCATGATCGAGGACCCCGACGCCTACATTCCCGCCTTCGCCCAGGCCGGCGCCAACATGATCTCCGTCCATCAGGAGACCTGCCGCAACTTGCACCGCACCCTCCAGCACATCGGCGAACACAAGGTCCTGCCCGGCGTCGTTATCAACCCCGCCACGCCGGTCGAGACGCTCATCGAAGTCCTCCCCATGGTTCACTTCGTCCTTGTCATGAGCGTCAATCCCGGCTTCGGCGGGCAACAGTTCCTTCCCCTCGCCGTCAACAAGATCGCGCATCTTGCCAGGCTGCGCAGTGAGATGGGCCTCCACTTCCGCATCGAAGTAGACGGCGGCGTCGCTCACGATACGGTCGCCTCCGTGGTCCAGGCAGGAGCGGAGATGCTGGTCGCGGGCTCTGCTGTCTTTGAACCAGGGCGCACCGAGCAGAACGCGCTCGAGCTGTTGCGCCTGGCCCGTGCCGCACTCATGCAGGGTTAGCGCCTGGTTCCACGAGCCTCGCGGACCCGCCCCAGGGCCACGGACAAGGCAATTCTGCACTAGAATAGTATCCAGGCCGCACACCGCCCGGTGCGCGCCGGCCAGAACGCTTCAGCATGGGGTCAGACGGAGTTCCAAGCATGACGCAATTCACCACCGCCAGCAGCATCCAGGTCTCCCGCGGCAACGCTCGTTCCCTCTTCCCTAACCTGCTCGCCCTCCTCGCCCTGGCTACTTTTCTGGCAGCAACTATAGGCGTGCGCGCACAGGCTGCGGCGACGCCGCCGGACCCCGGCGCCCAGACCCAATCGACGCCCGCCACTGCATCTCCTGCGGATGCCGCAACGCCCGGCCTGGCCGTCGCCAACAAGAAGGCCCCCAAGGGCAGCAAGACGAAAGGTGACAAAGTCGTCCAGTCCAAGGACACCAAGCAGGCAGATAAGAAGGCCAAGAAGGTTGACCCGCTGGTCGGTAAGGACGCAAATCTCCCCGACAAGGTGCTCTACGACAAGGCCATGGACGCGGTCAAGCATGGACGGTTCGACGTTGCCCGGCTCGACCTCCAGACCCTGCTCAACACCTATCCCGACTCCCAGTACATGATGCGTGCCAAGCTCGGCGTGGCCGATAGCTGGTACAAGGAGGGCGGCGCCGCTGCGCTCACCCAGTCCGAGCAGGAGTACAAGGACTTCATCACATTCTTCCCTAATGTACCCGAGGCTGCCGAGGCCCAGATGCGCATCGGTGACATCTACTTCCGCCAGATGGACAAGCCGGACCGTGACTACTCCAACACCATCCACGCCGAAGAAGCCTACCGCCTCATGTTGCAGCAGTTCCCCGATTCCACGCGGGTACCCGAGGCCAAACAGCATCTGCGTGAGGTGCAGGAGACGCTGGCCTCGCGCGAAGCCGATATCGCCTCCTTTTACTCCACCCACCAGAACTGGTCCGCCACCATCGCCCGCTACCAGACCGTCGTCGACACCTACCCGCTCTACAGCCATCTGGACGATGTGCTGGTCGGACTCGGAGACGCCTATGAATCGGAAGCGGCTGGCACCCGCGCAATGAAGGCTCCCGCAGGAGCAACCAAGGCGCAGCAGGAGATGTTTGAGGCAGGCAAGGCGCGTCTGTTGAAGATCTACGACGATGAGGCCGCCGCCGCCTTCAACAGGGTCGTGCTCGAACACTCCGCTTCGGCCCATGTGGAAGACGCCAAAGACCGTCTCGTCGCCATGGGTCGCCCCGTCCCCACTCCTACGCCGGAGCAGGCTGCTGCCAGCCTCGCGCTGGAGAATAGCCGCGGCCAGTACACCCTCAGCAGCCGCGTGGAGCTCTTCGTCCTGCACAAGGCGGACACCGTTCCCGCCGCCTCGGTCGGCGACCCGCCTCTGGAAGACGCCAAGCCCACCCTTGCGCCCAATGTTACAAAGCAGACCATGAGCGACTACTACTCCGCAATGAATCCTGCGGCCTACCCGCCGCGCACCGTTGCGACTACGGCCGCGCTCGCTCCGTCCCAGCCCAGCTCTGCTGCCCCCGCGCCGGCTTCGGCCGCCTCCACCGCCCCGCTCGCATTGCAGGACGTCCCCACAGCCGCCGCGGGTGCGGAAACCGGCGCCTCAGCAGTGGTCACCAACGTGCCGCAAGTTACCCCTGCAACCGCCTCCAGCGGAAGTTCGATGGCCGTCGAGATCGTGCAGCCCTCCTCCAGTTCCCCTGCGCCTGGCCCTGCGCCCGCCTCGCCTCCCGCCTTCCCAGACTCAGAAAACTCCGCGCCCGCCCAGCCCGCCACCGCCGCAGCAGCAGCCCCGCCGCCCAGCGACAACGGAGGATTGAAGCCCCTCGGCCCATCTACACCGGCCGCTCTGCCTCCCATCGAGAAGCCCGCCGCCGCTCCCGATGCCATCAACGAAGTGACTCCCGGCTCCCAGCCGCCCGCGCAGACTGCACCCGCCAACGGCAAGAAGCCCAAGCCGGCATTCGACAAGGCAGACGAGTCCTCCAGCAAGCACAAGAAGAAAAAGGGCCTCGCCAAACTGAATCCCTTCTGATCAGATTGAATTTCAGTGCTAATATCTTCTGGTTGTCATCCTGAACAAAATGCGGGTGGCTGATCGTTCTCTGGCTTGTCTTCGCTCTTTGAGGTCGGCGGAGTCGGCCTGCATTCAGGAGCTTCAGGTCGCAACTGCAAGGGAAGGTTCCGGTCTGGCGAATGGGACGCAACCAGCTAATCCGTAGAATTACGCGAGGCTCTGCCGCGCAGCCGTCTGAAATCCCGGACAAGCTCTACTTCCGCATCGGCGAGGTGGCTCGCCTCTGCAAGGTCCCTGCCTATGTCCTGCGCTTCTGGGAGAGCGAGTTCCCCCAGTTGAAGCCCAACAAGGGTGGCACCGGACAGCGCCTCTACCGCCGCCGCGACGTCGAGATGGCCATGCGCGTCAAGACCCTCCTCAAGGACGAGGGCTACACTATTCCCGGCGCCCGTGCTGTGCTGAAGTCTGAGTTCCGGCAGAAGGAGCCCCAGCTCTCCCTGCTCGGCGAAGCGATTCCCAAGTCCGAAGCAAAACAGCTCCGCTCACTGCGCCGAGAGTTGGAAGCTATCGCTGCCATGCTCTCCCAGCCCATCGCTAGAATTGCCTGCGCGCAGAAAGCCTCCAGAAAGCACTCTGCCAACGGAGACCGTCCCTCCGCTCCCATCCGCGCTGCGCGCCGCTCCCCCGCGAGCGCTCCATCAGGCCCGGATGCCGCCTCTCCAGAGCGTCCATCGGCCTCTACTCCCTCCGGCGATTTCCTCTTCGACGCCCGGTCCACTGGCTCGAAATCGGAAGGCGATGGGAACTAGCTTGCCCCCGCAACCACATCCAGTCCCACCCCCACTGCCGCAACCTGCCACATCCACGCGTCTCTCCGGCAGGCACACCGCAGGCTCCGCTGCCATGCTTCTTATGGTCAGCGCGCTGCTCTCCGGCTTGCTCGCCCTCCTGCGCATCAAGGTCATCAATCACCTCTTCGGCGCGGGCATGGAGCAGGACGCTTATCAGGCAGCCTTCACCCTGCCTGACCTCATCAACTACTTCCTCATCGGTGGCGCAGCCTCCATCTCCGTCATCACCATCCTCAATCGTTATCGCGAGGCTGGCGACGAGGAAGGCGGCGATCGCGCGCTCTCCGTCATCCTCAACACCATGTTGATCGTCCTCTGCGCCGGCCTTCTCTTGGGTGAAATCTTCGCGCCCCAATACGTCTGGCTCTTCTTCACCGGATACCGAAAAGACCACGTCGGGGCTGCAATGTGTGTCGCGCTCACCCGGCTGCTGCTGCCCGCGCAACTCTTCTTCTTCATCGGCAGCGTCATGAGCTCGCGCCTACAGGTGCGCAAGATCTTCCTCTACCAGGCCTGTACGCCTGTCATCTACAACTCCGGAATCATCCTCGGCGCTCTGCTGTTGCATCACCGGCTCGGCATCTTCTCCCTCGCTTGGGGAGCGCTGGGCGGAGTCATCGTCGGCTCCGCGCTGCTCAACTCGCTCGGCGCATTCCGCACCGGCCTGCGCTACCACCCCATCATCGGCTTCCGCAATCCAGCCTTCCACGAGTGGTTCAAGCTCTCCCTGCCGCTCATGATCGGCGTCTCATTGGTCATGTTCGACGGCATCTTCCTCAAGTTCTTCGCCTCCGCCCAGGTCGGCGGTATCACCCTCATTACCAACGCCAAGAGCCTCTTCAACGCGCCCTTCAACGTCATCGGTCCAGCCGCCGGCGCAGCCTCGCTGCCCTTCTTCGCCTCACTCTTTCAACAGAACCGCGCCAACGATTTCTCCGCCTCGGTCGGCCGCTCCGTATCGAGTCTCTTCTCAGTCGGAATGATCGTCTCCGCCTGGATGATCGCTCTCGCTCCCTGGCTCATGGACCTCTTGCGCGGAGGCAAGTTCAATCGCGCCGACGCCGCAGCCATCACCCAGCTCTTCACCATCCTCGCTATCACGCTGCCAGTCTGGGCGGTGCAGGGAATCTATGCCCGCGCCTTTTACGCCGCCAGCGACACCAGAACGCCCATGGTCACTGGGACCGTCATCACCGTGCTCTCCATCCCCATCTACTTCGCGCTCTTCCATGCCTTCGGCCTGCGCGGCCTGGCCATCGCATCCGACATCGGAATCCTCGTCCAGACCGCCTCGCTCGCCCTCCTGCTCCATCGCAAGCGCCTGGTCTCATTTACCCATCTGGAGTACAGCGAACTCGCCCGAGCCCTCCTCGCCGCGCTCGTCGCCTACGCCGCCACAGCAGTCGGTGCGCACTTCCTTCCACCCGTCTCCACCCACGCCAGGGACCTCGGCACCATCGCCGCCGCCTCCATCGTCTGGATCGCCGCCGCAGCCCTCACCCTCCTCGCCACCGGCTCCAAACTCCCCCAGCAAATCCTCCGCCGCCGGCAAACGTAGCCCATCTGAGCTACAATCAGGTCATGGCCGAAAATGCTGTAGTCCGAACCAGAATCAAATCCGAGGTCAAGGAACAGGCAACCGCCGTCCTAGAACCCATGGGGCTCACCGTCTCCGATGTCATGCGCATCGTCATCACCCGAGTCGCGCACGAAGGCGCGCTCCCCTTTGAACTCACTCCCAATAAGCTGACACGTGAGACGCTGCGCAAGAGTGCGCGTGGCGAAGAAGTCCATCGCGCGAAAGACGCTGAAGACCTGTTCGATCAACTGGGAATCTGATGCGCGTTCCCGAGTACTCCACCCGGTTCCACCGCGATGTCAAACTTGCCCAGAAGCGCGGCAAGAACATGGCCAAGCTGAAGGAACTCCTGGCCATCCTCATCGCAGACGAACCTCTGCCGCCTCGATACAAAGACCATGCCCTCAAGAATGACTGGTCAAGCTATCGGGATGCACACATCGAGCCGGACTGGCTCCTCATCTACTGCATCCAGGGGGATGTGGTTCGTTTCGAGCGCACCGGAACGCACGCCGACCTCTTCGATTGATCCGCCGAGTGACTCATCCATCGCGGCATCATAGCGATGGGTGGGAGGAACAACGCTCGCATACCGCAACTCACAACTCACAACTTACAACTGCTTCTATGCCCCCTTCGCGTCCTGGTACTCCTCGTGCCACGCCGTCTGGATCGCCTCCAGAATCCCCTCGTTCGACTTCGCTGGGTCGCCCACGAAATCCGGCAACTGCACCACCCACTTGTGCAGATCGGTGAACCGCACCGAATACGGATCGGTATCCGGAAACATCTCCTGCAACTGAATCCCAATCTCCTCTGTATCCGTCCAGTCCAGTTCTCGCGCCATCGCCGTCCCTCCTCGTCCCAGTCTACGGCGTAGCGCCGCGCTATACAGACCCGCTTGCTTGTCACTCCGCTCTTTCTTGTCTGTCATTCCCGATATCGGGGTCCCCGGCCAGCTTGCTGGCTGGGGTGATAGCCAGAATCTCCGTCGTTTCCGTAGCCCCCAACGCACCTTTTTCATACGCCAGCAGGTCCCCTGGCTCGCACTCCAGCACTTCGCACAGCCGCTCCAGCGTGCTGAACCGTATCGCCTTGGCCCGCCCCGTCTTCAGCACAGAAAGGTTCTGCGCCGTAATCCCCACCAACTCCGCCAACGTATTCAACCGCATCTTCCGCCGAGCCAGCATCACGTCCACATTCACCACAATCGGCATGGTCGCCTCCTCGCCCGCTCACACCGTCAATTCGTTCTCTTCCTGCAACTCCACCGCCAAGTCCATAAACCACGCAACTACGAGGATGATGATCCCGATGGGTATGATCTCGGCGCTGACCTGGGTCGGACTCAGCGGGTTCGCCGAGAGAGCGCGCGACAAGCCCATCCAGAGAATCTTCATCACACCCCACAGCACACACGCTATTCCCAACTGGCGCAGGTGGCCTACGGATCCACGGGTGAAAATCTGTCCAAGGGAATAATTGCCGAAAAGTTCATGCAAGTGATAAATGCACATGAACCAGACTGCCGACGTCGCCGCACTCAGAGCCAGCACCAAAAGCCGGTGGCCGAGGGTCAGGTCGCCTATCCGGAACCACACATCGAAATACCCGACGCTGCCTCCCCGGTTCGCAAGCAACGCAACCGTCGCCATAAGAAACCCGATCACAATCAGCGCCAGCAACCCCTTGCAAACCCATCGCAGAATCCCGCTGATCCGCTCAATCTTCCGTAGTCTCGCTTCATTTTCAGGTCGCATAAAAACTCCCTCCGTTTCAAACGACCAGGTCCTGCTCTTCGCGCATCTCCGCCGCCATCGCCATAAACCACGAGATCGCCACAATCGCCAGCCCGTTTCCCATCATGCCGCCGCCGTGGGGCTGCACAAACTTTCCATTGCCCCAGTCGCCCGGCTCAGGTTTGGCCGCGCGGGCGGAGTCTGCGATGGGGCTCTGGCTTGAGATCGGGAGCGGATGGGCAAAAACCGCCCCCGGCACGATGTTCCACAAGAAACCCATCATGCCCCACAGCACGCACGCCAGCCCCCACCTCCGAATCTGCCTCGCCGAATCCGCGGTGAAGATCTCGCCGCGCGAATAGTTGCCCAGCAGACGATGCAGGTAGAAGACGCACAGAAACGCCGCCGTCCACAGTAACGTGTAATACGCACAGATTACAGTTTCGCCACCAGCAGTCAGGCCATACTGCACCACGTTGGAGTCTCCCCAAATGAAACCGTGATGTTGCAAGGCAGAAAGTACAACAGTCACGGTCATGATCAGAAATCGGAGCACACACAACACCAGAAATACCTTGCACACCGCTCGCAGCACTTTGCTGATCCGCTCAATCCTCAGTAGCCTCGCCTCATTTTCAGGTCGCATAAAACTCCTCCACGCCCCGATCATACGCAGAGTCTTCCGCTTTTCAATAGTTTTTTATCGTTTATCAATAATTATTGATCGTACTATGAAATCTTCGTCCTGTCCTTGCTCTTCCTGTTCCCTGACCCCTGTTATCCTTGTCAAGCCCCTCGAACCTCCAAATTCACCGTAACATACTACATCTAAATAACTTAGAACTTCAAAATAGTTGGCATAGCAGTTATGCTCCAACCCGTACAATTTAAATAGGAGGAAATATGTCCGAGACCCCTCCAGGCACGAACTACCCAAGACCGCTCGCAAACAGTCTCGTAATGGTAATTATCCCATCGACTCAGGTACAATAAAATGACCGTGACAGGACAGCGGCATATATCGTTGGTACTTGCTGATCGGATATTGGAGCTTCTTCAGGAGTCCGGGGCTAGCGAGGCAGAGAGATACTGCGCTCTGGAAGTTGCCAAAGCTATCGTTCCGGTTCTTCCAAATGCTTCGTGTTCAGTTGAGGCGAATGAGGCTGCTAGTGGCTCTTCGTAGCCGCAGCCACATTGGCTATCTGTGCTCGAATTGCTTGAAGTTCTGCCAGAATTTGCCGCATAACCGTAATGAGATTAGCTGCGTTTGCATCGTTCATGAGGAGTCCTTTCGGGATACCTCAAGTTTACTATTATGATTCCTATTGCCGGATAAATTTCTTGCAGTGAGAAGCCCCAGGAACCATCCCCCATCATGGATCTCTGCAAGCATGGTTCTCCCCTCAGTGAATGAGTGGCGAAACGGTTTTTTGTAGAACCTTGCGCAGAATGAACCTAAGTTATGTTATGATTCTTTTATGGCTAACTCCGGCATATACGAAATGGCTCTCTCGAACGCGACAGCGGAACTGCAATCCATCAAGGGACAGTTCGATTCTCTCGCACGGCGCAAAGAACAATTGGAAGCGTTCATTGCCGATGCGCGGGCTCTCATTGGAGCGCCTGCACAACTGCGCCTTACTGCTATCGTCGCGCCTGCGGTACCGAATGGAAACGATACGAATGCTCCCCTATGGAAGCAAATCAAGTTCGCGATCAACGGCAAGGCAAATGCTTTTAGTGTGAGCGATGCAATCGACGCATTGAAGCGTATCGGCAAGCCGGTTGCAAGTCCCAATAGGATTCAGATTGTGCGAAACGCAATCATCAAGCGTCCAGACACTTTCAGAAAGTTATCTCCGGGTATGTATACGGTAGTCCAAAGTGAAGTGGAGGAAAATCAAAAGGCCACCTAAGTGGCCTCCTGATCTATCACGATGTTCCCAGGCGTTCCTTGCCTGGGGCGGAAGGGAGTCCAACATGGCTCACATGTTGCACTCTTCGTACACGGTAATGCGGAATGGCATCCGTACTACCGTCGCCACGGCGGCCACCATCGGTATTCTCGATGGTGCGCCGTCATAGGCGCTTGTTCTTGATAGAGAATACACCCTCTGCACACTAAATTCAACCCTGAATTGTCCTAAAGTGGTACGATTACTAACCATGAAGAAACCGTGGCAGTTAACGGATGAAGAGAAGCAGAATGGTAAACGTGTTGTGCTGATCCCATCGGCTGAGATTCAAGCCAAGATGCAGCCCACCACACTGCAATCATTCTCAGACCTTGTAAAGAGGGCTATTCCGCCTTCGCCACGGCATCAACAAGCAGCGAAGTAAACATCGGCTGATCGTCGAATCGGCGGTTGTATCGGTAGCTGTATTCGTCGCAGTACGACTGCAAATACTTCGCGCTGACCGAGTGATAAACTCCCCCAATCCCACGCTTCAATAGGCTCCAGAAGCCTTCGATGGTTGGGTGTGAATGTCTCCCATGACGTAGACCTTCGCGCCGTGGTTGATGCGCTGATGATTGTATCCTTGCGGCATCTTGTGCAGGTTGTCGTATGGTGTGTAGCAGTCTGTGAAGATGGTGGACGCTGGCAGTACGCGCTCCGCGATGATCGGGAGCAGTGTTGTCTTCTTGTCTGGCGTTCGGAACCACGCACGTCACAACCCGACCGCCGCGCTCGACCATGCCGAAGATGGGCTGCTTGTCCTTATGCGTACCCTGCTTCAGTTTGCTACGATGTTTATTTTTGAGGGCTGCGCCGTAGTAGGTTTCATCTGCTTCCACTGACGATCCCTCCAGTCTGATGTCCTCCGACATCAGGGTACGAATCTGTTTGAACATGCGCCACGCCGTTTTGTATGTCACGCCAGTCTCGCGCTGAATCTGCTTTGCACTGATGCCGCACCGGGTCTGACCCATGAGGTACATCGCATAGAACCAAAGGCGCAAAGGAGTAGGCGACTTGGCGAAGATCGAACCCGCCGTGGGCGAGATCATCTTGCCGCAATAGTCGCAAGACCATGCTCTCCGCGCTGCAATGCGGTGATGCTTGCGCTCGGTCAGGCATTTGTCGCAGAATGCGATACCATCGGGATAACGCTGACTCATCAGCCAAACAAGGCAAGCGTCATCAGTCGGAAATAGAGCGTTGAATTGCTGTATTGTGAACCGTTTAGCAACCGGAATGGACTGTTTGACCTTCATAATGAATCAAGTATTTCATAAGGCGTACCTGATGTCAAGGGATAATTACCCTCGTAATCTATTGATTCCAGAGATTTTGATAAATAAAGTGTCTACAATCAGGACTTTGAGGAGGAAGTACAGACTTAGTCCAGACTTAAGTTGCATCTTTCGAATACTTTATGGATTTTCAGGGGGGGTATACCCCCACTCAAGGAGGATCAAACGCCGGGCATGGGGTGCTCCAGTGTCTACGGTGGGGGGGTATACCCCCACTCAAGGAGGATCAAACCCGCAAGAGGTTCCTCAAGATGCCTCGCCGTTCGAAATCCCGTCCTCAGCTGTCGCAACATCATCCGACATCCCGATGGGCTCGGGCGCGTCGCCCATCGCCATCTCTTCCTGTTCGGCCAACTGGCCGGCCATCTTCTCGAACTCCTCGATCGAGGGTAGCTCGGAGACGTCCTTCAACCCGAACTTCAGCAGAAACTCGCGTGTCGTCTTGTACAGAATGGGCCGCCCGATCACATGCTTGCGTCCCGCCGTGGTGATCAGCTTGCGCGCCATCAGCGACCCAAGCACTCCGCTAGCGTCCACGCCGCGAATCTCCGAAATTTCCGGCGCGGTAACGGGCTGCTTGTACGCCACTACGGCAAGGGTCTCCAGCGATTGCAGCGTCAGCTTCAGCGGCGGCTTCAGCGTCTTCACAAAGCCGCGCACTGCGTCGTGATACTCCGGCTTGGTGGCAAATCGGAAGCCTCCAGCAACTTCGCGTATCTCCAGCCCGCGCTCAGGGGTCGCGTACTCGGCGATCAACTGGTCCAGCAGCACGCGAAAGTGCGCGCGCAGCCGAGCCATGCGCGCCTTCTCCGCCCGGGCAGCAGCGGCTGCTGCAGTATCTACCGCTGCTTCAGATTCTGGTTCATCCTTCGTGGCGGTCTCGTCCCCAGTCGCGGGTTCCACAGAATCGGGCGCCCCATTCGTGACGGCTTCATCGTCACGGGTGGGAACCGTTGTCGGCCCCGTAGCCGTCGCCTCGGTATCCGTCTCGTCCAGCGAGAGCGTCTGCTGGGTCGATCCGGTGCGGTCCAGCTCCGCCTGCGCCTCGTCTCCCAGCAGGCCCACCAGTTGCGTCAGCGTCACCGGCTCTTCGGAGGCATAGATAACAGCTTCGATCTTTGCTTTCAGGCTCATAAAATGTCAGACATCAGCATACCAATCCGTCCCAACTGCCGCTTGCACACCTCGAACCTCGAACCTGGTATCTCGAACCTGTTCTACCGCCAGTCGTCCCGCGCCGGTGCCTGTTCGGCAAGCACCAGGTCGAACCCATCTGTCTTCTTGATCAGGATGTCGCCTAGCTGCCGCGGCTGGTACAGCAGCACGGCCTGCAACCGCACCAGCTCCAGCATCGCCAGAAACAGGCAGATCAGCGCTCGCTGCGAGTGTGTGCTGTGCAACAATCGGCGCAGGCTCACTGGCCGGTCCTCCATCATCAGCCGCCGCTTCACATAGTCGATCATCTGCGTTACGGTGACCGACTCCTCGTCCACGTCCAGAACGGGACGCTTGCGCAGCCGGTCCAGCACCTGCTGAAAGACGCGCACCAGGTCCACCGTGTCGGCGGCAATCTCCTGCTCGTCGCCTGTGCTCTCGTTGCCCTCCTGCTCGCGCATAAAATCGCGCATGCCGGGGTTCGACCAGGTCGCCTCTTCGATCTGTTGCTTCTGCATCAGCATCTGTGCAGCGGCCTTGAATCGCTCGTGTTCCAGCAATCGCTCCACCAGCTCGCGGCGAGGGTCCTCCGCGTCCGCGCCCGTCACATCCGACGGATCGCGCGGCAGCAGCGTCTTCGACTTGATGTGGATCAGCAGCGACGCTACATAGATGAACTCGCCCGCCGCGTCCACGTCGGTCTGCTGCAACTGGTGGCAGTAGTCCAGAAACTGCGCCGTAATCAGGGCGATAGGAATGTCGTAGATGTCGATGTTCTGCTTGCGGATCAGGTCCAGCAGAAGGTCCAGCGGGCCGTCGTAGACCTGCCCCACAGTCACCGAGAAAGGGGATTGTGAGTCCTCTGCCCGCTGCGCCGCATCTTTGGCGGCTACACCCGCGCGCTTCGGCTCTTCCGCGGGTACAGCCGGCCCCGGTCGCAACACCAGCGTCTCCCCGACCTCCTCTATCGCCTCGTCGTCAGCCGTCGAAGGACCGGGTGCCCCATCCTTCACGGCCCCATCGTGAAGGGTGGGATCGACTGCCGCTCGCTCAGCCGTCTCCTTCCGGCTCTCCGCGCCGCCCTCGTTCATGACCTTTTCGCTCATCGCTATCCGAGCCCCACCGAGGACCGTACCTGCTGCATCGTCTGCTCGGCGCGCGCATTGGCCCGCACCGCGCCATCGTCGAGGATCGCCTTCACCTCATCGGGGTGAGCCTCGAAGTGCTGTCTTCGCTCCTGAATCGGTGCCAGCTCCTTCACCACCGCATCGGCCAGCCAGCCCTTGCACTGGATGCAGCCGATCCCCGCCGAAGTGCAGCCCGCGCGCACTTCGGCCTGCGTCTCGCCCGAGGAAAAAACCTTGTGCAGATCGAAGACCGGACAGATCTCAGGATTCCCCGCGTCCGTCCGCCGGATGCGCGCCGGATCGGTCACCATCGTCTTCAGCTTGGCGCGAATCTCAGGTTCAGGGTCGGAGAGCAGAATCGTGTTCCCGTAGCTCTTTGACATCTTGCGCCCATCGGTTCCCGGCAGCTTCGGACTCGGCGTCAGCAGCACCTTCGGCTCCGGCAGAATCTCTACGGTGTCGGTAATCTCTTCGGGGTTCTTCGCTGCGTCCATATCTTTTTGACTTATTGTTCGTGAAAGCACCGAGACGCCGGTTGGAGACATAATCGAGGCTATTTCAGTCCCTCGCGTTTCAACTATGTGTTTGAAAGGAGTAACAGCATGTGACCCCTTCGAGCCATAAATAAAATTGAAGCGACGGGCGATCTCGCGGGTGATCTCGACATGCGCTGCCTGGTCCTGGCCCACAGGCACAAAGTCCGCCTGATACACCAGAATGTCGGCGCTCATCAGCAGCGGATAACCTAGAAATCCAAAGGTGGCGAGGTCCTTCTCTTTGAGCTGCTCCTGCTGGTCCTTGTAGCTGGGCACGCGCTCCAGCCAACTCAACGGCGTAATCATTCCCAGCAGCAGGGCCAACTCGGCGTGCGCCGGAACCTCGCTCTGCACGAAGATCGTGCTGCGCCTGGGATCGAGCCCGGCGGCCAGAAAGTCCAGCGCAACCTCGCGCACATTGGCGGGCAGCTCGCTGGTGTCGGCGTAGTCCGTGGTCAGTGCGTGGTAGTCCGCGATGAAGAAGTAGCAATCGTACGCAGGGCCGCCATCGTCGTGGGTCGCGTTCTGTAGCTCCACCCAGTTCTTCAGCGCGCCCATGTAGTTGCCCAGGTGCAGCTTACCCGTCGGCCGCATACCGCTCAGAACGCGCTTCGGTGCCTGATGTTTCGACTCTTGGCTCATATTTTCTCAATCCAAAGCGTACAGGATGCGGCCCGTCTATAGCGACCCCAGCAGGCCGTTGTAGACATTCAGCAGCGGATAGAAGAACGTGCCGAAGATCAGGCCGCCGCCGAACAGAAAGATGATAATCAGCCCCCACATGCCAATCCGGTTGTACACCTGCTCCACCCGGTAGGGAAGAAACTGGCGCAATACATGGCTGCCATCCAGCGGCGGGATTGGAATCAGGTTGAACACGAACAGCAGCAGGTTGATGAAGACACCGTAGTACAGCAGCAGTGCAATAGGAAAAAGCGTTGGCAGGTTGTCCGTCTCCACAGCAACATGCCTCGCCATTAGCATTGCCGCCTCGATCGAGGGAACTCCCCCCGCGACCAGATGTTTGAAAATCACCAGCAGGATCAGCGCGACGGTAGCCATGGCCAGATTGCTGGCCGGCCCAGCCATGGAGACCAGAATGTCGTCGCGCTTGATGTGGCGGAAGTTTCTGGTCGTCACCGGGCAGGGCTTGGCCCAGCCTATCAACATCCCGCCATAGACCAGCGAAATCAGCGGGACCAGCACCGAGCCCAGCGGGTCGAGGTGCTTCATCGGGTTCAGCGTCACGCGCCCCAGCATGTAGGCCGTCGGGTCGCCCAGGCGCATGGCCACGTAGGCGTGCGCGCTCTCGTGTACCGAGAAGGCAAGCACCAACACCACCACCTGGAAGAGGATCAGGACAAATTCCTGCTGACTCATCCCTCCAGTTTACAGAATCCCGGCGAGGGTCATTGTCAGCTATTCTTCCGTAGACCGCTTCAGATTTGGAAACGTGGCGAGTTGTGCCTTGCTCCAATCGAAATACTCGGTCGAATCATTCTGTTCGCTCTCCCAGAAAGCGCGCTCTTCATGCTCAGTCGCGAAGACAGGGATTTTCTTGAGATCGCTCATGCTGTCCTCCCGGCTATTCAATGGCAAAGACCGCCCGCACTGTTACCGACCGCTCCACTCGCTGCGCTTCAATTGACAGTGGCTGCACCTGATCGACACTCACTGCATTGGCGCGGAATCCATTTTGAATAGATCCCGACAATACACTCGGTTCAGCCACGGTCGTCGCGTAGATAAGCGATCCCAGCTTGACCTTCATCCCAGCCGCCATTTCTTCGGCCAGTGCAGTCGCGCGGGCCGTGGCTCGATCAACTGCCTCACGCTCCAACTGTGTACTGTCCTTCATCAACCAATCAACCTGTCCGGTCTCGTTAGCACCAGCCTGCACCGCTGCATCGATGATCTTGCCAACCTCCGACGGCTCCACGCGAACCGTCCAGCTCTGCCCTGCGCGATACTTCGCGCCTTTATGCTGCGAGGTCAGATTCTTTACTTCGTATTCGGAGAGAGCCTGAACGCTCTGAGACTGGCTCTGAATCTCGCTCTTCTTCGCTCCTGCCGCAATCAGGGCCTTAACGATCTCGTTCGACATATCCGAACCGTTCTTGTACGCCTCCGAGAGGGTCGCGCCGTAGGTGGTAAAACCCACATGCACCTGCGCCACGTCCGGCTCCGCTGACGCAGTACCGAGACCGCTGACCTCAATCACTCGATTCGACTTGTCGATTTTGATGGTTTGCGCGCTAGCCGTTGCCAGTCCGACCATCACTGAAACTCCCGCAAGCAATGCAACCACACGCATCATCTTCATTGGATTCACTCTCCTGAACTATCTTCTGCCCCACTCAGCAGATCCGCCAGGGTCTTCTTATGCTTTGGCTTGGCGTCGGCCTTCTGTTTGGGGTCGGGAATGACGCGCTCCGGCGGCACGGGGCCGACGCGGTTCCGCGCGTTCTCTTTGACCGCCTTCACCACCGAGAAGACCCGCTTCTTCGCCTTGCTCATTCGTAACTCCCTGTGAGCACGCTCACTGCGCCACAGCTCCCGATTATGCAATACTTTTCATTGCACGTGTACGACCAGGATTGCCGCGCCGAACCCGCGGGCGGCCAATCCAGGAGGGTTCCAACATGGAAGAACGCGACTTTTTCGACGAAAAACCCGAGCAGCGCACGCATACCATGACCTGTCCCCACTGCGGCCAGCCGGGCGAGTACCAGATTGGATGGCTTGTCCGGCGCAAGAAGGCGCAGCTTCCGCGCGGCGCTGACGAGCGCGACCGCGCCCGCTTCGCCAAGGCGCAGAGCTACATGGTGCGAACCGACGACCTCGTCGGCTGCAAGAACATCCGCTGCCGCAAGCGCTTCGATGTCGCCGGGATCCAGTCCGTCGCTTTCCTATAGATTTCAGATCAACGTCTGCATCTTCGCGCCCCGGTTTGCGATCTAATTCCCGTAAGTCGGAAGCCTCTGGAGGCAAGCCTTGGCCAACACCCTGATCCCCATCGAGGAACGCACGCTGACGCCGCAGCAGGTCGAGGCGCTCGACCGCCGGCGTCGCCGCGGCCATCTCTTCCTGGTGCTCTGCTTTCAGTGCCTCATAGTCGCCACGCTGGTTACTCTGTGGAGCGGCCAGGACCTGACCTACTCGCCCGGCTGGGTGCGTCCGATGTTCTACTGGAACGCCGTACTCTTCCTGCTGGCCGTCGTCTTCGGTGTGGCCGGCATCCGCCTGCGACGCGGCTCCAACGAATTCCTCAGCTACTAACTTTCTCAGCTCACATCTTTCTTCCACGGGCATGCGGCCTGCGAATGATCCCTGCTATACGCTCGGCATCATTTGCATCGGCGGCTTGAGTGCCATTGGGCCGTCTGTAGGACAATAGAGCCTGGCGCAGAATCGGCAGCCGCTGCATCACATCCAATAAGTTAGCGCTGGGCGCAAGCGCGCAGATAGCTGAGGCAACAAGACAGAATGGCGGAAGCAACTCCATCGCAGGGCGAAGCAAAGGCAGCGTCGAGGGTGGTCGGCATCGACCTTGGCACCACCAACTCGCTGGTCGCCTTCATGCAGGGCGATCGGCCAACGATTATTCCCGGCGAGGACGGCGACCGGCTGGTACCGTCGGTGGTGGCCTTCGACGCCGAGCAGCACGGCTTTGTGGTGGGCAACGGCGCGCGGGCGACGCTGCTGAAGGACGCCTCGAGCGTGGTCTACTCCGCCAAGCGCCTGATGGGGCGCGGCGTCGAGGACGTGCAGGAGGAGTTGAAGCTCTTCCCCTTCAAGCTGGTTGCGGGCTTGCAGCCGGGCGACGTGTTGAAGCTCGAGGTGGCGGGCCTGCAACTGACCCCGCCGGAGATCTCGGCCTACGTACTGTTGCAACTGAAGAAGAACGCAGAGCGTTTCTTCGGCGCGCCGGTCACGCGAGCGGTGATTACCGTTCCCGCCTACTTCAACGACGCGCAACGGCAGGCGACTAAGGACGCGGGCCGGATCGCTGGACTCGACGTGCTGCGCCTGGTGAATGAGCCGACGGCGGCAGCGCTGGCTTATGGGTTGGACAAGAACCGCGACGGGCTGATCGCGGTATACGACTTCGGTGGCGGCACCTTCGACATCTCCATTCTGAAGCTGCACGAGGGAATCTTCGAGGTCATCTCGACCGGCGGCGACACGCACCTGGGCGGCGACGACATCGACAATCTGCTGATCGCGATCGCCCTGGACGACATTGCAGGCGATGTAGACCTGGGCATCGACCAGGGTGCGGTCCCAACCGGTGAACTGGTGCAGGCCGTGCGCAAGGCGGTGATCGAGGCGAAGATCGCGCTCTCCGAGACGGACGAGACCAAGTTGAACGTAACGCTGCCCAATGGCAAGCAGTACACGCGAAAGATCACTCGTGCGCAATTCGAACAACTGATCTCGCAGACCATTTTGCGCACGGCGCGACCCTGCATTCAGGCGCTGAAGGACGCGCACCTCGCAGCCGAGCAGATCGACGAGGTGGTGCTGGTCGGCGGATCGACGCGCATTCCGGCGGTGCGCGCGCTGGTCGACGAGTTGTTCAGCCTGAGCGCGCGTGGCAAGAAGCCGCACACCGAGTTGAACCCGGACGAGGTGGTGGCGCTGGGAGCGGCAGTGCAGGCGCAGATCCTCGCCGGAGCCAACGCGGGCTCGGCGCTGGACGACCTGTTGCTGCTCGATGTGACGCCACTGTCGCTGGGGATCGAGGCGCTGGGCGGCGTTGTGGCGCAGGATCATCGAGCGCAACTCGACCATCCCGGCCAGCGCGACCGAGCACTTCACCACCGGCGTGGACGGACAGACCAATGTGGCGATCCACGTAGTACAGGGCGAGCGCGAGCTGGCCAAAGACTGTCGCAGCCTGGCACGCTTCGACCTCAAAGGCATTCCGCCCATGGTCGCGGGGCTGCCACGCATCGAGGTGAAGTTCCTGATCGACGCCAACGGCATTCTGCACGTCAGCGCGCGCGAGCAGCGCAGCGGCAAGGTGGCGGAGATCGAGGTGAAGCCGACCTATGGGCTGACCGACGAGCAGGTGGAGACGATGATCCTGGCCTCGTTCGACCACGCCGAGGAGGACCTGGACGCGCGGCAACTGATCGAAGCCAGGAACGAGGCCGAGACGATCCTGGTCGCGGTGGAAAAAGGCATCGGCCACGCGGCCTGGAAGCAACTGACACCGGAAGAACTGGCGCAGATCGCAGCATGCGTGGGCGAGGTGACAACCTCGGCCGCGGGCGAGCGATTACAGGCTGATCCGTCATAACATTGAACAACTTGACAAGGCCACCCGTCGCTTCGCCGAGTTGATGATGGACAGCGAAGTGATGGGCGCAATGAAGGGCCAGACGATGGAATCGGCGGGCGAGGGCCTGGGCACCGCGCCCACCGCTCCGCATGCCTTCGCCAAGGCCGAGTTCGAAGAGGGAACCGTGGCGGAGGAACAGGCCGCCGGCAGCCCCAGCAAAGTTTAGAATGAGGTTCCTATGTCCGATCGCGTTGCCGATTTGCCTGAAGTCGATCTTTCGAAGCCACCCGCCGAGGGCATGGTTCGCGTGACGTTTCTGCCCGAGGGCAGGACGGTGGAGTTTGCCTTCGACACGCTGCCGTATGAGGGCCACGGCCAGCCGATGTCGTTCCTAGACGTGGCGGAGAACTATGGGATATTCCTCGACCACGCATGCGGCGGCGTCTGCGCCTGCACCACATGCCATCTGCACGTGAAGCAGGGGGCGGAGGGGATCAGCGAGGCCGAGGACATGGAGCTGGACCGGCTGGAGACGGCGGCCGGCATCGAGCTGAACTCGCGTCTGGGCTGCCAGGCGGTGATCGAGAAGCCGGGGACGTATGTAGTCGAGATTCCCAAGTGGAACCGCAACTACGTGCAGGAAGGCAAGCCGGCGCATGGGCCCGGGAGCTAGGAGCGGGCTACTTTGAAGGTAAGTATGAAGAAGTGAAGCTACCAACGCGCAATAGTACACGGGGGATAGAACAGACGATAATGGGTGAGATCGAATCGACCGCGATGAGAGGTTTCCGCGGACAGAAGGATGAGGCTGGGATGATGAAGGCGATGGGTGGGCGGACGGTAGAGCAGAAGCAGACTCCCTATTCACTCCAACGCGCAAAAGTGCTCGCCGGGGACCCCGAGTCCGGAAATGACAAGCAGGAGCGGCTGCAGAAGATTCTGGCGACGGCGGGGATTGCCAGCCGGAGGAAGGCCGAGGAGATCATCCTGGCCGGACGGGTGCAGGTGAATGGCAAGGTGGTCTCCGAGCTGGGGACAAAGCACGACGCCAGCCGCGACCACATCCGCGTGGATGGCAAACTGCTGAAGGGGCCGGAGAAGCAGCGCTACTATATGCTGAACAAGCCGCGCGGGTATGTGACGACGCTGGACGATCCGCAGAAGCGGCCGACCGTGATGGACCTGATGGCCAAGCCTAAGGCGGGACCGCACGGCGACCGCGTCCGACTGTATCCGGTGGGGCGGCTGGATTATCTCTCCGAGGGCCTGCTGCTGATGACCAACGACGGAGAGCTGGCCAACGCTCTCTCCAAGGCGGCGGCGGGCGTCGAGAAAACCTACCTGGTGAAGGTGAGCGGCGTGCCTGAGACGGCTGGGCTGGAGCAGATTCGGCGGGGGATCGTGATCGACCGAGGGCGCCTGGATGAGGTACGGGCCGGGCGGAGGGACCGCATTGTGACCGCTCCGGCACGGGTGGAGCTGGTGCGCGGCGGCGACAATCCCTGGTACGAGGTAACACTGACCGAAGGGCGGAACCGGCAGTTGCGCAAGATGTTCGAGGAGATTGGCCACCACGTGGAGAAGATCCGGCGGATTGGCTATGGAGCGCTGCGCCTGGACGTTCCTCCGGGCGAGTTCCGCGAACTGAAACCGGGCGAGGTGATGGCTCTGGAGCGGGCGGCGGCGGGTAAGAAGGTGGCAGCGAAGAAGCGTGTGCCGGAGTTTGCCCAGCTACAGAGACCGAAGGCGCTGGTCAAGAAGAAGCTTGCGCAGTGGTAAGCGAGATGCCTTGAATTCAGGTGCAATTGCAGACCACAGGCAACCCCTGCGCCCGAGGTGCATTCCTAGTTTGGGGACATGGTGCCAAAGCCCGTCGAACGGGAACATAGATTCACGCGTCTGGCGCGGAGATGTGTCCATGGCCTAGCCGACTGAAGGTTGGTGATGCGGGTCGTGACCCAAAAGAGGGTTTGACGAGAGTGTGCCAATAAGCCTAGAACTACACGCGGCCCTAATTGTACTCACGGTTTTTAATACAACGGCGGACGACGAAATGGAGTGGCAGGCATCTAATCGAGTTGTCGGGATTAAGACCGGATCGGCCGCGAATCCAGGCACAGAACAACCGATATAGATCGGGCATGGATCAGGTGGAAGATCGAACGGCCCCCCTGTGCGGAAGTTGGGGCAGCAAAGGAGCAACGCAACGTGGCAACGGATCGAGCGACATTTGGAGCGGGATGTTTTTGGGGCGTTGAAGCCCGATTTGCAGAGATACCGGGAGTGGTTGACACAGCCGCGGGATATGCGGGGGGAGAACTGGAGCACCCTACCTATAAAGACGTGTGTAGCGACCACACCGGACATGCCGAGGTGGTCGACGTGACCTTCGACCCGTCGCGCGTGTCGTACGATACCCTGCTGGACGCGTTCTTTGCCATGCACGATCCGACCCAGGTGAACCGCCAGGGGCCGGACTGGGGCTCGCAGTACCGCAGTGTCATCTTTGCCCACTCCGACGACCAGCTGTGGCAGGCGAGGGCGAAGATCGCGGAGCTGAATGCAACCGGCGCCTATCGCAGGCCGATCGCGACCCAGGTGATGCCGGCCTGCGCCTTCTGGAAGGCCGAGGAGTTCCACCAGCGCTACCTGGAGAAGCGCGGCATGGTGAGCTGCCATATCTAAGTTGCGGGTTGCTGGTTGCAGGTTGTTAGTTAGGGTGGGACTGCAACATGCTGGCAAAGAAGCGCTTTCTGATCCAGAAGGCCACGTTGACCAGGCTGATGAGGGCGGGGACCTCGATCAGCGGGCCGACGACTCCAACGAAGGCTTCGCCGGAGTTGAGACCGAAGACGGCGACGGAGACGGCGATGGCCAGTTCGAAGTTATTGCCCGCGGCGGTGAAGGAGAGCGCGGCGGACTGCGCGTAGTCCGCGCCCAGCCGCTTGCCCATCCAGAAGCTGACCAGAAACATGATGATGAAGTAGAGAATCAGCGGAAGCGCGATGCGTGCCACGTCCAGCGGCAGGCGCACAATGAGATCGCCCTTGAGCGAGAACATCACAACAATTGTGAAGAGAAGCGCGACCAGGCTGAGCGGGCCGATGCGCGGCAGAAAGCGCGTGCGGTACCAAGCCTCTCCCTTGCTGACGGATGAGGAGGAATCGGGTGAGAAATCCGGCGGCAAAGGGAACGCCGAGGTAAAGGCCAACGCTGCGCGCGATCTGCCCGATGCCGATGGCGACGACGCTTCCTGCGAGATTGAACCATCGGGGCAGCACGGTAAGGAAAGCCCACGCATAGAGGCTGTAGAAGAGGACCTGAAAGATGCTGTTGAGGGCTACCAGGCCGGCGACGTAGTCGGTGTCTCCCTCGGCCAGTTCGTTCCAGACAAGCACCATGGCAATGCAGCGGGCGATACCGATCAAAATCAAGCCGCGCATATAGGCGGGTTGATTGCGCAGGAAGACGAGGGCGAGCAGGAACATCAGGATGGGGCCGATGATCCAGTTCTGCACCAAGGAGAGCGCGAGGACGCGGCGGTTGCGGAAGACTTCGCCAAGTTTTTCGTAGCGCACCTTGGCCAGCGGCGGATACATCATGACGATGAGGCCGACGGCGATGGGGATGTTGGTGGTGCCGCTCTGGAAGCGGTTGACGAAGCTGGAGACGTGCGGCACAAAATGTCCCAAGCCGACGCCGACGGTCATGGCGAGAAAGATCCAGAGCGTCAGGAAGCGGTCGAGAAAGGAGAGGTGCTTGCGCTGGTGCGGAGCGCAGCTTCGGCCCTGGATGTACGGCGTCTGCGGCATCGCTATCGGGCCTTCCGGGTGCGGGTGTGTGCGACGCTGCTGGGCACGGGCGCTGCCTGTAGGCCTGTGAACTTGGCCGGAGTGCAGCAGGCCTTGCCGAGACGGGCGCGGTCTGCCTGCATTGCGCGGTCCTGCTTGAGCCAGGCCAGAGTCTGGCGCAGCAACTGGGCGGCGCCGGCATCGGCGGGCGGAGTGATGCGGTAGTGCATCCACTTGCCCTCGCGGCGCGCCTCGACGATACCCGCGCGGCGCAGATAGGCCAGGTGGCGGCTGATCTTGGGCTGCGCCTGCTTCAGGATTTCGACGAAGTAGCAGACACACAGCTCCTGGTCGCCCATCAGGTTGAGCAGGCGCAGGCGGGTGGCGTCTCCCAGGGCCTGGAAGAATCGTTCCATGTTGAAACGAGACGGCTGGGTGCGCGGTTTATTTGCCATGGATTATTTATACGCCTTGACGAATATGTTGGCAAGCCATATAGTCGCTTTAACGAATATGTTTTGTGGAGGCTATGGCATGGCGGAACGGGTACTGGAGTCGGTGCGGGCGAAGTACGGAGCGGTGGCGGAGAGTGGGCTGTCGAGCGAGGACGCGGGAGTGAAGGCGGTTGCGCAGGCCTTTGGGTATACCGCCGAGGAGCTGCGGTCGATTCCGGCGGAGGCCAACATGGGGCTGTCGTGCGGCAATCCCACGGCGACGGCCCACATTCAACCGGGCGAGGTGGTGGTTGATCTGGGATCGGGCGGCGGGCTGGATGTCTTTCTGGCGGCGAATATGGTGGGGCCGGAGGGCCGTGTTATCGGCATCGATATGACGCCGGCGATGATCGATCGTGCGCGCGCGAATGCCTTGGCAGGAGGCTATACCAACGTCGAGTTTTATCTGTCTACCATCGACCGGATTCCGCTACCGGATGCGTCGGTCGATTGCGTGATCTCGAACTGCGTGCTGAATCTGGCGCCTGATAAGCCTGCAGTCTTCCGCGAGATTGCACGCGTGCTGAAACCCGGCGGTCGCCTTGCCGTCAGCGACATCGCACTGAAGCAGGAGCTGCCGGAGGCCGTTGCCGAGAGTATGGCGGCGTATGTGGGGTGCATTGCCGGAGCGTTGCGGATGGAGGAGTATCGCGACGGCTTGCTGGCGGCCGGGTTCGAGCATGTGGAGATTGTGGACAGCGGCGCGGACCTGAACGCCTATGCCAAGGTGGAGAACCAGTCGGGCTGCTGCTCGCCGGCGATGGACTGCGGCGATCCGCTGAAGGTGATTGCGGAGCCCTGTTGCACTCCTGCTGCGAGCCCGGAGGCTTCGCTACACGAGGAGTTGAAGACGCTGCTCGCGCAGTACGACATCAACGCGGCCGCAGCCAGTGTGAAGATCTACGCGATCAAGGGTGGCGCGGGCGCGTAGGTCCACGGCATATTCACGGAGAGGGTGTAGAGTGTTGCGCGATAGGCAAATACGGGGATTCTTCGCTGCGCTCAGAATGACAACTTCCGTGGGCGCACTGAGGGCCAGAATGACGACTTCAGGAAAATTGAGGAGGGTTGAATGCCGCACTATAACGTTTTGTTTCTATGCACGGGGAACTCAGCACGGTCGATTATGGCCGAGGCAATCATGAACCGCAAGGGCGCGCCGAACTTCAGCGCATACAGCGCGGGAAGCCATCCGGCGGGTGCGGTGAGGCCGGAGGCGTTGCGGCAGTTGCAGATGGCCGGACTGAGCACCGAAGGGCTGCGCAGCAAGTCGTGGGACGAGTTTGCCGCGCCCGGAGCTCCGCAGATGCACTTCGTCTTCACGGTCTGCGACAACGCGGCGCGGGAGACCTGTCCGCTGTGGCCAGGCCAGCCCATGACGGCGCACTGGGGTGTGCCCGATCCGGCGGCTGTGGTGGGCACGCCGGCGGAGATCGAGAGGGCCTACCGCGAGGCATATACGATTCTGGAGCGACGCATATCGCTGATGCTGGCGCTGCCCTTGGCGTCGCTCGATTCGCTGGCGATCAAGCGGGAACTGGACAAGATTGGCGGCGCGGGTCTGCCTGAGTGAGCGTTTCAATCACCGCCACGACTTGCGTTTCGATGCACTGCCCCCTAGCCTAATGGCATGAGTTCAATATCCCAGTCTGCTTCGTTTGCTTCGCTCACTCTCGATGAAAAGCTGGACCGTCTCGCCGAGGTCGCGGTGCGCGTGGGCCTGAACCTGCGCGCGGGACAGGAGTTGCTGCTGACCGCGCCGACGGGGGCGCTGCCTCTGGTGCGGCGGATTACGGAACATGCGTATCGCGCGGGCGCGCTGTTGGTGACGACCTTCTACAGCGACGATCCCTGCGTCCTGGCGCGCTACGAAAATGCCCCCGACGCAAGCTTCGACTACGCCCCCTCATGGATGCACAATGCGATTCTGACGGCATTCAAGAGCGGCGCCGCGCGCATGGCGATTGCGGGTTCGAACCCGGCTCTGCTTGCAGGGCAGGACCCGGCCAAGGTGGCGCGCGCCAATGTTGCGGCTTCGAAGGCGGCCAAGCCCGCGATGGAGTTGATCACGCGCCACGAGATCAACTGGACGATCGTTGCCGCGGCCACGCCGGAGTGGGCCAAGCTGGTCTTTCCCAACCAGCCGGTGGAGCAGGCAATGGCGAAGTTGTGGGAGGCAATCTTCAGCGCATCGCGCATTACGGGAGACGATCCCGTGGCCGACTGGCTGGCCCATGGAACGCGGCTGAAGCAGCGCGTGGACACGCTGAACGCGAAACGCTACTCGGCGCTGCACTTTAAATCGCGCGATGGCTCGACCGATCTGCGCGTGGGCCTCGCCGACCGGCATCTGTGGGCGGGAGGCGGAACGACCGCGGGCAACGGAGTGTATTGCCAGCCGAATATTCCCACCGAGGAGTGTTTCACCACGCCGCACAAGGAGCGCGTGGACGGTGTTGTGAGGGCGTCGAAGCCGCTCTCGCATCAGGGGACGCTGATTGAGAACATCCGCTGCCGCTTCGCGGGCGGCAGGATCGTGGAAGCCACGGCGACGGCGGGCGAGGAGGCGCTGAACCGGCTCATCTCCACCGACGACGGCGCGCGGCGGCTAGGCGAGGTGGCGCTGGTTCCCGCCTCATCGCCGATTGCGGCGGCGGGGATACTCTTCTGGAGCACGCTGTTCGACGAGAATGCGGCCAGCCACATTGCGCTGGGCCAGGCCTACTCGACGTGCCTGATCGGCGGCGAAAAGATGAGCGAAGAGGAGTTGGCGAAGCTGGGCGCAAACTCCAGCCTCATCCATGTGGACTGGATGATCGGCTCGGCAGAGATGGACGTGGACGGCATTACGACCAGTGGCGTGGCTGAGCCGCTGATGCGCGCCGGCGAGTGGGCGTAGAGGAACGTAGCTTGGTTTGGAATCGAATCGTGCCAAGGAACCGAAGTGAGCAGAGAGAACTTGAGCCCGGACCGTCTCGAGGCCTTCTCCGACGGAGTGATCGCAGTCATCATCACCATCATGGTGCTGGAGTTGAAGGTTCCCGCGCTGGATGGCATGGCGGGCCTGCGCGTTGTGTTGCCCACTGTTTTCCTGTACCTGCTGACGTTCGTGCAGATCGGAATCTATTGGGTGAACCATCACTACCTGATCGACGAGGTCGAGACGGTGAGCCACGGCATTCTGTGGGCCAACCTGGGCCTTCTCTTCTGCCTCTCACTCTTCCCGTTTGCGACGGACTGGATCGGCATCAAGGGGCTGTCGCACTTCGCGGCAGCGCTGTATGCAGCGGTCAGCCTTCTTCCGGCGCTGTCGTACACGGTGCTGTGGGTCAAGGTGCGGTCGCAGAGCGTGGCCCCTCCGCACGCACGCTGGGGCAAGATGATCGTCTCGATGGGCCTGTATCTTGCGGCAATTCCGGTTGCGTTCTTCTGGCCGCTGCTGTCGCTGACGCTGATTGGCGCGGTGGCTGTGATCTGGGTGCTGCCGCCCAAGGTTGAAGCGGCCGAATAGCCCGCTGCTGCCGTTCAGGAGCGAACCGTGAAACTCCGCTGATGTTTTTGCGACTTCAACCAAGCAGAAAAGGTAAACTGACACTCATCATGGAACTCTCCGGTTGTGGCACAGCTCTGGTAACACCCTTCCTCGCGGACGGCAGCCTCGACGAGCGTGCCCTGGTTCGCCTTGTGAACTGGCAGATCGAATCGGGCGTCAACTTCCTGGTTGCCTGCGGCACCACGGGTGAGGCCTCGACGATGAGTGAGGCGGAGAACCTGCGCGTCATCGAAATTACAGTGAATACGTCTGCGGGCCGTGTGCCGGTCTTCGGCGGATGCACCCACAATGCCACTAGCGAGGCTGTGGCGCGCGCGAAGAAGCTGGCGAAGATTCCGGGACTGGACGGCATCCTGACGGCGAACCCGTACTACAACCGGCCCGGGCAGGAGGGCCAGTACCAGCACTTCCGCGCGATTGCCGAAGCGGTGGCGCCGCTGCCCATCCTGCTATACAACATTCCGTCGCGCACAGGGACCAACATGGAGCCGGCGACGATACTGCGACTGGCCGAGTTGGCCAACGTAGTGGGGGTGAAGGAGTCGAGCGGCAACATTGCGCAGATTGCGGAGATCATCCACAACGCGCCTGCGGGATTCAAGGTCTTCAGTGGCGACGATGCGATGACGCTTCCAGTGATTGCGCTGGGCGGGGCGGGACTAGTGTCCGTGGCATCGAACGCGATTCCCGAGGAGATGGCACAGATGGTGCAGGCCGCGCTTACGGGCGATTGGATGAAGGCGCGCGCGATCAACCGCAAATATTTCCGCCTGATGCAGGCGCACTTCAGTGAGCCGAGCCCCGCGCCGGTGAAGGCTGTGCTGGCGCTGCTGGGTCACGGCGAAGACCACCTGCGCTTGCCCATGGTTCCAGTGACCGCGCCCATGCGGCAGAAACTGGAGAAGCTACTCACCGAGCTTGGACTGCTCAAGAGCGCGTAATCCCACGCACAACTTAAACCTTGCATCAACCGCTGCGCCGTAATGCGTTCCCGCTACAATCGGAGCAGGCCATGACAACCGCAAGTCTCGAATCCAGAATCGAAGAGTCTTTTGCCGCGGGTGCCGATGCAGTTGGCGATACGCGCGCGCTGGAAGCGTTCCTGGAGCTGCGCACG
Source organism: uncultured Acidobacteriaceae bacterium (assembly GCA_963799175.1). Taxonomy (GTDB): domain Bacteria; phylum Acidobacteriota; class Terriglobia; order Terriglobales; family Acidobacteriaceae; genus Edaphobacter. Next base: position 241,434 of record CAWCWC010000007.1, on the reverse strand, counting down.
GCGCTTGAAGCAGGGACCCTGCGCGCGGCGGAGCCGGACGACTCCGCGCTCACCGGCTGGCGCGTGAATGCCTGGGTGAAGCGCGGCATCCTGCTGGGCTTTCGCATCGGCAAGCTGACGGACATGGGCGGTGGCGCACTCTCGTTCGTGGATAAATCGACCTATCCGGCGCGCAGCTTCACCACGGAAGATGGTGTGCGCATCGTTCCCGGAGGAAGCTCGGTACGCTCGGGCGCGTATGTGGCGCGGGGCGTGGTGATGATGCCTCCGGCGTACATCAATGCGGGCGCATACGTGGACGAGGGCACGATGGTGGACTCGCATGCGCTGGTAGGCTCCTGCGCACAGATCGGCCGGCGGGTGCATCTCTCGGCTGGGGCGCAGATCGGCGGTGTGCTGGAGCCGGTCAACGCTTCGCCGGTCATCATCGAGGACGATGTGCTGGTGGGCGGCAACACGGGCGTCTACGAAGGGACGATTGTGCGGCGCGGCGCGGTGCTGGCGGCGGGAACCATCCTCACGCGCGGCACGCCAGTCTACGACGTGGTGAACCGCGCGATCCTGAAGGCGACGGCCGAGACGCCGCTGATTATTCCCGAGGGAGCGGTGGTGGTTCCCGGCTCGCGCGCGGTGCCCGCGGGCTACGGCAGGCAGATGAACCTGAGCGTCTACACGCCGGTCATCGTGAAATACCGCGACGAAAAGACCGACCTTTCGACCACGCTGGAAGAGTTGTTGCGATAGGGCTTGACTTGTAGCTACGGAGTAGCTACAATTGTGCCGTGGTTGATTCGTGCCTACCGTTTTAAATGGGTGCCTCGGCATGAACCTTATTTCGGTTACCGAGGCACATCTATGTCTATATTTTTCGATTGGGATGACGCGAACGTCACTCATATCAAGCGGCACGGCGTGACACCCGAGGAAGCGGAAGAAGCTGTCACCAATAGCCCGATCGATTTGCTGTACCAGATCCGGAATGGTGAACTGCGTGTAGTACAGATCGGCGAAACGCTTGGTGGGAAGCTATTGATGGTGGTTTCGACAATGCGTGGGGACAAGACCCGTATCGTTACTGCAACTCCCGCAAAGCGCAAATATCGGGCGCGGTATTTGCAGATGAAGGAGCAGCGAAATGATCGAGCAGAGGGTCCTACCTGATTTCAAGAGTGAGGCGGAAGAGGCTGCCTGGTGGGATTCCCATCAGGACGAAGTCTTTGAAGACTTCGAGAAGGCCGCGGTGGAGGAGCGTCTTGGCTGTGGCACTGCGGCGCGTCTCGGCGGCATTCCCACGACGACGATTCGCTTCGATCCCGGCGACATTGCGCTGGCCCGCGAACAGGCGAACAAGCGCGGATTGAAGTACCAGACCTACCTCAAGATGCTGGTGCATGAGGCCCTTCAGAAGGCCCAGACGAAGGTGAAGGCGTAGATATCGTGTTCGCCACATGTGCAGCCGCGGAGCCGGCCCGTTGCATGGGTACTGTAGAATCAAGGTTAAATGGCTCAAGATAAATTACGCATCATCCCCCTGGGCGGCCTGGGCGAGTTCGGCATGAACTGCATGGCGCTGCGCTGGCAGGACGAGATCATCGTCATCGATGCCGGCCTGATGTTTCCCGAAGAAGAGCTGCTGGGCGTGGACATCGTGGTGCCCGACATCAGCTACCTGACCGAGAACCGCGACAAGGTCCGCGCCATCGTGCTGACCCACGGGCACGAAGACCACATCGGCGGGCTGCCCTGGATCCTCTCCGAACTGAATGTGCCGGTATATGGCACGGAGTTCACCCTGGCCCTGGTGGAGGGCAAGCTGGACGAGCACCATCTGCTGGAGAACGCCGAGCTGATCGAGATTTTGCCTGGCCGCCGCTTCACGCTGGGGCCGTTCTCCATCATGCCAATCCGTGTGACCCACAGCCTGGTGGACTGCGTGGCGCTGGCCATCCACACCCCGGTGGGAGTGGTGGTGCATAGCGGCGACTTCAAGATCGATCTGTCGTCGCCGGATGGCAACCCATTCGACCTGCACTCCTTTGCCGAACTGGGCAAGCAGGGCGTGCTGTGCCTGCTGCAGGACTCGACCAACGTGGATCGGCCAGGTTACACACCCAGCGAGCGAGCGGTGCGCCCGCGCCTGGACGAGATCTTTGCCCAGACCAAGAAGAAGCTCTTCTTCAGCTGCTTCTCCTCGTCCATCCACCGCATACGGATTGCCATGGAGCTGGCCGACGCACATGGGCGCAAGGTCGCGGTCATCGGCCGCTCGCTGGACAACTCCACCGAGATCGCGCAGGACCTGGGCTATCTGGATCTGCCGGCGGGACTGGTGATCAACCCCGGCCAGTTGCGCGATATGCCGTCCAACAAAGTCCTGGTGATGATCTCGGGCACGCAGGGCGAGCCGATGTCGGCGCTCTCGCGCGCGGCGGTAAACAACCACAAGTACGCGCACATCGACGCGGGCGACACGGTGGTGCTCAGTTCGCGCATCATCCCGGGCAACGAGAAGTCGATCTACCGCATGATCGACCACCTGGAACGGCGCGATGCCAAGGTGATCCACGACGACGGCACACAAGGCCTGATCCATGTCAGCGGACACGGATCGCAGGAAGAGATGCGTCTGATGATCAACCTGATGCGGCCCCGCTTCTTCATTCCCATCCACGGCGACTATCGCCACCTGAAGCGCCATGCGGAGCTGGCCGGTGCCATGGACGTAGTGGAGAAGGTGATTCTGCTGGAGGACGGCGAGGTGCTGGAGCTGGACAAGAACTCCGCGCAGAAGAACGGCAAGATCGCCGTGGGCCGCGTCTGCATCGATGCCGGCGGCTCGATCGATGTGGTGGAAGACATCATCCTGCGCGACCGGCAGCACATCGGCGAAGGCGGCATCGTGCTGCCCATCCTGACCATCAACAAACGCACCGGCAAGGTGGAGGTGGCGCCGGAGATCGTGATGCGCGGATTCACCGTGGAGGACCCGGCCATGATCGCCGACGCGCGCCTGGTGGTGCAACGCACCCTGGATGCCTCCAGCGACGAGGAGAAGGCAGACTACGGCGTCATCAAGGAGAAGGTGCGCGCCGACCTGAAGCGATACATCCAGAAGAACATGAGCCGCAGGCCACTGATCCTGCCGGTCATCATGGAAGTCTGACGGCGAAGAACCTTTTTTGAAGATTTCTGTCCGCCCGCTTGCCAGATATGCGCATTTCCCGCATCCAAGCAAGCAGGAGAACCGGAATGCTCATGCCTGGAATCGTCAGCATCATTGTTACGCTGGTTGTCATCGGTCTGGTGCTGTACCTGATCAACCTGATACCGATGGACAACACCATCAAGCAGATTATTCACGCCATCATTGTCGTACTGGTTGTGGTGTGGCTGCTGCAAGCGTTTGGGTTGATTGGGTCGATCCATAACCTTATCCACCCCGGTCCACCAGTTCGATGACGAGGCCTCAAATGGAAGCGCAAGGCTTGCGCCTTACTGCGCGAGCAATTTCAGGTTGCGCCGCAGGTAGCGCCGCCCCACCAGGCAGTACTCTCCGCTGAGGACGCGCGCGATGGCCTCCGGGTAGGCGATATGCTCCTGCTCCAGAATGCGGGCTGACAGGCTCTCCACGGTATCTTCGTCGAGCACCGGAACCACGCGCTGCAAGATGATGGCGCCGTGGTCGACGGCCTCATCCACAAAATGGACGGTGCATCCGGCGAACTTGGCGCCGTACTCCAGCGCCTGGGCCTGCACATCGAGGCCGGGAAACGCGGGCAGAAGCGATGGGTGGATGTTCAGGATGCGGTTGGGAAATGCGCGCACAAACTCCGGGGAGATGATGCGCATGTACCCAGCTAGACAGACCAGGTCCACGTGATGCTGGTGCAGCACGGCAATCATCTCGGCGTCGTGTTCAGCGCGCTTGCGCCCGGCGGATGGGATGGCGACTGCGGATAGACCTAGCTTGTGCGCAGCCTCAAGGCCTGCGGCTTCGGGCAGATTGGAGAGCACCACCGCGATCTCCGCCCCTGGCAGGCGGCCTGCGCGGATCGCCTCGGCGATGGCGATAAAGTTCGAACCGCGTCCAGAGAGCAGAATCCCAAGTCGCTGCAAGCCGTGCCTCCTCTGAATGAATCGTACTGCATGGGGAAGCGGGTACGAGTATTTGCAGCGACCTTGAGCGATGAATCTTCTTCCGCATGGGAGAAACTTTGGAGCACCGAGCGGGAATTGAACCCGCGAATACTGATTTTGCAGACCAGCGCGTTAGCCACTTCGCCATCGGTGCTTCCTGAGCGCCGCACGCTCTGAATCCTCAAAGCGCGCGGCGGTGCAAATCGTTGCGGATCATTACTTCGGTTGCGCGGTGGTGCGCAGATATGGCTTCACCGTCTTGTAGCCGGGGAAGATCTTGTCGGCGTCTTCATTGCTGACGGCCCCGGTGATGATGACGTCTCCGCCTTGCTGCCAGTTGGCCGGCGTGGCCACCTTGTGCTTGGCGGTGAGCTGGATGGAGTCGAGCACCCGTATGATCTCGTCGAAGTTGCGGCCGGTGGTCATGGGATAAGCCAGGGTAAGCTTGATGCGCTTGTCCGGCCCGATGACGAAGACGGTGCGCACAGGCGCGTTGTTGGCCGGGGTGCGGCCCTCGGAGGTGTTGCCGTCGTCGGCGGCCAGCATGTCGTAGAGTTTGGCAACCTTCAACTCGGGGTCGCCGATCAGCGGGAAGTTGACCTTCGCTCCGCCAACGTCTTCAATGTCCGTGGCCCACTTCTCATGGTTGCCGACCGGATCCACGCTGAGTCCGATCACTTTGGCGCCACGCTGGGCAAACTGGTCTTCGAGCTTGGCGACGGCGCCTAGTTCCGTGGTGCAGACCGGGGTAAAGTCCTTGGGGTGCGAGAACAGCACCGCCCAGTGGTCTCCAATCCACTCATGGAAGTGGATGGTTCCCTGGGTCGTTTCAGCGGTAAAATCGGGTGCTACATCGTTGATGCGCAGTGACATATATTTTCCCTCGTTTGATTTATCTTTCCGTGGAATTGGATGCGTTGGGGGCCGGATTGGATGAACTTGCTGCGCAGTCTGAAAAACCCACCCGGCTCGTTGGCTCTGGGTGGGTCCCGCGCTGCTCGAATCGAAAAGTTGCCTGTTACGATTCGCTTATACGCACACCCACGCCCTGCACCGGCAACAGCAGCAGCAGCCGGGCAAGGAGTTCGGATTGTGCGTCATCGTCATGGATAATCTTTGTACCGCGGCCAGCCAAGCTGGCTTGGAGCAGTTCGCTCCCTTGCGGTCTAATGGAACGATACGATTCGAGGAACTTTCATGTCAAATTCCGATCCTGCAACATCCGTTCCAACTTCCCCAGCCGAAGAGCCAGCGTACGACTATGCCGTGGTCGATGTGTTTGCCGAGAAGCCGCTGGAAGGCAATGGGCTGGCTGTCTTTGCCGATGCGCGCGGCCTCAACACAGCCGAGATGCAGTCGATTGCGCGCGAGATGAACTTGAGCGAGACCACCTTCATCCTGCCACGCGCGCCTGAAGTGGAGCGCGAGCGGGGCGTTCAGGTACGCATCTTCACAGTGCGCGAGGAGCTGGAGTTCGCCGGCCATCCCACGCTTGGCACTGCGAGCTGGCTTTATGGCAATCACCCCATTCTGCGCGGAGCAGGCGACATCACACTCGAGCTGCGCGTTGGCCCCATCCTGGTAAATTTCTCCGTGCAACAGGGTGGTCCCGGCGTCTTCGGCACCATGCGCCAGAACGATCCGGCCTTCGGCGAGGTGCACGATCGATCGGCCGTTGCGCAGGCGCTGGGCCTCGCGATCGACGACCTCGACCCTTCTCTTCCCATCCAGACCGTCTCCACCGGGACGGCCTTCTGCATCGTTCCCCTGCGTTCGCTGGAGGTGGCCGCGCGTCTTGCCATTCCGCAGCCGGCGGCTCAGGCGTACCTTGCGCGCAGCGACGCGAAGTTTTTCTACTGCACGACCCGTACAGACGGCAGAGGTGACGCGGACTGGCACGCGCGCATGCAGTTCTACAACGGAGAGGACCCTGCCACCGGCTCGGCCTCCGGCTGCGCCATCGCCTATCTGGTTCGCCATGGGCTTGCCGCGAGCAATCAGCCGATCGTCTTCGAACAGGGCATCGAGATGCTTCGCCCCAGCCGCATTTACGTCCAGGCAGCGCGCGATGGAGACCGCATTTGGGATGTGCGCGTGGGAGGACGCACCATTCCTACAGCATGTGGACGCCTTTTCCTGTCGCGATGCACTTAATTTCAACAGAGGCACGATGAGAATCGCCAACAGGGACGCGCAGTTTGAAATATCGGTGAATGCGCAAGGGAAAAAACCTGTCCGTATTCGTCTTCTGTTCGCAGTTGCCAAGTTGGGTAACCCTCCGTACTGTGAGGATGCGCTGAGGAACGTAACCATCCCCGGCAATAGCAAAGCGATCACCGAACCAGAAACAGCAAGTGTAACTGCATCTCAACCAGATTAGTTGAGGGAAGCCAACGGCCTCGCGGTCGCGGCTCTCCGGCACATCGCACCTGGCTTATCGGTCGCCGGCGAACCGGCTACAGGTCGTCCGACACATGGTCTGACGACACTTCGGTTTACTCGGCCCGCGGCATCCACTGTGCATGTGTTCGCGGAGACTCGCGTGGCAATCCGCCACCCCGCAGGCTCTCTCTCGCACCTGCGGTCTGTCGCCCGGGCATAAGCCCGGTCGGCGGACGGGAAGCTGTCTCCTAACGGAGCAGAGAGGAGAACTTTGCCCGCGAGGGCATGGCTTCAAGGGTTCTCCCTCCTATCTGCCACGTCGAAACAGCCTCCAACCCGCCGAGCCGAGTACAAGGGCCCGGACCGCGGGCCACCTCAACCCAGCCGCCGGCGCGTCCGTAAACCAGCAGACGCGCATGGCGGTCCAATTCGCCAGGCTGTGCCGCTCGACCGGTTCTGAAGCCGGTCATCGACAGGAGCAGGCAGAAGAGAGAACCCATGCGCCCCAAGAAGACCATCGTCTGCGTCGACGATAACGAACATGTGCTATCCGTCCGCACCTTTCTGCTGGAAACCAGGGGTTATCGCGTGATCGCACTGACCAACCCACACGAGGCGCTCGAAGTGATCGCACGCTCGTTGCCCGGTTCGCTCGATCTGCTGCTCGCCGACCTGACGATGCCGCAGATGGACGGCAACGAACTGGTCCGCCGCGCCAAGAATCTGCTCCCGCAACTGCCCGCCCTGATCGTATCGGGCACGGTAACAGCCTACGACCGCGCCGGGCAGGCCGACGTATTCCTGCCCAAAGGTGCATGCACGCCCGCCGAACTGCTGGAACGCGTGCGCATCCTGGTCGCCCGCAAACGCGGCCCCAAGAAGTACTCGCTTCCCTCCGCCCCGATGGCCGCCACCCATAGCATCGCCGCCGCCTCCTGAGAGACGGACCCGCGGGTCTTCCTATCTGCGAGCGGAGGGGAAGCCTGCTCTGCTCGCCGATGATCTCACGCACCCTGCGGCATGGGGCGTTCGTGAATGATCATCCAGTTGGCGCCGAACTTGTCGCGAAGCTGGCCAAAGCGGTAGGCGAAGAACGTCTCGCCCATCTTCATAAACACCTCGCCGCCCTCCGCAAGCGCCGCATAGACTCGTTCTGCCTCCTCGGAGCTGTCGACCGACAGGGACAAGTAGGCGCTGCGCATCGGCTGGGCCCCAGGGACATCGGCTGCCATCAGCACCGTCTCGCCAAGGGCTATGCGCCCGTGAAGTATGGCGTTCTCGAAGCCCGGCGGCGTATGCTTCGCCGCATCCGGCATCTGGCTCCAGCGAAATACGCTCACCACCTTCGCGCCCAGGTGCGTCTCATAAAACTTGAATGCTTCCTCACACTTTCCCGCAAAATTAATATACGTTTGCACCTTCATCGTCTTGCTTCTCCATGGGTAAAGTTGGCCGCATGTCTGTCGGAAAAGACTAGGCCCAATCTCCTTGACAACATACCGACTAGTTGGTACCGTACCATATAGTACGAAATGAGACAAGGGAAAATGATGGCCCAAGAATTGCACTTATCATCAAGGATGCGCGGCTCCCGCACGCATCCACCGGCCCCAGCGAAGAACACATCGAAGACCAGGATGCTGGATGCGGCATTGCATCTGATCCGCGCGAAGGGCTACACCGCTACCGCCGTCGACGACATCTGCCATCAGGCCGGAGTCACCAAGGGCAGCTTCTTCCACCACTTCAAGAGCAAGGACGACCTTGCGCTCGCCGCCGTGGCCCATTGGCGAACGATGACGGAGGGCTTCTTCGCCGGCGCGCCGTACCACCAGGCATCGGACCCGCTGGACCGCCTGCTGGGCTATCTAGACTTTCGAGCGGCGATCCTTACCGGCGAGTTGGCCGACTACACCTGTCTTCTGGGCACCCTGGTGCAGGAGACCTACGCAACCCACCCGCAGATCCGCGCCGCCTGCGAGCTGGCCATGTCTGCCCATATCGTTGAACTGACCCGCGACGTGGAGGCTGCACGGCAACTCTACGCGCAGGATGCAACGTGGAACGCAGAGAGCGTGGGCAACTTTATGCAGGCTGTGCTGCAGGGATCCTTCATCTTCGCCAAGGCAGAGCAGAGTCCCAAGGTGATACGGGAGAACTTGGACCATCTGCGGCGTTATCTTCGCGCGCTGTTTCAGCCGGGCGCGCACGCAGGTACAAAGATGGAAGATCGGCGCCAGAACACATCTCGTCCCAAGCCAGTAGTGAAACCGGTAGAGGAACCGGAGGAGGAGTACGACAGCCAGCGAAGCCACTTTGTCGATTAGGGCAGCGACGCAGAATCTGCATGCGCATTCTGTTTGCGCCGCGCATGGTTGCAGTAGATCGAAGACGATGTTTATGAGCCATACCTTGAGGTGAATCCAATGAGCGATCTGCAAAACCATCCCCGCATCACGCCCTTTCTGTGGTTCGACCGGAACGCCGAAGAGGCAGTCGGCTTCTACCTCACCGTATTCAAGAACTCGCGCCGCCTCGGCGAACTGCGCAACGACGGGAATACGCCGGGCCCGAAAGGCAGCGTCCTTGTCGTTTCCTTCGAACTCGATGGCCTGAGGTTCTCCGCGCTCAACGGTGGCCCTATGTTCCAGTTCAACGAATCGGTCTCGTTTGTGGTGCGCTGCGATTCGCAGCAGGAGGTCGATGAGTACTGGGCGAAGCTCTCTGCCGGCGGCAGCGAGGGACAATGCGGTTGGCTCAAGGACAAATTCGGCCTCTCCTGGCAGATTGTGCCTTCGCGGCTTCCAGAACTGCTGAAGCATCCCAAAGCGATGCAGGCCATGATGGGGATGAAGAAACTCGACCTCGCTGAACTGGAGCGCGCCGCGCAGTCGTGATGTTTGAGTGCGCGTTGGCCGGTTGACAGAGGGAAAGGCTTATTCCGCGAGTGCGACCCGTGCAGCATCGAGGACTTGCTCGACCTCTACAGCCCCGTGTGCCGTACTGACAAACGCAGCCTCAAACTGGCTCGGCGGCAACCAGACTCCGGCCTCCAGCATGAGCCGGTGGAAGCGCGCGAAGGCTACTGTATCGGAGGCACTCGCTGAGACAAAGTCCGTCACCGGCCCGGCGGTAAAGAACCAGGTGAACATCGATCCGACTTGATTGGCGGTCAACGGCACGCCTGCCCGGCGCGCTAACTTCGCCACTCCATCGGCGATGCTCTTCGTAACGCGTTCCAGTTGCGGATAGACCTCTGCCTCATGCTCGATGAGGTACGCGACCGTTGCAATCCCGGCGGCCATTGCCAGCGGATTTCCGCTCAGGGTTCCGGCCTGATAGACGGGGCCGAGCGGCGCGAGCTGGTCCATCACCTCGGCGCGCCCGCCGAAGGCCCCGCAGGGCAGTCCTCCGCCCAGTATCTTGCCCAGTGTCGTCAGGTCGGGCGTAATCCCAAACACTCGTTGCGCCCCGCCCAGCGAGAGACGGAATCCGGTCATCACCTCGTCCAGGATCAGCAACGCGCCATGCTTCGTCGCGATGCTCCGCAGCCCTTCCAGGTAGCCCGGCGCAGGTGGAATCGTCCCCGCATTGCCCACCACCGGCTCGACCAGGATACAAGCGATCTGTTGCGGATGGGCCGCGAATGCCGCCTCAACCGCAGCCAGATTGTTGTACGGCAGGGCCAGCGTATGCTGGGCGGTCTCCGCCGGTATCCCCGCCGAGCCGGGAATGCCAAAGGTGGCCACGCCGGAGCCCGCCTTCACCAGCAGCGCGTCGGCGTGGCCGTGATAGCAGCCCTCGAATTTGACGATGAAGTTGCGCCCTGTGAACCCGCGCGCCAGGCGGATCGCCGACATGCAGGCCTCCGTGCCGGAGCTGACGAAGCGCATCTTCTCCACCGAGGGAAAGCAGCGGCGAACTAATTCCGCTAACGCGGCCTCACCGGCGTGGGATGCGCCAAAGCTTGCCCCGCGACCGGCTGCCTCGCGAATCGCGGCAACCACAGGCGGAAAGGCGTGGCCCAGGATCATCGGCCCCCAGGAACCGAAGAGGTCCACATAGCGGTTGCCATCGGCATCGAAGAGGGTCGCGCCCTCGGCGCGCTCCACAAACGGCGGATGGCCTCCCACCGCGCGAAAGGCGCGTACCGGCGAGTTGACGCCACCGGGAAAGTACTCCTCCGCGCGCCGTTCCAGGTCGAGCGAATGCAAAAGCGGCTTGAACTTTCCAGATTCAGACTGCATCGAATCAGTATAGGAGGGCGGTGTGCCCAGCAGCCAATCCAGCCACGAGGAAACGAGGTCGCAGCCCGCCATCGGCTCTTGCGTTCTGCTCTACGACGGTGACTGCGGCCTATGCCGGCACTGCGTGCGCTGGATGCAGCGCCACGATCCACTGGGGCGCCTGCTCTTTGCGACCCAGCAACAGCCGCTGGCCGCCGAGGTCTTCGCCCGGCACGCGCTCGATCCGTTGCAGACCAACTCCGCGGTGCTGGTGTTGCGCTACGGCAAACCCGCGGAGCGCCTCGTTCTGCGCTCCGACGCCATCCTCGGATGTCTTAGCGTTCTTGGCGGCGGGTGGGCATTGCTTGCTGCCGTCGCCCGGCTGGTTCCACGCTCGCTACGCGACGGCGTCTACAACTGGCTGGCGCGCAATCGTCATGGGCTGTTCGCAAACGGCGAGAGCTGCACCCTCCCTACTCCCGCCGAACGCGCCCGCCGCCTCGACATCTGACCGGAGTTTACCTCCGGGTCGGACTGACCTGCCGCATTTATCCTCATGTGCGGCTGATAGACTGGTGCTTCGCCCTCGGGCCTGACAATACACAGGTCCGAAGGTAGCGACTCGGTCCGTTTGCACCAGCTGCTTCTGAGTTGTCTTCGCGCAAAGAGTTCAAGAGATCCAAGTGCCTGAAGAGCCTTCCAAATCGCCCGCCCCATTCCACGCAGAACACTCCCACGTTGACACGCCCAGCGCAGGCCCGCCGCACCCCGCAGTGCACGATGCAGATGCCCACAACGCACACGCAGAGGCGCTTCCCGCAGCGCACAAAGCGGCCAAAGCTCATGCCACCTACTACGATGCCGGGGTCGACATCACCTCGGGCGACCGCTCCAAGCAGCGCATTAAGATGCTGGCGCGCAAGACCTTCAACAAGCACGTGCTCTCGGAGATCGGCGGCTTCGGCGGCCTGTTTGCGCTGGACCTGGAACGGTTCCCGCAGCCGGTTTTGGTCTCGTCGACCGACGGCGTGGGCACCAAGCTGAAGGTCGCCTTCGAGCTGGGCATCCACCACACCATTGGCGCCGACCTGGTGAACCACTGCGTCAACGACATCGCCGTGCAGGGTGCCACACCGCTCTTCTTCCTGGACTACCTGGCCACCGGCCGCATGCGCGACGAGGACAGCGCCACCGTGGAGACGGTCGTGCGCGGCCTCTCCGAAGCCTGCCGCGCCAACGGCTGCGCTCTGATTGGCGGCGAGACGGCGCAGATGCCCGGCTTTTACGCCGACGGCGAGTACGATCTGGCAGGCACCATCGTGGGCTGCGTCAACCGCCCCGACGTGATCACCGGGGAGACAATCGAATCAGGCGATGTGCTGATCGGGCTGCCCTCCAACGGCCTGCACACCAACGGCTACTCGCTGGCGCGCAAGCTACTCTTCGAGGTGGCGGGATACGGCGCGGACCACTACGTCAACGAGCTGAAGGACAAGACCGGTGCAGCGCTGATGCGCACCCACCGCAGCTATTTGGCGATACTGAAGAAGCTGATCGCCGCAGGCATTGTGCGCGGCATGGCGCACATCACCGGCGGGGGCATTACGGACAACCTGCCTCGCATTCTGCCCCGCGGAACAGCCGCGGTGGTCGATCTGGCAAGCTGGACCGTGCCGCCGCTCTTCGAGCATCTGCAACACCTGGGCAACGTGGAGCAGGACGAGATGATGCGCACCTTCAACATGGGCATCGGCATGATTGTGGTGGTCCGCGCCGAAGAGGTGAAGAAGGCCAAGGCCGTGCTCAACCGCGCCAACGAGCGCTTCCACATCATCGGCCGCATCACCCGCGGCGACCGGCGCGTCAGCTACAACTAACTTCCGCGCGTTCGCTGTGCAACTTCACCCGCGCCCCATGCCGCGGTCCATGGCTTGGTTGGCGAGGCGGTCGGCGTCCTTGTTTTTATGGCGCAGGGCGTGGGTGATCTCGAAGGCTTCCATCTGCGCGATCTTCTTCTTCGCCTGGTCAAACAGCGGGCGCAGGATGGGGCTCTTGACCTGATACTTCCCCTGAATCTGCTTCACCATCAGTTCCGAGTCGGAGACGACGCGCAGCCGCCGGTGGCCGTGGGTGAGCGCGAAGTCCAGCGAGGCCAGCAGGCCGGAGTACTCCGCGAAGTTGTTGGTCTGGATTCCCAGAAACTCGGATAGCTCGGCCAGCACCGCGCCGTCCGCGTCCTGAATCAACGCACCAAAACCTGCCGGGCCGGGGTTGCCGCGCGCCCCGCCATCGCAGTGGGCGGAGATCCATTTGGCCGTCGCTGGTTTCGAGGCTGGGGCTGGAAAGAGGCTGGGCTGGGCCGGGCTTGGTGACATGGATTGAGTTTATAGGGTGTTGGTTCTTGGTTGTCTTTCGCTCACCTTTTCGCGGTTTGAAGGTCTATTAAAGTGAATCCATTTCCTGACTCCGGAGTCAGAGACGATGCATGCAGATGCTATAGGTTTGGAGACCGAGGGAGAGCTTTCTACGGCGCTTTCTGCAATGGTTGGCGGGGGCCGCGAGCGAAGCGCGTCTGCTTGCACCCCTGCGCATCGGCTCTCCGCGTTGCTGGACGCGGCGTCCCGTGTGGGCGCAAGTCGCTGTGGGGCGATAGAATCGTCCCCAGCGATGGCCAAGCCTGCGGCTCAATTCGGAACCGGTACCGACCGGAACGGCGGCAAGCTGACGCAAGCGCAACTGGACGCGCGCGCCCTGCAGCGCACCGAGGACGACGACCTGATCCGCGAGGCCCAACGCGGAGACCGCAGCGCCTTCGACTCGCTGGTGCGGCGTTACGACCAGCCCGTCCTGCGGCTTGCACTGCACATGCTGAGCAACGAGCAGGACGCGCAGGACGTACACCAGGAAGCGTTTCTGAAGGCGTATCGCCATCTGGGGAACTTCCGCTTCGAGTGCTCGTTCTATACATGGCTGTATAGGATTGTGACCAATCTTTGCCTGGACCACCTGCGCCGCCGCAAGAGCCGCCGCGAGGACCCGGCCACGGTGCTGGACGCACGCGGCGACGAGATGGACCTGCTGTCGAACATCACGGACACCCGCGCCATGGCCAATCCGGCGCGCGAGCTCGACCGCAAGCGCATGGGCCACTGCATCCACCAGGCGCTTGACAAGCTGACGCCGCGCGAGCGTGCGGTCTTCGAGCTGAAGCACTACCAGGGATTGAAGCTGCGCACCATCGGCGAGATGCTGAGCACCACCGAGGAGACGGCGAAGAACACGCTCTTCCGCGCCACGCGCAAGCTGCGGGCAGAGCTGGCGGAGTTGAGAAGTTAGTTGTGAGTTGCAGGTTGTGAGTTGCCGGATATTGGTTGCTGATAGAAGTCAACACGAGAAGTTCTGAATGGGCTGAGGCTTTGATAGGGCGGGACTTTAGTCCCGCCGCAACAGATGCAGGTTGAAACGGGGCTTTAGCCCCGGGGGGAATCTGAACCAGGCACCACGGACGGGCGGACGGCATAGACCCGAAGAAGGCATTTTGCAGAGGCAGTTCCTAGAGGCCGGTTGAGGTAGAGCAATGAAGTGCGAAAAAGCGCAGCAAAATATCGTTCTTGTCACCTACGGCGAGCTGCCGGATGAACAGATGGCCTCGCTGGAGGAGCATCTGGCCGGTTGCGAGGCGTGCAGTCGCGAACTGAAGGCGCAGCTTGCGATGCATGAGGCGCTGGCGTGCCATCCCCTGGTCGATCCTTCGCCGAACCTTCTGGCGAGCGCGCGCATGAGGCTGGACGAGGCGTTGGACACCATTCCTCCGCATGGCTTGTTGACCCGCCTGCGCAGCAATCTATTTGGCTGGCTGGGCCACATGCAGGGCGCACCGGCGCTGATGACGCTGCTGGTTGGCGTGGGCTTTCTGGTGGGCAACTTCACCAACCGTTATCAGGTGGCGCGCCAGCCCAGGCTGCCGTCTCCGGTGGTGCTGAGCAACACGACGAACGGCACCATTGCAAACGTCAGCGGAATTGTGCCCACACCCAACTCGCAGATTGTGCAGGTGACTTACAACCGCGTAGTTCCGGAGACGGTGCAGGGCTCGCTGGACGACCCGCAGATCCGCCAGCTTCTAATGATCGCAACCAAGGCTCCGGCGACCAACTCAGTGCGTACAGACTCTGTTGCGCTGCTGGCCAACGAGTGCCGTAACGGACAACAGTGTGTCGGCGATCCGGACGGTGGAGGCATACGCAGCGCGCTGCTGGTGAGCCTGCGCTACGACAAGAGCGCCGCCGTGCGGCTGAACGCGCTGGATGGATTGCAGCCGTATGTCGCCCAGGACCGTCGGGTGCGCGACGCGGTACTGGAAGCCCTGATGCACGACTCCAGCCCGGATGTGCGGACGCGCGCCATCGGCCTGCTGCAGCCGGTGGAGTCGGATTCAAGTGTGCGTAAGGTGATGCGCACGGTCTCCACTACGGATGTGAATCCATACATCCGCACCGTCAGCACGCACGCACTGGCGGGCACCGCGGACATACAGTAATCGCGAGGTGAGCTTGAATCAATCAGAGCGCTTTGATAGGGACGGGCTAAAGAGGGTGCTGAAAAACCCTGTTTTTATTAAGGGCACGGCTTCAGCCGTGCCGTAAGATGCTTTATTTGCAATGCGGCTTTAGCCTCTGAGGGCAGATTCAAGACGAGATATCGACTTTTTCAGCATCCTCTGAAGCCCGTCCGAAAGTGCCGCAACATCAAAGGGGCTTTAGCCCCTGAGGAAAATGTGAAGGGAAAGATTGGTCACTGCTGAGAGGGGTTGAAGCGATGAAGAAGGCATTGCAATACGGACTGGTTCTGCTGGCGGCTACGGCCACCGCGACCCAGTGCGCGCGTGCCAGCGGCCCCGATGCAACCAGGGTTACGCTCTTCTTCCTCAGCGGAGCGCCTGCCGCGCGTGCAGGGCAGGGCTATCTGGGCGTGGATGTGCGTGATGTGACCGAGGACCAATTGACCGCGCTGAAGCTGAAGGAGGCGCGCGGCGCGGAGATCGTCCTGGTGGACCACGATGCTCCGGCCGGCAAGGTGGGCCTGCGCGAACACGACGTCATCCTGCGCGTGAACGGCCAGGCCATCGTCGGAGAAGACCAGCTACGCCGGATGCTGCGCGAGTCTTCTCCTGGCATGCAGCTCACGCTTATCGTCAGTCGCGATGGACAGCAGATGAGCGTTACCACGCAGACCGCCAATCGCGAAGAGGTCGAACGCCAGGCATGGGAACAGCACCTTACCGTCCCAGAGCCGCTGCCCGATAACACCGGCGGCGACTACTTCCCCGGGCCGGCTATACCTGCGCCAGCCGTGCGCGGCAGCAACAGCTTTGTGGGTCCCACGCTGATGAACCCCTCCTACACCGGCGCAATGCTGGAGACGATGAGCGCGCAATTGGCCGACTTCTTCGGCGTGCCCGGCGGCGGCCTGCTGGTGCGCAGCGTGGAAGCCAACTCTCCCGCGGCAGTGGCGGGAATGCGCGCTGGCGACGTGGTGATGCGGGCCAACGAGAAGGCAGTGGCCAACTCTGCCGACTGGGATAAGGCGATCAAGAACAGTCACGGACGGCCCCTGACAGTTGTGGTGATGCGCGACAAGAAGGAGCAGACCCTCAGCCTGACCCCCGATAGCAAGAAGCGTTCCAGCCTGGATGCGCCCAGCGACGACTCTCAGCATGTGGCACTCGCTCCCATCGGATTCTTCTGGCTGCCGCTCCCTTAGACAACGTGGCACCGTGAAACAGCCCTCCATCGCGGATACACTGGTGCTGAGGGACTGAATCATGAGGCGCACTGTAGCATTCGCGCTCAGCTGCATCCTTTGGGCAATTCCGGCGAGCTCTGCCCCCGCGCAGACGCCGTCCATCGATACCGCATCAACGCCGGAACCATCTCCCGCGCAAGCATCGACCCTCACCGCTCGCTCCACCCTGGTTCTGGTTCCCGCCCTGGTGCGCAACAAAGCCGGAGAGCTGGTCTACACCCTCAAGGCCAATGACTTCGTGCTGACCGACGACGGAGTCCCGCAGAAGCTCACGCTGGAGCAGGACACCGGCGGCGAACCCCTGGCGCTGGTCATCGACCTGGAAGGCGGAGGCGCGGGCGCCAACCAACTGGAGAAGTACGGCACGCTGGCTCCCATGCTCAGCTCTGTCGTGGGCAACGTCCCTCACAAAGTCGCCGTCGTCGGCTTCGACAGCTCGCCTGTCCTGGTGCAGGACTTCACTCCCGACCTGGACTCCGCCGCGCACGCCATTCACGCGCTCATCGACGACGACAATGGAGACGATGGGGCCGCCATCCTCGACTCGCTCGGCTTCTCCGTCGACCTGCTGCGCAAGCAACCCCCGGAGTATCGCCGCGCCATCCTGCTGCTGAGCGAAAGCAACGACCACGGCAGCAAGCTGCGGCTGGACGAAGCGCTGCGCGCGATCAGCGACACCAACACCGTCATCTACAGCTTCGGCTTCTCCACCGGCAGGGACGAGTTGAAGACCGGGTCCGCCAAGGCCCTCAGCGACTCGACCCCCGGTCCGGCGCATGGCTGCATGAGCCGCGATCCCAACGATCCGAACGTCAACCTAAAAGAAAACCCCGCCGAACAGGCCTTCGGTTGTCTGAGCCTGCTGGCCCCTCCGTTGGGCATCGCCAAGGCCGTTGTGATCGCCCTCTTCGACGGAATGCAGAAGAACATTCCAGAGACCGTCGCCCACCTCACAGGCGGCGAGTACTTCAAGCTGGGTAACCAGAAGGGCCTGGAACACAGCCTGCTGACCATCTCCAATCACATCCCCAACCGCTATGTCCTCAGCTTCCAGGCGCAGTCGCCGCACACGGGCTTCCACGCAATCGAGCTGCGCGCACCCCGCTACGCGGGACTCAAGGTCGCCGCACGCAACGGCTACTGGGCCGACAGCGCAAACCCTCCCGCGAACTAGCGTTCCACAGGACGAAGCATCCCATCGACATAGGCCCCCAGAGCGATGGCAATCCAGTAGGCGAGGATGTCCCACAGCGAGAAGTGGCGGCCCAGCACAAGAATGCCGGGCAGAGTGAGGCGGAAGGCATCCAGCCAGGGTGCATGGTAGAGCTTGAGGAACTCCACGGCGGCGGCAATCGCCCCAGAGATCGACGCGACACTCGGCAGACGCCAGCGTGCAAACAGGGCAGAGACGATCCAGTAAATCATCAAGGCCCACAGCATCGATCCACCGTATTTGACGATGAAGGGCGGCAGCCCCAGAGGCGCCATGCGCACCATTAGTCCAACAATCAGCGTAACCAGTAAAAGCGCGAGGGTACGCGGGATGGGGCGAGGCGTCATCGTCTCCCAAGAGTAGTGAAAGACGAGGATGGCTTCAACTGGCAGGTGAGTTTGAATCGCAGCGCGCGGATTTCATTGCATCCGCGGCGTGCAGCTATGCTTCGCGCTCGGCCATGGCGGAGCGCATGGCGCTGGCGTCGTTCCAGGCCAGACGCAGGCCGCTGGAGACCGGAGCGGCGCCCAGCAGGCGAACGAAAGCCAGTACCGCGCGCAAGTAGACCGGAGCGCGGCCTCTGCGCCAAAGCTCGGAGAGCTGTCGCGAATTCCCCTCCGCGTCTGGATGGTAGACGCGCTCGTCCCAGTGACGCGATCCCTCGGGAAAGTCGGGGTAGTTGCGGATGGCGGCCAGCGTCGAGTTCAGAATACGCTGCTTCCACGGCTCGGCATACTGCGGCATGAAGAGCACATGGCTCTGCCGTTCGTTGCGCACCTCGTGGACAAACTCGGTGAAGCTGGAGGCCCGCGTCAGGTTGAGGTTGGCGTTGGGCTCAATGCCGTGCCGGTCGCCTCCGCTGATCAGCAACTGGTTCCACTGCGCTGCCAGTTTGACAACCTCGCGGTTTTCGTCCCAGTGGCGCAGGCCGTTGAGTTCGACAGCGTGGCAATACTGCCCATGGACAGCCAGAAAATCATTCAACAGAATGCGGTGCTTCTCCTCGCCGATACGGTAGAGGTCCCACAGCGGGTGGTTGAGGACCAGGAGAACGCCGGGCAGCTCGTCCAGTTCCGCGAGCATTTCAGTCAGCAGCTTTACCGGCCGTTCCGCCACAGGGAGGACCGTGAACGCTTCCATGCGCCGCATCCATTCCGCTCCGCTGGCGCTGGGCAGGTTGTGGATGCCTAGGTGGAAGGAAGTAGCGGCGTACGGCACCGTCCACTCCAGGGAGACGGGAATCTGCCGCGCAGATGCCAGGGAACGAAGCAGCATGGGCGCCTGAATATCGTCGTGATCGGTGAGCGAGACCATCGCCGGCAGCTGTAGTTTCTCTTCAATCTGCTGCCGCTCCAGGTCGAAAGCAAGCCGTGGGGTCAGCGGAGGGGTCCAGTAGCTGCGTGCATAGTCCGGCCGTATGCCCGTAGTGCGCAGGCAGCGGCGCTCGGCCCAGCGCATCAGCGGCTGCAGCACGCCCCAGTCGGTGGAGAGCTCGGCGATAAAGTCCAGCGTCTCCTTGGACTGGTTGGTGTGACTGTGCAGCGACACCCCGGCGGTGAAGCCATCGGCGGCCTTGGGCTCGCGCCATAGATAGGAAACGCTCTGGACCACAGTCGAGCCTCCGGTTCTGGATCAACTCCCTGCACCTCCAGTCTTGCGAAGTCATGTGACGAGAGTGTGACTGCACCAATAATTGTGCGAGAAGCCGAACCAAATTGGGCACCTGTAAATACCTATGCCGACAGGCACTTTAGTAGGTTCGACTCCTACTCCTTCGGATTGGGCTCCCCTTTCCCCTTTGTAATCAGGTTGCGCAAACTGTTGTTGATATAAAAACCCCATGCGCCGGAGCAGCCGTCGTAGCACTCGAAGGCCGGAATTAGGCCAACATGGGTAAAGCGGAGCTCGGTCTTGCCGTCCTTGGGTGTGATTTCAAACACAATGTCCGTGCCATTCCACTCGGTCTTGTCTTTGACAAAGTTGAGCTGGGCATCCGTCACATGCCATGCGACTTTCTTGTCGGGCACCAACTCCGTGATCTTCTGGGTGGTGCGGTGAACGTCTTTGTAGCGATACGTCCACTCCTCCCCGAGTTTGTCGGTACGGCCATCAATCTCTCCCGACCACCACCCGCGAACATTGTTGACAGCCGCAAACACCTCTTCTGGAGTCTGGTCGACCGTAAATGCAATTGTTAGATTTTGAGCATTCATCGTTTCTCTCCTTTCACTTCCATCGCCATATCGGGAATCTATAAATGACTTACCCTTATCCAACCAGCCCATCCACCAATTCAGCCCACTCATCGTCCAGCTCCAGCCGGCGAAAGTCGTCGCCTGAGCGCTTGTACCAGTACTCGGCGTTCCACAACTCACCTTCCTTGCGATGCAGATAGGCATGCACAGCCATTGCGTCGGGGGATTCCAGTTCATTCACCAGTTCATGCGCTCGCTTCCAGTCTCCCTTGGCATCCCACCACAGCGCCTCTACCGCAGCCGACAGACCGGTCGGCGGCTTGGCATCTGCAAGCGACTTCTTGAATTGTGCTGCATCCATAGGGCCTGCTCCAATCCATGGCAGTGATAATACGAACAGGACACGTCCGTCGCAAAGCAGCTAGCGCGTCTTTGCGATGTCTGGCCCCAGCAGTTCCTGCGCGGTGGGCGCGGGAGTCTCCGGCACGCCAACACCCGGCAGCGCGTGTTCGCGCTCAAAGGCGGCCTCGTGCTCCAGGTCGACGGTCAGGCCCGCCTTCAATATCTCGAATGCCTGCTGCGGCGTGTCGGCGAACTGGAAGAGTTCGAGGTCTTTCCACGCGATGGCGCCCTTCTCCGCGAATACCTCCAGGTTGAGCACACTCTTCCAGTAGCTCGATCCGTAAACGACGACGGTGATCTGTTTGTCCAGCTTCTGTGTCTGCGCCAGGGTGAGCAGCTCGAACATCTCGTCCATGGTGCCGAATCCGCCGGGAAAGACCACCAGTGCCTTGGCCAGATACGCGAACCAGAACTTGCGCATGAAAAAGTAGTGGAACTCGAAGTTCAGGTCGGGCGTGATGTAGGGGTTGGGCACCTGCTCGAAGGGCAGTTTGATGTTGAGGCCGATGGTCCGTGCGCCCACCTCGTAGGCCCCGCGATTGGCCGCCTCCATGATTCCTGGGCCTCCGCCGGAGGTAATCACATAGCGCCGCCTGCGGCCGGGCAGCGTCATGGCCCAGCGCGACACCAGCCCAGCCAGCGTGCGTGCGTCCTCGTAGTAGCGCGACATCTCCACGGCGGCCTGGGCCAGGCGCTGCCTCTGCTCCGAGGCCTCGCCGCGCTTCATCTCGTCGGGACGGGCGGGTTGCTGGTCGGCGGGCGCGGGAGTCGTGGAACCGGTGTTCGCCAGCAGCTCCAGCTCATGGCTGGCCACATCCAGCGCGCGGAATCGCGCCGATCCGAAGAAGACCACCGTGTCCTGGATGCGCTCGCGCCGGAAGCGCGTCATCGGCTCGTAGTACTCGGCCATGATGCGCAACATGCGGGCGTCGGGCGAGTTCAGGAAATCCGCGTTCTCATACGCCAACGGCGCGGCAGCAAGCGGTTCAGGATCTTTTCGGGCCATCGTCTCTTCGTCTCCTTCTGCGCTAAGCCTTACGGCGTCCGGCTTCGAGCAAGCGCTCTCACTCAGCGGTGATCGCGGTAGTGGATCGCCTCCGAGACGCCAATCCATATATCCAGCAACCCCACGCCGGAGATGAGTCCGCGCACCGCCCCGTTGCGCAGAACCGCCGCCAGGGCAGGACGCGACTGGATGTAGAGGTTATGGTCCCATATCTTGCTCCACCAGGGCAGAATCGTCACTAGCACGCCAAGGTAGACGCAGAACAGCACCAGCACAAACAGCGACGTCCGCTGCAGCCAGATGGGGGCGACCGCGCCTTTTTCCGGTTCCGGTGCGGCCTGCTGGGGTACGGCTTCCGCAGGCGGTGGAGGAGGCGTCGCACTGGGCGGCGCAGCCAATCCATCGGAAGATACATGGGCTTCGAATGCCATCGGACTCTCCAGTTGACCTTAGCAGAGCCGGATGCCGGTTTCTATAGCGCGCTGCGCATTGACCTCCCCAACCTGCGCGCGTTTGCCATCGAAAAAATAAACTTTTCAGTAATGAGAAAATAGAAGACGATGCTTCAACTCTCCGCCGCCGGCAAACGGTTCGGCCCCAAACTCCTCTTTGAAGACGCCAACTGGCTCATCACGCCGGACGAGCGCACCGGCCTGGTCGGCGGCAACGGCACCGGCAAATCCACCCTGCTGAAAATCCTCGCCGGCCTCGAGACCCTCGACTACGGCGCAGCTCACGCGCGTCAAGGGCATGACCATCGGCTACCTCCCGCAGGACGGCCTCGCCCTCCGCGGCAAGACCGTCTTCGCCGAGT
Organism: uncultured Acidobacteriaceae bacterium; assembly: GCA_963799175.1. Classification (GTDB taxonomy): domain Bacteria; phylum Acidobacteriota; class Terriglobia; order Terriglobales; family Acidobacteriaceae; genus Edaphobacter. Next base: position 219,254 of record CAWCWC010000007.1, on the reverse strand, counting down.
GCCTCTCCGTCTTCGACCACCTGCACGCCCTGGAGCGCGAGGCCGAAGAGATCACCCACACCCTCTCCACCGCCGACCCCGACTCCCGCGAGTACCTGCGCCGCCGCCGACCGCTACTCCGACATCGCCGACCACCTGCACGTCCACGACATCTACACCCTCGACTCGCAGGTCGGCGCCGTGCTCGGCGGCCTCGGCTTCACCAAAGAAGACTGGGAGCGCAAGACCGAAGAGTTCTCCGGCGGCTGGCAGATGCGCATCGCCCTGGCCAAGCTGCTGCTGCAAAAACCCAGCCTGCTGCTGCTCGACGAGCCCACCAACCATCTCGACCTCGAGACCCGCAACTGGCTCGAAGAACTACCTGCACGACTATCCCAACGCCTACATCCTCATCTCGCACGACCGCTACTTCCTCGATGTCACCGTCAACAAGACCATCGAGATCTGGAACAAGCGGCTGCACACCTACCACGGCAACTACGAAAAATACCTGCTGCAGAAAGAAGAGCGCCGCACCCAGTTGATGTCCGCCTACAAGAACCAGCGCGACCGCATCGACGCGCTGGAAGCCTTCATCAACCGCTTCCGCTACCAGGCCACCAAGGCCAAGCAGGTGCAGTCGCGCATCAAGGAGCTGGACAAGATCGAGCGCATCGAGGTGCCGGAAGAAGAGGCCACCATCCACTTCACCATTCCGCAGCCGCCCGCCTCCGGCCGCACGGTCATCGAGGTCTCGCACCTGTCGAAGAACTATCCTATGCCGCCCGTCGATGGCGGACCGGCCGGAGTGAAGCATGTCCTCCAGGACGTCAGCTTCCAGATCGACCGCGGCGACCGCATCGCGCTGGTCGGCGCCAACGGCGCGGGCAAATCCACCCTGATCCGCATGCTCAGCGGCCTGGAACCGCCCACCAGCGGCAAGATCAAGCTCGGCCACAACGTCCTCGCCGACTACTTTGCGCAGGACCAGTACAAGGTGCTCGACCCCGGCGCAGCATGCTCGACGACATCGGCGGCATCGCGCCCAAGGTCCCCGTCGTCGAACTGCGCTCGCTGCTCGGCTGCTTCATGTTCTCCGGCGACGACGTATTCAAGCCGCTCGGCGTCCTCTCCGGCGGCGAGCGCAACCGCTACGCCATGGCCAAGATGCTGGTATCGCCCGCCAACATGCTCCTGCTCGACGAGCCCACCAACCACCTCGACCTGCGCGCCAAAGATGTACTGCTCGAAGCCATCGCCAACTTCACCGGCACGGTGCTCTTCGTCTCCCACGACCGCTACTTCATCGACGGCCTGGCCACGCGCGTCTTCGAGGTCGAAGACCACCGCGTCCACATCTACCCCGGCAACTACGAGGACTACCTGTGGCGCAAATCCGGCGGCCCGGAGAAAGTCGCAGTCTCGCTCACAGATTCTCTAAGCCCATCCCCGCTGCCATCGAACCTGCCACTCAGCCGGGTGCCCCACATCTCGATTCTGAGATGTGGGATTCGAGCCACGATGCGCCAAATACGAAACCGGCCGCCAAGCGCCTCAATCCCATCAAACTCAAGCAGATCGAAGACCGCCTCACAGCCATCGAGCAGGAACTCGTCGCCATCGACTCCCGCATCGAAGCCACCGAGCAGAGTCTCGGCCACTACATCTCCGCGGAAGAGTCGCAGAGAACAGCCGCCACGCTGGACGAACTGCGCGAGCAACGCACTGCCCTACTCGCCGAGTGGGATTCCCTCGCTTCGACACTCGAAGAACAGAGCAGCGCATCCACCGCCTGAGTCGGCAAACGGTTGCGACTAGCTACTAGCTCGGTTCAGGAGCATGCGGTTCCAACGCAGCAGCGGCGATCTGACATCGATCTCCCGGCGCTCCGGCTCCGGCAGCGCAAAGTACGCCGTCCATAGGAGAAGAATCGCGCAGATCACGACGCCATTGATCGCGCTGTAAGTCCTGTACATATTGAGATGGGCCGCAAGCCACCAAGTCCGCACCAGGTCGCATGCCGCCAACACACCCAAACCGAGGCCAACGCCAAAGATCTTGCTGCCGCCCGAGATTCCCGTAGGACGCATCGCGCAGAAGACGACCAGCAGCATGCAAAGCGTGAGCAGGCTCTGGTTCCGCTGCAGATATGAGGTCGCAGCAATAAAAAATCTTGGGCCCATGCTATACGAGGCGAATGTCCACCCCACGGTCGCTACAACGGTAATACCGGCCACCACGCAGAAGACGATCGACCCGAACCGCTGTAACCCCTTCAGCGGTTTCATGGTAAGCCGGTAGATGCTGTAGACGATCGACAGCGCGAGCAAGGACTCAATCGCAAAAGTTGTCCAATAGATATAGAAATAAGCCAGATAAGCGGTGTGATGGTTCTTGTGATGGTCCTGTCCATAGATGGAATGCCAGAGCAGAGTCAGGATGCTGTCCGCAACTGCTCGCACCGCCAGAAACGACCCTGTCGCCCAGTAATCTCTCCACTGCCTCTTGACCGTGAGGAAGCATAAGGCAGCCAGGCAGATAGCGATTTCCAGATAACCCATATAATTCATTAGCGATTGAGACACCATGCGCGCCAATCCCCCTTGTATAGCCAAGGCCCGTTAGCCGATCATAGCCGATACCGCATCTTCCGCCATCTCCCACTTCGGGTATCATGCCGGATACCGTGCCGCTTACTCCCCCTCAGCGCCCTTCCCTTAGGCGCGCCGCCAGATGCTTGGGCAGCCCCGCCAGCAGCACCCGCTCCTGCGCCGCGTCCAGGTCATAGGGCACGCGGTGGTAGACCACCTCGCGCGCCAAGCTGTCGTAGATCGCAAACGCCGCACGCCAGTCGGTATCGCGCGGCTGCCCCACCGCCCCAGGATTGATCAGGTAGCGCATTTCGGCGGCAATCGGCAGTCTCCACATCACGCTGCCTGCGCGGCTCAGGTAGAGCGGTCGCAGATCTTGCCAGTCGTGCTCCTTCTGGGCAAACCCGCACTGGATGTGGGTGTGCCCCACAAACGCAATCGATGTCGCCATCTGCTGTAGCGGGGCCCACGCGTCGCGCATGTTCTGGATATAGTGGTCCTCGTTCAGGGGCGAGCCATGCGCCAGGGTCACGCGCACTTCATCTGCTGTCCCCGCGCTCCGGCTGCAGCGGCCCCTGCGGCAGCCCGCGCAGCCACTCCAGGTTCTCCGCGCTCAACTCCCGCATCGTCCACTTCGCCGAAGCCCTCGCCAACGGATTGAAGTTCCGCGTCGATGTCAGCCCACAGCATATGCGGTCGTGATTGCCTCGCACCGTCATCGTCGCCAGCTGCCGGATCACCTCCACAACCTGGTTCGGGCTGGCCCCGTAGCCCACCATATCGCCCAGGTTCCATAGCTCGTCCCACTCGCCCGCCGCGTCCAGCACCGCAGTCAGGGCCTCCAGGTTTCCGTGTATGTCGGAGAGAACAAGAGCGCGCATAGAGGAGATCGAATCGCGCGATAACGCACGAATCCTCAGTTTATCGTAACGGACTCTCAGTCTTGCTTCGCCAGCCAGGCCAGCGGCCTTGTCCTATCCGTCGCCATGGTCGGCGCCGACGCCAGCAACCGCCGCGTGTACGCGTGCCGCGGGTTGGAGTAGAGATCGCTCGTGCTGGCCTGCTCCACAATGCACCCTTGCTGCATCACCGCTACGCGATCGCCCGGCTGGTCGCATACCTGCGCTACTACGGCAAGATCGTGCGAGATAAACAGCATGGAAAGGCCATGCGCCCGGCGCAGCTCCTTCAGCAGGGCCAGGATCTGCGCCTGCACGGTGACATCGAGCGCCGTCGTCGGCTCGTCGGCGATCAGCAGCCGAGGCCGGTTCACTATCGCCATCGCTATCAGAATCCTCTGCCTCTGCCCGCCCGAGAACTGGTGTGGGTAATCGCGCGCTCGCCGCTCCGGCTCCGGCAACGCCACCTCCCGCATCGCATCGAGCACTAAACCGTCGATGTCCTTCGACGAAAGCTCTGGCCGGTGCGCGCGCACCGCTTCGGCAATCTGCGCGCCCACCCGCATCACCGGGTTCAGTGCTGTCATCGGCTCCTGAAAGATCATGGTCACGTCGCTGCCGCGCAGACGCCGCATCTCCTCTTCGGACAGAGCCAGTAGATCCACCGTCGTTGTCGTTGCACCTGCCATTGTCGTTTGTTTGTCATTCCGTAGCGTAGCGGAGGAATCTACTGTTGTACTTGCACTTGCCGTAAACAGAATCCTCCCCGAGACGCTCGCCTGGGCCGGCAGCAGCCGCATCGCCGCCAGCGCGGTCGCCGACTTGCCGGAACCCGACTCGCCCACCACACCCAGCGTCTGGCCGGCGGCAATATCAAACGATATCCCATGCACCGCTTCGCGCCCGCCGAATCCAATCGACAGATCCTCGACCCGAAGAATGGGCGGTCTGTCTGCGCCATGCGCCGCGCCGTTGCCGGAAGAGGATGTTGTATTCACTCTGTCGATGGTAGTGCATCTCTCGCAATTCCATGGCCATGAACCGGGTCTGCAAGCGCGCCGGCGTCCGCTCAAGATACTCTGGGATGAGACGCCGGGCATTGTGTTCGCGTCTAATTTGAGCAGGAACAGAGCATGAGCCAATCTCGCACCCAGCGCCGCCCACGCCCCCTGGCCCGAATGATGGGCGGGCTGCTGCTGTGCGTTCCGGCTGTGGCGCCCCTGCCTGCCCAGACCCACAAGGTCGCTGCAGCGGAGAAGGTCCTCCGCTCGGTCGCCGTCTATGAGTGGACCGGGGACATGGCCAAGCCCACTGCAAGCCGGCTCATCCCGGTCTCGCTCTTCATCGACGGTAAATTCCAAGACGCCGGCGTCTACCTCGCCCGCCCCGTTCCCTTCGCCCTCGATACCGGCAATGTCTACGAGATTGACCGTGCCGGCGTTGCGCTGGGCACGCTCGACCTGGCCTTCGCCCGCCACCTGGTTGCCCCAGCGACGGCCGCCACCACATACGATGACGGCTGGTTTGGCTACGGCAAGTTCGTCCCTCCGGCCCCACCGAAGGTCTCGACCCTGAAGCCCTCCAAGACGCCCGGCGTCATCAACGTCTTTGACGAGGACGACGACCGTCCTCACTTCTCCGCGCGCTCCGCAACCCCCGGTTCCGGCGACGCGGCAACCCCCACGGCAGGAACGTCCGCGCCCTCCGACACTCCGGCCGACGATCCCAATCGCCCCACACTGCACCGCTCCAGCACCTCCGGCCAGACCACCTCGTCGAATTCCAGCGATACGCCCGCCAACGACCCCGACCGTCCAACCCTGCGCCGGCACAGCCCGCTGGACGCCGATAAGAGCAGCGCTGGCCAGCCCGGCAGTGACGACGCCGTCGCCTCGCTGAACGACGATCCCAATCGGCCTCTGCTGCATCGCGGCAAACCCGCCGCTGCGCTCACCGACGCGGACATTCCCAAGCTCGCTGGCCTTCCCGGCGACCAGGACCTGCATCAGTTGGTCGCCGTGTCCGACGCAACGAACCGTACATCGCACGACTTCTCCCGCGCCTGGCAGGACGAGGCCGAACACCAGGCAATTCTTGCCAAGTTGCAGGCCGTGGCGCGCGCGCAGCTTGCCGTCTACGAGGCCGCCAATGCGCCGGCCGCCAACCCTGCTCCTACGCCCGTCGCGCGTACGTCGCCAACTCCGCGCAAGACCACAGGTAAACAGACGCTCGCTGTGTCTCCGCAGACGCCGCCACCACCCCCACCGCCCGAGCCGCTGTTCGAGGAGCAACTGATGGGCTACACGCTCAGCTACGGCGGCGCGCCCACCTACATCTACTCCGCACACACCGATGGCCTCGGCCCCACGCTTCGCTTTATCACCCTGGTGGCGCAGGTCGACAGCAACGGAGAGCCGCAGATTGCCATCAAGAATGTCACCGACGCCACCCACCTGGACCGTACGCCGCGCATGAAGCTGGTGGACGTTGTAGACGCCGAAGCCTCCAATCGCGCAAGCCTGCTCTTCGAGCTGCGCGCCCAGAACTCCCGCCAGTTCGCGCTTTACCGCGTCATCGGTGCACGCGCCGAGCAGACCTTCCTCACCGGCTCTACCCAGTAATGCATGTTATTTTGCTGGAGGCGCTGCCGCGGCAGGCAGTGCCCCAGGGGTCGCATTCGCAGATGGTGCTGTGCCCGGCTGTGCTCCAGGCGGGCGGTTGCCCTCTTGCCGTGGCGGCGCGACATAGACGGACGGATGCTTCTCGCCGCGATGACAGGTGCCGCAGGTGATGGGGTCGGCGTAACGGCGGTCGGGCATCTCCGCGATGTACCGGTCGTTCAGGTCGCCGGTCATCTGGATCATGTACCGCGCCGTCTCCTTCGTCGGGTTGGCGTCGGAGGCCCTGTCCTCGCGCTTGGTGACCGGGTCCGCGGCGGCGTGACAGAATTCGCACTGGACCCCGAGATCGCCCGTGAACTGGCGCATCAGCTTGCGCAGGTCGTCGCGAGAGATGTTGTCAGGCAACACCTTCAGGTTTTTGAATGCCGGCGCGTTCTGCGTGCCGGGCGCGCCAGGTGCGGCGGGCACTGCCTGTGCGGCGGGCGCTGCCGGTGCGGTCTGCGCGGATGCGGAAAGAAGAAGGACAAGACCTGCGCAGAACACGGGCATACAGCAACGAAGAGCTCGATTCATGGTTTCCGGGCCTCAATAGGGGATAGAAAGGAACATCTTCTCAAGGTCTACGGAGAACGCGTGCGCCTGTCAAGCGGTTCGCAATTACCCACGACCGTGGGCACCCGCGCTGGCCAGCCTTCCTCACCGATTCCATCCAGTCTCAGGCCGCGATGCCCACGTCCGGCACATCGATGCCAAGCGCCGTGGCCAGCGCAATCTGATGGTCTTGCTCCTGCATCAGGATCTCGCGAATATGTTCCGCGGTGGCGAACTCGCCCAGTTCGTCGCACTGCTTGATCCGGCGGCGGTAGTTGCGAATCGTGGCGTTTTCGTTGTCCAGGTCGAAGCGCAACATCTCCTCGGCCTTCTGCGAAGTCTTCACCGGCTTGGGAACCGTCGTCGGCATTCCGCCCAGGTAGTCGATCTGGTTGGAGAGGATGATGGCGTGGGCCAGCTCCTCGCCGGCATGCACGGCAAGCTCGGCGGCAATGTTCATATAGGCCGCTCCCTTCAACACCTGCGAGTAGTTGACATAGCCGATGATGGCCTGAAACTCACGGGCCAGGTCTTCGTTCAGCAGTTCGATCAGCCGTTTGCGGGTGAGCTTTTCCTTGCTTGCGCTTGTCTTCTTCTTTGCCATCTCGTCTCCAGAAGTGCTGAGTATCGCGCCAGGATCTGGTGCTCATGTTGAGATGCAGAAACTGCGATATAAGTTCCAGCCCGCCCTGCTACAGTGGAACGTTCTTCAGCCACTCGCGGAAGGCCGGCCCCAGGTCCTCGCGCTTGAGCGCCAGCTCCACGGTCGCCTTCAGGAAACCCAGCTTGTCTCCCGCGTCATGGCGCTTGCCTTCGAAACGGTACCCATACACCTTCTCGTAGGCGAGCAGCGCATGGATCGCGTCGGTCAACTGCAACTCTCCGCCCGCGCCCGGCTTCACGCCCTCGAGCATCTGGAAGATGCGCGGAGTCAGAATATATCGTCCCGTGATGGCGTTGGCCGACGGCGCCTCCTCGAACTTCGGCTTCTCTACCATCCCCTTCACCGCCATCAGCCGTGAGTTGGCCGTCACCGGAGTGCAGTCCAGGCAGCCGTAGTTGGAGATCGCGGGGCCCTCGATCGCCTCCGACGCCAGGATGCTTGCCTGGGTCTCCTCAAACGCCTCTACCATCTGCTTCAAGCACGGAACTCGCGCGTCGATGATGTCATCCGGCAGCAGCACGCAGAAGGGTTCCTCGCCCACGATCTCCCTGGTCATCAGGATGGCGTGGCCCAGGCCCAGCGGTTCGGCCTGCCGCGTGTAGACGATCCGCGCCAGCTTAGAGACGGACCGCACCGCATCCAGCAGCGCTTGTTTGCCCTTGGCCGCCAGCGCGGCCTCCAACTCCGGGCTGGAGTCGAAGTGGTCCTCCATCGCCGCCTTGTCGCGCCCGGTGACGATGATGATCTCGGTGCAGCCCGCCGCCACAGCCTCCTCCACCCCATACTGGATCAGAGGCTTGTCCACCAGGCACAGCATCTCTTTGGGGATCGACTTGGTCGCGGGCAGGAATCGTGTGCCCATGCCGGCTGCGGGGAAAACTGCCTTGCGGATCTTCTGGTGAGCCATGGGAAGCGGAGCCCTCGTCGCTGGGATCAGGAGTCCATCCTACCAAAGCGCAGTTACAGCAAGATCGAGCCGGGTGCCCAAGGTCTCGATTTTGAGACCTGGGATCAAGCACGACTCTAGCTGAGGGTCTCCATCAGTTTGTTGACGGTGCGGTTGAGGTCCTTGTCGCTGCGGCGGTGCTCATCGATCTTGCTGATGGAGTGCATCACGGTGGTGTGGTGTTTGCCGCCGAACTGTCGGCCGATCTCGGGCAGCGACGCCTCGGTGAGCTGCTTGGCCAGGTACATGGCGATCTGCCGCGGTACAACAATCTGGCGCGAGTTGTTCTTCTGCTTCAACTCGGCGACCCTCATTCCAAACTGCTCGGCCACGGCGCGCTGGATGGCCTCGATCGTGATCTTGCGCACCTGGGTGTCGATGAACTGCTTCAGGCACTGCTGGGTGACCGCCAGGGTGATCTCCACGCCATGCATGCTGCACCAGGCGATGAGCCGCACCAGCGCGCCCTCCAGCTCGCGCACATTGGTGCGCACGTTGGACGCAATGAACAGCGCAACCTCGGTGGGAAGGTGGGTCTGCTCGCTCTCCGCCTTCTTCTGTAGGATGGCGACCTTGGTCTCCAGGTCGGGCGGCTGAATGTCCGCGATCAGGCCCCACTCGAAGCGCGAGCGCAGGCGGTCCTCGAAGTCGGCCAGCTCCTTGGGCGGTCGGTCGCTGGCAATCACGATCTGCTTCATGCTCTCGTGCAGCGCGTTGAAGGTGTGGAAGAACTCCTCCTGGGTGCGCTCCTTGCCGGCCAGGAACTGGATGTCGTCGATCAGCAGCACGTCCACGTTGCGGAACTTGTCGCGGAAGCTGGTCATCTTGTCGTAGCGCACGGAGTTGATCATCTCGTTGGTGAACTTCTCGCCCGAGACATAGCAGATGGAGGCCTGCGGCTGGCGGCGCTTGACGTCGTGGCCGATGGCATGCAGCAGATGGGTCTTGCCCATGCCTACGCCGCCGTACAGGAAAAGCGGGTTGTAGGCCTTAGACGGGCGCTCGGCCACAGCCTGTGACGCGGCCATGGCGAACTGGTTGCCGCTGCCAATCACAAAAGCGTCGAACTGGTAGCGCGGGTTGAGCTGCGACGCAGTGTTCCAGTCGAAGCGCGACTGCTCCGGCACGGCTGCGCTCACTCCGTTCATCCGGCGCATGCGCGGCTCATTCGAGTTGTGGCTGGAGACAGGCGCGAATCCCCCGTCTTCGCGCACCCGAGGCGCGCTGGGGTCCTGCGCGGGAGTGGTGAATACTACCGCGTCGATGTCCAACGCCAGATTGTCGATGGCCTCCTGGATCAGGTCCGCGTACTTCTCGCCCAGGTGCTGAAACTCAGCCGACGGGATGCGCACATACAGGGTCTTGCCGGCAATGTGGGAGAACCGCGTGGGCTTCAGCCATGTCTCGTACGACTGGCGGTTGATCTTCTTCTCCAGCGCGGCGAGGATGCGCACCCATTGGTTCAATACGGCTGTGGCTGTGGGAACGAATGACATACTTTCTATTCCTTCTCGGAGTTTGCTCCAAGTATTGTTTATTCTGGACGTACAAACCGACCCAAAATCTAACAGAGGAAACGACTGCAACGGCAACACTACACCCTCACCGCCCTGTCTGGCGAGTGGAGAGGAAAGCTGATTGCTGGAGGTCTCCGCCCCGGTTCAATACCCCGGAGCGAAGATACACGACCATGCCAACCAAAGTGCAACCCAGAAAAAATGAAAATTCAACATTGGTAAGCGGGTTTGATAGTAGCACGGAAAAGCGGGACTGATTCAAGTGATCGACAGTTAAAAATTTTGTTGCACCATTCCTTGTGAAGAATGCTTTCCTTCCTCCCAAACTGTGTCTCCCATCACCGCGAAACAGGGTCTCTTCATGGCCCCTGTAGCCATTTTTATTTTGCTGCCTCCGCGAATCCCCGGTATACTGAATTACTGCTGCCGATGCAGCTTTTAACAAGATTGAGCAGGAGCCGAACCGCATGCCGAAGCGTACCTTCCAGCCGAACCGTCGCCACCGCGCCAAAACTCACGGGTTCCTCACCCGCATGAAGACCAAGGCGGGTGCAGCTGTGCTGAGCCGCCGGCGTGCCAAGGGACGCCATAAGATCGCCGTCAGCGCCGGCTTCCGCGACTAACCCTCCGCGCATTCCTCGGGGTCGTCCAGCAACGCCTGTCAACTCAGAGGCAACCGCAGCATGACTGAGATGGTCCGCGGCAACCCAACCCAAGCGAAGGTCGAATGGTCCGCCGGCCGTCTGCGTAAGCACGCCGACTACCAGCGTGTGTACCAGGCCAGCCGCAAGCAGTTCGCCAAACAGATGAGCTACTTCTATGCGTCGCGCTCCTCGCCCGGCCAGGACGCCGCTTCGCAGCCCAACGTCAGCGCCCACCCTGCGCGGATAGGCCTTACGGTGGGCAAGGCGATGGGCAAAGCGGTGGAGCGTAACCGCATCAAGCGGCGGATGCGCGAGGCAGTGCGCCGTCAGATTGCATTGCTTGATGTACCGGCCGACTTGGTGCTTCATCCCAAACGCAGCGTCCTCGATCTTGACTTCGCGACGCTGCAACGCGAGGTGGCCGCTGTCTTTCTCGCTGTGCGGAAGGCCGCCAGAAAACAAGCCGCCATGCAGACCGAACGTTCAAATACTTAACGCCGATTCACGCCAACGCAACCTATAGAACGGAGGCGCACCGAATAGCGCCAACGGCGCGCGCTATCCCGGCCTGGGGCGAAGCACTGGGAAATAGACCCGCACAAAATACAGAGGGCTGAAGAGGGTGATGAAAATCTCTGGTTTTGTTAAGGGCACGGCTTCAGCTGTGCCGCAAGTAATGCAAAATCAATAGGGCTTTAGCCCCTGAGGGCAGCTTTCAGCCCAAACAGGCCTTTTTCAGCACCCTCTGAAAGTCCGATCTATAGTGAGTGATGAGGGAGTGTCCAGTGAACGACCGCGCCATGCGCTTTGCATTCCGTGTTTATAAATCTGTGCTCTCTCCCGTGGTGCATACCATCAGCCCGTCGCGCTGCCTGTATCTGCCAACCTGCTCCGAGTATGCCTATACCGCGGTCAGCCGGTTCGGGTGGTTTCGCGGATCGTGGCTCGCGCTCGGCAGGCTGGCTCGCTGCCATCCCTGGGGCAAAGGCGGCCTCGACCCGGTGCCCCAGCGTGACTCGTCCCATCCAGTGCAATCGAATTCCTGTGGCTGCAACCAAAAGGACGCAGACCATTTACCATAGAGAGCAGGCTGGCAGTCCCACGGTCGCTACTTCTAGCACACGACACAGATAGGAAGCCTCACTTGGCAGAGTTCAGCAACCCCAATCAACAAGGCGGACAAGACGGCCAGACGCTGATGACGGTGATGATCGTCGTGGTGGCAATCGTCCTTGGGCTCCAGTTTTACCGGTCGAAGACCGCCCCGCCGCCGTCCTTGACGCCGCCTGTCGCCACCCAGCAGACACCCTCCCAACCGGGACCAGCGGCTGGCCCCGCCGCCGTGGCCACACCGCAAACAACTGCTGCCGCTAAGTCCGCAGCCCCTGCCGTCCCAACGGTGCAGGCCGCCGCCGAGTCCACCACCGTGGTTGAGAACGATCTGTACCGCATCGCGTTTTCCAACCGCGGCGCCCAGGTAACCAGCTGGGTGCTGAAACAGTTCAAGGATTTAGACGGCAAGCCGCTCGACCTGGTGCATGCGCAGGCGGCAAAGCTCTCCGGCTATCCACTCTCGCTGTACACCAACGATGGTTCCAGGGCGTCCATCGCAGCCGTTTCACGCAATGGCGGCGTGGTCACTCTGCTGTCCTCGGCAAACCTGCCCGCGGAGAGCAACGGACGCGCGGTGGCCATCGGCGGGGTCTCTGACAGCAGCTACAACGGGACCTTTGTGGTGAAGATAACGGGACCCAATACGTTGACCTATACCCAGGACTACGGGGACAACGGAAGCAGCTCCGGGGGAACACTCTCCACCGTGAACGGATCGACTGGAGCGGCGTTGAACCAGGCCCTGTTCGTGCCCTCGGCAACGGGACAACTCGCCGCCCCCGCCACCCTGACCTTCAAGTACTCCAACGGCGACTTGCAGGCGACCAAGACCTTCACATTCGACGCCAAGACCTATGTGCTGCATGCGGACGTTGCGGTGACGCGGGCTGGCGTTCCCGTCCCGGCGCTCCTCAGTTGGCCGGGAGGTTTCGGCGACCAGAACGAGACGCCCAATAAAACCGCCTACACCAACTCGCAGTTTGACGACTACCGCAACGGCGGCTTTGACCACATCGACGGGGAGAAGGTCGGCGCCGGCGAGGCACAGATCGGCCCGTTCGACTTTGCCGGAGTGGCCGATCCGTTCTTCGCCGCCATCTTCCTGCCCGACACTCCATCCACCGCGACCGTCACCACCCTGCGCAACGATCTCGATGTGTCGAAGACGATCAAGCGCGTGGGCTACGGCTCCGACCAACCGCCCACCAAGGCCCAGTTGGAGCCGGTCGTCGGCGCGGCGCTGGGCGACAGCAGCGGGCCGGTCCAAACCCGCATCTTCGTCGGACCCAAGCAGATCACAGTGCTCAAGAGCGTTCACGCAACCGATCCCAGGGTATCGCTGGAGCCCGTGCTCGAGTTCGGCTTCTGGGGCTTCATCGGCAAGTATCTGTTCCTCGCGCTGCTGTTCATTCACTCCCACATCGTGGCCAACTGGGGCTGGTCGATTATCATTCTCACCGTCTTCATCAACATTCTGATGCTGCCCTTCCGGGTGAAGACGATGCACAGCGCGCTCAAGATGCAGCGCATCCAGCCGCAGATGGACGCCATCAAGGAGAAGTACAAGAAGTACAAGGTCACAGACCCTAAGCGTAGCGAGATGAACGCAGAGATCATGCAGTTGCAGAAGGACAACGGCGTCAACATGTTCGGCGGTTGCATCCCCACGCTAATCACCATGCCGCTGATGATGGCGTTCTTCTACATGCTTCCCAAGGTGGTGGATCTGCGCCTGGCCCACTGGTTCTGGCTGCCCAACTTACAGGCCGCTGACCCTTGGCACATCCTGCCCATCCTGATGGTGCTGTCGCAGTTTTTGGTCCAGTTCTACACCCCCTCGCCCGGAGTCGATCCGCAGCAGCAGAAGATGATGGCCTTCATGATGCCCGCCTTCTCCGGCTTCATCACCTGGAACTTCGCCTCCGGCCTCGCCCTCTATTGGTCGGTCGGCAACCTGATTGGGATCGCACAGCAGTCTGTAATGAACCGGACGTCGCTGGGGCGCGAGATGCGTGAGGTCGCCGCCAAGCGCGCCCGCCGCAAAGCCACCACCATCCAGGGACGCAAGTAAAGGGAGCGCGAGATGAAAGAATGCAAGCAGTTCTTCCCCTGCCCTGGGCTAAGCGCCGGTAACCAGGCACGACGGGCGTCGATGAATAATGATATAAGTTCTATTCGAACGGAAATAACCTCCCATGGATGATACGGCCCAGGCAGCGCAGACGATCGCGAAGTTTTTGCAGGCCTTCACGTCGAGCGGCGGGCTGCGCCTGCGTTTTCGCGTGAAGGCGCGCACAATTAAACAGAGAGCTTCGATCAGCCCGGAGTCCTGCGAGGGATCGCCTCCGGAGTCGGCTACGGCGGAGGAGGACGCGGGCAAAGATGGGCCGCGCGCGCTCTGCGTCGAGTTCACCGGCCCGGACACTCCACTGCTCACCACGCGCAATGGCGAGGTGTTGAACGCGCTGGAGCACATCGCAACCAAGATCCTGCGCCTGGGACCCGAGGAGCACGATCTTGTCTCGTTCGACGCCAACCAGTTCAAAGCCAACCGTGACCGCCAGATGCGCGCATCCGCTTCGGCGGCAATCGAGCGCGTACTCGCCACCGGTCGGCCCCATGCCTTCCCGCCCATGTCCTCGCGGGAACGGCGCATGCTGCACATGCTGCCTGGCTGAGTCCGGCCTGCCCACCGCCTCCAGCGGCGAAGGCCCGGGGCGCTTTGTAGTGCTTTATCCCAAAGGCGCCGACACCTCCGCACCATACAACTATTACGCTGCGGACGCCGCCCAGTCTCCCCCGCGCCGCCATGACGCCAACCAGGTGCGCAACGCCTTCCGCCCACGCTTCTGATCCAACGCTGGCCGATACGCAGTTATAGCTGCGTGTACACGTCCCTGAAGTCGTAGCAGCCGGTACGCGTTGCCAGCCACTCCGCAGCCCTCACCGCACCCTCGGCAAACCCGCGCCGCGAGAACGCCTCATGGGTCAGCACCACGCGGTCGGCCTCGCTCACCGCCTGCAGCACATGCGTACCCTTGGCGTCGCCCTCGCGCACAGAATCGATAGGAACCTCGATCTTGCTCCCCGCGCCGCGCTCCACCATCTCCGCAATTGAGATTGCGGTGCCTGAAGGCTTATCCAGCTTGGTGATGTGGTGCGTCTCCACGATGGAGAACTTGTAGCCCACACCGGCCAGCGATTCCCCCATCTGCTGGGCCAACTTCAGCATCACCTGCACGCCGATGGAAAAATTCGTCCCGTAGAGCAGCCCAGCGTGCGTACTCTCGGCCAGCTTCAGCATCTCCGGCAGCTTCGCGTACCAGCCCGTGGTTGCGACCACGATCTTCGCTCCGGCGGTGAGACATGCGCGCATGTTTTGAATCACCGCCTGAGGCGTGGTGAAGTCGATCGCCACTTCGAAGCCCGCCAGAAACTCCGGCGTCAGCGCGCGGGCGTCGGCATTCTCCAAAATATCCAGCCCCTGAACTGCGTGACCGCGCTCGGCTGCCACCTCCGCAACCAGCTTGCCCGTCTTGCCCTGTCCCAGCACCAGAATTCGCATAAAGTTAGTCTACCGCGACGCGCTCAGGCTTTGGCCGCAACCGCCCGCGCTGTGGTATCGAAGACCGTCGGGTCGGGATCGGCGAAAAACACCGCATGCAGCGAGCGCACCGCCTCCTCCACGTCCGACTCTTCGATCATGAAGCTCATGTTGATCTCGCTGGCGCCCTGCGAGATCATGCGCACGTTGATGTGCCGGATGGCCGAGAAGACGCGTCCCGCAATGCCGCTCTGCCCGCGGATGTCCTCGCCCACCATGCAGATCAGGGCCTTGTTGCCTTCGAACTTCACGTCGGCAATCTTGCTCAGCTCTGCGCAGATCGCCGGCAGCCGGTCGTTCGACTCCACGCTGAGCGATATGCTCACCTCGCTGGTCGACACCATGTCGATGGCGCACTCGAAGCTGTTGAACACGTCGAAGACAGACTTCAGATAGCCGTGCGTCATCAGCATCCGTCCGGCCACGATGTCGATGATGGTCAGCTTCTTCTTGGCCGCGATGCTCTTGAACGGACTGGCGCAGGGCGGCGCCATCGCCGTGATCCTGGTCCCCTCGTTCTGCGCGTTGCGCGAGTTCAGCACCCACACCGGGATGCTCTTCTGCACGGCAGGGAGGATCGTGGCCGGATGCAGCACCTTGGCGCCGAAGTAGGCCAGCTCCGCCGCCTCCTCGAAGCTGATCGTCTTCACCCGCAGCGCATCGGGGCAGATGCGCGGGTCGGTGGTCATAATGCCATTGACGTCGGTCCATATCTCGATGGCGCCCGCGTGCAGTCCGCCGCCCACCAGCGCCGCCGTAAAGTCGCTGCCGCCGCGCCCCAGCGTCGTGGTAATCCCTTCCGCAGTCGCGCCGATGAAACCGCCGATCACGGGTGTCTGCCCGGCCTTCACCAGCGGCAACACCAGTTCAGTCAGTTGCGTCTCGATCGCGGCCTGTAGCGGCGTGGCCTTGCCATAGTGGTCGTCGGTAATGATGCATTTACGGGCGTCCACGTATGCGCCGCTCTGTCCATGCTGGGTAAAGGCCGCCGCCACAATCTGCGACGAGATACGCTCCCCGTAGCTCACTACCTTATCGCTGGTACGCGGGGTCAGTTCGCCGACCGCTGCAATCCCCCGCAGCAGATCGTCCAGCGAATCGAACCGCCGCCGGATCGCCGCCTCGGTCTGTGTGAACAGATCCCCGCGCAGCAGATCGGCCGCGGTATCGATGTGGCGATTGCGCAGCCGCGCCGCAAGCGCCAGTGCCCCTGCCTTGTCGCCGCGCCCCGCAGCCCCAGCCGCCGCCAGCAACTGGTCGGTCACCTTGGCCATCGCCGATACCACCACCACCGGCGACAGCCCTTTCTCCCGCCGTCCGCGCACAATCTCCGTCGTGCGCAGGATCGCCTTCGCATCCTCCACCGACGTGCCGCCAAACTTCATCACGACGAGACTGGCGCGGACCTTCGCTTCAATCTCCTCGCCTACCTGCTCCACCGCCTTGCGCGCCGCGCTCATACCAGCACCGCATACCGCTGCGCCGGCTTCATGTCCAGCTTGCCCAGCCGCGCCAGCACCTCCGCGTTCAGCACTGCCGCGCCCGCCGCACCGCGAATTGTATTGTGCGACACCGCCACAAACTTCCAGTCCAGCAGGTTGCACTCCCGCAGACGTCCCACGGTGACAGCCATGCCATGCCCGCGCATCTTGTCCAGCCGCGGCTGCGGCCGGTCTGGACTCTCATCGAACTCGATGGGCTGCTCCGGAGCGCTGGGTAGCCTCTGTCCGGCCAGCGGCGCAAACTCCACCCACGCAGCCAGCACCTCCTCGCGCGTTGCCTTGGTCTTCAGCTTGATGCTCACGCACTCGGTGTGCCCGTCCTCCACAGCCACGCGGTTGCAGTGCGCGCTCACCTTCGCGTCCAGCAATTCGATCTTTCCGCCGGCAAGCCGTCCCAGCAGCTTGCCCACCTCTTCCTGTAGCTTCTCTTCCTCGTTCTTGATGAACGGGACAACATTGCCGAGGATGTCCAGCGACGCGACGCCGGGATAGCCCGCGCCGCTCACCGCCTGCATCGTCGATACAAACAGGCTCTCGATGCCGAAGCGCTCCTCCAACGGCTTCAGCGCCAGCACCAGCCCGATTGCGCAGCAGTTGGGATTGGTGACGATGTATCCGCCGGACTGACCGCTGGCCGAAGGCCGCCGCCACTTCTGCCGCTCGATCAGCGCCAGATGGTCGGCATTCACCTCCGGCACCACCAGCGGCACTCCCTCCACCATGCGGAAGGCGCTCGAATTCGAGATGACTGCGCAGCCCGCGGCAGCAAACTTCGGCTCCAGCTCGCGCGCAATGTCGGCGTCCACCGAGGAAAAGATAATTTTGGGCAGCTCTCCCGCTGGCGTTCCCTCAGGAACATTGGGCATCACCGTCATGGCCGCAATGCGCGCAGGCAGCGGTGTGTCCAGCTTCCACCGGCAGGCCTCGCCGTAGCTCTTGCCCTCGCTGCGTTCGCTGGCCGCAAGCCACGCAATCTCAAACCACGGGTGGTTGTTGAGCAGCTGAATAAAGCGCTGGCCGACCATTCCGGTCGCCCCAAGAATTCCAACTCGTCGCCGTTCCATATCCTCTAAGGATACCGCAGACACGGCGTATTCTGCCGCGAATCGGGCGCGCCGCCCATGCCGCCCCTACCGTTGCGGCGCCAGTTCCCCCATCGGGCAATTCGTCCGCTGGATCGGCGCTCCCGGCGCCGACACCGTGAAGCTGTATGTGCAGTTCACCGACGAACTGCCCGCCCCGATCCGCGTATACATATACAGCGTCCGGTTGTCCGGGTTGTACACCGTCAGCAGCGCATCCGGTCCTGTGCCAGTCATCTGGAACGCCAGACTCCCGTCGCCTCCGCGCGACGACGAAGACGAAGTGGAACGCTGCGCCAGCACAGGCGACCCCGCACCCCGCCACCACCAGCCCACTGCAATAGCCAGGCACACCAAAGCCAGGTCGCGAATCACAGAGCGCAGAAGCATCATGGAATTGTCCTCGCGGAGTCAGATAGCTACTCCTTCGATAGACGTGCTTCCGGCCAATCCGTTATCCAATGCTAGTAATCTACCCTGCGCCTTCGCCGCGCGCTGTAGCTGCCCGAGCCGCCCCACACCATCAGCGCGGCCACCAGGTGGATGATGAACCACAGGCTGATCCCTTGGTCCATATAGATCAGGTACAGCACCAGAATGCGCGGCAGAAAGATGGCGAACAGCAGCGGCAGAATCCCATGCAGTTGGAACGGCGTGATAGGCCCGCCAAGCCACAGCACGAAGAGCGCAATCCGCGGCAGAAACAGCGCGAAGATAAGAAACCACAGTGGCAGCGTGTGAATCACCATCAGGACCTGAAAGTTCATTCCGCCCTCCGTTTACGCCGTATCCATGGCCGCAATCACCGCATCGGCGAACGCGGTTGTCCCGCTCGTCCCGCCCACGTCCCTGGTCAGCACCTTGCCCTCGGCATACACCTTTTCCAGCGCCGCCTGGATATGCTCCGCCGTGGCCTTTTCATGAATATGGTGCAGCATCAGCACCGCGCTCTGTAGCATCGCGGTCGGGTTCGCGAGGTCCTTGCCCGCGATGTCCGGCGCCGAGCCATGCACCGCCTCGAAGATGGCGCACTCCGTCCCCAGGTTCGCTCCGGGAACCAGTCCCAGCCCGCCCACAAACGCACTGCACAGGTCGCTCAGGATGTCGCCGTACAAATTCTCCGTCAGCAGAATGTCGTACTGGTACGGGTTCATCACCAGCTGCATGCAGGTGTTGTCCACGATGTGCTCGGCGTACGTTACATCGGGATACGTCGCCGCAACACCGCGGCAACAGCGCAAAAACAGCCCATCCGACAGCTTCATGATGTTCGCTTTGTGGATGGCGTGGATCTTCTTGCGTCCGTGCCCGCGCGCGTAATCGAAGGCAAATTGCGCAATCCGGGTAGACGACTTCTCCGTGATGATCTTCAACGACTGCACCACGCCGGGCACGATCACATGCTCCAGACCCGCATACAGGTCTTCCGTATTCTCGCGCACGATCACCAGGTCGATGCCGGGATAGCGCGTCTTCAACCCCGGCAGGTTCTTCACCGGGCGGAAGTTGGCAAACAGCTCGAACCGCTGGCGCAGCGCGACGTTGATGGACGAGAAGCCTTCGCCCACGGGGGTCGTCACCGGCCCCTTCAGCGCGACCTTGTTCTCTTCAATCGACCGGTACAGCGCCTGCGGGATGTACTCGCCAAAGTGCTCGAAGGCATCGGCCCCGGCGGCGAAGCTGTGCCAATCGAATTGGACTCCCGTGGCCGCTCCGGCAGCCTCGGCGATGCGCACCACCGCCGCGGAAACCTCCGGCCCAATCCCGTCACCGGGAATCAGCGTAATCGCATGTGTCCTGTTCGCCATTCTCCTCTGCCTTCCTCGAACCTCGAACCTAGACCCTCGGACCTTTTGCCTTCTTCGCGTCCCGTCCGCCCAGCAGCTCTTCCAGCTCGGCCTTGAACTCGCGCACATCCTTGAAGTCGCGATAGACGCTGGCGAAGCGGATGTACGCCACCGTGTCGATCTCCTTCAGCCGGGCCATAATCAGCTCACCCAGCGCGCTGGTCGACCGCTCGCGCTCCGGCGAATCCACCACATACGCCTCGGTCTCGTCCACAATCCGCTCCAGCGCCGCGCCCGACACCGGCCTCTTCTCGCAAGCGTGCAGCAGCCCGCTCAGCACCTTCTGGCGCTCGAACTTCTCCCGCCGCCCATCCTTCTTCACCACCATGTACGGGATCTCGTCGATGCGCTCGTAGGTGGTGAAGCGCTTGTTGCAACCCTCGCACTCGCGCCGACGACGGATCGCGTCCGCCTCTTTGCTCTCGCGCGAATCCACCACGCGGTCCTGCGCGAAGCCGCAGTAGGGACATCTCATCGGTCACACATCGTAGGGAACAAGTTAAACCTCATTGGTTGAACGATTCTACCAGCGCGTGTATCTGTCCGGCACATCCCGTTCAGACGATCCATCCGCCGCCGACCACCTCGTCGCCGTCGTAGAACACCGCGGCCTGCCCCGGCGTAATCGCGCGCTGCGGCTCATCGAAGACCGCACGCACGCAGTCCTCGCCATCCTGCGATAGCGTCGCCCAGGCAGGCTCATGGCGATGGCGAATCTTGATCTGCACACGGAGTTCGCCGGAGGGCGCGAGGCCCTCAATAGCGATCCAGTTCAGCCGGTTCGCCCGCAGCTCGCGCGACATCAGTTCGTCGTCGCCACCGACGGTGACGCGGTGCGAGTCCGGATGAATCGCCAGCACATAGCGCGGCCCTGAGTTCGCCGCGACCGTCAGTGCGCCACCAAGCCCCTTGCGCTGCCCGACGGTGAAGCCGTGAATCCCCTCGTGCCGTCCCAGCACCTCGCCCGCCGCCGTCACCAGCTCGCCCGCCGAATCGGGCATCGCTTCGCCCTGCTCGTCGAGATACGCCGCCAGAAACGCCGAATAGTCGCCGCCGGGAATAAAGCAGATCTCCTGCGAGTCGGGCTTGTCCGCTAGCGCAAGGCCGGCATCCGCCGCCAGCCGCCGTACCGTGGGCTTCTGCATCTCGCCCAGCGGGAAGAGCGTGCGCGAGAGCTGCTCCTGCGTCAGGCCAAACAGGAAATACGTCTGGTCTTTCGATTTGTCCTCCGGCCGCGACAGGATCCACCGCCCGCGCTCCGCATCGTACCGGTTGCGCGCATAGTGCCCGGTGGCAATTCGGTCCGCGCCAATCTGCCGGGCAGTATTGATCAAGGCATCGAACTTCAGATGGTTGTTGCACAGCGTACAGGGAACGGGCGTGCGTCCGGCCAGGTACTCGTCCACAAACGGCCGCACTACCTCGGCCTCGAAGCGCTCCTCCTGGTTCACCAGGTAGTACGGAATACCCAGGTGCTCGGCCACTCGCCGCGCATCATAGACGTCGTCGATGGAGCAGCAACGCCCCTGCACCGTCTCGGGCATCCCCTCGTGCCCGGCCAGCCGCCGCTGGTTCCACAGTTGCAGCGTCAACCCCACCAGCGTGTGCCCCTCGGCGCGCAGCAGCGCCGCGACAGCGGAGGAGTCCACTCCGCCGGACATGGCAATCGCAATCGTCTCTGGCTGTGTGGCCGTACTCATACGTCGATTACCCCAATCTTTCCATAGGTTCATTATCGCAATTTAATGAAACATATACGGCATCGCAGAATCTAACCAGCCCATGAACTCCGTTCGCCCAAGCTTTCGATCAACACGCTCGATCGCAGCACTCGCCGTAGCCTTGGTTGTGCTCTTCGCGAGCGCATCCGCCCACGCTGGGCCCCCGTTTCAGACCGACGACCCCGAACCCGTCGACTATCGCCACTTTGAGATGTACGCCTTCGAACTCTCCGACGGAACAACGCAGGGCGGCACAACTCTCGCGACCCCCGCCTACGAGGTCAACTACGGCGTCGTTCCCAACGTGCAGCTTCACCTCGTCCTGCCGTTCACCACTGTGTTCGCACCCGATGGCCCCAACCAGCACGGTTTCGGCGACACCGAATTCGGCATAAAGCTCCGCTTCGTCAAGGAATCGAAAAGCACGCCTCAGATCGGCATCTTCCCCTTCTTCGAGTTCCCCAGCGGCAACGCCGACAAGGGCCTCGGTATCGGCAAGACCTGGTACCGCATGCCGCTCTGGCTGCAGAAATCCTGGGGCCCCGACGACCGCCAATGGACCAGCTACGGCGGCGGTGGCTACACCATCGTCCCCCAGGATGGCTTCGTCAACTTCCCCTTTGCCGGCTGGCTGCTCCAGCGCCAACTCTCGAAGAAGTTGACGCTGGGCAGCGAACTCTACGGCCACGGACCCGAAACACCCGACACCACACGCTCCGCCACCATGCTCGATCTCGGCGGCATCTACGAGTTCAAGCCGGGTTTCGACCTGCTCTTCGCCGCCGGACGCAGTATCTACGGGCAGCCCGAGACCTACACCTACCTCTCGCTTTACTGGACCTGGGGCCCGGGCGGAGCGGGAGACGAGGGAAGTCCATCCCAGCCGAGCAGCGGCACAGGTTCCAAGATGCTCGCTGCCATGACCAGGCTTCGACTGCACTAAGCTGCGGCTGTATTGAGAAGTACGGAGGCTGCGATGGAAGTTACCCTGCGTGAACTTGTGACCATGATTCACGGAATGCTCTTCGGCGGATTCTTCCTTCTGGCCCTCTTCGGCATGTTCGTCCTGCTGCTGGATCGGAGCAGTCCAGACCGGATCGCGGTAGACGCCATCCCAACGCAGCCCGCGCACCGCTGGCAGACCATCTATCTCATCCTCATGGTCACCGCTGGCTGGGCCGCCGTGCTCTCCGGCGCATACATCATCTATCCGTGGTACCGCGCTATTGCCCCTGTAGGCGCCGACCTCATGCTCTATCCCAAGTTCTTGCTTACCGCGCGCCCCTCCACCGCCGGATGGCACAACTTCGGTATGGAGTGGAAGGAGCACGTCGCGTGGATCGCTCCCATGGCCGGCACAATGGTCGCCTTCGTCCTGCTCAAGCATCGCGCCGCGTGGAACGCCCACCGGGCGGTTCGCAACACCGTCCTTGGGTTCGCCGCCACGGCATTCCTTGCTGCCGCAATCGCCGGAGGCTGGGGTGCCATGATCGACAAAAAAGCGCCCGTCCAGGGCGGTCGGTCCATTCAACTCATGGGGAGCACACGATGACCGAGATCGAGCTTGTCCCGCAGAATCACCGCCAACGGCCCCATCGCAGCCGCGGTCCTCTCCTGTGGAATTGGTTCCTTCGCGCTCGGTGTCCTCGCCGTCGCCGGTGACGGTTCAAAGAGTGTTGCCGCTGCGCTCAACTTCTACAATCCCACCGGCCCGCTCTCCGGCGTCACCACCGTCGCCATCGCCCTCTGGCTCCTCTGCTGGACGGTCCTCTCCGTGCGCTGGAGGAACAAGACGGTCCCCTTCGCCAAGGTCAGCGCCTTCGCCTTCCTCATGCTGGCGCTCGGCCTTCTGCTCACCTTCCCACCCTTCGGAGACCTGTTTCTCGGCCGCTGAGGGATGCTGGCGCCGCGCCCTCTCGGTTCAGTTCGCGAGCGTGGCCTGGATGGCAGCGACGATCGCCGGATCGTCCGGCACTACCTCCGGCGAGAAGCGCGCAATCACCTTGCCTGTGCGGTCGATCAGGAACTTCTCGAAGTTCCACAGGATTCCCGGCTCGGGATTCGTCGGCGGAAAACCATTTTTGCCCAGAAATCCATCCAGCTTCTCGCGGAACACCATCGCGCGTCTCGCCGGAAGCTTTTGGTTGGGCGGCAATCAGCGCCGAATACAGCGGATGCGTATCCGGCCCCGTCACCGCAATCTTGGAGAACATTGGGAAATCGACACTGAAACTGGTTTGGCAAAAAGTGGCAATCTCGTCGTTCGTGCCAGGCTCCTGCGCGCCGAAATCGTTGGCTGGAAAGCCCAACACGGCCAGTCCCTGGTCCTTGAACCGCGCATACAACTTCTCCAGCGCGTCGTATTGCTTGGTCAAACCGCACTTCGATGCGACGTTTACTACCAGCAACACCTTGCCCCGATACGCCCCGAGTGAGGTCGGTTCTCCGGTGATGGCATGAACGGGAACGTCGTAGATGGGCGAAGACATGACTCTCTCCTGGTTGTTCTCTCTGATTATAGTTGCGTCTTTTGGGTGGGGCGGCAAGCCGCCGCAGATGAGTTGGGGTTTGTTCTATATTTGCAAGAACCCGTGGATTAAGATGCATCTCTGAAAGTGCCGGTGCATTAACTTTCTAACTAATCCGCATCCGCGACCGGATTCACTACACCAGCATTTATCATTAAACTGACATGTCCCTAGCAGATTCCCTGTTTGGCAGGCCCCTGGCCACGAGTGAAGAACGCGCCGAGCACGTTGGCGTGGCCGCCGGGATACCCATCTTTGGCCTGGATGCGCTGACCTCGGCCGCATACGGGCCGGAGACGGCGCTGTCTCTGCTGATCCCGCTGGGCATAGCGGGCATCGCGCACCTGATTCCCATTGTCACGGTCGTTCTCATTCTACTGGGCATCGTCTTCTTCAGTTATCGACAGACCATCGCGGCGTATCCCACCGGCGGCGGCTCGTACACCGTAGCCACGGAGAACCTGGGCACCGGGGCCGGTCTGCTTGCCGCGGCGGCGCTGATGATCGACTACATCCTGACCGCGGCGGTCGGCATCACGGCCGGAGTCGGGGCCGTCGTCTCCGACCTGCAGTGGCTTCAGCCGCACATGCTGATGATGTGCCTACTGGTGCTGGCGTTCCTTGCCCTGGTCAACATGCGCGGCGTCAAGGACACCGGTGCGGCATTTATCCTTCCCACTTTTCTCTTTGTCGGGACCGTACTCACGACCGTTGCGTTCGGAGCCTTCCGAGTCTTTGCGGCGGGAGGCCACCCGGTGGCCCGCGCTGAGATGCCTCACCCTCTACCCGCGACGATCGGCTACCTCAGCGTCTGGCTCGCGCTCAAGTCCTTCTCCAACGGCTGCGCGGCGATGACCGGCGTTGAGGCGGTCTCTAACGGCGTGATGGCCTTCCGTGAGCCCAGGGTCAGGAACGCGCAGATGGCGCTGACGGTCATCATGGGCACGCTGGTCGTCATGCTCTTCGGCACCGCGTGGCTTGCCAAACAATATGGGATCATGGCGATGGACCCCGCCCAACCCGGATACCAGAGCCTGCTCCTCCTGATTGTGATGGCTGTCTTCGGACGCAGCTGGTTCTTCCATTTCACCATGTGGTCCATCTTCCTCGCCTTGACGCTGAGCGCCAACACCGCGTTCGCCGACTTCCCGCGCGTCACACGCGCCGTCGCCTTGAACGATTTCCTGCCCCACGTCTTCGTCCTGCGCGGACGACGCCTGCTCTACTCCTACGGGATCTATGCCCTCACCGCGATGACCGCGATCATCCTCATCAAGTTCAGCGGCAACATCGACAACATCATCTCTCTCTACGCCATTGGAGCATTTCTGGCCTTCACTCTCTCCCAGTCCGGCATGGTGGTCCACTGGAAGAAGCAGGGGCGCGAACACAAGGGCCGCCTCTGGCACATGCTGGTCAACGGTACCGGCGCGGTCGCCACCGGCATCACCACACTTATTGTGCTGGCCGCCAAGTTCACCTCGGGCGCATGGATGGTCGCGTTGCTGGTGCCTATGCTGATCGTGCTGATGGTGGTCATCAAGAAGCATTACAGGCGGGTGAAGGGCGAAGTGGTCGAGATGGCCCCGCTCACTCTGACCAACATGCAGCAGCCGCTGGTCGTAATCCCCATGGCGCGCTGGGACCGCATGACAGAAAAGGCGCTCCGCTTCGGCCTGCTTCTCTCCAAAGAGATCAAGGTCCTCAACGTCATCGGCTGCGACGGCGAGGAGACGCTCGATCCCGTCTGGGAGGAGAACGTCCTCAAGCCCATCCGCGCGCAAGGCCTGAGCGAGCCGGAGCTAATCACCCTGCACTCCAACATACGGCTCATCATTACGCCGCTGATGGACTACATCCTGGAACTCGAGCAGCAGAACCCCGACCGCAAGATCACCGTGCTGCTGCCTGAACTCGTGGTCCGCCACTGGTGGGAGTACTTCCTGCACAACCAGCGCGTGCAGATGCTCAAGCTGCTTCTCCTGATCAAGGGAAAACAGCGCATTATCGTTGTCAACATTCCCTGGTATCTCTGAGACTGCTCTGAGCCAGAAGCTAAGAAATCTCTGAATAAGTCCCCGTTTTGAAAGGGCGGGACTTTAGAGCATTTTCGCAATGCTATAGACCAAAAATGAATTGTCATTCTGAGCGCAGCGAACGGGGCCCCCGGCCAGCTTGCTGGCTGGGGCAGGAAGAATCCCCGCATTTTGCTCGCTCCACGACGGTCTACATCTTTATCAAAAAAATGCTTTAATTCGTCACGCAAACCAAGGGCCAAAGGCCCGCTCTATACCAGCCTGGGCCGTAGGCCTAGGGTAGCGTTCAGTACAAAGACCAAGGGCCAAAGGCCCGCTCTATACCAGCCTGGGCCGTAGGCCTAGGGTAGCGTTCAGTACAAAGACCAAGGGCCAAAGGCCCGCTCTATACCAGCCTGGGCCGTAGGCCTAGGGTAGTGTTCAGTACAAAGACCAAGGGCCAAAGGCCCGCTCTATACCAGCCTGGGCCGTAGGCCTAGGGTAGCGTTCAGTACAAAGACCAAGGGCTGAAAGCCCGACCTATACTGCAACGAACTGCTGACTCAGAACGCTAGCTGGAAGTTAACGGCTAAGAGCTAAAGACTGCTTTCGATTATTGGGCGCCAACCTGCGCAGTCGCTCCACGGTCGCAGGGACCAGAGCCAGCGCGCAATCCACATCGTCCCCGGTCGTCAAACGGCTCAGCGAAAATCGCACACTGGCCCTTGCCCGAGCGGGGCTCAGCCCCATCGCCGTCAACACATGCGACGGTTCGGTTGCTCCCGACTGGCAGGCCGAGCCACCCGAGACCGCCAGCCCCTTCAGGTCGAGCGCGATCACCAGCGCCTCAGCCTCCACATGGTCGAAGAACATATTGCTGGTGTTGCATACCCGCGCCGCGCCAGCGCCGTTGATGCCCGCCTCTTCCACCTGCGCGAGGATTCCCTGTTCCAGACGATCGCGCAGTGCCGCAAGCGATTGCTGCTTGCCGTTGGCCAGCCACTCGCGCGCCAACTCCGCGGCCTTTCCCAGGCCGACGATGCCGGCAACGTTCTCCGTGCCGGGGCGACGCCCGCGCTCGTGGTTTCCGCCGAAGAAGATCGGCCGCAGCCGCACGTTGCGCCGGACGAAGAGCGCGCCCACACCCTGCGGCGCGTACATCTTGTGCCCCGACAGGCTCAGCAGATCGCAGCCCAGCGCCTTGACATCCAGCGCCAGCTTGCCCGCCGCCTGCACCGCGTCGGTATGGAACAGCGCGCCCGCCGCATGGGTCAGGTCCGCCAACTCGCGAACCGGTTGGATCGCGCCGGTCTCATTGTTGGCCAGCATCACGCTCACCAGCCTGGTGTTGGGCCGCAGCGCTGCCTCCAGCGCACTCGGCTCAACCAATCCCTGCGGTGTAGCAGGCAGGAAGGCGACGTCAACGCCGCGCCTGGCCAGCTCCTGGGCGGCGTGCAGCCCTGCTGAATGCTCCATGCTGCTCGTAATCAGATGGTCGCCCGGCACGAGGACCCCAAAGAGAGCCAGGTTGTCGCTCTCCGTGCCGCCCGAGGTGAAGACCACCTCCGCCGCGCGGCAGCCCAGCAGCCCGGCCACAGACTCGCGCGCCCGCTCCACCGCAGCCCTCGCCTGCTGCCCCTGTTGGTGGATGGAGCTGGCGTTGCCGAACGCCTCCGTCCAGAATGGACGCATTGCCTCCAGCACCTCCGGCAGCACAGGCGTGGTGGCATTGGCGTCCATGTAAGTGCGGCGCATACCTGAAGTTTACTTGGCGGCTTCGCGTTCTGACCAACCCGGCACGGCCCGTCCCACGTAAATTCACCCAGAAAGTCCGAAGAAACTGACCGGAATTATGCTAGGCTTGCATCGTTGTGCAGGAGGAACCAGCGATGACGATGAAGCGTATTGCAACAGTGGTCGTACTGACAATCTGTAGCGTCGTGGCCGTGCAGGCCCAGATGGGCGGCATGGGCGGGGCGCCGGCAGCCGCGTCTGGCACAGCGGTCGATCCCGCGAAGACCTTCGACGCCGCGGTATCGGGTATCGAACGCAACTGGATGGGCGTGGCCCAGGCGATGCCGGCGGATAAATACAACTTCGCGCCCAGCGCCGCGATCTTCGTCGCCGGCCAAAAGGTGCAGTATGACGGTGTGCGGACCTTCGCCCAGATCGTTACCCACACCATCCAGGCCAACTACAACGCGTTCGCCAACATCGGCGGCATCAAGCCGGACGTGGACACGGCGGCCATCGGCAAGCTTACCTCCAAGGACGACATCGTCAAGGCGCTGGCTGATACCTTCGCCTTCGCCCACAAAGCCGTCGCCAACGTCACCGCCGCCAACGCATTTGTGAGTACCCGTGGCACGCAGACCCCTGTCAGCATGTTGGCCGGCGCCGTCGGTCACGCCAATGACGAGTACGGCCAGGCAGTCGAGTATCTGCGCATGAATGGCCTCGTCCCTCCGGCCAGCGCAAGCGGCGGCAGACGGGGGATGTAGCCGCATCCCCTTGTTGCGTTCTACAGCATTTTCGCAATGCTATAGACCCATTTTGTTTGTCATTCCGTAGCGAAGCGGAGGAATCTGCTTTTGCTCGCTGCACGACGGTCTACACCTGTAGCAAAAATGCCTTAAAACGCGACTTCCCGCGGCTGCGGCGGAGCCTTCAGCATAAACGTAAACGAGAATCCGCCAACGTCGTCGCGATCGCGCAGGCTTCTGTTGTAGAACCCCGACATCGTGACGTGACGCGACAGCGGAATGTCCAGCGACGTCAGGAAGCCGTTGTCCTCGGAAGGATCGATGTTGGTGGAGGTCGTCACCTTCTTCTTTCCCTTGCCCGTGGTCGAGTACACAAGGTTGTTGTCCAGCGGAAGCTCCTCGTACGCCTCCGCCTCGAAGCTCAGACGCAACGGCAGATCGACCGAGGTCCCCGCCTGGAAGTGCGCCATTGGCCCCACCGCGATATAGCTCTTCAGAATGCGCGGGTCCACCATCGCGCTGGTATCGCCAAACCCGATTTCGATGTCCGGCGTGAACAAACCCATGCTCTTCTCAAAATGATTGTTGATGTTGTAGGTGACCTGCCCGGCGCCCAGGCCATAGTCCGTGTTGCCCGAAGGCAGGCCCAGCGAGACCGTCCCGTTGTAGTCGATCGTCCATGCAGTGGCATCGCCGTGGAGGGACAGCGAAGTGTCCCCGAAGGCATCTTTCTTGGTGCTGTATTTATACACCGGCTTGGCCTTGGTGCCGGCGTTTGCGTCGATGTCGATGTACAGGTACATGGGCACGCCTGCATCTACGCTGAGGTACCGGTTCAGCCGATAGGCGACGTTCGGCGTCAGGATGGACGACCACCCATTGCTCGAGTCGTGCTGCGAACTGGTGCCCAGCGAAACATTGAAGCCCTTCTGCACGGGAATAATGCCCGCCGGCCCGCTGTCGTTGGACATCGCTTCCGCGCTGAGCCCGCCCAACACATCGTCCAGATCGCTCGCCTGGGTCTCCTGCGTCTGGGTACGTCTGCGCCCCAGCAGGAGGAACAACTGCTGCCAAGAGTACGAGGGCGCCCGAGAAATAGAGAACGGAAAAGCAGGACGGAAGCAGACTGCGACAGGCCAAGGAGACGGACAAGGAGGCACTCCTCTGGGAACACAAACTAATGTACACGAAAGAACGGTCGGTTATTCCTGCTAAAAGGGCGGGAGTGGCGCGAGAATGGCCCAATGCGTAACGCCATCTCAGGAGAGCTGTCCCATGAGACCGGCGTTCAACAATGCGCACACACTGCCCTAGCGATTCTCTATCGGAGTGTACGCCTGCGGATAGGGCGGCCCTATGTAATCCGCGCGCGGACGGATCAGCCTGTTGTCGTCCAGTTGCTCGATAACGTGCGCGGTCCAGCCGGCGATGCGGCTGATGGCGAAGATGGGCGTGAACAGATCGATCTCCACCCCCAGGGCCGTGTAAGTGGAGGCCGAATAGAAGTCCACGTTCGCATTCAGCTTCTTCTCCTGGTTGACGAACAGCTCGATCTTGCGCGACATGTCGAACCACTTGGTATTGCCTGCCGAGCGGCTCAGGTCTTCCGACATCTTGCGCAGGTGGGTCGCTCGCGGGTCTTCCGTCAGGTACACGCGGTGGCCGAAGCCCGATATCTTCTTCTTCTCCGCGAACATCTGCTTGACATATTCCACCGGGTCCGCGCCCGACTCGTCGATGGCATACAGAATCTTCATCGTCTCCGCGTTCGCGCCCCCATGCAGCGGGCCTTTGAGCGCGCCGATCGCGCCAACGATCGCCGAGTGGATGTCCGAGAGAGTCGAAGCGATCACGCGCGCCGCAAACGTGCTCGCATTCAACTCGTGGTCGGCTTGCAGGATCAGGGCAACGTCCAGCGCGCGGGTCGCCGTCTCCGACGGGTTCACCCCATTCAGCATGCGTAGAAAATTGGCCGAGTGGGAGAGCGAGCGGTCTGGGTCGATGATCGTCCTGCCCTTGCGGATGCGGTCGAAGATGGCCACGATCATCGCGATCTGCGAGGTCAGCCGGTAGCTCTTGCGCACATTGCTGTCATGCGACGAGTCCTTCTCGTCCGGATCGTAGAGCGACAGCAGGCTGACCGCCGTGCGCAGCACCTCCATCGGGGTGGCATCGGTGGGTACATTGCGCAGGAACTCATAGATGCGCCAGTTCAACGCGCGCGAAAAAGCCAGCTCTTTGCTGAAGTCGGCAAGCTGCGAAGCCGTTGGAAGCACGCCGAACCAAAGAAGATAGGTGGTCTCCTCGAAGGTCGAGTGCCTGGCAAGCTCGTGAATGTCGATACCGCGATAGGACAGGACCCCAGCTTCTCCGTCGATCCAGCAGATGGACGATTTCGTGGCGATGATGCCTTCAAGACCCTTCAACGGAAGAACAGTGGACATGGATGGACCTTCTTAACGCAGTGAGATGAACTATATAGTACGGTTATATCGCAGCAGCGAAACGCTTGTCACCAACAAGAACGGGCCGGCTGCCTTTGCCACGAAAGGATGGTCCGGACGAGGCGCCGCTCAGCTAGTGCAGCCCGTTCGGCTCCGGCAGGTCGAATTGTCGTTCTTCCAGCCACATTTTTCGCCGCGCCGCGGCCCGGCAGCATTTCCTGAGCTATAGTTTAAGTAGAGTCTCCCGCATCCGCGGTGCGACCTCGCTGTGCAACCTGAGGCATCTGTCCGGCGTACCATTGAAAGCATACCCATGCCTCCCTTAGGGCGCGGCAGTGCGAGGAGAAAAGTTATGAGCGATACAGAACCATTGGTAGCCGAGAGGTCTATCTCGGGCGCATTCATCGCGGTGGTCGTCGTTGCATTTTTGCTGGGCGCCGGCGCACTGGTTTGGTGCTACAGCCTGCAGAACCGCATTGTCGCATCCGAGCAGCAGATAACCGCCGCCGACAAGAAGAACGTGGATCTGGCCGACCGCCTCGACGCCACCAACGCGCGGCTGCGCGCCACCGCCGACACTCTCGGCCAGAACGTCGGCGCCACCCAGAAACAGATCGACGCGCGCACCGCGGTCATCATCGCGGAGCAGAAGGAACAGAAGAAGGAGCAGGACGAAGCGACGGCCAAGCTCGCCCAGCAGCAGCAGGCCGCTGATCAGAAGATTGGCGCCGTCTCCAACGACGTCGCCAGCGTTAAGACGGATGTCGGCGGTGTCAAGACAGACGTCGCCACCACGCGCAGCGACCTCGAGGCAACCAAGGCCCAGATGCAGAGCATGAAGGGGGACGAGGGCGTGATGAGCGGCCTGATCGCCACCAATGCATCGCAACTGGAAGAGCTCAAACACAGGGGCGACCGCAACTACGTCGAGTTCACGCTGCAGAAGGGCGCTAAACCCACCCTGCTCTCCACCATCAAGCTGCAACTGAAGAAGGTGGACGACAAGCACTCGCGCTACACCCTCGCGGTCAACGCCGACGATCGCAACATCGAGAAGAAGGACAAGAGCCTCGATGAGCCCGTGCAGTTCTACACCGGCAAGGACCCCGTCCTCTTCGAGCTGGTTGTCAACAACATCGAGAAGAACAAGGTCTCAGGGTATCTCTCAATGCCTAAGAGCGCTCCGCAGCCAATGTCTGCGCCGTAATTCGCGCGCTCGGGCACGCAGCAAACGCAGAACGGGGGACGCTCATCGCGTCCCCCGTTCTGCATTTGCCTTGGGTTGGATTACTTCTTCTTGGCGGCCTTCTTGGCTGCCTTCTTGACGACCTTCTTGGCTGCTTTCTTGGTTGCCATGTGTCTATTCTCCCTATCGATATGACATCGATGCTGCAAGACCATAACATGCAGCTAACGAATGTATAGATTTGATGAAATTCTGTGTCAAGAAAAATCGTTACTTCCGTGAATTTTTTTTGTGCAAAAGGAAGTCAGTTGGATGCGCTCACGCGAGCACGAACGGCACGCAATGAATCCCTCGGACGCTCGGAAGCATCGCGAACCGCCGTCTCGAAGCCATTCGTCACCGGCAAAATTCGTCCCGCGTCGTTCTTGCAACACCCAGCCCACGCGCCGTCATCGCCTCCCACAGCCGCGTGAAGAACGTGACAAATTGTGTTCTGAAACTTCGTATCGATTGTTCTCAGCTTGTACCTGCGCAGTTCATTGGGCTTGCGGTGGCGCAGCAGCGGTAGGCGCTACGCGTGGAGCGGCAACCGGCTCATCTAATTTGTTGGTGCGAAACGGTGCGGCGGGAAGGCCGGCGGAGTTGTAAAGATTCGCTCCGTAGGGATAGTTGTCCCAGGCATAGCGGACCTCCGTCGGCGCGGACACATCGGGGCTGCGGACAACGACCGTGCTGCCGTCGATGGTCGCCTGCGCGTCCACATACTTGCCGTCGGCTCCGGCGATCTGGAACCACTTCAGCGGGCCATCGTTCGTCGCGGGAACCTCCGCGGTAGACGCCGGATTGGGCGGTGAAGAGACATGCGCGTACAAGCCGTCCGGATAATGCGTGGTCAACCCCTGCGCATGGGTGAAGGAGATGCGGATCGCATTACCCTCTACCTTCATTCCCGCGTACAACGGCCCGGAGAACTCCATCTTCTTCCCATACACATTCGCCAGCGCGATGCGGCTCAACCGATCGGACTGCGCCTCTTTGTTCTTAGGATGGACATTGGCGGAATCGCCGACATCGATGGAGACGGCCAAGCCAGTGTTGGGCACCGTGAGTATTGCGGCCTGCTGCTCGCGTACGCGCGGGTTGTTGCTGTTGTTCTTCAGCGGGCCAAGCTGCACCGCGTAGAACGGGAAGTTTCCCTCGCCCCATAATTGACGCCATGTAGTGACCAGTGACGCCATGACATGGCCATACCCTGGGATGCCCGGATTGCCCAGGATCGATTCGCCCTGATACCAGATAGCGCCACGAATAGCGTAGGGAATGACTGGATTGATCATGCCGTTGTAGAGGACGGTGGGCTGATGCTGGTCGTTCGCGGGATCGCCACCACCACCGCGCGCTCGTCGTGCAGCGGGTGGTGCGCCTGCTGCCGGAGGAGCGCCGGGTACGCCAGGCGCTGCGGGTGCGGTTGCAAGGGCGGGTGCTGCTACAGGCCGCGGAGCAGGCGGTGTTGGTGGAGTGGGGTTCGCCTTCCATGCGGCCTCACGCGTATCGAAGCCCTCGACGACGGGCTTCATAATCGGGTCGGCCAATAGTGCCTCGCGCGGAATCCATGCCTCCGCGGTGCTTGAACCGGAGGCCGACAACACGATGCCGACCGGCAACTTCAGCGCCTGATTCAGATTGCGCCCAAACAGATAGCCGACGGCGGAGAAGTCCGCGACCGTATCCGGGCTGCATACCTTCCAAGCAGCCTTCACGTTCGTCAGCGGCGTGGCCGACTTCTTGTCCGGAACGGTGAACATACGCACCTGCGGGTAGTTTGCCGCCGCAATCTCCTTCGCATCGTCCAGCAAACCATACGGTCCAGGGCGGCCCTTCATGGAGACCGGGAAGACCATGTTGGACTGGCCCGAGCCCAGCCACACTTCGCCCACCAACACATCACTGATGGTGATCGGCTCGCTGCCTTTCTTGCCGGCGATGGTCATGGTGAAGGGGCCGCCGGACTTGAGCTTCGACAGCTTTACTGTCCACTTGCCGTCGGCGCCGGCGCTCGCGGACTTTGTTTGGCCATGGAACTTGACGGTGACCTTCTCGCCGGGCGCAGCCGTGCCCCAGATGGGAACCTGCATGCCGTTTTGCAGCACCATGTGGTCGCTGAACAAGGCGTTGGGAACAAGCTGCATGCCCTGTTGGCCAGTCTGCGCTGGCGCAAGGCGGGGCTGCGTTGCCAGCAACAGCACTGCGAATAACGCTGAATGCAAGGAGGTGCGCAAATGTGTGGGGGTAGTCATGGACCTTCTCCAATTGGATTCCCGTCGAGGGTTGAACCTAGTGTCCCTTACAGAGCAAAGGATGATTCACGGTACTCCCGCCGCGACCGCACAGGCAAGAGCGGGGATTGTGCGTTGTCTGCCGGGGGTCCTGAACTTGAGTCTGTGCGAACAGGCCGGAGTGCAGTACTCTTACCCGTGGAGAAAATCCAATGAAAACGAGTTGCGTTCTGCTGGCTGCTTCCCTTTTGTGCGTCTCATTTCCCTGCCGCGCCGCCGGCCCCGCGCCCGCGGCGTACCGCTTCCAGAACGTCACCTTCATTGCGGGCGGGTTCATCACCGGCTTTGTGGCCCATCCGGCCCAGCGCGGGCTCTACTACGTGAGGACCGACATCGGCGGCGCATACCGATGGGACGACGTCACCAAGCGCTGGTCCCCACTGGAGGATTGGCTGCCGTTTTCCCAGCGCAATCTGCTGGGTGCGGAGAGTATCGCCATCGACCCAACGGACGCAACGAAGCTGTATATCGCCGCCGGCACATATACAAACAACGGCACGCCCAATGGGGCGGTCCTGCGCTCCGACGATCGGGGCCGTCACTTCACCATCGCGCGAGTTCCGTTCAAGATGGGCGGCAACGAGGATGGGCGCTTCGCCGGGGAACGATTGCAGGTGGACCCGAATCATCCGCGGACGCTTCTGATGGCCACGCGCCTGGCGGGCCTGTGGCGCTCCGACGACAGCGGTGCGACGTGGAGTCGCGTCACGCAGTTTCCCGACCCGCCGTCCAACCGCATCGGACTGACGTTTGTAGCGTTCGACAAGTCGAGCGGCCATGCGGGGCAGCCCACGCCCGTCATCTATGTCGGCGTCGATGATCCGGTCAACAACCTGCTGCGCTCCACCGATGCAGGCAAGACCTGGAAGCAGGTCCCCGGATCGCCGCAGGGACTCTTTCCCAATCATGGCGTCTTCAGCTCCGACGGAACCATGTACCTGAGCTTCACCGACCGTCCCGGCCCCAACGGGACGGGCAACGGAGCGGTGTGGGCCTTCTCGCCGGTCGCCAACACCTGGCGCGACATTACGCCACAAAAACCTGTCAGCGGCGAACAGAAGGACCACGCCAACGATGCCAAGGCCACGCAGGACGCGCAGGGCTTTGGATACGGCATCGTAGCGGTTGACCCGCGGCATCCGCAGACGCTGCTTGCCTCCACCATCGACCGCTGGCATCCCGGCGACACCATCTTCCGCTCGGCGGACGGCGGCGCCCACTGGCAGTCGCTCAAGGAGGGCGCGGTCCGCGACGCAAGCCTCGCGCCCTGGGCCGATCACGTCGCCGGTGCGCCCTTCGGCCATTGGATCGGCGCGGTCATGATCGATCCGTTCGATCCCGCCCATGTGTTGTATGGCACAGGCGAAACCATCTGGGAGTCGCACGATGTGAATGGAGGAGCATCCACTCACTGGACAATTGGCGCGCCAGGGCTGGAGGAGACCGCGGACATTATGTTGCTCAGTCCGCTGTTGCCCACCGCGACGGGGCCGCACCTCTTCACCGGCCTGGGAGACATAGGCTGCTTCCGCAATGACGACTTCGCCCACTCGCCCGCGGGTGGTGCAATGAAGAATCCGGAGCTGTCGAATTGCGACACGATCGCTCTGGCAGCGCGTAAGCCGGAGGAGATGGTGCGTGTGGGCCGCTCGTGGAACCCAGGGCCGCATGGAGCGGTCTCGCACGATGGTGGAGTACATTGGACGCCCTTTGCCACAGAGCCCGCCCAAGGCGCGCAGGGTGGCGACGCCGCAATCTCCGCCGATGGCTCGCTGCTTCTGTGGGCCGTGCGCGGAGGCCCGCTGCAACTAAGCAAGGACGGCGGTGCAACCTGGCAGCCGCTCTCGCTTCAGTCGGCCGGTCGCGGCGGGCTACAGGTGCTGGCCGATCCCACCAGCGCAAAATCCTTCTGGGTCTACGATTCCGCGGGTGGAATTTTGTCTTCGTTGAACGGCGATGGAGTCGCGTCCGTCGTATCTCAGTCCGCGCCCAAGGGCGGCAGGCTGCGCATTCCCGCAAACGCTCCGGATATTCTCTGGATCGGAGGCCCGTCCGGCCTGTGGCAATCGACTGACCGCGGCACCGGGTTCCATCAACTCACCAGCATTGCGGCGGTATACGCAGTCGGCTTCGGCAAGGCTGCGCCCGGCTCCGCGGCACCGGCAATCTATCTGGCGGGAGCGATTGCAGGCACTCCGGAAGCCGCGCCCCCTGTAGCGGATGAGGGGCGCGGAGGAGGAATCTACCGCTCACTGGACGACGGAGCCTCCTGGCAGCGCATCGACGACCCGGAGCACCGGTACGCCTGGATCGAGCAGCTCACCGGCGACCCGCGCGTCTTCGGCAGAGTGTACATGGGGACCAACGGACGAGGCGTGCTCTGGGGAGACCCGGTGAAATAACAACTTCAGCCGGCATTAGCTAAGAATGCTCTGAATGAGTCCCGGTTTTGAAAGTGCGGGACTTCAGAGGATGCTGAAAAACCCTGTTTTTGTTAAGGGCACGGCTTCAGCCGTGCCGTAACATGCTTTATTTACAATGCGGCTTTAGCCGCTGAGGTCAGGCTTTTGATGACTTATCGACTTTTTCAGCACCCTCTTCAATCCCGCCGTAAGCACACCAATCGCGATGCGGCTTGAGCCGCTGAGGGAATGTTGAATACTGGTACAGACCTTCCTGGTGCGGAACCTGGTGCGGCTTCTACAGCGTTTTAGGAGTTGATATAAACCAAGTTTGTTTGTCATTCCGTAACGAAGTGGAGAAATCTGCTTTTCTCGCGCTAAGACGGTCTACATCATTGCCTAAAATGCTCCAGTGTGCTCGCCGGACAACCTATCCTGAGATTTGCCATCCTACTTATATGAGCGCTCTTTCAGCCGGATGGCTGATACGGGCGAAGACGGGACACCGCAGTATCCAACGCATCTACCAGGAGCCGCAGACACCGTACATGAGGCTCTAAATGCGTGGATCGAGAGTTCTACTTTGTGCAGCAGCGTTGTTTACTTCCCTGACCCTTGCTTCAACGCCAACCGCAAACGCTCAGATTGTGGTCGGCGTCCGCGTTCCATCCATTGCTATTGGCATCGGGGTTCAGCCAGTCTGTTCCTATGGCTACTACGGCTATGCGCCCTACGCCTGCGCGCCCTACGGTTACTATGGGTCGGGCTACTTCTATAACGGCATCTTCCTTGGCATGGGCCCATGGGCCAACTGGGGCTATGGCCACGGCTGGGGAGATCATCGCTTCGCCGGTCACGGTGGAGGACGCTATTACGGCGGTGACGGTCGAGGAATCTATCGCAACGTCCCCGGCGATCGTGGTCACGGATACGGCAACGCGCGCGCCGCTTCAGTCGATCGCGGACGTCCAGACGGCGGAGCGGTTGCCCGTAACAGTGGCGGCGGGCCAGCTCGCGGCGTTGCTGGCCCAGCACGCGGCGGTGACGGCCCAGCCCGTAGTGGCCGCGGCCAGTTGCCCGTAACAGTGGTGCCGGCGCAGTTCGCGGCGGAGGCGCTGCTCGCGGCGGCGGTGGCGGCCCAGCACGTGGCGGCGGTGGAGGATCAGCACGTGGTGGCGGCCAGCATCGCTAATCGATTGCTCACTGCGTAAAGCGGCACACAAAATCTAACTGGAATCAGACTGCGGCGGAGCAAACCAGCCCCGCCGTTTTTCACGCCAATCGTCTGCCATCGCCTCGCCAAACATCCTGGCCGGGCAACCTGGGATAACTCTGTTGTGGGTTCTATTCCTCGGCCACTACAACATCTGCTTCCCAGAATCCGTGCGTTTGGAACTTGAGCACAACCACGATACGTTGGTGTACGATGATTTCAATCGGGTAGAGTGGCGCCCGGTTAGCCCGCTCGGCTCTTTGTTTTTTTGATACGTCCCTATCGTCTAGTGGCCCAGGACTCCGCCTGTTCCCGGCGGCGACACAGGT
Organism: uncultured Acidobacteriaceae bacterium; assembly: GCA_963799175.1. GTDB lineage: Bacteria > Acidobacteriota > Terriglobia > Terriglobales > Acidobacteriaceae > Edaphobacter. Next base: position 180,997 of record CAWCWC010000007.1, on the reverse strand, counting down.
TCGAATCCCGTTGGGGACGCCAGCATTACTTTGCATCTCTCGTTGCCTTCAACGTGATGAACAGGAAAGACTTAGACCGGTACAATTTTTTCTTGGTTCCGATGAATTCGCAAATTTCTCCCTCGAACGACACAGTCTGGACCCGCTGCCGTTGTTCCCGTCTTATGGACCGTCGTAACGCTCCCACTTCGTCCATTCCCTGAAACTTCATACAGCGAGGGCACGTCTCTCTTGTCACGTCCCCTTTGCTGACTGCGGAAGAAAGGGCCCCGACTGCGCGGCCATATTCTGCGTATAGCTGAATTGCTCCATCTTCGGGCTGTCATGCAGCACAGCTCCAGCAATACTCCCGGAAGAGTAGAATTCAGCAGATCGTCAAGAAGAAGACTTTGATCGATTCAGGGCTCCGCAAGAATGTCTGAGCAGAAGCCAGTCCGGTGTGTCGTCGTCCCGATCGTGGTCCTCATGCTGGTACTTGGGATAACGTTTGGAATGGCCTGGCATCATCACGCCGATTCCTCTGCCACTGCCTGTCCGTTATGCCATATGGTCATCACACCGTTGGCAGCAGGCATTCAAGCATGGTGGGTCCCGGTCCCCATAGGCAGCGTATCGGAAGCCATCTATAGCGGGCCCGTCGCCCGCTCTGTTGCTCACCTCCCCGCGCGAGCGCCTCCCGCATAGCCTCTGCATACCCTCCGTGCCTCTGCGGCACGTTTATTCAGTGGTTGTCTGTCGTGATGGAGGCTGATTGCCTATGCGTTCGCACCCTATGTGTTTGCCTGTATTGATGGTATCCGGCGCTATTCCTTGAAGGCGCTGGCGCTCAGTCCCCACCTGCTGCAAGCCAGTCGCCGTCTTCTCCTCAAGCGCAAACACTTGCTCAGAAGCCCGGCGCGGTGACCATTTCGCTGGAGGAAGCAATCCAGATGGCGCTCCAGCATAATCACACTTTGATGGCTGCGCGGACCGTGGTTCAGCAGGACCAGGCCGAAGAGACAACGGCCAATCTGCGCCCGAACCCGGTTCTTCTGGGTGACTCGCAGTTCTTGCCGGTCTTCCAGCCAAGTCAGTTCAGCGCCGATTACCTCGACAATACGGCACAGTTCGATCTAGGCGTCAGCTACCTCTTTGAGCGTGGCCAAAAGCGGCAACACCGCCTACAGGCAGCCAAGGATATTACCGCCGTGACACGCTCCCAGGTCACTGACAACGAGCGCAGCCTCAGCTTCAACGTAGCGACTCTGTTCATCGATGTTGAACTCGCCGAATCGACTCTGGAGCTGGCGCAGCAGGACCTCAAGAGCTTTCAGGACACAGTGACCATCAGCGAGGAGCGATATAAGGCAGGGGACATAGGCGAGGACGATCTGCTGAAGATGAAGCTGCAACTGCTCCAGTTCCAGACCGATGTCTCCGCGGCGGAACTCTCCAGGGTGCAAGGACTGTCCGACCTGCGGCAACTGCTGGGATATGAATCGATCGGCCCGGACTATGACGTGACCGGGGCGTTCGACTATCAGGCAGTGAAGGGCAACCTGGATGACTTTCAGGCAAAGGCCCTGGCAAACAGGCCGGACTTGCAGGCGGCCCGCCTGGGAATCAATGCCGCGAACAGCCAGCTTGCGCTGCAAAAATCCATTGCCAAGAGGGATGTCACGGGGCAAGTCAGCTACACCCACCTGGGCTATTCCAACGACCTTTCACTCTTCGGTCAGATCGAACTGCCGATCTTCGACCGCAACCAGGGCGAGATTGCGCGCGCCGGATTTGCCGTCACGCAGGCACAGGAACAGGAGAGCTTCGCCAGCGGACAGGTGCTGACGGACGTAAGGGACGCGTTTGAGGGTCTGCGCGCCAATGACCAAATCGTCTCCCTCTATCGCTCCGGATACCTCGACACAGCGCAGCAGTCCCTCGATATCACCGAGTACGCCTACAAACGCGGTGCCGCGAGCCTGCTTGATTTTCTCGACGCGGAACGCAGCGATCGGGCCACGCAACTCGGCTACCGCCAGGCGCTGGCATCGTACCTGCTCGCGCTCGAACAGCTTCGCGAAGCTGTAGGAACCAGGAGCTTACCATGAACATGCAACTCATCACTCCACGCACCTGCAGAATTCCGAGTGCGCTGGCTCTCACTCTGGTGCTGATGCTTGTGGCCTGCCGCTCAAACGATCGCGACCAGGCCAGCCAGATGACATCCTTCTCCACCAATGCCGCTAAGTCCGCCACCCCGGAGCTGTTCAATATTCCGCAGGACCAGATGTCGCATGTGCAGGTGGTCACCATCCAGCCAACCACGTTGAAGCGCACGCTCCGGCTCACCGGCGCCGTGGCCTACAACGCATTCAACACCACGCCGGTGATCACGCAAGTCGGCGGCCCGGTGAGCAGGATTCTGGTAGTGCCCGGACAGCATGTCACACCCGGCGAAGCAATGCTCGACGTGAGCAGCCCCGACTATTCGCAGCTTCTGGACTCCTATTTGAAGGCGGCGGATGCCTCACGCCTGGCGGAGAAATACTTCGCCCGCGCACAGGACCTGTTTCTACACCATGCCATCGCCGAACGCGATCTTGAGCAGGCTGAGTCGGACAGGACCCAGGCCCAGGCGGACCTGAATGCGGCGGAACAAGGAATGAAAATTCTCGGAATCAAAAATCCCGAGGACCTCGCCAAGGCGCCTTCCTCGGCGCTCATTCCCGTTCTTGCTCCAATCGGCGGCGAGGTGGTTGAGCGTCTCGTCTCGCCCGGCCAGGTGGTGCAGGCAGGCCAAACCCAGGCCTTTACCATTTCAGACCTGAGCACGGTATGGGTGCTTGCAAACATATACCAGGCGGACCTCGCTTATGTTCATAGCGGGGATGACGTCGTAGTGGAAACAGACTCGTATCCCGGCAGTTTCCATGGCCGCATCTCCTATGTCTCTCCGGCACTCGATCCAAACACCAGAACGCTGCAGGCGCGCATCGTTGTCGATAATCCAGGCGAGAAGCTGAAACGGGATATGTATTGCACCGTCACTGTAACGGCCGGCGTACTCTCCAATGTCGTTGCCGTGCCGAACTCATCCATCCTGCGCGACGACAATAACCAGCCGTTTGTCTACGTTGCCACCGGCGCAAACCAGTTTGGCAGGCGCGATGTGGACCTGGGAGATAGCCAGAATGGCCAGACGCAGATCATGAAGGGCATTTCCGTTGGAGAGAGGGTTGTGGGCGATGGCAGCTTGTTTCTACAGTTTGCCAATTCGCTGCAACACTGAGGAGGCGGCACCCAATGATTCATCGCATCGTTCAGTTTGCTTTACGGCAACGCGCCTTGGTCCTGCTGCTGGTGGCGATCGTTGTCGTCGCGGGAGTGATCTCGTTCGAGCGCATGCCCGTGGATGCCTATCCCGATCTCTCTCCACCGATGGTGGAGGTCATTACCCAGTGGCCGGGTCACGCAGCCGAAGAGATCGAACGTCTGGTCACTGTCCCCACCGAAGTTGAGATGAACGGCGTTCCCCAGATGTCCGTGATGCGCTCCATCTCTCTCTACGGCCTCTCGGACGTCATCATGACCTTCAACGATGGCACCGACGACTATTTCGCGCGCGAGGTAGTGTTCCAGCGGCTCAGCGAGGTGGCCTATCCCCAGGGCGTGACCCCGACGCTCTCTCCGCTCGCAAGCCCGTCGGGTCTGGTATATCGATATGTTTTGGTGAGCCCCGACCGCACGCCGCAGGAATTGAAGACCTTCGAAGACTGGGTGGTCGAACGCGAATATAAACAAGTGACCGGCGTGGCCGACGATTCCGGATTCGGCGGCACCGTCATGCAGTATCAAGTGCTGCTTGACCCGGCAAAACTCTACGCGTACCACCTCACTGTGCCAACCGTGATTCAACAGTTGTCCGTCAATAATTCCAATGCGGGAGGCGGGTTCTACTCGCAAGGCGACCAGTTCTATTATGTCCGGGGCCTCGGCCTGGTCCAGGACACCGCGGATATCGGCAACATCGTGGTGGGCTCGCAGAACGGCACACCGGTACGCATTGAAGATATTGGGGAAGTCGTCATAGGAAACGCCCCTCGCCTGGGCGAATTCGGGTTCAACAGAACGGATGATGCCGTCGAGGGCGTCATCATGATGCGACGCGGCGAACAGACACAGAATGTGCTGAAAGGCGTCGAAGCAAAGACCAGCGAGCTCAACCAGCGCGTCCTGCCGTCGGACATCAAAGTGCTCCCCTACTACGACCGAAGCGATCTTGTGCAACTGACCATCGACACCGTCGAACACAACTTGCTGCTTGGCATGGTCCTTGTTCTTCTTGTCCTGATGGCTTTTCTGGTTAGCATTCGCGCTGCGGTCATCGTGGCGCTCACCATTCCCTTGTCCCTTCTCTTTTCGTTCATTTTCTTGCACGCGGAAGGAATACCGGCAAACCTGCTATCCATCGGCGCAATCGATTTTGGGATTCTCATCGACGGCACCCTGGTGATGGCAGAGAATATCTTCCGCGTACTCGGGGAGCGCGAAGGCCAGCAGTACGACCTCAACGAAGTGATCCGGAGCGCAGCCAAGGACGTCGATCGCCCAATCTATTACTCCGTCGCGGTCATTATTGCGGGTTATCTGCCCATCTACGCGCTCAGCGGGCCCTCCGGAAAACTATTCAAGCCGATGGCCGACACCATGGCGATCGCACTCGTCGGCGCGCTGATATTTACCCTTACCTTGGTTCCTGTGATGTGCTCCTACTGGTTCAAAAAGGGTGTTCACGAGCGTGTGAACAAGCCCTTTGAGTGGGTCCGCAAGAAATATGCCGTTCAACTCGAGTGGTGCCTCGATCACCCCAAGTCAACCATGTTCTGGGCCACTGTGGTCTTCGCCGCCACGCTCCTGCTGGTGCCTTTCATTGGCGGTGAATTCATGCCCCATCTGGACGAAGGCGCATTATGGGTCCGGGCAACCATGCCCTATACGGTTTCTTTCGATACGGCAAGCAAGCTCTCGCCCCAGGTCCGCAATATCTTGATGAAGTATCCCATGGTTACAGACACTGCATCGGAGCTTGGCCGTCCCGATGACGGCACCGATCCCACCGGGTTCTACAACGACGAGTTCTATGTAGGCTTGAAGCCGTATGACGATGCCTCGTGGAAGACCGGCTCGATCCATACCAAGGCAGAACTCACCGAGGACATCCAGAAGCAACTAGCGGCGTTTCCCGGGGTCATCTTCAATTACACACAACCTGCCGAAGACGCGGTCGACGAAGCTCTGACGGGCCTGAAGAGCGCGCTCGCGGTAAAGATCTATGGCCCCGACCTGAATGTTCTGCAGAGCAAGGCGCTGGACATCAAGCGCAGCCTCTCGCAGGTGCCTGGATTCACCGAACTGACGGTGGTTCGCGAACTCGGCCAGCCCAGCCTGCTGATCGATGTGGACCGCGATAAGATCGCTCGCTACGGCATCAATGTAGCCGATGTCGAGGCAGTCGTTCAGGCTGCGGTAGGCGGCCAGGCGGCTACCCAGGTCATCCAGGGCGAGAAGCTGTTCGACCTGGTGGTGCGCATGAAACCGGAATTCCGGGAGAATGCTAAGCAGATCGGCAACCTGCTGGTCGGCACGCCCTCAGGCCAGCAAATCCCCATGAGCGAGCTGGCGAACATCCATGAGGCCGGTGGTGCGTCGATGATCTATCGCGAAAACAACTCACGTTATATTGGCGTGCAGTACAGCATCGAAGGGCGCGACCTGCAGAGCGCCGTGGTGGCCGGCCAGCGCTCGATCGAAGACATCTCAAAATCCTTGCCGGCCGGGTATCGGATCACCTGGGGCGGAGAGTATGACGAGCTGCTTCAGGCAAAGCGCCAGTTGGAATTCATTGGCCCGCTAGCCGTGCTCATCATATTCATGATCTTGTTTGCGCTTTATGGGAACTTCAAATTCCCGTTCACCATCGCTCTTGGCGTCCTGTTGACCGAGCCTGTCGGCGCTCTGATCGCTCTCAAGCTGACCCACACGCCGTTCAGTGTCTCGTCGGCGCTGGGTCTGCTTGCCTTGATGGGCGTTTCGGTGGAAACTGCCGTGATTCTCGTCTCCTACATCAACAAACTCCGCCTGGAAAACAGGGATATCCGCACCGCAACCCGCGAGGCTTCGCTGTTGCGCCTACGGCCCATTATGATGACCGCCCTGGTTGCCTGCCTCGGACTTTTGCCTGCGGCGCTCTCCACCGGCATCGGTTCCGACACGCAAAAACCGTTTGCCATCGTAATCGTCGCGGGACTGGTTTCGCGCCTCTTCCTTGGCTTCTTCGTCAACCCTGTGCTGTACGAGATGGTCGCCAGGGATGGTGATGTTCTTCAGGTCTGAGCCGGTCCGGTCAACTCGAGTCGCGAGTATAGGTTCGTTGTCTGGGTTCTACAGCATATTCGCAATTGCTATAGACCCATTTTATTTGTCATTCCGCAGCGAAGCGGAGATTATCTCTTGGTTTGCAAGCCGGGTGCCCCATTCATGACGGCCTTATCGTCATGAGTGGGTTATTTTGCTCGTCATTCTGGCGCAGCCAGAATCTCTGTATTTGCCTTTTGCCCTTTTGCTTTGTCATTCCGGAGCGAAGCGGAGGAATCTGCTTCTGTTTTTTGCTCGTCATTCTGGCGCAGCCAGAATCTCTGTATTTGCCTTTTGCCCTTTTGCTTTGTCATTCCGCAGCGAAGCGGAGGAATCTGCTTCTGTTTTTTGCTCGTCATTCTGGCGTAGCCAGAATCTCCGTCGTTGTCTCTTGTTTGTCATTCCGTAGCGAACGGGGCCCCCGGCCAGCTTACACGCTGGGGTGGAAACGCCGGAGTGCGGGCGCAGCCGGAACGGCCGATCTGCATTCTTACTGCCTACGCTATCCCAACCCCCGCCGCGCCAACAATTCGCCCCTGCCACCCCTCGCTCCATTTACAATCACTGCGGCTGCCAAACTCCGTCCAGCCGGAAAGCTGTCCGCCCTATGCCCGATTCCATGCCCTACCTCATTGCCGTTGCCATCGTCCTGCTTTACATCCTCAACTCCATCAAGATCCTCAAGGAGTACGAACGCGCCGTCGTCTTCCGCCTGGGCCGCGTCCGTCACGACGCCTCCGGCCCCGGCATCATCCTCGTCTTCCGCCCCATCGACCAGATTGTCCGCGTCAGCCTGCGCCAGGAGGCGATGGAGGTCCCCTCGCAGGACGTCATCACACGCGACAACGTCACATTGAAGGTCAACGCCGTCATCATCATGCGCGTGGTCGATGCCGTCAAGGCGGTCATCGAGGTCTCCAACTACGTCTACCAGACCTCGCAGTTCGCGCAGACCACGCTGCGCTCCGTCCTCGGCGAAGTCGATCTCGACGAACTGCTCGCCCATCGCGACCGCCTCAACCAGCGTATCCAGGTCATCATCGACGGCCACACCGCGCCCTTCGGCCTCAAGGTCGTCTCGGTCGAGGTCAAGCAGGTGGACATGCCGGAGAACATGTTGCGCGCCATGGCCAAGCAGGCCGAGGCCGAACGTGAGCGCCGCGCCAAGATCATCCACGCCGAGGGAGAGTTCAACGCCGCGGCAAAGCTGGTCGATGCCGCCGCCCTCATGGCCACCCAGCCCATGACCCTGCAACTGCGCTACCTGCAGACCCTCACCGAGATCGGCGTCGAGAAGAACACCACCATCGTCTTCCCCCTGCCCATGGAGTTGGTTAACATGTTCAACAAGTCCATCGGCGCTTCCGTGATCGCGCCCCCCGTCGTTCCCAACGCCGCGCCGGATGCGGGGGTGAAGGAGTAAACCGTGAATCGTCTCTTCGACGACGAGGACAGTCCGCCCGGTCGCAGTTACGTGCGCGACCCCGACCGGTCCGATCCAGGCGGTGGCGCCGAGCGTGAGATATCGCTCGGCGCGCCGGCCATCCTCGGAATCTTCTTCGCGCTCGCGCTGCTCTGCGCCTGCTTCTTCGGCTTCGGCTACACCATGGGACGCAAGTCCGCCCAGTCTGCCACAGCCGACACCGCGGCTGCCAACATCGACACATCCAGCAACGGCTCCGCCAAGCCCGCTGCAGGCAGCCTTGCCAGCCAGCCGGATGCGCCCGCCGCGCAGCCCGCCGCCGATAACTCCGCCGCGCCCGCCGCCGTGCAAACGGAACCAGCGCCCGCCGCGCCTGCAACCCAGCCCGTCCCGCCGCCCGCCGCGCCGAAGAACGCCGCAACTCCAGCCGACGGCATGATCGTCGGCGACAAGCCGCCAACCAGAAGCCAGCAACCGGCAACCGGCAACCTGCAACCGGCAACTTCCTCCTCCGGGACCATCATGGTGCAGATCGCCGCCGTCTCCAGTCAGGATGTCGCCGACATCCTCACCTCCTCGCTGCAGAAAAAAGGTTACAGCGTCAGTGTCCGCCACGAGCCGCAGGACAAGCTCCTGCACGTCCAGATCGGCCCCTTCGCCACACGCCAGGAAGCCGTAGCCATGCAACAGCGCGTCCTCGCCGACGGCTTCAACGCCATCGTCAAGTAGCCAGGTTCGAGGTATTCGGTTCGAGGTTCGAGGGACGAGGCGTTTGTTCAAGGGCCAACGGCCCGCCCTATACCAGCCTGGGGCGCAGCCCCAGGGAAAAGGCCAGTAAGGCGACCGAGGGCTGAAGGCCCGATCTATGGTCATTTGACACAAGGTTCGTTTTTCCCTCGAACCTAGTCCTTCGGTCTCATCTCTCCCGGCAGCGCCGCTGCAATCGCTGCGTGTGCCGCGTTCATTAGGTCGTCCCGTGTCGTGTACCCTGCCGGATCGATCGCCGGCAGTATCTGTACCCTCGCCACTCCCGGCGTAATCACCGCGCTGTGCTTGCGCATCATCTTCTCCGTGCCACTGATGGCGATGGGCACAATCGGCGCGCCCGTCTCCATCGCCAGGTAGAACGGCCCGCGCTTGAACCCCGCCAGCCGCCCATCTTCCGACCGCGTCCCCTCGGCAAAGAAAAGTACATGCAGCCCCGACTGCAACGCCGCCGCCGCCGCCGCCACGCTTGCCTGCGCCGCCTCGCGCATTCCCCCCCGCCCCACCGGAACGAACTTGGCCAGCCGCATCGCAGTCCCCAGCAGCGGAATCCGCATCAGCCCCTTCTTCAGCAGCACCGAGCACTGCCCCGGCAGCACCGGCATCAGCACCGGCGGGTCCAGGTTCGATACATGGTTCGACAGGTAGATGCAACTCACCCCCGCCGGCACATTATCCCGGCCCGTCACATCCACCCGGATGCCCGCAACCCGAAGCCCAAGCGGCACCAGCCACCTCGCCGATATCCGGTACAGCAGACGCACATTGCCCACCACAAGCGAGTAGGGAATGCCAATCAGTCCCAAAGGCCCACCCAGCGTCAAATACACAAACACCATCTTGAAGGTCACAAACATCTCTTCGCAGAATACCGCACCCAGCCTCTGCATGATGAGAGCATTTAGCAATTGCTATAGACCTAAAATGCATTGTCATTCTGAGCGCAGCGAAGAATCCCCGCATTGATCCGCGTTGCGACGGTCTACATCCATCCCCTCGAACCTAGTCCCTTGCACCTAGTCCCTAACTCCCGCCCCTACGCAGCCGTCACCCAACTGTGATACCTTCGTTGCACCCGCTTGGGCATAGCGGACACCCCACATTGGAGATTTCAGCAGAAGGCCATCTGAGGCTCACAGCCCCATGGCTCTTGCAGCATCTGGGCCTGGACTTCCGTCCATATCTACGCAAAAGATCATGAAAGTGAGGAACGCAAAATGAAAGTGAGACAGCTATTCCTGGTAGCATTGCTGGCGGCATGCGCCGGCTGCAACAACTCCGCACCCGTAACCCCGCCCGACACCAGCGCGCAGGACCAGACCGACATCAAGGCGCTGGAGGACGGCTTTGCGGCGGCATTCAAGGCCAAGGATGTCAACGCCATCATGGCGTATTACGTCCCCGACCAAACCATGATCGCCTTCGACATGATCACTCCGCTGCAATACGCAGGCGCAGACGCCTATCGCAAGGACTGGGAGACCTTCTTCGCCATGAATCCCGGCCCGTCGGATTTCAGCATCTCCGGCCTCGACATTGCCACGGGAGGAAACGTCGCCTTCAGTCATAGCATTCAATCCGGATTCGTCACCGACAAAAAGGGCAAGAAGATGAACATCACGGTGCGCGTCACAGATGGTTACAAGAAGATCAATGGGCACTGGCTCATCGCCCACGAGCATGTGTCCGTCCCCATCGACCCGGTCACCTATAAAGGCGTTCTGAACGCAAAGTGATCTTGCAATAAAGGAGAGGCTGGGACCGCTCCCAGCCTCTCTTCCCATCCACGCACCTCGCATCATTCCAGAACAAGTACATGCTTGCTGTACTTCGGCCCTGCCATATACTGGATTCCCTTGTCCATCGTCACCAGCACTCCGCCTTGTTTCACCGCAAGTCCAAGCAGATAGGCATCCGTGATCTGTCGGTGCCCGAACACCCTCTCCATAAAGGGTGCGGCAAGCGACGCCCATCCCTCCGTAATCGGCCAAAACCGATACCCCGCATGGTATTTCAAGCTTGCCAGGGAATCTAACGCACCTTCCATTGAGTGCGGACCCGTCTTCGGATTGATCGTCACCCGCAGGAAGCCCGCTTCCGTGAACGCGCAGACGCCAAACTCATCTTCATCCGAGGCATTGAACCACTTCAAGACAAGCTTGTGATGAAGATGATCTTCATCCAGCAAAGCGATCAGGATGTTCACATCGGCAAGATATTTGACCTTACTCAATCTCGTCCTCTTGGGTTGCCTTCACCATCTCAGGTGTAATCACCCTGCCGCGACTGGCAAAGACTCGAAGTCCGTTTGGTAAGGTTTTGATCCCAGACGAACCGGACGCTGGCCGGGGTGTTGTGTTTGCCCTCCGCACCAACTCCCCAACTGCCGCGCCCAGCGTCATCCCACGCCCAGCCGCATACAGCGATGCAAGCTGGTACACATCGTCATCAAGATTGATCGTAGTCCTCATATTCCAATTATGCATCTAAATATAAATTGATACAATCTTAATATTTGATGTACTTCGGCATTGCAAACACTTCTATATCAATATGAAAACGAGAAAGAGGCCGGACCGCTCCCAGCCCCTCATCGCATTTACTCGTTGAAGATCGAACCGTTTGCCATTCACGCGCGTAAGCGCGTCGAGAACGGCACGAAGTGCCCTCGGACCTCGCCTACGCTTTAGCCTCCGCCGCAGCCTCAGTCTCCGCCGCTGCCTCGGCTTCTGCTGCCGCCGCTGCTTCCTTCGCGGCCTTCTCCGCCTTGCGCGCCACAATCGAGTTCTGTCCAAGCTCGTCGGCCAGCTTCTCCGTCGTGAACGACTCAATCACATCGCCCACGCGGATGTCCTTGAACCCGGCGAGGTCGATGCCGCACTCCACGCCCTGGCGCACCTCGCTCACGTCGTCCTTGAAGCGTTTCAACGATCCGATCTTGCCGCGCCAAACCTCTTCGCCCTCGCGCATCACGCGCACCTGGGCGGCGCGAGTAATCACGCCATCGGTCACGCGGCATCCCGCAATCTGGCCCACCTTGGTGATCTTGAAGACATTCGTCACCTCGGCCTTGCCCGCGTAGTTCTCCTTGAACACCGGGTCCAGCAGCCCGTACATCGCCTTTTCGATCTCGTCGCGCAGCTCGTAGATGATCGAGTGCAGCCGGATCTCCACGTTCTCGCGCTCTGCAACTTCGGTCGACTTGCGGTCGGGCCGCACGTTGAACCCGATGATGACCGCGTTCGATGCCGACGCCAGTAGCACGTCCGACTCCGTAATCGCGCCCACGCCGGAGTGCAGCACCCGCACCCGCACCTTCTCCGTGGACATCCGCTGCAGGTCTTCGGCAATCACCTCCACCGATCCCTGCACGTCGCCCTTGACAATGAGATTGAGGTCCTTCATCCCGGCGTGCTTGATCTGCTCCGCAAGCCCTTCCAGCGAGACGCGTGAGCTCTTGGCCAACTGCGCCTCGCGCTCCTTCATCTTGCGGTACTGCGCAATGCCTTTGGCCTTGTCGCGGTCCGCCATCACCAGGAACGTGTCGCCCGCGTCCGGCATTCCCTCCAGTCCCAGAATCTCCACCGGCGTCGCGGGCCCAGCCTCGGTGATCGGTCGCCCACGGTCGTCAAACAGCGCGCGGATCTTGCCGAACGTATTGCCCACAATGTAACTGTCGCCGGTATGCAGCGTCCCGTTCTGGATCAGCACCGATGCAACCGCGCCGCGCCCACGGTCCAGCTTCGCCTCGATCACCGTACCCACCGCCGGACGGTCCGGCGTTGCCTTCAGGTTGGCCAGATCGGCCACCAGGCACACCATCTCCAGCAGCAGGTCCAGGTTCAACCGCTTCTTGGCCGACACATCCACAAACACCGTCGACCCGCCCCACGCCTCGGGCTGTAGTCCGCGGTCCGCAAGCTGCTGCTTCACGCGGTCGGGGTTGGCCTCCGGCTTGTCGATCTTGTTCACTGCCACGATGATCGGCACATTCGCCGCCTTGGCGTGCGCGATCGCTTCAAGCGTCTGCGGCATTACGCCATCGTCGGCCGCTACCACAACGACTACAATATCCGTGATCTTTGCCCCGCGTGCCCGCATCCTCGTAAACGCCTCGTGGCCCGGCGTATCCAGGAACACGATCTCACGCCCGAACGCCGGCGAGTCCGGCTTGGCGATCTTCACCTTGTAGGCGCCAATGTGCTGCGTGATTCCGCCCGCCTCGCCTGCCGCAACGTCGGTGGACCGGATCGCGTCCAGCAGCGAAGTCTTGCCATGGTCCACGTGGCCCATCACAGTCACCACCGGCGAGCGCGTAATCTCCACCATGCCCGTCGTGTCTTCCAGGAAGCCTTCGATGGCCTCGTTCTCCAACTGCTCTTCGACTGAGATCACCGTCGCGTCCGCGCCAAACTGGCGTGCCACATCCTTCACCAGTTCGCCGTCCAGCGACTGGTTCACCGTCACGAAGACGCCCTTCATCAGAAGCGTTGCAATCAGGTCCTTGCCGCGCACGTCCAGCTTCTCGGCCAGGTCCTTCACGCTGATTCCTTCGGTCACGGTAATCGTCTTGGTGATGGGCAGAGGCTCATGCGATATCTGCGAACCGCCGAAGCGCGGCGGCGGCTGGAAGCCCTTCATCGGGCCTTCCTTGGTCTTCTCGTAGCGCTGACCTCCGCGCCGCTGTCCAGGGCGCGCCGCCGGTCTCATCCCGTTCGGTGTCTCACCCGGCCCCGGCATCGCGCCGGCAAGCCCGGGTCCGCCGGGCCGTGCGCCAAAGCCTGGCCGTGCCCCGCCCGGCGTAAATCCAGGGCGTCCCAGGCGCGCCGGTGCCCAGTGGGGAACGTGCGCGTCGGATGCATCGGTCGCCGTGCACCCGGAGCCATCGTCGAAGGACGAGAGTCGGGGCCGCCAGGGGCCTGCGGTCGCGGACGCTCGAAGATGGGACGGCCACGCTGGATGCCGCGTGCAGCTCCTTCGGGTGCCAGATAGATCGGTCGAGGCCCAGTCTGGGGCATCACAATCCGCCGCACTGGAGGCTCGGCTACTGGTGTGTCGGCCGCAGACTCAACCGGTTCCGCAATGGGTCCAACTTCCACCACTGCGGCCGTGGATTCAACGGAGGCAGCCGCCACCGCCGATGCATCGCGCGACTCCCCCGCAGTTGTGGCGCCCGGTGCAACCGCGGGTGCAGTGCTGACGGACGGCGATGCAGGTACGGCAACCGGCGCGGCAACAGGCTTTGCACGCTTGGCAGTTGCTGCAACATCAGCCGCGGGCGCAACCACCGGCGGACGGTCCGCCGCGGGGTGTGCCTGGGGCGGGGCTACAGATGGTTGCGTGGTCGTCGCAGGTTGCCCCGGTGCTGCATGGGCAGAGGGCGGGGGAGCAACCACCACCGGAGGACGCGCAATGACAGGTCCCACGGGAGGCTTACTCACAATCGCAGGCGGCGGTGCCGGCGGAGTCACAATCTGGGTGTGCTGCCTCGGCTGAGGCACTATTCGCCGTGGTGCGGGGACCGCCGGGGCCGCTGCCGCCGGAGCGCTCGCCGGCGACACAGGCTTGGCTTCCGGGGTAGCCTTGGCTACCACAGCTGGCGCTGCTGGAACAGGCGCTGCCGCTGGACGGCGCGGTGCCTTGCGCGCCTCCTCGGCTGCCAGCTTGCGCTCAAGGATCAGCCGCGCTGCGTCGCCCGGCTTCGATATGTGCGACAGATTGAATGCCGGCTTGGCCTCCACCGGAGGCTTGCTCACCGCGCTGCTGCTGCTGCGCTTTCCGCTGAAATACGCGCGCACCTTGTCGGCCTCATCGGCCTCGATCGAACTGGAGTGCGTCTTCGGCTCGGTGACGCCAACCGCCGTCAGAGCATCCAGGATGGACCTGCTCTTGACTTCCAGCTCCCGTGCAAGATCGTTGATTCGAACTTTGCTCATCCGTCCCTTTTCGTTTCCTCTGCGGCCTTTAACTGTTCATATCAGCCTCATCGAAGGTGGAATCTGATCCAAGCTCTATTATCCCTGAAATCGCAATCCTCGAAACCGCCGATTGCAACCCAGGCAATTCGTCTCAATGCGTGGCCGGAATCGCTAGCCATGCTCGTGCCCGTCCGTCTCAACGCCCTCGTCGCTGACCTCCTGGCTCTCGTTCACCAGGCTGTCCACGGCGTCGTTCTGCCGTTCAATCTTTTCTTCGCGAGCATCCGCGTCACTTACCGCATCGCTCTCCGATTCTGCTTCCTCCGCGTCCGCAATCGCATCCACCGATAGCTCGCGCGCTGCCGCAATCGCTCCGGCCTCGCCCGCTGGGTCGCCCCATCCATGGCGGTCTCATCGCCATGGGTGGGCTCGGCCACAGCTTCCGGCCGCTCCTCGCCCTCTTCGTACTGGCCGAAGTAGTGACGCACCGCAACCGAGATCTTCTCCAGCGTCTTCTCTCCGATGCCCGGAATCTCCTCCAGTTGCTCCGGCGTCATGTCCGCCAGCGCTTCAACCGTCGTAATGCCGGCCGCGATCAGCTTCTCCAGAATCGCCTCGCCCAGCTCCGTGATCTGCTCCACGGGAGTCGTCGGTCCGCCGCCCATCGACTGCATCTGCTGCTCCACTTCCTGGCGCTTCTCTTCCTCGCTCTTGATGTCGATCTTCCAGCCCAGCAGCTTCGCCGCCAGTCGCACATTCTGCCCCTTCTTGCCGATCGCCAGCGACAGTTGCGTATCGTCCACGATCACCTCAATCTGCTTCTCCCCAAGGTCTGCAATCGACACCCTGCTCACCTTCGCCGGCTGCAGCGCCTTCTCCGCAAACGTCGTGATCTCCTCGGAGTACTCGATGATGTCGATCTTCTCGCCCCGCAGCTCGCGGATGATCGACTGCACGCGCATCCCCTTCATGCCCACGCACGCGCCCACCGGGTCCACGTCCTTGTCGCGGCTCATGCACCGCGATCTTGGTCCGCTCGCCCGCCTCGCGCGCAATCGCGCGGATCGTCACCGTCCCGTCGTAGATCTCCGGCACCTCGCTCTGGAACAGGTTCTGCACCAGCCCCGGCGCCGCGCGGCTCACAATCACCTGCGGCCCCTTGGCCGCGCGGTCCACCCGCAGCAGCACCACCCGCACCCGCTCGCCCACCGCAAACTGCTCCAGCCGGCTCTGCTCGCGCTTGGGCATCCGCGCCTCCGCCTTGCCCAGGTCGAAGATCACGTCCATCGGCTCCAGCCGCTTCACCGTCGCGTTCAGCACCTCGCCCGCGCGGTGGTTGTACTCCAGGAACACCGTGTCCCGCTCCGCCTCGCGCACCTTCTGGAAGATCACCTGCTTCGCCATCTGCGCCGCAATCCGCCCCAGCGGGCTGGTGTCCTTGTAGAAACGCAGCTCGCCGCCCACCTCCACCTCGGGTGCCAGCGCGCGCGCCTGCTCCAGCGTCATCTGGTTGATCTCGTCCTCCACCTGCTCCGGCCCCTCCACCACCGTCTTGAAGACGTACGCGCGAATCTCGCCCGTCTCCTTGTCCATCTCCGCGCGCATGTTCTCCTGCGTCTTGTAATACTTGCGCGTCGCCAGCGCGATCGCATCCTCCACCGCGCCCACCACGATCGCGGGCTCAATGCCTTTATCCCGGCTCAACGTCTCGATCGACTGATACAGAACACTCGCCATACTCGTCACTCACCTTCAGAATCTCGTTGTCATTCCGCAGCTAGCGGAGGAATCTGCTTTGCTCTTGTCGTCACTTACAACTTACAACTCACATCTGTCCTTCAAATCTCCGCCACTAAATTCGCCTTCTCCACATTCTTCAACTCAATCTCCACCGAGCTCGCAGCCTGTTCCCTGCTCCCTGTTCCCTGTCTTTCTGTTCCCTGCTCCCTGCTTCCTGTTCCCTGCCTTCTCGATCTTCAACACGCCGTCTCGCAAATCCCGTCAACCGTCCCGTCCACAGCCGGCTCTCGTTCACCGGCGTAAACGTCTTCACCTTCATCAGGCTCCCGCGCAAACCGCTGAAACTCCTCCGCCCGCGTCAGCCTCCGTTCCAGCCCCGGCGACGAGACCTCCAGCGTGTACTCCGCGCCCGGCACCACATCCTCCACATCCAGCAGCGTGCCAAAGTCCGTGGCAAACGCCGCGCAATCCTCATGCGTCACGCCCGACAGCAGCTCCACCGGAACGCCTTTCGGCAGATCGATCTCATCTCCCGCCGCTGCCCGCTCCGCCAGCCTCTTCCGCTCCGCCGCATCCTTCTCCACAAACACTCGCAGCGCCCGCGCTCTTTCCGCCGCCGCCAAACTCCACCTCCACAACCTCCAGATGGTGAGATGCGGCTACCCGCTCCGCCAGCCGCCGAATCTCGTCCATCTGCAATGCCATGCTCTTCTCTTGTCATTCCGCAGCGCAGCGGAGGAATCTGCTTCTAAATCCGTCTGTCATTCTGAGCCTGAGCGCAGCCGAAGGGGAAGAATCCCCGCATTTGCTCTTGCCCTTCCCGCCATTCCTGTTCGTCATTCTGACCCGCGGGTCAGAATCTCCGTAGTTCATTCTTGCAACTGCCTTCGTCTCAGGGCCGAAGGCCCGTTCTATACCAGCCTGGGGCGCAACTGCCTTCGCCTCAGGGCCGGAGGCCCGTTCTATACCAGCCTGGGGCGCAACTGCCTTCGCCTCAGGGCCGAAGGCCCGTTCTATACCAGCCTGGGGCAAAGCCCCAGGAGGCAAGCCCAATAACATGCCCAAGGGCTGTAGGCCCGGCCTATCCTGCCCTCGAAGCAACTGAAAAACCAAACCGTCTTTGGAGCAACAAAAACCGTCTTTGGAGCAACAAAAAGTGGGCTTTCGCCCACTCATCTCTTCCGCCATTTCCCGGGTTCCCGCCCAGTCACCTGGTTGGGGTCGGTTCGCCGGTGCGCACACGGCTCCTTACCGAACAGCGGAACAAACTTGTTCGCTCTTTCAAGATACGCCATTCACGGGAAAATATCAATTCCATCGCGCAAAGTGCGTGCCCGGCCTTGCCTCCTCCAAGAGTAGACTCGCCGGGTGCCCCATTCATGACGCGTTATTTGCGGCATGAGTGGGATTTTTGTCTTTGTCTCCCTGTTTGTTGCTCCGTAGTACATACGGGGTTCCCAGAGAGTGGTCGTTGCCCTTGCCTTTGCCTGTTCTTCACTTACAACTCACAACTCCCAACTGCTCTTGTCAAGTCCCTCGACCCTCCAAATTCCGCCTAACCAACTCCATCCAATCCACTTAATAATCAAAAATACTTGGCATAGTAGTTATGCTCAACCTGCTATCCTTAAACTAGAGATGAAGAAAACAATCTCACGGCCCATTCGCCGTGTCCTTTGTTTTCTAACACATAGCCGCAAATCCTTTAGAGGAGATACTTTACGCCTAAGTTCGCATAGTAGCCAGATTTCAGAGACTTTATCGGAATTAAAAATTGCATGAAACCCAGAATCTGCACCTTCCTCAAGCCCGATGGCCTCCCCTGCCGCGCCTTCGCTCTAACAGGCTCCACGCTATGTCACGCCCACAAACGTCTGCAGGCGCGTCAACGGCGTCAGTACAAAGCTCTCATGCCGCCCGCCATCCGCCTCGGTCCGCTCGCCGATCGGCTCTCCATACATCGCGCCCTCATTCGCATTCTCCGTGTCATCGCTGCCAACTCGATTCCACTCGAACGCTCCGAGGCCATCTTCTACAGGATCATGCGCGCCCAGGCCCGGTACAACCGCGCCGCACCCCCGCCCGCTCTCACCGGCACATCCCTCGAACCTCGAACCTCGAACCGTCCCCCATTTGCTCTCACTCCCGCTCGACACTACAATCAACCAAACCCTATCGATTCCCAACTCACAACCTGCAACCTGTAACTGAATTCGAGTCCCGATGATCTCCTCCCCTCTTCCCGAAGCACTCACCTTCGACGATGTCCTGCTGGTCCCCGCCTATAGCGAGGTGGTCCCCACCCAGGTCAGCACCCAGGCCCAGCTTACCCATAACATCACTCTCAGCACCCCGCTCATCTCGGCCGCCATGGACACCGTCACCGAGTCGCGCCTGGCCATCGCCATGGCCCAGCAGGGTGGCATCGGCGTGGTCCATCGCAACCTCACCATCGAGCAGCAGGCTGGCGAGATCGACAAGGTCAAGCGCTCTGAGTCCGGCATGATCGTCGACCCGGTCACCATCTCCCCCGAGCAGCCCATCTCCGACGCCCTCGAACTCATGCGCCGCTTCAAGATCTCCGGCGTCCCGGTCACCCGCAACCGCAGGCTGGTCGGCATCCTCACCAACCGCGACCTGCGCTTCGTCTCCCGCACCGACATCCCCATCGACGACGTGATGACCAAGGCCAACCTCATCACCGTGCCCGTCGGCACCACCCTGGAGGAGGCCGAACACATTCTCCATCAGCACCGCGTCGAGAAGCTGCTGGTGGTCAACGACGAGTTTGAACTGAAGGGCCTCATCACCGTCAAGGACATCCAGAAGAAGCTGAAGTACCCCAACTCATCCAAAGACAGCAAGGGCCGCCTGCGCGTCGCCGGGGCCATCGGCGCCACCGGGGATTTTCTGGAGCGTGCCGCCGCCCTCATCGAGATGCGCGTCGACGCCCTGGCCATCGACAGCGCCCACGGCCACTCCTCGCGCGTCCTCGCCGCCGTCACTGCGGTTAAAAAACGCTTCCCGGACACCGACCTGATGGCCGGCAACGTCGCCACCTACGACGGCGCCTTGGCCCTCATCGACGCCGGAGCGGATGCCGTCAAAGTCGGCATCGGCCCTGGCTCCATCTGCACCACCCGCATGGTCACCGGGGCCGGAATGCCCCAGATCACCGCCATCACCGAGGCCGCCCGCGCCGCCAACAAGCATGGCATTCCCGTCATCGCGGACGGCGGCATCAAGTACTCCGGCGACGTCACCAAGGCCATCGCCGCCGGCGCCAACGTCGTCATGATCGGCTCGCTCTTCGCCGGCGTCGACGAGTCGCCCGGCGAGACCATCCTCTACCAGGGCCGCAGCTTCAAGGCATACCGCGGCATGGGCTCGCTCTCCGCCATGGCCCAGGGCTCCGGCGAACGCTACTTCCAAAGCGCGGAGGACATGACCGAAGCCGCCAGCGCCGAGCGCAGTTCTCTCACCGCGCGCGAGACGACAGGCCAGAACCGCCTCGCCAAGTTCGTACCCGAGGGTATCGAGGGCCGAGTGCCTCACCGCGGCCCGCTCGAAGCCATGGTCTACCAGTTGGTCGGCGGCCTGCGCTCCGGCATGGGATACCTCGGCTGCGCCACCATCCCCGAACTCCAGTCCAAAGCCCACTTCATCCGCATCTCCAACGCCGGTCTGCGCGAGAGCCATGTCCACGACGTCATCATCACTCGCGAGGCCCCCAACTACCACGCAGAATAGTGTGGCAAACGTGAACAGTGTGGCACTGCAACAGCGCCAAAGGCGCGACATATACCAGCCTGGGGCGAACGGGGTCCCCGGCGAGTTTGCTCGCTGGGGCACGTAGCCCCAGGTACGAGCCACAACAAGTCCTGAGGGCTGAAAGCCCGCCCTATAGTTGCGGGAAGCAGAGTTTATACAAATGCGTCCAGTTTTCTTCTATAAGCCGTTGCCGCCGCAGCCCTCCGAGGCAAGCGGTCGCTGGTGGTTCAACGTCTGGACTCCGGCAGCAATCGCCGTCGCAATCATCTGCGTCGAGTCCACGGATACCTTCTCCTCGCAGAACACCAGCAGTTTTCTGCGGCCCATCCTCGAGCGCTGGTTCGGCCACATTCAGGACAGCTCTTGGGAGCTCTACCACCACTATCTGCGCAAGACCGGACACTTCCTCGGCTACGGCGCGGTGGCCTTCACATTTCTCCGTGCATGGCTGTACACGCTCACCCAGCGCGGGCCGTCAATGCTCACCGCGTGGCGCCTGCAGTCTACCTTTCTGGCCATCCTCTCCACCGCCATCGTCGCCAGTTGCGACGAGTACCACCAGTCGTTCATCCCAAGCCGCACCGGATCGCCTTACGATGTTCTGCTCGATACCTGCGGCGCAACCATGCTCTGTCTCCTGGTATGGCTGCTCTGCTGGAGTAAGCGACTATCCGGCACGGAACTCAGCACGGCTTGAATCGCGGTTCCAGCACCATCGCGTCGAAGCGGTGGCGCAGCGTAAACCCGGACCGCCCGTACAGCTTTACCGCCGGATCGTTGCCTTCGGTCACCGTCAGGGTGATGGCTTCGAACCCCGCGCGCAGCAGGCTCTGCGCAGTTCGCAGCAGCAACCCATAGCCCAGCCCGCGACCGCGATATGTCTGCGCAACACAGAGTTGTGTGATGTGCGCCACGCCGGCGCCCACCCGCGAACACAGCACCATGCCCACCAGCGTGCCGCTCCGCCTCTCGCGCAGCATCCAGGAGAAGTTCGATTCAAAGACGCCGCAACCGGGAAATCGCACGATGTTGTGCAGAAACCGCAGCGAGCCGTGCAGTGTGCGGTACTGATCGTTGATCCGCGTGTCGGAGTGGCCCGCATAGCAGGCATGGATCAGTTCGGCCGCGGCCTGGTAATCCTCCGACGTCCACAGCGACAGTTCCAGCTCTGCCGGAACGCCGGACAGAGGGTCCGCGACTGCATCCGCCAGCAGGCCCTCTCTCTTTCCGGCAAGGTCGCATTCCAGAAACAGGCGCGGGTAGATGGTGAACTCCGGGCTGGCGAAGAGGTCCGCAAACTCGCCCGCGTTGAACAGCAGTAGCTGCGACTCCACGCGATCGACCCCGGGCATGTTGCGCAGCATCTCCAGCATGGGGTACAGCAGCGACCTGGTCGCGTCGGCGTCGCTCATCGTTCTGTGGCCCGTGGCAAAGGCGTCGCCGATCACTGCCTTGGCCCCTTCATACACGCAGAACGTATAGCCGCATACGCGGCCCCGGTCGAGCGCTGCAAAACCTTGCAGGATGCGTGATTCAAGATACTGTAGCAGCAGTTCGGTCGAACTCCTGTAGTCCCAGCGCAGACGGTCCTGCCACAACCCGGCCTCGCGCTCCAGCAGAGGCCGCAGTTGGCGCGCGGAAAAGTGCCGCAGATCGAGCACTTCAATTTCGGACGCAACCGGAATGCTGGACATAGCCTTCCACCTACACGTATGGCTTCAACTGCCGATCCAATACTGGACGAGCTTATAGGAACCGAGGATACCCCGTACACAGCGCACAGGAATAATCTTCGCAAGCTTACGGTTTGGCATAGACCTTGTATACTTGCAGACCCCGAGCCGGGTACTCGATGATCTGCTGATAGACGCGACCCACCAGCAGTTGTTCCATCTCAGGGGTGTCGTTGGCTGGAACCACCAGCAGATGTTCGTCCGTGGGAACACCGTCGACGCTGTACTCGATGGGCTGCTCGTTGCGATAGAAGGCCAGGCCGTAGATCATGTCTCGCTTGACGTTCTGGACTGCGACCAGCCGCGCTTCAGGGGCCTTCTGTTGCATCTCGCGCGCCAGCGGCCGGGCCGAATAGTTCAGGTCCAGGTCCTGACCGTGGAAGCCGAGCAGAAACACCAGCGCGGCCAGAACTGGAAACAGAGTAGCGTTGCGTACCTGGGTAATGCCTCCGATGCGGATCGTCTTGACTACGCTGAAGTACACAAGCAGCGCCGCGGCGCTCGCGATCGAAAGCCATCTGGCCGGCGGCACAAGTGTGTCGTACACCATGTGCTGCGGCGCCAGTATAATCACGAACGTCACCAGCGCGCAGGCCGCCGCATGCGACCACAGCAGCCAGTTCGACAGTCCGGCGCGCCGGATGCGGTTCAGGTAGTCGCCGGTCAGAATGGTGAGCGGAGGAATCGACGGCAGAATGTATCCCGGCAGCTTCGATTTGGAGAAGGTGAAGAAGACGACGGGAAACAGCGCCCACAGGACAAGAAACTCCGGAAAGGCGTCTCCCGTGCGCGGCAGCCCCAGATAACACTTAGGATTGAGCTTCACCTTCCATTCGGCGATCGAAGCGTTCATCGCTGCCACCAGCGCCCGGATGGCGATCACCGTCCACGGCATCAGGCCTACCAGCATTACGGCCAGATAGTACCAGAACGGCTGGCGGTGCTCATACAGGTTGGTTGCAAAGCGTTCCAGGTTGTGTTGGACGAAGAACTTCTCCACAAACGTCGGGTTTTCCCGCTGCACCGCGATATACCAGGGAAGCACCATGGCCAGGTACAGAAGCAGACCGGGGACCCAGAAAGTTCGTCGCAGCGCCGACCACTCCCGCCGCAGCCCCACAAATAGCAGAATGATGCACAGCGCGAGGAAAGGCGCGATCGGCCCCTTGGCCAGGGTCGCAGCCGCGCCGAAGAAGTAAAGATCGAAGAGCCAGAACTTCTTCCCCGTCTCGTACCACGCGTACCAGCCCAGCATTCCAATGCATAGCGGTGCGGCCATCTGCATGTCGGTCGATGCACCGCGTGCAAAGCCGATGATTGCAACCGACGACGCGGTAATCAGCGCGGCGTCCAGTTGTCCTCCAGGCCTGAAGCGCCGCATGTGCAGAAAGATCATCGCGATCAACAGAAACGCGCCGGAGGCCGAGGGCAGCCGCGCCGCCCAGTCCGAGACGCCGAACTCCTTGAACGAGCTCATCGCACGCCAGTAGTAGAGCGCCGGCTTCTCCAGCCACGGATGCCCATACAAAATCGGAGTTACCGTACCCCCATCCAGACAGCGCAGAGAGTTCTTGATGTCGATCAGCCGCAGGCTGCGCGGCACCATCTTGGCGTGCAGCTCATGGCAGGTCTCCGAATGCGCTTCCAGCATCTCGCGCGCAATCTGCGCGTAACGCGGCTCATCGGCCCCCACCAGTCCCATCTGGTCGCCGCCCAGGATGGGAACCAACCCATAAAACAGCAAGAAGGTCGTCGCCAAAAGCAGGACAACCACCTCGCACCACGACTCGCCGCACAGACGCCTACCCAAACCGCGCAGCCACGCGAGCGCGGCGTTGCCCATTCCTGCACCGGAGGCTGCGGATTGTGTTGTTTCAGTCAAAGAATATCCATCGTGCGCGAATCATGCATAAGTCATTCAAGAATGAGCCAGACAAGGCTACCGGAGTCGTCCCTCGCTGGGCGCGACAGCGGTGGCGGCCTTCTCCTCGCGCTTGCGGTCGCGCTTGGCCAGCCGGCCCAGCAGCTCGTCCATGCGCCCGGTCATCCGCTCCGAACGGTCGATGGCAAAGGTCAGGTCGGGTACATGGCTCACTCCCATCCGCTCGCGAAGCAGCGAACGGATGTAGCCCCGCGCTGCCATCAACCCTGCCAGCGTGGAGTCCTCCTCCGCTTCACTGCCATGTACCGCGACAAAGACGCGCGCGCTTTTGCCGCCCGGCGCCAGCACTACATCCGTCACGTAGCTGGGTGCAATCCGCGGGTCGGAGAGCTCGCCCTCCAGCATTGCCCCAATCTCTTCGGAGAACGTGCTGGCGACTCGATTGCGGTGGTACGTTCTGGCTCGTTGTTCAGGCATCCGTCTTTCGCAACCATCTCATCCAACGTCCAAGGATAGCAAAATGACGCGTTACTTACTCGCCCAGCAGCTCAACCCATGAATCCATAATCTCCGCCCCCAGGCCGTTGCATAGCCGAACCAGCGCGTCGTCGACCTCCCGCATCTGTCCGGTGAGATAGTCCGTCGAGCCGGAGATCGCCACCACCCCCAGTGTTGCCCGGTTCCACAGGCTTGCGTCGTCCAGTTCAGCAACCGACACATTGAAGCCGTGGCGCAGCTTGTCCTTCAACGAGCGCACCACCTGCCGCCGGTCCTTGATCGACTGCGCGTGTGCAATGGAGATTTCGACCGTAAACTTCGCAATCGGCATCTCTATGGCCTCCGGCTCAATCCTGCCTATTCCCAGTTCGCGCTCTGCAAGACGGTCCGGCGAAAGACTAAGGCTTCGCGGAGGCGGATGCAATCTCCATCGTTCGCACCTTCTGGTCCGCGGTCAGCAGAATAAGCCGGTCACCGCTGCTATTGAAGACCGCATAGCGCAGGGGACTGCCCATATTGAAGTGTGCCAGTTCCGTGCCTTGCGAGTCGTAGACGATGGCCTCGTCCGCACGGTTTGTGAGGCAAATGCGGCCCGAGGTCGGGTCGGCTGCTATAAGAGTGCCGAACATTTGACGAATCTGGGCACCCGTTATCGCAGAATAGACCACGGTGCGGTTTGCTCTTCCGGTGAGATAGAGCAAGTCCCCCACCACGTGGATACCCACGAGTCCTTCGTAGTCGAGCGGAATCTGAAGGACAGATTCGTGGAGAACCTTGCCGGTGGCGCTGTCGAGCACCTGCAGGAGTCCTCCCTTGTCGCGATTCTCAACCTGGTCGGCCTGCTTGGCGAGAGTTGCGCTTGCGCCGATACGGGTCTTGGCAAAGTCGGATTTAAGGGCGTACGCCGCCAGGATTTCGCCAGGGACGATGGTTGAGGAGGTGTGGCCGAATTGCATGTTATCGAAGGTTTGCTGCCAGAGGACTGAATTGTCCACCGGGTTATGGACAATCAGGTCGACTGACTTCTTGTCTGCGCTTGGCTTCCACTCTTGAATTCCGCTATGTGTCATATGAGCCTCCGTCTCCAGCTTGTAGGCGACGGGGGTAGCTGAGAATGGAGCAAAGGCGAAGTGGACGATGCCACGATCTTGCTTGTCCTGCTTGGGGAATTCGATGTAGACGGAGTCGTCGGGTGCGAAAACGGCGCTGGTGAAGCGCAGGGAGAGCAGGACGCGCTCTCCGGTTCGCAGGTCCCACACCCCGCCTCGGGTACGGGAGGAGATAGCAAGGAATCTGCCGTCGTCCGATACGGTTGCGACCAGCGCCCGCGCAAGGGGGCTGAGTGGGAGAGACGTGGTCTGGTCAGGGATGGTCTTGTCGCTGAGCTTATGCAGTACGATGCTGCCATCGGCATTTTCATTGAGCAGCGTGTCTTCCCAAACGTCCATGGCCGGGGACTTGGAGACGATGGCGAACTTTGCTGTGTCCACATCGAAGAGACCCGCAGCGTAGTCCTTGATGTCGTGACTAAGCACGTAGTCACCGTTGCTGGCCGACTGAAGATTCGCCAGGCTGAACGGGATAGATTTCAAGCGTACGCCGTCGGGGAAGCTGAACAGGCCGGAGTCTGCAACGCTGCGGCCCACGCCCATCACTATGTCGTTGCCAACGAACGCATACGCACCCGCCAGGTCGACGGTGAGCCCTTTTTTGACCTTAATGGCTGTACGGGTGCGCAGGTCGAAGGCAAGCTTGCTGAGCGAAGGGCCAATGAGGATGGTGTTGCCATCCGCGGAGAAGCTGGACGGGACCAGGTCTACAGGAAGGTCAAGTGCGTTGACCAGGTTCAGTTCGGTGGCGAACCCGAAGGTCGGCACAAAAAAATCGTCTTTCTTGAGGAGGACATCGCCGCTGGCTGCATCCAGCATGATGAGATCGAGAGGAGAGGTGCATAGGAGCCGAACGCCAATGCGTTGGCAGCCCAGGTCATATACCGACACCTCCGGATGAACGGCGAGGCAGAACAGGGTGCGACTATCTGGCGAGATAAGTGTTTGGATGCACCGGTTGCGTGAGTTCGGATCATGGGAGGCGAGGAGTTTCTGGTCAGGGATGCTCCACTGCTCGGAGTGCAGGCCGCGGGTGCTGAAAACGATGTTCTGCGAATCGGGGCTGAACTCGGCTGGCAGAGCCTGTTCGGCGTCGAAGCGGAAGAGCTGCTTGTACGGATCGTGGGAGAGAACGAAGATGGAACTCTCGTCCTGGGCCAGGATGTACTTTCCGTCGCGACTGAAGCGGAGGCGTTCGAGGCCCATCCGCAAGGGCGGGTTGAGGGCGACTTCGGCTACCGGCTTTACGTCGGCAGCGACGGTTACGGACTGGTTGGCAATGACAAGGGCCTTCCATTGTTGGAACTCAGGGCTGGCGGTTGGTTGGGAGGCGCCGCATCCCGGCGGAAGCGCGTTGACCATACTGAGTATGGATCGCAGTCGTTTCTGTTCCGGTTTGGTGATGCCGAAGAAGTCAGAGAGCGCACCGCCGGTCTTACCCTCGACGAAGAACATCCGGTCCCAGAACTCCGATGGGGCCTGGCGCAGGTAGCCTGCGGAGGCGACAGCGTAGACCGATATGGTGTCCGCCTCATCCTGCCCCTCGTCGCTATTGCCGCCCTGACTGGGGTGCTTGTCCTTCATCCTGGCGTCCGTGAGCTGTTGGAATTTTGCGTACACATCGGCTTTGTCCCCGACGCTGGTGATGTTGAGCAGACGCTTTAGATCGCCCGTTGTCTGGATGGCGTTCTGGTGGGTGAGCATATGGCCCATCTCGTGAGCGAGAACTGCAGCCACTTCATCCTCGTTGTTCGCCTGGGCGACCAGCTTGCGCGTCAGATAAACGCGCCCGCCTGCGGTAGAAAAGCCGTTGACTGCCGGCGAATCGATAAGAGTGACGCGGAACTGCATGGTGGTCGGCGGCAACCCAGACAGCAACCGCTTCACTATATGGTCGAGGTACTCGTTCTCGGCCGGGTCCTGCACCGGCTTGTAGTTGCGCTCGATCTGGTCGGCAATAGCATCGCCCAGCCACTGCTCCTGCTGCTCGCTGAAGATGTTGGGCTGGGTGGGCTTGAGCAACGCGTGAGGCGCGGGGCAGGCGGTGGAAGCGGCGGACGCGGCGGGAGCAGCCTGGGCGACGGCGGCATCAAATGCTGTGGATGCGAGGAATGCTAGCAATGCGAGGAATGAAGCAACTAAGAGGCAAGATACTCTGCGTGTCATAGGGGGGCCCGATTTCCGAATGGCGACAGCATATCACCCAGCCCAGCAACTGCTAACAAAATAACACTGGCAACCATGAGGATTTTGAAGGCCAGGGTGCGAAGATGGGAGTGCGGAGGACGGAGACCACATGATCTCGCAGGCGAACTGCACCGCAACAACGCCGATGGGAGCGACGCTCCTCTCGGACCAGGGACTGCCGGGCGGCGGTGCTACCTTCCGCGTCTGGGCACCGCGCGCCCTCGCGGTCTATCTGAGCAGCGTCTTCGGTGGCGTCCGCCGCGCCGGCCGGACACCCGATCTGCTGATGGCCAAGGACGCCAACGGCTACTGGTCGGGATTTGTAGCCGAGGCCGCCGACGGCGACCGCTATCGCTACGATGTCGCCGGCGCGGGATCGAGCGGGTATAAGCGCGACCCCTACGCACGCGAACTGGCCAACGATCCGGCCCTGCCCTTCCCGTTGTGCGAGGCGATCGTCCGGTCGGCGAATAGCTATCCCTGGCACGACGCAGGATTCCTCACGCCGGACTTCGCCGACATGGTGGTCTATCAGCTCCACATCGGCACCTACGCGCCGTCCGCGCCGGGCCGCGCTTCCACCTTTCTCGATGTGGTGGAGAAGATCGAGTATCTGGTTGCGCTGGGCGTCAACGTCGTCCAACCGCTGCCGGTTTACGAGATGGAGGACTCACCCTCGCAGGGCTATCCCGGCCTGGGCTACCAGGGCGCGGACCTCTACTCTCCGGAGTTCGATTACACGGTCTACGATGCGGCCGACCTCAAGCGTTATCTGGCAACGATCAACCGCCTGCTCGCCGCCAAGGGCTTTGCGCCGCTAACGCTTGCCGACATCACACCGGCGGTGGCGCAGATGAGGGCGATGGTGGACCTGCTGCACGTTTACGGTATTGCGGTCGTCTTCGACGTGGTCTACAACCACGCAGGCGGATGGTCGCAGACATACACCGTCCCCAAGTCGGTCGCGCCGGGCGGCGTCTTGCATGGCGATGACTTTAGCCTCTACTTCTGGGACCGCGCCCTCACCACCGATGCAAGCGGCGCCTACGACAACAACCAGAGCCTTTACTTCACCAACCAGGGCTTCGTCGGCGGGCTCTCGTTCGCCCTGTGGAACGCGGACGTACGCGGTTTTCTGCGCAACAATGCGCTGGGCCATCTGCAGGAACTGCACGCCGACGGGTTCCGCTACGACGAAATCAGCATGTTGCTTTCGATGAACAACGCCAGCGGCTGGGAGTTCTGCAAGGAGCTGACCGAGGCGGTGCGCGCCCAGAATCCACGCGCCTTGCAGAACGCGGAGTACTGGCCGGCGGAGTTTGGCGCGCCCACGGAGCTGATGGTCGCGCCGGTGGACGAAGACGGCCTCGGCTTCGACGCGGTGCAGCACGATGGCTTGCGCGAGGCCATCCGCTCCGCCATCGCCCAGGCTGCGCAGGGCGCGGGCGCCGATGTGGAGATGAGCGGGATCGCGCGCTCCCTGTGGCCCACCGGCTTTGTTCATGCGTGGCAGACCATCCCCTGCGTGGAGAACCACGACATCGTCAAGCTGGGCGAGAAGCCGCGCGTGCCGAGACTGGCCGACGGTTCCAACGCTCGCAGTTGGTATGCGCGCAGCCGCACCCGCGTGGCCATGGCGCTGTTGCTCACCGCGCCCGGCATCCCCCAGATATTCATGGGCCAGGAGTTCCTGGAAGACAAGCCCTGGTGCCCGAACCCGCGCCAGCCGGACCACATGATCTGGTGGGGCGGGCTCGCGCCAGCGACAGACTCCATGGTCCTCGGCCTCGCCACCGATCCCGCGATGGCCGACCACCTCCGCTTCACCCAGGCCGCCATCGCGCTGCGCAACTCGCAGCCCGCCCTGCGCGGCGAAGGCCTCAACGTCTTCTATACCTCGGACAGCGACCGCATCATCGCCTTCCACCGCTGGGTGCAGGGCGTGGGCCGCGATGTAGTCGTGGTCGCCACACTGAGCGAGACGACGTGGGGCAGTTACCAGCTCGGACTCCCCTCCGCGGGCCGCTGGGTCGAGGTGTTCAACAGCGACGCCTACGACAGTTGCAACGCCAACGGGGTCCCTGTCAACCCACAGGTCGCGGGCAACGACGGAGGCGTGGACGCATCCGGTCCCCCGCTGCACGGCCTGCCCGCTTCTGCCAACATCGTCATCCCGGCAAACGGCGTGGTGGTGTTGGCGAAGGCATAAGAGCTTTGTACTGACGCCGCCGACTCGCCTGTAGGCGTTTGTGAGCATGGCATAGCGCAGAGCCGGTAAGGGCGAAGGCGTGGGAGGGGAAGTCCTCGGGCTTGACGACGGCGCACAGTCTGGGTTTCATGCAATTTTTAATTCCGATAAAGTCTCTGAAATCTAGCTACTATGCGAACTTAGGCGTAAAGTACCTCCTTTAAAGGACTTGCAGGTATGTGTTAGAAAACAAAGGACACGGCGAATGGGCCGGGAGATTGTTTTCTTCATCTCTATTTTAAAGGATAGCAGGTTGGGCATAACTACTATGCCAAGTATTTTGAAGTATTATGTGGTTTAGATGGAGTGTGTTATGGGAAATTTGGAGGGGCGAGGGGGTTGACAAGAAAACAGGGAACAGGGGACAGGGTATAGGGAACAATGAAAGGCTAAACCCGGGCACTTGGCGGGCGTCTAGGCCGTCGTAGAGCGAGCAAAAACAGATTCCTCCGCTTCGCTACGGAATGACAAATAAAATGGGTCTATAACAATTGCGAAATGCTCTGGAGATCGTACTCTCCGTAGATACAGCAACAGCAGGAGAAGGACAGAGTTTACGGAAGATTGGCAGTCATCCACTTCACGGCGTCATTCAATGTGTTGTTGGGCAGGCGGTTGTAGTCCCATGGCTGGCTGATGGCCAGCTTGTCTGCCGCGCCATAGAGAGAGTAAACCTGCTTGGCCTGGGAGACAGCGGACGCAACCTCGGCGGGAGTCGCGTCGCGGTCCAGTTGCGGCTCGACCACCAGCACGGGGCGCGGCGCAATCATGCCCAGCAACTCCTGATAGTCATAGGGAATCTGCGACTCGTGCCCGACGAAAAAGCCGAGCAATGGGACCAGGCCGCGTTCGTAGCTGTAGCGAGCGACTCCGCCATCGCCACGGGCCGCCGTGTCGGTGCGCATTGGCGTAAAGCCTGCGATGGATACAACTCCCTTCACGCGCGCATCCAGCGCCGCTTCATAGATGGCGACCGTACCGCCGAGGGAATACCCAAACAGATAGATCCGCTCCGGATCGACCAATTGATCTTTGGCGAGTGCATCGACGGCGGAGTGCGCATCCTCCACTAGCCGTCCCATATGCGACCAATTCGGATAGCGGTCGTAGAACGGGCCAGTCTCCGACAAGCGACTGCCAAAGCCGCTCTGGTCGTAGGCCAGCACCGCGTAGCCTGCATGTACCAGCGCCAGAATCGGATGCAGGTCCGAGTGGTAGACCCACATGTAACCCAATGGGTAGCTATATCCATGCAGCCAGATGACTGTGGGCAGCTTCTTACCCGCCGGCGTGTCCTTCGGGTAATATAGATCGCCGCCGATGCCGCCGAATGTTATATGCCGCGCCGCCGCCTCGCTCTTCTCCGGCTCCAGCCAACCGTAGGAGGTTCCGCCATTATTAATGACCCACAGTGGAAGGTTGGGCGCGACCTGGCCTGCGGTTGGAGCTGCGCCGCCAACGCCCATTGCAAAACCAAAACCACCTGGAGCCGCTGTGCCACCCGGCCTGGCTGCCGGCGCCGCCGCGACTGATGCGCCAGGTGTTACCCCGCCCACTGGTCGAGCAGCAGTACCTCGACCTGGACCAGCGCCTGCGCCTGCGCCGAAAAATGCACTGGCGGAGTCCGCACTGGATAATTTAGGAGGCTCAGTGCCCAACATAGCGAGCACCGACTTGCGGAGCTCCGCCGACTTCTTCTCCCAGTCGGCCGGGGAAGCGATCTCTCCGCTGGACGACTTGAGCAGGTCATTGCTTGTGTGCTCCGGATATTTGCTCAGGTCGAGCAACTGCTTCGTATTTGTGCGCCACGTGTCCCAGTTCCACTGGAAGATCAGGTTGTTGGTCCACACCCCGTGTGTGCGGCCAAACTGGATGTCCAGCCAGTCCAGGTCAGCCTCTTCGTCGTTCGCGCCGTGAAAGCCGGGAACACGCAGCGTGCCGATGCGGTCCGGGACGCCGAGCAACTTATAAACTTGTAGCGCGGAGTAGTAGGTCTGCTCGATACCCCAGGTGTTCGATACCTGATCGTTGTTTCCCCACTCCATCAGCAGGGATCGCGGCGCGATCATCGCGGCCAACAGGTTGCCATCCACCGGTAGCCGGTCTTCGCGCCCTGCGAAGAAGCGCAGTTGCGGAGCGAACCATGTTGGGAAAGATCGCGTGGTGCTCTCAATGCCCTCGCCAAACCCGCGCTCGCCCGCTGCGCGCCATGGCAATATACCGCCTACGCCGGTGCTTCCTGCAATCACCGCAGCGATGCGCGGATCCAGCGCTGCGGCAATCGCCGCCATCTTGCCATCGCGCGAGTAGCCGAAGATCGCGATGTGCTTCATGTCCACCTGCGGCAGCGCCGCCAGGTAGTCCACCACCAGGCCCGCGGCCCATCCGCGCCGCGGCAGCAGCGCAAAGTCATAGTCCGGATAGAGCTGCGCCAGCGCGTCGGCATCGTCCATCGCATCGTTGCCAGCAAATCCCGCCGAGATGTACCCGCGCCGGACCAGCGAAGCCGCCCAGCCCTGCAGGCTGGAGTTGATCAGCACCGGGAACGGCCCATTGCCGTCGGGAATATATACGCGCACGCGCATCGTCCCCTTGCCGCCTGGGCCGAACTCCAGCCGTATATTGCGCACCGTGTAGCCCTCTGCGTGCGTCTGGTCGAGGAGGACGGCGCGATCGATCTTCGGTCTGGGCGGTACCGTGCCCCACACATACTTCTGCGATAGCGTGGAAATCTCCTCCCGTCGCGCAGGCCACTGGGCGGCAGTTGTCACGCTGCTCCCATTGAGAAACGTGAGTGGATCGGGAAGACTATTGATTCTGGGCAGCGAGTTGAAATCCGGCGGCAGGGCGTTTGTCTTCTTCAGCCACGCGTCGAAGGGCGGATCGGGCGGCAGAATCTGCAACAGCTTGTCGCGGTACTGTTCGCGGTCCCCAGTTGACATGGGCGGCTGCGATTGGGCTTGAGCGACTGTGCCGAGAATAATTGCAGAAAGTGCAGCGCCAATAAAGATGCGATTGAAAAATGCCATGAGCGTTCCGTCCTTTCCGTCAGTCACCACTACTCTCCAACGAAAAAGAGAGACGAAACTGAAGCCAGCTTCAGCCGCACCGTGGTAATGGGTTGGCCATTCGCATCGCCCTGCGTACTCTCCGCCGGCTCCTGCGTGCCGGTGTGCGGGTTCCAGATCGTCAACGTCTTGCGACCGCGCAGAACTACCTTGGTATCCACATCCTTGGGCGACGAGTTAGCGAAGAAGTAGATATCGCGGTCATCTTTCACCTTATGGATGTAGGTCAGAGCGCCTTCATACTCCGGCCCGGAGCGCAACTCGCCCAGAGGGGCCTGAAACTCGACATCGCGCAGGGGAAGCGCCAGCCTCAAGATCGTGTCCATGAGCCACGGATGGGTGTTGGGCAAATAGAATGCCTGCCCACCCGCGCCGTTCTTTTTGACGTAGTACCAGAAGACATAATAGTTCTGGCGGTCGAGCGCCCTCTTGAGGTCGGCCTTCAAAGGCCCACCCGAAGCGACGCCGAAGATATCCGCCATGGCCTGTTGCACTTCATGGTCCTTGCCGAATTCAGATGAGTGCGCCGGGAGCCGATCGGTGGCAATGACGGACCCGCCCTGGTCGTAGAACTGCTTGATCTTCTGGGCCGCCGCGGCGGAGAGCGTATCGCCGGCGGGCAGGACCAGGACCTTGTACTCTTCGCGATTTTCCTTGTTGTTGAGGATCAATCTCCCGCGATCGACGGTGCAATTATCGACCAGGACCTCGGGGTGCAAATAGGTATAATCCACGCGCGAGGCGCGAAACAGGTCTTCGCCGATACTCTGGTAGTCCGCGCCTGGTGCTACTCCGCCCTCTCGCGCATAGGCCGTCTCCGACACATTGGGCGCCGTTTCGCCGGTGGACAAAGGGAACAGCACCCCGCCGGCATTGTGATAGTCCGCATGGAGCGCGGCTATGGGATAGAGCACCGCGACATCCGCCACGTGCCGCCCGCCCTGCAGCATATAGCTGAGACGCCCGACATAATCGTTCAACTCCGCGCGCTTGGGCTGCACTGTGCGGGCCGGGACCTGGGAGTTGATTCCCATCGCATACTGGTCCATGGCCACCTGGAACGCGATCTTATCGGTCAGGCCGGCATAGGCTGCATACGTCTCGGCGCGAATAAGTCGATGGTCATAATTAAACGCGGCTGAAGTAACAATTTTGTAGGAGGCGTTGGATCGCCCATACCACCAGATATCGTCAATGGTGGGAATGGTCTGATACTTAAACATCTTGATGAGGTCGCCGGTGAGGGGAGTAGGATTCAGCGGCTCCTCCTGGTCCGTATGTCCTCCGAACTGCAGGTGGTGGTCGGCGCACCAGTCGTCCAGCCGCTTGATGTAGTTCTCTTCGTAGAGCGCGGCGCGGAAGCCGAACAGCGCATTGCGCGCAGCGGCGGTCTGCGGACCAATGTCGTACCAGAGCGCAGGATAATACTTCATAGGGGAATATCCGTACCGTTTCTGGAAGGCGGCATTGAAGTCCGGCGTCCACATGCGGTCGGCATGATGCATGGATGGTTCATCGTAAAAGGTCTGCATGATCATGTTGCCGAAATACTTGCCCAGGTACCGGTTGTACCGGTCGTAGGTAAGGGACATATAGGCCGTCATGGCCTTGGGGTCCAGATAGTCCACGACCTGCGCTTTACCTTCGACGAGATAGAAGGCCATGGCCTTCCAGTTCCCCTTCGGCACCTGGGCAATGAGATGGCCGGCTTTCCCGCGCTCGCTCACGTCCATCAGTTCGTGGGTGTCCCGGTTCATCAGGACCGAGCCCATATAGATGCCTTCCGGAATCGCCAGGTCGATCCTCTTTGGCCCGGTTACATCCTGCTCCGTCATGTTGAGGCTCTTGGCCACATATTGGGGAAACTGGGAGTAGAGCAGGCCACCCGCCGTGCCGCTGGGGAAGGAGTAGTCGTCGTACAGGACGACTTCGAGGCCCTGCTTTTTGGCCTCTTGCACTCCGGCGTCATACAGCTTGAAGTAATCGGGGCTGAGAAACTCGACGCCATTGGCCGTGCTCAGCCTGCCCCGACCGAATGTCTTGAGATAGGCGTCCGAAAGGCCGAGAGATGTGCTGCCCCCTGGTTCAAAGAAGAGACCGCCGTAGTTCAGCTTGGCGGCCTCATCCACTTC
Organism: uncultured Acidobacteriaceae bacterium; assembly: GCA_963799175.1. Taxonomy (GTDB): domain Bacteria; phylum Acidobacteriota; class Terriglobia; order Terriglobales; family Acidobacteriaceae; genus Edaphobacter. The sequence continues at coordinate 146,130 of CAWCWC010000007.1, read as the reverse complement.
CGCGATGAGGCTTTGCGCCGTGTCCCTGGTCAGGTTGATGCTTCCCATGGCGTGCCCTCGGTACTGCGCTGGAGGGGCTTTAAATATCTGTGGATTGAAGTCGGCAGCAGGTTGAGACGGGCCCTGCGCGGAAACTCCCGCACCCAGTGTGAGAAGCACTCCTGTAAAAAGCACGGCGCGAACAGATTGCATAGGCATGTGTATTACCTCACGGCACCTTAGCCGGAATCTTATGCTTCGCCTCCGATTCGCTTGAATTGTACCCTTCCTGAGGGGGTTTGCGAGACCAATAGCGCAATTGCGGTCGAAAACGAGGCAATAGCGCACGGCGCTGGATTCAAACATGCAATCGCGCAATCGGACTGCCCGCAAAGTCAGCTTTGGGTCAATGCTGTCATACAACTCACAATGACCCGCCACCGGGCGGAGAGGAAGGCGCAACTTTTTGCAGAGTCAAAATAGAAGTACCAAGCGTGGTTCATTTGGCGACAAGCGCGTTCCAACCACTGCCTCGTAGTGTCAGACTAGGTTCCACGGGCGGGGTCGTGGCATGAGATTTCGATCCTGATGTTGGTGCAAGGAGCGCGCGCTGCATGGGGCGCCCGAGCATTTTATATCCCACCCTTCGCACAGAACGCGAAGGATGGGGCACCCGACCGAATGATTTGAGGGAGTAGAAGCCAATGTCGGAACACGCAGACGATCTCCGCATCCACTATCAGGACGACGCTCCGCGCGGCGCGCGCATCAAGGTAATCGGCGTGGGCGGCGGCGGCAACAATGCCGTCAACCGCATGATCGCCGCAGGGCTGGAGGGTGTGGAGTTCATCACCGCCAATACGGACATGCAGGCGCTGCAACTGTCCAACGCGCCCATCAAGCTGCAACTGGGCGTGAAGCTGACCAGCGGCCTGGGGGCGGGCGCGAACCCCGACATCGGACGCCGCGCCGCGCTGGAAGACTCCGGCAAGATCATCGAAGCGTTGGAAGGCGCGGACATGGTCTTCGTTACCGCCGGGCTGGGCGGCGGCACGGGCACGGGCGCCGCACCGGTGATTGCCAGCCTGGCCAGCGAGATGGGCGCGCTTACGGTCGCCGTCGTCACCCGGCCGTTTGCCTTCGAGGGCAAGCGGCGCATGATGCAGGCCGAGCGCGGCATGCAGGAGCTGATCGAGTCGGTGGACACGCTGATCGTCATCCCCAATGAGAAGCTGCTTGCGGTGGCGAAGGACGCAGGCTTCTTCGAGAGCTTCCGCATCGCCGACGATGTGCTGCGCCAGGGGGTGCAGGGCATCTCCGACATCATCACCATTCCCGGCATCATCAACCGCGACTTCGCCGATGTGAAGACCACGATGGCGGGCATGGGCTATGCGGTGATGGGCACGGCAACAGGCTCGGGACAGAACCGCGCCATGGACGCCGCGATGGCCGCCATGGCCTCGCCGCTGCTGGAGGCGGGCGCAATCGACGGAGCGCGCGGCATCCTCATCAACATTACGGGATCGAGCAATCTGAAGTTGACCGAAGTGAATGAGGCCTCCACGATTATCCAGAACGCCGCCCACGAAGACTGCAACATCATCTTTGGCGCGGTGCAGGACGAGCGGATGGGCGACCAGGTGAAGATCACTGTCATCGCCACGGGCTTCCGCCACGAGATGCCCGAGCGACGCGCCCGGATGTTGGCCGAATCGACCCTGATGACTGCCGATGAAGAGGTGCCGATCCGGGGCCGCGGCTACAGTGGGCGCGATGCCACGCCGCGCTTTGCCAGCGAGATACATGAGGCCCAGCAGGCACGCGCACATCACTCGGTCGAAGCCGTGCAAACAGTGTCGTTTGCGATGACCGAGTCCGTTGCCCAGACCGCAACCTGCGCAGTGGCGGGCAGCGTTGCGGCCCTCGAGGCTGATGCCGGAGAGACCTGCGAATCGATGAACTGGACCTATGTGGCCGACGACGACCGAGCGCCTGAAACTGCGTTTGACAGAGCGCAAGCCCAAAGCAATCCCCCCTCCGGGCCGGAGCTGGTTCCGGTGGCCGCCTCAGTCTTCGACGACGAGTTCTTCCGCACTCCCAACGTCCGGCTGCGGCCCGCGGTCGCACCCGATCCATCCGATCCGAATCTGGCCGAGAGCGACCCATGGGACGACGCTTGCGTCAACGGCCCCATCCAGCGCACCCGGCCCAGCGTGCCGGAGCATGATCCCGAGGAGCCCGCGCACGATGTCCGCCTCTTCGCCGGCGCAAGCGCCTCTCCTGGGGGCCCTTCCGAGACGGATGAACTCGACATCCCGGCGTTCCTGCGTCGTAGCCAATAGGCAATATGCAGGAGATTCGTGGGGTCTGAATCTGAACTTCTGCGGGTGGTTGCATCCAACGGGCACAGAACTCCAGTAGAATAGAGGGCAGGTTCGAGTAGCGGGGGACAGCACCTGCAAGCCCGGGATAGCACCTCCGAGTTATAGCCGGGTGGTCGAGTAAGGCGTCGAATGGGTCATGAGGGTTTGCTCCGGAGCGGTGTTTTGAAAGCTTCCAGGTGAACTTATATCATCGCGACGGGTTTGAAGAAGAAGCAGGAGAATATCAAGAATCGTCGAACGATCAGGCACCAGAATTGTTCGGTAAGGTAAGCTCGGATGGACGCACCAAGCGACCTGCAAGCAGGCGCAGCAACCAACTTCGGAGAAGCTTCGTAATGGCCCTGAACTACCATCGCACGACTACAGTCACGGCCTGCCTCGCACTCGCGATGTTGAGCGTTGCGCTTCAACGCGTGGCCCTCTCGCAAGCAAATCCCACGCCGCCACGCACATCCTCCTCAGCAAAGGCAGGTAGATCGAAGGTCACAGCCTCAAAGGCCACTGCACCGAAGGCGAGTACCCATAAGACCACCGCGTCCAGGACGGTTGTACACAGGTATGTCAAGTCCAGAACCACCGCGTCCAGAACGGCAGCAAAGGCGAGTGCGTCAAGCTCCCGCCCGACGACGCGTCCCTCCGCCAGAGTCCTGACTACAGTTTCGCGTAGCCACACCGCAACCACGGGTGCAAAGCTGTCCAGCGCCGCACGTAGAGGGGCCGCCAGCAGCGTACGGACACTTCATGCTCTCAGCCACCGCGGGCGTCGCTTTGCAGAGCGGTTCACGGCCAGTTCCTTCACCGACGACGTCACCTTGGGCGACTCGACCGCCGGCGAAGATCCGATCGTCCGCGATGCGGCCATCCAGGCGCTGGGCAATCTGAACGGCACGGCGCTGGCCATCGATCCCTCCAACGGGCGAATCCTCGCGATGGTCAACCAGAAGCTGGCACTCTCCAGCGGGGCCGAGCCCTGCTCTACCATCAAGCTGGCCGTCACGCTGGCTGCGCTCGACGAAGGTCTCATTACGCGCGACACGCCGGTCAACCTGGGCGGCCACTACTCCCTTACCCTTACCCCGGCGCTGGCGCACTCCGTCAATCCCTACTTCGAGACGCTGGGCCGCAAGATGGGCTTCGAGCGCGTAAAGTACTACGCCAACCAGTTCGGCCTTGGCGAACTGGCCGGCTACAACATCCCCGGTGAACAACTAGGAGTTTATCCCGACACCGAACTGCCCGCCGCGCAGGGCGGTGTAGGCCGCATGTGCTCCTTCGGCGAGAGTATCTCCATGACCCCGCTGCAACTTGGAGCGCTGGTATCGGCCATCGCCAACGGCGGTACGCTCTACTACCTACAGCACCCGCAGTCGCCTGCGGAGAGTGCCTCCTTCGTTCCCAAAGTGAAGCGTACCCTCGACATCGCCTCGCTCATCCCGGAGATGCGCGACGGTCTGGAGGGCGCCGTCAAATACGGCACAGCCCGCTCGCTGCGCGCCAGCTTCCGCGAGTTCCCCGTGCTGGGCAAGACGGGTACCTGCTCCAACAACGGCACCCGCCTGGGATGGTTCGCCTCCTACGCCGATACACCCACCGGACGGATTGTCACGGTAGTCTTTCTGGAGGGCGGACGCCCAACCTTCGGTCCCAAAGCCGCCGAGGTGACTGGCCAGATCTACCGCGCGCTGTGGGACAGCAGCTACTTCTCCCCCAAATCCCCGCAACTCGCCACCTCCGGCCGTTCCACCCACACCAACCCCTGAAGGCAGTGGTAAGTGGCGCGTGGTCAGCTTGTTAGCCTGCCCCTAAGCCTGAGCGTTAGCGACAGAAGGCATCCCGCATACTACAGGCGCAGTTCTGGTTATTATTCCAACTCGGTTCTGCCGTCGCTCCCCTGGAGCGGCGCATGGTTGCCAGGGTGTTGGAACCATTGCCGGACGAGGAACCCTGGACCGCAGACAGTCCCCATGGGTTGGGAGAGGGAACCCGCCACTGCCCTACAACAGGACACCCACCAGCATCCTCGCACAATGTAGTATTGGGTTTTTGCATATATATGTGCTATAAAGGAAGATGGAGAAGTAGCCTATGAAGTTCTTCCGCCAATTTTTGGCGGTACTCGTAATCACTTTGGTTGCCACGTACCCCGCATTCGCCGGCATCCCCGATGGCGGCGGCGGAGGTGCGCCCGAAATCGACCCTTCAATGGGGATGGGGGCTCTGGCGTTTATAGGCGGCGCTATCCTGGTCATCCGGGGCCGCGTCCGGCCCTGATCAGAGTCCACTGTTTTGTCCAGGAACATCAATTTTTTGCCGTATAAGGATTCCATCATCGCGAGGGGTGGGTGGTCGAGGATCCTCGGCAACTCTATCTATGCTCGCTGCTGGTGGACGGCCTGCATTCTGATGGTCGAATGCATCCTGCTGACTGCCCTGCCGCATCCCTGGTTGCAGGGGCAAAGCGGATTCACGGACTTGGGGCAGCCCGTCACTCTCGACCCGTTGCCGTTCCGTTGGTTACAGGCGCGGACCGTCACCGTCTCGACTATTTTTTTCTGTGTGGCGCTGCTATTTTTCGGGCGAGAAAAACTGAAGGCCTTGCCATGGAGCGTTTCTCCGCTGCACAGGGGCTGGGGTGTGCTACACGCATGCGTTTTAGCTCTGTTTGTCGTGACCGATTATTTCCTTGCGAACTCTGTGCCGCCGGGTACGGCCCTGCAACACGGAGTGCTGTGTGCCTGGTACGGTCTGCTGGCGATGGTGCCCATCACGCTGGGTGGGACACTGATTCATCTGCCCAAACCGTTACATCTTCTTCGCAGCCTGGGCAACGCGTGGGGCCTTGCGGCATTGTGCGACTTGCTGATGATATCCGTGCGCAGCCTGCTGATTATCGCGTGGGACCGTCCGAATTCATGGCTCGGACATCGGATGCAGGTGGCAACCTTCCACGGCGTGACCTTGTTGCTGGGCCTCTTCTATCCCAACGTGTTCCGGGACCCGGGGCATTTTATGGTGGGCACCAACATTTTTTCCGTCATCGTTGCAGACCAATGTTCCGGGGTCGAGGGATTGGCCTTGATGCTGAGCCTGACTGTGGGTTGGCTGCTATTCACGCGGAACGAGTTGCGGCTTCGCCGGGCGTTGCTGTTAGTGCCGATTGCGCTTTACCTCAGTTGGCTGCTGAACATGGTGCGGATTGCCGCGCTCATCGCAATCGGCAATTCGGGATATACGGCGGTGGCGCTTGGAGGCTTCCACACCCAGGCCGGGTGGATTCTATTCTGTTGTGTCGGGCTAGCCTTCCTCATCACAGTCAACAACGTCTCCTGGTTTCGACGCTCCCCCACCGCGGCTGCGAACCAGCCGACGACCGTCCCACTGGCGGGCAGCGCCGGCGTCAATGTTGCCGCGGTCTATCTGCTGCCATGGCTTGCCATCCTGGCCGCGGGATTTCTGGCCCAGGCGGCCTCGGACGGCTTTGAATGGCTTTACCCGCTTCGTCTGCTTGCGGCCGTTGCGGTATTTTTCGCATACCGGCGCCGGTACCTGCAAATGGACTGGCGATTTGGCTGGCTGGGGCCGGCCGCCGGCGTTGTGGTGTTTGTGTTCTGGATTGCGATCGACCACTGGATTGGCCAGGATATGACCGGCAGGGATGCAGCCGGCAGCGGCGTGATCCTGACCAGCGTAGCGGTGGGCCTGACACGACTGAGCGCCGGGCAGCGCGCCGTATGGATCGCGTTTCGTACACTCGCTGCCGTGGTCACGGTCCCGCTTGCCGAAGAGCTGGCCTTTCGCGGATATATCGCTCGCCGGTTTATGTCGCCGAATGTAGAGAGCATTCCCTTCGCCAGCTTGAGTCTGTTTGCGGTGGTCGCCAGTTCCCTGGCATTCGGCATCCTGCACGGCAGAATGTGGTTGGCCGGGGTGCTGTCCGGGGTGGTCTTCGCTGTGGTTGCGAAGCTGCGCGGCAGGTTGGGCGATGCCGTGGCCGCGCATGCAACGGCCAACCTCCTGCTCGCACTCTGGGTGATCCTGCGCGGGGACTATGCGCTCTGGTAAGACTTAGGAAATCTCTGCACAAGTCCAAGTTTTGAAAGGGACGGGCTTCAGCCCGTCCGTAAATGCCGCTAAATGAGCAGGGCTTTAGCCCCGGAGGGAATGTTGAGGACTTGTGCAGACATTCCTTAGAGCATTGTTGCTAAAGGTATAAACCGTCGTGCAGGAAGTAAAAATGCGGGGATTCTTCCCCTTCGATTTCGCTCAGGGTCAGAATGACAATCTATTTCGGTCTGGAGCAGTTGCAAGATGCTCTACGGTTTGATCAACCACATTGCCCAGCTCGCCGCCACCGTGCCGACAACGAACAGCACAAAGCAGAACGCCGCGAAGCGCATCATCTTCATCGGCTCCGCGCGCTGTGTGATGCCGAAGACAACGGAGGTGAAGAGTGAAAACAGCAAGACGGCGCTGAAGTGCGAAAGGTTCACGACTGCTTCCTCCCGCTGGCCAGCGAGTGCGCATCCACTGCTGCGACGATGTTCAGCAATCCGGCCACTACGATGAACTTTGTGCCATAATCCGCCACCGCTACCAGCACGGGCGCCTGTCCCCAGCCCAGCATGCGCGCTAGAAGATACAACACGCCGGAGCCGAGATCGCCCACAAAGCCCAGCATGTCGAGCGGCTCGCCTGTATTGGGTGAGTAGACCTTGCCTGCGAGCGCGATTCCGATGGCAAACATACCGACGATCGAAACCATCAGCAGCACGGCGCGAACCCACTTGCCGAGGAGGGCATGTCCCGCGCCCGGAACCAGCCAGCCAGCCACTAAAACCAACGCCGGAGACACGCTGCTCGAGGCAGCGTCTCTGCTGCCCATCTTGTCACCTGCCTCCACGGGCATCTGTACCTTGGTCGTCATGCAAACCCATCATACCAGCGTGCGTGCCGGTTCGCCGACTGGCCGACTCGCTGACGTGCAGTCTTACAACTCCGACTTGGCAATCTAGCCGCGGGCGTAGAGAATCATCTAGCCGGGAGAAATCAGCCAAGCTTGCACCGAGAGGAACAGAAGATGACCCACATGAAGTTCACATCCGCACGCACCGCGCTCCAGCGCATCGCACTCGTCACCCTTGCCGCGGGTCTCACGACCTGCGCCATGGCCCAGACCATGCCCGCAGCAACGCCCGTTACCGCAGCCGCTCCGACCCAGACGCCACCGTTCAACGGTACAGCCCACATCGCCATCCGCGTGCAGAGCATCGCCGACTCGCTGGCCTTCTACAATAAGCTGGGCTACCAGCAGGCCTTCGCCTGGACGCGCGGCGACGTGACCACGCAATCATTCCTCAAGCTGAACGACACGCAGTATATCGAGTTGTATCCGGCCGGTCCGTCGGGTCCACCGCGCACCCCGGCGGCGGCGGCAGCACCGGGCACAGCGCCGGCTCCCGCGCAGCCACCCGCGCGGCCCCCAACGCCGAGCACGTCTGCGTTCATGCATCTCTGCTTCGAGGGCGCCGATCTTCATGCACTGCACGATTTTTATGTTGCAGAGGGCCTGACCCCCAGCCCAGTGAATACGGCCGCTGCCGGCAACCTACTCTTCACCCTTCGGGGGCCGCAACAGGCCACCTCGCCGCAGAACATCGAGTACACGCAGTACATGCCTGGCTCCAAGCACACACTGGACTTCGGGCAGCACCTGAGTCCCGACCGCGTTGCCGACAAGATGACCGTCGTCGTGCTGGCCATGCAGGACCCCGCCGCCGCTCGCGACTACTACCTCACCAAGCTGGGTTTCACCGCATCGAAGAGCAATCCGATGCTGCTGACACTCCCCGGCAAATCCGGCCAGATGGTGGAGATTGTTCCCGTCGCCGAACTCGGCGCGAACGGCAGTATCGTCCTCACCACTGCCAATCTGGACAAGTCTGCCGCGCAGCTTACGAGACAACAGGTTGCATTCAAGCGAGCAAGTTCCTCCACAACCGACGCCAATGGCAGGACGCGCAGCGAAGAGATGCTTACGGTCACCGATCCCGACGGCAACATCCTGCGCATCGTCCAGGCCAACTAGCGACGCCGCCGTTTTATGACGCTACGCGAGGCTCTGACGCGCGCTACGCAGCAGTTGGAGGCGCACACGCATCTTTGCGCGGAAGCTGGCCGAGACGCTGCGTCTCTGCTTCGCCACGCGCTGGGAATCTCACAAGCCGCGATGCTTGCCGATCCCGGCCACGAGATGACGCAGGATCAGCAGGCCGCATACGACGCACTGGTACTACGGCGCGCGGCCAACGAGCCGATCCAGTACATTACGGGCGAGCAGGAGTTCTATGGGCTCTCGCTGCGGGTTACACCTGCGGTGCTGATCCCGCGTCCGGAGACTGAACTTCTGGTTGAGACGGTACTGGCGGAAGTAAAACGGGCGGGAGTGAAATCCGCGTTGCGCATCCTGGATGTGGGCACCGGATCGGGTGCTATTGCGATTGCGCTGGCTCATAATCTGCCCAGTGCGCGAATCACCGCCATTGATCTAAGCGGGACCGCGCTTGAAGTTGCTGTCGTGAACGCCGCGCGTCACGGGCTTACGGAGCAAATTCAGTTCATCGAGTCCGATCTGCTGGAAGAGCTGCCACCTGACGGACTGCCCTTTGACGTCATTGTGTCGAATCCACCGTACGTGCCCGCCGCAGACCGCGCCAGTCTGCATCCGCAGGTGCGCGACTACGAACCAGGGGTTGCGCTGTTTGCCGGTGCGGACGGCCTCGACATCTACCGCCGCCTCATTCCGCAGGCGCGCGCCGCGTTGCGGCCCAACGGACTGCTCGCACTGGAGATTGGCCACGGACAGAAGGAGGCGGTGACGGCCCTGTTGTCAGGTTGGAATGAACTTCGCTTTGTCGACGACCTACAGCAGATTCCACGGATTGCGCTCGTGCGCAGGCCGTGAGGGGGGCTGAAAAAGTCGATGTGTCGCCTTGAACCTGCCCTCAGCGGCTAAAGCCGCATTGCAGATTAAGCATCTTTCGGCACGGCTGAAGCCGTGCCCTTAAGCAAAACGGAGTTTTTCAGAATCCTCTAAAGCTGCTAGGCGGGCCAGAGCCAGGCGGCCCCACGAACCCCGCTGGCATCGCCGTGCTTCGCTTTCAGCACCGGAGTCGCCAGCGCTCCTCCACCGAAGAGATGGCGCGCAATCAGCGGGGGCAGATGCGCGTAGAGGCGGTCGAGTTTGGAGAGGCCGCCGCCGATCACAATCACGTCCGGGTCGAGCAGGTTGACCACGGAAGCCAATGCTCGTCCGATGCGATCTTCCAGGCGCACGATGCTGGCCTCAGCCGTTGCATCGCCGGCCTGAGCCGCGGCGACGATCTCCGGGCCGGTGAGTGGCTTGCCGGTGACTCGCTGATGGTCGTGCGCAAGCCCGGTTCCGGAGATCCAGGTCTCGAGGCAGCCATGCTGGCCGCAGAAGCAGAGCGGGCCGGGATACTCGTCGGGCGTTGCCCAGGGCAGGGGATTATGCCCCCACTCGCCAGAGACGCCGTTTGGCCCGACATGGACCTGCCCGTTTACCGCGATGCCGCCGCCGCAGCCTGTGCCCAGAATCACCGCAAAGACAAACTCAGCGCCAGCCGCTGCGCCATCGGTGGCTTCCGAAACGGCGAGGCAGTTGGCGTCGTTGGCACAGCGGACGGGCCGGGCCAGAGCAGCCGTGAGGTCGCGCTCCAGCGGTTGGCCGTTCAGCCACGTTGAGTTTGCATTCTTCACCAGTCCAGTGGCGCGCACAACGGTGCCTGGAATTCCCACGCCTACCGAGGCCTGTTCGCGATCGCCGATGCGCCGCTCCAGCTCCCGCACCACCTCCACAATCGCCCGCACTGTCGCCGCGTAGTCGTGTTGCGGCGTTGCGATGCGCAGGCGGGCTAATTCCGCGCCAAGCCCGTCCAGCGCGAGTCCCTCGATCTTGGTGCCGCCCAGGTCGATTCCAATGCGTATCCGTTCTGTCATGAGTCTCCTTGAAGACTGTACCGCATTCGCGATCGTTCGGCCTTCCCTGGCATCTGTTGTTGAAATTTCTCTAAACATATTGGCCGGGTATACCGTCGAAACTGTACACTGTCGCAGCGTTCCTCAGCCGGCCCGCCGTCGTGGCGAAACTCCTGTCAGCGTTTGATGCGAAAGGCAAATCACCCTATGAACACCCTCCGCCGAATTAGTGTTGTATGCTCCACCGTTCTGGTCTGCACGTCGTACTCACTGATGGCCGCGGCACAGGCTGCGGCCCCCGCGGCACCTCCGGCAGGACCACGACCAGCGCCCCGGACTCCATCGCTGATGCAGCCTCTGTCCGCACCCATCGATCTGAAGTTCGATTTCAGCGCAGGCCCTGCCAAGCCTGGCTACACGCGGGTTGCGCCAACGGCCGTTTATGCCGCCGATCCAGGCTATGGCTACGAGCCCGGCGCGCAGGTCTCCATCGGCGACAAGGGCAATACCACGACGAGCGATAAGCCATTTCTCTTCTCGGCCAAAGTTGCCGAGGGCAACTACAACGTGATTGTGACGTTTGGCGACTCCAGTGTGGCGACCACGACCACGCTGAAGGCGGAGTCAGGCCGGCTAATGTACATGCGCGTCCAGGTCCCCGCCGGCCAGGTGGCGGAGCGCACCCTTACCACCAATGTGCGCACGCCGCACCTGCCCAAGCTGCCCACCAACGCCACAGGGCGCGAAGAGGTGTCGCTGGACCAGTTCGACCCCAGCAGTTCGCGCGACTGGGACGACAAGCTGACCGTTGAAGTGGTAAGTCCTCATGCCGCGCTGCGCACGATTGAGATCGTCTCCGCGCCGACTGCACCTACCGTCTTTCTGGCCGGCGACTCTACCATTACCGATCGCGATGGCGGCAGCGGTATCAGTTGGGGACAGATGCTCTCCGTCTTTTTCAAGCCCGGCGTCGCGGTTGCCAACAATGGGCAGTCCGGCGAGACGATGAAGTCGTTTATGAATGCGCTGCGCCTGGACAAGATACTGAGCCAGATGAAGAAGGGCGACTACCTCTTCATCCAGTTCATCCACAACGACTCGAAGGCGAGCTGGCCGCAGACTTATGTTGAGCCGGAGACCACCTACAAGGCGTATCTGAAGGTGTATATCGCCGAGACCCGCCTGCGCGGAGCAACCCCCGTACTGGTGACGGCGATGGACCGCGGCGCGCGCGGTACAGGCGCGCCGACCCACGGCCACGACGGCTATCCGCAGGCCATGAAGGAGGTGGCCGACGAAGAGCATGTGCCGTTCATCGACCTGTACAGCATAAGCGACACGTTCTACGAATCGGCGGGCACCGACGCAGGCAAGATTCTCGCCGATGGCACCCACTCCACGGCATACGGCGGCTACGAGTTCGCCAAGGCCATTGCGACGGGGATCAAGCAGAACAAGCTTGACCTGGCCAACTACATCGTGGACGGATTCAAGGACTTCGACCCGACCCACCCAGACACCGCCGATTCGCTCAACCTGGGCGAGCTATTTACCAGCGGCAGCGGACGTGGGCCTCGACCAGGCGGACCAGGCGGAGCAGGAGCGCCAGGTGCGGGGCCGGGCGCGAATGCCCCAAGTGCGCCCAGAGACCCAGGTCTGGGTCCGCTATAAGGTAGATCGTGTCACGAATTGTCCTATGGGGTGAGCGCTCAAAGTTGCGTTCCATCGATCGCTCACCACATAAATACTCTTCAAACAGAAAACCGCGCCAGCGTGCCTTGCCAACTCCACTTCGTTTGCCAGCCATTCTTAAATCGGAATAAAGTTGCCTACTATGAAGCCAAAAGCCCTGCTGCCGCTCATCGCCATCGCCCTTTTCGCGTCTACTCTTCCGCTTTGGTCGGCGGATGCAAAGTACACGCCGCCCACGTCGCCGCGCGTAACTTACAACTTCAACGCCGACTGGAAGTTCATCCGCCAGGACGTCCCCGGGGCCGAGGCGCCATCGTTCGACGACTCGCAATGGCAGACGGTCAGCACGCCGCATACCTTCAATGACGTCGACTCGTTCCGTGAGATCATCGACCACAGCGGAGGCGATCGCGGCAAGTACACGGGCGTGGTGTGGTACCGTAAGCACTTCAAACTGCCTGCTTCGGACTTCGGGACCAGCAGGGTCCTGATCGAGTTCGAGGGCATGCGCCAGGCCGGCGACATCTATCTGAATGGCTTGCCGTTCGGTCTGTATGAGAACGGAGTCACCGCGTACGGTCTCGACATCACCTCCGGCATACACTTTGGCGACCAGGACAACGTGATTGCCGTGCGCATCGACAACCGCGAGTCGCAGAAGTACCAGAGCGGACCGGCTGCGCAAAATCTGAGCTACAAGGAACGCGCCACGGGCGTTGCCTTCCGATGGAACGCCAACGACTTCAATCCCGACTTCGGCGGCATCAACCGCCGCGTATGGCTGCACGTCACGGGACTGGTCTACCAGACCCTGCCGATCTATTACGGGCTGGGTACCACGGGCACCTACATCTACTGCACGGACTACAACATTCCCGGCCATAGCTGTACGGTCAACATCGAATCGCAGGTGCATAACGCTACGATCAATCGGCAGGTTCCCAGCACCAACGTCACCCTCTCGGCCGCGGTGGTAGACAAGGACGGCGTGGTGCGTGCCACGTACACAGGCAAAGGCGTCGATATGCTGGCCGGCGCGAAGACCGTTCTGACGGTATCCGGCCCATTGACCGGCGCGCGGTTCTGGAGCCCGGACGACCCGTATCTGTACGACGTGTACACCACGCTGACCGTCGACGGGAAGGTGGTGGACGTCACCAAGATCACGACCGGCTTCCGCAAGGTGGAGTTCAAGGGCGGCGCGGGCACGGGTGGGGTGTATATCAACGACAAATTCGTATACTTGAAGGGCTTTGCGGAGCGGTCGGCGGATGAATGGGCCGCTGTGGGCGTTGGCTACCCGGAGTGGATGCACGACTTTACCGCGCAGATGATCCGCGACGACCACGCCAACTACATGCGCTGGATGCATGTGACACCGCAGAAGGAGGACGTGGAATCCTACGACCGCTTCGGCATCGTGGAGGTTGCCCCGGCCGCCGACAAGGAAGAGGATGCCCAAGGACGGCAGTGGGAGCAGCGCGCGGAGGTGATGCGCGACAGCATCATCTACCTGCGCAACAGCCCCAGCATCCTTCTGTGGGAGGCGGGCAACACCGGAGTCACCGGGCCGCAGATGCAGGAGATGGTGGCCCTGCGCAAGCAGTACGATCCCAACGGCGGACGGTTCATGGGATGCCGCTCCCTACAGCAGCCGGACGCGGTGGCTGCAGCGGAGTGGTACGGAACCATGCTGAGCCAACCGTATAACGACAATGTCCGCAACAAGGCGCCGTTGATCGAAACGGAGGACTTCCGCGATGAAGGCGCGCGGCGATTCTGGGATGACTTTTCACCGCCGTACTACGGGTTCAAGAAGGGGCCGAACGACACGTGGAACTACAACTCCGAGACCTTCGCCGTGGCGCAGGTGAAGCGATACTGGAACTTCTATTCCAACCGCATCTCCAACACCGACCCGGCCCACGCCAAGTACTCCGCCTACGCCTCCATCTACTTTACCGACGAAGATGCCGACGGGCGGCAGGATTCCAGCGAGGTATCGCGTGTCAGCGGCAAGGTGGACGCGGTGCGCCTGCCCAAGGAGGTTTATTTCGTCGAGCAGGTAATGCAGAACGAGAAGCCGGACATCCACATCATCGGGCACTGGTCGTATCCACTTACGCAGCCCAACGGGAACCCCACGGTGAAGACGATGTACGTGGTCGCCAACAACGTAGACAGCGTAGAACTGTTTGTGAACGGCAAATCCAAGGGCAAGCTCACCACGCCCGACAGCGGCTACCTGTACACCTTCCCCAACATCGCCTTTGAGCCTGGCACTATCAAGGCCGTCGGCTACAACGGCAAAACCGTGGCGGCAACCTACACGCTGACGACGGCAGGGCCACCGGCGGCGATCAAACTGACCCTGCACACGGCTCCCGGCGGCATGCGCGCGGACGGGGAGGACATCGCATTGATCGACTTTGAAGTGGTGGACGCCAAGGGCAATCGCTGCCCAACCGACGATGCCCGAGTCGATTTCACATGGAGTTCGACGGGCGCGCCTGCCACGGCCGCAGCCCCCGCCATCTGGCTGGGAGGCTATAACTCAGGCAAGATCAATACCACGTATAACCTCTATCTGAACACCGAGGACGGCATCAACCGCGTGGCCATGCGCTCCACTCTCACGCCCGGAACCATCAAGGTCACAGCCACCCGCGACGGTCTCAAGCCCGCGACCGTCACCTTCGACAGCAAGCCCGTCCAGGTTACCGATGGCCTGTCGCAGGAAGAGGAGGTCACGCTGTCGCCGGCAGCAACCAAGTAATTGCAGAAGCCGGCATCCTTGCCGGATGGCAGCCGATTGCTACTTGCAGAGGCCGGTGAGTATACTCCGTGGCGAAGGAATTTCTGCCATCCGGAGTCGATGCAATGAAGGCTGTCCTCAGGTATATCCTCGCCCCGCTCTCCCTGGTTCCAATTTTGTTCCTCGCACACACGACAACGGTTGCGCAGACCCAGGCGCAGGCAGCGCGTCCGTGGCAGCAGGTGACGGTCCCATCCACCAGCGAGGTCGCGGCGAACTTCAAGTCTCCGCCGCATGAGTATGGGGCGATCGCGGCGTTTACAAGCTGGAACGGCGCGGACCCGGCTGCGGTCAGGCAACGGATTACGGCCGATCTGGACCGGATGTCGGCGAATGGGATGTTCATCTTCAACATGTCGCCGGGAAAGAGAAGTCCGGGCGAACCAGCGTACCTGTCGCCGGGACACATGGACCAGGTGAAGTTCACCGTTGCCGAAGCGGCGAAGCGCAATATGCGGATGTGGCTCCAGGACGAGAGCGACTACCCGAGCGGGTTTGCGGGCGGGTATATCAGCGAGCGCTATCCGCAGCTTGGGATGCAGATACTCAGCGCGGACCTGACACTGCGCGGCGGACAAGGGCAGACACTCGAGATGCCGGTGCCTGCCAACACGATGGCAATCTGGGCGACCAAGACGGACCGGGGCGGTGTGGTGCAAACGGTGATGCCGGTCCCTGTGCCGGCAAACCTGCAGTTGAAATGGATTACGCCGTCGGAGAAGGACACGAGCGCAGAGGAGCGCGGCATGTCGTGGCAGTTGACGTTTCTGCGGCACGTGTATTTCAGTTCGCCGACTCGCAACTTCAATCGCGCCGACGGATCCCATGCCAAGGACGGGTTGTACTCACTGATCGACTACCTCGATCCCAAAGCTACGGACGCTTACCTGCATATCACGCATGAGACATACTACGGAGCGGTGGGCGACCAGTTCGGCAAGACCATACTGGGCTTCTTCGGCGATGAACCCGCCTACAACGGCACTCCCTGGACTCCCACGATACTGGAGCAGTTCAAGGCGCAGAAGGGCTACGACGTAGCCCCATATGTTCCGCAATGGTTCAATCGTCAATCGACGGAGCAATCGCGACGCGCCAGCGCGGATTACTCCGATGTATGGAGCAATATCTTCAAAGACTCATTCTTCGGCGAGCAGGCCAACTGGGCTAAGGCGCATAACGTGGAGTACCTGGTCCACCTGGTGGATGAAGAGAACATGATCGGACTGGAGCGCGGTGAAGGCGAGTACTTCCGCGACGAACGCTATGTGCAGGTCCCGGGAATCGACAACCTGGACCAGCTAGTGCCGAGCGCGGTACACAGGGCGGACGGTACCTGGAGCACCAATAACAACTTCCCCAAGCTGGCGAGTTCAGCGGCGCATCTGTTCGGCAAGCCCAAAGCTTGGTCGGAAGAAGGCGGCGGCTCGGGCGTCGATGGCAAGTACCAGATGAACTTCCAGTTGGTGCGCGGGATCAACGCGCTTCAGGTACGGGTCTCTGGGTTACGCGCCGGTGGCGGCGAGGGGGCAACGGGACAGGCGTCCGGACCCCCTCCGCCGGATACGCCACAAACAATTTGGTATGCCAATCGGGGAGGCTATCTGATGGCGATTGGCCGTCCCGCGGCGCAGGTAGGCCTGTACCGGCCAAGCCATACCGTATGGCTGGGCGGCCAGGACGCTACGGACGCCGACCACAGCATGACGAAGCTAGGCTGGCAGTTGTTCGAGCACCAGGTGGACTGGGACTACTTCGACGAACAGTCGTTGAGTTCGGTGGCAACGCTGGAGAACGGAGGATTCAAGAACCTGAGCGGGCAGGTGTATAAAGCAATCGTGTTTCCGTCGATGACGGTAATTACACGCACCGGACTGGAGCGGCTGCAGGCGTTTGCCAAGCAGGGCGGCAAGGTGATCTTCGTCGGCAAGACGCCGAGCCTTGTCATGGACAAGACGTTCCTGGATATGAAGGAGAAGCCGGACCTGAGCTTTGCCACGTTGATTGAACCGTCGGGAGACATTACGCCGGCGGTGATTGCGGCGCTGCCTAAGCCGGATGTGAAACTGGACTCGGAGTTCCCCAGACTGACGTACACGCATCGCAACTGGACCGACGGCGACATGTACTTCTTCTTCAACGAGAGCGACAAGGCGGAGTCTCGCATGGCGACGATTGCGGGTCATGGTAAGGCGCAAGACTGGGACCTGGAGACTGGAGATATCCATCCCATGGCAGCGGCGACGGCGGCTGGCGATTCGGTAACCGTTCCTCTGGTGCTGGGACCCTACGAGGCGAAGGTGATTGTGGTGGGGCCGCTTCCCAAGGTAGCCGCAGCCGCGGAGCCTTCGTTTGTATCCGGCGAACCAGTTGCGGACCTGAGTGGCGACTGGAAGCTGGACCTGAACGGCAAGCAGTTGACCACTCCTATTAAGCCATGGCAGGAGCTAGGCACAATGTCGTTTGCCGGACCGGCAACGTACAGCATGCAATTCACCGCAGCCGCCGCGGCGCCCAAGGGCAAGCATGTCTATCTGGAGATTGCCGATGTGCATGACTACGCGAAGGTGACGCTGAACGGGAAAGAGGTGGGCGCGAGGTCGTTCCAGCCTTATCGTTGGGACGTGACTGACGCGTTGAAGAAGGGCGCGAACGACCTGAAGATCGAGGTGTATGCCAGTGTCGCCCAGGCGAGACCGGCGACTCCACCGCCTGCCGCCGGTGCGGCCCCGGCTGCTACAGCGCCTGCTCTTGCAACGCTGGCTCCCGGTGGAGGGGCACCTGTTGGGGCACCTGGCGCCGCTGGCATGGGCGGAGGGCGTGGTGGCCGGGGCGGACGTGGTGGGGCTGCTGCGGGAGCTCCGGCTGCCGGTGCGCCTCCTGCCGGCATGGGCATGGGAGGCCGCGGAGCGGCAACGCCCGCGACATCGGGTCTGCTGGGTAGCGTCAAGCTGGTTGCGTACTAGTTACCGATCTGGACCACGGAGGTTACAAGCGGAATTCGGGGGTCGAACGGGATCGCGATCGCTACAAATGACAGGCTGGGCCATAGCATCAGGCAAATCCGCCCGATCATACTATTGCATTTTTGCTAAAGGTGTAGACCGTCGGGCAGCGAGCAAAATGCGGGGATTCTTCGCTGCGCTCAGAATGACAATTTATTTTTGGTCTATAGCAATTGCTAAAATGCTCTATTGCATGCCTTGGAACCTCAGCGACCGTAGGGCAACAGGTCATGATGGTTGCCGGTTATTGGAAGCTCAACCTTCCCTAAACTGAGCGCTGTTGGGCCGGAATAACGGGGTTATGGGAAACTTCGCCCGCCGACCTCAAGCTGCGGTGGAAGCAGGACCGCTACTTGCGTACAAATTTTGAGTGGATTTCGTATCATAATTCTCATGCACAACAAACTCCGCTGGGGAGTTCTCAGCACCGCCAACATCGGCCTCAAGAAAGTCCTTCCAGCGATGCAGAAGGGCGAATACACCACTGTGGCCGCGATTGCATCGCGCGATCTTACCAAGGCCCGGGAGGCGGCGACTGCGCTTGGCATTGCCACGGCCTATGGCTCGTACGAGGAGCTTCTGGCCGATCCCAATATCGACGCGATCTACAATCCGCTTCCCAACCATCTTCACGTTCCCTGGAGCATCCAGGCCGCCGAGGCCGGGAAGCACGTTCTTTGCGAGAAGCCCATCAGTCTGACGGTTGCAGAGGCCAGGACTCTACTAGCCGTTCGCGCTCGCACAGGAGTCAAGATCGGCGAGGCCTTCATGGTGGACTGCCATCCCCAATGGATTCGCCTGCGCCAGTTGTTGCGCGAAGGCCGCATCGGAGAGCTTCGCTCCATCGCCGGCTTTTTCAGCTACTTCAACATCAACCCGGCCAACATCCGCAACCAGATTGAGTGCGGCGGCGGCGCCCTGATGGACATCGGCTGCTACCTTGTCCGCGCGTCCCGCTATGCCTTTGCCGAGGAGCCTACACGAGTGGTCGCCTGCATCGACCGCGATCCGGCGATGCACACCGACCGGCTCACCTCGGCGATTCTCGACTTTCCCGGCGGCCAGGCCATCTTCACTTGCAGCACACAGTTGGTTCCCTACCAGCGGGTCCAATTTCTCGGCACCCGTGGGCGCATCGAGATAGAAATCCCCGTCAACGCGCCTCCCGACCGTGCCACGCGCATCTTCATCGACGATGGGAGGGACCTTTTCGGCGGCGGTATCACGACGGAGACCTTTCCCGTCTGCGATCAGTACACCCTACAGGGCGACGCCTTCTCCAAGGCTGTCCTGGAAGACACGGAAGTCCCTGTTCCCATCGAAGAAGCCATCAAAAACATGGCTGCCATCGAGGCCATCTTCCACTCCGCCAGGAGCGGTCAATGGGAGTCTCCCCGGCAATGAAAAACTGTGTGCCACTGGATGCTAATATAGCGGCTTTGAGGGTGTAGTTATCTACATAAGAATTTTATATTCAATAAGATGGCGGAGAGTGAGGGATTCGAACCCCCGATAGCCTTGCGACTATGTCTGATTTCGAGTCAGGTGCATTCAACCGGGCTCTGCCAACTCTCCTGCTCTGCAAGTTTACGCCAAAGCGCCGCATCAGAACAGGCCGCGGAGGCATTTTGCAGAAGTCCTAATCCAGGACGCTTTCCGACTGCCGGCTTCTACCGTTGCCGAAAATGCTTCACGGCAATGCGTGGCCGGGTGGCCCACCCTTTGAATCGCCATGAAACATCGGGTGCCCCATCCTTCCGCAGCTTTATCGCGGAAGGGTGGGAGACCGCGATCAGTTTGCAGTTATAGAGTTCTCCTGCCATGCCCAGGGGCCTTGTTCGCTATCAGCAATCCGGCAACTTCCATTTCATTACTTTCAGTTGCTATCGAAGGCAACCGCAGCTGGACAACCGTTGCGGCGTACCGGGTCTTTGAGCGCGAGTTGGAAGCCGTGCGTCTGAGCTATGGATTTGTTGTTTCGGGATATGTATCTGATGCCCGAGCATGTTCATCTTCTAGTGGGCGAGCCGCCGGTTTCGTCCTTGTCGATCGCGTTGCAGGTACTCAAACAGAACATCTCACGGCAACTAAAGCGACAGGGGGACGTGCGCTTCTGGCAAAGGCGCTACTACGATTTCAATGTTCACTCCGAGTTCAAGCGACTGGAAAAGTTACATTACATGCACAGCAATCCGGTGCGGAGAGGGCTGGTGACGAAACCGGACGACTGGCCCTGGTCGAGTTACGTGCATTATGCGACGGGTAGAATGGGTGCAGTTGAGATTGAGTCGGAATGGACGGCACGGAGACGTGAAACAAACAAGATGTTGTCAACTGGAGTTCTGTAACTCCCACCCTTCCTCACCCCACCAGCAAAGCTGGTGGCGACCCCGATCGCAAAGAACGCGAAGGATGGGGCACCCAAAGTTTTGAGGTTGAGGATGAGAATAAGTACGGAAAGGGTGGGCCACCCGCCGATCGCGTCGCACCAGACCATGCTAATCGCAATCGAGTGCAACCATGCAGTGACCAACGGCACATCGGTCGATCGTCCCTGGGGCTTCATATTTCCGGGTAAGCACGGCTGCGATTATCATGGCATAGAACCTTGGACAATCGGGGCGCGGAGACAGGATGTCCGTTTCAAGCCGAATTACTGCCTCTGGCACAGGCGCGGAGCCTAAGCTTCCGTCCGCATTGTTTGCCGGCGCTTCCCTGCTTCCCGTGTCCTCGGCACCACCCCCGGCGGCAAAGGTGCAGCGTTGGATCGTTGCCATTGCGGTGATGTCCAGCGCCGTGCTGGAGGTCCTGGACACCTCGGTGGTCAACGTCAGCCTGCCCCATATCGCGGGCTCACTTTCCTCCACCGTGGAGGAAGCGACCTGGGTACTGACGTCCTATATTGTGGCCAACGCCATCATCCTGCCGGTGACCGGATGGCTGGCCAACTACATGGGACGTAAGCGGCTGTTGATGACGGTGGTAACTGGGTTCACCGTGTCCAGTATTCTGTGCGGCCTGGCGCCGAACCTGCCCATGCTGATCTTTTTTCGCGTGCTCCAGGGAACCACGGGAGGAGGGCTACAGCCGCTGTCGCAGGCGGTCCTGCTGGAGGAGTTCCCGGGCCGCGAGCGCGGCAAGGCGATGGCTTTCTGGGGCATGGGAATTGTGGCTGCGCCCGTACTCGGCCCCACGCTTGGCGGTTGGATCACCGATTCCTACTCCTGGCGCTGGGTCTTCTACATCAATGTTCCGGTCGGCATTCTCAGCCTGATCCTGATCTATCTGTTCATTCACGATCCGCACTATATCCGGCGCGGATCGCTGCGCGCCGATTTCTGGGGACTGGGCATGCTGGCACTGGGCATGGGCGCTTTACAGATCATGCTGGATAAGGGGCAGGAAAAAGACTGGTTTGGCTCCGAGATGATCCGGGTACTGGCGGTGATGGCCGCGGTCTTCCTCACTGCATTCGTCATTCGTGAGCTGACCGTCAAGGACCCCATCGTCCACTTCCATTTGATGCGATTCAGGTCGTTTGCCACCGGTATCGGTCTGGCGGCAGTACTCGGTTTTGTACTCTATGGAGGACTCATCCTGTTGCCGCTGTTCATGCAGACCCTGCTGGGCTGGACGGCAGCCACAGCAGGCCTATGGACCAGTCCTCGCGGCATTGGAACGGCGCTGTGCATGCCTGTGGTCGGTTATCTCCTCGGCAGGGGTTGGGACGGGCGAAGGATGCTGGCATGCGGATTTGCCATAGCCGGTCTGTCCTTCTTCGGCTTCGCGCATATGACGCTGCAATCCGGAACCTGGGACATCTTCTGGATCCAGATCACGCAAGGCGCTGCGCTGGGACTGCTGTTTGTTCCCCTCACCACCCTGACCATGGTCTCCATTCCGCCTCAGGAGACAGGCTACGCCACCAGCCTTTACAGCGTGACGCGCAATATCGGCTCCAGCATGGGGATTTCCTTTGTCACCACCTGGATCACACGGCGCTCCCAGTTTCATCAATCCGTCCTGGCATCACACGTAACGGCTACCAGCCGCATGAGCCAGGAAGCGATGCAGCAGCTTACCGGCGTCATCCAGCACAGCGGCATCGACCGCGTAACCGCCAGTCACAGGGCCGGTGCTCTGATCTATCGGACGATGCAACAGCAGGCGGCGTTGCTGAGCTACGTGGACGTGTTTCACATCATGGGAATTTTATTCCTGCTGGTGATTCCCCTGGTGTTCCTCATGAAGCGGTCTTCCCACTCCATAGCGCGTTAAGCGAGAGGCACGGACCTATTCAGGATGAAAATCTGTCGTAAATATGGCGGTAGTCAGCCTGCGCTTCATTCTGTTAGCTTGTTGCGGTCAGTTAAATTCGAGCTTTGAGGGATACGAGTATGAAACGCACATTCACTCGCCGGCATTTCACCCGGACGGTCGCAGTCGCAACGGTTGCGGCAGGACTCACCCCGCCACGGCACGCCGCTGCGCTACTGGCCCAGAACTCTCCGCTGGGGGTTGAAGAGCCCGGCGCGGTCGCCCCCGCAGGCGGACAGGGTGCGCCCGCCTCCAATGCTCCTGTCTCCAACGACCCTGCCGCCCCCTGGACTAAGGACACGCCGGAACTGGTCGCCCGCGCGCTGGAAGGCCAGCTCCCGACTCCGGCTGGCCCCTTCCAGGACTCGTGGGACTCCATCGAGAAGAACTATAAGGATCCCGACTGGTTTCGCGATGCCAAGTTCGGAATCATGATGCACTGGGGCATCTACTCCGTTCCGGCGCATGCCAGCGAGTGGTATGTGCGTTATATGTATGGCGGCAATAAGGACGTGATGCAGTGGCACACCGAGCACTACGGCCCGCCCACCAAGTTCGGCTACAAGGACTTCCTGCCCATGTACACGGCGGCCAAGTGGGACCCGGATGCGTGGGCGCAGCTCTTCAAGAAGGCCGGCGCCAAGTATGTGATTGCCCCCGGCGAGCATCACGACGGCTTCTCCAACTGGGACAGCGCCATCAACCCATACAACGCCGTGAACTATGGACCGCACCGCGACCTGGACGGCGACCTTATTAAAGCGGTGCGAAAGGCCGGGCTCAAGACGGGAATATCCGACCATTCCAGCTTCCACTTCGTCTTTATCCCCGCGCTTCCCGGCAGCGATCAATATGACCCCAAGTGGGCAGCCTTCTACAACGTTGCGGACAAGAGCAATGCTGCGCGGACCAAATTCATGCACGACTGGGTGGCAAAGAGGATCGAGACCATCGACAAGTACCAACCCGACATTCTCTGGTTCGACATGAACACCGACGCTCGATGGGACCCGCTGAAGATCAAGGTTTCCGACTACTACTTCAACCGAGCTAAACAATGGGGCAAGCAGGTGGGCATCAGCGCGAAGACCGCCGCATGGGTCACTGGCCAGATTATGGACTACGAACGCGAGGGTCGCGCCCCGATGGAGTTGACCGAGTGGATCTGGGAGCCGGACGATCCGATCACCGACAAGTTCGGCTACGTGGAAGGTCAGAGGCCAGTTTCACCCGGTTCGGTCGTGGTGAAGATCGTGGAGAATAGCAGCAAGAATGGCAATCTGCTGCTGAATATCTCTCCGAAGGCCGATGGCACCATTCCGCAGGAGCAACAGGATGTGCTGCTGGCGGTTGGCAAGTGGCTGGATGTGAATGGAGAGGCGATCTACAACACGCGTCCCTGGATTAAATATGGAGAAGGCCCGGGAGCAGACGCGGCGGCGGCGGCGATGGTCAAGATACGCGCGACCGGGAAGTTCGCGGGCCGTATCAACGGGGACAACCAGGGCGGCGGTACCGGTGTTAGCGGCGGCGGCATCTCGCGAAACGGGTATACGCCCAAGGATATCCGCTTCACCACCCATGGCAACACGCTTTACGCGATGGTGATGAAGTGGCCGGAAGACGCACCCGTCACCATCGCGTCGCTGGGCAGCGGCCAGCCAGTGAAGGGCAAGGTCAAAAAGGTGGAGCTGCTCGGCCACACCGGACCCCTCAAGTTTACGCAGGACGGAGAAGGATTGAAGATGACGTTTCCGCCCGAAAAGCCATGCGATTTTGTTTACTCGCTGAAGATCACTGGACTGAAGCTGACATAAGTCAACGGACTGGAGATAGACGCAATGAAACGCACACTCACTCGCCGCAAATTTCTGGAAACATCCGCACTGGCCGCCGCCGCAGGCGTCAGCGCGCCTCTATGGCAATCGGGCGCCCGCGCACAAGCCGCATCTTCAGCGTCTACTGTGTCCCCGATCGCTCGCGGCCCGTTCAAAGGATCGCGCGACTCCTTCTCTGCGTACCACATGCCGGATTGGTTTACCGACGCCAAGTTCGGGATGTGGAACCACTGGGGACCGCAGTCCGCGGCCGAGTATGGCGACTGGTATGCGCGGCGCATGTATGTCCAGGGGGAGCCGCAATACCAACACCACCTGCAACACTACGGCCACCCTTCGAAGACGGGTTTTGTGGATGTCATCAAGTCATGGAAAGCCGACAAATTCGATGCGGACTATCTGATCGGCCTCTATAAAAAGGCTGGAGCGAAGTATTACGTCGCCATGGGTTGCCATCACGACAACTTCGACATGTGGAACTCGAAGTATCAACCGGTTTGGAACGCCGCGAACAGCGGCCCGAAGAAGGACATTCTGGGCAGCTTTGAGAAGGCGGCCCGCAAGCAGGGCTTGCGATTTGGCGTCAGCGAACACCTGTCGAACAGCTTCTGCTGGTTCGGCACGGCGCATGGCAGCGACAAGACCGGCCCACTGGCCGGCGTTCCCTACGATGGCATCGATCCACAATATGCCGATCTGTACCACGATTACAGCCAGATGCCGAAGGACTTTGTCGACAAGGTAGTGAATGCGCCCGCCAAGGGAGCGATCGCGATGAGCCGCGAAGGTCCGGATTCGTGGCGCATCAGCTATTTGAATCGCATTATGGATGTGGTGAGCCAACACCAGCCCGACCTGCTGTATACCGATGGCGGCATACCCTTTGGCGATGATGGCCTGGGCATTGTCGCCCACCTGTACAACACAAGCGCCAGCCGTCATGGCGGCAAGGTCGAGGCAATCTATACCAGCAAGAGCCGGCCCGATGCAGAGTCAGGCATGTGCCTGCTCGACGTGGAGCGGGGTACGGTGGATTCAATCTGGCCGCGCCCCTGGCAGACGGATACCTGTATCGGCAACTGGCACTACGACACCCGCGCCCGATACAAGACTCCCAAGCGCGTCATCGACATGATGGTGGACATTGTGAGCCGCAACGGCAATCTCCTACTCAATATTCCGCTGCCCAACAATGGCATGCCGGACGATAAGGAGATGGCGATCATCCAAAGCATTACCGAATGGATGACGGTGAACAGTGAAGGAATTCACGGGACGCGTCCATGGAAGATCTTCGGCGCGGGACCGGGTGCGGACTTCAAGCCGCCCGCCGGAACGCAGTTCAACGAGAACACCAGGCAGGACCTCACCTTCGCGGACGTTCGCTACACCACCAAGGGCAAGGCGCTGTACGCGTTCATGATGGGCTGGCCAGGCAAGGAGGCGGTCATCCCATCGCTAGCGACCACCGCCAAGCAGGGCGTAGGCAGGATTAAGAACGTGGAACTCCTCGGGATTGGCAAAGTCTCGTTCAAGCAGAATGAAACCGCATTGACCGTACAACTTCCCGAAAAGCAACCCAGTGAACATGCCATCGCGTTCAAGATTATGGGTGCGTAAAGCACACACCGCCATATGCATACGAACGCAAAATATCAACATATAAGGAGCAGCCGACAATCAGTCCTACATACTCCGCCATGAACACTCAACTCACTCGTCGCCAATTCGCAAAGATGACGGCAGCCATTGCAGCCGCGGCAGGTCTTCCACGCGCCTTCGCGCAACGCGCCGCCAAGCCGACTCACGCGATTGCTCCGGGGCCGTTCAAGCCGACATGGGAATCGTTGGTGGCCAATTACAAGACGCCTGACTGGTTCCGCGACGCCAAGTTCGGTATGTGGGCGCACTGGACCGCGCAGTGTGTCCCCGAACAGGGCGACTGGTATGCGCGCCGCATGTACATCCAGGGCGAGAAGGACTACGACTACCACGTCAAGACCTACGGCCATCCCTCCAAGTTCGGCTTCATGGAGATCGACAATCTATGGAAGGCGGAGAAGTGGGACCCGGAACGTCTGATCGGTCTGTACAAAAAAGCGGGCGCGAAGTATTTCTTCGCCATGGCCACGCATCACGACAATCTCGACATGTACGAATCGCCGCATCACGACTGGAACACTGTCAAAGTCGGGCCGAAGAGGGACCTCGTCGGCACATGGGCGAAGATCGTGCGCGAGAATGGCCTGCGGCTCGGCGTCACCAATCACAACTCCTGGGCAGCGCGATGGCTGCAGCCCGCCTACGGCTACGACGGCGAAGGGCCGCTGGAGGGCGTGCGCTACGACGCGTACACGCTGCGCAAAGAAGACGGCAAGGGCAAGTGGTGGGAGGGCCTCGATCCGCAGGACCTGTACACCGGAAACAGTGTCAGGATGCCCAATGGAATTCACGGCATCGCGGCGGTGCAGGCCTGGGTCAACCAGTACACCAGCCTGGCAAAAGAGAATCCCATGCCTTCGGAGGCGTTCTGCGAGGACTGGTATCTGCGCTGCAAGGACCTGGTGGATAAGTACCATCCGGACGTGCTGTACTTCGACACCAACGAACTGCCGCTTGGCCAGGCCGGACTGGATGTTGTCGCTCACCTCTACAACCTCAGCGCCGCGCGCAACGGAGGACGCACGGAGGCCGTCGTCAACGGCAAGCACATCCAACCAAACCACGTCGGCGCTTTCGTCGAAGACATCGAACGTAGCACGGCCAATGCCATCCGTCCCGATCCGTGGCAGACCGATACATGCATCGGCGACTGGCACTACAGCCGCGCCATCTACGAGCAGAACCGCTATCAGACTGTGCCGGCCATTGTCTCCATGCTCACCGACATCGTCAGCAAGAACGGCAATCTGATGCTGAACATTCCGCTGCGTGGCGACGGTTCCATCGACGAGAAAGAGGAGGCATTCATCGCCGGGTTCACGGCATGGATGGAGGTGAACTCCGAGGGCATCTTCGCCACGCGGCCATGGAAGAAGTACGGCGAAGGGCCCTCTACCACCGCGCCGCCTGTCCGCGCCTATGGCCCTGCCGGCCCAGCCTATACCGCGGAGGACATCCGCTTCACCGCTAAGGGCGATACGTTGTATGCGTTCGTGGGAGCGTGGCCGGAGTCGCGGGTTGCAAAGATCAAGAGCCTGGCTTCCAGTTCGCCGCAGTTAACCGGCGCCAAGGTCACCAACATCTCGCTACTTGGCTATGACGGTAGACTCACCTGGACGCAGGATGAGCAGGCACTATCGGTGAACCTTCCAGCGAAGCCTCCCAGCCAACACGCGGTCACGCTAAAGATCCACGGCTTGCCGACGGCCTGATCGGCGAGTTCTGTTGTTGGGCAGAATTATGGCACCAACGAGGAAAAGTATGAACTCTGTCAAGACACGCACTGTCATCGTATCTCTCTGTGTTGCGCTATGTCTCACGGCTGCGGCGCGCGCCGAGGTCAAACCGTCCAATCTCTTCAGCGATCACATGGTATTGCAGAGCGGAATGTCGGTGCCGGTCTGGGGAACGGCCGATCCAGCCGAGAAGGTCACCATTAAATTCAACGGCCAGACCAGGTCCGCAACTGCGGATGCCTCCGGCAAGTGGATGGTGCATCTGACCAAACTGAAATCCGGCGGGCCGTTCGAGATGACGATTGCAGGCAACAAAGCCGGCGAGGCCCCGATCATTGTGAAGGATGTTCTGGTGGGCGAGGTGTGGCTCGGGTCGGGCCAGTCGAACATGGATTTCACCGTCGCCACCACTACCAGACACTATTTTGCCGGCGTGGCCAACGAAGCGCAGGAGATCGCGGCAGCCAATTATCCCAACATCCGCATGTTCACTGGCGGATGGAAGACCACCACCGAGCCGCAGTCCAGCGTCTCAGGTAGCTGGCTTGTCGTCACGCCAGAGAACGTGAAAGAGATGTCGGCCATCGGCTATCTTTTTGCGCGCGACATGCAGAAGGAGTTGAAGGTCCCCTTCGGCATCATTACGGAAGCCTTCGGCGCCAGCACAGCCGAAGCGTGGACCAGTAGGGAAGCGCTCGCGGCGGTCCCGCAGTTGAACCAGTTGTTAGCTGCGTTCGATGCCAGTGTGGACACATACAAGACGCATCCTCCGGACATGACTGCGGCCCTGAAGGCGTGGCAAGTGGCTGCGGACGCTGCCACGGCTGCCGGCAGGACAGCCCCACGAAGACCCAGCAATGGAAACCCAGCGCAAGACCAGCACAGCCCGACCGTGATGTTCAACGGCATGATCAATCCGGTGATTCCGTACGCTATTCGGGGCGTCCTCTGGTATCAGGGCGAAGCCATCAACGGGGGCGCCACCGGCTACAAACTTTATCCGCTGCTGCAATCCACTCTGATCAAGGACTGGCGTCAGCGCTGGGGCGAGGGCAATTTCCCGTTCTACATATGCCAGCTTGGCCCCGCTCAAACCATGGCCCAATCGCGCGGACACCTGGTACAACAACCCGGCCGTCCGCGAAGCCCAGGCCACGGTGCTTTCGCTGACCAACACCGGCATGGCCGTCACCATCGACATTGGCGACCCCAGCAATATTCATCCCAAGGACAAGCAGGATGTGGCCGATAGACTGACCCGCATTGCGCTGGCCAATACCTACGGCCACAAGATGGAATTCTCCGGCCCGCGATATGATTCGATGACGGTTGAAGGCAACGCCATCCGCCTCAAGTTCACCCATGTTACGGGAGGGCTGATGGCGAAGGGAGGCGACCTCAAGACCTTCACCATCGCGGGCAAGGACGGCAAGTTTGTCCCGGCGACCGCACGCATCGACCGCGACACATTAATCGTCTCCAGCCCCGACGTGCCCGATCCTGCCGCCGTCCGCTATGCCTGGGAGAATTACCCTGAGGGCGCGAACTTCTTCAATGGGGATGGCCTGCCCGCCGCGCCATTCCGCACCGATCACTGGGACTACGAACCGCCATCGCTTCCTACGCAGAGGCTCCCATGAAAATTACACGAAGACAGGCTTTGAGTGCGCTGGCCAGCGGCGCAATTGCCGGATTTGCCCCACGATGGGGCCTGCCAAAAGCGTGGGCGCAGACCCCGCATAATCTTCCCATGTTGCAGTACGACATTGCATCAGGCCCATTCCATCCCACATGGGAGTCGCTGGAGACGAACTACCATTTGCCCGACTGGTATCGCGACGCCAAGTTCGGCATCTGGATGCATTGGGGACCGCAGTGCCAGCCCGGCGACGGCGACTGGTATGCGAAGTACATGTACGACCAGGGCCGCCCGCAATATAACTTCCACCTACAGAAGTACGGTCATCCGTCGAAGTTCGGTTTCAAGGATGTGATCAACGAATGGAAGGCGGAGAAATGGGACCCCGCCGCGCTGATGAAGCGCTACAAGGAGGCAGGCGCTAAGTTCCTGGTCTCCATGGCGAACCACCACGACAACTTCGACAACTTCAATTCCAAGTACCAGACGTGGAACTCGGTGAAAGTCGGCCCCAAGAAGGACATCGTTGGCACCTGGGCGAAGCTCGCCCGCCAGAACAACATGCACTTCGGCGTCAGCGTCCACGGAGCGCGCGCCTGGAACTGGTATGAGGATGCACAAGGCAGCGACAAGACGGGGCCGCTGGCGGGTGTTCCCTACGACGGCAAGATGACCAAGGAGGACGGCAAAGGCTTATGGTGGGATGGCTTGGACCCGCAGGAGTTATACGCGCAGAATCACGCCCTCGGCGCCGACCCGGATGCGGCATACGTGATGAAATATTTCAACCGCATCAAGGACTTAATCGACCAACATCATCCCGACCTGATCTTCTTCGACGATCCCAAGCTGCCCCTGGGAGATACCGGCCTCAATCTTGCCGCGCACTTCTACAACTCCAATCGAAAATTGCATAACGGCAAGCTCTCTGCAGTCATTGTTGCCGACGGTCTCTCCGTGGTGGAGCAGCAGGCCATCACCAACAACCTGGAACGCAACATGACGCTGGACATGTTGAAGACGCCGTGGAACAAGGGCAATTGCCTTGGCCCGTGGCACTACAGCGTCGCCGATTACAACCGCGGGTATACCAAGACCGTCTCGTGGATACATCTGCTGGTGGACGTGGTGAGCAAGAATGGAACGTTCCTGCTTGCCATACCGCTACCCGGCAGCGGCGAGATCGACGACAAGGCCAGCGCGTTTCTTGACGAGATGACCAAGTGGATGGCGGTCAACAGCGAGTGCATCTACAGCACGCGCCCCTGGGCGATCTACGGCGAGGGCCCCTCAGTCAAGAACGGCGCTACGGTCGTGGACGAAGCGGTCAACCCGCCGCGCGGCCTCGGCCCAATGACGTCTGCCGCCGACATTCGTTTCACCACCAAGGGCAACGTGTTGTACGCGATCGTGATGGGGCGGCCCACCGGAAAGGTCACCATCAAAGCTCTGGCGACCAACTCGGCCCATTATCCGGGAAAAATCGGCCGCGTTCAAATGCTCGGCTCGACCGCCAAACTTGAGTTCACCCGCGACGACACCGGCCTCTCAGTCACCATCCCGGACGCCGCTGCCTCCGATTACGCGAACGCGCTGAAGATAACCAAAGCCTGAGAGGCAGAGGTGCGATAAGCTCATCCTGCCAGGAAAGGGTCCCATGAAGAGACTAGTTATTCGTATCGGCTTCACATTTGCATTGGCCGTCCTTGCCATCGCTGCCTCCGTCGCCTGGGCGCAAGCACCCATGGTTACGGATGACGGCGCGGCTGCGCGCATTGCCTGGTGGCGCGACGCCAAATTCGGCCTCTTCATCCATTGGGGGCTCTATGCCATTCCCGGCCGCGGCGAATGGGTGCAATGGAACGAACAGATCCCCGTGGACGAGTATGCCAAGCTGGCCAGTCAGTTTACCGCGGACAAGTTTGATGCCGATGCATGGGCTGCAACCGCCAAAGCGGCCGGCATGAAGTACACCGTGATGGTGACGCGTCACCACGACGGCTTCGCCATGTTCGACGATCCAGGCAGCGATTTCACGGCGATGAAATCTGCCGCCCACCGCGACTTCGTGGCGGCATACGTCACGGCCGCGCGCAAGGCTGGACTGCGCATTGGGCTGTACTATTCGCCGCTCGACTGGAGGTTCCCGGGCTACTACTTCCCCGATCTTTATCGCCCCAGCGCCATCCAGATGCGCGACCAGTATCATCGCCAGCTCAACGAATTGGCATCGAACTACGGCAAGATCGATATTCTCTGGTTCGATGGCGGTGGCGAGAGCTGGTTAGGCTTCGGCGGAGTCCAGTACAAAGGAGGCCAGTGGTCGGGCAGGACCAGGGGGCAGAGCTACTCCGGGTCCTTCTCCTGGCAGGACGACCAGGCGATTGCCAACCTCAAAAAGCTTCAGCCATCGGTCATTATCAACAACCGCACCGATGCCCCGGCCGACTTTCGCGACCGCGAGGGAGACAAGGCGCTGGGCGACTTCGACAACCAGCACCCATGGGAACTTTGCACCACAATGGCCGGGGGTGTGTGGGGCTACAAGCCGAATGCCAAGGTGAAGACGCGGGATGAGACGATCCGCCTGCTGGTCTCCGTGGTGGGACGCGACGGGAACCTACTGCTCAATGTCGGTCCACGCCCCGATGGGCAGATCGATCCGGAGCAGGTCCAGGTTTTGCGGGACGTTGGCGACTGGCTGAAGCTGTATGGCCAGAGTATCTACGCTACGCGTGGCGGTCCTTACCTGCCGGGCGACTTCGGTGTCTCAACCTTCCACGACAAGACGGTCTATTTGCACATCCTGCACGCCACCGGCAAGACCCTCTCGCTTCCCGCTCTTCCGGCAAAGATCCTTTCGTGTTCCAGCCTCACCGGCGGAGACGCCAGATGCACGCAGACCGACACCAGTATAGAAGTAACGCTGAACGGCAATCCGGACGCAGTGGACACGATCGTCGCTGTGACACTGGCATCTCCCGCAACCAGGATCAACCCGATTGCGACGACCCTGGCCGCCAAGCCAGAATCAGCCGCAGTTGGCAGCGGACTGTAAGGCGCAGGTCACAACCGGGCTTCCCCTATGACTGTTCTTCGTAGCGGATGCTGGACGGATTCCAGCGACGCAACGACTCTCCCAGCTGCGTGCGCCCATCCATCTTTGGGCGGCGAGTTCACCCGGTACGGGGAGCGATACAATCGCTAATGAACCTGTGTCGAAAAAATGATGCAGAATCATGCATTATTGCGCATTAGAGCATTTTCGGTAATGGTGTAGTCCGTCGTGGAGCGAGCAAAAGCAGATTCCTCCGCTTCGCTGCGGAATGACAAATAATATGGGTCTATAGCAATTCCGAAAATGCTCTAAATGTTCCGCGGACTGATTCGAGGGCGTAACTGTATGAAGGACGGACGCAAGGATGCTTCTGACCGCCAGGTTAAGCAATCGTTCTTCACGCAACCGGGCAGTTTAGGTCATTCCAGGGTGGATATGCTGCTCCAGAAAGCTGCAGTCCACCACGCAGACGGGCAATGGCCCCAGGCGGAAGCCCTCTATCGGCAGATATTGGAGATCTCTCCCCAGCATTCTGTCGCGCTGCATCTGTTGGGACTGATCGAGTTACAGGCCGGACAGAGTGAGAGGTCGCTCGATCTGATCGACCGCGCGATACAAGCCAATCCTGAGTATGCGGAGGCCTATTGCAGCCGGGGCAATGCTCTGTATCAGTCGATGCGGTACCCGGAGGCCGTGGAGAGCTTTGACAAGGCCATCCGTCTGAATCCGATGCTCTCGGAAGCACACCACAACCGCGGCTCTGCGTTGAATGCCATGAACCAGCAGCAGGCGGCGCTGCAGAACTATGACGAGGCCATCCGCCTCAATCCGGATTATGTGGAAGCCTACTTCAACCGAGGCAATATTCTGCTGGCCCAGAAACAGTACCAGGCGGCCGTGGAGAATTATGACAAGGCCATCCGTCTCAATCCCAATATCGCGGAAATATTCAACAATCGTGGCAGCGCGCTGCTCGATTTATTGCAGTACGAGGCGGCTTTACAGAGCTACGACAGGGCCCTTTTTCTCAAGCCGGATTATGCGGACGCGCACTACAACCGAGAAGCTGCTCGCTGTTCCTTGGACTTGTATCAGGCGGCCCTACGGAGCTATGAGAAGGCCGTCCTTAGCAGTCCGGATTATGAATTCAAAAAAGGTACCGCGGCCTTCGAGCCGGCGATGAAAAAGGTGGCACGGATTGCGAAGTTAACCGGCAAAGCAAGAATTATGAAAGAGCTAGACGCACTGCCCCCCGCGATCCGGACGCTTCCGGCGGTATGCAACCTGCGCAACGCGAACTTTGCCAAGACAGAATCGAGCGGCAGGGACCTGGTGTTCTATTGCGCCGATGCTTCCGAAATTTGGAACCCCAAGACGGCCAGGGAAAAAGGCATTGGGGGATCGGAGGAAGCAATCCTGTGGCTCTCCAGGCTCTTGCATCAACGTGGATGGAAGGTCACAGTCTACGCCTATTGCGGCCTACAGGAACAGGACTACGACGGCGTTTCATGGAAGCCGTATTGGATGTGGAATTATCGCGATAAGCAGGATATTACGGTGCTATGGCGGCATCCGCAGCTAGCGATGTACAACATCAATTCAGACGCAGTGATCGTAGACCTGCACGATACCATCCCGGAGGAAGAGTTTAGCCGGGACAGGCTAGGGCGAATCGACAGGATATTCGTCAAATCCAGGTTTCACCGCTCCCTTTATCCCCGGATTCCCGACGAGAAATTTGTCATCATCCCGAATGGCATCGACACACGACTGTTTGAGAACATCTGCGAACGCGACCCGCTGTTGCTGATCAATACTTCATCGGCCGACCGAAGCCTTGAGGCATTCCTGGATTGCTTCGAAGAGATCAAGAAGCAAGTCCCGAACGCGAAGGCACGGTGGGCCTATGGCTGGGGAATTTGGGATGCGATGCACTCTTCGAACGCGCAGAGGCTGGAATGGAAGACCAGGATGCAGAAGCGCATGAGGGAACTCGGCGTAGAAGAACTTGGCAGAATCAACCACGACGAGATTGCCCAACTCTACTGCAAGGCAAACGTCTTCGCCTACCCTTCCGAGTACGAAGAAATCGACTGCATCTCGCTCTCCAAGGCGATGGCCGCGGGAGCGGTCCCGGTCACCATCGATTACGCCGCGATGGGTGAGAAGTCGCAACATGGCGGCGTATTCATTCATTCCAGCAAGACCAGGAGCAGCTGGGCGCCAGCAGACCAGTTCCATTACGAGATCACAGACCCTGAACAAAAAGCAGAGTTTGTCCGGGAAACAGTGAAGCTGCTTTTACGTCCTCCCAGCGAAACGGACCGCGAGACCATGCGCGATTGGGCCAGATGCAACTTCGATTGGAACAAGGTCGCCGACTCATGGGATGCCGCCCTGACATCCCGCCTGGAAGAACGCGCGCTCGCCGTTGCGTCGGGCGGCCATTCGACCCAGGCAGATTCACAGCAAGCAGATTACGTGTGTAACCGCGGCAATGTGCTCTATATTGCCGGACAGCACAAAGCGGCCCTGGAGTGCTACGACAAGGTCATCCTGCTGGATCCGAATTATGCGGAGGCTTACTGCAACCGTGGCAGCATCCTATATTTTTTTAAACATTATCAGGAGGCCCTGGAGAGCTATGACAAGGCCATCCTGCTCCGGCCGGATTACGTGGAGGCCCTCAACAACCGAGGCAATGTACAGCATGCCCTTCAGCAATATCAGGCGGCCCTGGAGAGTTACGACAAGGCCATCCTTCTCAAGCCGGATTTTGCGAAGGCCCACAACAACCGAGGCAACGCACTGCACGCCCTCCAGCAAGTTCAGGCCGCCCTGGAGAGTTACGACAAGGCCATCCTTCTCGAACCGGATTTTGCGGAGGCCTATAACAACCGAGGCAATGTACTGCATTCCTTAAAGCAGTTCCAGGCGGCTGTGGAGAGCTATGACAAAGCCATCTTTCTAGTACCGGAGTTTGCGGGGGCATACAACAACCGGGGCAACGCGCTACAGGCACTCGAGCAGTACCATGCGGCTGTGGAGAGCTATGACAAAGCCATCCTTCTGAAGCCGCAGATTGTGGATGCCTACAACAACCGAGGCAGTGCATTACATGCGCTACAGCAGTATCAGACGGCGCTGGAGAGCTATGACAAGGCCATCCTTCTGAAGCCGGATTATGCGGAGGCCTATAACAATCGAGGCAACACACTGCATTCCATGCAGCAATATCAGGCGGCTTTGGAGAGTTGCGACAAGGCCATCCTTCTGAATGCAGAGTTGGCCGAGGCATACAACAATCGAGGCAACACACTGCATTCTCTTCAGCAATATCAGGCGGCCGTGGAGAGCTATGACAAGGCCATCCATCTCAAGCCTGAGTTTGTGGATGCCTACTTCAACAGGGCCAATACGCTCCACCTATTTGAACAGTACCAGGCGGCCCTGGATGGCTATGACAAGCTCATCTTCCTAGAGCCGGGTTATGCCTATGTACAAGGAGCGCGGCTCCATATGCGAAGGTTCCTGTGCGACTGGGTGGATACGGATGTCGATACCGATAGCGAGTGCCGGCGGTTGGAAGCCGCCATCGATCGCGGAGAGAGGGCAGCGATCCCATTTCCGGTCCTGTCCATCAGCGGCTCTGCAGGGATACAACGGAAGGCCGCCGATATCTATGTGCGCGACAAGGTCCCATCGCGTTCTTGCGCCGGGGCA
Organism: uncultured Acidobacteriaceae bacterium; assembly: GCA_963799175.1. GTDB lineage: Bacteria > Acidobacteriota > Terriglobia > Terriglobales > Acidobacteriaceae > Edaphobacter. The sequence continues at coordinate 110,284 of CAWCWC010000007.1, read as the reverse complement.
CTACCTCGCCGGCCGAAACGAGACAAGATTCGCATCGGCTATTTCTCAGCGGATTTTTACAACCACGCGACCAGTTATTTAATGGCGGAGCTATTTGAGCGGCATGACCGGAGCCGGTTTGAAATCCTGGGATTCTCCTTTGGCCCGGATACAGTGGATGAGATGAGCAAGCGGGTGTCGTCAGCGATGGACCGGTTTCTGGATATCCGGTCCATGCCGGACCAAGAGGCCGCGCAACTCAGCCGAAAACTAGAAGTGGATGTTGCAGTGGATTTGAAGGGGTTCACCAGAGACGCCCGCACCGGTATCTTTGCCGAGCGGGCCGCCCCGATCCAGGTCAACTACCTTGGCTATCCCGGCACCATGGGCGCCGATTACATCGACTATCTGATTGCGGACCATACGCTTATTCCCGAAGCCAGCCAGAACTACTATTCGGAAAAGATCGTCTATCTGCCGGACAGTTATCAGGTCAACGACTCCCAGCGTCCCATCTCGGCAAAGCCCTGCACGCGGGCCGGCGAGGGGCTGCCGGAATCGGTATTCGTGTTCTGCTGTTTCAATCACGCTTACAAGATAACGCCGGCAGTATTCGATATTTGGATGCGCATCCTTGGGCGAGTTGAGGGGAGTGTCCTGTGGCTTCTGGAGAATAATCCCTGGGCCGTCGCCAATTTGCGCAAGGAAGCTGCGCGACGAGGAATCTCGCCAGAGCGGCTGGTTTTTGCCAAGCACCTTCCCTTGGCGGAGCATCTGGCAAGACAAAAGTTGGCGGACCTGTTTCTGGACACATCACCCTACAACGCACACACCACCGCGAGCGACGCGCTGTGGGGAGGGTTGCCTGTGTTGACCTGCATGGGTGAGACCTTTGCCAGCCGAGTCGGGGCCAGCCTTCTGCGCGCCATCAATCTGCCCGATCTGGTAACAGAGTCGCAGGCGGAGTTTGAGCAACTGGCGGTCGAGCTGGCACACGATGCGCAACGCTACCAGGCACTCCGCCGGCGGCTGCAACAAAACCGGATGAGCGCCCCGCTCTTCAATACTCAGGCCTTTGCCCGCCATCTGGAGGCTGCCTACAGCGCGATGGTCGAACGGTATCAGGCAGGCCTTCCACCAGAGCACATCCAGATTGCCAGACTTTCGCTATGACTTGACCCCCGCCGTCGAAGTACGAGCAGGAAGAACGGAGCTTGCTTCTTTAAGAGAACGTCTCCGGCGCTTATTGATGAATTCGCCGGATTTGGCGCCAGGTGAGCACGCTGTTGACACTGTAGTTCCACACCGAACTGAAGAATATGCCGGCGGCCCCAGCTACATACCATGGAATTCCGCGCCGGATGAGCGTACTGGCGAAGGTGACATTGACGATCGCACCAAAGGAACATGCAGCGTAGAACTTTAGCAGGCCAGTTACAATCCTAAAACTGCGCAGTCTGAGATCGCGGAAAGTGACCACGTTGTTGAGCAGGAAGTTATAGGTCATTGCGGCAAAGGTCGCGATGGCTTGGGCCTGGGTGAAGTCGCGCAGATGGTTGAGGTAGAGGATGGCCAGGATGGAGAGATGCACCAGCACGCCGGTTGAGCCCACCAGCAAAAAAAACACGAACCTGATGGGCAGCCACTTGCCTATGAGCTTGTCGAGGACAAGGAAGAGGTATTCTAGCTTTACGTTGACGTCGAGTTTGCTTTCGCCAAATTGGCGACTGGCAAAGCAATACGGTACTTCGGCAACGCGCGGCGGTGTTTCGCTCGATGCCAGGATATCGATGAGTATCTTGAATCCAGTACCCGTGAGCCGGGGAACAAGCTCGCGAAAGAACCCGGATTCAACGATGAAATATCCGCTCATTGGGTCGGAGACCTCGCAGCGGCAGATGAGGCTGGCGATCCTGCTTCCCAGGTTGCTCAGGTGTACGCGATTCTTTGCAAAGTCGCCCATGCTTCCCCCGGTGATCTTGCGGCTGGCGACGACTACATCGAGACCCTCATCCTCAATCCTGCGCAGCATCTCGGGAAGAATCGTCTCGTCGTGCTGCAGGTCGGCGTCCATGACAGCGATGTAGGGGGCGGACGAGGCCATCAACCCCTCAATACATGCCGAGGCCAGACCGTGACGGCCAACCCGCTCGATCAGTCTCACGCGGCGATTGCCGCGCGCGATCTCGCGGACGAGATCGGAGGTGCCATCGGGAGAGTGGTCGTCGACGCAGATTGCTTCCCACTCGATGCCAGATAGATTGCGTTCTAGTTTTGCAAGCAGAATGGGCACATTTTGCCGCTCGTTGAACGTCGGGACCACGACGGTCAACTGAAGTGGGGCTGTTTGCCCGTCCGCGACACGATCGAACGAAGCAATTTCAGAGACAAGAGCTGAACTCTTCAAAGACAGAACGCCTTTCGCCCGAAGACTACATCGGACATCCCATGATAATCGTCGAGCAAAGGAGCGGCAAACACAGCGATCTTCAATGGTTTCGACTGACCGCACTGCCGCGCCCGATCAGGCGGTTGTGAGAAGTTGTGGCGCACCGATTACGGGCGGTGTGCGCGATTGCTGCAATAGATCGCAACAACCGGCCACGAAGAAGACGATCAGAAAAATTCCCTCCACCTGTTTCCAGTGGCCGTAATTCTGAGCGGCAAATACATTGCCAACCGCGACAATCGAAACCAGATAGAAGATGGCCCGTGCGGGAGGACAGTAGCGCGCCAGAAAGCGCCATCCAATCAGCGCCATGGGCAGGGAGAGAGGAACGATGTCGTACTCTATGAGACGAGGATTGAGGAGAAAGACGCCGAGCAGCAGGACCGGAATCCACTTCCGCAGGGAGAATCTTCCATCCAAATACCGGCGCGACAGATGAAGCAGCACAGCAAATACGGGGACAGCATACAGCAGATAAATGACGATTCCAGCAACCGTGTATGAGATGCCGCGACCGAAGAGAAACTTACTCAGCAGGCCCGCTGGACTGCATCCGAAGTCGCGATTATAGCTGAACTGCAGGTCGACGGCTTGCAGGAAATGATGAAAAAGGGACGGCCAGACAAGAGGCTGCATGGCGAACAGAGCAAACCCCGTCGCCACCGTAACGCCAGACGGCAACCACTGCCTGCGCGCGGATAACGCGGGAATTGCAGCCAGTATGAGCAGCGGGGCCTTGTAGCAGGAAGCAATAAGAGTCGCAAGATAGAACCAATACCACTGACCGCGCCGCCAACCGAAGACCGCGCCCAACAGAACCAGAGCATAGAGAATGATGGCGACGTTGCCGCTGAGAATGACGTCATGTTGCAGCAAGCCGGGGAAAAATAGAGCCGCAGGCGCCAGCAGCAGGAAGACTCTGCGTTCGCTGTCTTCCACGGCCTGCATGCCCACCCACACAAGGCTAAGCGCGCAAACGGCATAAAGGAACCAGTACACAGTGCCACTCAACCAGGCAGGAGCCGCGCCGATCGGTCGCAGAAGCGGAAGTGTGATCGGAGAGTAGACATAACTGAACGGCGTCGGGTCGTTGGCGTGCGAGGCCAAATCGCGGTGGAATGCGTCTTGCACGGCCATGGCGTCAGCGTAGGGGTCGTGTCCGGCTCGCACAGAATGGATTGCATTGATATAGACGGAAACGTCCCAACCGGGCCGATCGATGGAAATCCAGCCGGGAATGCTTGCGAATGCAAGTATCCAGAAGATCGCTGCGATCACTCGATAGCTTGACCGTGAGGGAGTGCCGCTCGTAGACTGCATCAAAATAAGCTCCTGATTCTGCTGTGTTAGCAATAGAAAATCATCGCGTTTGGCGCGCCCCAACCGGAAAGACACTGTAGTTACTATTGTCGCTCACGCTTAACAACGATGGACCATGTCGATCATCATTGCGGCGGAGCACATCGATGGAGACGCTGTGGGTCGACTCATCTGCGACGGGCTGTATGTTCTTCCCGGAGATCCACCCCGCTACGGCAAGTACAACAACGGCCGCTTCAATAGGCTGGCGAGAATCCATCCATGAATGCGTAATATAGTATGTCAGCGGGAATATCGCGACCAACACTAAATAGGGCATGGCTGCATTGCGATTTTCGCGCCAGAGACGGCGCGCACCACGCAGCATCAGCAGCGTCATTGTGCCGCAATAAAAAATATTCGGCAGGGCAAACGGCTCAATTTGTCTGAATTCATGGCTGAAGCTCCAGAACCCACTCCAGTAACAGACAATACGCCGTAGCGTAACAACCAGGAAGAACCGCGGGTGACGGCGGACGTAATCGACAGCCAGAGCGTGCTTCTCCGCCATATACATCGTTTCTCCCAGGGCAAGATACCTCTGCATTTCCGCCGGATTGCTGGCAGGGTGCAAGGGGGGAGGATTCGGCTCAGAAACGTTTCCGAAGTTGCCCACATAAAACTCCAGCCAGAAATTATCGCGAACCGGACAGAGCACATGCAGCACACGGTAGTTGCGCGCAGTCCATGGAGCAAGAACCATGAGCACGCTAACCACTGTCAGAACTCCGTGCAGCAGCCACGGTCTGCCTGCCTTTCTCGCGTTCCACAGCGTCAGCGCCAAAAGAAACGGCAGCACCGAGAGAATTGCAGGATTGGATAATGCAGTAAGGCCGTAAAGTGCTCCGAAGCCAATCCATGCCATTGGTTTTGCCGAACCGTGAATACGCTGGGCAATACAGAAACAGGTGGTAAACAGCAGCGAGGTAAGCGAGTACTCCCACACGCGGTCCGCGGAGAAGTATATTGCGAACGGATATACGGCCCACGCCCAGCACGCAATTTTTGCGCCCCGTATACCCAGAGAGTATTTCGCACTGAAATACACAGGGATGCAGGTGAGCGTGGAGAACAGGCTGTTGAGAGTAAGTATGATGAATCCCGATTTCAGCGAGTAGACGCCGAAGAGGCGAAAGACTTCAGCGAGCAGTCCTGTGTACAGGGGCGGCACCAGGGCCGTGGGCCCGCCGATGGGATAGTACGGCGAGGAGAACCCGCGCCCGCCGGCTAGAGAACGCGCCACCCAGCCGACCTCCCAGCCGAACCGTTCGCAGTATTTGTCCATATCCGGCAAACCGCGATAGGAAAAATAAACGACTACCATGCGGATGGCTAGTGCGATCAGCAGGATAAGTGGAATCAGAACCCGAGGTCTATGGGTAAATGCCTCTCTTCCACCTAACGGCCCTCTCTGAATCGCCTCCAATTGTAGGGTAGCTGCGTTCGCCATGCTTCCGATCCAAAGGGAAATCCGTTCCTTGTGAACCCAGCAACAGCCTGAGCTATGCACACAATGGATGCTGCATGTGAGTGGATAAGTCCACGGGGCATTTGAAATCTGTTCGGAACCCACTACAAGAACAGGCGGAGTACGGAGTGGAGAGCCTCATGGAGCAGTTCACATGCGTTGCACAGGTGATGCGCAACTGAACTCAGACTACCGGCCGTAGGCACATTGGTCAAGAGTCCCGGCATTCACTCGCAACGTTCTACGCTACATTTAATTCCACTTTAGTTGTACAGAGAATGGCAGTGGCACGGACAGACTGCAATGTCACCGCCCCAACGAATAGGGTTCTGACGCAGCGCGCGCTCGTAGAACCCGAATTTGGCTGTTAAATGGTGCCGTGAAGTGAACTTTAGTCTGAAGGCGGCGACGGAGACGGACGAGCGCGCGGCGGGCGCACGGGTCTCCGCCGCCAGTGCGAGGCAAATTGCCAGGAAGGGCTGAACTGTATCCGGCTAAGTGCCGATGGTTGTGCGGATAAGCCTGCGCGCGATGCGTGCCTGCGGGCCCCCAGGGAGAAAGCCGATGACAGAAGTTGAAAGAGCGATACAGTCCCCCATTGAAGCGCATAAGAGCCAAAGAACCGCTCTGAGTGTGAGTGCGCTGGCTCAATCCTTTCTCGACAATCTTTTCTGTGTGCAGGGCCGCTGCCGCGAGCGGGCTACGGTAAACGATCTGTACATGGCGCTGGCGCATACCGTGCGCGACCGTCTGATTGAACGCTGGATATCCACCGTAAAGAACTACCAGGCGCAGGATGTGCGGGTGGTTTGCTACTTGTCCGCCGAGTTTCTGACCGGGCCGCATCTAGCGAACAATCTGATCAACCTTGGAATATACGAAGAAGCCGATCAGGCGATGCAGTCGCTGGGCATCGACCTGAATGCACTCATTGAGCAGGAGCAGGAGCCGGGACTGGGGAATGGCGGGCTGGGGCGGCTTGCTTCCTGTTTCATGGACTCCCTGGCCACGCTGGACATCCCTGCGATCGGATACGGTATCCGCTACGAGTACGGAATCTTCGATCAGCAGATTCGCGATGGATGGCAGGTGGAGACCACCGACAAGTGGTTGAAGCTGGGCAATCCCTGGGCGCTGGAACGGCCGGAAGACGCGTTTGAGGTGAAGTTCGGGGGGCGCACGGAAGCGTACACAGACTCCAGCGGCCGCCGCCACGTGAAATGGCTTCCGGACCGAGTTGTGCGCGGAGTCCCGCACGATACGCCGATCCTGGGCTACAAGACCAATACCGCAAATACCATGCGGCTGTGGTCGGCGCAGGCGGTCGACTCCTTCGACTTCGGCACCTTCAACATGGGGGATTTCTTTGGCGCGGTCGCGGAGAAGGTGTCGTCGGAGAATATCTCCAAGATTCTTTATCCCAACGACGAAGACATCCAGGGCAAGCAGTTGCGGCTGGCGCAGCAGTTTTTCTTCGTGTCCTGCTCGCTACAGCACATCCTGAAGATTCAGCTCTCCATGAACCGTCCGCTGACCGCGCTACAGCGCAAGTTTGCCATCCAGATGAACGACACCCATCCGGCGATTGCCGTGGCCGAGCTGATGCGACTGCTGGTGGATGAACACGCGATGGAGTGGGAGACGGCATGGAGGGTGACCCAGGGCACGCTTTCGTACACCAACCACACGCTGCTGCCGGAGGCGCTGGAGCAGTGGGAACTGAGTCTTTTCGGGGCGCTGCTGCCGCGCCATCTGGAGATCATCGATGAGATCAACCGGCGCCATCTTGAGGGTGTTCGCCTGCGGTATTGGGGCGACGAACAGCGCGTGCGCAACCTGTCGCTGATCCATGAAAACGGCGGAAAATATGTGCGCATGGCGCATTTGGCCGCGCTCGGCAGTCATGCGATCAACGGCGTGGCGGAGCTGCACACAGAATTGCTGAAGAAGAGCGTGCTGCGCGATTTTTACGATCTGTCGCCGGAGAAGTTCAGCAATAAGACAAATGGGGTGACGCCGCGGCGCTGGATCGTGCTCAGCAATCCCAGGCTGGCCCATCTGCTGACTTCGCGGGTGGGAGCGGGCTGGGTACACGATCTAGACAAGCTGCGGCGACTTGAAACGATGGTGGACGACCCGGAGCTGCTGGAAGAGTGGAAGGCGATCAAACTCCATAACAAGCTGGAGCTTTCGGCATACATTCAGGACCGCGTTGGGACCGCGACCGATCCCGCATCCATGTTCGACGTGCTGGTGAAGCGACTGCATGAGTACAAGCGGCAACATCTGCAGATCCTCCACATCTTGACGCTGTACAAGCGGCTGCAGCGCAACCCTGAGATGGATCTTGTGCCCAGGACCTTCATCTTCGGAGGCAAGGCCGCGCCCGGGTACCACATGGCGAAACTGATCATCAAGCTGATCCACTCGATCGGCGAAGCGATCAATGCCGATCCAGTGATAAGGGAGAGGCTGAAGGTGGTCTTCCTGCCTAACTACAACGTTAAGGTGGGTCAGAGGGTCTACCCGGCAGCCGATCTCTCCGAGCAGATTTCACTGGCCGGCAAGGAAGCCTCCGGCACCGGCAACATGAAGTTTGCAATGAACGGAGCACTGACCATCGGCACCCTGGACGGCGCCAATGTGGAGATACGCGAGGAGGTGGGCGCGGAGAACTTCTTTCTCTTCGGACTTACCGTGGAGGAGGTGCAGCAGCGCAAGACCGAGGGCTACTATCCGCGCGTGCCCTATGACAATAACGAGCAACTGCGAGAGGTGGTGGATTCGCTGATTAGCGGCGAGTTTTCGCACGGCGATCGAGGCCTCTTCGCGCCGCTCTACAATTCACTCCTCAATAAGGATGAGTACCTGTTATTGGGCGACTATCAGTCGTACATCGACTGCCAGGACCGTGTCAGCCAAGCCTACCGCGATCAGGACGCATGGACACGCATGTCCATTCTGAACGTTGCACGCATGGGCAAGTTCTCGTCGGACCGGTCGATTCGCGACTACTGCGCGGACATCTGGAAGACGTGGCCGGTGAAGGTAGAGTTGTAGGCAATGCACCAGGTTAGAGCCGATTTCGAGAACTACGCCCATCTCGGAGCAGCGCTGTCGGTCAGCAATATCACAGACCTCTCGCTTGAGTTTGCAGAGCTAAAAGCAGAGTATCGGGCAGGCCAACGTAAGACGCTTCGAGTAGCAGGCGCAGAATTCAAGAAGAAATTGAATTTAGCGGAGGAAAAGATTCTTAGATTCCGCGCCAGGGGAAAATCAAACCAATCAATTTTTTGTGACACGATTGAATACCTGTTATCCAACGGACCTCTTAGGACGGTCGATCTTCATCCGCTTGTCCAACAAATTCATCCCGACCTGTGCAATGACTCCGAGGATCGAATAATCGATGGTGTGAGATTCGGGAAGAGGTGGAAGCATCTGGTACGAAGTGCCCAGCAAGCCCTCAAGGCTAATGACCGGGTGTCCTACGACGGACTTAGATGGCACCTCATCCGCCATTGAATTGCTCGCGAAGAATCGCCCAAGCGATCCATCCTCCGCATGCAATCCATCCCGGGGGCCGTATCCTATGGTTTGGATCCGCACTGTTCCTCAACAAAAATCGATCTGCGAGACTGCTCCGGGCGCGCTCAAATCAGCTTGAGTCGGGAGTCATACTCGCAAGTGAGGACCATATAAGGAGTTACCTCATGGGTATATTCCGCATCGCAGGAACTGCGTTCACGACGGCGGTAACGCTAGTCTGTGGCACGATGTTTGATAGCGCATAATCCGGACGGAATACCGAACCAATACTCTCAGGAAGCACAGCAGAATCCGTATCGCCGACCCAATTCGTTCGCTCGATCATTGCTTTCGGTTCGTACGTGATGCCATTCGCAAGCCGCCGCTCCTCCCGTTTTGCCGTTGCCAGCATCAGCGGTCCGAGCAACCATTCCGACAGCATGGTCGCAAGTCCGAACTCCCGCCGGAGCTCATCGCGCAATTCGCGAATCTGCCCTGCCACACTTTCATTTGTGGGCCTGAGCATGCGCTCCATCGCCCATAGCAGTCCGCTATAGCTCCACTTCAATGCCTTCGCCTCGTGGCAAAACCTCCGGCGAATCCGCGGGTCCGGATGGTCCTTGTACCGTTTCCAGCCCTGCAACGTGGTCCTACAGACCCGGAACATGCTCGGCCCGTTGCGTTCGAAGTCGCGCCGGAACGCCCAATCCAGAAACTTCTTCGACTCGTCCCGCGAAATCGCCGGCGTGCCGGAAATTGAACTTGTACTGCCCGTGGATGTCCGCCAGATCGACGCCTCCAGCAGCCGCCCTTGCTCGCTGCATCTCCTGATAGAGCGGCGTGCCCGGCACCGGCGTGTACAGCATGAACTGGTGGAAATCGGTCTCGTGCGCGACCGCGTGCTCGATCTCCTCCTCGATATTCTCCGGGGTGTGGTGCTCCAGGCCGACGATCGTCGAGCCCGAGCAGCTTGATGCCGTGCTGCGCGCAGTTCCCGGGTCAGTCGCGAGCGTGTCGGCGCCGTCCAGCTTGCGTATAGCTCGAATGCGGCGACTCCAGGCCCATCCACATCCAGGAGACGCCCAATTCCACCAGTTCTTCGCATGGTGTACTTGCGGATGGCGTTGGCCGAGGAGAAGACGTAGAACGCCCAGCTCTTGCCGCGCTGCTTCATGCGCGCCAGCAGTTCCATGGCGCGCTGCTGATTGAGCAGGAAATTCTCGTCCATGATGAAGAACGAGTGCACGTTCACGAGTGCGCTTCCATCTCGCACATGATCTCGAACAGCTCCTCGCCGGTCTCGTAGAAGTTGATGAACTTGCCCTTGCCGCCGAAAAACGCCGAAGTAGTGCAGAAGTTGCAGCCCATGGGGCAGCCCACCGAGGGAATGATGGTGGCCGCCGTGTGCCCGGCTTGTCCGGGATCTGCAGGCCCATCACGCGAAGGCCGAAGCCGGAAACAATGTGCGGATGGCGGATGGGCGCGTCGTCGTCTTCGCCCAGGTAGCGGCGCATCCAGGAGATGCCTTCGCCGCGCACGATGTGGTCGGCGTCGATCATGTCTTCGATGCCGGGGATCGCCGCCACGTGCCCGCCGACCACGATCTTGGAGTCGGGCGAGAGCTCCCGCACCATGCGGCACATCTCGCGCACCTTGCCGACGTTCACGATGATCGACGAGATGCCCGACGATGTCGTAATGTCGTGCTCGGTCAATTCGCGTCGAAACGCCTCGCGGGTGGGGAAATCGAGCACCGTGGACGGCGCGGAGATGTTCTCCTGGATCATCATGATGCCCCAGGAGCGGTGGAACATGCGCAGCGAGAATGCACCCTGCGCGCGGGTCACCTGGTTGTGATACAGCTCCATGGGATTGATGGCGCGGCTGCCGAATTCGTCGTCCTGAGCGTAGGGACCGAAGACGGATGATAGCAGCACTCGGGCTCACGCGCCCTTGGGGTGGGTCTGCATCGGTTGCCCCTCCTAACAAAAAGTTAGGACGCGCTACGATGCAAACCTCGATGTAATTGTTTTGTCACACTCTTGAGGAAATCCCTCGCTATAGGCGTTGGTCCGATGTCGTCTGTTGTCAAGGTGGAGCTACGAGTAGGGGAGCTGTTCCCTCGGGGGGAACCAGGCGGAAACCGCATGCTGCGTGGCCCGGCAGAGAGACACCGCCCTTGACGCGCCATCCTTGACACAGATTCTTTTGTGTCAAGGATGGGCCGCGACTAGTGTTCTGAGTCAGTAGTTCGTTGCAGTATAGGTCGTGCTTTCAGCCCTTGGTCTTTGTACTGAACGCTACCCTAGGCCTACGGCCTAGGCTGGTATAGAGCGGGCCTTTGGCCCTTGGTTTGCGTAACAAATTAATGACTCAGGATACTAGGCGCCGGCTACCGAACAGTGAGCAGCTCCGTCTCGTAAGGCTTTAGGTCGAGCTTGACGGAAACGCCACCTCCCTTGGCGGGGGTGGAGGCGACAGGGGTGACCTTACCAGTGGATGGGTCCCAGACCTCGACGACAGGCGGCACGTAGGGTTTGTTGAGATCGGCTGATCCGGTTCCGGTCATCATGCCGCAGTATTGGTCCTGACATATTGTTGTTTTTCTTATGCTCGCCATGTGAGTGATGGGCTGCGCGCCCTCGTTGAAGAAGAGATAGACGTCGGCGTCCTTCAATCGCCGGGTGTTCACCTTGAGCGCGGGGTCGGGTGCGTCGAGCGTAACCTCGCGCGTGCCGATGGCCTTGTTGAGGGCCGTCTCGATTGCCGCTGGAACCACCTGCGGTCCGGGAGGCGCGGCGGGAGCATCGGACGGAACCCTGGGCGACGATGGAAGCTGCGCCGAGGTCTCCACGGTCGCAAAGGCAAAGTCTGCCGGCGTCGCCGTGCGCGAATCCATGATCGACTTGCCCGAGATAAGCGTCGGCGTCTTGCCGAGGAAGAGGGCCTTGCCGCCGCCCTTTACCAGCGCCTTCAGCCGGTCAACCTCCGTCTGGGAGAGAACGTCCGCGTAGGGAATGACGACCGTCCGATACTGGTTGCCGCTCATGGTCTCCAGATAGCTATACCCAGCCTTCAGATCGGTGGCTAGCGCGTCGATATTGATGATGTCGAAGTCGATCTGGCGCTCGGCCAGCAGCCGCTCAGTCGCCACAAACGCGGTGTCGGCGGCCGAATCGTCCAGCCACATCGAACTGGAAGGGATGTACAGCGCAACGCTTGCCGCAGGCCGTCCCATGCTCATCACATAACTGAGGCGACGGACGTAGTCCATGAGCGCTGGCCAGGCGGGATCGCGCATCAGATTCGACGGCCCTCCTCCGCGAGGACGAGGCGGAGGCACAGGTGCTGTAGTTCCTCCTACAGCCGCAGTAGTTGCAACGGGCGGTCTGGGGCGCTCCGGCTCAGGCGGCGCGCCGGCGGGACGCGTAGCCGCGAACATCATGGTCTCGATCACGTTAATGCCACGCACCATCTGCTCGTTCAAAATATAACGCGCCATGGTCACATCGGGTTCCGGCCGGTATGCGGCAAAGCTCTCGGTAAACGAGCGCGGATGGCCGTAAATATGCGCCGCGCTGGAGGCAAGCCGCGGGTAGTCGGTAATCGTGTCGGTCCAGATCTGGTGCCAGATGGCATCGATGCCGGGAACCTCGACGTACTTCATGTCGCGCAAGAACTCGCCCTGGGAGCGCACCAACTGCATCTCCGCTTCCTCATGGTTGATGTGGACCTGGTACTCCACGCCATGCGCTGCGCACCACAGACCCTGCGGCTTGAAGAAGCCGTCGCGGAACATCTGCGAGAAGACATCCGCATAGTCGCCCATGGCTCGCTGCTCGGCATCTGTCAGTTTGGGAGCTGTAGGCGGCGGTGTGGCCGGTCGTCCGCCGAAGCCGCTTTGTTGGGGTTTCGACATCACCAACACACCCAAATAAGGCCGAATGTCGTATCCCTTCACCTGCTGGAAGGTATCGAAGAACTTAGGCGTCCAGGGCAGTCCGCCGATGGAGTAATCCGGCTCATCGCCGCGAAAGCCAAGGATGGTGTTGCCGAACAATTCGGGCATGACGTTGTAGTAGCCCTGGTGGGTGAATCCGATATAGGCCGCCGTCGCCGCTGGATCCATATAATCCTCCAGCGAACTCCCCGGACCGCCGCCACCCTTGACCTGCGAGCTGCGGAAGACATGCTCCACTACATAGACTGTCCAGTCGCCGCCCGCGGGCGCCGTCCAGGCAATCTTGCCGTCCGTCACCGCAATCGAAGTATGATCGTCGCCTGTGCTCCTGACCGCTACTGCCGAGACCGCATTGGCGCTAACCGGCTGGTTGAGCATTGCGCCGGCCTTGACCGGAATACCTGGCGAGAGGCTGAGCGCCTGCATGCGCAGTCCGGGCGTCTGCTTGCTGATGAGGCCGCCGGCAAAGCCGCTGGGATAGCCAAGGTCGTCCACGATCCATATCTTCATGTCGCGTTTTTTGGCCTCTTCCGCGAACTGCTTGAAGAAGGCAAAGTACTCGGGCGTGAGGTAGGGCGTGGCCATGCCGTTGCCGGCCTGCACCGTGACTGCATGGAAACCGATGCTCTTGGCGGTATCGAGGTCGTGCGCAAGGCTTTCGACGGTGACCGCGCCATTCAGTCCGAAGTAAGGTTCCGGCCCGTACTCCGACGGAGGGGTCTTCCACGCCTGCTTGACTTCGGCCGCGGTCGGCATCTGCATCTTCTGCCATGGATTCTTGGCGTCGGTGGACTGCGCGCAGCAGGACAGAGCCAGGCCACATGCAACCAAACAGGTTACACATGCGGCGATTGCGGCGCGGGCAGAGCGCGCGCGGCGATTCTTTCGGTCATTTATGGTTACAAACAGATGGTTCATCGGCGACTCCCCATGGTGACGCGCAGCCAGCATACATCGCCGCCGGAGTTTAAGCATTATCTGTTTCGTCGCCGCTGTTAAGCCGCAATGGCACCCACGTCATTCCATCACGCACCGCGCCCACATCTGGGCGTAAAAACTGCGGCAACTACCAGCACAAGTAGAGACGCTGCAAACGAATCCCACTCTTAGAGTGCTGAATCTTCTCCCCCGAATACGCCTCGGGGGAGAATGAATTGCATCAGCGGTCGATCCGAGTCGTTAGTTTGTCGACGACGGCCATGTCGAGCGGATATCCCATGCCAGGGTCGGTCGGCGCCGCAACGTAGCCGTCCGCGTCTACGCGGAACTGGTGTTTCACATACGGCCGGTCCGCGTACTCCCACGGCCATACCATTTCGAACCAGTAACAGTTGGGCAAGGCCAATTCCACCTGGAAGGCGGCCGCCATATCGAAGAAGGTCCCCCAATTGTGCGGCGTGCAGGGCATGCCGAAGGTGTCGGCCAACTGGCCCACCCGGTACGATCCCGTGATGCCGCCGACGCCATCCGTAACCAGCCGCACGATTCCCATGGCATCGCGCTTGATGTACTCGCCGTAGTCGTAGATGTTGGTAAGGAACTCGCCTACCTCGGTGGGCACGTCCAGGTGCTTGCGCAGTTCAATCAACCCCTCGAGGTCGGTGGTCTGCATGGGGTCCTCGAAGGCATCGTAGCCATACTCGTCCAACGCACGGCCCACCCGCAACGCTTCATAGTAGTTGTATGCCTGAACACCGTCGAACAGCAGGGTGAAGTCGTCTCCCACCGCCTGCCGCACCGCTTTAATCTCATCGATATGGCCGAGATAGGAGGGTATTCGCCCACCGGTCTTATGCTGGCCTCCGCCCGGATGAATCTTATACGCCTTGATTCCCGCGGCCTTGGCCTTGAGGATGTCCGGACCGTAGTCCTCGACCGTGGCCAGGTGCTGCGAACTGGCATAGGCCAGCACCTTATTTTTGGTGCCTCCCAGTATCTTATAGATGGGACGGTTCACCGCCTTGCCCAGGATGTCCCACAAGATGAAGTCACAGGCCGCGGCATGCGCATTCGGACCCGGGGTTCCGGTTCCATGTGGCCGGCTTCTAAAGCCGGGGTTGAATCCGCCGATAAAGTCTCCTCCTCTACCGCCGCCACCTCTGCCTGCTGCTGGCGCTCCGGCTCCTGCGCCAGCCGCACCGGCTGTTCCTGCTCCTGCTGCGCCGCCTGCGGCCGTCACCGCGGCCCCTCCGCGCCCTCCACCGCGCCCTCCACCGGCCGGGCCTGCTCCCGCGCCGCCGCCCCCACCTGGCTGGTTCTGAAGGGGAATGGTGGACACGGTGGGAAGAATATCGAACAGATTCTTGCCAACACAGTTGGCCTTGGCAAAGTCAACCCACGAACCAGCTGGGGTCCTCACCCCCCCCGCCCCGTTCCCGAGGGTGAAATTACCCTCAATCCCGCTGGCGGTCACCAGAGAGGCGATTTCGTTTCCGCCGCTTAGACCTGCCCCGGAGTTCCGCCAACTACTGCCATCGAGGACATAGATCTTAGCTTCCTTGATGGTGAGGTCGGGCATGTCAGCGGCTTTAATTCCGGCTGACTGCGCGGCCAGGTTGACTGGGTGGGTTAAAGCCGCAGCTCCCGCTGCCGCCGAAGCGCCCAAGAAACTGCGTCGTGATAGTTCATGCTTTGTCATAAATCATCCTCCAGAACACAATTTTTCCTTTGGCCTAGTGGCGCGCACCAGCGTAACACATCGTTGTGGTGGTCTGCCCGATCATTCGTACTGAAGTGCTCCCATCTATTCCAGAGTCGGATAGTCCGGCCTTTGATTGTCGGGCGGAGTGGGATAGGTCTTGCTGCCGTCGTTCAACTCAAGACGGACATAATCCCATACCACGCCGCTGGTGACGTCTCCCGCGGGAACGGTGAAAGTGACGGTGTTCTCCCCCGTCTTCAATAAGGAAGCGTCGAACTTCTGGATGTACTGGTTCCACACGCCCTTGTTCGTGTTGTAGCGCAGAGCGTTGGTGGAGACGGGACGGAGGGTGCCAACCTCCTGACCATTAACCCCGATAGCCAGGGTCGTGGTGTCTGCCCCAGCCAGCGCAATACGCAGGTAGGCCGTGCCTTGCGCAGCCTTCGCCATGTTAAACTTCACAGTCCAGGTGGTGGCCCGTCCGCGGCCCCAAGCACCCCACGGATCCCCCGGTGTGGTTGGGATTGCTACCCATCCGAAGCGCTGGTTATAAGGGTCCTTGGCGTCAGGATTCATCCACGCTGTGGTGGTGGAGTGCGGTGTCTCCTGGAAGAACCAGTCCTTAGCGGGATTGCTCTTGCCGATGGTATAGGTGATGTCGTTGGGGAAGAGTCCTGCATAGCGCAATCCCCACCCCCACAGCCAGTAGTTGTCTGCGTCGCCCTTGAAGAATTTATCGCCCGTGCGATCGGGATAGCCGATCTCCCACATCTGCTTGCCGTAGCGGACGGGCTTCCAGTCGAGCTTGCCCAGG
The DNA here is from genome assembly GCA_963799175.1 of uncultured Acidobacteriaceae bacterium. Classification (GTDB taxonomy): domain Bacteria; phylum Acidobacteriota; class Terriglobia; order Terriglobales; family Acidobacteriaceae; genus Edaphobacter. The sequence goes on along the minus strand of CAWCWC010000007.1, from coordinate 94,085 downwards.
TTCAAGGTCTTGCCGGCTTCCACTGTAATGTTCGCCTTGGCGTATTCGCCCAGCACTCCGTTGGCGAATGCGTGCAGTGTATAGGAGCCGGGACGCACATTGGGGATGGTGAACCTACCGTCCGCCGAACCGTCGACCCAGAACTGGTAGTAGTTCCCGTCGTGCGGCCAGGTTACGATGTCGCCATTTCCTGCACGTGTTTGGAACCCGGTCGCAGTTCCCTTGTAGTTCGCATGGGCAAGGCCAATATTCAGATTAGGAAGTGTCTTCTTGATCGCTTGCGGATCATCGAGGACGAGTTGCCCGGTGACGGCGCCGCGTTCCGCCTTGTGCGGGTAGTCCATGCCTTGCACCCACTGATACGGCCATGCGGACTTCACCTGCTTGGACTTTGCAACCGCGTCATCCCACAGAGCGAGCGCGTTGTCGTGCCAGACCTTGGGCACTGCCGGCATGCCGCTGCCGTAGGTGGCCGTCAGCTTGTCCAGATCGGCTTTGGTCGGCTCCTTCGGATCGGCCAGAGAATTGAAGTAGACGAAGATTGGACCGACCACGTGCTTCCACTCCTGACCGGCGGGGATGCTGGTGATGGAGCCGCCGCCGTAGTGACCGGAGGTCCAGTAGTCGAGGACTATGGGTAGATAGGCAGGCGAACCGGGGGCGGAAAAGTGGTCGATCAGGTCCAGCCTCTCCGGGCCGCCCATAATGTACTCGTTCGACGGGTTGATGAAATACACGCCAATGTGGTCTTTGGTGCTGGACCATCCCCACGCCTGCAGCTTGTACATTGGGGCGTTGTAGCTGTACTTGTGCTCGACCGAGTTCTTATACAGGCCGGTCGCATAGATGCTCTGTTCCTTGGCATGAACCTCGTGGTCTTCGGGCGCGTTGCTTTCAAGTTGGTTGCGGTCCTTGTCCACCGAGCGCCAGTCGAAGGTTGGATTCATATCCTGCAGGATGAACCGGCTTTCGCCCTCACCGGCCTGCGGATACGAGGCGTGATGGGTGTACTCGCTGTAGGTGTAGAAGCCGCTGACTCCTCGCTCCAAGGTGTAGCGTGTCTCAATGTCCATCCCTCCGCCACGGCCACCACCGCCGCCGCCTGGAGCGCCGGCAGCACCAGGTGCGCCACCGCGTGCACCGCGACCACCCGCACCGCGACCACCTGCGCCGGGACCAGCCGCACCAGGAACAACCGCACCGGGAGTTCCTGCACCGGGAGCGCTTGCAGCGGGAGCACCGGGAGCTACGCCGCCACGAGCGAAGCCGCCACCAGCAGCGCCTCCACCGGGATTGACGCCCAGCACGGAGACTTCTGCACGTTCGCCGCCATTCGTCGCCGGATCGATGGTCACCCGTGCGGTGACGGTGCCGGAGGGCCTCTGCTCCCAGTAGCTGTAGTTGCCCTTGGTCAGGACGTCGACCCCGTGGTAGACCAGCGACGTCAGATTTCCGTCGCGCTTGCGGATGCTGGCCTTCACAATGCCGTTGTCCAGCGTCCAGGTTTCGGCGTTGTCGGTGAGAGTGACCGGGTCGTTCACCGTGACTTTGGCGACCTTCGGCTGCACATGGCCGGCAGGCTTCGCTTGAGAGGCAGGCGGCACTTTGGCGGCCTGCTGAGCCACTACGCCGTATGTCAGGACAACTGCCAGGGCAAGAAACGTGAATACACAGAGGAGCCGTGCTTTGGTCATGACGCCAACCTTTCAAACGAGCTTTGGGATGGATGGGCTTGGGCTTACTGAAGTCCAGAGAAGCATAGTGGTCTCACTGGATTTCCGTCAACGTGGCAGCGATCGGCCCCGGTATTTCTGAATCAATCAACGTGTTCGTCATCGTCAAGATTGAAGGGGACCGGACAATCTGTACCACTCACATGGTCGCTTGACAGGTGCAAAGGCCATTCACTAGTGTCGCCCGAGAAGAACCTTGGGGGATTGGGCCGCCATGAATCTGAGCCGCCGTCGTTTTTTAGCCCTCACTGGAGCCGTTGCCGCAACCGCCGCAACCGCTCAGTCGCCTGATAGTGGCCACAGGTGAAGATACCGCCGCGCTCGTATTCCTTGAGGATTTTGATGGAGTTGAGGATGTAGAGGAGGACGATGGCGATGGCGATAAAGTATGGCATGGAATCGGGCATGGGGCAGACAGCTTTCCGGGTGGGCGGAGTTTGGCAGCCGAAGTGATTTTAAATCCAGCGAGGGGTGGCAGGGGCGAATTGTTGGGAAGACGGGGGTTAGGGGCGGGGTGGCGAGCCTCCCGATAATGGGACGCAACTATAAGCTACTGAATTGTTGGCGTTGAATCGTCGGGCGGAGGGAGAGTGAAAAGGCTCGGTTTTGATGGCACTGGGTGAAGGAACGTCAACCCGGTAAGGCCAAATTGTTCCTTCCGCTTATGCTGTCCTTCGTCAGCGGTGTAGATGACTGAACATCCAAGCGCTACTGCCGTAGCAATGTGAAAACAGTCCCATTTGCGCCGTTTATTGTCTTGTTGTTCCTTGACCCGCGTTTGATCGATTATCTGTGCTTCATACTTTGCGGCTGTTAGTGCAATATCCTTAGTGATGCCCTCTATCCTCGCCAGTTTGTCTATTTTGGAGTAGTTGTCTTGTGCTAGTGTGCCCTTCCGATACGACATGACCGACACTTCTTGCACGGCAATGATAGAGGTGTAGACACGAATCTTTTCACGTTTCAGCTCGATCAATAGTTCTTTGATCTTGCTCGCGCTTGAATCATTCATGAAAATCGAGATGAAGACACTACTGTCGAAATAAACGGATCGCACTAGTCATCCCCGCGAAGATCCTTCAGAACATCACTAAGCGTGCCAGGATAAATTGTCTCATCACAGCCTAAAAGCTCATCGAATGCTGTTTCATAGTCGCGATCAGTGTCCAGCGCAATGCTCTTGACCATTAGTTTGGGTGCTGTAATTCGGTAATACTTTGCTGTTCCCGTGATCCTTACCTGCTTGCGGAAGAGTTGTGCGGCGTCTTGGATGTCATCGGGCCTGAACTGAATGCGCCATATCTCACCGTTGTCTCTTCTCAATTCACCCCAAAAACCCTTCTCCTCCTCGTCGTCACCGTGCGTGTCCTTGAGTTCGCAAAGTTTTCCAGACAGTGTCATGTCCTCCATTTGGAAGACCGGAGCTTGCATAGAGGAAGCGGTGGCGATAGCAACCTCGCTGAAGGTAGCAGCGAAGCGAGCACGGACTCCTGGACGCCGAACAGAAAACATCATCTCTGTCTTGTCCGTCTCTTGGATACTGGCAATCCGGTTCAAGCGACGAATGATCTGGCGATCTGCATCGTCTACCTGTGCATACTTTTTATTGCCGAGGGAATTGATCGTGTCAACAATCTTGAAAGCTGCCAAAATTCCTGTTTCAACATTGGTTGTGACGGCAATCTGTGCTTGAACGCTTCCCTTGCGAAATACAACCCCGTCCGCCCCAGCTAACAATTCGAGGCCAAAGTCACCGTTGGCCCGGTCTAACCCCATGCTCTGTTGTAGCTCACGTCCCGCATCCGCGACCATCTGGCGCACCTCTTCTAGCACCCGAATCACATGGTCTAATGGGAGGCGCTGGCGATCCGCGAGCCCCTTCTGGAGCTTCACAATCAACACCGGGTCTTCATTGGTTCTCTTTTTAGGCATGGCTCCAGCCTCGTGATGGAACACTTTGTATGAGCCGCAGATTGAACCCTTTGTAGAATCCGGGAACAAACGCTACAGAGGTCAGAGAGTACATGGACAATACAAAAGCAGGAAACACTATCACACCCGAATATGCGGGAAGACTTTCAATCATTGTAGAAGTGGGCGGTTACCTTGCCCATACAAATACCTGCTTGAAAGCGAAGTGAACATTGGTTGCCTTTCGCTCCTACGACTGTACCGAAAACTATACACGTCACAATAGGTTTGTAAATACTTCGCCGGGACCATGGGGTAAACCCCACGAAATACTCTCCTTAGCAAACCCAAGAATCCGCAGTCTTGTCGCTGTGAACGTCAGCCGTGACGGAACCCACCGGGGCTAGGCGGGGGAGTCGGCGGACTGGCCTTTGCGGGGGCGGCGGTTGGATTGCAGGATTTGTTTTCTCATGCGGAGTGATTTGGGGGTGACTTCGACTAGCTCGTCCTCGGCGATGAACTCGATGGACTGCTCCAGCGTGAGGTTGCGGAAGGGGACGAGGCGGACGGCTTCGTCGGAGCCGGAGGCGCGCATGTTGGACATCTTCTTCTCGCGCACGCAGTTGACGTCGAGGTCGTTGTCGCGCGAGTGCTCGCCGACGATCATGCCCTCGTAGACCTCGGTGCCCTCGGCGACGAAGAGCGTGCCGCGGTCTTGCAGTCCATCGAGCGCATAGGCAGTGGTGGTTCCCTGGCGGTCGGAGATGAGCGCGCCGGAGACTCGCTGGGGAATCTCTCCCTGATAGGCGATGTGGCCGTCGAGGATGGCATTCATCACAATGGTTCCGCGCGTCTCGGTGAGCATCTCGGAGCGCAGCCCGATGAGGCCGCGGCTGGGGATGCGGAACTCCATGCGGACTCTTCCAGAACCGTGGTTGGTCATCTTGGTCATCTCGCCCCGGCGCGGGCCGAGGCGCTCGATGACGGTGCCGACGAAGTTCTCGGGGATGTCGATCATGAGCTGCTCGACCGGCTCCATGAGCTGGCCTTCGATGCGCTTGGTGACGATCTCCGGGCGGGAGACCATCATCTCGAATCCCTCGCGACGCATCATCTCGATGAGAATGGCAAGTTGCAGTTCGCCGCGCCCGAGGACCTTGAAGCTGTCGGGCGAGCCGGTCTCCAGCATCTTGAGGGAGACGTTGGTGAGCAGCTCTTTTTCGAGGCGGTCGCGCAGGTTGCGCGAGGTGACCCATCGGCCCTCGCGCCCGGCGAAGGGTGAGTTGTTGACGTTGAACTGGATGGCGATGGTGGGCTCGTCGATGACGATGCGGGGCAACGGCTGCGGGTTCTCCACATCGCAGAAGCTTTCGCCAATGGTGATGCCGGGGATGCCGGCGATGGCCACAATGTCTCCTACCTGGGTCTCTTCGATGTCGGTGCGCTTGAGGCCACTGAAGCTGAAGAGCTTGGTGATCTTGTGCTTGCTGAAGGTGTCGTCGACGCGCGCGACGTTGTACTCCTGGCCGGTGCGCATGGTGCCGTTGAAGACGCGGCCGATGGCCAGGCGGCCGAGGTAGTCGGAGTAGTCGAGATTGGTGACGAGGATCTGCAGCGGGCCTTCGGGATCGCCCTTGGCGACGGGGATGGTCTGGATGATCTGCTCGAAGAGCGGCTGCAGGTCGGCGCCGGGGCTGGCCAGGTCGAGGGTCGCGGTGCCTATCTTGCCGTTGGTGTAGAGGACTGGGAAGTCGAGCATGGACTCGTCGGCGTCGAGGTCGATGAAGAGGTCGTAGACCTCGTTGAGGACCTCCTGCGCGCGCGCGTCGGGGCGGTCGATCTTGTTGATGACGACCATGGGGGTGAGCTTGGCTTCGAGCGCCTTGGAGAGGACGTAGCGGGTCTGCGGCAGCGGACCTTCGGAGGCGTCGACCAGCAGAAGGACGCCATCGACCATCTTGAGAGCGCGCTCCACTTCACCGCCAAAGTCGGCGTGGCCGGGCGTATCGACGATGTTGATCTTGTTGCCGTGGTAGTAGAGCGCGGTGTTCTTGGCCATGATGGTGATGCCGCGCTCGCGCTCCAGGTCATTGGAGTCCATGACGCGCTCGGCGACGGCCTCGTTGGCGCGGAAGGTCCCGGACTGGCGCAGCATGGCGTCCACCAGGGTGGTCTTGCCGTGATCGACGTGGGCGATGATGGCGATGTTGAAGATGGGCTTGAGGGCGGGCTGCGGGGCAGGCTTCTGGACGGATTGGCCGGCGACCTGTTCGGTCGCTGGGACTGAAGCCTCAGTATTCGGGATGGTTTGGGGGCTGCTCAATGCGGGTGATTTTCCAGTCTTGGTTACGGTTGGGACGCGTTGGGATAAGGCCGAAGTGACGAAATTGCGCGTCACCATTAGTTTACCGCAGGAGGGTGCAGAGAGGCGCAGGCGCGCAGAGATAAGCGTGGTGCAGGAGGAATATCGGTGCAGGGGCGAAGGCGTTTACGCGATGCAAAAAAATCGCGACCACCAAATTCGGAGGCCGCGCTGCTTTCATTCTTCAGAAAAACCTTTGTCAAACCTACAACATCCGATTGGAGGCCCTGAGGACTTCGAGAAGCGCTCAGAACCTCCTCCGTCGGGTGCGGATGGTTTGCGAGCCTTGGCCCTGCTTCACAAACCGAAGATTGGTGAGCTTTTGGCCCTGCTACACCAACCGTGAACCGATGCAATGAGGATTGCGGGCTTCGGCCCCGCGTCGCAAACCTTAGGTCAGTGGGCCTTGGCCCCGCTTCACCAACCTAGGACCGGTGGGCCTTTGCCCTGCGCCACCAACCCTGAATCTGTGACTATCATCCATGAATGCGACGCGCAGCGCTGTGATCTGAATCACACCTCTTCGAACCCGCCGAGCAGGTCGCTAAGCGATGATTTGAGGGAGCTTCGCGGTTTGTAGATGCGATGGATGACGCGCCGGGAGCGAGGCTTACTGTGTAGCAGCAGCGGCCACTGGAGGCTGTGGCTTGACCTGGATGCTCACACCGTTGGTCTCCCCGGTGACGATGAGGGACTGAGAGGCGCCCTCGTACTCTCGTGCGGGCTTCACACCGTCCCGGTGCAAATCCATAACCAACCCACTCACCTTCAACGTGAATTCGCCCTCAGGCACATACGGGAAATGGAATTCTCCGTCCATCGCATTTGTGTATGCCACTTGCGAATCGTCGTCCGTATCGTGAAGCTCGACAAACTCGGCAATGACCATCTCGCCCGTCTCTGCGCTGATCACCTTACCCGAAACGGAGTGCAGCTTCACCAGCGGTATCACGATGTTGTTGCCTACTGATTCCTCGCCCTCTTTGACGTTGATGCTCTTCGCATCCTTCAGGCGAGTTACGTCACCGTAGTAAACATCGATACCGTCGTTATTATTCGAATATTCAAGGCTCGCCTTCAGCAGGTATTCGCCCTCAGGAAGCCCCGCGATGCGAAAGTTGCCTCGGTCATCGGTGTCCTCCAGCCTCCAGTCCCGCCCCGTCTCATAGCGCGCCCACTTGCCCGACTTGTCTTTGTGCAGGACAACGACAGAGGCTTCGGAATACCGTTCGCCATCGTCGAAGCGAACCCTGCCTGAGATGGCCGCGCCCCTGGGAAGGGTAATCTCCACGTTGGTCGCGCGGTTGGCCACGACCGTCAACGCCGGCATTAGGGTGCTTAGCGAATCCTCGTCCTCTTTGCTCAATGCCGCGACCATGCCACAGGGCAGATGGATCGGCGAGATGTATCCCGGAGTCTCTGCGAGAACATAATACTTGCCTGGCGGAATACCGTGGAATGTGAATGAGCCGTCGAGCTGCGTCGTTAGCTGAGGACTGGCCCCCGTCATTGGGAAGACGAATTCGCTGATTTTAGGGACTACAGGCAGCAACGTCACCGAGGCCATCCGCGCAGGCAGATGCGAGCCGCCCAGATAAACATAGCCGGTAATGCTGCCGGTGGCGGGTGGTAGCGCGGGCGGAGTGGATTGCGTGGAAGATTCGGAGGTGGAGGGTGATTGCGCATCCGGCGAGGACGATTGGGCCGGGAGAAGGAGTGATGCAAGGAGGAGGATGGTGAGGAGACGAAAGACTTTCATCGCAATCCCTCAGGCTGCGGAAGCTGCATAGAGATTGTACGAGGAATGCGCAGGGAAGGTTCTATAATTGCGGATAGGTGAAAATTATGGGCGTGGTCGACGACGTACGGAAGGCATTGCAGGATGTTGTGGCCCCCGACCTTAAAGCTCTCCAGGTCGAGGTGAGGGAAGGGTTCATGTCGGTGGAGAAGGTGGCTGCGATCCGGCATGAATTGGTTCTGGCGGAGTTGCGAAACGCGCAGACGATCGCAGAGTCTCGACATGAAGCCATTCTCAAAGCGCTGGATATCGACAAGCGTCTGGAAAGAATCGAAGCGCGGCAGGCTTCGCAGCAGGCGGTTGCGTAGAATCCCATTGAAGGGCGTCCTTCAACTGCCCTGTTCGATTAGGTATTCCTCCTTACGCTTCTTCCAATAACTACTCACGCCCTCTCGGCGTTCCTCGGGGATTGCTTCAACGAATGCTTCGACGGTCTCATCTGTCCTACGCACAAGCTGTACGTCAAGGTGCTTCATCCTGTAAATCTTGATGAGGGCATCGAGAACACGCGTATCTACCGGATCAATGTTTGCTGGCATACGGAATCCTCCTCCTTATCATATCCAACCTCGCATAGATATGAGTTTCCAACAATGTTGTCGAGACCCAACCATCAACTAGCAACTGCTCTTACCACAGCCCCCAGGCGCGGCTGATGTAGTCGGAGAGCGTCATGGTGATGAGCACGAGGAACATGAAGAAGCCCGCGGCGACCGTGATCTTGATGAGGTGGGACTGATACTTGACGTGCATGAAGAACAGGATGACGATGACCGCCTTGGTAGCAGGCGATGGCCAGCGCGATGATGGGGTTGAAGACGCCGAGGTCGATGTTGGCGGCAACCACCGTGAGCGCGGTTCCGGTAAGCAGCGAGGCGAAGACCAGTGCGTACTGCGCCGGGGAGACGATGTGATGCGAGGCGTGCTCCGGGTTGGTGACGTTGCTGGGATCGTGGAAGTGCTGCTCGGGTTCTGTCATGCGGTGCTCCTTATTGCGGCCCGGGGCTAAAGCCCCATTTTCAGTTTGCGGATCGTACGGCACGGCTGAATCCGTGCCCTTCCGTCCCTGTCAACTATGACCATGTTTTCGACATCCATCCTAATGCGCCAGCGGGTGACGGTTGATGAGGTAGAGCAGCGGGAAACAGGAAGAGCCACACAATATCGACGAAGTGCCAGTAGAGGCCGAAGTTTTCTATCGGCGCGACGTATCCGGCGCTGAAGTCGCCGCGCTGCGCGCGCGCAAGCAGCCAGAAGAGCAGCCCGATGCCGATGATCATGTGCAGCGCGTGCATTCCGGTCATGGCGAAGTAGAGGAAGAAGAACATCTGGGTCTTCTGCGCGGCGTCGGGTGGCAAGCGGCTTCTCTGTGGGCTTGCCGGTCTTGGCATCGAGCGGCGGATTGATGAACTGCGAAACGTCGAAGCTGGCGCCGGGGATGTGGTGCTTCTCGCACTTCTCGTGGTACTCGACGTACTTGATGCCGAGGAAGGCGAGGCCGAAGAGCGTGGTGAAGATCAGGAAGACGACCAGCAGTGCTTTCTTGCGCACCTCGGCGGCCCAGACGGCCAGCGCCATAAAGAAGCCGGATGTGATGAGGATGGCCGTGTTGGCCGCGCCCAGCGGGATGCTCAGCTGGTTCGACGCGGCGACGAACGCGTCGTAGTACCAGTTGCGGTAGAGCAGGTAGGCGAAGAACATGCCGCCGAAGAACATGATTTCGGTCAGCAGGAAGAGCCACATGCCGAAGCTGCCCGCCTCGCGCTGCTGCTCCTCGGTCTCGAAGTGGTGGCGGTGCTGCGGCAGGAAGACGTGCTCGTGCTCCTGCCCGGCTGCGTCGTGATCGGCCTGCGTGGTTGCGATCGCGCTATCCAACGGTGGTCACCTCGTGTTGCGGTCTTGTGCTCCAGCCACTCGTAGTCGTAGGCCTCGTGGTCCATGATCGGGATCTCGGTGAAGTTCTCGGTCAGCGGCGGCGACTGGATCTGCCACTCGAGGCCGGTTGCCTGCCAGGGATTGTCGCCCGCGATCGCGCCGTACTTCAGCGACCACGCGAGGTAGAGCATCGGCAGCAGATAGCCCACGCCAAGCACCGTGGCGCCGGCGGTCGAGAGCACGTTCAGCACCTGAAACTCCGGCGGATACGCATGATAGCGCCGCGGCATGCCCAGGTAGCCAAGGATGAACTGCGGCAGGAAGGTGAGGTTGAAGCCGATGAAGGTGACCACCGCGGCCAGCTTCGAGAGCGACTCCGGATACATGCGGCCGGTCATCTTGGGCCACCAGAAGTGCACGCCGGCGAGGAACGCCATCAGCATTCCGCCCACCATCACGAAGTGGAAGTGGGCGACGATGAAGTAGGTCTCGGTGAGCTGGATGTCCATGCCCAGCGAGCCGAGGAAGACGCCGGTCAGGCCGCCGATGGTGAACAGCCCCATGAAGCCGAAGGCGTAGAGCATCGGCGTCTCGAAGGTGATGGAGCCCTTCTGCAGGGTGAACGACCAGTTGAATATCTTGATCGCCGAGGGCACGGCGACCAGCATGGTCAGCAGCGAGAAGACCAGCGCCGAGTAGTTGGAGACGCCCATGATGAACATGTGGTGCTCCCAGACGAAGAAGCCGAAGAGCGCGATGGCGACGGAGCTGAACGCGACCGCGGTGTATCCGAAGACGCGCTTGCGGCTGAAGGTGCTGACCACCTCGGAGATGACGCCCATGCCCGGCAGAATCATGATGTAGACGGCGGGGTGGGAGTAGAACCAGAAGAGATGCTGGAAGAGCAGCGGATCGCCGCCCTTGGTGGGATCGAAGACGCCGATGCCGAAGACGCGTTCCAGGCCGACCAGCACCAGGGTGATGGCCAGCACCGGCGTGCCCAGCACCATCAGGATGGAGGCCGCGTAGTGCGCCCAGACAAAGAGCGGCAGGCGGAACCAGGTCATCCCCGGGCAGCGCATGCGATGGATAGTGACGATAAAGTTCAGCCCGGTAAAGATGGAACTGAAGCCCGCAATGAAGACAGCAACCGCGGTGGTGAGGACGTGGGTGTTCAGATAATGGGTGGAGAGCGGGGTGGTGAAGGTCCAGCCGGTATCGACGCCGCCCAGCGCCAGCGCGGCGAGCATCAGAGTGCCGCCAGCGACATAGAGATACCAGCTCAGCAGGTTGATCTTGGGGAAGGCGAGGTCGCGCGCGCCAACCATCATCGGGATCAGGAAATTGCCGATGCGTCGCCGGCACCGACGGCACCAGGAACAGGAAGATCATGATGATGCCGTGCATGGTGAAGAGCTTGTTGTAGGTGTCCGACGAGACCAGGTCGCGGCTTGCGGCGTCAGCAGTTCCAGCCGGATGAGCCCAGCAAACGCGCCGCCGATAAAGAAGAAGAACGTGATCGAGATCAGGTACAGGATCGCGATGCGCTTGTGGTCGCCGGTGAGCAGCCAGCTCAGCAGGCCGTGCTCCGCGTTGATGAAGTTCTTCTTCGGCATCGTCGCGCGTGCTCTGGTCGGGCAGCTTGAGAATCGTTGGACTCGGTGCGCTCATGGTTTCACCACCCCTGACGCCGGAGGCGCCGCCTGGTCGGACTGCGATGTGGTCAGCGTCTGCTGCACACGATAGTTGGTGTTCAGGTTCTTGAGGTACTCCACCAGATCGATCAGGCCGTCTTCGCTGATCTGGCCCTGGTATGTCGGCATGATGGGCGCATAGCCCGACGTGACATGCTGCGACGGATTCAGGATCGCGTCGCGCAGATACGCGTCGTTCACCAGCACCTGCGAGCCGTTGGTCAACTGCAGCTTGGACCCGTAGACGCCCGCCAGGCTGGGCCCGCGCGCCGCCGCATTGCCGGAGTGGCAGGCATTGCAACCCATGCTGGCAAACAGCCGCTCGCCGTTCTGCGCCAGCGACATGCCGCTGGTCGACTCCTCGGTCCACTTCTTGTAGTCGGCCGGCGTCAGCACCGTGATCGCGCCGATCATCGCCGAGTGGTTGGTGCCGCAGTACTGCGTGCAGAAGAGGTGATACGTCGCCCGGCGTGGTGGCCTCGAACCATACCGTGCTGTAGCGGCCGGGAATCACCTCGCGCTTGATGCGGAACGTCGGGAATCGAGAAGCTGTGGAAGACATCCTGCGAGATCATGGTCAACTGGATGGGCTGGCCGGTGGGCACATGCAGCGCGTTGATCTCGTGCTGGCCGCCGGGATGCTCCGCCTTCCACATCCACTGCTTGCCGACGATGTAGATGTTCATGGAGTTGACCGGCGGGTTGTAGATGCGGAAGTAAAGCAGCGCGCCCCAGACGAAGCAGATGAGGAAGAGGCCCAGCGGAATGATGGTCCAGGTGGCTTCGAGCAGCGTCGAGCCTTCAATCTGCGTGGCCACCGGATGCACCGCCTTGCGGTAGCGGATGGAGAAGACCGACCAGCAGGGTCGCCACCAGGCAGACGCCCGACCAACGTAATGGCGAGCAGGAAGAAGTACAGCGCGTCCATATAGGGCGCAATGGTGGACGCCTCGCGCGGAAACAGCGCGGAGGCGTTGAGCCACTTCACCAGAAACTGCCATAAGACTGGACTAATACCCATCGTTACCCTTTATCGTCTGCGTTCGCCTACTCGATTGAATCGTGGTTCCGGCCAAGCTGCATATCCCGCCGAAACATCAAAAACATGAAACTGCCCAGGCTCGACCACCGTCATCATGCCGCCCACCTGCACCACCCGCGCCACGATCAGCGAGTGCTGGTTGGTCTGCGGATCGTAGTGGTAGCAGTAGGTGAGGATGTTGGCGACCGGCGAGCCGATCTTGTTGCCCGAGGCCTCGATCAGGCCCAGCAGAATGTCCTTGGGCGAGTACTCCACGCCGAGGTAGTACTGCGCCAGACGGCCCTCCGTGGTGACCACCTCGATCGCGCTGGCGTGGGCGTACTGGTCCAGCTTGCCGTCGGGCCCGGGCACGCGCACATAGCCGAAGCCACTCGCGTTGGAGACCGCGTCGATGGCCGCCTGCTGCCCGGTGAGGAAGTGCCATCCATCGGCCGTCTCCGGGTGGCCATAGCGCTTCACGTAGAACGCCTTCTTCTTGGCGGCGAGCTCCGGCGTCTCGCTGGGGTCGATGCTGATGATGACGATGTCGAAGTCTTTGCCCGGGGTCAGCTTCACCATCTCCAGCGCGCTGGCCAGGCCGTCCATCTCCTCGGAGCAGAGCATGGGGCAGTTGTAGTACACCAGCGAAAGGATGGCGGGCCGCTTGCCGAAGTAGTCGCCCAGGCGCACGGTCTTGCCGGTGTCGTCGACGAACTGCGCGTCCAGGGGAAGCATCTGGTTCAAGTGCTGCGTGACGCCGACCTGCTGCAGCACCTGAGGCAGCTGGTCGCCGGAATTCTCGCCAGTCTGCTTATCGCCATAGCTGGAGACCTGGGCAACTGCGGAGGCAGCCAGCAACGAGCCGACGAGGGCCGCAGCGCCGCTATGCAGCGATTGTCCGCCGAATTGTCTGCCAGTACGTCATGTTCTGCCTACTCTCCCTCGAAACTGTTGCTTACTATCCGCACCGCTGCTGCCTTCATTTTGGAGGCATAGCTTCGGCGTTCGCGGATGTCTCCGCCGTGCCGTAGATCATCTTCTGCTGGCGCGCCTCAATCGTGGTCAGCTCAAATCCTGTGCGCGCAAAGCCCGTCGTCAGCGGCGCCTGAATCGGCGGCAAGGCCGCATGCGCCACAGAGTCGGCAGCGCGCAGACGGATTCGCAACCGGCAGCCCGCGCTGCACAATCAACTCCATGGCGCGCTCGATGGGAATGCGAATGGTTCCCGGCTGGCCGTCGACCAGGCTGTAGTGCTCCAGCAGCAGATCCTCGCGCGCATGCAGGTCCGCGGTGGCCTGGTTGCCGTCGTCCATATCCAGCCGCGGCTCAGGAAATGTCGCCGTCAATCTGCTGCAACTGCTTCTGCTCGATCTCCGGATTGCTGACCAGGTCCTTGCCCTTGCCCGCGGGAGGAACCGCACCTGCAGCGATCTGCCACTTGCTCGGCTGGCCCATCCTCCTTCTGCCAATAAGTGTTGATCACGCGCCCCATGTAGAAGCAGAAGAAGAAGAAGACAAACACGGTGGCGAAGAGCCCGGCGAGAAAGACAGCCACGCCGCGCACGTTGACATCGGTGGTCTCGTAGCCCGGGTGCTCGGCATCGACCGGCGTGCCATGCACGGGGCTGGTGTCGCCCTTGGCTTCGTGTCCCTTGTTGTGGCCGTCAGTAGTGCATGTTCAGGCTCCAGAATCTCTTCCAGGTGCGGATCGTTGGTGCTGACCAGAGGCCGCGTCCTCAACTGCGTGATGTAGTACGCAACCCACAGCGCAAGCACGCGTGACAGGCACCGTAATGTAGGCCAGCATTCCAAGGTTGCCGGCGATGTGCAGATTTCCGGCCGAGTCGGAGAAGTTGGGCTCAATCAGCCAGAACATGTCGACCAAGCGAGCGAAGAGCATGAAGCAGGTGATCCAGATCATCCTGCTCTTGTTGCGCTTGAGGTCGCGCGAGAGCAGCAGGCAGAAGGGAATGAGCCAGTGGCAGACGAAGTCCAGCGTGCAGATGGTCCACCATCCGCCGTGAATGCGGTTGAGGTACCAGGGAATCTCGTCGGGAAGATTGCCCGACCAGATGATGAGGAACTCCGCGAAGCAGAGATAGATGTTCAGCATCACGAAGGCGAAGAGAAACTTGCCCAGGTCGTGCTGCTCGGTGGTGCGCAGCAGCGTCTTCATCGGCTGGTAGCGCGAGAGCAGAATGACGCTGAGAATGCTCAGCGCAAGCACCGCATAGCCCTGCGCGACGAGGAACTGGAGTCCCCAGATGGACGAGTACCAGGTGACATCGAGCGACTTGATCCAGACGATCGCACCCGCGGTCATCAGGATGACGTAGATCAGAATGCCCGGCCCGCTGAGGTTCTCGAAACGGGTGCGCCAGCGCTCGTAGCTTGCCTGGGTGCCGCGCAGCGGGTCGGCATCGCGCTGCAGCGACCAGCGGTTCAGCAGAAACATGAAGGTGAACAGTACCGCGAAGATGATGCAGTACTCCACGATCGAGGCGTGCGGATTCAGCATGGGACGCTTGAAGTTCGCGGTAAGCGCCTGCTCGTGGGTGATCAGATGATTGGCGTACGCCTGGTTGGTGGAAGCTGCATCGGGATAGCGCACCCACTGGTACAGATAACCGCCGATCTTCGGAAGCAGGATGGGAATGAAGAGCAGCGCCACCAGCGGCAGAGTGCGGGTCATCGCCTCCAGCGGACGGCGCAGCAGCAGTCCCCATTTGCCGCCCGTGACATACTGCAGCATCAGCAGGACCAGCGCGCCGCCGGCAAAGTTGAAGCACGTCATGTAGCCCATCAGGTAGGCGCGAACAATGTGGTCCCAGCCACTCAGGAGTGTAGGCGAAGGGCAGCGTGAGCAGAGCGAAGACAACCGCGACTGCCAGAGCGCGCCTGCGCCACGCCAGCAGAACATCCGGGCGCGTCCAGCGACGCAGGCAGTGTGCGCGGGCCGCTGTGGCCGTGTGCTGCGTGCTCTCCGTGTTGTTCGTGTTGCGATGACATTGTTTCGGCCTTGGTGAAAAATCGTTATCTACTGCTTGTTCGGGCTTACCGGAGCACTGGGCTGGGCTGGCGCGTTTGGGACGGCGGATACTTGCCATTGGCACTGGGCGGCAGCTCAGCGGGGATTCCGTTGTCCTGATTGTTCGGCGTGCCGTAGACGGCGGTTGGCGGCAGCGCCCACTCCTTACCAAAGTTGGCGGGCAGGCCCTCGCTCTCGGCGATGGTGGCGAGCGACTCGATCCGCGCGCCCGGCGGCGCATCGGCGGGCTTCGCGTCCTGGCTCAACTGCAGCGCCTTGATGTAAGCGACGATGGCCCAGCGGTCCTGCGGCGCGACCTGCGCGGAGTAGTCCGGCATGGCACCATATCCGTGGGTCATAACGGTGAAGAAGTGGCCGAGCGGCGCGGCCATCAGGCGCGCGGTGTGGAAGTTGCCCGCCGGACGATAGCCGCGCTGCACGATCATTCCCGCGCCATTGCCCACGCGCGAATGGCAGGGCGTGCAGTAGATGTTGAACCGCTCCTGGCCGCGCGCCAGCACCTGCATCGTCACCGGAAACGGCATCGCGTTGCCCTCCTTGCCGTCGACCAGTCCGGTATAGAAGTACGCATCCTCGTGCAGTTGTCCACGGGCCACGGTGTTCGCCACCTGCGGCCGCGACGGAACGGCCGTCCGCATAAGAAGTCAGTGCCGCGCTGCGGGATGAACTTCGGCTGGTCCTGCATGTCCTGACGGCAACCGGCGAGCAGGCCTGAGGCCGCCAACGCGCAGAGCGCGCAGCGCACGCCTGCACCATCGTGCCTCGGCCTGTCCTGCTGTCTCACAGTTCCACCTCCACAACGGAGACGGGCGCGAACTGCTCCAGAAAAGCTCGCGTTTCGATGATGGAAAAACGTCGGGTCGGCTGCCTCCAGGCAGAGGAAGAATTTGTCGGTCGATCGCGCCATCGCGGAAGTTCGGCGCATTGAAGAGCGGGTGATAGAGCTGCGGCAGGCCGTTCAGCGCCAGCATTCCGAAGGCGGCCGAAAGCCCCGCGAACAGAATCGTCCACTCGTACGCCGGAATGATGAACGCCGGCCAGGAGAAGAGCGGCCGGCCCGCGATGTTCATGCGGATACGACCAGACGGTGATCCACGTCTCCATCAGGAACGCGGTCGCACCACCCATCAGCCCGCCCAGCAGGCAGACCAGCGGCACACGCGTTCTTGTGGAAGCGCAGCGCAACCGCGGCCTCTTCCACCGGGTAGGGCGTGTAGCACTCCATGCGCCGGATAGCCGGCCTGGTGCGCCTGCTCGGTGGCGCGCACCAGCTCGCCCGGAGTGTTGAACTCCGCCAGCAACCCGTAGATTCCCTCGCGCGGCGTCATCAGAGCGTCTCCTCAACAACGGTCTCGGCGTCCGCCCCGCCGGGACGGATCTTGGTCTGCGGGAGCATCATGCGGATCTCCGACATGGGAATCATGGGCAGGAAGCGCACAAACAGCAGGAAGAGGAACGTGAACAGTCCCCACGTGCCGATGAAGGTCATGTAGTCCCACTTGGTGGCGCGGTAGGTGCCCCAACTGCTGGGCAGATACTCGCGATAGAGGCTGGTGACGACAATCACGAAGCGCTCCAGCCACATTCCCGTATTCACGATGAACGACAGGATGAAGAGATACACCACGTTCACGCGCAGTTTGCGCGACCACAGCGTGGTGAGCGGGATGGCGAGGTTGGAGAGGATCAGGAGCCAGTAGGCCCAGCCCATGGGCCCGAACATGCGGTTCCACATCATGAAGAACTCCCAGTGGCTGGCCGAGTACCACGACATGAAGACCTCCATGCAGTAGCCGTACCCGACGATGCATCCTGTGCCCAGCATCACCTTGGCCATGTTGTCCAGATGGCGCAGCGTGATCAGATCTTCCAGGTGATAGAACTTGCGGATCGGAATCGCCAGCGTGAGCACCATGGCGAAGCCCGAGTAGATGGCGCCGGCGACGAAGTACGGCGGGAAGATAGTGGTGTGCCATCCGGCCATCGCGGCCACCGCGAAGTCGAAGCTGATGACCGTATGCACGGAGAGCACCAGGGGCGTGGCCAGGCCTGCCAGAAGCAGCGAGGCCGACTCGTAGCGGACCCAGTGGCGGGTGGAGCCGCGCCATCCCAGCGCCAGCATTCCGTACATATACTTTGCAAAGGGCATGACCGCGCGGTCGCGCAGGGTGCCGAAGTCGGGGACCATTCCGATGTACCAGAAGACCACCGAGATGGTGGCGTAGGTGGAGACCGCGAAGACGTCCCATGCCAGCGGCGAGCGGAACTGCGGCCACACATTCATCGTGCTCGGGATAAGGAAAGAGCCAGTATCCCAGCCAGGGACGGCCAACATGGATCAGCGGGAAGGTGCCCGCGCAGACCACGGCGAAGATGGTCATGGCCTCGGCGAAGCGGTTGATGGAGTTGCGCCATGTCTGCTTGAAGAGAAGCAGGATGGCGGAGATCAGCGTGCCAGCGTGGCCGATACCGATCCACCAGACGAAGTTGATGATGGCGAATCCCCACGCGCCGGGGATGGTGACGCCCCAGATGCCCACGCCCTTCAGAAAGAGCCATGTGAGAGCGATGATCAACAGCGTGGCGACGCCGCCGGCAACCGTGAGCCCGCCAAACCAGCCGAGCGGCGTATTGCTGGTGAGCACCAGGCCGGCGATCTTCTGCGTCACCGACTTGAAGGTGTGTCCGGGCGCGATCACCTCATACTCGCCGGTTCGCGAGTCGAGCCTCGGGATCGTCGATGGGGGATTTGGTCGCCATACTATGCAAGCTCCGGATTTGGGTTGATGACGCCCGCCGTATAGGTTGTGCGCGGCCGGTAGTTCAGGTCGGCCAGCACCTGATAGTCCCGCTCCGTCGCTTGCGCCTGGAGACTTCGCTCTGCGGGTCGTTGAGATTGCCGAAGCTGATGGCCGAAGTCGGGCAGGCCTGCTGGCATGCGGTCACAATCTCGCCATCGCGCACCGCGCGATTCTCCTTGTCGGCGGTGATCTTGGCCGCCTCGATGCGCTGCACGCAGTAGCTGCACTTCTCCATCACTCCGCGCGAACGCACACGTGACGTCTGGGTTGCGCATGAACTTCAGGCTCTCGGTGTCGAAGTCCGAGTAGAGCAGGAAGTTGAAGCGACGCACCTTGTAGACGCAGTTGTTAGAGCAGTAGCGGGTGCCCACGCAGCGGTTGTAGACCATCGCGTTCAGGCCTTCCGGCGTATGCACGGTGGCGCCCACCGGACAGACCTGCTCGCATCCCGCGTTCTCGCAGTGCTGGCAGGCCATGGGCTGGAAGTGCGCGCGCGGGGCATGCAGGTCGCCCTCGAAGTAGGTGTCGATGCGGAGCCACTGCATATTGCGGCCAATCTTGACCTGCTCGCGGCCCACCACCGGAATATTGTTCTCCGCATAACAGCTGACGATGCAGGCATTGCAGCCTACGCAGGAGTTCAGGTCGATCGCCATGCCCCACTTGTTCTGCAGCGTCTGCGACGAGACATCCTTATGGTCGTAACGCCATGCATCGGGGAAGAAGCTTTCGTCGTGGCCCGGCTTCTCGCCTGAGGGCGAGTATCCAACCTTGTTGATAAGCGCGCCCTTCACGTCGCCTTCATTCTCGTGGGCGAAGTTGGGGTTGGCCTTGACCTCGGCCAGCGTGGCGTAGCGAATGATGGCGCGCTCCATCGCCTCATGTCCTGGCAGCGAATAGGTGCCCTGCTTGTCGGACTCCTTGTTGTTGAGGTCCTGCTGCGCAAAGCTGCCGCGATGTTCGATGGTGTCGACCTTGGTGACGCAGATATCGTAGGTGCCGCCGGTACTTGGTCAGCTTGCCTCGGATGGTGTGCTGGTGCGTCCGATGTGCGCAGCAGGTACGCGTTGAAGCCGACACCCGCCCCGACGCGTCCGGCTTCAGCGCGACGTCCAAAGCCGAGATGCACCGTAATAGAGCCGTCCGCATGGCCGGGCACCATCAGCGCGGGAGCGATGACTTTGCGTCCGAATGCCTCGATCTCAACTGCGTCGTTCTGCTCGAGCTTGAGGCCCTCCATGGTAGCCAGGCTCATCAACGCGGCGTTGTCCCAACTGAGGTTCGTGATCTGCTTGGGCAGTTCCTGCAGCCAGCCCACGTTGGCGAAGCGGCCGTCGTAGAGCGATGGATCGGGGCGGAAGGCAATTTGCAGTGTGTCTGCCGGCAAGGGAATTTCGGTCTTGGCCGGAATATAAGCAACGCCGTTTGTGCCCTTCATCGAGGACGGCAACGGCATCGCGTTATTCGCTGCCGGAAGCGCTATGTTGGTTGGTCCGGGCTTGGGCGTGAAGGCAGTGCCCTCGACCCATCCATTGTGCAGCGCGCGGCGCCAGCCCGAGTCGAAGTCTCCCTTGATGTAGGTCTTCGCCGTTGCCTGCACCGCGTCGAAGGCCGAGGCCTGGGGATTGTCCAGCAGCACCTGCAACACGTCGTGCGCGCTGTGCCCGCCATAGAGCGGCGCGATCATGGGCTGAATGATGGAGATGGTTCCGTCGTAGGCGCGCGCATCGGACCAGCTCTCCAGGTAATGCGCCTTGTTGATGTGCCACACGCTCACCGCACCCGTCTCGTCCACATGCGAGCCAAGATGCACGGTGTTGGGGACCTTGTTGAACGCAGCCTCGAACTCCAGATCGGCGGGCGCGGAGTAGAGCGGGTTGACGCCCAGCATCACCAGCCACTGCACCTTGCCGGCGTTCATGTCGCCGACCAGCGACTTGAGGTCCGCAACCTGCTCGGTCGGCATCGGGTTCACCGTCTCGGTGTAGACGACCGTCTTGCCGACGTTGCCCAGCCTGGCATTCAGCGCGTAAGCCGCGACGTGAACCTCCCAGGCGAGCCTGCTCGCCGGGGATCACCACGCACTTGCCCGCGTTCGCCTGAAGATCTTTTTGCAGCGTGACGCAAAGAACTTCTGCTGCTCGGGATCCTGGTAATCCCAGCGCTCGAACCGCCGGCCAGTCGCAAGACGCAAACTTCTCCACATCGCTGGGCTTCAGCGCCAGCCTGTGCTCCGCCTTGAAGCCAGTCACCGTCGCCATGCGTCTCGACGACGTACATGCGGTTCATCGGTCTTGCCTGCTTCGTAGCGATGCCGCTGCGGCGTACGCCGCCGCCATCGGCAGAAATCCCGGATGCGCGATGCCGCCCAGGAAATCCGCGTCGAGCGAGAGAATCACGTCCGCGTTTTCCAACTTGTACTGCGCGTCCGTGTAGCTGCCGAAAGCCGCCTTGGAGGCGGCCATCGCGGCAGTCGCGATTGACCGGCTCCCACTGCACCAGCTTCGCGGCTGGGATACTTCGCCTGCACCTGCTTCCACTGCGCAGCCAGCGTCGGCGAAGTGATGGTCTCGCTGAGGAAATAGATCCCCTGTCCGTCGCCGCTCTTCTTCACCGCCGACGAGAATGCCTTCTGGAAGTCCGCCCACTCGCTGGTCTGCCCGCGCAGGCGTACCTCCTTCGAGCGGTCCGGATCGTAGAGATCGAGCAGCGTGGCCTGGGTAAACGCATCCGACTTGCCCTTCGACATCGGGTGGTCGGGATTGCCATCCACCTTGATCGGGCGGAACGCGTCCGACTTCACCAGCACCGGAATCGCGCCCGTCGGGAAGGGGAACGCCGTGGCAAAGTACATCGGCTTGCCGAGGATCAGGTCCTCGGGCTGCTTGACGTAGGGGAAGATCGGCTCGTCGGGCTGCTTGGTGCATCCGGCAAGCCCGGCCAGCGCCAGCGACGCGCCCATCACCTTCAGGAATCCGCGGCGGCTGACCGCATCGACCCACTCGCTGCGCCTGCCGCGGGGAAACTCCCGCTGCAGCATCTGCGTGGAAGGCGGGCGTCTCCGCCAGCTCGTCCAGGTTCTTCCAGAAGCGCTTGCCGCTCTTGCCGTCGAGCTTGGCGCGCACCTCGGCCAGCGTCAGCTTGCGGACCAGGCGCGGGCGCTACAGGCGCAATGGTCGTCACTAACTGCGCGCGTCGCTGTTCGCGGTTCCCTGTTCCCTGCTCCCTGTCTTGTTCATCGGTGGCATGTCTCGCAGCTGGTCAGTTCGTTGGGTGGGCGGATGTGGTACTGAGAGGTCAGGTAGCGGCCAAGATCGATCTGGCTGGTGAACTTCTGATAGCTCGCCGGCATCATGGGTCGCCATGGGCGGGCCATCGCTGACGGCCTGGCCGGCAGCGGATGCCGCGTGCGGCTGCGTTCATCCCTGCCTGCGCCTGCAGCATCGCAACCTCCGGCCCGCTTCGCCCGATGGATCCTTGGTCGTGCAGCCACGCTCTGCGCGGTGGGGCCGGTTCCGGATCGCCCTTGCCCGTCGGCGCGCACCACACGGGCTTGCGGTGGAGGGCCCCGCCCACGCCATGTTGTAGATCTCGCTGGTCGGCCGCAGATTCTCCGCCGGGTTGCGATGGCAGTTCAGGCACCACTCCATCTGCAGCGTGTTCTCCATATACATCAGCGGCATCTGGTCCACGCGGCCATGGCAGCTGGCGCATCCGATCCCCTTATTCACATGGATCTCGTGGTTGAAGTAAACGTAGTCGGGAAGGTCGTGCACCTTGATCCACTGGATCGACGCGCCGGTGGCCCAGCTATCCCGCACCGGCTGCAGCAGCGCGGCGTTGGTCCATATCTGCGAGTGGCAGTTGATGCAGGTCTTGGTCGGCGGAATGCCCGCGTAGCTGGAAACCTCCACCGTGGTGTGACAGTACTGGCATTGCAGGCCCAGGCCCTCCACATGGTGCTTGTGGCTGAACGGGATCGGCTGGTCCGCCCGCTGGCCCTGCCGCGTCACCCACGGGGAACGCTGCAACTGGTCCAGCGTGACGCCAAGCACGATGACGATCAGGCCCGTCAACACCAGACTTGCCCGTGCCAGTGCGTTCGAACTGCGATCAAAAACCTGCGCCATGCGTGCTTTCCAGTCTCCTCAGCGTTTCTGAGTGGTTAGCTATGGATGCTTCAAAGGATTGATTTGTTTCAGCTATTTTTTTCAGTGGGTTGCAGTTGGGCAGCTACTGAGCCGGCGTTGGTTGCCGCACCGAGGTGCGGGTTGCGCATGAAGAGGCGTAAGAGGTGGAGATGGATCAGATAAAAACAATTTTGTCAGTGACGAGTATCACGTTCATCGAACGCGTCGAGATCGAGTATAACAGCGGGAAAATGACCTTTCCAAGCGAACCGGCCCATTCACACCTGATTTTTAACTTCTATATTCGATAATCGGACGAACGGCGGACAATTGAGGCCCTGCGCGGTGCAGGTGCGCCGTGGAAGACATTTTATGGGTGGCTGCGATACCGTCTAGGAATGCCTCATCTACGCCAACGGCCACGCCCACCCCGCTACGACCTTGCACTCGCCTGCCGCGAGCTATCAGCCGCCGATGCAAAACTGGCACGCCTGATCGCGCGCGCCGGCCCATGCACTCTGCGCCTGGCCAGCGCGCAGTCCCCGTTTGAGGCGCTGGTGGAGAGCATCGTCTATCAGCAGCTGCATGGCAAGGCCGCGGCCACCATTCATCGCCGTTTGCTGGAAGGCTTCGCACCAGTGATGACGCTGGAAGGCTCGGGTACAGGCGCGCACCCGACACCACAACAAATCCTGGACTGCCCCAACCAGCAGCTCCGCGCTGCGGGCCTTTCTGCCAACAAGACTCTCGCGCTGCGCGACCTGGCGGCCAAGACGATCGATGGCACGGTGCCCACGCTGGCGCAGATCCGCCGCATGACGGACGATGCGATTATCGATCACCTGACGCAGGTGCGCGGCATCGGGCGATGGACGGTGGAGATGCTGTTGATCTTCCGGCTGGGCCGTCCCGACGTGCTACCAGTAAGCGACTACGGCGTGCGCAAGGGATTTGCGCTGACCTTTGGCAAGCTGAAGCCGGAGGACAAAGTGACTCCACTCGATCTGCCCAAACCAGCGGAGATGGAGAAGCGCGCAAAGAAATGGCATCCCTGGTGTTCGGTGGCAAGCTGGTATCTGTGGCGCGCCTGCGACCTGGCTGCGGGCAATCTGAAACCGCAGGAGTGACAGTTCATCCTCAATACACTCGGCAGACTATCGCTCTGCGCGAATGCGCCCGGCGCAGGAGACCCCTATAATTCCATGGTGAAGTCCAGAAGCTTTCCGAAGGACGCGAAACCAAACACCTCATCCTCCGCTGCAACCCAGCGATACGTCTGCGTGCATGGCCACTTCTACCAGCCGCCGCGCGAGAACCCCTGGCTGGAGACGGTGGAGGTGGAGGATTCGGCCGCGCCGTATCACGACTGGAACGAACGCATCGAGGCCGAGTGCTACGCGCCCAACGGCGCCTCGCGCATCACCAACCGCAAGGGCGAGATCGTGCGCATCGTCAACAACTACGAGCGCATGAGCTACAACTTCGGCCCCACCCTGTTGAAATGGATGGCGGAGAAGACCCCGCGCACCTATCGCACCATTCTGGACGCCGACCGCAGCAGCGCACAGCGCTACGGCGGCCACGGCTCGGCGATCGCACAGGTCTACAACCACGTCATCATGCCGCTGGCCAGCCGGCGCGATGCCATCACCCAAATCCGCTGGGGCATCGCCGATTTTAAACACCGCTTTGGCCGCCGGCCCGAAGGCATGTGGCTGGCCGAGACCGCGGTCAACCGCGAAGTGCTGGACCTGATGGCCGCCGAAGGAATCAAGTTCACCATCCTGGCGCCCCACCAGTGCGCGCGGGTGAGGCCGCTAGCCACGGACAACTGGGTCCCCACTCCCAATGCCACCGTCGATTCCACTCGCCCCTACCTGGTTAAGCTCGACGAGGGGAGACACATCGCGGTCTTCTTCTATGACGGCCCCGCCTCGCGCGCCATCGCGTTCGAGGGATTGCTGAACAGCGGCGAGGCGTTCGGCAGCCGCCTGCTGGACGGATTCCACGCTCCCTCGCCCAACGCACCCAACAGGGTCCAACTGTCGCACGTCGCCACCGATGGCGAGAGCTATGGCCACCATCACAAGTATGGCGAGATGGCGCTCTCCTATGCCATGCACTGGATCGAAGACAATGGCCACGCAAAGCTCACCAACTACGGTGAGTTCCTGGAAATGTTTCCGCCGCAATGGGAGGCCGAGGTGGTGGAGAACACTGCCTGGAGTTGCGTGCATGGGGTGGAGCGCTGGCGTTCCAACTGCGGCTGTAACAGCGGCAAGACCGGCCATAACCAGTTGTGGCGCACTCCCCTGCGCGAGGCGCTCGATTTTCTGCGCGATGCCACCGCACCATTGGCCGAAGAGCTGGCAGACCCTCTGCTGATCGACCTTTGGAGTGCGCGCGACGCCTATATCGACATCGTCCTCGACCGTTCCCCGGACTCGGTCTCCCGCTTCTTCGACCGGCACGCCAAGCGTCCCATCACAGGCGAAGAACTCACCAAGTTGCTTGAGCTGCTGGAGATGCAGCGCCACGCCCAGCTGATGTACACCAGTTGCGGCTGGTTCTTCGACGACATCTCCGGCATCGAGACGCTACAGGTGATCGCTTACGCGGGACGCGTGCTACAGCTAGCCGGCAAGCTCTTCGGACCCGCAGGCGCCGCGCTGGAAGACCGCTTCCTGGAGATTCTGGCCCACGCCAAATCCAACCTTCCCGAGATGGGGGACGGCGCATGGCTCTATCGCCGTTACGTCACGGGATTGCGCATCGGACTGGAGCAGGTGGGGGCACACTATGCCATCAGCTCCATCTTTCGCAACTACCCGGAGGACGGAGTTCTCTTCTGCTTCGACCTGCATCGCGACGCATACGAGAGCTTCACCTCCGGTCGCGGCAAGGTGGCCATCGGCCGGGCCCATTTGCGTTCGCGGATCACGGAGGAGAACGAGGAGATATGCTTCGCCGTGCTCCACCTGGGCGATCAGAACCTCTCGGCAGCTGTGCGCCACTACTCCACGGACGGCCCGGAGAACGGGGCTGCGTTTAGCGAATTTTCCAACCACATCCGTAAAGCAATCCAACGCGCCGATCTTCCCGAGGTGATTCGCCTCATCGACCACTTCTTCGGCGCTATTACCTACTCTCTCACCTCGCTCTTTGCCGACGAACAGCAGCGCATTCTGCGCACGATTCTGAACCAGACCCTGGCCGAGATGGAAGACTCGCTGCGCAAAATCTACGAAGACCATGCATCGCTGCTGCACTTTCTGACTGAGTCTGGGATGGCCGCGCCGCCTGCACTCGCCATTGCCGCCAACTTCGCCATCAACGCCAGCCTGCGCCGCACCATCGAGGCAGAACCCTTCGACGCCGCCGAGCTACAGGCGCTGTTCCTGCGCGCCACCACGGACCACGTCGCACTGGACACTGCGGCGCTCAGCTTCGCGGCGGCCAAGCGCATCCAGCGCGCCATGTTGCAGATTGAGGACGCCGTCAACGCGGGCCAGTCCCCCGAGGCAGCCATCCGCAGCTCGCTTGCCATCGCCCACGCCCTGCGCACCATGCCCTTCGACGTCAACCTATGGCAGGCGCAGAATATCTGGAACGAGCTCTTCCGCCACACCAACCGAAGCAATTACTCCTCGCAGTGCAAGCTCGACTTCAAAAAACTCGGAGAGGCCCTCTACATCTGCGTCGAACAACTGGCCATCGATGAAGACATCTCCCTCCTCTGAGCGAAGCAACCGTCGATAAGCCGTTCTTCCGACCCAATTGAAGTCGCAGGCCAGAAGCTCCGTACTTGCCGTCGATCACTCCCGCAGATCACCGATGCAGCCCGCTCCCCCCATCCCGAGGCGACCGCCGGCCAACACACTTCTCCTGCTCGCGCTCTGGATCGTCTTCTATGCCAGCTTCACTCTCTTCACGCCCGCCCTGCTGGACGACGCCGATTCGGTGCATGCTGAAGTCGCGCGCGAGATGCTTCTCCGCCACGACTGGGTCACGCTGTACACAAACGGCATTCGCTATCTGGAAAAAGCGCCGCTTCTGTACTGGTCGATGGCCGCGTCGATGCGGATTGCGCAACTGCTTGGCCATCCTTCAGCGCACTGTCTCGCCGTTGCGGCGCGTATCCCGCTCGCGCTGGCTGTACTGGCGTTGGCGTTTTTGGTAGAGATGTTCGCGCGGCGAGCCTTTCGTAGCGCACGCGCCGGTCTGTACGCGGTTCTGATCCTGCTCTCCAGCTTTGGCATCTTTCTCTTCACACGCATCCTGCTGCCCGACGCGATGGTCTGTCTGTGGCTCACGCTTGCGATACTCTGCTTCTGGCTGAGCGAACAGCCGCCAGAAGATCGGGTGCCCCATCCTTCGCAACCTTATCGCGAAGGGTGGGATGTAGAGTGTCCTCGCCTGCTGTGTTACGCCTTCGCTGCCTGCTGCGCACTCGGCGTCCTGACCAAGGGGCTGATCGGCGTCGTCTTCCCGGTTGCAATCGTCCTGATCCACCTGCTGCTGACGCGCGGCCCACGCGCCGCCGCGACTCGCATCGGCCAGTTCCATCCGTTGTCGAACTTCGCCGTCTTCCTCGCAATCGCCGCGCCGTGGCACATCATGGTTGCGCTGGCGAACCCGGCGCAGGGCCATCCCAGCGGCCTAACTTTTGCGCACGGTGCCCTCTCTGTCCCGCTACCAACTCAGGGCAACGTACCCGGCTGGCTCTGGTTCTACTTTGTCAACGAGCAGCTATTGCGCTACGTGAACCTGCGCGTTCCACGAGACTACGACACCGTCCCGCTGGGTCTCTTCTGGGGACTGTGCCTGGTATGGCTGATGCCGTGGAGTGCGTTCGTGTTCAAGGCGCTTGCCAATGCGGTCCGCGTTTTTGTAGCAGACAAAAGGCCCTGGGCTAAAGCCCGGTTGAATTGGGTGGCCATATTCAGGGGGCTGAAGCCCCCTTCCAATCCGCTAAGACAGGACGATCCGGAAGGCGAAGATGATCCGGAAAGTAACGACGATTCGGAAAGACAAGGCGTGAGTTATTCATCTACCTCTGAAGGGCCGACCTACCTCCTGCTCATTCTGTGGGCGCTGGTCCCGCTGCTTTTCTTCAGCTTTTCCACGAGGCAGGAGTACTACGCGCTTCCCGTGCTGCCAGCTCTTACAATCCTGATCGCAGCATGGCTGGCTCAGGAGAGCCGCGTCCAGAGCCAACCTGCAACACCGCAGGCCGAGAAACTTCGTCGCGTCAATCTGCTCGTAACTGCTGTGCTGCTGGCACTCGGCGCAATCTTCGCAGCGACTACAGTCGTTTTTTTATTGCACTCGCGCGCGCCTGCGCCTAGCACCGACCTTGCGCATCTGCTGCAACAGCACCCAGCCGACTACGCCCTTAGCATGGGTCACTTCCTCGATCTCAACGCGCAGGCCCTCGGCCTCTTTCGCCTGCCGTTGGCGCTGGCCGCCGCCGCGCTCTTCCTCGGTCCGCTGTGTTCTTATCTTCTGCGTAAAAAGAACAAGCCTCACGCCGCGACGCTGGCCCTTGCCGCCGGCGCCTTCGGTTTTCTACTCGCTGCGCACCTTGCGCTACAGACGTTTACCCCGGTGCTGAGCTCGGAGCAGCTTGCCGCGGCAATCGCGCCGCAGCTCCAGCCAGACGACCTCATCGTCATCCATCAGGAGTACGAGTTCGCCAGCACACTCGGCTTCACTCTCCGCCGAGACGACCTGCACATCCTTGAGGGCCGCAGCTCGAACCTCTGGTACGGCAGCTTTTTCCTTGACGCACCGCCGATCTTCGAGACGCCGCAATCGCTCGCCAAGAAGTGGCCCGGGCCACAGCGCATATTCCTGTGGCAGAACTTGACCAATCAGCCCAGCCCGCTACCCGCAGCGCTAAACCCGGTTTACGTCATCGCCAAATCCGGCGGCAAGGAGATCGTCAGCAACCAGCGGAACCGGCCGTATATCATTGATAAACAAGAATAATCAAGTATTGAAAGTGTGTTATACTTAAATATAATATAGGAGACTCGGATGCATACTACGAATCTGCGCAAGGTTGGCGGCTCTGTCATGCTGGTCGTTCCGCCGGTTCTTCTCAATCTGTTGCAGTTGAAGGCTGGTGCTACGGTTGCAGTGGATGTAGAAGATGGTTGCCTGATCGTCGATCCGAAGCCTCGGCCACGCTACACCCTGGCTGAATTGCTCGAAGCCTCCGACTATTCCCAGCCGATGCCACCGGAAGACCGGGAGTGGGTCGATGCCCCAGCCGTCGGCGGCGAACTGATATGAAGCGCGGCGATATTTACATGGTTTCGCTCGACCCAACGCAAGGCCATGAGCAACGCGGTCATCGACCCGTTCTGATCGTTTCGCCAACCGCATTCAACGAAGCGACAAAATTGCCGGTGGTTCTGCCCATCACCAGCGGCGGCGAGTTTGCGCGGCGAATTGGCTTCGCCGTCCCGGTCACAGGCATCCGCACCACGGGCGTTGTGCGCTGCGATCAACCGCGCGTTCTGGACATCGCCGCACGAAACGGCAGGAAAGTTGACACGCTTCCTCAGGAAATTTTGCAGGACGTGCTCGCCAGGACCTCGACCTTGTTTACATAACCCAGCACCAATCGAACCGCTGATAGTATGTCGTGTGCTGAAAGGACAACCGGATGACTGAGTCTGCTGCATCAGAGAAGTTGGCAAGAAATGCGATCGAAAATGGCAGGCTTTGAAGTGCACGATGCGAATATTGTTATTCGCGCAAACTGTCCTAACATCGACCTCATCGTATATGGGAAAGAGCAAGCGATTTACGTTCAGGTCAAATCATCTGAACGGCCTGCAGGCAAAGATCAAATAATTATTGAGGGTTCACCGTGGACTGATGCCCAGCTATACCGGAACGAAGCGATCTACAACAAGAAAGATGGTTTTAAGGCCAAACTTATTGCCTTGGTGGACATAGCGAATCGAAGCACACCGGCGTTCTATGTAGTATCGCCCGAGGAACTCACTAAGCTGGTGAGGAAAAAGGGCCGCTCTTTCGCTAAGAAACCCAAGAGAGATGGCAATAGGCGTTCCATTCATTTCCGAAAAGAGTTGTCAAAAGAGGAACTCCGAAAATGGCTAAACGCCTGACACTTATTAGGGGAGCCAGTCAGACTTCCGCAGTCACACATGCGAGATGCGCCCGTTCCGTAGCCGGAAGCGTTCCCCACGCCACACCACCGTGTCCGACGCGTAGCTCCACGCCCAGAAGCCCAGCCCGATGAAGTCGCGCAGAGGCAACAGCCAGATGTCGCGCAGCACCTGATCGTCGCCCAGCACTCCGACGCCGACTGAGAGCGCGACTGCAACCCGTGACAGCACCACCAAACTCAGCAGCGAGAAGCTACCCAGGGCGAATCCACTGGCTACGCAGTTCATCACGGCCCAGGGAATGCAGTAGGTGATGCCCATGCCCAGATAGCCCCACTGCCGCGCGTCGCGCACGGTGCGGGACCATCGAATTTGGTGTTCCAGGAAGCCGCGCAGGTTGTAGGAAGGCACAGTTGTCTCCACGATGTCGCTGGAGAGCCCGATGCGATAGCCGGCGCGCTCGATGCGCACACCCAGTTCGAAGTCGTCGGCCAGGCAATCGACCAGCGGCTCCAGTCCTCCGGCCGCAGCCAGCGCCGCGCGCGACATGGCCAGGGTCGCACCCAATCCGAAGTGGACGCCACCCTCCAGCCTGCGCGCCGCCAGAACGCCAGCCGCAAAGTCGGTGGAGATGGCCAGCGCCTCCAGGCGCGCCCACAGCGTCAGCGCCTCACCCTCCGCAGCCGTCCGCCCCAGAAACAGCGCCGTCACCATGCCTACCTTAGGATCGGCGTTACCGTCCGTGGCGCCGAAATGCGCCATCACCCGCGTCAGGTACCGGGGCGAGACGCGGATATCGCTGTCGTTGATGAGGATGTACGGGTACTTCGACTCGGGCAACATCTGAATGAGGTTGTTGACCTTGCCGGATGTGCCCAGCCGCTGTGGACACAGGATAAGGCGGATGTCGCACTGGGGAAACTCACGCTGTAGCCGGGCAATCTGTTCCACGGCGGGATCGTCTGTGCTGCTCACGCCGAAGAGTATCTCGAAGTGTCCCGCATACTGCTGCGTGCAGTGGCTGGCAAACCCCGCATACATGCGCGCATCCACGCCCTTCACCGGCTTCAGAATGGTGACATCCGGCGCAAACCCCGGCACATTGGCTTGGGTTGCGGCAAAGCGGCGGCAAGAATGCACGAAGTCCCGCGCTCCCCATAGCGCCAGCAGCATGTAGACCATCCCGCCCAAACTGAGCAGAGTTGTAACGATCTCGACCGCCGTCGCCATGCAACCAGTCTATCGAAGTGTCGAGAAGACGTTTGGACCGCGACACAGGGCTGGAAGTCAACTTTAGTTGTGGGTTCGGGTTGTATCTATATGGATCTTCATACATATCTTCGCTAGTGGAAGGCATCTCACTTTTAGCAGGGTTTGTACTCCTGCCCCTGAGGCTTGAAACAATGAACCAACCGACCATTTGCCGGCTCATCTTCGCCTTTTGCCTCTCTCTGGCTTTGCTGGCCGCCACCATGCCCGCAGCCGCGCAATACTACCCTCCACCACCGCCCCCCTATCCGCCGCCATCCTCGCCTCCTGCCCAGTACCCGCAGCGACCAGACTATCCGCCACCTAGCTCCCCGCCGGGATACCCACACTATGGCAGCAATGCCGCCTACCTCTCGCCCTACCTCATGTTCAATGCGGGCCACTACTCTGGCTTGGGAGTTGGCAACGGCACTGCCGCCACGCAAAGCGGGGGGATGACTGCCCTCGGCGGCATCTTCGGCGGCTACGTCCTCTACCCCTCGCCCGGTCCGGTCCATTTTGGCATCGACGCGCGCCTCATCGTCGACAACAGCGCCAACTCCACGACGTACGGCAACAAGATTCTCGGCGGACTGATCGGGTTCCGCATCGACGGCTCCGACGCCCAGCTCCCCATTGTTCCCTACTTCCAATTCGAAGCAGGAGGAGTCGGCACCAATAACGGAACCAGCACCACACGTACGGGCTCCTTCGCCTACCAGGCCCAGTTCGGCGCCGACTTCCCCTTCGCAAACCAGCAGGTCGCTGCACGACTGGAATACGGCGCCGGCCAACTCACCGGGATCGACAACATCAACCACACACTACAAACCTTCTCCGCCGGCATCGTCTTCCATATCCGATAAGAGGCTAGGCGGTTTCGAGGTGCCACGCGACCTCGACCCGGGACGAGAGGTCAAACTACCCTGCGAAGCCTGAATGAATCATGTGCAGCGCAAGCAACGATGCGCTCACACAGCCTTGCGTTGGAAGGTGGTCTTCTTGGTGTTGGCAAATGAATCCTTGGCCTTGAAGGATGCCATGGAGGCACCAGGCTGCGTCTTTGCGCCACTCTTCATCCGGGCCGCCTTCTCTCGCGCAGCAAGCAGCTTCTGCGCCTTGCGGCCGAGTCCGCCAATCTTCAATGTGCCTGGCTTGGGAATGAAATCGCTCATAGAAGAATTTTCTCACTATCCGCCCGCTACTCGTAGCGCAGCGCTTCGATGGGGTCGAGGTTAGCGGCCTTCCACGCCGGATAGATGCCGAAGACCAGCCCGATGGCGCACGAGGACAGGAAGGCCGTCGCCACCCACAGCGGAGAGAGCACAGCAGGAAACCAATGGCTCACTGCAAGTACAATCGCACTGCCCAACAGCAGTCCGATCACCCCGCCGACGGCACACAGCGTGATGGCCTCCAGGGTGAACTGGGTCAGGATGGTGCGCTTGGTGGCGCCGATGGCCTTGCGTACCCCGATCTCGCGCGTGCGCTCGGTGACGCTGACCAGCATGATGTTCATCACGCCCACACCACCCACCATCAGGGCCACGCTGGAGAGGGAAAACAGGAGCAGGAAAAGCCCTCCGGTAATCTCGTCCCACAGGCGCGTGATAACGTCCGTGCCGAAGATGGCGAAGTTGTCCGGCTTTTCATTGAGCACCTTGCGCCGCCGGCGCAGCAACTCGGTCAGCTCATCCAGCACGGTCAAGCGGTTCTTGGGGTCGTCGTACTTCAGCGTGATCCAGTAGTCCAGCTCCTCGGGATGCATGTAGTGGAAGGTGGTGACGGGGAAGTAGGCCTGGTTATCCTGCGGGTTGGTTCCTCCGCCAAAGGCCTGCTTCTGCTTGTCCAGCACACCCACCACGGTAAAGATCATGCCGGCCGCCTCCACCTCGCGGCCAACGGCACTCTGCCCGGGAAATAGATGCGCCGCGGTGTCGTACCCCAGGATGGTGATCTTGGACGCCCGCTGCTGGTCCTGTTCGTTGACGAACCGGCCTTCCCTCATGTCCAGATCGGAGACGTCCTTCTCTTCGTCCGAGACGCCGGTCAGGATGGTGTTCTGCATGCTTTTGCCGCCGCCCTTGATGGAGGTGACCCCGCTGCGCCCCGGGGCCGTATTGTCGGTGTACTGCAGGGCCGGCGACACGGCCACCACATGGGGCAAAGAGCGCATGGCGATGGCGTCGTCGTAGTTGAGCTGCTTGCGGGTGAGCATCTCGGTGGTCGGTCGTCCGCTGAACGCGGGAAAGCGGTAGATAAACAGGACGTTCGATCCCAGCGACTGCACCAGGCCCTCTACACCCGCGTTCAGCCCATTGACCACCGAGGAGATGGTAATGACCGTCATGACGCCGATCACGATGCCCAGGATCGTGAGTCCGCTGCGCATCTTGTTGGCGCGCAGCGTGCCCAGAGCCATGGTCACCGTCTCTTTGAAGTCGCCCATCCGCATCGTTTTTGCCCTTGGTCACAACTCACAACTACCAACTCATAACTGCCTTACAGCTCCGCGCGCAATGCCACGATGGGATCCAGGTTGGCTGCCTTACGCGCCGGATATACACCGAAAAAAATCCCGGTGGTTGCCGCCATCACCAATCCCACCATCACACTCCACAGTGCCACGGTCGACGGGAAGCCAAGCAGCAGGGTCACCACCTGCGCCACGGCAATACCGCCCATCACACCGAATAAACCGCCTACCAACGCCAGCGCGCACGACTCCACCAGAAACTGGAGCATGATGTCGTGCCGGCGCGCTCCCAGCGACTTGCGAATGCCAATCTCCCTCGTCCGTTCCGTCACGCTGGCCAGCATCATGTTCATAATCACGATGCCTCCCACCACTAACGCAATCAGCGCAACCCCTCCCATGACGGCGCCGAACATGCCGGTCACCTTGGAGAAGAATCCCACCAGGGTATTGTTGACGTCCAGCTCAAACGAGTCGTCCGCGCCCGGCGCATCGTGCCGCTTGGAGCGCATCAACACGCGCACCTCGTCGCCCGCTTCCTGCAGCACCGGTCCCGCGGACCCCGCCTTCACATAGATGGTGCTCGAGTTCTGCGAACCGTACGTATTCATGTATGCCGTCAGCGGCACCGCAACCCAATTGTCCTGACTCTGCCCGAAGGTGCTGCCCTGCTTTGCCGCCACGCCCACCACGGTGTACGGCATGCCATCGACGCGCAACTCCAGGCCCAGCGGATCGATGCCGGGAAACAGGTTGTCGCGAATGTCCGTCCCGATGATGGCCACCGGCGACGCATGGTCCTCATCGGTCTGGGTAAATCCCCGCCCCTCGGCGATGTCCAGGTTCTGCAGCATGGGCATCTGCCAGGTGAACCCGCGGATGGAGGTGTCGGTGACCGAATTGGTGCCGCGCACTACCTTGGCCGAAGTCCCCTGCGACTCCCCGATCGCCACACAGCGCTTGCAGTTGTCGCGAACATAGGTGTAGTCGTCGTACAGGACCCTCTTCCTCTTCTGCATCCGCTCGAAATCCTCCGTGCTGAAGATGATCGAGGGCATCCGCGACACGGTAAAGACGTCCGCGCCATAACGCGTGAACTTGGTGGTGACGTAGGTCATGGCACCGTTAACCAGCGTGACCACCGCGATCAGACTGGCCACCGCGATCGTCATGCCCAGCAGGGTCAGCACCGTGCGCAGCTTGTTCTGCCACAGGGACTGCAACGCCAGCTTGATCGCCTCTTTGAATTCCATTGGGTCTACGAATGATTGTACGCACAGGGGATGTGTCTGGTTCTCACCCGCGCTGCTATTCGCCCAAGAGAGTGATGTTCTCCGCCTGAGCGGCCGTGCGCAACTCGCGGTCAAGACTGGCAAGCGGAAGCCTGCGCCGCATGGCAAGCTCCAAATACGCCGCGTCGTAGACCGTCAACCGATGCCGCACGGCAAGCCGCAGTGTCGATTGCCAGGCGTGCCTCTCCGTCTCGGAATCCGACCGAATCGGCAGAAGCTCTAAGTCGGCCAACATCTCATCGCGATACGAGGCGACGATCCGACCTCGTCGAACTCCCATCTCCAATACGTTCGCAACCTCAAGCCTCCATAGCGACGGCACCCACGCACCTGCCTCGGTTACCTGCTCGAAGACAGCGGAGATCGCATCGTTGCGCTCCTCCCGATATACCCATGCAAGCGCGACCGAACTATCCAGCACCAAGCTCACGGACGTCCCTCATCCCGGTCCCGCTTCAGTTCTTCCCAGTTGAACCCACCCGTTGTCAGCGTCGCCGCTCGAGCACGAATCCGTGCCGCCGCAGCCCTGGCCTGCGTCCGATCCTGTGATCCGGTGTTGGGAACCAGTCGCGCTACGGCGCGGCCATGCCTGGTGATGACGATCTCCTCACCCTCCTCGACCCTGTCTAGCAGGCCTCCGAAGGTATTTTTCGCCTCGAAGGCTCCAATCTGCAGCATAATCTCACCTCATAACCTAGCTTAGTCTAGCTTATTTACTCGGATAAGTCTATTCAGGGCTGGCATAATTAAATCTTGACAGTTCTCGAATTTACTACTACATTGTAGTTCATATGAATCCCGAACGCACTCTCGGCGAATTTGAACAGATTGTTCTGCTGGCTGCCCTGCGCCTGGGCGATGCGGCCTATGGCGTCACCATCCTGGATGAGATTGCAGTGAAGACAGGCCGCAACCCTGCTCCCGGCGCGCTTTACACCACGCTGCACCGCATGGAGGACAAGGGCCTGGTCACCTTCCGCGACGGCAGCCCCACGCCCGAGCGCGGAGGCCGCGCCAAGCGCTTCGTCCAGGTCACCCGCGAAGGCCGCAACGCATTGGCCAGCGCGCAAGCTGCCTATCAAAGCCTGCTGCAAGGCCTCGACCTGCTCGATGCAAAACTCTTCGGAGGCGCATATGCATAAGACGTCAATCGCAGAATGGCTCCTCGCCCGCATCGCAGGCCCCGACCGCGCCGCAGCAATCATGGGCGACCTCACGGAGATGGCCGCCACGCGCGGTCGCCTCTGGTTCGCCGCCGCCTACGTCCGCACTTTGGTCAGCCTTGGCTGGCGCGCTCCCGTTGCGTTCCTCTGCGCCTACATCTGCACTCGCCACAACTGGCTGGGCTATGTAATCTTTGGGTCGCTTGGGCTCTTCCACCGCATCCCGCCGAACGACCCTGCGCATACCGGGCGCCGCTCGCAGATGCTGCTGGAACTCTTTCTTATCGCTCTTAACCTAATCCTCCCGTTCCTCTTGGTTCGCTTCGGTCTGCGCGACCGCCTCACTCAGCTCGCCTCCGCGATCTTCTTGGTCACAATACCGCTCTATTGCAACACTCAAGGCGGCAGAGAGATAGCAGACATCGCGATCGCAGTCACGCTACTCGCATCCCTGTCGATACATGTCTGGCGGCGGCCAATGATTGTGCTGGCGGCTACAGCGATACCTGTAGCCATCGCAAATCGTCTTTGGAACCCACTCCAGTTCCTCCTTTTCGCCAAGGGGTATGGGTTCACCGGCCCATATGGGTACGCCCGCCCGCAGTTTTATCAAATCATGGCCCTATATCGCACGTTGGAACTCTGCATCGCTGCGATGGCGTGCTCATTCTTATACCACTGGCTTCTCCAAAAGAAGCCGACCGATCTCGGCACCATCGCGTAGGAAAAGCACATGCCTAAGACCGCGCCCACCGAAGCTCTTCTCACCCGCATCACAGGCCAATCTCACGCTATGAAATACTCCCGGAAATCTCTGCTTCTCACTGCTGTATGCATCGCTCTCGCCTCTCCGATGCTATTCGCACAAAATGTTGCCGCACCCGCCGCAGCGTCGTCACCGGCTCCAACGGTGAGCGCTACCGTTGCACCTGCGTTCGATGTGGCTACGATCAAGCCCCTTCCACCAGACGGACGGCCTACCCACGGCTGGGTGGGCATGCAGTACCACCCGGACGGCATTGAGTTTGCCTCGCTGGCGTTGCCGGAGATGCTCTGCGTCGCCTATGGCTATAAGAGCATCCGGTTCAACGGGCAGGTCACCGGGCTTCCCGATTGGGCGGTGAACCAGAAGTACGACATCGTAGCCAAGATGAGCGCTGCGGATATCTCCACCTTCCAGAAGCTGACCAACGACGAGCAGGAGCAGTGGCGCGAGGCGATGCTTCAGTCGCTGTTGGCAGAGCGCTTTTCTCTCACTCTCCACCATGGGACCAAGCAGATTCCCGTGTACGAGATGGTCGTCGCCAAAGGCGGCATCAAGATGAAAGACGCAGCGACTGACCCAGCACCGCCGCAACTGGGCAAAGGGGAGGATGGTAAGCCGCTATCCACCCTCCGCTGGGCGAAAGACACGACCCTCATGCAGGCGTATTCCATGAAGTCCCTGACCAACCTCCTTACGATGCCGGCAGCTCAGGTCGGACGCCCGGTACTGGACAAGACAGGACTGACCAGTACGTACAATTTCAAGTTCGATTGGTCGATCTATTCTGCAAACGCGGCAGCCGGTAACTCGCCCACAGAGGACGCACCCTCCATCTTTACGGCACTGGGAGAGATTGGATTGAAACTGCAACCATCGACGGCCAGCTTCGATACTCTCGTAATCGACCACGTTGAGAAGCCAACGGCAGACTAGCCGACACATAATAACTTCACCCCCACCTCCACTGCCGCGATACACTTGAGGAGCAGGCGGCTGGATGATCGCTGCCTCCCGCGCCCGGTCTAACCAGGCCAGCGCGCCGGGAGGGGGAGGAAAGTCCGGACTCCGCAGGGCAGTGTGCCGGATAACGTCCGGGATTTGCGCTTGAAGGCGCAAAGACGGCCAGTGCAACAGAAAATATACCGCCTTCGAACGGACGGCCCCGCGCAAGCGGACCGTGCAAGCCGCCGAAGGTAAGGGTGAAAAGGTGCGGTAAGAGCGCACCGGACGGCCAGCAATGGACGCCGCACGGTAAACCCCACACGGAGCAAGACCAAATAGGCAGGGACGGCGCCCGCACTCTCCAGCGGGCACCGGCGTATCGGCCCGATGCGCCCAGGCGGAGAGCTTGGTTTGGCTTCGGTCAGGCTGCCGGAACTTGCGGGTAGGTTGCTGGAGCGGCGCGGTAACGCGTCGCCTAGAGGAATGATCGTCTAAAACAGAATCCGGCTTACGGGCCGCCTGCAAGGGCCATGGCCCCGCTCTCCGAATGGTCTGCGGGGCCACCACTTTTTGAGTCGAGGGATGAGATGCGTTCGGCTGAATCGTTGGAGTAAGATGGCTGCACACCTAGAATGAGCTGCGAAAGGAAGTCAAATTGGGCAAACTGGAAGGAATCTTTACTCCGCTGCTGGTGCCACTGGATGAGAACAGCCAGATCAATGAGAACGAGTTGCGCCGCTTTGTCAGCTGGCTGATTGAGAAGGGCGTGCATGGGCTTTATCCCAACGGATCGACCGGTGAGTTCACGCGCTTTACCCCGGCCGAGCGCCGCCGCATCGTACACATCGTCAGCGAAGAGTGTGCCGGGCGCGTTCCCATCCTGGCGGGCGCCGCCGAGGCCAACGTCAAGGAGACGCTGTTTGCGTGCCAGGCCTACGCGGACATGGGCGTGCGTGCCGTCGCCATTGTGGCGCCCTATTACTACAAGCTGGCGCCGGAGTCGGTGTATGCGTACTTCGCGGAGATTGGGCGCAACTCGCCCATCGACCTGACGCTGTACAACATTCCGGCGTTTGCCAGCCCCATCGACGTGAACACCATCCGCCGCCTGGCTGATGGGTTCCCGCGCGTCATCGGCATCAAGGACTCGTCCGGCGACCTGGCATTTATGATGCGCATGATCTCGGCCATCCGCCCCAACCGGCCCGACTTCACCTTCCTCACAGGATGGGAGGCTGTGCTGATTCCCATGCTGATGATCGGCTGCGATGGCGGCACGCACGCCTCCAGCAATGTGGTTCCGGAGATTACGCGCAAGATGTACGACATGTACCGCGCGGGCGACACCGCCGGGGCCATGAAGTGGCAGTACCGCATTCTGGAACTGTTCGACGTGATGCTGAACCTGCCGTTCGAGTTTCCCGATGGCTTCCGCGCGGCGGCCGCGCTGCGTGGTTTCCACTTCGGCCACACCCGGCTACCGCAGACCGGCGCGCAGCACTCGCAGCACAAGGTCCTGAGCGACGTGATGCAGTGCATCCTTGCCGACTTCGAACTGGTGAACCCGCCGTCCTCCGGGTGCCCGGTGCGCACTGGTGAGATTGGGCAGGACAAGCTGCAGCAGATGGTGCAGCAGGTCTTCTATGAGATGAAGAATCGAGGCATTGTCTGAGCCAGGGTGCGACATCTGGGAGCGACCGGGCGCTGGCGCTTGCCTTCTTCGAGGTCGGCGGCTGGTCGCCGGCCATGGTGGTGCTGGACGCCATGGAGAAGAACGCATCGGTGCGCGTGCTGCAAACTGAGCTGAACGACTCGCCCGGGGTCACCATTACATTGGCCGGACGCATTGGCGACGTGCAGTCCGCTACCCGCGCAGCGCAAGAGACCGCGCAGGCCATGCAGACCGCGATCCTGACCCACATTATTCCGCAGCCTTCGCAGGGCACCAGCGCCGCATGGCAGGCAGCGAAAGACTTCAACCCCCTAATTGAACAGTCGTCCGTCCACAAACCGGAGGAACCTATGAACGACCAGGCAAGCTTTGCCGTGGGACTTATTGAGACCCAGGGATTCACCGCCGTATTCGAAGCCATCGACACCGCACTGAAGACCGCGAACGTCGAGGTGCTGGCCCGCGAAAAACTGGGCGGCGGCTACATCACCATCATCATCAAGGGCGACGTGGCCGCAGTGCGCGCCGCGGTGGACGCGGGCAAGGCGCATGTAGAGGGCCTGGGCAAACTGATCGCCGCCCACGTCATCCCCAGCCCCAGCCAGGGCGTGCTGTCGCTGCTGCCCAAGTAGCCGCCCACCATGGAGGCTATGGAACTCGACTATGCTTAAGCCCGTATCCTAGTGTCGGGAGGCTTGGGTGAGTGACAGACCATGTACATCGCGACAAGCGATCGCTCATCATGGCGGCTGTCCATTCCAAGAATACGAAGCCTGAACTGGCGGTTCGCAAGATCGCTCACGCTCTGGGGTATCGCTATCGATTGCATGTTGCCGACCTTCCGGGCAAGCCGGATATAGTGTTCCCCGCGCGGCACAAGATCATTCTCGTAAACGGCTGCTTCTGGCATCGCCATCCGCGATGCCGTTATGCCACATCTCCGAAAACTCGACCCGCGTTTTGGCAGAAGAAGTTTTGCACAAACGTCGCACGCGACCGACAAACGCGGCGGCAACTGAGAAAATTGGGGTGGAGTATCCTAACTATCTGGCAGTGTGAACTGAAAAACCCGCAAAAGTTGGAAGTGCGTATCGATGAGTTTCTTGCGGACTGAGATCAACCGAAGGCGACCGATAGGCGTGGACCTCTTTGCGGGGGCCGGTGGATTGTCGCTCGGTTTCGAACAGGCCGGATTCGATGTCCGCGCAGCAGTGGAGATCGATCCTGTGCATTGTGCCGTCCATGAATTCAATTTCCCTAAGTGCGCTTCCATTTGCGGAGACGCAACGGCTCTGACAGGCGTGCATATCCGCAAGGCGGCCCGGCTCGGCAGCGCACGGGTCGATGTTGTATTCGGTGGCGCACCGTGCCAGGGCTTCTCGCTCATGGGGAAGCGAGCACTCGACGATCCCCGCAATTCTCTCCTGCTGGAGTTCGTTCGCCTGACATCTGAACTGAACGCCAATTACTTCGTCTTTGAAAATGTAAAAGGACTGACTGTCGGGCGGCATAGGCAGCTTCTTGACGAGCTCATAGAGACATTTCAGCAAAACGGCTACGATGTCCTGCTACCGTATCGCGTTCTCAATGCAGCGGACTTCGGAGTTCCACAGGATCGCCAGAGACTTTTCCTGATCGGAGCGAAGAAGGGACTCCCACTGCCGCGTTATCCGAGTACTTCAAATGCTCCTCGAGTAGGCGTCTGGGAGGCGATCGGAGATTTACCCGATGTCGATCGATTCGAGGAACTGATCGACAGCGATTCGACTGGCGCGGCAAGGCTCGGCAAACCTTCTCACTATGCCAGAAAGCTGCGCGGGCTATCTCACGACGCGCTGGATTTCTCCTACCCGAGAGCGTGGGACCCAAAACGGCTCACCTCCAGCATGCGCACGGAACACACGCCTCTCTCACAACGGAGGTTTCAGGCCACAGCGCACGGAAAAGTCGAGCCTATAAGCCGTTTTCTCAAGCTCGATCCAAGCGGCTTGTCGAATACATTGCGAGCGGGGACAGGAAGCGACCGAGGCGCTTTCACCTCACCGCGACCGATACACCCTCATATGCCCCGCTGCATCACAGTGCGTGAGGCAGCGCGACTCCACTCGTACCCCGATTGGTTTAGGTTCCACGCTACAAAATGGCATGGGTTCCGGCAAATCGGCAATTCTGTGCCGCCCCTGCTCGGCCGCGCCGTTGCATGGCAACTTATCCAAGCCATGGAAATCGCGCCCGAGCGCCCAAAAACCACCCTTGACCTCGGTCCCGATTCCCTGCTTACCATGACAATCACAGCTGCAGCCCATCACTATGGCGTCTCCGGAGGAGTCGTCGGTAGGAGGCTCCGCCCTGCCGACCGGCAGGAACCAGATCAACTTTCGTTGGCGATGGCGTGAGGAGAACGTGACAACTAAGATATCTAAGGCAACTCAGTATGTCTCAATCATCGTCCACATCTTCCGGAAACACTGGAAGAAAGGTGCGGAAGAATTCGAGTTCCACCGGGACGAGATGGTGGAAGCAGCAGCGGCGACAGGGGTAGATCGTCCCGACAACCTCGGAGATGTAGTCTACAGCTTCAAATTCAGAAACACCCTACCTACAGCTATCCTTAAAACAGCGCCCAAGGGCAAGAGTTGGATTATTGAAGGTGCTGGCAGAAGTCGCTATCGCTTCCGTCTCGTCAAAGTCGGTGGAACTGCCTTCAAGCCAAGGGAAGATATAGCGGCTATCAAAATTCCGGATGCAACCCCGGAGATCATAGGGGCCTATGCGCTGGGTGACGAACAAGCGCTCTTGGCAAAAGTGCGATATAACCGGCTAATCGACATCTTCCTTGGATTGACGACCTATTCCCTCCAGAATCACTTGCGCACGCAGGTCAAGGGCATGGGTCAAATCGAGATCGATGAGATATACGTTGGCCTCAACAAGAATGGGGCCCATTTTGTCATTCCAGTCCAGGCAAAAGGCGGATCGGACAAGCTTTCTCCCGTTCAAACCCTCCAGGACGCAGCTTGCTGCAAGGTCAAATTCCCGGACCTTATCTGCCGACCTATCTCGGCTCAGTTTATGTCCGGCGATGTCATCGCCCTATTCGAACTCACGGTAGAAGACGGCAATGCACTCATCCTCGAAGAACGCCATTACCGATTGGTGCCGAGCGACCAAATCGATGCCGCAACCAAGCGGCAATATGCGGAACGATCTTAGCCGCACTTCAGCGCCTGTTCCTTACTTGTTGGCCTGTTCGCCGGGGGTTGCGGCGGGCGCTTTGGCGGCGGGTGGGGTGTAGCTAGGGGTGGTGGCGGTGCGCTGCGGGATGAACTCGGCCATGATGGTCAATGCGACCACCAACAGAAGCCCCCAGCCAAACATCCATAGCTGTTTGGCGAACCAGACCACCTTGCTCTCATCTTTTCGCTCGTAATCCATCGCCATAGCCCTCCTGCCCCTAGCGGTTGCATCCAGTGCTAAATCGAGAAGATACTCTTCTGTGTTAAGAGTGGGTAGAGAATTTGCTAAGAATTCGTAAGTTTCAGTATCTCGAATCTCACCGTCGTCGCAACCGTGCGCGCAACAGAGAACAGGCACCCGTTGTCAGTTTGTCACCACATGCATGGCAAAGCCGGCGCAGGCCACCGCGATCACGTCCTCAACCGCCCCAACTATCCAGTCCGGGCAGCCGGTCCTCTGCACCACGTCGCGCCGGACCATGAACCCGGCGAAGGCCCCCAGCGCCGCCCCCAGTACGCCCAGCAGCACGCCCTCCAGCCCCGGCCCAGCCATCGCGGTTGCGGCGATGGAGCCGATCAGTCCGCCCAGGACCAGCCGGGCCATCAGCGGTCCCGCCGCAGTACGGTCGGGCGCTCGCGGAAGTTTATCGACGATCATCTCGCCGACGGCGAGCAGCGTGAACGCAATGGCAACCGCCAGCCGGCCCGTCCACGACGCCCAGGTATCGTCCACGGGAAGGTACCCCAAGTAGGAGAACCAGCACAGCACAGCCATCGGGGTTAGCGCGCGCAGTCCCGTGGTTACTCCGAGAAGCGGGATGGCCAGCAGCCAAGACAACATTGCAATCAGCATGGAAACCCCTCTGGAGCCTCGCACAGCCGGCTGCGCAGGAACCGCGACCAACGTCGATGCGCCCTCTCCCAGCCGAATGACTGGTGATGGAGAGTGTCTCATGCACAGGGGACTGTTGGGTACAGCTTGGCGGGGAAAGATTGCAGCCGGAGAGTTACGCGCGCAGCCATCCATACAGCGGGAACCGCTCCGCCATCTCCAGCACCTCGGCGCGAATCCGCGCCAGCCTGGCCTCATCGGTCCGGTGTTCCAGCGCCGCGACGATCCACCCGGCGATCACCCGCATCTCCGGCTCTTTCATGCCGCGCGTGGTCAGGGCGGGCGTGCCGACGCGGATTCCGCTGGGCTTCATCGGCGGGTTGGTGTCGTAGGGAATCGCGTTCTTGTTCACCGTGATGCCTGCCTGGCCCAGCGCGTGCTCCGCTTCGCTGCCCAAAATTCCCTTTTGGAAGACGTCCACCAGCATCAGGTGGGTGTCCGTTCCGCCGGAGATGATGCGGAAGCCGCCCTCGGCCAGTGCCTCGGCCAGCACCTTTGCGTTGGCCACAGTCTGTCGCGCGTAATCGGCAAACTCCGGCTGCAACGCCTCGCCCAGCGCCACTGCCTTGGCTGCGACGATGTGCATCAGCGGCCCGCCCTGCTGCCCTGGGAAGACGCTGCGGTCGATGGAGGCTGCCAAATCCTGGCGGCATAGAATCATTCCCGCGCGCGGTCCGCGCAGGGTCTTGTGCGTGGTGGTTGTCACCACATGCGCGTGCGGCACCGGCGATGGATGCACCCCGCCCGCCACCAGTCCGGCAAAGTGCGCCATATCGATGAGCAGCGATGCTCCCACCTTGTCCGCGATGGCACGCATCCGGGCAAAGTCGAACTGCCGCGGATACGCACTTCCTCCGCCCACGATCACCTTGGGCTGTTCGCGTACAGCGGCCGCCTCCAGCTCGTCGTAGTCGATGGTCTCGGTGTCGCGCCGCACCTGATACCCGACCACGCGATACAGCTTTCCCGAGAAGTTGAGCTTGTGGCCATGCGTGAGATGCCCGCCGTGGGCCAGGTCCAGCCCCAGAATCGTGTCGCCCGGAGAACATAGCGTCATATAAGCCGCCGCGTTGGCCTGCGAGCCGGAGTGCGGCTGCACATTCACATGTTCCGCGCCGAAGAGCCGCTTGGCGCGGTCGCGCGCCAGGTTCTCCACCACATCGGCGAACTCGCACCCGCCGTAGTAGCGCTTGCCGGGATAGCCCTCGGCGTATTTATTGGTGAAGACCGTGCCCGCCGCCTCCAGCACCGCGCGGCTGACAAAGTTTTCCGAGGCGATCATCTCCAGCCCTTCGTGCTGGCGCAGCACTTCCTGTTGAATCTGGCTTGCAATCTCCGGGTCCGCGGTAGCGAGTGGGGCACTCAGATCAATCGGCATAGTTCCATCTTATGACATCGCACGGCAGCCCCCCAACGCCGCCCCGAAGCTATGCCGCGGAACTTCCCCCGATAACACCTAAGTGCAATGGGCAAAAGGCTGAAGTGGAATGGGAGAAAGCTCGCGACGGAGCGATTCTAGAAGGGTCGGCA
Source organism: uncultured Acidobacteriaceae bacterium (assembly GCA_963799175.1). GTDB lineage: Bacteria > Acidobacteriota > Terriglobia > Terriglobales > Acidobacteriaceae > Edaphobacter. Next base: position 49,352 of record CAWCWC010000007.1, on the reverse strand, counting down.
GCGCCGCCGCGCTCCGGCAGAACCGAGGACCCGCAGATGCACAGCATTCTGGTTGGCGCGATCTTTGTCAGTATGGTGCTCGCACCCTGTGTGATCGCGATGTTCACCGGTATCGAGTAGGCACCCCTCCCTCGTCGCCACAAGTCCATCTTGTCTGACACGACTCCATCATTCTGAGCGGAGCGCGCTCGCCGAATACTGCCGTTCGCCGAAGAGCGCTGTGCCGATGCGGATACAGGTGCTGCCCTCCTGAATGGCCACAGCGAAGTCGTTTGACATCCCCATGGAGAGTTGGGTGAGCGTGGGGCATGCGGCAAGCGATCGATCGCGCAGGAGGCGAAGTTCGCGGAAGTACGGGCGCGCACTCTCCGGGTCTTGCGACCAGGGAGGCACCGTCATCAGGCCGGCGGGAAGCAGGCCTTCGAGCGGCGCGAGGCCTGCCAGCAGGGCCGGAAGTCCGGCGGGCGAGACGCCGTGCTTGGACTCCTCGTAGCTGAGCTTGACCTCGATCAGGATCGGCAGACGCTTGCCCAGCGCGCGCGCGACGGCATCCAGGCGAGTGGCGATCTTCAGCGAATCGACCGCATCGATGGCGTGGAAGAGCTCCGCTGCGTGGGCTGTCTTGTTGGATTGCAGCGGCCCAATGAGGTGGAACTCGGCGTAGGGGTCCTGCGCGAACGGCGAATCGTTTCGCGTGATGTTGAAGAGGTGTGCCAGAGCAGGCAGCTTCTGCTGCCACTCCTGCACCCGGCTTTCGCCGAAGAGGCGAAGGCCCGCGGCGTATGCCTCAAGAACGGCCTCGGCGGATTGGTTCTTGCTGACCGCCATCAGCGCAACCTCCGACTCCGAGCGGTTGGCGATGCGGCAGGCCTCGGCGATCTTTTCGCGAATGCAGGCAAGATTGGCGGCGAGAGACATCCTACGAGCATCTTATTGATTTTCTGGAAAGATTCTTAGTGCGATGCAGAAAGGAGATCGATGGGCGCTCGCGTATGGCCGGTTGTGTTGCTGACTGGGTCGAACATCTTTATGACCTTCGCGTGGTATGGCCACCTGAAGTTCAAGGAAGTGTCGCTGTGGAAGGTGGTACTGGTGAGCTGGGGGGATTGCGTTCTTCGAGTATTGCCTACAGGTGCCCGCCAACCGGCTGGGCTCACAGGCGTACTCGCCAGACCAGCTCAAGGTGGTCCAGGAGGCGATTACGCTCAGCGTCTTCGGAGTATTCACCGTACTTTACTTCGGCGATCGGCCGCGCTGGAACCACGCAGCGGCAGCCGGATGTCTGGTGGCCGGGGCCTTCTTCATGTTTCACAAATTTTGAGGGGGCTATGCGTCTCATCGCATAGCCCCCCGGAGTTGAATGGTCCGCTGATTCTGTATGCGCAAACGCAGGGCTAGTTGAAGATCGCCCCCAGCGTGACGTTGGTATTGGCGGGAGTGACAAGAGTGCCATTGTTGTAAACTGCGTTCGAGAACGTGATGGAGCAGTAGTTTGGCCCTGCTGCCGTAATCACCACGGGATTCAGCGGCACCCCATTCGCGTTACTCGGCGTGCAGTTGTAGGACCAACCACCGAAGGCGCCTCCACTGGCTTTCAAGACCACGGTGGCGCCGATGGGGTAGGTCGCCGTGCAGACCGATCCGCCAGTGCCTCCGTTGAGTGCCCAGCCTGGGCCGCAGTGGATCACGTTCGGCGTACCTGTGGCGGAGGGAGAAGTAATCTCCCAGTTGGTGGTATTCAAGCCTTCGTTATAGATCGTGAGCGTCGACAAGAGTGCGAACGCCTGCGTACCTGGATAGCAGGAACCCGGGGTTGGCGGGTTGCCGTTGGGATTGGGCAGAACCAGGGGGCAGTTGAACGTTGCCGTAGCCGTCTGGATGGTCCCGTCGCTGCTAGTTGCTTCCGCAACGATGCTGGCATTTCCTGACCCGTAGGCAGTGACAGTCCCGGCGGTGGCCCCCGAGTTGCCTCCTGAGTTAGTGTCGACAGGGAAGACGCTGGGCCAGGATGATATCCAGGTGAGGCTGGGCGAGTTGGTCAGGTCGCGGACGTAGGGAGCGGTTGAGTAGGTCCCGATCGCAAGAAACTGCCCGGTGTCCTGCAAATTGTCAACCGTAATGGAGCCGGGAATGATGGAGAGCGAGAGCAGAGGCTCCGGCGCGGCGGTAAGGGAGACCACAACGGACGCGGTGCTGGAGACCACGCTGCCATCGGTGTTGGTCAACTCCGCCGTGATGGTGCTGGTACCCGCGCTTACGCCCGCGGCAAGCCCGGTCGCGCTAACCGAAGCAACGGTCGGAATGCTGGAACTCCACTTGATCTGGGGCGAGCTGGTGGCATCGGTCTGCAGGCCCGTGCTTCCGGAGGTGGCCAGCGCAATAAATTGACCGGTCTGGCCCGATGCAGACAGCGCCTGAGAGCCTGGCAGGATGCTGACCGCTGTGTACTTCTCGGCGGTCCCCCCCACCACGGTGAAGGTCGAGGTCCCGGTCACCACGGTCCCGCCCAGGGAATTGACGTAGAGGGCAGTAATGGTAGTGGTCCCCTGCCCCATCGCCGTGGCCAGTCCGGCTGCGTTGACGGCAGCAATTTGTGAGCTGCTTGAGCTCCATGCTATCTGGCCGGTCAGATCCAGTGTAGCCCCCGAGGATGTGGTTCCGATGGCAAGGAATTGGCTGGTTTGATTCGTCGAAGCCACCGTCTGCGAGCCCGGAATCACGGTAATCGAAGTGATAGTATTTCCGCTTCCACCAGCGCCGGTCCCCGCTATTTTCACCGTCAGGTCGGAGGTCGCAATCACATTGTTGGATGACGTAGCCATAATCTGGACGTATCCAGCTCCTACTGCGGTTGCCAGCCCGGAGGAGTTGATGGTGGCAACATTCGGGTTGCTGCTGGTCCAGCTCACCGAGCTTGTAACGTTGTTCGTGGTCTGGGGCGCCGATCCCATCTGCTCCCCTGCGTATGCCGTGAACTGTGCCGTCTGGCCAACGGCGGTCAAGACGTCAACCCCCGGTCCGGGAACGATGGAGAGGGACTCCACCTTGTTGCAACCCGCAAAGAACAGGGCAAGCGGCAGGCCAAGCAGACTCAGTAGCAGGTACGCACGAATGCGCAGGATCATGGGAAAGTCTCCTGCCCCAAAGCTACTAAGCCCCCGCCGCAGAACACCATGACACTTTCGCTATGTCGATGCAACTTTTGTGCCAAACGTGTTGCCCAACCGGCTCAGCGCGCGCGAGGCGTCGCCACTGGACGATTGCCGCTTGGCGGATCGACCGGGTTGAACTTACGCGCCAGTTCCGGCGTGGACTGCACGTCCGCGGCGGGTGGATTGTCCGCCTTGGCCACCTCCGCGGCAAAAACGTAGCTCGGCCCAAACATGTTACTGGTAAACAGTACCAGTTTCTTGTCCGGCGAGAAGCGCACATTCGGCTCTTCGCGATAGTTGTGGTGCGACATATTCACCAGGCGTTCCGAACGAAAGACGCCCGGCTGCCAGAAGGTTGGCGAGTTCAGCGCGCCATCCCCGCCACGGACCAGTTGCGGACGGAAGAGCTCGATCCATTCGCCATCCCTGGCCTTGGCGACCTGGCCGGGATCGCCGCCATCGCCGCAGAAGAGGTCGAGGTCCTTGGTGAGGTTGAAGTGGATCGACCACTCGTCGCGCTGCATGTGGTAGGCAATGCGCTGGCCGGTCTTCAGGTTGCGGCCCGCCAGGAAGAAGTCCTCGCCCTTGGGAAACTGCCAGTCGTACCAGATGGTCTCACCATCCAGGCCCCAAAACTCATGACCCGCAATCTCCATCAGCATGGTGCGCTTGTGGATAAGGGTGTTGTGGGTGGCGTCGGTGTGGATCATCCAGATGCGGTCCACCTTCTGCCAGGGCCCCTCGTGGCAGTACATCAGAAGCGTGGGATCGGTGGGCGAGAAGAGCAGGTGGTTGACCCAGTCGGTGGAGTGAAGCAGGGTCGTGATGGTCCCCGGCTTCTCTCCCTTTGGCCCCTTCTCCAGCCGGATGGTAAACAGGACCAGAGGCAGCCGCGCAGCCAGCCGGGCCTCCATCATCGCGCCTTTGTTAGCTGGCTGATAGTGCGGTCCCTGGGTCGCGCTGGCAACCTTGTTATCCGTGGGCGCAGTGGCTCCGGTGGCGGGCGCGGGCGCAGGCAGATTCGAACCGTACTCCTTGCCCGTTGCGTCGCCGACGATATACGTCCCCGCCGCGAGCGTCTCATCCGCATTGACGCTGACGATGCTCCGCTTGGCAGGCAGGTCCACCAGCTTGCGGACCGCTCCGGTGTTGGTGTCCGCCTTGTAGACCGCGGTCACGCCGGCTGCGTCTGTCTTGGTATAGAAGATGCTGTTCGTCTTGTGTCCCACCACCAGCGCATGGACCGTCCCCGCACCGCTGGCTACACCCGGCGGGTTCGCCACCAGCAGTTTGGTCTTCAACGTCGCCATGTCCATCACATGGATTCCGTCCGGCGCGGTGTAGATCATCTGCTTGCCGTCGGGTGTATAGGCGTTGACGTTGAAGTAGAAGCCGCCGGAGTTCGGCTCGTCGCTCAGCCGCCACACACGGTGGCCAGTGTCCTTGTCCACCCAACTGCGTGGCGGGGTGGGAGCGCCGGAGGCAGTCTGCGCCAGGCAGGCAAGTGGGAGCGGCAACAGGGCGAGTGTGAGGGCGGACGCAGCGAGTGAGGTTAGGCGCAGGGAGATCATAGTTTTCAGACGGCTGCGCGCGGAGAAAAGACGCGAGGAGTCGAGCCAGCGAGTGAGCAATGGGGGGGTGAGTTATAGGGTTAATCCACGGATGGGCTTGGCGTTGCCGCCCCAATGCGCGTAGAAGGGACAGATGGAGATATTGACCTCAGCGGAGATGGGCGCGGTGGACCGGCGCACGGCGGAGCAGTTCGGTGTGCCGCTGGCGGAGTTGATGGAGCGGGCTGGACGGGCGGTCGCGGAGTTTTGTTTGCGGCAGTATCCGACTGCGGAGAGTGTACTTGTGCTTTGCGGCAAGGGCAACAACGGCGGCGACGGATTCGTTGCTGCGCGCTTGCTGGCAAAGGCTAAGGTGATGGTCCGTGTTGTCCTGCTCGGTCAGGCGCACGACGTGAAGGGTGAGGCAGCTAGCGCTTTAAAACGGATGCAGGAAGAAGCTTCGTCGGCGATTCTCGATGAAGTGGTGGATGAGGCTGCGCTGCGCGAGTTGTGGGACTCATTGGACAATACGGAGTTGTTTGTCGATGCAGTGGTGGGCACCGGCTTCAAGCCTCCATTGCGTGGGCTGCCCGCTGTGCTGCGCGAGATGGTCGCGAACACCGCCGCGCCTGTGGTTGCGGTCGATCTGCCGTCGGGATGGGACGCCGACTCGCTCGATCAGACCGCGCCGGATGCTTTTCGCGCCGATGCGGTGGTTACATTTACCCGGCCGAAGTTGGCGCATGTCTTCGGTCATTTGACCAGTGATACGTTTGGCCCGGTCGTCGTCGCGGAGATTGGATCGCCAACCGAGGCAGTTATCTCGGAGAGCGGATTGACCTGGGCAGGCGCGGAAAAAGCGATCACCGAGAAGCCGCGCGAGGTGAATTCGAACAAAGGGATGTATGGCCACGTGCTGGTGGTCGGCGGAAGCTATGGGACCGCCGGTGCGCCTGAGATGGCCTCCCTGGCCGCGTTGCGCGCGGGTGCGGGGTTGGTCACAGCAGCAGTGCCGAAGAGCATTTCGGAGTTGGTCGCCGCTGTCGCTCCGGAGCTGATGCTTGCACCGATGAAGGAGGGAACAGGGAACGGGGAACAGGGAACAGTTGACCGGTGCGATGCAGAGGGTACGGTATCGCTGGGGGCATTACCGGCATTGTGGGAGTTGATTGAAGCGAAGCGAATCTCTGTTGTGGCCCTGGGGCCGGGGCTTTCGACCAGGGGAGAGGCGCCCGAGTTTGTTCGCAGCTTGGTTGCGGATTGCAGCTTGCCGATGGTGATCGACGCCGATGCACTCAACGCCTTTGAGGGACGGGCCAATCTGCTGGATGGAAGCGGCCACACGCTGGTGCTGACGCCGCATCCCGGAGAGATGGCACGCCTAACTGGACTGACTATCGCCGAGATCGAAGCAGACCGCATCGGCCTGGCGCGCAGCTTTGCCACGGAACACAAGCTGACTCTGGTGCTGAAGGGATGGCGCACGCTGATTGCGCATCCCGATGGTCAAATCGCGGTGAACACCAGCGGTAACCCGGCGATGGCCAAGGGAGGCAGCGGAGATATTCTGACCGGAATCATTGCCGCGTTGCTGGCCCAGTTTCCGCAGGATGTGGCCCGCGCGGTGGAGGCAGCCGTCGCATTGCACGGGCTTGCAGCGGATTTTGCCGCGCACACCATGGACGAGCATACGGTCCTGGCCACCGACACGCTGGCCCATCTGACGGACGCCTTTCGCTACCGCACAATGGACGCCGATGGCCTGGCCTGGATCTGCGGACTGAACGGAGTGGAGCGCGACTGATGCGGGAGAAGAGATTCAAGACGCGCTCGGTGGAGGAGACGCTGGCGTTGGGCGAGCGCATCGCAGCGATGCTGCATCCGCCGCAGCTCGTGATTCTGCGGGGCGAGGTTGGGGCGGGCAAGACGACGCTGGTGAAGGGAATTGCCGCGGCACTGGGCGCGGCTGCCGAGGATGAGGTCACCAGTCCGACGTTCACCATCGTCCATGAGTACATAGGCAACACTGTCCGACTATTTCACCTCGACCTCTATCGCCTGGAGACGGAGGAGCAGATCGCCGTTCTCGGCATCGACGAGATGGCCAGCTATCCGGATTCTCTCCTGCTTATAGAGTGGGGCGAGCGCTTCGAGAGCATCGTGAATCGCGCCGACGGCGAGATTTATATGGAGCACGGCGAGGGCGACGAGCGCGGCCTGATTGTAAGACTGAAGGAATAGTTGAGCGAGCGGTTTACATCCCACCCATCGCGATGAAGCTGCGATGAATGGGGCACCCAGCGGCAGGAGATTATGCGGCGGGATCGAAGATGGGTCCTTTCGACCGGCCCGTATAGCGATAGATGGCGCACTCTTCGTCGCCCGTGGAGCCATACTCCTTCTGTCGCGCGATGGCTTCCAGGTCCGCTGCGTGGTCCTCCGGCGACATGGGAACATTCTCCAGAAAGAGCTGCGTGAAGGCTGGGTTGCGATCGATCACGTTGGCGCACTCGGCGTTGACATAGAGAATATCCAGTTCGTCCGGCCGATTGGCGAACTGCGTCTCGATGCGGCGCAGCAACTGCTTCAGCACCGGCGCCTCGAAGGGGTGGAAGAGAAAGAGGAGGGTGGGCATCGCCGGCAGATCGAAGTCCAGCGCGTCCTGCTCGACGACCTCGATGGGAGCGATGCGCGCGGCGGTCGGGTCTTCGCTGCGGGCGCGGATCCAGTGCTCCACATTCTGCCGCGCGATGGCGGCCATCTCGGGGTTCAGCTCGATGCCGGCGACCTTGCGGAAGCTGTATTCGCTGGCAACCAGCAGGCCGCGCCCCTTGCCCGCACCCACATCGATGAACGTGTAGCTGTGGATGGGATACGGCGGCACGGTCTCGCGCCAATGGCCAATCAGCGCGCGTAGGATGCTGGGCGCAACCCCGTAGTACGCCGTGATGTGCTCGTCGTTGGCGTGGCCCGTGACAAGGTGAGTGGCGGGAACCAGGCCGCTAGTGTCCACGCCATGCATCTGGTCGAAGGGATGGATGGGAAAGGCCGTCCGCTGTAGCAGATCGCGCGCGCGCATCGGCCCGGACGCAGGGTTGAGCGCGGATTTGCCAGCTTCCATAAGCAGCGCGGCGGGAGCGGTCTTTGGGTTCGACGAATGCATGGAGTTCTGCCTTCGATGATAGAGCTTTTCGCAATAGGGTTATCCGAGGCCAACGTCGCACGCGATGTTTTCTCTTAATGAAAACCACATCGACCAATCTTTGCCAGGCCACACTTCTTGCGAAAATGTTCTCGGGTGTGGCTGCTTCGCGGCAGGAGGGTCAATGTTCGAGTTAGGATAGTGCCATGAAAATTCTTACCAGTGAGATGCGTGGATGCAGGCGCGGGCCGGCGGATTGGTTTACCGGTACGGTGTGGGTGGATGAGATTGTGATCGCTCCGGCACCGGCGCGGATGAAGGCCTTTCGCGTATCGTTTGAGCCGGGGGCGCGCACAGCATGGCACACCCATCCGCTGGGCCAGGCGCTGCATGTGCTCAGCGGGGTGGGGCTGGTGCAGAAGAAGGGTGAACCCGCGCAGGCCATCCATCCGGGAGATACGGTGTGGATCGAGCCGGGCGAGGTACACTGGCACGGCGCCGCGCCGGGACACACCATGGTGCATCTGGCCATGCAGGTGGCCGACGCGAATGGCGTAGATGTAGCCTGGCTCGCCCACGTCAGCGATGAGGAGTATGCGGCTGCGACACCTTTGTCAAAATAAAAGTGTATAGCGTAGCGTTTCGGTATACACTCATTGCGTGATCAAGAGTTTCCGGCACAAGGGCGTTCAGAGGTTCTTCGAGACGGGTTCGAAGGCCGGCATCCAGCCGAAGCACGCGGCACGGCTTGCCATACAACTTGACGTGCTGGATGATGCAGTTGGGTTTGAGGATATGCAGTGGCCTGGCTGGAAGTGTCATGCGCTTCACGGCGAGTTGGAAGGGCATTGGGCCGTGAGCGTGAACGGCAACTGGCGTCTGACGTTTACGTTTGAAGGCAAGAATGCAGTACTAGTCGATTATCAGGATTACCACTAGGAGTTCATTATGGGCATGTTCAATCCACCTCATCCCGGCGCGCTGATTGCGGACATCCTTGAGAACGGCGGCCTGAAGGTGAAAACGGTTACAGGACTGGCGAAGCATCTTGGCGTTACACGGGCAACGCTTTCGAGGGTCGTTAATGGCAGGTCCGCAGTCTCCGCCGATATGGCGTTGAGGCTTCAGGATGCTTTCGGAATGCGGGCAGATTTATGGCTAAGTCTTCAGTGGAAGCGCGACCTTTGGGTGGCTTCGCAGAAGCGGCGGAAGAAGATACGTAACGTGGTGTTGCAGGAGCAACGGAAGGCCGCTTAGGCGAGCATGCACAGGAAAAGCTGAGTCATTCCGCGCTGCGCGCTCCATTCCGGCCTTCGGCAGAGCGGTAGCCGCTGGCGCGGCGGCGGGTTTTTGGCACGCGTGAACGCGTGCCCTTCCGGGTGTCGATGGTTCGATTCTACGATTCAGAATCGAGACGAGAGGACTCCCGGCTTTTCATAATCTCGACGGGGGTAGCTCCTATCTATTTGGCAAGCTCTAGTTCGGCTAGGCTTTGCTGCTCGTGCCATTTCTGCCACTGCTCCCTTTCTTGATTGACCGCCTTTGCATCAATAGCTCGGGGCCTGTACTGAGAAACTGCAGTGTCGATGTCTCGTGAGAAGACGTATCGGAAGGCGTGTTCGGCTAACATTTTTCGGAGCATCACGGCCATCGGACGTGGAAGGATTTCGCCCCGCTGGTATGTTTTCGTTCCGACCTGCGTAAAGAGCAGATGTTTTGGGCTAAGCGGTAGGAAGATGTTGGTATTGGGCTTGGACCATCCTCCTTTGAAGTCATAATCGGATGGGCTCCGGAAGTTCAGTCTCACAACGGGGTCATCGGTTGTGAACCAGGGCAGGTCATCCTCAGAGGAGACGATTGTCCATCTGTGCTCCGTAAGTCGGTTGAGGGTGTTGGTGAGGAGGTGACGCATCGCAAATATCCAGGTTCCGCGACCTACAATTGTCTCAGTCTTGATTACGACGGATTTCCCGTCGGCTGAAGGCTCGTTCGTGACGCGTAGGGGAAGGTATTCAGCGTTTGGCATTGGAGTGGGCGAGATGGTTTCGCCGCTGGCTTTCGCTTGTTTCAGCTTCTCTTTGACTTCTTTAGAGACTTGCTCTAGCTCCCTCGCCGCTAGTTCTCGCCATCGAGGGAGATTTTCTATCAAGAAGGCGGGGGTTCGAACTATTTGCGCCGCCAGGAATCGCGTGATGAGTCGATAGTCTTCCTTCCCAAGTCGTTCGTCGTTGACAGCTTTATCTAGGCTCTTTGCCGCTGGTGTTTCAAACTCTTGATTGAGCCATAATTCGATTTCGTCCGAATCGCCATGAGCGAGAGATCTTGTGTAGAGATGCGTTTGGTAGCCTACTCCGCCGATATTGACTCGCTTCCACTCCTTCACTGATGACTTTGAAACAAGGATTCGGTACCGATATAGATAACCATCTTCGGAGGCGAAGTGTCTGAGATAGAGGCGCGGAACATAATGGTTGTTGCGAGTGAACGGCATTTTCTTTGGTCCGGCTGTCCTAGCACGATTTTCAGCTTACGCCGAGTTCGTTGCGGATGGCGGCGGCGATGGCGTTGGCGTGGAGGTGCATCTGCGCTTCGGATTCGGCCTCGATCATGACGCGGGCCAGTGCTTCGGTGCCGGAGTAGCGGATGACGACGCGGCCTGAGTCCGCCAGCGCGGCCTCGGCGGCGGCAATGGCTGCAGCGACCTCGGGGATGGAGTCCAGTGGACGCTTCTCGCGCACACGCACGTTGACGATGATCTGGGGAAAGTTCTTGAGGTCGGCGGTGAGCTGCGCCAACGTCTTGCCGCTGCGGTGAAGAATATCCAGCAGCAGCAACGCCGTGAGCAGGCCATCGCCAGTGGTGCTGCGCCCGGAGAAGAGGATGTGGCCGGACTGCTCTCCGCCCAGCGCCGCGCCGGTGGCCAGCATCTCTTCCAGGACGTACTTGTCGCCGACGGGCGCACGCAGCATCTTGATCCCCGAGCGGCGGAGCGCGGCCTCCAGGCCCATGTTGGACATGGTGGTCGCCACCACGGTGGAGTGGGTGAGCAGGCCGCGTGCAGCCAGGTCGCGGGCGGCGAGCAACAGCACGGCATCGCCATTGACCACCTTGCCGTTTTCATCGGCAAAAAGAGCGCGGTCGGCGTCGCCGTCGAAGGTAATGCCCATGGTCGCGTGATGCTGGACCACCTCGGCGGCGACGGTTGCAGGATAGAGCGCGCCGCAGTTCTCGTTGATGTTGCGGCCGTTGGGGCTGGCGTGGGTGAGGATGACTGTGCCGCCGAGTTCGGCGAAGAGTTGGGGCGCGATTGCGCTGGCGGCGCCGTTGGCGCAGTCGATGACGATGCGATGGCCGTGGAGCGAGAGGTTGGGGACGGCGGCGAGCAGCGAGCGGATGTACTCGACGCGATCGGCCTCGTTTACGGAAGGCGGAAGAAGTGCAGAAGCAGGTCCCTCCGCTGCGCTGCGGGATGACAATTCAATGCGGCGGAAGATATCGGCTTCGATGGCCAGCTCGGTCGCGTCGGGCAATTTGTAACCGTCCGGGCCGAAGAGTTTGATGCCGTTGTCAATCCAGGGATTGTGCGAGGCGGAGATCACGATGCCTGCTGCAAATGTGTGCGCCCGTGCAAGGTAAGCGACGGCGGGTGTGGGAATGACGCCCGCACTCTCCACGCTCGCTCCGCCGGCAACCAGGCCTGCGGTCAGCGCGGCGGCAATCCAGTCGGAGGACTCACGCGTGTCCTGCCCAATAAGGACGCGCGGCGAATCTCCCAAGCGATGCGCCAGTGCGAGGCCAACGGCATGGATGGTGGCGGGGTCGAGCGGGAACTGGCCGGCGACACCTCGAATGCCGTCCGTGCCAAACAGCTTCTTCATTCGAATCTTTCTCCGTATCTATTATCAGGCGTATTGCAGACGCGTGGCAGTGCGCCTTTTGGGTCAGGCGACTGGTTAACCGTGGCTTAAGGTTTCTCTCTGCAGCCGATCCCTAACCGCCGGTGAGCCTGCGATATTCGAAGAACATGCGCAGGCGCCAGTGCAGGATCATGCCGAAGGCGAGAACAAAGAAGAGCGCGGCCGTTTGTTTCACGTCCACGAACTTGTCGAGGTAGCTGTGGGCCAGCACCCGAATGGCGGCGAGGACGATCACAACCACGAAAAAAATGTTGGAGCGCTGCATCATGATGGTTTTGCCGTCGCGCACCAGACGCGATGTGCGCAGCAATGGATAGGCGAGGACGGTGGCGCCAAGCAGAAAGGCACAGACCGCCCACAACAACGGAATGCGAAAGTCCGGGGCTAGAAACATGCAGAATCCCGTTGCCATGCCGAGGGGCGGGATGAGGATTTTTTTAGTTGTGACGGCGCTGCGGCCCTCCTGCACGCGCCAGAGAAGGACCCCGGACGCCCCCACAAGCGATGCGAGCAGCGACAACTCGCGAAGTGGCAAGCGCTGCATTAAGTCGTGAAATGGCAACATGAGTTCTCTCGAAGGAAGTTGGGTGCATGGCCCGGCGGGTGGAGGAATGTCCCTATGTCCATTATGCCGGTTTGCGCAGCTTTCCGCTGATGCAGGAACGCGTCATGCGGAGCCGGTGGACTTGACCTCGGCGGTGACGGAGCCGTTGGCCAGGCGGGCGCGGATGGTCTGGCCGGGGTGCGCGTCTGAGGAGTTGTGCAGCAACCGGCCTGCGTCTTTGCCGTCTTCGATGTAGACCAGTGCGTAGCCGCGGTTCAGGACCGCCAGCGGCGAGAGCGCCTCGAGTCGGGCAGCGGCGCGGTATAGGCGAGTACCGCGGGCAGCAAGGGAGGTAAGGGCGAGCCGACTGAGGGATTGGCTGGCGACTTCCAGGCGGCGGCGCGCGAGGGCGAGGCGGACGGCTGGGTTGTGGCATTCCAATCGCACAGAGAGGGCCGCAAGCTGACTGGCGCGCACGCGCAAATGGCGATTGGCTACCAGAGCGAGGCGATGGCGGAGGTCGTCGAGCCGTTGACCGCGGCGGCCGATGAGGGCTTGCAGCCGGTTTTGTATCTGGGCGATCGAAAGCGCCGTGAAGCGCTGTCGCGCCAGCATAAGTTGGTAGCGGATGGCGCGGCGGACACGTCCATCGAGCGCCGCGACGCGGTCCTCGATGCCGTGCTGTGCGGCGGTGATGATCTCGGCGGCCGCAGAGGGCGTGGGGGCGCGCAGATCGGCGACAAAATCCGCGATGGTGAAGTCGGTCTCGTGGCCGATCGCAGAGACAACCGGCAACGCGGAGGCCGCAATTGCGCGGGCAAGCGCCTCGTCGTTGAACCCGGCGAGATCTTCCAATGAGCCGCCACCACGCGCGATCAGGATGAGATCGACTTTGCCGGAGAGCTTGTCGGTATGACTCTTTTTGTGCTGGCTCGGTTTGGGCTGGCTCCGATTGAACCAGCGGATTCCCGCTGCCACCGAAGCGGCGCATTCGGGGCCCTGTACCGTCGCCGCATAGACCAGCAGGTTCAAACGCGCATGGCGGCGGCGAATAATTTTGACGATGTCGTGGAGCACGGCACCACCGGTGGAGGTGATGACACCAACCGTGCGCGGAAAGGAGGGCAATGGGCGCTTGCGGCCGGGGTCGAAGAGACCCTCGGCGAGCAGGCGCGCCTTGAGCTGAGCGTATGCAATTTGCAAAGCACCCGTACCCCGGGGTTCCAGCGTATCCGCAATGAGCTGGAGCTGGCCTCGCGACTCATAGACCGAGACACGGCCGCGCACCAGTACGGCAAGTCCGTCCTGCGGTTGGAAGCGGAGCAGTTGCGCCTGGCGGCGGAAGAGCACCGCCGGAAGCTGCGCCTCGCCGTCTTTCAATGTGAAGTAGACGTGGCCGGAGGGGGCGGCGCGGCAGTTCGAGATCTCGCCCTCGACCCAGAGGTCGTCGTACGCGGTCTCAACGTGCTGGCGCAGGTCGTTGACCAGGTCGCGGACGCCCCACGGCGCGGAGGCGGTGCCGGTTTGTGGTCCCAGGTCCGCGCTTGAAGGTTCGAGCGACGTAGAACGTTGAGTGTTACGGGCGCGATTGGGTGCAGTGGGCTTCAGCCACAGACCGGCCAGGGTTCCCTGCCTGCCATCGCCCTCAGACCGGTTCGCCATACCGCTTGAGTCTAGCATCGCTGCATTCAGCGGTAGAGACCGTGGCTCTGGATGTAAGCGGCGACGGCGGGGGGAAGCAGTCCGGGGCATGGGTCTCCAGCTTGCAGGCGGCGACGAAGTTCAGTGGCGGAGACATTCTCGTAGACGGTGGTGAGGAGGTGGACGCGGGCGCGCTGGGCTTGGGTCAGAGCGAGCGGCGCGAGTTGCGCTTCGCTGAGGGGGAATTCGGGACGACTGACCACGATCCACTCGGCAACCGCAAGCAGGCGATCGGGAGAGCGCCAGCGGCGCAGGTCAAGGAAGCTGTCAGCGCCGGTGAGAACGAACAGGGACGCACTGGGCAGCTCGTGCGCGAGAGAGGTCAGGGTGTCTACGCTGTAGTTTGCAGTACCGTCGCGGCGTGGAGCATCGAGGGCGGAGACGGCGAAGCGAGAGTCGGGGGAGTTGCAGGTTGTTGGTTGCCGGTTGCCGGTTGCCGGTTGAGGCGGTTGTCGACTACAGGCGAGGCGAACCATCTCCAGGCGGTCGGCGTAGCTGGCTGTGGCAGGCTGGGTTTTGAGGGGCTGGTTGCCGACCGGGGCGAAGAGGATGCGGTCGAGCGCAAAAGCGTCTGCCGCGGCGCAGGCCAGGCGCAGGTGACCACGATGGATGGGGTCGAATGTGCCGCCGAAGAAAGCTACGCGCATTGTGTCATGCTAGAGCATTTTCCCAGTAACCGCAGTGTCGATAAGTTCATGCAACGTGGTTTCTTGAGAGAAAACTGCCCATAGTACTTTGCCGTCGCCCACCCATGGCGGAGAAATACACGAGCAAACACTCGGTGCGCAGGGTGGGAAGTGGACTGGATGATTCGAGATACGTTGCGTGGAGACAAAGGGAGGGTCGCTGCCGGCATTCCACCCCCTCAGGACATTACTCTGAAAGGGTGGGGCGGTTCAAAGGTACGGGGTCAGGTTAGCGCGAGCGAAAGACGATACCGGTGCCGAACGTGAGCAGGAAGTTGCTCTGGTTTGGGCCAGCGCCGCCGTTCCCCATGTAATAGCCGGTGGGATAATTGTTCAGGCTGCCTGCACTCACTTCCAACACGCGCCAGTCGAGATACTTGTACTTGTGAGAGAGAGGGCGGTCTAAACCGGCGCTGAATTGATAGATGAGGTTGTTGTTGTAATAGGTACGCAGAGCGTTCCTGGTATGACCGATGCCGAAACCGCCCTGGATGTAGGGAGCGGAATTCAACAGGAGTGTCCGCTTCATTGGCTTCTTGGCGGAGAGGCGCAAGCTTAAGATGCCGTCCTGGCGGTCTATCTGGGACCCGTATACTTGGAGCCGGTAGGTGTCTCCGCGACCGTCGACGCCGATAGCTACAGGGCCGGTCTTGAGCTTGCCGATGAAGGGCAGGCGATTGAAGTCGTAGTAAACTCCGTAGGCGGCCCCGTACAGCCAGAGCTTGTCTATGTTCTTGCTGCTCGGAGAGGTTAGGGTGTAGTCCACTCCCTTTTGGGTGAACTGCTGGGCGTCGCCAGTGACATAGACTCCAGTTTGAGCGTGGGCAGCAGCAGATACGAAGGCAACGGAAAGAACAAGAGCTATGGTTCGCAGTTTCATCGGTGTTCCTTTTGCTAGGAGTTATTAGCGCACCGATGAGCATATAGAAATGGAACGCTAATGTCAGCAAATTTTTATAGCGGAAAGATTTCTGGGCCGGAACGGGGGGGCAGACGGTGCGGCGGAGGGGTAATCATACTAGGCATAATTAGGGAATGTTGGCCTCCCAAGCGAAGAAAAATGCAAGGAAAATAAGGATTCCCCTTCGCCAGCGCAGCGGACAGACGGCGACCCAGAGATTGGGCACAGCGAGGCGGAAGTGACTTTAGAAGCAGAAGACGAGGCCGGAGCTGAAGCTGATCTGGGTGGACGCGGGGATGTATTGGGTACCGCCGCCGCCCACGGTCCCAGTGCTGACCGTGGTCACAGAACCGTAGCCGATCTCGACGGCGCGGAAGTCGATGTGCTTCTGCAGGGTGTAGTCGACGCCGCCGTAGAGGGCGTAATCGAACTTGCTGGCGTGGACGGTGCTGGCTGGGGGCTTGGTGGTGCCAACGCCGAAGGAGAACTGAGCATAGGGCTTGATGGGGCGCGTGAAGGGCTTGGCGGAGACGCGCGCACCCACCAGGAAACTCCTGAGCATGGCATTGTTTGCGTGCAGATCGGACTCGCGCATGTCGAATCCGGCAGAGAGCGATCCGCTATGGAAGAAGTCGTAGTAGCCGCCGAAGGTATAGCCGTAAAAAACCTGGGAAGTGGAGTTCTGGCCGAGGAAGGCAAATGGGCCGGCGTCCGCCGTTGGGTTGCTGACACGGATGGCGACGGGGTTGAAATAGAGGCCGGTCTGGGCATGGGCCGCGATGGTCGCGAAAGCCAGTACAGCGACTGCGGCAATGCTGCGAAGCTTCATGGGAAATCCTCAAAAAAACGGGATGCTGCACCGCTCCGCAAGCCGGCGTGGCCTGCAAACGCAATGCACTACCAAGTCTATAGAAAGATTCGACAACAGGCGCGGCATTGCAGAGGGGGGTAACTATCGCGCGCGGCCGCGGGCGCGCGGCGCGGGCGGCGGATAGGCGGGCTTGCGTTTGGCGGGCTTGCCGGAGACGGGGATTGGCGAGTTTGGTTCGTCGAGGCCGATGGGGGCGGGACGATGGGCGGCAACCATCTCCGCAACGGCGTACTTAAGCGGCTCGATGCCCTCTCCGGTGACCGAGGAGATGGCGTAAAAGGGCAGATTGCGGCGCTTGGCGAAGGCGGCCAGCTTCTTGAGCTTGGCCGGATTGGCGACATCGATCTTGGCGGCGACCAGGATCGTCGGCTTGGCGGCCAGCGCCGGATCGAAGGTGGCCAGCTCGTCTGTGATGACTTTGAAGTCGGCGACCGGGTCGGGACGGTCGGTCCCGATCGCCGCGGCGCTTCCTCCGGCTGCGGCACAGGAGTCGGAGACATCGACCAGGTGAACGATCACCGATGTGCGCTCGATGTGCTTGAGGAACTGAATGCCGAGCCCCGCGCCCAGGTGCGCCCCTTCGATCAGGCCAGGCAGATCGGCCACAGTGAAGGACTGGATGTGGGGGAATTCGCCGACCTGGACGACGCCGAGGTTGGGCTGCAGCGTGGTGAATGGGTAGTTGGCGATCTTTGGCCGCGCGGATGACAGGCGCGAGATCAGCGTGGACTTGCCCACGTTGGGGTAGCCTACCAGGCCGGCGTCAGCCAGCAGGCGGAGTTCAAGGCGGTAACCGCGCTCCTCCCCGGCGCGACCCAGCTCGTGCTCGCGCGGGGCCTGGTGGGTACTGCTGGCGAAGTGCTGGTTGCCGCGTCCGCCGCGCCCTCCTCTTGCGATGACGATGGTCTCGTTGGGGCGGCTGAAGTCATGCACCAGCTCTCCGGTTGCGTCGTCGTAGAGCAGGGTCCCGACGGGGACGTTGAGGGTAAGGTGTTCGCCGGCCGCGCCGGACATGTTGGAGCCCAGGCCGTGGCCTCCGCGCTGGGCCTTGTGCTCCGGATTGAAGCGGAAGTGGACCAGCGTGTTGTGGGAGAGCAGGGACGACATCAGGACATCGCCGCCGTGGCCACCGTCGCCGCCCGAAGGCCCGCCCCGGGGAACGAACTTTTCCCTGCGAAAGGCCATGCAGCCATTGCCGCCGTCTCCGGCCTTGACGCGTATTTTGGCCTCATCGATGAACATATCCAGTCCCCCACTTATGCATCCCACTTTTCCACATCCCAGTTTAGCGGAAGCAGAGTAGGCTATATCTCATAGTCATCTATTTACTTTGTGCGACAGGCGGGGGAATGCCCGCGCGCGTTTGCGTTATTAAGCTGAATTGGCCCTGTCTGTAACTTTCTATTCATCTGCAAAGGGCAGGATGGAAGATGAAGCCAACGATCGGCACCACAGAAGCAAAGTATCTCTGTCATGCGGGGCCGCGCATGTGTGTCAGTCCGGTGGCGACAGAGCCAGTTCGAATGCTGTACAGGACTTCCAGGGGGATCCAATGTTGAAAAAGTTGACGAATATCAGGATTGCGGCGCTGGGCATTGCGCTGCTATGTGCGGCAGGCCCAACATTACTGGCGCAATCGACGACCCAAGGCGCGATCGGCGGAACAGTCTTCGACCCAAGCAATGCGGTGATCGCCAATGCGACGGTGACGATCCACAACGATGCGACGAATGCAGAGCAGGGGCTGACTTCGGACGCGAGTGGGTACTTCAAGGCCCCGCTGCTTGAGCCGGGGAGATATACCGTGACGGTTACGTCGCAGGGGTTCGAGGGGTATAAGACGGACGTGCAGGTGGTTCTGGGGCAGTTGACGGAACTGACGCCGCACCTGGTGACGGGCACCTCTTCGACCGTGGTCGAGGTGACGGCGCAGGCCCCGGTGCTGAACTTCGACTCGCCCGACTTCACGGCGAACCTGAACACGCGGGCCCTGGAGAACGTCCCAGTGAACAACCTGCGCTGGTCGAGCCTTGCACTGACGACGCCTGGAGTGGTCTCGGACTCGAATGGCTTTGGACTGGTGAGCATTCGCGGGATCAGCCCGATCCTGAACAACGTGCTGATCGACGGCGCGGACGACAACCAGGCCATGTATTCCGAGGAGCGCGGACGCACCCGTGAGGCATATTCGACGCCACCGGCCGCTATCGCCGAGTTCAACGTGAACACGGGCGTGTATCAGGCGGAGTATGGCCGCGCGGCTGGCGGCGTAATCAACTCAGTGACCAAGAGCGGCGGCAACGAAATACATGGTCAGGCTTACTTCTCGGATCGCGAGAGCGCGTGGGGCGCATACAACCCTTATACGACGAACACGACCGCGCTCTTTGCAAATGGCGGGACGGTCCCGTCGAGCTTCGTGACCGCGCCCTACAAGCCGAGCGACTCGCGTAAGATCTGGGGCCTCAATGCGGGCGGCTGGCTGATCAAGGACAAGCTGTTCTGGGAGTACACCTACGACCAGCACCACAGGATCTTCCCTGGCACGGCGAAGGCGAACTCGCCCTCTTCGTTCTTCACCCAGCCGGATGCGGCCGTTACCGGTAGTCCGAACACGGTGACGCCGCCTGCAACGTCCACCACGACCTATCCTACCTACACATGCAATCTGACGACCGGTTATCTTACCCCAAACACGGGAACGACTGCCGCTCCTGCGCTGGATGCGCAGGTTTGCACGCTGGCTGCCCGCGAAGGACTTGCCAACTACGGCGCAGGAACTGTGGCGTATGCCACGGGACTTGGCGTGCTGCTTGGGGACCTGGGCAGCGTGCCGCGCGCCGGCTACCAGGAAGTGAACATGCCGAAGCTGGACTGGAATGTCAACGACAAGAACCACGTCAGCCTGCTGTACAACCGGCTGCGATGGGACTCGCCCGGTGGCGTGCAGACGCAGGCAACGAACAACTACGCGGTAGACACGTTTGGCATGGACTACGTGAAGCTGGACTACGTGGTGGCGAAGCTGACTTCACAGATCAGTCCGAACATCCAAAACGAAGCACTCTATCAGTACGGTCGTGAGCTGAACGATGAGAGCCAGCAACCGTACAGCGCTTTCACCAATCAGTATCTTCAGGGAACGGGCACCTCCGCGGGCAATGTTCCCGAGGTGGCGTTGGCGACCTCGACCGGCTTCTATATGGGTTCGCCCTACTACTCCTATCGCAAGGCGTTGCCGGATGAGCGCAAATGGCAGATCGGCGATGTGCTGTATCAGAGCCACGGCAACCACAGCTTCAAGTACGGCGTGGACATGGTACACAACTACGACTTGCAGAACAATACGTACGAGAGCAACGGATACATCTCGTACAGCTACGTGACCAACTTCCTGGTCGATTTGGCAAATGAGGGCAAGTCGGCTTCGACCTGCAACAGCTCCGCGTCTGCTTCGGGAACGTCGTCGACCAACGCGGTCGGGACCTATCCGTGCTACGGCTCGTTTACCCAGGGCTTCGGTCCCCCGGTGTTTGCCGTCTCCACCACGGATTACGGGTTCTTTGCGCAGGACAACTGGAAGGTGAGTCCGCAACTCACGCTGGAAGTGGGTCTGCGGTATGACTATGAGCACTTGCCGGGCGCCGGCGCAAACGCAAACCTGACCTCGGCGACGGGCACCTTCGTGCCGTATACCGGGATAAGCAACGCGCCCAGCGACAAGAACAACCTGGGGCCGCGTCTGGGCTTTGCCTACGATCTGACGGGCAGCGGAAAGTCCGTGCTGCGCGGCGGTTATGGCATGTTCTTCGGACGCATTACCAATGGCGTGCTGTTGAACGTGCTGCTGAACACGGGCAGTCCGCTTGGACAGTACACAGCAACGCTGAAGCCAAATGCAACCGGCGCGCCGATCTTTCCGAACATCATCCCTCCGGCTACTCCTCCCACTCCGGGCTCGTACTTCCTGTCGCCCAACCTGCAGAACCCGATGGTGCATGAGTTCGACCTGATCCTGCAGCAGCAGGTTGGCAAGGGGAATGTTGCTTCGGTGAGTTACCTGGGCGCGCTGGGGCGGGAGTTGCCCAATTTCGTCAATACCAATCTGGCTCCGTCGACATCGAATGCATCCATCACGATCAGCGACCCCAATAACGCTGGACCGCTGCCGAATGGCACGGTATATGTGGTTCCGCAGTACACCGCCTACCTCAACAAGTCATTCACCAACATCACAGAGTTGATAAGCAACATCAATTCGAGCTACAACGCGGTCGCGATCGAGGTGCAGAACCGCTCGCTGAAGTCGATCCAGTATGACGTGAACTATGTGTGGTCGCACGCCCTGGACTT
Source organism: uncultured Acidobacteriaceae bacterium (assembly GCA_963799175.1). Taxonomy (GTDB): domain Bacteria; phylum Acidobacteriota; class Terriglobia; order Terriglobales; family Acidobacteriaceae; genus Edaphobacter. Next base: position 28,535 of record CAWCWC010000007.1, on the reverse strand, counting down.
CAACCAGAACGCAACCACAACCGACTCCAGCAACGGCCAGTACGATCCGTACGGCGGTCAAGTACACGACTACGGCAACTCGAACTACAACGTCCCGGACCGCGTGGTGGGCTATGTGCTGTACAACTTCCCGAACACGCAGCGGGGCGACTGGATGAAGTATCTGGTGAACGACTGGGCGGTCGACACGGCTTTCCAGGCGCAGAGCGGGCTGCCCTACTCGGGTACGCTAAGCAGCTATCCTTCTTACGCTGCGCTGAACAGCAGTTGGAACGGAGCGGGGGGCACGTCGTGGATTCCGCCAGTTGGCAGGAACACATACAAGATGCCCAGGGACATCGTGCAGGACGTGCGTTTGCAGAAGCAGATCTCGTTCACCGAACGGTACAAGGGCGAGTTGCGGCTGGACCTGTACAACGTCTACAACCACCAGAACGTGACTGCGGTGCAGAACACGGCGTATGTATTGGGCGGCACCTCCTCGTCCAACCCAAATGTGTCGACGGCGACGTTCCAGAACGGCATTGCCGGAACGGCAAACTTCGGCACATCCACCAACTCGAACTCCAGCGGATTCCTGTATACGCCGCGACAGGTTGCGATCGGCTTCAAGTTCCTGTTCTAGGTTGGAAAGTGAATGCGGGGCGGTGGCTTCGGCTGCCGCCCCGTTTTGTTTATAGAAGTCCTGCTGCCGGATGTACGCAGCAGGTCATGCACTGGCATATAGCCTCCGCAGACAAACAAGGTGCCGTTGCGTCGCGCCGGATGTACGATGGTTGCATGAAATATGCGATTGCATTGCTGGCAGTGGCGGGCATCGTGGTCAGCTCGATGGCGCTGCACGTCCACCTGATGGACCGCAACGCGGCACCGCCCTGCGCCGTCTCCGAACACTGGGACTGCGGCACCGTGGGCCACAGCCGCTATTCGTGGTTCCCACCCAAAACCTTCGATGAGATGATGGCGGACCAGCCCGGCAAACTGCACGTCCCGGTGGCCGTCCTCGGAATTGCAGCCTACGCCCTGATCGCAATCCTGGCGCTGATGGGTCGTCTGTGGCTCGTCTTCGAACTGTCCCAGGCGGGCTTCTTCTTCGCTGCGTTCCTGAGCTACATTGAGGCCTACATCCTGGAGAAGTGGTGCATCTACTGCGTCTGGTCGCAGGCGATCATCGCGGCCATCTTCCTGCTCAGCGCCGTAGCTCTGCTTCTGAAGTACAAGAAGAGGCGGTGCGACTGCGAGGTTGCCGCGGCTGTGCCAGTAGACCCGGCGAACCAGTAGACTAGACCCATGGGAATCAGCCGCCAACAGGCCCTGGGCTGCCTTCGCAGCGACGACTTGATCGGTATCGGCATGGAGGCCGACACAGTGCGCCGCCGCCTGCATCCCGAGGGCGTGGTCAGCTACGCCCTCGAGTGCGAGGTGTCGATGCCGGACGAGATGCGTGCGGAGGGCAATGCGGGCGAGGCTTCGCGCCAGCGCCTCTATGACGAGATTTGCCAGACTATCGGCTTGGGCAGCACCGGCGTGCGTCTGACCGGCGTCCTCGGATGCGAGTCGAAGAGCCGCGAGAACGAGTGGTTCGTGGGAGTCGTTCGCGACATTCGCCAGCGTTTCCCTTCGCTGTGGCTCGAAGCGCTGTCGCCGGCGGAGATTGTCGCTCTGGCGACGAGCAGTGGGTTAGATCTGCGCCAGAGTATTGCGCGCCTGCGCGACGCGGGGCTGGATTCAATCGCCGGCAACAGCGGACCGCTAACAAGCAATTTAGCGGAGTGGATCGCGGTGCATCGCGCGGCGCACTGTCTGGGAATGCGAACCGTTGCGACGCTGCGATTCGGCGCGGGTGAGACGGTGGAGCAACGCATCGATCTTCTGGCGGCAATTCACCGGCTACAAGAGGAGACGGACGGATTTGCAGCGTTCGTACCCGTGGCTGCCGAGGCTGCAAGCGGGCGTGAGCTGGATGCAGTGACCGCGGTCGAGCAACTGAAGACACTGGCGACTGCGCGCGTCTTCCTCGACAACATTGAGAACGTCCAGTGGAACGGAGCTGCGCAGGGGCTGAAAGTACTCCAGATGGGTCTGCGCTTTGGCGCCAACGACGTGGGCTCGGTGACGCCTAACGGAGACACCTCTAGCGAAGAAGACCTCCGCCGCATCATCCGCGACGCCGGCTTCCAGCCCGCGCAGCGCGACACCCCCTACCGCACGATGTTTCTGAATTAGCGAGATGCTGTCAGTTGTTCTTGCATCATCTTGCGTTCCTGCACAGAAATGTAATTGGGCAACGTCAGCTCTTCCGCGGAAAATATCCCAAGGTACTTAACATCTCCGGTTGACCATTTCACATAGACGGCCACAGTTTCGTAGGTATTGATTCCACTGCCGCCAGAGGCGTGGCGAACGATTACATCCACCCATTCTCTTGAGGTAATCGCCATTCCCTCTGTAACCCTCCAGCTATTCTTTGGTATTGATTCTAGGAAGGCGCAGAGACTGGTCCTGTCTTCTGTATCGACTAGCCGCCTCAGTTCGGTTTCAAATGTACCGTCCTGACTTTTCGCCTCGGCAATCGCAGACGCGATCATTTCATCCGTTACGCCTTGCTTGCGCAGGCTCTCTGTGATTGCCTGCACGTCGGAACCCTCGAGCCGCTCCAAGTCCCTACGGAGCCCTTGGCTTATATAGCCCTTGATGAGTCCTTGATATCCGGAATAACCGAGGCTCGGAGCAATCTCCTTCAGGGATTCAATCACGCTCTCCGATATCCGTAGGCTAATGGATGTCATCACTCGCGGAGTGCGCAAACGTTCCAAGAGGCGTTCTTTAGCGGTCTTCATAATAATTATGTATATACATTGCATATGCTGAAGTCAATAGTCCATAACAGGGTTAATTTAGCGGTGCATCTGAATTCTCTGATATTCTGAATATCAGAGGATCGGAAGAATGGCGGCGACGACAATCAAGATGGGAAAGCGCGGCACAATTGTACTGCCAGTGAAACTGCGCAAGCAGTTCGGGCTACAGGACGGGTCGTTGCTGATGACCGAGGCCAAGGATGGCGAGATTCGGATCCGGCCTGCGCTTATCTACGAACCGGAGGTCTGGTCGCCGCAGCGCAAGGCGTATTTAACCCTGATCAACGCCATGACACAGGAGGAGTACGACGAGGTTTCTGCGCTGTTGCGCGAAGAGGGCATCGATCCTACGGACGCACCCGGGCTCGATCCGAATCACCGTGACACGTTGCCAAGTCGATCTGAATGGCGTGAACATTTGAAGCGACGACACGCGGAACTCATGAAAGTGAAACAGATTGCCTGATCGAGATCACTTGCGTGTCTATCTTGATTCGAACGTACTCTTTTCGGCCTCCTACATTGCGAGCAGCCCCTTTCGCAATTTCTGGAAGATGGCGCATGTAACGCCGGTTACGTCGCTGTATGCTATCGGCGAAGTGTACCGCCATATTGTTTTCTCTTCACATCAGGCTCGATTCGACGACCTAATTGCGCAGACGCGAATGGTTAGCGATGCCGATCTTGGCTTCGTGCCGCAAAACATTCGCCTTGTCGAGAAAGATCGCCCCATCCTGGCGGCTGCCATTGCGGCCAGCGTGGTCTATCTCATCACCGGCGACAAGAGCCACTTTGGGCATCTCTACGGAACTCGCGTCTCCGGAGTGTACGTTATCAGTCCAGCGGATTTTTTCGCTCTGCACGAAGATCGTCTCCCTCAGTAGCCGCATCGCGTAGAATCGTCTCGAACGAAAAACTGTCCGCGGAGTCTCTTTCTGCTCTCCTTTCTCAACAACCTGCACGCAACGCCGGCCCTGTTTTTGGCCTCGAAGGGGTTTGGCCACTATCTGCACACGCACTATGGCGACCACACCTTCCGCGGACTCTACCGCTGGAACGGCTTCGATCTTGCCATCCTGATTCCCTACTTCATTGTGATGGTGGTCCTGGCGTTCTACGGAATCCATCGCTACCAGTTGGTGTGGCTCTACTACCACAACAAGAAGAAGAAGGCATTATGGGACCAGCCGGGTGGGCACTATGCCCCAGGCGAGCTGCCGTTTGTTACGGTGCAGTTACCCATCTTCAACGAGCAGTTCGTCATCGACCGGCTGATCGACGCGGTCTGCCGGCTGGACTATCCGCGCGACCGCTTCGAGATCCAACTGCTGGACGACTCCACCGACGAGACCGTACAGGTGGCAGAGGAGATTGTGCGACGCTACGCCGCAGGCACAGCGGGCCTGTTGCCGCAGCCCATTGTCCATCTGCATCGCACGAACCGTCATGGATACAAGGCGGGCGCGCTGGACGAGGGCTTGAAGGTGGCGCGCGGTGAGCTGGTCGCCATCTTCGATGCCGACTTTGTGCCGTCGCCAGACTGGCTGATGAAGGTCGTCGACCACTTCGCCGAGCCGGGCATCGGCATGGTGCAGACCCGCTGGACGCACCTGAACCGCAACTACAGCTTCATGACCCAGGTGGAGGCGATCCTGCTGGACGGCCACTTCGTGCTGGAGCATGGCGGCCGCTCGCGCTCCGGCGTCTTCTTCAACTTCAACGGCACGGCGGGCGTCTGGCGGCGCGTAGCCATCAGCGATGGCGGCGGCTGGCAGCACGACACGCTGACCGAGGACACCGACCTCAGCTATCGCGTGCAGATGGCGGGCTGGAAGTTCAAGTACCTGCAGGACGTCGAGTGCCCGGCCGAGCTGCCCATCGAGATGACCGCCTTCAAGACCCAGCAGGCGCGCTGGGCCAAGGGCCTCATCCAGACCGGCAAAAAGATCCTGCCGCGCGTGATGAAGAGCGACGCGCCGTGGCACACCAAGCTGGAGGCGTGGTATCACCTCACCGCCAACATCAGCTATCCGCTGATGATTGTGCTCTCGGTGCTGCTGATGCCCGCGATGATCATCCGCAGTTGGCAGGGCTACATCCAGATGATGCTGATCGACCTGCCGCTGTTTATCGCCAGCACCATGTCGGTCTCCACCTTCTACCTGGTCAGCCAGAAGGAGCTGTTCCCGAAGACCTGGCACAAGACGTTCCTCTATGTTCCGTTCCTGATGGCGCTGGGCGTGGGCCTCACCATCACCAACACCAAGGCGGTGATGGAGGCGCTCTTCGGATATAAGACGGCCTTTGCGCGCACACCCAAGTACCGCGTGAAGAAGAAGGGCGAGGCGAGCCAGGCCAAGGTCTACCGCAAGCGGCTAGGCATCGTCCCGTGGATCGAGCTCTTCATCGGCACCTACTTCGCCTGGACGGTGTGGTACGCCATGACGACGGAGAACTACTTCACCGTACCGTTTCTGCTTCTGTTTGTGCTGGGCTACTGGTACACCGGGCTGCTGAGCCTGTTTCAGGGTCTCTTCGAGCGCGCCGGCAAGGAGGCGAGCGGCTCACAGGAGATGCACGAGAAGCCCTACCCCATGGGGATCTAGTTCCTGGAATATTGCTCGCATGCGCCTTTCACGCGGCTGCTGATATGATTCGTGCATGGGTAGCCTGATCATCGACGGCGTAGGCACGGAGCTACAGCGGAAGCTGGCAGCCCTTGCGGCTGAACGTGGCTCCAGCGTACCGCAGGAAGCTTTGCGCGTCATCGCCGGCGCATTGCAAGTCCCTCCGACAGATGAGGCCAACGGCTCATCGGCAACGGGGTCGGGGCAGCCCGGCCTGCGGACGGGGGCGCAGTTTGTTGCTGAAATCAGGGCGTTGGTTGAGAAGTATGGGGGATGGGACGACGTCGATTTCCGCCGGATTCGAACCAAAGCAAGAGTTCCAAGATTCAGATGAAGGGTTCCATCGATCGTTCTTGACACGAATGTGCTGTCGGAGGTGGGAAAGCAGGTGCCGTCGGCACGCGTGATGGCTTGGCTTGATCAGTGGCAAGACTCGGACGTATATATCACGACCATAACTGAGGCCGAGATTCGCTACGGAATCTCCCTCATGTCGGCGGGTAAGAGGCGGACGCAGCTCCAGCAATTTGCGGCGGGTGTGCTCGATCGGACCTTCGGCGGGCGGACCCTGCCCTTCGATAGCGACGCGGCGAAGAGGTACGCTTTAATCGCGAGCAGCCAGAAACTGGCGGGCATGACTGTTTCCGTTCCGGACGCACAGATTGCCGCCATTGCCGCGAGTAGAGGATTTTCGATTGCAACACGCAACGAGAAGCACTTTCTGCACTGCGGCGTCACGGTCGTCAACCCGTGGATCGCGTAGCCCATCCCTGCCAGTGACGCATGGATGCCTGGTGGCAGGCACAGCGAAGCCCGGCTGGTTGGCCGGGCCTCGTGTTATTTGCCGCAAGTTATGACCGCTTAGAAGCGGATGCCGAACTTCACCGGGATATAGGTGGTGCGGTTGCTGTTCTGGGGATAGTAGTTCCAGCCGGTGTAGGAGTTGAGAGTAGCGGGTGAACTTGAGGACGTGATGCCGTAGCGCTGCTGGTTTAGCAACAACACATACCGCGCTTCGACGTAGAACCTCTCATTGGAAAACTTCGAGAACTTGTAGGTGAGGCCGATGCCGCCATTGAATCCGGCGGCGTTGCTGGTGTAGTGGTCGATCATCTGGTTCGCCGAGTATTGATAGCAGCCGTAGTAATAGTCGCAGTAGGTGCCGACCGTAGGAATCGTGAAGTTGGTAACTTTGTGATAGAAACCGCCGCCAAGAACGGCATAAGCTCCCAATGAGCCTTCGGTGGAAAGAGTGAAGGTGGGGTTGAGGGTAAACGACCAGACGTGGTTGTTGCCATCGAGCGAGCTAAGCTGGCTCCCTACAGGTACACCGTAATTGTAGAGGTATTCCTGATTTGCGAGTGTCTTGCCCTGTAGGCCGAAGTGGTCGTAGTCGAATTGCATTAGCAGGCCGTAGACCTTGTTGAAGTTGCGACCGCCGCCGAACTGGAAGCCGTAGCTGGGCGTCTCATACTTATGGGTGTTGCCGATCGGGCCGGAAAGTCCAGCACCGGCCAGGAAGGTGTACTTCTCCGAGCCGTCTGCGTTGCTGTTACCGCTAGCGTAGTTGGGACGGCCATAGCGGCGGCGCGGCGGAGGCTGCGAGCCTCCCAGAAGGTTGAAGCTGGCCTCGGAATCGGAAGCTGCGGCGGCGTCCGAAGAGGACGAACTACTATACGACGCGGAAGTGAGGCCGGCCGAGGATTCGGATGCCAGCATCAGCGGCGCTTTCACGGTCGAAACGATGGATGCAGCCTGCTGAGCATGAGCCAGAACTGTTATTCCCGACATCAGGAAGCTGAGTGCCGCGGCGCGGCACGCGATACCGAAGAGACTACGGTGGATGTTCATTTTTTAATGACTCCCTCTTGAGTGCAAAGTCCTTCGGGGTTACTAACCCGAATCGTCTGAGTTTGTTGTGCCGGCATGTCACCGGCCCAAGCCTATCCTCTCATTGCTAAAGTATGACGCGCTATTGCGCAATTTGGATCACTTTTCGCTGAGAGAATGTTAGTGGATATCGAACTGCTCCGGATGCAGGGCAGGGTCGCTCTTCACCAGAATCGTCTTACCCACCATCTCCTCCATCTCCAGCAGCCACTTCGCGCCCGACGACTTAAGTTGTTTGACCACCTCCGGATGCACCCGCAGCATGATGTCGCCGCGCTCCAGCGTCTTGTGCATCTTGCGCATCTCGATGAAGATGTCGTTGCATACGGTGACCGGCGATTTGACCATTCCGGTTCCCTCGCAGATGGCGCAGGTGGTCGACAGCGTCCTCTCCAACGACTGCTTGACCCGCTTGCGGGTGATGGCAACCAGGCCAAAATCGTTGAACTGGAGTACCTTGGACGGTGCGCGGTCGAGCTTCAACTCGTCTTCCAGGGCAGCCATCACGCGGTTGCGGTTCTTGCGCTCGTCCATGTCGATGAAGTCGATGATGATGATGCCGCCCAGGTCGCGCAGGCGTATCTGGCGCACGATCTCCGGAATGGCGTCGAGGTTGGTCTTGACGATGGTGTCTTCCAGGCGCGCCGTCTTGCCCACGTACTTGCCGGTGTTGATGTCGATGGCCACCAGCGCCTCGGTCTGGTTGATCACGATCGACCCGCCGGACTTCAGCCACACCTTCGAGCGCAGCGCCTTGTTGATCTCCTCGGTGATGCCGAACTGCTCGAAGAGCGGCGTGTCCTTCATATAGAGCTTGACGCGCCGGATCAGCGACGGTTGGAAGCGCTGCAGGAAGCGCAGCACGCGCTCGTACTCGCTCTCTGTGTCCACCCAGATGGCGGAGAAGTTGTCCGTCACCTGGTCGCGCAGGATGCGCTCGATCAGGTTCAGGTCGTGGTAGATCAGGGCGGGCGACTTGGACGATTCAGAACGCGCCTTGATGTCTGCCCACAGATTGAGCAGGAAGCGCAGGTCGCTGCGCAGCTCCTCCTCGCTGGCTCCCTCGGCAGCGGTGCGAACGATGAACCCGCCGGTAGCGTCGCCCTTCTCGCTGAGAAGAATTTCCTTCAGCCTGCGGCGTTCGGCGTCCGACTCGATCTTGCGCGAGACGCCGGTGTGGTTCACCGTGGGCATGAAGACCAGGAAGCGGCCGGGAAGCGCGATGTGGCTGGTGATGCGCGCGCCCTTCTTGGCGATGGGCTCCTTGGCGATCTGCACCAGAATCTCCTGGCCGGGCTTGAGCAGGTCGCTGATGGCCGGCAGGTTGGTGGATTGCATGGAAGCGCGTCCATGGCCCCCACTGTGTCCGAAGCGCCCGAGGCGGTCTCCCGATCCACCGGTGCTACGCGGGCGCTCGCCACGGTCCCCTCGCCCGCGCCGTCCATCGCGACGGCCATCGCGACGACCTGGGCGGCGATCCGCATCGCGTCCGCGTTCCGTACGCGCTGCGCCTTGCTGCGCTTCGCCGCGATTCGCTGCTGCGCCCTGGCCGAGCTGGGCCTCCTCGAACTGGTTGCCGGCGCGGGCTGCCTCATCGAGGTTGTCCCCGGATTGGTCCCCCCGCTCAGAGTCGTCGCTGCCCTCCTGCTCTTGATCCTCCACCTCGTCGTCTTCCTCGTCTTCTTCCTCGAGGTCCTGTTCGTCGAGGTCGTCTTCCTCAAAGTCTTCGTCCTCTTCGAGGTCATCCTCTTCTTCCAACTCGGGAACGGTGCGGGTAATCTGGTCGATGGACATCTCGCGCAGCATGGCGCCCAGATCGGTTGCTCCTTCCACCGTCTCTTCGTCCAGGTCATCGATCTCCTCGATGGAGCTGGCGTGGATGCTTGGGGCCTCAGAATCTTCCTCCTCAAAGGACTCCTCGGCCAGCACTCCATGACCCGGCGCGAAGCCTGACTCGCCGTGCGTGAGTGACTCAACAGCAGCCAGCGCCTCGACCGGAAGAACTTCCTGCGGCTCGGAGATCATCTCGCCGCTAGGAGTAATTGCTGTAACGTCATGGGGTTCGGTGGCGACAGGCTCCGCCGTGGCTTCAGCGGCAGCTTCAGGCTGAGGCCCCGGCTGCGCTTCCTGCACTGGCTCCTGCACTGGCTCCAGGACTGGAGCGCTCTGGCGAAATTCGCTGGGCGGCACGGGATCGACACGATAAGAGGCTGAGGCATTCTCCGGTTCGTACTCCACTTCAACCTGCGGTGTTGGCTGCGGCGCTTCGACAGCGACCGGCCCCGGAACGTGCTGCACGGAGGCTTCCGGAGTCGCTGCAATCTCCGCGACATGTGTTTCCGCGACGCTGTGTCGATTGAATTCCTGAACCGTCTCCGCGATGGGCGACGGTGTGGAAGGCTCAAATCCTTGTTGCAGGATTGCGGCAGCGGTAGCAGCAGCAATGGGAGCATCGTTGCGCTGTTCGGTGCGGCTGTCGTGTCGGCTTTCACTGCGGTCATCGCGGTCGCGATGGCCATCGCGTCTTGGCTCCCGCTCAAAGTCGCGCAAAGTACGATTGCGTCCCTCGCGCGAGTCGGGTCGTGAATCTGACCCGCTGCGCCGTGAGAGCGTCTCGCCGGGCAGAACGGAACCTCCGTCCCAGCCGGCTGCAAGGGTGTATAGGTTGGCCGGCGGGGCCAGCGAACCCGGTGTCGCCTGCATGGGCTTGGGAGCGGCCTGCTCTTCGCCACCCTTACGGTACTTGGAGAGCGATTCGCCGGGCAGAATGACCGGCTCGGCGCCAGCCTCGATCTCGTCGGGATAGGCATTGGCGATGGGGCCAGTGCCGCTGGGCTCCCCGCTGTCTACGCCGTAGAGGTTGCGTGTGGGCTCAAACCCGCGAGGGAAACGTTGTGGCCGCTGATCTTGCCGTTGTCCGTCGCGCCGCTGACCGTCGCGGTAGCGTCCTTTGTCGCGTCTTTCGCGGTCGCTGCGCGGGCTTGCTTCGCCACGGCCGGCGACTGGAGTGGAAGACTGCGCGCTGACCTCGCCGTCGAACTCAAGACTGGACTCAGGCTGCAACGAAGAGTCGTCGTCGGAACCCGGTACTTCGGAGTAGCCCTGCGCGGAGTTCTCCGGCATCGTATCGCTTGCCGGACCCGCCCCATCGCCTGCCTGACCGGGGGTTCCACGCCCACGGCGACGTCCGCGGCGTCCGCGCCATCGGCGCCCTCCATCTGTGCCGGGAGCTCCTTCGCCAATCTCGGAAGCGTCGCTGAACTCTCTGGTCGCCGCCTGGGTGGCATCGTTTCCGGCCGCATCGCCGTGAGCTCCGTCCTGTTGTTGCGGCGCTGCTTCGGAGCCATCCTGACGCTCCTGATTGCGATCGCGGTCTCGTCCGCCGCGGCGTCCTCTGCCGCCACGGTCGCCACGTACCCCCGATTCGCCAGACTGCTCGCCGTTGGTCAGGCGCGGCGCACGCGCTGCGCGGTCTCCTGCCGTGGTGGTGTCGAACTCCTCCGAGTCGGGAGCTTCTTCCATAAAATCAGTAATGTAGAGGAAGGCGTCGCGCTCCAGGCCAATCTCCACAAAGCTCGACTGCATACCTGGAAGCACGCGCGTAACGCGCCCGTTGTAGATCGATCCGGCGAGCGTGTACTCGTTCTCGCGCTCGTAATAAATCTCGGTGAGGGCTTCATCTTCGACAATGGCCAGACGCGTCTCGTGAGGCGTGCTGGAGATAAAGATTTCTTTCGACATGTTCCTGCTCTTTCTGCCCGCTCCGGGTTATACGACCGGACGTGCGAGCGGCAGGCGCAGGCGAGAGGATCGGAGGGACGCTAGCTAGCTGCTAGGCGCCGCTCACCGAAGGTGCGGACAGGGTGGGAGAATAGGAAGCTGTGTAGACCGGCGGGAGCAGGCAGGGGTCATGACCCACCTCAGACTGCGCCCGGATTGCACCGACGATGGGTGCGATCTGGTTGGACCCGGAAGCGATCGAGGACTCCTGAGACGCTTCGAGCAAACACTGGCATGCGGAGTTTGTGACCGAATCAACCTCAGAACCTGCTTGAGGCGGGGCCGTTCGCCGTCCGGATGCAATCATTTCCCTTTAAACCTGTCCGGCCATCGGACTTGATCTCTGCCTGGCCGGCCTCTACTAAAATAAAACTTCAAAAACCTAAAAATCGAACGCCGCATACCCGGCGCCATGCGCCAACGGGAGCGGGGGCTGCACCGGCCTGGGTGAAACAGCCGGGTTACTCCAGTATGCACCAAAATCGTCGCGCGCGTATTGTTCTGGGCATTCAGCCCCGGTACTGATCCAAGTTCATCACCAAACCCTCAGTTCACGAAGCGCCGCATGCGGACGTTCATCACAATCCCCAGCGCCAGGAAGGTGAACAGGATTGACGAACCGCCGTAGCTCATCAGAGGCAGAGGGATTCCCGTCACCGGCATCAGCCCCACCACCATCCCGATATTCACCACAATTTGAAACAGCAGAACGGCGACCACCCCCATCACGAGGAATGCGCCGGGCATGTCGGCGGCCTGTTGCGCGTTCTCGATCAGGCGCATCAAGATCAGAAAGTAGAGCAGCAGGACGCCCACGCCGCCGACGAAGCCATGCTCCTCGCAGAAGGCGGCGAAGATGAAGTCGGTGTACGGAATGGGCAGGAAATCGCCCTGGGTCTGCGTTCCCTGGTTGGTACCCTTGCCCCACAGGCCGCCCGAACCCACCGCGATCTTCGATTGCAGAATCTGATAACCGGTGTGGCGCGGATCGCTGCCGGGATCGATGAAGCTGGTTAGCCTCGCCATCTGGTAGGGCTTCAGACGCTTACCGCTGAGCCAGGCCCCGCCCCCAAGCAGGACAAACAGCAATAGAAGAACCGCCGTCTGCTTCGGTCGAATCCCGCCCAGAAAGAGGCCAAGGATGAGAACCGGTATATAGGTCAGCGCGGTTCCCAGGTCGGGCTGCTTGAGCACGAAATACATCGGCACGCCAACCAGCGCGAACGCCTTCGCGATATCGGCCCAGCCCAACCTCCGTCCGGCAAGCCCCCAGAAATACTGTGCCATTACCAGGATCAACGCCAGCTTCACCCACTCCGACGGTTGAAAGTGGACTCCGCCTCCGAGGTTGATCCAGCGCTTCCCTCCCGCTACCGTTGTCCCCACCAGTTTTACCGCCACCAGCGACAGCAGTCCGATGCCATACGCCCAGGGCGCAATGCCCACCAACCGGTGGTAGTCGATCCTCGAGATCAGGAACATCAGAAGGAAGCCGACCAGCAGAAAGCCGATCTGTTTGTGGTCGAATCCGCGGAACCTGGTGTGCAGCGTCGCCGACTTGATCTCCAGCACGCTGAGGATGGACATCAGAGATACCAGGGTCAGCAGCATCCAGTCGAAGTCGCGGAATGAGGAGAAGCGGTACATGGCGTAGGCTCTAGGTTAGGGAATGGACGATTAAGGCTGCTTGACTGCCGGTGCGTTCGCTACCCCAGGGCGCACTGCGGAAGTTGCCGATGCGGTGGGAACGCCGTTCGGATTGTGCGCAGGACTGGCTGCCGGTTTGGAAGCATTGGTCAGGCGTAATATATTTCCTTCGCGCTGGCGCTGCTTCGTCACAAATGCGTTGATGACCTGCGCGGCGAGTGGAGCTGCGGCTTCGGCGCCCCAGCCTCCATGCTCGGCCAGCACAGCAACGACGATATCGGGATTGCGCCGGGGCGCCATGCCGACAAACCAGGCATTGGCGCGCGCATTTCCCGTCAAAAGGTTGTTGCCGCCGATGCTGTGGTTTACAAGTTGAGCGGTGCCGGTCTTGCCCGCGAAGTCGATGCCCTCCAGATGCACCGCAGAGGCGGTTCCCGTGACGGTGACCGCGGCCATGGCGTCGGTGATGGTCTCCCAGTTCTCCGGCGTTATCGGTATGACGCGGTCGCCGCTGCCGGGAAAGCTCTGGACGATGGCTGAGGACATCTCTGGCGGCAGCTCGTCGGGGAAGACCACGTGCGGACGCTTCAGTACGCCACCAGAGGCGATGCCGCCAAGCGCGCGGGCGAGTTGCAGCGGCGTCACCTGCACCGATCCCTGTCCAATACCCACCGAGATCGTCTCACCCGCATACCACTTTTCGTGCTGCGTCTTCAACTTCCATGCGGTCGAGGGCATTGTGCCCGTTGCTTCGTCGGGCAGGTCGACTCCGGTCTTCTGTCCCAGGCCAACCTCGTTCGCGTAACCTGCAATCGTGTCAATGCCCAGTTTTTCCGCCAGGGTGTAGTAGAACGTGTCGCACGACCACTCGATCCCGTGTTCGATGTCGACCATGCCATGATGCTTGTCGCAGGCGAAGAAGCGGCCGTAGAAGGTGCCTCCACCGTTGCACATCACGCGCATGTCCTGCGCAACGCCCTCTTCCAGCCCCGCCAACGACATGATGATCTTGAACGTCGAGCCCGGCGCGTCCTGCGCCTGAATCGCCTTATTCATCATGGGGTGGTCGGGATCGTTGACGATCTGCGACCAATAGTCCTTGGTCAGGCGCACGGAGAACTGGTTGGGATCGAAAGCCGGTCGCGAGACCATGGCCAGAATCTCCCCGGTATGCGGGTCCATGGCCACCAGCGCGCCGTTATGGCCCTCCATGGCCAGCTCGGCCGCACGCTGCACATCGAGGTCGATGGTGAGGCGCAGGTCCTTGCCGGGAATGGCAAGCTGCTGACCAAGCTGCCCAACCTCCTTGCCATGGCTGTCGACGATCACATCGCGCGACCCGTCCGTGCCGCGCAGCACTTCGTCGTAGGTCTCCTCCACGCCCGATTTGCCCACCACGTCGCCCGGTTCGTAAAAGTCGAACTTCGAGCTGTTCAGGTCCTCCTCGGAGACCTCGCCCACATAGCCGATCAGGTGCGCCGCAAAGCCGTCGCGCGGGTAGAGACGGCGCTGCTCGTCGAAGGTCTCAAGCTCGGGAAGCTCATTGCGGTGGGCCTCGATGAAGGCCTGCTCATCCTGTGTGATGTCCTGCTTCAGCGGGATCGACACATACTTCGGCGAACTGGCATAGCGGCGCAGCGTGGCCTGGATCTGCTCCACCGGCAGATCGAGTCCGCGCGCGATCAGCGGAATGTCTGCCTGCAGGTCCTTTACCTGCTCGCGCAGCAGATAGCAGGAGACCGAGGGATAATTGTCTACCAGGATGCGGCCCTCGCGGTCGAAGATTTTGCCCCGCGGCGCGCGCACCGGTTCCTTGCGCACGCGGTTGGCCTCTGCCAGCACGCGGTAGCTGTCCACGCCCAGGATCTGCAGCCGCCACATCCCCGCGGCCAGCACAGCAAGCACCAACACCACGATGTACTGCGTCGCGTGCAGTTTATTCGCCGACACCTTCTCGTCGCGGTCGCTGCTGCGTTCGGTTTTAGAAATAAGCGCCATGTTGCATGTCCTGCTGTCCTCAGTGTACTTCTTCCATCCATCGGGAATAGCCGCGCCCAGCGCAACTACCGGCCTTGTCCGGAGACCGCGATGTCTACTCCGTGTGCTTGGTTCGGTCCAGCAGGAAGCACACCGGCAGCGCCAGCGCGGTGTTCGCGGCCGCGCGCAGCAGCTCGTGCAGCCACAACATGTGAAAGGCGCGGATGCCAAGCAGGCGGCGCTCGATCAGGTACAAAAGGACGCTCTGCACCAGGGAAAAACCGAAGGCCAGCAGGGCGCGCGTGGTTGTGTTCTCCACATCGATCCGGCTTCCCAGGCTCGCTCCCGCGTAGCCGATCAACGACTTCGCCATGCCGTTGACACCGATGGGCTGTCCGGTCAACACGTCTTGCAGCAGCCCGATGGCCGCGCCGGTTGCCGTCCCCGCGATGGGACTGCGCCGGCTGATGGCAAAGAACAGGGTCACGACAAAGGGCAGATCGAGGATCGCCAGCCCGGCAAACACTCTGGGCAGGAGCACCTGCAACAGGACCGCGCCCAACGGCACAAGCACCGTCACGGGCATGGAGAACCTCTGCTGCTCGACCTCGCGGCGCGACATGTAGCTGCGTGTGACCATCACTTCGTCGCCTCCGGCTGCTGTTGGGATGTCGGTGATGGCGGCTGCTGCGCGGAATTCGCGCCGCCCGGCGTCATCTCAGCGGCGGGCGGAGTCGATCCGCTGCTGAACCGGTCCGGATGCAAGATGGGCAGCGGGTGCGGAGTCACGGTCGGAGCGTTGGCCGCCTGCGCCGGCGTTCCCGTCGCCGCAGTAGCTCCACTGGCGCCGACGGCCCCTGGTGTCTGATCGTCGTAGATGCCAGGCAACCGTTCCGCACTCAGGTCGGCCGCATGTTGCGCCGCCGCGGCCGTCAGGTCCTGTTGTGCGCCTAGGGTCATGTCCGGCTGCGTGCCTGTGATCACCAGCACCTCTTCCACCCGGTCGAGGTCCACCGCCGGCTTCACCCGGATGGCGGTATACGGTTGGTGGTCCGGGTCGGGGTCAATACTCTCCACCACGCCCACCGGCAGCCCCCGCGGATACACCTGGTCGCCGCCTGAGGTCAGGACCTGCTCGCCCCGCTGAATGCGCGAGTCCGCTGTCAGGTTGCCGATCTGCACCCGCCCGGTAAGCGTGCCGCGCAGGATCGCGCGGATGCGCGTGCTGGCCAGCAACACTCCCGCGCCCGAGCTTTGGTCGTTGATCTCCAACACCTGCGCGGTGGTTGGGAAGACGTCGCGCAGCTTGCCCACGACGCCGTCTTGGGTGATCACCGCCATGTCCGGCCTCAACCCGTCGCTCGATCCCTTGTCGATGGTCAGTATGTGCGACTGCTCGCTTCCGCTGGCCCCGATCACCTGCGCCGCCACGGTCGATCCGACATAGCTCTCACGGAATCCCAGCATCGCCTGCAGACGCCGGCCCTGTAGCGCGTCCTCCGCAATCGCTGCCTCTTCAACGCGCACCCGCGCCAGTTGCTGCTGCAGGTCTTTGTTTTGCTGGCGTACATGGCGCAGGTCGATGTAATCCGACCATGCATGGCCTGCGCCGTAGCCGATGGCGTGCGTCGCCCGCTCCATCGGCGTCACCGCGGTCATGGCCCACAAACGGATCAGCCTCACGCTGGGACCATCCGGCTGCGCGGGATCCAGCGGGCTGCGCACCTGCACCGCCAGCGCAATCGCCTGCGCCAGCAGAACCGCAATCAGAAACAGCGCGTTCTTGTACTGCGTCAGAAAATCCATGGCCTGACTACTATTATCCGCGAGATGACACGCTGTGGGCTGCACTTTCTATCGTACGCAGCCCAGGGCGGAATAAATTTGATCGCGTCTTTTTAAGTCGGTGGCCACTCCTGAGCCGCGTGGCGTACGCGGACGATCACAACGTACCGCTCTAAAACTTGATAAACAATGATGTAGGGCAATCGGGCAAGGACCAACTCTCGCGTGCCCTCTACCTGTCCGACGCGACCGCGACGCGGCATACTGCTCAGCGATTCAGCCGCAGAATAGAGCTCCCGTCCCACGCCGTACGCTGCTTCGGCGTTATCGGTCCGTATGAAGTTGACAATCGATTCAAGGTCGGCTACCGCGGACTTCGTCCACCGAATGCGCATCAGGAAGCCAGCAATCGCTCAATGCGTTCGACGACTTCCTCGTGTTCCAGCAATTCCCCGCGGTCCGCCTCGGCAAGACCGACCTTGACGGCGGCAACAAAATCTTTGTGCCAGAGGAGATACTGCTCAATGGCTCTCTGCGCGTGCTCATCCACAGACAAACCACCCTGTGCCGCAATCGCGTTCAGTTCCTGCTCTTGCTCGGGTTTGAGCTGCACCGCCATAACTGAACTGTAAGTCGTTTATGATCGTGGGTCAAATGAAACATGGCAGAATTGGCTGAGGGTGAGCTATGTCTCGCTTCTGAGTCATTGAGTGTTCCGTGACATGCAGGGTTATTATGGCTTACTGAGATGTGGCCCAACCGTCAAAGCAGCGTGAGGAGGTTGACGATGCGGTATGCCTTATGCGCGGCGATAGCCTTGGTATGCACAACCTTGCATGCGCAGACCCCGTTCACCAGACCGCAGTTCGAAGTTGCATCGGTGAAGCCGGCGGTGATTGACAACCGCCGCCTGCTTCAGGTATCGCGAGAATTCGCGCGAAACGTGCGGCGGCCTGGCGAGATTCCGATGATAGGCCGGGACCGTGTCCGTCTACAGAACTGGGCATTGCTCGACCTGATTGCCGCTGCCTACCGCGTGCGTACCACCCAGGTTTCCGGCCCGGCCTGGCTTTCCGATCAGGTCTTCGATATCGAAGCCACAGTGCCCGTTGGCACTCCTAAGGAAGAGTTGAATGCCATGCTGCAATCGCTGCTCGAAGAACGTTTCGGTCTAAAAATCCATCACACTACGCAGACTGAGCAGGGCTTTGCACTGACGGTGGGCAAGAATGGGCCCAAGCTGATACCCGCTGAGCCGCCGCCCATTCCTACGCAAGGGCTCACCGAGGAGGAGCAGAGAGCTCAGAACATGCAGAAGTTGCAGTCGGGCCTGGCGGCCACGAACGAGCGTACGCAAGAGAAAATTGCAGCCGTGGGGGCATTCAACACACAATCGTGGAAATCGATCACCACCGAAGAATTGGCTGCCCAACTGGTGCTACCTGCCGGAGCACCTGTGGTTGACGAGACCGGTTTGACTGGAAAATACAAGGTCACCATCGAGACCTGGAAGAATGACGACGTTCCAGGAGGTACCATCTTCGATGCTGTCGAACAACTCGGCCTCAAACTGGAGCCGCGCAAGGTGACCGTCGAAACCGTGGTAGTTGACCAAGTCTCTAAAACGCCCACGCCGAATTAATGCATTTTCGGTAATGGTGTAGCCCGTCGTGGAGCGAGCAAAAGCAGATTCCTCCGCTTCGCTGCGGAATGACAATAATACAGGTCTATGACAATTCCGAAAATGCTCTAGCGCCCGGTCCTCGAGCCACGGGCAATGGCCGGAAGCAGTGGCCCCGGAGTTCCCGTCGTCCGCAGGTAGGCCGCCGCCGCGGTCAGCCGCACCGGATACTTCTTGTCCGCAAACAGCGGATAGATCGCATTCGACGTAGACTGGTCGTGGTAGCCGGCCAGCGCCTTGGCCGCCGCCGCGCGCACCGCAGGGTCCTTGTCTGCCAGCGCTGCTATCAACTCCTTGTGGATCGGCTCCGTCTTCTCCTGCGAAACCTGTTCGATCGCCGCGACCCGTGTCATGTCGCCGCCGCTCTGGTGGATAAACTCGAACGCCGTGATCCCGTAGCCGAACGGCCCCAGAAACATCGACGCGCCCTGCATAACGCCCAGCTTAGCCAACATCTTCGGATCATGCAGGTCCTTGTCGATCTTGTGCTCCGTCCCGTGCATCGCGGTCGGTCCCGCGCTGCGCTCTGCATCCACCACCGCCAGCAGAATGTCCTCGCCGGACTTGTCGCCCATCTTCCACAGCGCCATCGCCGCGGCGAACGCGACCTGCGGCTCCTTGTCGTCCAACAGATTGCGCAGGTTGGTGGTCAGGTTGGGGTCTCCGGTCTGCCCGGCCGCCAGTGCCGCAGCAGTGCGTATGTCCACGTCGGGATCGGTCATCACATCGACGATCATCTTCGCCGAGCGCGGGCAGCGCAGCAAACTAAGCGCCGCCAGGGCCTGAATCCGCGTCTGCGTCTGCATACGTTTTACGTCACCCGCCGCATCGGTCAGGATCTTCCACGCCTGATCGGTCCGCTGCCCGGCAGTTGCCGTGGGCGAGAGGGAGACCGGCGGAGCGTCAATATCGTTCACCGCAGCGCCGTCAGTCTTCGCCGCAGCACTCTGCGCCTTTCCCGCCTCATTCATCATGCAAGCGAAGGCGAGCAGAAGCATTCCACTCCGCATCCAGTTGAAGAGCTTCGTTCGCCTACGGTTCGTAGTAACTTTCATCGCTGTCTCCGGGGTCCGATCCTGTCCAACACGTTCTGTCAGTTAATGGGATGCAGGATGGGAAGGGGATCATCGGCGAAATTGCAATAAAGTCCCACCGACTGGCTGGTAGTGTCCTAATTTGATTTTCCATCCCTCGAAGCCTCCAATGCTGCATTCAACGTGCTGCGAATCCCACTCTGAGACTGTTTGCTTCCTCGCTTTCGCCAGTCCTGCAAACGTGCGCAATTCGGCTGGCGTGACCCGAATGCGCAGCGTCTCAGCTTTAGCACTTCCCTTTGGCAGTGCGGGACGACCGACTTTCTTTGGCTTAGGCTTGGGGTCTGGCATGGCTTTGTATCTCCTGCATGATGGCTGCTTGTACTGCGGTCTGTGGCGAGATGGCTGGGGGAATATGAAGTACAGTGGAAATACGGAAAACTCACGGCTGCGTAGATGTATATTCAAGTTACTGCTGTCCGGGGAAAATTATGTGAGGTTGGTGTAAGCGATTGAGTGCCAGCGGGATACGCAGTATTGGCGCCGGGAACGATTTGAAATCGCCGGGGGCGAAAAGGTGCTTGGCGGCAGGGTTCGGAGGGGCAACAATGCGGGATGAACTCTGGCCGGATGGTGTTTGCGCAACTGATCGATTATCTGCCTCACAAGCAATTCCAGAAATGCGTGGCCCGCTACGGCGGAGATCGCTACGCGAAAAACTTCTCCTGCTGGGACCAGTATCTGGCGATGGCCTTCGCGCAACTGACCTATCGCGAGAGTCTGCGCGACATTGAGATTTGCCTGCGTTCGGTGGGCAGCAAGTTGTACCACATGGGTTTCCGCACCAGCGTGGCGCGCTCGACGCTGGCCGACGCCAACGAATCGCGGGACTGGCGCATCTTTGCCGACTTCGCGCAAACATTGATTGCCACCGCACGCGATCTGTATGCTCGCGAGCCGATGGGTGTCGATCTCGATCAGAGCCTGTATGCGTTGGATTCGACGACCATCGATCTATGTCTGTCGCTGTTTCCGTGGGCGAAGTTTCGCAGGCACAAAGCCGCCGTCAAGATGCACACGCTGCTGGATCTGCACGGCAACATCCCCACGTTTATCCGCGTCACCAGCGGAGATGTGCATGATGTGAACCTCCTCGACGAGATACTTCCGGAGACGGGGGCCTTCTATGTAATGGATCGTGCTTACATCGACTTTGCGCGGCTTTATAACTTCACACTCAGCTCGGCCTTCTTCGTGGTGCGCACCAAATCCAACGTGCTGCTCGAACGGCGCTACTCGCATACAGTAGACAAGAGTACTGGCGTGCGCTCGGATCAGACCGTCCTTTTGTCGTCGATAGAATCGGCCTCGGTGTATCCGGACGCGCTGCGGCGCGTGAGTTATTACGACGCCGAGACCGGCAAGCGGTTGAAGTTCCTGACCAACAACTTCACCCTTCCCGCGCTGACCATCGCTCGCATCTACAAGCAGCGCTGGCAGGTGGAACTTTTCTTCAAGTGGATCAAACAGCACCTGCGGATCAAGGCTTTTTACGGCACCAGCGAGAACGCGGTGAAGACCCAAATCTGGATCGCGGTGAGTGTGTATGTGCTGGTCGCCATCGTCCGCAAGCAACTGGGGCTGGAGGCCAGCTTGTACCAAATCCTACAGATTCTCAGCCTCACGCTTTTCGAGAAAACGCCCATATTGCAGGCACTTCAGGCAACCGACTCCCAATCCGATTTATACGATTCCTGCAACCAACTGATTCTGTTTAACCTTTAACCGGACAGTAGTGATTGCAAGACTTTCTCAACTTTTATTGGATGGGCAGAGTGTAAATAGACAGAGATTCCGCCCACAGGAGTAGTGTCCTCTGGACTTCGCAAAATCATCCCGGTCAGATTTAGTTCAACGGTAAATGTTATTGTGTTTCCGTTGATATTTTCTCCCGACATCACCGTGGATGAGTTCAGAGGAGTAGAGGCATCGATGATATTTGAGTCGCACACAATCACGTAACGTGTATATATCGGAGCGTAGTTGATTGTCACTCTGACGCCATATGGAGTGTTCTCATCTTTCGTATCAAATGAATTTTGTGACCATTCACTTATAACTGGATTTATTAGCCCAAAGGAAGCCATAGACATATCATTGCTCGTGTATGATCCTGGCTCCGCAGATGTCTCCTTGAGAGTTGTAGTATTTGTAGCGAGGTTAGGGTTCTCCTGTGTTGGAACAGCCTCTTGTTTTTGTTTAGGTGGTTGCAATACGACGGCGTGAGGCTGCGCAAACGAAGTAGGCTTAGGCGGGCTTTTAGAGGACGGTTTTTCTTCGCCCTGGTGCGCTTGAGGATTGGGAAGCACTCAACGTAGGCGGGGAGTTCTGTGCTGCTCTAGCGGCTGCATCTTCTTGACGTGTTTCCTCAACATGTGAGTTGCTCTTGTTCAATGCAGCCCGGAATCCAACTGTCATACCTCCCAGTAATATCGCTAACAGAAGGGTTCCGTGAATCGTGGCGACCCCACGGTTTATTGCATAAATTTTACGAGCGTAATCTTTCACTGCGGGTATAGTTAGGAACAATGCGATATATAGGATTGCCGCGAGCAATCCGAGAATGGGCAACGCATAAGCGTTGTACCGGAAGTATCCTTGGTCGATAGAGATAGGTAGGGCAATAGTCATAACGACTGCCGTCCCGAGCGCAAGGAAACGCTCTCTTGTCCAAAATTTTTTATGCTGCGAAGGCGGCTTGTTTGGATTTTCGTCCATGCCCTTAATCCTCCCACCGGGATCGGGGCATGTCCAGCAATTTTTGGGGTACGGTTTTCCATGCCATAAAAGATGGCCGAAAACCGGCAAAGAATCAAATTAGGACACCACCGACTGGCTGACCGCCGCGGCTTGCAATCCGCCATGGTGCTAGACTCATTCCGTCCGCTTTCACGCAGAGCCTCGGTCGCCAATATGCTCTTCAAAGCACGCAGCGCCGCCGTCTACGGCATCGACGCCCACATCATCGACGTGGAGGTCGACTTCTCCGGCGTCATTCTTGAGAAGAGCGAATTCAGCACCGTAGGCCTGCCGGACGCCGCCGTGCGCGAATCGCGCGACCGCGTGCGCTCCGCCATCCGCAACTCCGGCTTCGACATTCCTCCCACCCGCATTACCATCAACCTCGCGCCCGCCGACATCAAGAAAGAAGGCTCCGGCTTCGACCTGCCCATCGCAATCGGCATTCTAGGAGCCTACGGCGGGCTGCACATCAAGGACATCTCCAACTTCCTTCTGGTTGGCGAGCTCGGCCTCGACGGCACGCTGCGCGCGGTGCAGGGAATGCTGCCCATCGCCATCGCCGCCCGCGCCGCCGGCATCAAGAACCTCGTTATCCCGGCTTCCAATGCGCGCGAGGCAGCGGTCGTGGAGGGCGTGGATGTCTATCCTGTGCAGACGCTCAGCGAGGTGCGCGAGCTGCTCAACTCCGCCTTCCTCGGCACGCTGCACGCCAAGCCTCTGCGCATAGAGGCTGCCACCCTGCTCGACGAGCTAAAGCAATTCCCCTACGACTTCAAGGACGTGCGCGGACAACAAGTGGCCAAGCGCGCGCTGGAGGTCGCAGCCGCCGGTGGACATAACATCCTGATGATCGGCCCGCCCGGCTCCGGCAAGACCATGCTGGCCAAGCGCCTGCCGTCCATCCTCGCTCCCTTGCGTTTTGAAGAAGCGCTGGAGACCACCAAGATCCACTCCGTCGCAGGCGTACTGGACGCCGACCGCGGCCTGGTGACGCATCGGCCCTTCCGCTCGCCCCACCACACCATCTCCGACGCCGGACTGATTGGCGGCGGCATGATCCCACGCCCCGGCGAGGTCTCGCTGGCCCACAACGGCCTGCTCTTCCTAGACGAGCTGCCGGAGTTTCCCCGCAATGTCCTCGAAGTCCTGCGCCAGCCGCTGGAAGACGGCACAGTGACCATCGCGCGCGCCGCCATGAGCCTCACCTTCCCCGCCCGCTTCATGCTGGCCGCCGCCATGAATCCCTGCCCCTGCGGCTACTTCAACGACAAGTCGCGCGAGTGCATGTGTACGCCGCCCATGATCCAGCGCTACGTCAGCAAGGTCTCCGGCCCGCTGCTGGACCGCATCGACATCCACATCGAGGTACCGGCCGTGCAGTACAAAGAGCTGCGCGGAAGGGCCTCCGCCGAGGGCTCGGCAGAGATTCGCGTTCGCGTCCTGGCCGCCCGCGAGCGCCAGCACGTCCGCTTCGCCGTCCCGTTGAATGGCCAGCCCGAACGCGGCAAAGCAACAGCCAAGTCCTCGGCCAAACCCATCTTCTCCAACTCGCAAATGAACACCCAACAGGTCCGCACCTTCTGCGATCTCTCCCCCGACGCCGAACGCCTGCTGGAGCGGGCCATGCAGCAGCAGGGCCTTACCGCCCGCGCCCATGATCGCATCCTCAAGGTCGCTCGCACCATCGCCGACCTCGGGGGTGAACCCGACATCGCCGTCAAGCACATCGCCGAGGCTATCCAGTACCGAACTTTGGACCGTAGTTACTGGGCATAGACCACAGTGTTCGAACCTGGCTCCGGAACTCTTCACAATCCCTCACCGGCGAGTAGCAATCAGATTCAACCAAGCCAGTAAGATGCATGAAATCAATCGTATACTCCCATAACGCTCTGCTCGCCGGATTACTCAAGCGACTCTTGACAGTCTATGATGTCAGATTCTACTGTTTATGGAAGATTAAATTCAACAACTTCCCAAAATAAGTATTGACTCGGCCAGTCAGACCATTTATGTTTCTTGTGTAGGAAGCTGTTCTGCACAGGCCAGACGCGCGGAAGAGCTTAAGGCGGGTTCCCAGTAATATTGTCTCGCCTGTGCTTTTGTTTCTCCGGAGCGCAATCTGCTCCGAATCGCAGGAAATGTCAGATTGTCATCCAACGAGCGCGGGATTATGCGCCACACTCAAGCGCTGCCTAAAGAACGCACCTCGGCAATATATAACTTTTGAATTAAACGCAGCCATCACCCAAATCCTGGCATCGAATTATGGGGTGTGGCGATTTCAGCAACCATGGGAATTATTGCATCAAGTTTTTTTGATTCATTAGTTTAGAGAGTATAAACATCGCGGTCCTACCAAAGTCGATGGCAGGCCCGTCCGTAACCAAGCCCTTCGCTGCGACGAAACGAAAGGAACTATTATGCGCTCAGACCTTATTTTTGGAGCTCTCACTCACGTCACCAACCGCTACGAGCTCTGCCAGCTTGCCTCCAAGGCGACGCGCAAGCTGCACAAGCCCAACACCCGGCTACAGGACACCACCAACGAAGTGCTCGACCGCTTCAAGGACACAATTCCCATGGATGCAGCGTCAGAGACGAACATCGACAGCCTTGAGGAACGCCGCGCGGCCTGACCCGCGCGGCCCTGCGCACCTTCCTCCCGCCCTGCACTATATACGCCTCCCCCAAGCGTATAATTCATAGCATTCCATAAGCTGCTCCGGCATTCCGCACGGCCCCTCTTCTATCCAGCATATTACGTCCGGCGTACCCCTCCCGGCAACTCCCCTCCTCAGTACTAAATCCCCCGAAAATTCAGGTAAATATGACAATTTCAGAACTTAAAGAGCACAATATCGCCGAGCTTACCAAGCTGGCGCGCGGCCTCGACATCGCCGGAACCAGCGGCCTGCGCAAGCAGGACCTCATCTTCAAGATCCTCCAGGCCCAATCCGAAAAAGAGGGCCACATCTTCGCCGAGGGCGTGTTGGAGATCCTGCCCGACGGCTATGGCTTTCTGCGCTCACCCGACTACAACTACCTGCCCGGGCCAGACGACATCTACGTCTCGCCTTCGCAGATACGCAAGTTCGACCTCAAGACCGGCGACACCATCAGCGGCAACGTCCGCCCGCCGCACGAGGGAGAGAAGTACTTCGCCCTGGTCAAGATCGAGGCCATCAACTTCGAGTCTCCCGAGGAGACCAAGAACAAGATCCTCTTCGACAACCTCACCCCGCTCTACCCCGAAGAACGGATCAAGATGGAGACCGACCGCGAGCATATGTCCGGCCGCGTCATGGACCTGCTCACCCCGGTCGGCAAGGGCCAGCGCGGCCTCATCGTCGCTCCGCCGCGCACCGGCAAAACCATGCTGCTGCAGTCCATCGCCAACTCCGTCACCACGAACCACCCCGAGGTCGTCCTGATCGTCCTGCTCATCGACGAGCGCCCCGAGGAAGTCACCGACATGCAGCGCAGCGTCAAAGGCGAGGTCATTAGCTCCACCTTCGACGAGCCCGCCGCTCGCCACGTCCAAGTGGCCGAGATGGTTATCGAGAAGGCCAAGCGCCTGGTCGAGCATAAGCGCGACGTGGTCATCCTGCTGGACTCCATCACCCGCCTGGCGCGCGCCTACAACACCATCGTTCCGCCCTCCGGCAAGGTCCTCTCCGGCGGCGTCGATTCCAACGCCCTGCAACGCCCCAAGCGCTTCTTCGGCGCGGCCCGCAACATCGAGGAGGGCGGCAGCCTCACGATCATCGCGACGGCCCTCGTCGATACCGGCTCGCGCATGGACGAGGTCATCTTCGAGGAGTTCAAGGGCACCGGCAACATGGAGGTCATCCTCGACCGCAAGCTGGTGGACAAGCGCGTCTTCCCCGCCATCGACATCCAGCGCTCCGGCACCCGCAAGGAAGAGCTGCTGATCCCCAAGGAAGAGCTGCAGCGCACCTGGATTCTGCGCCGGGTCATCAACCCGCTCTCCCCGGTCGAGGCCATGGAACTGCTCACCGACAAGCTGGCCAAGACCCGCAACAACCAGGAGTTCCTGCACAACATGAGCTCCATCTAGGATCACACTCAGTTTCATCCTGCAAGGTGCACCCCAATGGTTGCGCCTTTGCTTTGTTTAGCTAACTCTATGGTCTGGTAAGGGTGAGTGTTGAGAATTTAATCCGCACACCGGCAAAACCCATTTGTTCCAACTGCAGGTTAACCCTTACCCTGCTAAACTCTTGTTCTGCTGGGGCCAACCCAAATTTTGGCTATTGGTAGAAGCTGTGACCTACGTTTAACCCAATATGACGTGTCAAGAGGAATATAACGAGCGAGCATAGTTTGCCGTTGCTTGAACCTGACGTTCGGAAATTCAGCAACCTTCAGTTCATGGACAATCCGATATTCATTCTCGGCCCGCCATTTATTGTCCTTCGCGAGCGGCGAGCCGAGACCCATTCATTCGAAGTAGTAAAAGAACTCCCTGCCCCATAGTTTTCAATTTTCATATGCTTTTCGTTAACCCTTTCATGTAGAAATCCAACGTTGCTTCCGCGATTTTCTTTGTAGCTAGTAGTTGTTTGTCACGATCATAGACGACTCTGTAGAGCCTACTATTGCCCTCTCGCAACAGACCTCCTGCTTTGAAGCCGATTGCGTATCCGTTAGGCCGCCCATAGGGCGATTCCATTGTGACAATTCATCTTCATCTTCACTGAAGCAAACGACAAAAAACTTGCTCGTTCCATGTGTTGAATGACGATTGTCCTCTTTAACAAATTCAAGGACCTCATTCAAGAACGCGACAGCGCGAGGCTGTCCAGTGTTTTGTTATGACCTGCTTAACAGCGTCCACGAAAGGTTCGGTTGCATACGTTGTTTCGTTTGAATCGTTTAGAGAAGCGACTTGTGTTGCATGGAGTGTCGAGGTCTGCATATCCTCCCGAGAAGACCTTCACCATTCGTGTAATGCCAGACAACCTTATCATTGCCAAAATCGAAAACACCAAGATCAATAGCAACATCGTTGACAAATTTTCCGTATTTCGCGTTTTTCTCCGGCGTAACAGCAGATCAGGATTCTAATCCATCGTTCATGCGCTCAATTTCCAGTCATTCTAGTACCCGCGTAATCCTCATCATCTGCACGCTGTAAAGTGGATATCGCGCGCACTGTGGCGAAAGCAAAGCAGCCGGAGGCGCGAGAGCCTGGAGGATTTTTGAGATGGCGAAGTGGACGCGACGGGATCTGGTGAAGGCTGGCCTGGCGGCATCGGCCGGAGTGATGACGGGCAAGGACTGCTGGCCGAGGCGGGCGAATCGCGACAACAAATGGGCCCCAATCTTCGCGCAGATGGGCGCCAATCTGCCTGGGGTCAACGGGCCGAACACGCTGCGCGAGCGGCTTCTGCTGGACTACGGCTGGCGCTTCGCCCTGGGCAATGCCGGCGACCCAGTTAAGGACTTTGGCTTCGGCAAGATGAGCCCGGCTCGGGCCTCTTCGCCAAGGCGGGCCAGGTGAATGGGCCAGCTTCACCGCGCTTCGACGCGTCCGCGTGGCAGAAGATCGACCTGCCACACGACTGGGCCATCGACCTGCCCTTCGTCAATAACGCGGCCTTGGTGGGCCATGGCGCAAAGCCGCTTGGCCGCGAGTATCCCGAGACCAGCATCGGCTGGTACCGGCGCGAGTTCGTGTTGCCGGCCAGTGACGCGGGCCGCCGCATCTGCGTGGAGTTCGACGGCATCTTCCGCAACTCCACCGTCTTCTTCAACGGCTACTACATGGCCGAAAACATGAGCGGTTACGCACCGTTGAGCCTCGATCTGACCGACTTTGCCAACTTTGGCAGCGCCGACGTGCCGGCCGGAGCGAGGCCGGGAACGCAGCGCCGGGCAACAACGTGCTGGTAGTGCGCGTAGACGCCACACTGGACGAGGGATGGTTCTACGAGGGCGCTGGCATCTATCGCCACACATGGCTCACCAAGACCGCGCCGGTACACATCGCGCGCTGGGGCAACTATGTGCGCACGGAATTCGCAAAAGCTATAGGAGTGGTTACAAGTTCCGCTCCTGCTACCGTATTTGTATCTACTGAAGTTACCAATGAGAGCGATGCCCCGGTTTCAGGGAGAATTCATGCGGAACTGCTGGATGCGTCGGGCAAGACGGTGGTCACGGCGGTCTCCCAACCGGCTTCGATTGCCTCCGGCAACACACATACCTTCGATCTGCAAGCCACGGTTGCGAAGCCGGCGCTGTGGTCCTGCGAGTCGCCCAATCTCTATCGCGCCGTGAGCACCCTGGTGGTGGACGGCAAGGCCGTCGACCGCGACGATGCGACCTTCGGCATCCGCACATTGAAATTCGATGCGGACAAGGGATTTCTGCTCAACGGCAAGCAGGTGAAGATCAAGGGGACATGCGACCACCAGGACCACGC
>CAWCWC010000006.1:0-219576 GCA_963799175.1 uncultured Acidobacteriaceae bacterium | reverse complement strand
ACTGCTGTCCAAATTAGCCGGGGTGGAGGTACGGGAGTAGTGGGAAATGGGGCATTTCTGGTCTGGTTTTAGGAGTTGCAGGTTGAGGTTGCCATTCTGCTGTCCAAGTTAGGACCCCAAGCCAGCGGGATTTGTTGGGCGAGGCGGGCGAGTTGAGGCGGAGGTTGAAACGGCTGATCGATCCAGTCCCACAGGTCACGGTAGACGAACAGTTGCTGGCGCAGCAGGGCGGCCAGATTGGACAGGCTCCAGCCGAAGCGGGCGCGCAGTTGCAGGTATTTGAGCAATAGCATGGCGATCAATGCGGTCCAAATCTGGATCTGCAGGGCGTTGGCGCTGGTTCCGACGAAGGTCTTGATGCGCAGGTTCTGTTTGAGAGCCTTGAAGAAGAGTTCTATTTGCCAGCGCTCTTTATAGATTGCGGCGATGGTGGAGGCGCGAAGGACGATGGTTGGTGAGAAAGACCAGGGTGCGTTGCTGGGCCTCGTCCCAGACCTCGATGCGGCGCAGGAACAGGTCGCGGTCTGCGCGGGCCAGCTTGTAGAGGAAGACGATCTCATCGCGCTGGACGGGGCCGCGTTCAGGGACCGGGCGGCGCTCCAGCACGCCGTAATCGGTGTTGTCCTTCATGCGGGTGACGAAGAAGACGCCCTGCTGGTCGAGGACGGCGAACCAGTCATAGTCGTTGTAGCCTCGGTCGAAGACCACGATGGTGCCGGGATCGAAGCGCAGGGTGGCGGCGATGCGGCTCTCGTGCACGCGGCCTTCGGTGACCACGGCGTAGCTGGGCAGCAGGCCCTGATGATCGAGCAGCAGATGCAGCTTGACGGCCCCCTTGGTGCGCCGGTACTGCGCCCAGTCGAAGACGGTGGCGCACAACTCGATCAGGGTGGCGTCGAGCGAGAGCAGCTTGTTCTTGAATCGAAACCCATGACCTCCAGCCACTTCGCGGCAGCGTCCGAGCAGTTGATAGAACACGCCCCGGTAAAGTTGCCACGGCCGGTGCTGGTTGGCGTAGGCCAGGGTGGAGCGCGAGGGCGCCTCCGGCAGTCCCAGATGCCGCAGCTTGCCCTCGCTGGCGGCCAGCCCGCCGCAGATCTCGCGCAACGACTGCGCCCGTCCCAAGTGGCAAAACAACATGGCCACGAACTGGCCCCAGCAGGTGAAACCGCGGGCATGGCGCTCCGCCCGGTGCTCGGCCACAACCCGCTCAAACTCGTGGCGGGAAAACAATTGCAACATCTGGCTGAAAATGCTGGATACTCGTGTCATGGCGGCGGTGGTCCTCCCGATGCGGATTTACGTCTCTCAACGCAAACCGTAACAGAGTTCTACCGCCGCCGCTCAAAACCTATTTTGGACAAGAGTGACCCCCATTCATGCGGTCTTATCGCATGAATGGGGGTAGCCATTCGCTCGCGAATCCCTCCTGCCCCGCCCTTCCCTGTTCCCTGATCCCTGTTCCCTGCATCCCCGAAGCGACCCCTCCCGCCCAATCTCCCCCTCAAAACCGCCCCCGCCCCATCCCCAGCCCACCTATACTGTTTGTGGTGCGCAAATGACCAAAGCAGCCAAATTTTTCAGTAAACGCGCCGCCCGTGCCAAAGGCACCGGCCTCATGCGCTTCCTCGTCAACGCCCCCGACGTTGCGGCGGAGGCGTGGATCGCACGTCGTCGCCCCCCCACGCAGAACCGAATCGACAAAGCCACTGCGCTGCTGCATCGCAAGGGAGGCCAACCTCCCGCCGCAGAAGACGCAATTCCCGAGTCCTACAAAAACTGGGAACGCGAGCAGGATCGCAACTCCCGTCGCAGGGCCAGATGATCTTCCTCCACCCATCATCAGGAGGCAGCAAGTGAAACCGCCCATCTTTTACCGAATCGCTTCGGTTCTTATGCTGCTATTTGCCGCCGGCCACACCCTTGGCTTTCGCCAGAATGTTCCTGAATGGGGAGCGGACGCGGTCCTTGCGCTCATGCGCTCCGTACCCTTCAACGCGCAAGGCTTCACCCGCACCTATTGGGACTTCTTCAGCGCCTTCGGACTTTATTTGTCCGTCTTTCTTGTGTTCGCGGCGGTATTGGCCTGGCTGCTCAGCAATCTACCGCCAGCGATATTGGCACGAGTACGAGGCATTGCCTGGGCGCTCGCTATTTGCTTTGCCGCAGTCACAACCGTGAGCTGGAGATACGCCTTCCCCACCCCGATCATCTTCTCCGCCCTGATTACGTTCTGCTTGACCGCCGCCGCCTGGCTCTCATCCAAGCCAGCCTGAACCTTGATTCGGAACTACGCGTAGTCCGAAAGCACGTCTTCCCCACCCGGCTCTTCCTCTGGATTCTGCCCGTCCCCGTCTTCCCCGCCCTGTGCCTCCGCCTGCTCCTCGCCTTCGTGGTCCGCGCTCAGTTTGACTACGCAGTCCTCAGCCTCGCCGGGCAAGCTCGACGCCGCCGCAATCAGCAGCTTGCGTCGGGTTCGCTCGTCCTCTTGCTTCTTCGCTTCACTCTTCGCCGCCTCCGCCAGAGCGTACATCTCGTTCCGCGCGTCCAGTTGGTTGCCGTCGATATGCATCACGCTTCTCCCTTCAAGCGCACTTCCACACCCTGGCCCATGCCGGTGCGGCCCAACCTCACTGAAACTCCCGGCCGCCTTCCAGGCAACCTCAGATATATATCCGCTATTGTCTCGCTAAAATCCACCCCGAGCGCAGAATCCGCGCCTCCGTTTCCTACTTTGTCACCCCCCCCACCCAGCTCACCTCCTCCGCGGTGCTACTATTCTCTCCGCCGGGTTCGCTCCATGCGCAAGCGTCGCCAATCGCCGATCGTCATCCTCGTAGCGCTTTTGCTGGTTCCGTTCATCGCCCTGCGCATGTGCTCGCGGAGCCGTCTCCCCGCCTCCCATCCGGCGCAATCCATCCGCAGCCCACTCCCAGGAGTTCGAACTATGTCCTTTACTATCAGCTCAACCGCGTTTACCAACGGTAGCCCCATCGCCGCGCGCTACACCTGCGATGGCGCCGATCTCTCGCCCACCCTCTCCTGGTCTGGAGCGCCGGACGGCACCCAGTCCCTCGCCCTCATCGCCGACGATCCCGACGCGCCCATGGGCACCTGGACCCACTGGCTCCTCTGGAACATTCCTGCCCGCGCCACGCTTCTCTCCGAAGACGTGCCCAAGGTCGAGCTCCTTGACAACGGCGCCCGTCAGGGCATCAACGACTTTCAGCGCATCGGCTATGGCGGCCCATGTCCGCCGCCGGGTAAGCCCCACCGCTATTTTTTCAAGCTCTACGCGCTCGACGCACGCCTCGACCTCAAGCCCGGCGCCAGCAAATCCGAACTCGAGCGCGACATCGCCCCTCACATCCTCGCCCAAACCCAGACCATGGGCACCTACGGACGCTAGAGACTGTCTTATGTGCGCCGTGAAATGCGTTGGACAACAGTGGGTGCAATATCCATCTGAGAACTGGATCGCTCAACTCGGCAAATCAACCCCATAAAGCTGGTTCTGCCCCGCATTTTCCGATTACGAACGTACCTGTTCCCCCTTTGCCACAGCCGGTCATCCACCTCAAAATGGCCCTATCAGATGCTCCTAATCCCACTAAAGTTGCATATCTGCCCTAAAAGATGTAGAGAATGTGGAAAAGAGCATGATAAAAGTGGGTAATTCAGCTCGTTTTGAGGGGATTTTACAGACGCTTTCTCAGGGAAAAATGCAGATTTCTGGCCAAATCAATAGTATTTCGCAGGACATGGTTACCTTCGTAACCATATAAGTATGATAGGCGGTTATGTTACTGATTTTAGTATGCTTATTAAACAGGACATTTTAGAGTTGTCTTGGTTGTTTTGTCCATATATTTATTTTGTTCAGCCCACCAAGAGTAACTAAAAGGGAGTCATACCATGAAATTATTCGTTCGCAGCCTCGTCATCGCCCTCGCCGTAACCGGAGCCATCGCAACCAGTTACGCCAATGCGTCCTCGTCCAAGACCACCATCTCGGCACCGGTCAATATCCATAAGACGAGCGCGATGCCGATCCCGAGCTGCCCTCCCGAGCGATCCCGGCTCCTGCTAGTAATCTGCCGCGGTTACCAATGAGTTGAAAAATATTTGTTCAATCTCCCCTGGATGAGTTATCCTCAACTTGTCCAGAGGATGTGCGTGTGATCACTACACAGATTCTCAACTCGCTCGGCTACTTCGAGGTTCTCTTCTGCCTCGCGGCCCTGTGCGCCATCACCCTGAAGAAGCAGTGGCCGGAGTATTGGTCGCTGGGCGCGTTCCTCGCCACTCGCTTCCTCTCCGACATCATCTTAATTCCTCTCCTTCATCTCAAAATAACTCACGCTAACGACACTGTTGGCACACAGCGCCTACGTCGCGTACTTCTATGTCTATTGGATCTGCTTCGCGCTCGAGTCGATCCTTGCGCTCATCGTCGTTTATAGCGTCTTCCGGCTTGCCATGGCCCCGCTCAAGGGCCTCCAGCAGCTCGGAATGCTGGTCTTCCGCTGGGCCGCATCCATCTCGGTCGTCGTGGCGCTTGGCTCTGCCTTTGCCCCTGAGATGACGCGCACAAAATACCTCATCGCCGCCATCTCCCAGTTGCAGCGCACCCAGAGCATCCTCACCCTTTGTCTTCTGGTCTTCGTCTGCTTCGCCATCCTTCCCATGGGCCTCAACTACAGCAGCCGCATCTTCGGCGTCAGTCTCGGCCTCGGCGTCATGGCCACCAACGATCTGGTGCAGTCTGCATGGCTCGTCTTTCATCCCACCATGATCACTGCATTCAGCATGGTCAACGGCGTCGTCATATGTGTGGTTCTCGCCACATGGACCGCCTACTTCGCTCTGCCTGAGCCCAAGCGCCGTCTCATTGTGCTTCCCACTACGTCACCCTTCCTGCGCTGGAACCAGATATCCCAGGTCCTCGGCGACAACCCTGGGTTCGTCGCGGTGGGCGGAATGCCGCCCGAGCTGCTCGCTCCCGCCGAGCTTGAAGTCATGCAACGAGCGTCACGCAAGATGGTCGTGCCCTTCCCCAGGTCCATGAGCGCATAAGCGTATCGGTTGCACACGCACCAACTAAAACGCCCATGCCGGTTTCAGGATGGGCGTTTTTCTTTGCACTCGCATTCGCTTCAACGCCTCTGAGACGTTGCGGTCTTCGTTCTTACTTAGAACTAACAACTCACAACCGCTTTACCGCACCACCCCAACCTGTTCCATAGGCCAGTAGACGAAGACCGCTTTGCCGTAGATCAGGTCGCGGTCCACTGGCCCAAAGTCGCGGCTGTCGCTGGAGATCGACCGGTGGTCGCCCATCACGAAGTACTCCCTGGGCGGCAGCACCATCTCAGGCTGCGACCGGTCGTCGGCGAAGTTCCGCAGTAGATACGGTTCCTTCAGCCGCTCGCCGTTCACAAACACGCGTCCGCGATCGATGCGAAGGTGGTCGCCCGGTAGCGCAATCACCCGTTTGATGTAGCTCTTGGCATGGTCGCGCGGATACTGGAACACCACCACATCGCCCTCATGGATCTCCCCCAAACGATATGCAATCTTGTTGATGAACAGCCGGTCCTGGTCTTCCAGCGCCGGCAACATGCTGGTTCCCTCCACCCGCACTGGCTGGTACAGAAACAGAATGATGAATGCCGAGACTGCAATCGACACCACAAGGTCGCGCATCCACGAGCGCCATCCCTGCAATCCGTGACCGGCACCGCTATCATCTCCAGATCCGCCAGGCACGGCATCCATCCCGAGGGCGTCGTTCCCTGCCCCCGCACCCACCTGTTCCGGCCCCGCCTGTCCTTGATCGATCACGCTCTCTCCTCCCACCCTTGTCTCACCATTGTCTCAGCTCGCACTCTCGGTTAGACGTACCGTCACCATCCTTCGGACTCACCATTGTAGTACTCACCATCCTTAGCCGCAGTTCCAGCGCCATCCTCTTCTCGTCGATCTCCTCTGGCAAGGTTGCTTTCACCGTCACCCGTGCCAACCTCGCGTCTCCTCCATCGTCCCGCATCTCGGCAGCCTCCTCAGCGCGGCTCGAATTGTGTCATCTTCCGTCAAAAAATCGTCTTCTTTCCGTTTCATCCTGGGACATTTGGCCGTGCTCCATCGTATACTAGGTAATGGAGACACCGGCGCATTTCATAATGCGTCTGGTTCTCGACCTCCAAGCACTCTAATCCACTCCTCGGCGGCAGTTAGCTATGGCAACACTCACCATGATGGAACAGACGGACGCGCCCAAACCTCATATGCAAGTCGTGGATGGCCCCCACGACCCCACCACCGAAACCTCCAACATCGCATCCGAGGGCTTCGATACCAAGTCGGCGCTGGAGATCGCTCGCATCGTCAACCACGAAGACGCCAAGGTTGCCTCTGCCGTCCGCAAGGCCATTCCCGAGATCGCTACAGTCATCGACATCGTCGCCCGTTCCCTGCGCGATGGTGGCCGTCTCATCTACGTCGGCGCGGGCTCCAGCGGCCGCATCTCCGCGCTCGACGCCTCCGAGTGTCCCTCCAGCTACTCCACCCTGCCCGCCCAGGTGCAATACATCATGGCAGGAGGCCCCAAGGCCCTCGCCAGCGCTTCCGACGCCAACGAAGATTCGCCCGAGCTTGGCCAGCGAGACATCGCCCGCCGTCGTCCCACGCGCAAGGACATCGTCATCGGAGTCTCCGCCTCTGGCAGCACGCCCTATGTCGTCGGAGCTGTGGAGTATGCCCGCGCCCGCGGAGCCATTACCGCCGCCATTATATGTAACTCGGGCACCCCACTCGCCGAGGTCTCCGACAACACCATCATCGTCGAGGTCGGCCCCGAGGTCGTCTCCGGGTCCACCCGCATGAAGGCGGGCACCGCACAAAAGATGGTCTGCAACATGATTACCACCGGCGCCATGACCCGCCTTGGCTACGTCTACGACAACCTCATGGTCAACGTGCATATGAAGAACGCCAAGCTGGTCGAGCGCGGCATCCGTGTCCTCATGCGCGTCTGCGACATCGACCGCGACTCCGCCATCCGCACCATCAAGTCCGCCGGCAAGTCCATCCCTATCGCCGTCGTCATGCTCAAGGCCGGCGTGGACAAGATGGAAGCCGTTCGCCGCCTCGCCAAATCCGACGGCAACGTCCGCCTCGCCATCGACGATTCCCGCCTCGAACTGTAGCCCCGATTCAAAAGTGGGTGCCCGACATCTCCTTTTAGAGATGTGGGAGTATTGCTTTCCCTCCGCACCAATTCCGTCACTCATCCCTGGCCCGCATCTCCCGTAAACTATCTCCATGGATAAGTTCGTCGTTCGCGGAGGCAATCCCCTCCTCGGCACCATCAAAATCTCCGGCGCAAAGAACTCCGCTCTGCCCTGCATGGCCGCCGCCATCCTCACCGAGGACGAGGTCATCCTGGAGAACATTCCCCAGGTCCGCGACATCGAGACCGAGCGCCGCCTGCTCGCCGCCATGGGTGCCGAGGTCGATCTTGGCTACGGCCGCGCCCAGCACCGCACCAGTATCAAATGCGCCATCCTCTCCGACCCCGTCGCCAAATACGAAATCGTCAAGACCATGCGCGCCAGCTCTCTCGTCCTCGGCCCGCTCATCGCCCGCACCGGCATCGCGCGCGTCGCCATGCCCGGCGGATGCGCCATCGGCGGCCGTCCCATCGATCTGCACATCAAGGGCCTCGAAGCCATGGGCGCAACCATCACCCAGGACCACGGCTACCTCGAAGCCCGCTCGCCCAACAATGGCAGCTCCCGCCTGCGCGGCGCGCACATCGTCTTCGACAAGATCACCGTCACCGGCACGGAAGACCTCCTGATGGCCGCCGCGCTCGCCGACGGCGAGACCCTATTCGAGAACTGCGCACGCGAGCCCGAAGTCAGTGACCTCGCCGCCCTGCTCAACGCCATGGGCGCAAAGATCAAAGGCGCAGGCACCTCCACCATCCGCGTCCAGGGAGTAGCCAGCCTCCACGGCGCGCGCCACCGCATCAATCCAGACCGCATCGAGGCCGGCACCTTCCTCATCGCCGCGGCCATCACTGGCGGCGACCTCAACGTCACCGACTGCAACCCCGCCCACCTCGGGGCGCTCATCGCCAAGCTCGAAGCCTGCGGCGTTCGCCTCGAATTCGGCAAGGACCATATCCGCGTCCGCTCCGGCGGCTCGCTCAAAGCCACCAACATCTCCACCGAGGAGTTCCCCGGCTTCCCCACCGACATGCAGGCCCAGTTCATGGCCCTCGCCACCCAGGCCGACGGCGCCACCACCGTCACCGAAAACATCTTCGAGAACCGCTTCATGCACGTCCAGGAACTCAACCGCATGGGCGCCAACATCACCGTGCAGGGCCGCACCGCCACCGTCCGCGGCCCCAGTAAACTCGAGTCCGCGGCCGTCATGTGCTCCGACCTGCGCGCCTCCGCATCGCTCGTCCTCGCCGCCCTCGTCGCCGACGGCGAAACCATCCTTGACCGCGTCTACCACCTCGACCGCGGCTACGAGCACTTCGAAGAAAAGCTCCGCAACGTCGGCGCGCAAATCCGCCGCATGGGCGACGTCTTCACCAAAAAATAGTAGCCTAACGCTATGACGGAAGAACAACAGCTTATCCACAACTCAATAGACAATTTACCTACGCCAGTACCTAATTGGGGAAAGAAGCTCCCGGAACTTTACAACTGCTTCAATAAGAAGTGGTTTCAATACACTCTACCGACTCTCTCCGATGCGTTTGTTTGTGAGTTCTGCGATTTGCCAAACGAGACAGCAGGCATCTGCATTGATTCAAATCGAGCTGCTAGCCTTTCCACAAATCAGGTTGTAGTAAGACCGGGTATACGCATCAACAGCAGACTCCAGTGCTTAACGGACCACGTCAAGATCGCCCTCCTTCATGAAATGATTCACGCCAGTGGAATTACGGGACACAAACAAGACTTTGACAAAGCAATCAGCGATCTATTTCAGGCTCGCGCGTATACCGGCCTACTCTAAGCGTGTTGTCTGAATGGTAGTTCCACTGCTCGCTCATTTGGGTATCAAGCAGCCAGCGTCTTGCGCCTTCGCTTGCAGCAGTACTTCCTCGTTCATCTGGCGAGCCTCTCGTGCAGTCTTGGCTATATCCTCTTTAGCTGACAAGTTGTTTATAGCTATTTGCCGTTCTGAATCCGTCATATGA
Organism: uncultured Acidobacteriaceae bacterium; assembly: GCA_963799175.1. Classification (GTDB taxonomy): domain Bacteria; phylum Acidobacteriota; class Terriglobia; order Terriglobales; family Acidobacteriaceae; genus Edaphobacter. Next base: position 210,353 of record CAWCWC010000006.1, on the reverse strand, counting down.
GATTGCATGATTATGTCAAATGCTTTGTTGTTGAGGGTTTCTGCTTGGCTGTCCTCATTAGACTGGCGATCAAGCAACGAGCCTTGTTCTTGATTTATATTCTTACACTGATCGCTTTCAGCATTCGGCCCAGGTATGTAGGAAGCAGGGCCAAGTTGTGATTCCGGAGACTCGCTATGACTGTTCAAATAGACAATAGCTGCGACTACTGCTAAGACAACACCAATTCCCATTGCTGCTTCTTTTGCTTTCATGTGTTCTCCTTCGCATGTCAATGAAGGTCAATCCAAAATCAAGAGTTATTGTTCTTATTTGACTAACCCAGTATGTTTTTGATTAGGTCTGAGTTTCATGTTAAGAACTTTGAGCTTCGTTGATATGTCAAATAGCTCATCAACATGAGCCTTGAGTGGGTACCATTTATTTTTACGCCGCTCTGACAGTTCTCTAGCAAGACGTGATACGTCCAAATGTAATTGGTAAAGTTCGCTGATTGGACTTTCAACAGGTTTTATCATGCTCGAGATATTCTCAGGTCGTAGGCAGAATTACAAGTGGGAAGGCTACTCTCACACCCATCTCACCCTACCCCCGCCTTTTACCCTTCCTCGTCACAAACCGGTGCGCCATCGCCAGCAGATCGTGCAGCAGCTCCCGATTCAGCCGCTCCAGTCGCACCAACACCGCATCATAGGGCAGATAGTGCTCCGTGACGTAGTAGAGTTCGGGCGACTCGGTCAGCAGCGTTTGCCGTTGATCCTTGCGGTCCCCGCGCAACATCAGCGACCCGGGCTCAGCCGACTTGTTGATCGGCACGCATGCCATCAGTTGCCCGCCCACCTTCAGCGCCGGACTGCCGTAGGCCGTGCTTCTGACCACCCCCGGCAGCGTTTCTCCCGTCTTCCAAACCGCCTCCAGCGAAAGACCCGCCATCGTCTCAACTCCGATCGTTCGTAATTTGGGTGCCCCATCCATCGCGTACTCTGCGATGGGTGGGATGTAAACTGCTCACCTTACCGACTCAGCGCCAACTCACCGCCAAATGCCAGCGCAGCCCGGCCTTCACCGTCCGGTCAAGCACCCGCGCATACTCCTCCAACTCGCTCAGCACCTGCGGCCCCTCGGTCCCCAGCAGTTGCGGATCGTCCTGCAGCACCTTCACCAGCGCCTGCACCGTCGCCAGTCCACTGTCTGCCGCGTACCACTGCGGAGGAGGCAGCTTTCGCATCAGCTCAGGATTCCCCCCACCCTCTTCAATCAGCAGCGCCATCGAGTTCTCGTCCGCCGAAAAAAATTCGATCAGCGGCCTCACTCCCAGCTTCAGCGCCAGCCGCTCCAGCGCATCCTCGTGCCGGGCCAGCGCCCGCCCATTGACGAAGATGTCGTACCCAGGGTCTTCGCCCTCCACCACGATGTACATCGAAGCAGCCATGGACAGCAGTGTACTTCGCCCGCGGCAATTCCGCGAACCCCAAAATGCCGCCGCGCACCACCCTCGATTCCTTATTGCCCTCCGCGCCGCTATCTCCACTCGTGCGGAGTAGCCCCCGCCGGCTGGTGCGATGTAATCTCCAGATACACCGTCGCAATGTCCTGATCGCGCAGGTCCGCGCGCCCCACCGGGAACCACACATTGTCCGGCGCCGGCAGCACAATCTGCATCTCCGCCGGCTTCTTGCCTGCATCCGCCTGCGCCTTCACCGCCGCATATAGATCGATCAAAAACTGCTTCTGCCCCTGTAGAATCTCGATCCCGCCCGCGTCGCCGTGCCCCGGCAGCACATGCTCCGGCCCTAGCGCAATCGCCCTGTCCAGTGCCTTCGGCCAGTTCGCAATGTTCGCATCCAGCAGCTTGTTGCGCGGCCCGTTCACCGCCGCATCGCCGGTCGCAAGGATCTTCTCCGCGGGCAGCCACACATAGCCGTCACCCGGCGTGTGTCCCCATCCCAGAAACAGGAAATCCACCTCGCGCGTCCCGTCGTTCAGCGTCAGCTTGTCGCCCGTAATCGACATCTGCGGCCGCTGCACGTCCGTCTCGCCCGTCGCCTTCACATCCGCCCGGCTCGCCATCGCATTGCGCCAGCGCGTCGGCTCCCAGCGGTTCATCTCGTCCGTCACACCCTGGAACGCCAGCGTAGTCGCGCCCGCCGCCGTCCACACCGAGTTGCCGTACGCATGGTCACCGTGCGCGTGCGTGTCGAATACATACCGCACCGGCTTGGGCGATAGCTGCTTCGCAATCGTGAGCAGTTCCTTCGCGCGCCCCGGATAGTTCGCGTCCACCACAATCAGGTAGTCGCGCATCTCGATGATGACGGTATTGCTATACCCGTTGGTGTCGCCGGTCAGAAACCATACCCCGCGCGCAATCACGTGGGGCGGCGAGTTCTGCGCCCGCAGCCCCACCGCACACGTCATTATCAGCAAAATTAAAACAGGAACAATCCTGCGCTTTATCATCCCCACCCTCCCCACTCAAGCTCGAAGTCCATAGGTGTAGTACGAACCAAAGCATCGTTTGGTCTATTGCATTTTTGCTAAAGGTGTATACCGTCGAGCAGCGAGCAAAATGCGGGGATTCTTCCCCTTCACTGCGTTCAGGGTCAGAATGACAATTCATTTTTGGTCTATAGCAGTTGCGAAAATGCTCTACTCCGCCGGCAGAGAAACGAAAAGCCCAGCAATCGCCGGGCTTCTCGTTTTATCTGTCGTAAGTAAAATCCAGCAGCGTTAGCGATTTCCGCCGCCGCCCTGACCGCCACCACCGCCGCCACCGGGACGCCTTCCACCGCGCCGCCGCCGTCCGCCCGGCCTGCGATCTCCGCCGCCACCCGGCCCGCCCGGCCCCCGTTGTCCGCCAGGTCCGCCCGGCCCGCGGCCTCCGGTGTTGCCCGCCGGGACCGGAACGCCATCGGCGCGGTTGAAGTTCGGCTCGTCGTCCGGCGCATCGTCCCCGTCCTCGCCGTCCTCCACAGGAAACTCCTCGCCGCCCTCCACCAGCACCTCTTCGTCGTCATCTTCCACGGGAGCAGCGTATGCAGGCGCAGCAGCTTCGATCTGTCTTCCTCCGCGCCCTCCGCCTTGTCCACCGCCATCTTCGCCAACCTCAGGCAGTCCCAGCTTTGCCCGCTGCTCGCGCAGCACGGCCTTGCGCGACAGCTTGATCCGGTTACCTTCAATCGAGAGCACCTTCACCAATATTTGGTCGCCCTCGCGCAGCTCGTCCTTCACTTCCTTGACGCGGTGCTCCGCAATCTCCGAGACGTGCAGCAGACCGTCCGTTCCGGGGAATATCTCCACGAACGCGCCAAACTCCGCGATCCGCACCACCTTGCCCAGATAGGTCTTGCCGATCTCCGGCACAGCCGTAATGTCCGAGATCATCTGGATCGCCGCCGCCAATCCGTCCGCATCGCTCGACGCCACATTGACCCGGCCCGTGTCGTCCACATCGATCTTCACCCCGGTCGCATCGATGATCCCGCGGATCACCTTGCCTCCCGGCCCGATCAAGTCGCGGATCTTGTCCGTCGGAATCTGGATGGTGTGGATGCGCGGCGCAAACTGCGACTTCTCCGTGCGCGCCGTGCCGATCGTCGCGTCCATAATGTCCAGCAGGTGCAGCCGTCCGCGTCGCGCCTGTTCCAGCGCCTCGCGCATAATCTGCGCCGTGATGCCCATGATCTTGATGTCCATCTGCAGCGCCGTAATCCCCTTGCGCGTGCCGGCCACCTTGAAGTCCATGTCGCCATAGTGGTCTTCCGCGCCGGCAATGTCGGAGAGGACGGCGTACTTCTCGCCCTCCTTCACCAGTCCCATCGCAACGCCTGCCACCGATCCCTTGGTGTGGATGCCCGCATGCATCAGAGCCAGCGAAGCGCCGCATACCGTGGCCATCGACGACGAGCCGTTCGATTCCAGAATGTCCGACACCACGCGCAGCACATACGGCGATTCGTCCTCGCCCGGCAGCACCGCCTCGATCGCGCGCCATGCCAGCGCGCCGTGGCCGATCTCGCGCCGTCCCACGCCGCCCATCCGTCCCACCTCGCCCACCGAGAACGGCGGGAAGTTGTAGTGCAGCATGAAGCGCCGTTTCTGTTCGCCCTCGTAGCTCTCCATGCGCTGCGCGTCGTCGGTCGTTCCCAGGGTCGCCGTCACCAGCGCCTGCGTCTCGCCTCGCGTAAACAGCGCCGAACCGTGTACCCGCGGCAGCACGCCAACCTCGATCGTCACCGCACGGATCTCGTCGAACGCGCGGTGGTCCGGGCGCACGCGCTCGTTCAGCACCTGTTCGCGGAAGATCTGCTCGCGCAGCAGCTCGTAGTACTTACTGAACTTCTTCGCCGCCTCGGCGTCGCCCTCCGGCAGTTCCTTCTTCAGCGCGTCCTTGATCTCCTTCACCAGTGCATAGCTCTCGAACTTGGGATGCTTCTGCGTGTCCAGCGCGTCCTTCAACTGCGCGCCAACCTTCGCCTTCAGCCCGTCCAGATACACCTGATCGATCTCCACCGCCGCAGGCACGCGCTTCGTCTTGCCCGCGCGCGACACCAGGTCCTCGATCGCCGCGCAGATCTTTTTGATCTCTACATGCGCGAACTCGATGGCGTCCACCACCTGCACCTCGCTGCACTCCTTCGATCCCGACTCCACCATCACAATGCCGTCCTTGGTGCCGACCACCATGATGTTGATCAGGCTCTTTGCGCGCTCCGCGTATGTCGGGTTCACGATAAACGCATCGTCGATCAGCCCAATCCTCACCGCGCCCACCGGCCCGTGGAACGGAATGTCGCTCAAGGCCAGCGCGCAGCTTGCGCCGTTCATCCCCAGCACATCGGGATCGTTCTCCTTGTCCGCCGAATACACAAACGCAACCACCTGCGTCTCGTTGCGGAATCCTTCCGGAAACAGCGGGCGAATGGGCCGGTCGATCTGGCGGCAGGTGAGAATCTCTTTCTCGCTGGGCCGTCCCTCGCGCTTGATGAAACCGCCGGGAATGCGTCCGCCGGCATACGTGTTCTCGCGATACTCCACCGTCAGCGGGAAAAAGTCGATGCCTTCCTTCGGGTCGGGCGCGGCCACCGCCGTGGCCAGTACTACGTTGTCTCCGCTGGTCACAAGCGCGGCGCCGGAGGCCTGCTTGGCCAGCCGTCCCGTCTCAAAGGTAATTCGCTTGCCGCCGGCAAGCTCTACTGTCACTTCCTGCTTCATCGTTTGCCTCTTCTCTTATTCGTCTTAGTCGATTTTTATCTATTTGGGAACTTGGTGCGCGCCGCTTAGCCAAGCGCGCAGGCTTGCATCCCGGAGTGGCCCATCTTTAGGCCACCAGGGGCATGCAGGTGCAGAATCTGTGGGTCGCATCCGCGACCCGCGACCCAGCGCATCCGGTCAGTAACCAGTGCAGTGCAGCCGATAGTCTTTCCATAGACAGCCTCTCCCGCCATCAGCAACTCCGGCTGCAACGGCCGATGCGGCTGCGCGTGAAGTTGACTGCCGGGGTAGGTCGGGTCTTGCTTTCGTCCATAATGTGGGGTTGTCCCAGTGCGTTTACTTGCGGATGCCTAGCTTCCCGATCACCTCGCGGTATCGGTCCGCATCGCACTTCTTCAGATAGTCGAGTAGACCGCGCCGCTTGCTCACCAGCATCAGAAGACCGCGGCGGGAGCCATGGTCCTTCTTGTGCGTCTTGAAATGCTCGGTCAACTCGCCAATGCGTTCGCTCAGGAGGGCGATCTGGACCTCCGGGCTCCCGGTGTCCGTCTCGTGCGTTCGAAACTTCTCAATAATTCCTGTCTTCTTTACCGATTCCAGCACAGCAGTTGGTGCTCCTGATCTCTAGTTCACTTGTGGCCGTAGTGTCTTTGCTAAGGATAGCACCCTCAACCGGAACCCCGCAATTCGACATGCCTCAAATAATATGCTGCTTATCAAGCCAGGTTCATCTTCAAAAACGCCAGCGACCGTGCGAATGCCAGCTTCGCCGCCGCCGCGTTGTAGCTCGGCCTGTCCGGGTTTGCAAATGCGTGCCCCACGCCGTCGTACAAATAAATCTCAACCTCCGGATGCGACGTGCGCACCGCCTCCACCTGGACGCTCCCAATGTGATCGTCCGCCGCGCCAAAGTGCAGCAGCACTGGGCATACCGGCTCTTCCGCAGCCACCTTGCCAATACCACCCGCGTAGTACCCAACGCAGCAATCCGGTCTCATCTTCACCTTCTCGCCGCGCGTCGCCGACAGCCAGCCGGTCAGCCCGCCATAACAGAACCCCAGCACCCCGGTCCGCTTGCCCGCCTGCTTCCCATAGTGGAAGGCCGCCGCAATGTCCAGTAGCGACACATTTGGGTCCAGCTTCGGATAGATCCCGAATGCCGTCTTCATGTCCTCCTCGCCATAGCCCAGTTCGAGGTTGCGCTCGAAGCGGTCGAACAGCGCAGGCGCTATCGCCATAAAGCCCTCGTGCGCATATTGGTCCGCAACCCCACGTATCGACTTGTTCACGCCAAAGATCTCCTGCACCACCACCAGCGCCCCCACCGGCTTCTGCGAGGGAATCGCTACATACGCCCCCAATTCATGCCCATCGTCCGCCTTCAGTTTCACCCACTTCCCCATCTTCGTCGCTCCCATCTTGATTACTTCTCCGCCGCGTGCGCGTAGCCCCTCATCTCCGAAAGCCATTGCAGATAGCGCAGCACCTGCTTTCGTTCGGCGTACAGAAACCGCGCGAAGTCGCGCACCCCAATCTCATCTGCGTGTCGTCCAGTAAACGTCTCCATCCGCCACTTCAGGAACTCGCTGCGCCAGGGCCGAAGACGGCTGCCCCGCGTCGCATTCCACACAAAGATCAGCACAGCGCCCATCCGCATCCCTCATCCCGATTATAGATTCCGCCGCGCGCCGCGCCCGCCATCACTGCGCCTGCTGGAAGTGGTCTCCCCGCTTCTTCCCGCCGTAATCCTTCCCCAAGGTACAGGATTCCAGCTTTCCGCTTTCGTAGAACTTTACCCCGCCGTCGCGCCGCGCACCGTCGCCGAATAGCCCCAGGACCCCGCCGCGGATGCATGGAACCCCCTGCACCGTCTGGTCCTTTGCCAGCCAGCACTGCTTCAACTTGCCGCTCGGATACAGCGCCACCATCGCGCCCTCGCTCGGCCCCAGCAGCCAGTTCCCGCCGCTACACTCGACCTCGCCGACCGCGGCATCATGCAGCATCATCACGTAGCTTGGCCGCCCATCCGGTAGTAATTCGATGATCGACCCTCGCTGCACCTGCGCCACCCCAACCGCAATCTCCCGCGATGTCGTACATCGTTTCAGCTTCCCGTCGCTGTAGAACCACGCGTAGTCTTTGGCGCAGGCATAGCCCTGAATCTCGGTGGCTTGATTTAACTTGGTTCGCTGCGCCGCATTCCCTGACTGTGCAATCAGAGCCACTCCGTATCCCGTCAACACCACCACTCCAAGAACCGCAACTAACTTGCCTATCCACTTCATCGCAGCCTTCCTTTCATCGGAGATCTGCCGGTTCAGTCACCCTCAAATCGGAACAAGAACATGTACAGCCTATACTTCATCGGGTGCGTTTTCTTAAGGTCCCGCAGATACTCGGCAGTTTGCCGCGTGTCCACGTCGGCCTGCAACTGGTCCATCAGCAGGTTCGTGACGTCTACCGTCGTGACATTTTTGGTTGCCCGGGGCGCTAGGGGAACGATCGTAGCGACGTGTGCCTGCGCAGCGACAGAGGCAAGCATGGGCTTCATTGTCTGCAGGATGTTGTCGATGTTTGTGCCACCTGCCATCTGTTTATGCGCCAGTTTCTGCTGGTCCTTGCCCCACTTGTTCAGTTCCGCGATTTTCTTCCGATTACCCGCTGCCTTCGCCTGTTGCATCTCGGCTTGGTTCGCCTTCAACTCCGCCGACCACATCGGCGAGTCATAGAAAGCCACCACAATCGATGTCCTATCGAATGTACCAACCACCGCCGTCTGCGCCATTCCACATCCCACGGCTACCACCATTCCAAGAATCGCAACCAGCCTAATCATGAAACCCCCTCAGGTCGGGTTTCGTCTTTCGCAACTGATCCACAATCTGCCGCGTCTGCGCGTCAGCCTGTAACTGGTCCAGCAGCAGGTCAGTCACATCCACCGTCGCCGCAGTCTTGTCGGCCCCGGGAACCTCAGGCACAATGCTCGCCACATGCGCCTGCCCCGCAACGGTCGCAAGCATCGGTTTCATCATCTCCAGTATGCTGTCGATCGGCGCCTCGCCCGCCAACTGCCGGTGCGCCATCTCCTGAGAATCGCCGCCCCATTTATTGAGTTCTTCGACCTTCTTTTGGTCGTTCGCCGCCTTCGCCTGCTGCATTTCCGTTTTCTTCCCTTGCACCACCGCCGACCACATCGGAGAGCGATAGAACGCCACCACGATCGATGGCCTGTCGAACGTCCCAACCTTCACCGTCTGCGCCACTCCACACTGAGCAGCCACAACCGCCGCAACCAATCCCATCCTCAAAATCAGCTTCATCCCAGTCTTCCTTTCCGGCGAGGCCTTCGCCCGCACGCCTCACTATCGCGCAACCTGACCCAGAATAGAGCTTCGCAATCCATGCGGAATCGTTGAAGAAATCTTTCGCAAACCGTGAACTAACATAGATTCAATGACTTGCTGGAAGGAACCGCTTTTGGATCGCCAGATGCGCGCCCACCTGCGCCGCAATCTCCCGTGCCGCCAGCGCCTGCGCATCCGCCAACTGCTGCATCGGGTACTCGTAGCTGTCGGACCACACCAGCTTCGCGCTATGCACATCCACCAGCCGCGCCGTCACCCGCACCCGCTCGCCCGCCCGTTGAACCGTCCCATCCAGCATCACGTCCATCCCCAGCACGCGCGCCATGAATGGCATCGACAATCTCCCGCGCTGATAGCTCCGCACCGTCGAGGGCGACAGCACATGCACTCCATCGAGCTGGGTCAGATCGGCCACCAGCAGGTCGTTCAGCCCGTGTGGAAACGTGCCGCAGTCCAGCTCCGGGCTCAGGCACTCGAACGGTATCACCGCGATGTTGGCAATCCCGTTACCCGCTGAAAGATAGCGCGACGGCCGATAGAACTGCCAGTAGACGACAGCCAGCATCGCGCACGCACCCACCAACGCCAGCAACAGTCCTCGCAGCCGCTGCACCGCCTTCGCACCCGCCCTCGCGCGCGCCAACCCGCCATCCTCCACCCCCACCGGTACTACGTCTCCCACAAACCGGTATCCCCGCTTAGGAAGCGTCTCGATGTACTTGGCTGCCTCGCTCTCGTCGCCCAGCGCCCTGCGCAACTGCGAGATGTTCCGCGCCAGCCCAATCTCTTCCACCGTCGTGTCCGGCCACACCGCGCGCATCAGCTCGGCCTTCTCCACCACCGTCCCATGCCGCTCCAGCAGTACGCGCAGCGTCTCCGCCACCTTGGGAGCCAGCGGCACCGTCTCGCCTTCGCGGAACAGCAACCGCTGCTCCCAGTCGTAGCGGAATGGCCCAAAACAGCTTGCCCGCCTGCCGTTCGAATTAATCTTCGTCGAAATCTTGTCAGACGAGTTCATGGCCCTTGAACCTTCTGCATTGCCAATCGCACTCAATCGTTCGCTTGCAATATCCTACCCCCTTGGCGCTCACCTCGAACCTTGTACCCTCCCCTCACGCCTGCGTCTACAGGGGCCGATACACGTTTTGAGGCCTCATTGCGAAGCAGGTGTATAAGAGTTTTGATCCTTGATGATTCCCTCCTCATGCGCCGCATCCTGGAGGACGCGCTGCGCCTCGCCGTTCCCCATCTCACCGAGGTGTTACACGCGGCCAATGGCCTACAGGGTTTGGCGGTGCTGGAGGGCTCCGCAGCCACAAACCAGCCGATCAGCCTCATCCTCTGCGACCTGCACATGGCGGGGATGGATGGACTCGATTTCCTGCTGCAAATGCAGCAACGCAGCCTTGCGCCGGGCGTCCCGCTGCTCATGATGACCGCCGACCCCGGCGGTCCTCGGCTGCTCCAGGCTATCGCCGCGGGCGCCCAGGGTATCCTCGCCAAGCCCTTTACCCTGCGCCAAATCCAGGAGCGCGTCGTCTCCCTGCTGTGCGCAGACGGCAACACAATAAGCCCGCAACCATAACGGTCCGGGCTTATTGTTTATGAAAAGAACTTGGTCTACTTCACGACGGTCTGAAACAGGGGAGACGTCAGCAGGCTGGCAAACTGGCTGTCGGAGGACGAGTACTCCACCGTCAGGGAGCCTGAACCGGAGTCGATGGTCGTCTCATCCAGAGCGGTCTTTTCCAGCGGCGATCCCTGCTGCTTCTTCAACAGCATCAATCCCTTGAGCACGGTCGCGCAGGTGGCCGCCGTCAGCGTGTCGGACATGTTGACGGCCATGTCGAATCTAACCCCATTGGAGAAGTCCATGGTGTAGCGCGAGCCCTTCATCTGGTTCTTCACCGTGTCGAAGTCGGCAAGCTGCGACGCATTGCCCAGTACGCTGCGCATCATGATCTGCGTTCCCTTGGCGTCCAAAAGGCTCCAGATTGCGTGGCTATCCACCGCGCCCATGTTGCTCACCAGGTCGCTGTCGGTGAGAAAATTCGGCACAAAGCCGTCGCGCGAGTCCACCGCGGCGCGCACCGCGTCCTTGTCGCCAAACACCATCGTCGTCTGGTTCAGAAACACCACGCTCAGGCCGGTAGCTCCCATGGGATAGATGCTGTTGTTGCGCACCATCACCGGCTTCACCTTGTTCTTGGTAAAGTTGGCCATAATGTCGCGGGTATGGAACTGGCCCTGCGCAATGCCCACCATCCGTTCCGTCTCAACCGTCCCCTTGTTGTCAGGGCTCGGAGTCACCGATCGAAAGGCGGCGAAGGCCAGCGCGTCCGTGTCCTCGTCCACCTTCAACCCGGAGCGCTCCAGCGCCGTCTCCAGACTCTTCAGTTCGGGCGGCATCACGCGTTCCTTCAGGCTCATCGCCACCGGCGAGTTCTGCATTGCGCGGTAGTCCACCATGATGATCTGCTGCACGTCGTGCGGAATGGAAGCCTTGGCATCGCTCGATAGCTGTTCGCCGTGGGCATAGGGCGCCATCAGCGACAGCAGCACCGTCAGCCCGGCGGCCATCGCCAGGTGCAGCCGGCCCTGCCGGTTGAATCTGGATCGAAACTCGGAAACAAAATTGCGCACAATGAACTCCCGTACATCGGTGGATATGAATTGCCGGCTGCGATTCGCACACAGCGCGACCCTACTATTGTTCTCTGAATTGACGATCGAGGCAAGTGCCCGTCAATTGCTTGGACGTATCCCATGCAAAAAGGTTTGCCCCTGCCGATCCCCTCATTCCCTGCCTATCTAACTCCCCCAGGCAGCGTTTGGCCGTGCCGCCTCACCCCGCGGGCCACGGCAGAGGGTGCTCCAGCCGCCGTTCCAGCACCTTGGCCTCCGGGTCGAAGTTGGGGATATGCAGCAACCACTCCGCCTGAGGGTCGTACGCTTCCTGCGGAATCAGTCCTATGAGCTCGCCCTCCACCGCAACCGCGCCGTGCGTACTCGCAAGCTCTCGCACTTTGTCGTGTACCCGGCCCATCGGCGTGGCGCGGAAGTCCGTAATATTCATGCTCACCTGGGCCCGCCCGTTCACGCTGACCCCGATCGCCTTCACCCCGTGCAGTCCGCCCGCCGACGCGCGGATGGCACGCGCAATGGCCCGCGCGGCCGCGATGTCAGACTGCGCGGCCACAGGCAACCCGCCGCTGGTCTGAGCCTTCGCCGAATCGAGAAATATGTTGTACGCAATCAGAAAGCTGCGCGCCCCAACCGCGCTGGCCCCGGCCGTAGGGTGGATCTCCGGCCCGCCCACATCGGGTCGCCGCCCCGGGTCGCGGTGCGCAGTCTCCAGCAGCCCCTCGAACTGCCCTCGCCGCACGTCTTCCAGGTTCACCCGGTCAGGACGCGCCGCCGCCGCCTCATAGAAGTACACCGGAACTCCAAAACGCCGCCATATCTCCAACCCAGCCTGCCGCGCCAGCATCGCGCACTCCGCCAGCGACACCCCGCTCACCGGCACAAACGGCACCACATCCGCGGCCCCGATTCGTGGATGCTCTCCCTTCTGCATGGTCAGATCGATCAGTTGCGTCGCCCGCCCCACCCCGCGCACCGCAGACTCGACGACACCAGCCGGCGTTCCTGCGATCGTCACCACGCTCCGGTTGTGCGCCGCGTCCAGCGACCAGTCCAGCAGGCGCACCCCCTCCACCTGCATCGCAGCCACAATCGCCGCGACCTTGGCCTCGTCCCTGCCCTCCGAGAAGTTGGGCACACACTCAATCACCGCATTCGGATTCATACTGGCCGGCATATTCTCACTTCCACCAACTGTATCCCAGGGTGAACTGTACGCTTGCGTTGATCCCGGGGTTCTTGTCGCCCAGCGACGCGCTGGAGATGTGGACCGCGTTCGCCCCCAGGTCGATCGAGCGGTCCGCTCGCGTAAAGTAATGCACCCCCACCCCAAACTGCGGCGTGAAGTTCCATACGCTGGTGTCGTTGTTCGGCCCGTTGTCGCCCAGCGTGCTGTAGCTGAATCCGCCATTGTTACCGGCAATCGACGGCCCGCCGAACGCCGGGTACTTGTGATTGGTCCACAGCAGTCCGCCCGCGCCTTGCGCCCACGGAGCGAATCTCCTTGTCCCGATAAAGTTCCAGCGCAGGATGATCGGCGTAATACTCACCCCGCTATACGTCCCGCCAATGGTGAACGGCGCGGAACACTGCGCCCCTAAACCGCCGAACGGCCCCGCCGCAACCGTGCAATTCTGCCGGTCTGCAGTCGGCGTGTACGACTGCCAGAACGGAAACAGCTCCATCGCGTACTCGAAGTTCCCGCGAACCATCCCACTCCCCGAGTTCTCCGTCAGCACCTTGCCCGCGTGAATGCCCGCCATGAAAAACGTGAAGCCCCCGCGGTCTTCGGTCACGCCGAATCCACTCTGCGCCAGTCCGCCAAAGTTCCACGGCCTCACCACCCCTTGTATCGGATTTGTTTGGACTGGCGATGACTGAATATTCAGCAATGACTGAGCAGCGCCAACCCCCGGCAAGAATGCCAGTACGATTGCGGCGGCAAGCCTGTAGAAATGGTCCCTACGATGCAAACGATAGCTCCGTTCTTTACAGCAGTTGAAACACACACAGAAGAAAGCCGCCGGCGCTCCGGCGGCCTCTGTTCCATTCCAATAATCTAAAATCCCGTCTTGCCGTTCATGCGAAGCGTCGAGAACGGCACGAAATGCTCACGCGTGGGCCGCCATTGCGGCCTCATCCATGTCGAAGTTGGTATACACATTCTGCGTATCGTCCAGATCTTCCAGTACCTCCAGCAGCCGCATCATCGCCGTCGCCTGGTTCCCTTCCAGTCTCTGGCGCGTCGATGCCACCATGGTCACTTCGGCATACTCCGGCTTGATCCCCGCTGCCTTGATCGCCTCCAGCACGGCATCGAACTCCTTCGGCCCGGTCACCACCTCCCACGTCTCGCCCTCGTCCGAAAGGTCGTCCGCGCCCGCCTCCAGCACAATCTCTGTCAGCTTGTCCTCGTTCACCTTCGACTTCTCTACCGCGATTACGCCCTTCTTGCTGAACAGGTAGCCCACTGACCCCGACTCGCCCAGGTTCCCGTTGTTCTTCTGGAACGCGTGCCGGATCTCGCTCACCGCGCGGTTCTTGTTGTCCGTCAGCACCTGCACCATGATGGCCACGCCGCCCGGCCCGTAGCCCTCGTACACAATCTCCTCGTACGAGAGCCCCTCCAGCTCCCCCGTGCCGCGCTGGATCGCCCGCTTGATGTTCTCCGCCGGCATGTTCTCCGCCTTGGCCGCCAGGATCGCCGTCCGCAGCCGAGGGTTGCCGTCCGGATCGCCCCCGCCGCCCTTTGCCGCTATTGTGATCTCCTTAATCAGCCGGGTAAATATCTTCCCCCGCTTGGCGTCGGTCGCGCCCTTCTTATGCTTGATGGTCGCCCACTTTGAATGGCCTGACATGTCTTCCCTCTTTACTCTCGATGAATCAAACTGGCTAGTTGGGCGGGCCGAACTGGGCGCAGCCAGCAACCCGTCGCCAGCCTCACGCAACGTACGATTTTAGCACGGCAAACGTAGCAGGGTGCCCCATCCATGCCGCGTTCTTTGCGAAATGGGTGGGATTTCGGGTGCCCCATTCATCGCGCTCTTGACTTACGCGATAAGTGGGATGTACACCTCCATCACGCCGCCGCCAGCAGCCCCTTCAAATCCAGCGGCCGCGTCACCATCGCAATCCCGCCCTCCGCATCGCGTGGCCACTCCGCCTCTGGCCTGTCCCAGTAAAGCTCCACCCCATTGCCATCCGGGTCGCGCAGATACAGTGCCTCGCTCACCCCATGGTCCGCCGCGCCATCCAGTTCCACCCCATGCTTCCTCAGCGCCTTCAGTGCCGCGCCCAGCTCCGCCCGCGTCGGATACAGAATCGCCAGGTGGTACAGCCCGGTCGTCCCCGCCGGCGGCGGCCCCCCGCCCTCGCTCTCCCACGTATTCAGCCCTATGTGATGGTGATACCCACCCGCCGACAGGAATGCCGCCGACCGCCCCATCCGTTGCGTCAGCTCGAAGCCCAGCACGCCGTTGTAAAACCCCAGCGCCCGATCCAGGTCCGCCACCTTCAGATGCACATGCCCAATCCGTGCCCCACTCGCAATCGCCATGTTCATTAGATGCCCCACCCCGCACCACGATCCTCTGTTCCCCCGTCCTTTGCTCTCACCTCGATATAATTCCCCAGACCCTCTATATACCGAGCCATGCCTTTGCCTCCGCGACCCTCAAAAAACCATACCCGCCCAGTCCAGACCTTCGGCCTCTCGCACAGAGACCTGCGCACTTTACGCGCTCTTAGCACACCCATAAAAATCCAGCGCTTCCTGGACGCATTGCCCTACCAGTACGCCGACACGGCATGGTCGCCCGCACGCGCCCTTGGAGAACGCAAGGGTCACTGCCTGGAAGGAGCGTTGCTTGCCGCTTCCGCCCTGCGTGTCAACGGACACCCACCCCTGCTCATGGACCTCGAGGCCATCCACGACGACGACCACGTCATCGCCCTCTACCGCGAACGTGGCCTCTGGGGAGGCATTGCCAAATCTAACTTCGCCGGTCTGCGCTTCCGCGCGCCCATCTACCGAACCCTGCGCGAACTGGCGCTCAGCTACTTCGAGAACTACTACAATCTGCGTGGCGAACGCACCCTGCGTTCCTACTCCACACCGGTCAACCTCACCCGCCTGGACAGCCAGCACTGGATGACCTCCGAAGAAGACGTCTGGTGCGTCGCCGACCTCCTCATCGCCGCGCGCCACTACCCGCTCGTTCCCGTCAAAGTCGCCCGCGCGCTTCCCCGCCTCGACCGCCGCAGCTTCCAAGCCGGTATGCACGGCTGGACAAAACACTGAAAAGCTCTCTATGCATTCATTGATCTTCCCGTGGGCCACAGTCGGAAGGGTCCGCGTTCACGCGGACCGGAAAATATTCGCTTGTATGACTGCGCGATCTTGATTGCTTCGCAATCAAGATCGCACAATAACAACCCTCACACAATCTCCGACGCCATCATCTCCCGCAGCGTCTCCCGCCGCCGGATCAGCCGAGCCTCGTCCCCATCCACCAGCACCTCCGCCGCCCGCGCGCGCGTGTTGTAGTTCGAAGCCTGGCTCATCCCGTAAGCTCCCGCGTCCAGCAGCAACAACAGCTCGCCCGCCTTCACTCGCGGCAACTCTCGATCGTGCGCAAAAAAGTCTCCCGACTCGCAGATCGGCCCCACCACATCCACCTTCGCCGCTCGCCCCGCGCCCCTGCTTCACTGGCACAATCTCATGGTGGGCCTGATACAACGCAGGACGGATCAGGTCGTTCATCGCCGCGTCCACAATCACAAACGTCTTCGAGCCATTTTTCTTGACGACAATAACCCGCGTCAGCAGCCCGCCCGCCTGCGCCAGCACAAACCGTCCCGGCTCGACGAGAAGATGCACAGCGCCCAGTCCCGCCGCAGCCTTCGCCAGCGCCGCCGCGTACTCCTGCACCTTGCGCGCCGCATCGAACTTCGGCTCCGTCGGCGAATCGTTATAGTCGATCCCCAACCCACCCCCGGCATCCACAAATCGAATCTCGTGCCCATCTTTTCGCAACTCTACAACCAGCCCCGCCACGCGCGCCAACGCCGCCGCAAACGGTTCTACCGCGCGAATCTGCGACCCAATATGCACGCTCACTCCTGCCACATCCAGCCACTTCGACCGCGCCGCCCGCCGATAGATCGCCCGCGCCAGCACAATCTCCACGCCAAATTTATGACTCCCCAGCCCGGTCGATATATACGGATGCGTCTCCGCAAACACATCCGGATTCACACGCAGCGCGAACCGCGCCCGCACGCCCAGCACCTCGGCCCGCTCCGCCAGCAGCCCCAGCTCCGCCTCCGACTCCACATTGAACAGCAGAATCCCGGCCTTCAGCGCCGCGTCGATCTCCCACTCCTGCTTGCCCGCTCCGGAGAAGACCACTCGACCGAGTGCCGCCTTGCTCGCACGCCGCACCCGTTCCAGCTCGCCACCGCTCACAATGTCGAACCCCGCGCCCATCTCCGCCAGCATCCGCAGGATCGCCAGCGAAGAGTTCGCCTTCACCGCATAGCACACGGTCGCCTCGCGTCCCGCAAATGCAGCCTGAAATAGCCCGAACCGGTACCGTACCTGCTCCGCCGAGTAGACATAAAGCGGCGTCCCATGTGCCCCCACAAGCTCCGTCAGCGACACACCATCACAATATAATTCTCGTCCTTGGTAATGGAATGGTCGCGCCGCCACCGCCGCCGCGCCCTTGCCCGTACCCTTCGCCGTGCGAGCGCTCAAACGCCGCTCCCCGTACTGTTCTCAGGCAGCACATACGGGGCCTCGGGAATCACGATCCACGCAATGATGTACGCCAGAATCCCAGTCCCAGCAAACAGAACGCATAGCACCCACAGCAGGCGCACCGTGGTGATGTCCCACCCGTAGTGCAGCGCCAGCCCGGAGCACACGCCGCCAAAGACGCGCGGATAGCGCGGCCGCATCAGTTGTCCGAACACCGGGACCCGCACATAGCCCGCCGGCTGCACTGCCGCGCCGCAGGCAGGACAGAACCGTGCCGCCGCATCCACCGGTCTTCCACAATGAGAGCAATACATCGCACGCCTCCGGGAGTCTCTTATTTTGCCATATCCCAGTCTTCTATACGCACGCCCCGTCTCCTTGGTTCCGCGGAACCCTCTCGCCGCCTACTTCCCCGCATACGGCGTCTTCATCAACCGTCGCGCCATCTCAGCCTGCGACTGGTCTCCGCCGCCCGACGACGCCATCTGGTACAGCCCCACCGCCTTCGCCCTCTGCTGCAGCAGGTCGTACATCTCGCCCGCGTTCAACTGTGCGCGTTTACGCAGCCAGTCGCTGCAATTGGGTTGATCGGCAGCCTTCAAGTAGTTCTCCGCCGCGTCTGCAATATCGTTCTGCCCGCGCTGCGTGTCGGCCAGCCCGAACCAAGCCAGTTGAAGCCGCGCATCGACAAAGTAGCCCAGCTTGCCCGCATCCGCAAGCACCTCCTTGTACAGCGCGATCGCGCCCGGCCCATTGCCCTCGTCCTTGGTCAGGTTGGCCTCCTCCAGACGAAACAGGTAGTCGCGCGGGTACTCCACCGCCAGTCCATGCTGCACCGCCAACGCTTCCGGGTAGCGCCCGTCGTGGCGCAGAAACAGCGACAGCGCGGTGCGCGATTCCACCGCCGTCACCACGCCGTGCTCCGCGCACTCGCGCAGCAGGGCCAGGCCCTTTTCCCTGTTCCCGCCCACCCCCATCACCCCAACCAGCATGCGCACCCAGCGCGGCAGGCTGGCCACCGCAAACTGCTGGATCCCCACCGCCATCTTGGCATCCGTATACTCGGGATCGATCTTCAATACCTGTTCTGAGTCGTTGCGCGCCTCATATCCCTGTCGCGCCGCCGCCACATAACTATGGTCCGCCAGCGTGATGAACGCCGCGTGCATCCCGCGCATGTACCCGCGCGCAAAGTAGGCATTCTTATCGTTCCCATTGGCCTTGATCCGCGCGTCGGCGATCCGTATCCCGGTATCGGTCAGCCATTCGATCCGCTGCCGAGTGGCCGCGGGCACTGGAACATTCCGCTTCGAGGTCAAAAACGAATCGTGAGCATAATACGTCGTATCCAGCAGGTCCTGGTGATACAGCTCGCGGAAAACATTAAACATCAGATCGTATCCGTAGGCCATCGGCTCCTGGGGATGGGCCTTCAGCACCGCATCCGAACGGCTCAGCGCACCGTCGAAATCAAGAATATAAAAGTGTCCATAGGCATCCCTCACCATGGGGTCGTAGTTCAGGGGATCGCTGTGCTGCGCCGCCCCACCCGGTTTCGTCTGCGCCGCGTCAGAGGCGGCCCGTGCGTTCCCGCTAACGCCAGCCAACAGCAGCAAAACGACCGCGCCAGCCAACCCAGCGCTACGGTTTCTGCGTAGACTGATGCGGCCGCATAGCCAACGGCCTTGCTTTGTTGCGGGCGAAGATTCAACCGAACGCATAGCTCCCCTTGGGCGCAAAGCTTTCCACTCCTCTTCCCGCAGCCTGCTCAACCCGCGACACCCACACTCTTCACTATATCTTCGACGCCTCCGCGGTTGGAATGACCTCGCGTCATGTCCCGTGGGACCTCTATAGCGCAAACCTCCCCACCCGCCGCGCATCCGGGCGGAAACCGGCTCAAGCAAGCTGTCCTAAACGCTGGCAGATCAGAATCGCAGGCTTCTGCGGAACCGGTAGAAGCGGTGCTCGCAGATGTTGCAGCGCAAAGGAACCATGCCGATGCTGCGCAATATAAAATCGATCAGCCTGCGATGCGACCTCCGTACGTCGGGCTCACGGCACTTTGGACATTTAACAGCCATGGCTGGCAATCTCCTGAACATCCTCGGCCCCGTCAAACTAAGTGTTTCATGCGCCTTCCCCTGATTTCAGAGCGGCAAGAACGGGCAATCCCCAAGGTCGCTGCCTACTCCCGTAGTGTGTACCAATAGGATGCATCCGGCACCACAATTTCGCAAGCAATGCGAACCGATCGAGGTACAGTTCAATTGGGCCCTTCGTTCGATTCTTGCCCCGCTATACGCATCTATCAACACAGTAGTCGGCACGCATATGACCCGCTTTGAACTGCTTCATCTACTTGTCTCGCAGGCCAGGGCCAACGGCTTCGAGTTCCGCAAGTGGTACATCGCAAAACTAGGACTGCCCTGGGAGACAACTCATCAGGCAGTCGAGACCCTGTGCGCCGAGCGGCGTTACTACGCTCTCCTCTTCTCTCATGAGTTCGCCTCCACCTTCTGGAAGGCCGGAGAGCAAATCACCTTCCAGGTGGAGAATCAGACCTTCACCCGGCGCAAGGCCGATGGCACCATCGCCACAGTAACCCGCAAGGGATACACCCGGCGCAGCACGCGCCCCGATGCATGGCGCTATCACCTGCGCGAACTCGCCCTCGCCGAGGAGCCCCTGCGCTACATGCGCAGATACCTGCGCGTGGACGAAGACCTCGATCCGGACGACGACCAGCCGTCATCGGCCATCGCAGCCGAACAGGCCACTCGTTCCGTGCCCGCCGGCAACCCCGCGCGCCCCAAGATTGCCCTCGTCCGCAACCGCCCCTCATGAATCTCTAAGGATTCAGCCGTTCCAGCGCCTTGTGTGCCTCTTTCGCCTCTTTGTCCAATGGGTCCAGCTTCAGGCAAGCCTTGTATTCGGCAATTGCTTCGTCGCCCTTGTTCAACCTCTGCGCCGCCTGGGCCAGCGCAAAGTGCGCATCCGGATCGTCGGGCGCGGTCTTCACCGCGTCCTGGCTGCGCAGATACGCCCCTTGCAGATCGCCTGAATCGGTGTAGAACTTGGCCACACTGAGGTCCTCCGCCTCGCGCTCGTCAGCGCTCTGCAACTTCGTCCCCATCGGATTCACCCGATGCAGCAAGTGCCTGCCTGTAGTACCCTCGCTGCCTTTGTCCTGTAGCCCTGCCCCATCCGTCGTCCCGTCCGGCACCGCCGACGACGCATCGTCACTGCTGCTGGAACTGCTGCTCGAACTGCCCGCTTCCCCGCCTCCGCTCGCGCCAGCTCCCTTCCCGTCCTCGCCGGGAAATGGAAACGCGGCCGCCGTCTTTCCTGCCCCCGCCGTTGCGGAAGCCGCATCTGTTGCCGTTCCGGAATTCGCGCCGCCTGCGTCAGGCGTCTGCGGAACTTCATTCAGGTTCGGCGCAGCTACCCCCTGGGTAAGCGGTACGCTGCTTCCACTATCTTCTCCGGGGAACGGAAATTGTTGGGCTGCGTTCGGCTTGCCCGCCACCCTCGGACTTGCCCCGCAAGGTACTGGCTGCGGCGCCACGGAACACGGCGCGGGGCCCTTGTCGGGCTTGGGCAGGGGATTGGATGCCGGTGTACTCTGTGCGCCACAGGCAATCGCGGCCCACGCCATCGCTACCAGCGCCACCCCAATATCTCTCCGCATCGCGTTCCCCTTCCATTTCAGTTTAGACGATTCGCTCCCCCCAATCGTCTTCGCAATCATCATGCATACACTTCGCAGCCTTCCTTTGTTATAGTCAGCCCAGCATGATGTTTCCCGGACTCATCGTTCGTTCCTCCTCCATCCACGCCGCCGGATGCTACACCATGCGTCCCATCCGCAAGGGCACCCGAGTCTGCGAGTACGATGGCCAGCGCATGTCCAAGGCCGTCGCCGACGCACGATACGAGGGCCGCCCCGTTACCTATCTCTTCTCCTGCGGCGGCAACACCGTCATCGACGGATTCGGCATGGCCATGTTCCTCAACCACAGTTGCGACCCCAACTGCGAGACCGAGCAGGACGCCGATGACCGCATCTTCATCTCCACCCTGCGCGACGTAGCAGCCGGAGAAGAGCTCACCTACGAGTACAACCTCTACGACTCCGACGACGAGCACCAGCACTGCTTCTGCGCCGCGCCCAACTGCCGCGCCACCATGTTCTCCGACCTCGAGTTCAAGCGCAGAGCCCGCATCGCCCGGCAGAAATCTGTAAACGGCCTTTCCCCAAAGTAGCCTTTTCGCAACCGCCGGATGGTTGCTCATGTCAACCAATATTCAATTGACACGACTCGGCTTTCCGCGTATATTCAATTAATTATTTAGGCCATCAGTGCGCAAATGCCGTTCAGGAGTGTGCAAAGTGCAATCGATGCCGCCTAATATGATCGTTCTGCTAGTCATCATCTTAGTGCCGATCATACCCTCCTACCTGTTATTCAAATTGCTTCCCTCGGACGCAGTCGTCAATGGCCCATTCAAAGGCTTGAGAATCGATCTGGGCGGTGGATTTGCCGGCTACTTCCTGATCTTTATCACCCTAGTCGGAATCCGAACAAGCTTTGAAGCAACCAACTACGAGAAATGGTCCGTGAGCGGACAAATCGTCCTCCCAGACGATACTGCCAGTATTTATGTGGACCCGCGGTTTGTCACGCTCTCCGTCCCCAGCTTGCGATCGGACTCAAACGGAAATTTCTCCATGAATTTCCTGACCACCTCGGACGGGCAGCTCGATTATCCACATCTCTACATCCGCTATGACGGCTATCAGCCGAAGACATACTGGCTGGGACCAAAAGAAAAGAATATTCGCAACGAAAGCCTGCCGGCAAATTTCGACCCCCATAATCGTGCAATAGATCTTGGCCAGGTCAAGTTGGTGAAGATGATCTCCCCTGTGGCACAATCAAATCCCTATAGCTCACAATAGGAGGATAGCTTGAGATCTATCATTCGTCCTATGGTCATCGTAGCCATGCTACTGCTTGCCAGTAGCATCGTCTCTCACGCGGCAACCGTGCGGGGACAATTGCTATGTGCAGAAGGAAAAGCACCGGCAACGGGTATCGCCGTGACGGTCTACAACGTGCAGAGAGGTCGAAGCACGGCTTACTTCACAGGTGGAGATGGCATGTATTATTTTACCCTCCCGGCGGGCCCGTATATATTGGAAATATGGTTATCCAGAAAATCGAATGTCCCAACCAATACCTATCAGATATACGCAAGCGAGCCGATGACCGACCTCCCGCGAGTATTTTTGCCAGTTTGCTTTGCGCAGTAGGCCAGTGGCCCGACTACGGACTGGCGGAAAGCTAGACCGTCCTACCCTCCCCTACTCGTCGCTCAGCACGTCCGAGTTGTAGTTGATCAGCATCGCCTTAGCCGGCGAGGGCAGCTTGCCCAGTGGGATGGTCTGGTCGATGGCCCCATTACCGTGCATCCCCACATTGAACATCCGCTTCACCTCGCCGTCCTTCAGCTCCATATAGATCGGGACCAGCATCACAAAGCTCGACGACACGTTGCTCTGCGTCATCTTCAAACGCACGGTTGTAATGTCTTTGTTGTCCACCGTGAACTCCGAACTGATCGTGTAGTGCGGCAGATCTGTGCCGTAAACGTACTCATTGAAGAACCAGTCCAGCTTGCCGTTGCCTTGCAGGTCCATCCAGTGCGGCATGGAGCGCTCCATCTCCGCCTTGAAGTCCTCGGTCCGCGCCGCCTTGCCCGAGTAATCCCTGACAAACTTCTGCATCTCCAGCTTGAACGTCTTGTCGGTAAAGGCCGGAGACCAGAACAGCATGTCCAGCATGTGAATCACATACGCTCCCTTGTTGGTCATCAGCACCTGGTACGGGTCTTCGCCGGGCTTGCCGTTCGTACCTCGCTCTCCCATGGTCAGAGGCCCCTGGTCGAACGGCCGCAGTCCTCGATCGTTCTTCTCCAGCAGAAGCCTGTGCTTCTCCTTCCAGAATTGCCGGTAGTCCTCCGGCTTAGACGATGTGCCATTCAGGAACACGCCCACCGAGTAGCTGGCCAGCGCATTGCTCAGCCACTGGTCGCGATAGTTGTAGAATCCCACCAGCCCACCCCACCACTGGTGCGCCGTCTCGGTCGCAGTCACCTCGCCCCAATAGGTGTTGTTGAACATCCCCAGTTTGTACTGCACCGTCGGGTCCATGAAGCCGCAGATAGGCAGGGACACCAGCATTGGCCATATGTGCCCGTAGTTGCACGCGCTCTGCTGCGCCAGCGCCATATGGTCGTAGGGCAGCTTGCCGAAGTAATCCGAGTAGAGTTGTAGGGCAGCCCTCCCCTGCGACTGCTCAGTCTTCAGCGCCTGCATGGTCGTTTGGTTGCCCGGCGCCGCGGTCTGTAGCAGCGTCTTGTACAGGTCGGGAGTGTCCGCTTCGGAGTATATGTTCAACTCCATTCCATCCGCGGTCTTGTCCTCAATCGTCTTGAAGTCTCCCAGGTTGAAGCCCGCTGCGGCGATCGGCGCCTGCGTCTCCCACACTGCCTTTACCATGGCATCACCCTCCGCCGCCTGGCTCACCTGCTTCCCGCTGGCCACCAGTTGCAGGCCCTTCGGCAGATGGAAGGTCATGTGGAAGTTGGCCGCGTCGGCCCTCCCGCCCATACCGGACGGATACCAGCGGTCCTCTGCTCCTGAAACCAGGTGATAGGTATTGTTGCCGTCCGCGCGCAGCGCGTCTCCGCCGCTGTACACCGTCAGCAGACGCAGCGTATCGCCCATCTTCGCCGCTGCCGGCAGCACCACCGCAAACTGCGCATCGTTCTCCTTCGACTCCTGCACGAAGTCCAGCGCAGTCCCGTTCTCGCTGTACACCCCCGAAACGCGCAGTGCCGGATACAGGTTCAGGCGCACCACACGCACCCCATCCCGCAACACCTTCACCGTCGTCTCGGCAGAGCTCTTCATACCTCCCGTCAGGTCGAACGTCACGTCCACCCTCTCGTCCGTCACCTGCACGCGGTTGCCCAGATCGTCCTCTTTTGCGTTCTGCATCAGATACGAAAGCCACGAACGCAATTCGCCCGAGTTCCAGGTAGACAGCTCCACCTCGTCGGGCGAGGCGTGGAACGTCCCCTCCGGATCGATCAGGAACAGCACGTTCTTGCCCGTCTGCGCGTCGCCCATGCGGAACGATGCCAGAAAGAAATCGCCCAGCCCGTCTGCGCCGTCGCCCAGCACGTCCGCCAGCAGGCGCAGGTCCAGGTTCTCGTGCAGGTCCTTGCGAAAGCCGCTCGCCAGTTCCTCGGCTGCCGTGCGCACCTCCGCCGGCGGCGCTTTGGAGGCTCCCGCCGACGCCTTGCGAATCGCCTCCGCCGTGTCGTCGGCAAAGCGCAGCACAAGCGTGCTGAATTCCTGCTGCATCGAACTGCTCTTGGTCAGCAGGGCCAGCGAACGCTGCTGGTTCATGTCCTGCCCCGTCAGATCGAACCGGCCCTTGCCCACAAACACCGCGCCCGTCACCCGCCCCTCCACCGGCGCGTAGAAATAAAAATCTCCCTGCTCGAAGGTGAACTTCCCGCCCTCGCGCTGCAACGTGAAATTCTTCACCGTCACGCCTTCGGCGCCGGGCAGGTCGGCACGCAACGCCGTATAGGCGCTGAGTGTATTGGGGGACTTCGCTGCCCCGTTCGGTTCAATCGGCTTTGCCGCAGTCTGCGCACACATGCTGGCTGCCGTAAGCAGCACAGGAAGGAAAAGAGCCCTGGTATTCATACAGCCAAGTTACAGCTACTTCCCTACCCTGCGCAATCACTACCCCTGGGGGTACTGGCTCTGTCTGATTTCCACAGGGAACGGTAATAGAGCGTGAACCAGAACACCATAGCGACTAGGCAGGTTGCTCCGATAACGGCCCCACCATGACTGAACTTCCGATTGAACTTCTGAACGATATGAATTATGCGTAACGCCAGTAAGTTCCCCAGTAACCAGCCGGACGCCATGGATGCCACCCAGACTACCAAGGGCTTCGATTTCCGTTGTTTCCATGAAACCCGTGCTGCAAGCAACAATGGCATGGACAAACAAACTATGCCAAACCAACTGATCGGGAAAGGAAACATGATGGTCTTCATGCGCCCATCATAGTCTCGACTATCCAACCTCGCTTAACGCCTTGCGCAGAATTTCAGCATCCGCCTTCCACTCGGATACCCCATTCATGCAGGAGCTGATGCCGGCATGGGTGGGGTATCGGGCGGTACAATCAATCTGGTCTATGGCCTACCAGGTTCTTGCCCGAAAATACCGCCCCCAGCGCTTCGCCGATGTCGTCGGCCAGGATCACGTCACCGTCACCCTCGGCAATGCGCTCGCCCAGGACCGCATCGCCCACGGCTACATCTTCAGCGGACATCGCGGGATCGGCAAGACCACCATCGCACGCATCCTGGCCATGGCACTCAACTGCCGCAACCCCATCGGCTCCGCCGCCCGCCCCACCGTCGAGCCCTGCGAGATCTGCGAATCATGCACCGAAATCCGCGCCGGCAACGCCGTCGATGTCATCGAGATCGATGCAGCCACCAACCGCGGCATCGACGAGATTCGCGAGCTGCGCGACGCCGCCCGCTACGCCCCAGCCCGCGATCGATATAAGATTTACATCCTCGATGAGGCCCACCAGATCACCGACGCCGCCTTCAACGCCCTGCTCAAGACCCTCGAAGAACCGCCCCCCCACATCATTTTCATGATGGCCACCACCCAGCCCGAGGACCTTCCCCAGACCATCCGCTCCCGCTGCCAGCACTTCAGCTTCCACGCCGTCAAGCTGGTCGACATCCTCGGCCAGCTCCGCTCCATCGCCGCCGCCGAAGGCGTCCTCGCCGACGAATCCGCGCTGGCACTCCTCGCCGAGGCCGGCGACGGATCCATGCGAGACGCCCTCTCCATCATGGACCAGGCCATCGCCAGCGCGCCGTATGAAGACGGCAAAGCGCGCCTCGACGCCGCACAAATCCGCGAGCTCATGGGCACCGTCCCCAACGCCGTCTTCGAGCGCATCTTCGATGCCGTCAACGCCAACAACTCCGCCGAGGTCATGACCGCCGCCAACCAGCTCCTCGACGCCGGAAACTCCGCCGCACAGCTCGCCCGCCAGTGCGTTCGCTACCTGCGCAACGCCCTCATCGCCAAGATCGCAGCCCTCTCGCCCG
Source organism: uncultured Acidobacteriaceae bacterium (assembly GCA_963799175.1). Classification (GTDB taxonomy): domain Bacteria; phylum Acidobacteriota; class Terriglobia; order Terriglobales; family Acidobacteriaceae; genus Edaphobacter. Next base: position 184,139 of record CAWCWC010000006.1, on the reverse strand, counting down.
AGGGTGAATCCGCCGAAGGCCTCGGCAACGAGCTCCTGCAAATCTCCCCCGACGAGCAGCGCCGCGCCGCGCGCACCGCCGCCCTCTTCAGCGAAGAAGAGCTTACCCGCTTCCTGCAAGTCATGCTGCGCACCTTCGACGAGCTGGGGTATCGCCAGGAGCAGCGCTTCCACTTAGAACTCGGCCTGCTGAAGCTCGTCCATCTCCGCCGTCTCCTGCCCATCGAGGAGGCCCTCAGCCAGCTCCCCATTGCAAAGCCGGGTGTCCCGTCCATGACGGGGTCTCATCCCGGCATGGGTGGAAAATCCACCACAAAACCGGGTGCCCCATCCATGATGGGGTCTTATCCCGGCATGGGTGGGAAGATCGCCTCCACCACCCCCGCCTTCTCCCCCTTTGAACAGGACAAGCTTCGACGCCGTCCCGAGATGTCCGCGCCCATCCCGATCTCCTCCGCATCGCCCCAACCCATCCCCGAGACGCGTGGCGCAACCGCACTCGAACTCGCTCCCACACTGGTTGCCCCATTCATCCCGGAGCCTCATCCCAGCGTGGGTGGGGTTCCTGAACCCTCCGTCTCCGACCTCCAACATGCCGTTGTCGAAGCCCTCACTGCCGCCACTCAGACCTCTGCCGCCGAAGCACTCGCCGACGCCATCTGGACCATCGCCGACGGCGAAGCCCGCATTCAAACCGCGCTCTCTAAAACCATGCTTCCCGCCGTCCTCAACCCCGAGGCCGAAAAGATCGCCCGCGCCGTCTTGCGCGACGCTGGCGTCCTCAAGCTCACCCTGCTCCCTGCCGCCGCCGCGCCACCCGCTAAAAAACCTCGCCCCGCCCGCACTGGCTCGGTCCAGGCCAAGGCCCTTGAGCATCCAATGGTCCAGCAAGCGCAGAAGCTCTTCGCCGCCGAAATTCAAACCGTCATCGACCTCCGCGAACCCGAATAACCGCAGTATCTTTTTCTAGTTTGTCATTCTGAACGAAGTGAAGAATCCCCGCATTTGTACTCACATCCAACCTCGAACCTCGGACCTCTCCTATGCCCTTCCCCGATCTCGGCAAGATGAAAGAAATGATGTCGCAAGCCCGCGAGATGCAGGCCCAGATGGAGCAGAAGCTCGCCGCCACCATCGTCGAGGCCGAATCCGGCGGTGGCATGGTCTCCGTCCGCATGAACGGCAAGAAAGAGGTCCTCCGCCTCAAGATTGAACCCACCGCTCTGGGCGCCACCACCGGCGACATCGAACTCCTCGAAGACCTCATCGCCGCCGCCATCAACGAGGCTGGCCGCCGCGCAGATGAAGCCATCAAGTCCTCCGTCGCAGGCATGATGAGCGGCCTCAACCTCCCCGGACTGGAGTAGCCCGCATGGCCCGCTTCGCCGATCCCATTGCCCGACTCATCGACGAGCTGCGCAAGCTCCCCGGCATCGGCACCAAATCCGCCCAGCGCATGGCGTTTCACCTTCTGCGCGGCACCGACGACGACGCCCGCGCCCTCGCAGACTCCATCCTGGTACTACGTGAAAAGCTTCGTCTCTGCTCCCTCTGCAACAACATCACCGAGGCCGATCCCTGCGTCTACTGCGACAGCCCCGCCCGCGACCAGCACACCCTCTGCGTCCTCGAGGAACCCACCAACATCGCCGCCATCGAGAAGACGCGCAGCTACAACGGCGTCTACCACGTCCTGCACGGCACGCTCTCGCCCATCGGCGGAGTAGGCCCGGAGCAGCTGCGCATCGCTAGCCTCCTCGCCCGCCTCGCTCCCGCCGTGCAAGTCAGCGATGCCGACGGCTCGGACGATGCAGCGTTAGACCGCACCATCCACGAAGTCATCCTCGCCACCTCGCCCACCACCGAGGGCGAAGCCACCGCCGCCTACCTCGCTGAAGAAATCCGCCGCATCGCTCCCACCCTGCATATCACCCGCATCGCCACCGGCCTCCCCGCCGGCTCCGACATCGAGTACGCCGACGAGGTTACCCTCTCCCGCGCCCTCGACGGTCGCCGCGACTTCTAACCCTCTGTCACCATCACAAGCTCATCCCCCGCAATTCCACTCCCCCTGTAATCCCCCCATCCCATATCCACGTCATACCGTGCAATCTCGACTCTCCCGCGTTCCGGGCCCGGGAGCATTTTCACAGTAGGTGTAGAGCGGGGCGAAAGAAGCCTGCGTGGTTTTCTCTCAAAGAAAACCACATCGCACGAGCTTTCCGACACCACGATAACTGTGAAAATGCTCCATTTGACGCGCAGAGAAATTGCACCGCTGAAAGGACAAGCGCATGAACGCTCTTGCTCATACGGCCCAGGGACCCGGCCGCGGAATCTCACTCCTTCGTCTTCTCGCAGGTTCACTGATCGGTGCAGCCATCGCCATCGGATGCGGAAGCAGCATGACTGCTGCCTCCTCCACCGCATCCACCTCGTCCTCGGGAACGCCCAACGCCTACACCTCCGTCTACAAGGCGATGTCCTTCGGCTCTACAGTCTCCGTCAGCTTTCCCAGCGCATGCCAGATGACCCTCACCACCAGCGGCAAGCCCGATTACACGCCCAACCCCTACTATCTCGCCCCGGCCAACATGGGCCAGACGCCGGTGGCCTACACCGCCGTCACCAATACGCCCTTGGCTGTCATCTCCTACGCAAGCATGATCGCGCCATCGCTGCGCGGCTCCTCCGCCACACTCAACATCTGCCCCACTCAAGCCTCCGACACCACGGCCACCAGCCTCGGAGCCATCGGCTATCTCATCTCAGGCACCGCGATGTTCAATCCCTACGAGATGGACCAAAGCACGCCCGCCGTCTCCGACAACGCCTCCTACACCTTCACCGACGGCACGGGCACCAAGCAGACCGCCTACTTCCTCGATCAGTGCAACTCCCACAGCAATGGCATGACGTGGCACGCCCATGGCACGCCCAACTGCGTCACCTCGCAGGTCGACACCGCCGCAGGCCCCTCGCACATTATTGGCATCGCGCTCGACGGCTTCCCCATCTACGGCGGTCGCGACATCAACGGCAGCGTCGTCCAGGTCTCCCAACTCGACGCCTGCAATGGCATCACCAGCCCCACCCCGGAGTTTCCCTCCGGCGCCTACCACTATGTCCTGCCCATCGGTGTCACTACCAGGAACGCCTCCATCAACTGCTATCGCGGCTCTGTCTCCGCAAACACGCTAGCCTCCGCCAGCAAGCTCGCCTGCAATATGAAGACCATGTTCGCCATGATTGAGCATCAGCAGAGCCAGCCGTCGATCCAGCAACCCAAGCAGAAAGCCAAGCCCACCCTCGCCGTCATGACCATGGCCGACGGCGCCACCATGCCCGACGGCTCCATGTAGCAATCACAAAGCGCCAACGGCGCGTCCTATACCAGCCTTGGGCGTAGCCCAAGGTACGAGGCCCAAACAAATCACCGAGGGCTGTAGGCCCGACCTATAAATCGCCACCTTCAACTCCAACCCTAATAAAAGAACAGGGCCGAACTGCACCTTCGCAGCCCGGCCCTGTTCTCTGTTCTCTGTTCCCTGCCTTACGCGTAGCTGGAAACGCTGCCTGCGTTCTTGGCGCCGCGCTCCTTGCCGATCTTCTCCACGTATCCGCTCTCTTTCAGGGCCTTCAGCGGCTCGGCGGGCAGCTTGCGGGCCACGCGCCACTCCTTCACCATCGGCCGCACGTCGGTCCAGAACGCGCCCCGGTAGGTCTCTTCGGCCTCTACCAGGCTGCACGACTGCTGCAGCTTGTCCAGCTTCTTGTGGTCCACCAGCGCTGCCTTGGCAAACAGCTCCTGCGCCGTCACCACCGACTGCACCATCGCCTCCATCTTGCCCTTCATGTTGTGGCTCTGGTCGATCATGTATGCAATTCCCTTCACCGCAGGCGAATCGCTCACCAGGATCTCGTGGAAGATGCGGAACAGTTGATACGGGTCGATCGATCCCAGCGTCAGATCGTCGTCGGCGTACTTCCTGTCGTTGAAGTGGAACCCGCCCAGCACATTCAAATGCAGCAGCCAGGTCACGATCTGCTCGATATTGCATCCCTGCAGGTGGTGCCCTGTGTCCACCAGCACCTTGGCCTTTGGCCCCGCGGCACGCGAGAGCGACAGCGCCATGCCCCAGTCCGCGATGTCGGTGTGGTAGAACGCCGGCTCAAACGGCTTGTACTCCACCAGCATTCTCTGCTTCGGGCCCAGCGCCGCGTGCGTCGCTTTCAGCGTCTCCTCCAGCCACTCAATCCGCTTGTGCATCGACTGCGCTCCCGGATAGTTCGATCCATCGGCCAGCCAGATTGACACATCCTTGTTTCCCAGCGCCTTGCCGATCTCGACGGAATCCAGCAGGTGGGCCAGCGCGTGCTTGCGGATCTCCGCGCTCGGGTTCGCAATCGAGCCGTACTTGTACTCCTGCGCCTGGAACAGGTTCGGGTTGACCGCACCCGACTTCACTCCATACTTCTTCTCCAGCCGCTTCAGCTCCGGAACGTCGCCTATGCCGTTGGGCAGGTCCCACAGCACATGCAGCGCCACCGTCGGGCTGGCGCCGGTCAGCTTGTTCACCTCGCCCGCGTCACTGAACTTCTCCTCCAGCGACGTCGCCGCGCCTGCCTGCACAAACTTGCCAAATCGCGTCCCGGTGTTGGCAAAGCCCCACGATGGGACCTCAATCCGGAACCCATCCAACGCCGCAAAGACCCGCTCCGTCGCGCTCGCGCCGGAATTCGCACTACCCTTACCCATGACCTACCCCCTTAAAGCTTCGGAACTGCATTGTTGGAAATATACTCCCTGCGCAAATACATCCGCCAACCCACGGGTGCCCTGTGCGGTAAAGCCGTCATGCGTGAGGCGCCCAGTGCGAAATCCTCTCCACTGCTATTGGTGGAGTGAGAGGAGGTAGTTGCCGTATCCGATGATGATGGTGGAGCCGATAAGCAGGACGAGGCCGGCGGTGACCAGTAGTTTGGTGCGCGCGCTGGTGCCTTGCCACTCCTTGAAGATGATGCCCCACAGGGTGGCGAAGATGATGATGGAGGCCATGAGCAGGGTCCAGGAAGAGAAATCGTAGATTCCCATCTTGGTCTTGGCCATGGAGTTGAAAAAGAACTGGAAGTACCAGAGGACACCGGCGAGGGCAGCGTAAAGATAGTTGGCGATGAGCGTGCCTGGGGCGATGCGGTCGTAGGTGGAGGCGTCAAGGGGGTCGAAGTCGACCAGGGTGTCGCCGGCGGTAGGCGCGGCGCGCATGGGGTTGACTCCAGGCTCGCCGATGAACTGACGGATAGACCCGTTCTGGACGATGAGGATGGCGGACCAGACGATGTTGGTGAAGAAGCCGCCCCAGAGGAGGACGACGAGGATGGGCAGGTTCTGCCAGATGTCGTTATGTCCGGCGGCGAGCAGGCTGGATTTGGCGATGGCTGCGATGGGCGCTCCAGCGTCGAGGGCGAAGGCGAAGAAGGCGCTCATGAGGCCGGCCAGGATGGCGATGGCGAGGCCCTTTCCGAAGGCGAAGGTTTGCTCGCGGGATTCGATGGTGGCGTCAGGGTCGATCTCCTTTTCCTTGGAGTATCCTGCTGCCCCATTGACAGCGACTGCGATAGCGCAGATGAGGACGCCAAGCAGGGTGATCTGGCCGGAGTGGGTGTGGGCGATGTCCATGATCGTGCCGTGATAGATGGGCGGGATGATGGTGCCGAAGACCATGCAGAGGCCAAGGGCGATGGAGTATCCGAGGGCGAAGCCGAGATAGCGGATGGCCAGGCCGAAGGTGAGACCACCTACCCCCCAGAGCGCTCCGAAGAGGACGGTGTAGGTGATGGCGTGGTTGTTGGGGTCAGCGTGCGCCGCGGCAATGATAGACCACATGTGGGGGACAAAGAGGCAGGCCAGCAGTGTGGGCGCAACGATCCATGCGGCAAAGCCCTGGATGATCCAGTAGACCTCCCAGGACCAGCGCTTGATCTGGCGGAAGGGGATGAAGTTGGTGGCGGAGGAGAATCCTCCGATCAGGTTGTAGACGACTCCGATGAACGCATTGGGAACCACGGTGCCTCGCTTCTATGGGAAGTTGAATTCGGTGATGGATGCGAACGGAAGCGCCACCATCTTACCGGAGCGGATTCAGTAGTGGAAACAAAACCTCGCCTCAGAAGCCGAGGGTGCGGATGACATTGCGGATGGAGTCGGCGCTGGCGCGCAGGCCGGCCTCTTCCTCGGCGTTCATGGGCACGGGCAGCAGGCGCTCGATACCCCTGTGGCCGACCACTGTGGGAACTGAGATGCAGACGTCGCTGATGCCGCGGTAGTCGGTGAGCAGGGAGCTGACGGGGAGCACGCGGTGCTCGTTCCATAGGAGTGCTTCGAGGATGGTGGAACCGGCGAGGCCGATGGCGTAGTTGGTGGCCCCCTTGCCCGCGATAATGACACCGGCGGAGTTGCGTACGCCATGCAGGATTGCCTGCTCGTCTTCGGCGGTGAGCGGGCCGTGGCCGGGCATCTCCCAGCTTTGTACTGGGACGCCGCCGATGGTGGTGGTGGACCAGAGGGGGATCTCGGTATCGCCGTGTTCGGCGACGATGTAGCCATGCACGCTTTGCACGGCGACGCCGCAGTGCTGTGCGATCATGTAGCGGAAGCGGGCGCTATCGAGTACTGTGCCGCTGCCGAAGACGCGGTTGGTGGGCAAGCCGCTGACCTTGAGCGCGACATAGGTGAGAACGTCGACCGGGTTGGTGACCATGAGGATGGTGGCGTCGGGAGCGACCTTGAGCAGGTTGGGAACCAGGGTGCGGCACATCTCCGCGTTGATTCCAGCCAGTTCGATGCGCGACTGGCCGGGCTTCTGACGCGCTCCGGCGGAGATGACGATGACATCGCAGTCCGCCATGATATTGAGGTCGTCGGAGCCGTCGACCGTAGCCATGGGGACAAACTGAACGCCATGGTTGAGGTCGAGGACCTCGGCGTCGACTCTGGATTTAACGATGTCGAAGAGACTGATATGCTTGCCGATTCCCTTAACCAGACAAGCGTAGGCGATGGTCGCCCCCACGCTGCCTGCGCCTACGATGCCGATCTTTCCCTGCCACTTGCCCATTGGGGTGAAACCTCCACCCAACAAACTAACATAAAGCGGTTGATTTCGCGTTTCCTCGATCGCGATGCAATCAAGGAAGTGCAACTACTCTCCCCGCATTTTGCAAATGCCTGTTCCTGTTGTCATTCCCGTAGGGAATCAGCTTCTTTTCTTGCCTTTGTTCGTTGTACATTGTCCTCTGAACGGAGTTCTGCGCCCCACGCCGAACGCAGTCGAAGACCCCCCAATGAACTCCGTCTTACATCCATGAAAACAGTATGTTTTTTTGAAATACTTCATCCTTTACTTCCATTATTTACTGCGACGCTGCGTATCCCTTCTCCCGCATCCATTTCATGCAGCAGCGCATCCGGCCACACGCTCAATTGCGCGTTCCCCACGCCCAGCCCAGACCCATGCCCTCCGTGCTGGAACAGGTGCATCTCCACCGAAACTCCCGCCTTCACCAGCGCCGAATAGAACATCACGCTATTCATAATCGGCACCGTATGGTCGTCGGTCGTCGAAAACATAAATGCCTGTGGCGTCTGCGCCGTCACATGCAGCTCCGGAGACATATCATCCAGCTCCGCCTGCGTCGGTGAGTTGCCCAGCAGATTCGTCCGCGAGCCTCGATGCACATACGGGTCCTGCATCGTAATCACCGGATAACACAGGATCAGGAAGTCCGGCCGGCTGCTCTCCCGGTCGATCGGATCGGTCGCCGCCGGGTTTCCCGCATCGAAGTGCGTTCCCGCCGTCGCCGTCAGGTGTCCGCCCGCCGAGAAGCCCCACATCCCAATGTGGTCCGGCGCAATCCCATACTTCGCCGCATTGGCCCGCACAAGGCGGATCGCACGCTGCGCATCGCCCAGCTCAATCGGATTGTGATACTTCGGCCCTATCCTGTAGCGCAGTTGAATCGCAGCTATCCCATGCGAGTTCAGCCACGCGGCGACATCCGATCCCTCATGCACTACCGACAGATGTTCGTACCCGCCGCCCGGCGCAATCACTACCGCCGTCTTCGTCGGGTTCGACGCCGGCAGCCACGCATAGATCGCCGGCTTGTCCGCGTCCGTATCGCCTTGCGCCCCCGGCGCTCCATTGGGCCACAGAAGAGTCGGCGCCGGAGCATTCTCCGGCATCACCGCGGGTGTTCCCCGCTGGGCAGGCGCCCCCGGCCCTGCCGTACTCTGCCCCGCCAGCCGCACCGCTGGAGCTTGCGCCCATCCTATCGCCCCGCTCATCGCAACCGAAATCCCAATCGCGCCCGCCAACAACAATCCACTCCGCCGCATAATCCCTCCACTCCAAACTCCGCGCTCCATCCTACCCCATTCGAATTGCTCACGGCTCATGGCCCAAAGCTCATAGCTGGAACAAAACATCACTCCGCGGCCACCGGCGCCCAGCACCGCACAAAGCTCGCCCCAGCGCTGCTCTTTACCCGTACCGCTCCGCACACCGCCGGAACAACCACCGCTCGCCCCACTGGCAGCTCGACGTCCTCGAATCCCTCGCTCTTCACCACCGCCGAACCCGAAAGCCCCACCAGGCATCCCGCTCCCGCCACCGGCACCATCGCCTCGCCTCCTGCCGCTACATCGTACCTGTCCACCACAAAGTATTTCTGCTCGATCAGTCGCGTAAACCCATCCATCGTCCGAGGCTGCACCTTGCCCGCAGCCGTCCGCGTCTTCAGCGCGCGCAACCCCTGTTCCAGGTGCAGCTCACGTCCCCGCCCGTAGTCGTACAGCCGGAAGGTCGTATCGCTGGTCTGCTGCGTCTCCAGCAGCACCATCCCCGGCCCGATCGAATGCACCGTCCCCGCGTCCACAAACACCATCTCTCCCGCCGACACCGGGAGCCACTCCAGCAGATCCTCCATCGTCATCCCCACCCGGTGGACCCCGTCGACCGCGGCTTTCACCGCCTGCGCCGTCACTCCCTCGCGCAGCCCCAGCGCAATGGCCGCCCCCGGCTCCGCCTCCAACACGTACCAGCACTCCGTCTTGCCTCGCGGCTGCCCCAGCTCCCGTGCCATTGCGTCGTCCGGATGCACCTGCACCGACAGCTTTTCATTGGGAAACAGCAGCTTCACCAGCAGTGGAAATTCCGCGTCGCCTTCTTTATGCAGAATGTCTTTCTTGACGTCGTCTTTCCCCATCAATCGTTCGCCTGCCTCAGCCGCTGCCTGTGCCAGCGTCCGCCCCTTCAGCGCGCCCGTCTCCACCACGCACTGCGGCCCGGTCAGCCACGCCTCGCCCACCGGCCCCGCCTTCCCGGTTGCCCCGTACCATGGCCGCAGATCGAGCCTTCCCCAAGGCCGCGCGCTAAACCACGGGGCCAGCCGAAACGGCGCCAAACTCTCTCTCTCCATGCATCTCCTCAGGTTCGCCGCATCTCATTCGAAGACCGTGCGCATGTTGACATGGACAATTCCATCTTGAGGCCGGAAGAGCAGCCAGGTCGAGACGCTAACCAAAATGGCAGACAGAAAGGAGAAAAGGCCATGCAGCCAGTCAAATGGATTGGCCAACATAATCCCGACATGAAACCCGAGATGGCCATGATTGAGCCACTGAAGGATCAAGAATGCCCATAAGCTCACAGAGGCGCCGCGTAAGCTGGATAATCCGCTCAGATAGACCGGAAACCCCATGGTGAAACAAAAATCGGTCAATAGCGCCCGCAGCGAACCAATCCCTATATCGAGTGCATAGTCCAATCCAAGCAAGCTTTCAGACAGCATCAGCAATCCCGCAACGACCAGGAAAACTCGCGCCAACCTAAGAGGAAACGTCATTTCAGACCACGCACACCATAGAGTTCTTTAATTCTTTTCTCGGAACAGAATACACTCTTGTGAACCGGCGCCTCAGTCGTCGTCCTCATCCTTCTTCGCCTTCTTCTGCCTTTGCGTCAACTGCCTCGGAATCGCCCGTTCCCCCATCGCGTCCTGCCAGAGGATCACATTCAGCTTGCTCGAATCCGCCCGGTCCGCGTGCGAAAAGTCCATCTTCGCAGACTCCTTTGCTCCCACCGCCGTAGCCGCATTCGCAGTGTAGATCAACCCATTCTCCCTGTTCGCATAGTCCGCTGCAAACGGCCTCTGGTCGCCCGGCCCGCTAAACATCGACCCCAGCAGCGGGGCCAGCGCATCGTTATTATTCATCGGCGGCAGCCCCAACAGTGTCTCCATCGTCCGCACCACGCTCACGGTTGTGTAGAACCGGCTGTCCACAAATGTCCCGCCATCCGCCGCGCGCGGCGCATACTTGCTCACCACCAATGCCAGGCTCCTATGCGCGTCCACGTGGTCCGCCCCGTTCTGCGCATCGTCCTCCAGTATGAAGATCGCCGTATCCTCCCAGTACGCCGAGTGCGACACCGCATCCACCACCCGTCCCACCGCAAGGTCGTTGTCCGCCACCGATGCCTTCGGCGTCGGTCCGCCCGGCACCGTCCCCGCTGTATGGTCGTCGCCCAGCCGCATCGTGATGTAGTTCGGCATGGTGTCCCTCCCCGCCGCGCGCTCCCCAACCCATCCCGCGAAGTGGCGCAGAAACACCTCCGCACGAATCTGGTCCGGGATCCTCAGATTGAAGTCCGGCGCCTCCGCCGCAAAGTGTCCCACCAGCTCCGGCTTGGTTGCCACATTGCTCACCAGCAGCGGAATCCCCCACGGCCACTTGCTCACCCCCCCGCCCCATTCCGCCGGAACCGCCTCTCCCATCTGGATCGACTCCCGCGGGCACTTCGGCCCCTCCAGCAGCGGCCCCTCCTGCGAGCTACCGCTCTTCTGCGCCCCGCAGAACGTCGACGAAATGAACTCGCCAAAGTTGTAGTGCGTCCTGCCGTGCGCCTCCGCGTTGCCCCACATATACCCGCTCGCCGGTTCATTCACATCGGCAATCTTCTGCAGCAGTGGATACCCCTGCGACACCACTCCCTCGTAGTCGTACGTCCGCTGCGCATTGCGATACTGCTGCTGCCAGGTCTTCTCGTTATAGTCCGTGCTGATCGCAGCGTTCGACCACTCATGTCCGTCGCCCGACACCTCGCCCGAATCGAAAAAATTGTCCAGCACGCCGAACTGCAGCGCCAGCTTGTGCTGGTTCGGCGTCACGCTCTCGCCATACATCGCGAGGCTGGCATCGCCATTCCCCACCGGCCTCCCATCCAGTTTCAGGTCGCCAAATATCTGATCGTACGTCCGGTTCTCCTTGATGATGTAGATCACATGCTTGATCGGCCCCGCATTTTTGTTGTCATCCGTATTTTTTTGTTTGTCATCCCGCAGCGCAGCGGAGGGATCTGCTTTTAAAACACTCGGCGCAAACTCGATCTTCTCCGCCGCCGCCTTCATCCGGTTCGACGCCATCACCTCCGCCGTCGCCGCCTTCAGGTCCACCTTGCTCACATCCACCGCCGCCAGCGAGCCATACAGCAGCGTCGCGATATAACTGAAATTGCCATGTCTCGACGCGCCCCCGGGCACCTGCTTCTGTGCAAAGTTGTTCGGCCCCGTCCCACGTCCCTTGTCCGTCGCCACGTAAAGTTTTTCGCTCTTCCCTGTTCCCTGTTCCCTGTTCCCTGTCGTTATCGCCATCGACATCGGCATCCACTCCGTCGGGATAAATCCCACCGGCTCCACCATCCCTTTCTTCGTCGACGCAGCCGTCAGCTTCCGCGTGTCGATCACCGCCACCGCATCCGAACCCATATTCGCCGCATACAACCTGCTCCCATCCGCGCTCACCGCCAGCGCCACCGGCTCCGCGCCAAAGTAGCTCTGCCCCGGCAGCCGCGTATCGAAGTACCCCTTCACCGCGAACTTCGACGCTCCGCCGCTCCATGAAATATCCACCGCCGCTACCGCGTCCCGATTCGACAGCGCCACATACAACGTCTTCCCATCCGGGCTCACCACCATCGCGCACGGATGGGTCCCCGGCTTCACCGGATCGCTCGGCTTCAGCAGCGTCAGCCGGCGTCCCACCGTCCCATTCGCCAGATTCAGCTCCACCACCTCGCTCGCATTCCACAGCGCCACGTACGCCCGCACCCCATCTCCCGCCAGCGCAACCGCGATCGGATATGTGCTTGGCACCGCATCGCTCTCGCTCAGATCGAACCGCTTCTCCACCTTCCCCGTCGCTGCGGAGATCAGCACCGCGTCGTCCGACAAGTTATCCGCCACCAGTAATCGCTCAGGAATACCCGCCACAAATTTACCGTTGTATCCCTGAATGGAGGGGACCTCTGGTATCACCGCGATCGCCGCTGGAAACGGCACCGCCATCGTCCCATTTGCCGTCGCAGGATCATAGTGCTCGCCGCTACCCACCAGCGCTGTCCTCCGCGTATCCGCCAGCTTCTGCAACCCAATCGGGATCAATCTCTCCGGCGTAATCTTCCCCGCATCGAACCCATACACCGCAATCCCATTCCCCACATCTCCCTTCGCACTCCCCGTCGGATCGCTCAGCGAAGCCATGCTTGCATATAAATGTTTTCCATCCCCACTGAACGCCAGCCCCGAGTACAGCGTCTGTTTGCCCGTCATCGCCGTCCTGTCGTCGGGATAGTCCACCAGCTTTCCCGTCTGCGTGTCCATCACCGCCAGCGACTGCTCGTACTTCGACTCGAACGTCCCATACCCCGCGTTCACCGTCACCACATAGCGCCCGTCCGGCGACACCGCCATCGACACCGGCTCCGAGTTCACCCGCTGCGGACTCCCCGGCACTGCGCCTACAATCTGCTTGCTCGACGGCAGGTCCACCACCCCGCCCTGTCCCTGCGCCACCGCACCCGCCAGCCCCGCACCCATCAGTGTTGCTAGGCCCAAACCAACCCGCACCCCACTCCTTAAAATCTCTCTTCGCATCGCCCGGCCCCCTAAATCTTCCCTGCACACACCCTAACAAATCACTCTTGCGGTTCCATTACAAAACTCTTACACGGCCCGTGAACCGGGCCCTGTTAGCGTTGAGTCCAATGAGATGTAACGGTAACTTCTGAGGCCAACAAAAACTCTATGTCCCCAACCCTCCTTACTCCCGATGCACCCACCGCCGAGCCGCTCACGCAGACTGCCGACCGTGTTGTATCTATCTCCGCGCACGCCGCCCCGGTAGGTCGCGCCGCCCTTCGCCGCGCCGCCGAGGTCGCCCGCCAGATCAAGCAGGATCTGCGCATGGGCCGCGAGCACCAGCAGGGCCGCATCAACTGGATCACCGCCGTCGTCATGTCCCTCTTCCACGTCGGCGCCATCGCCGCCCTCTTCTGCTTCTCCTGGAAGAACCTCGCCGTCTTCGCCGTCATGTACTTCTTCGCCATCAACGTCGGCATCGGCATGGCCTACCACCGCCTGCTCACCCATCGCGGATATCGCGTTCCCAAGTGGTTGGAGTACTTCATCACCGCCTGCGGCACCATGGCCCTCGAAGGCGGCCCCATCTTCTGGGTCGCCACCCACCGCGTCCATCACCAGAACTCCGACCACGAGGGCGACCCCCACACTCCGCGCGACGGCACCTGGTGGTCGCACGCCGGTTGGATCATCTCCGGTCGCGCTCTGCACTCAGAGACCGCACTCCTTGGCCGCTACGCACCCGACCTCACCCGCGACAAGGGCCACGTCTGGCTCAGCAAATACCACTGGCTCCCGCTCACCGTCACTGGCATCGCGCAGCTCATCCTGGGCGCGGCCCTCGCACCCGCCGGCCACGTTGTCTACGGAGCAGTCTCCATGCTTCTTTGGGGCACCTTCCTGCGCGTCACTCTCGGCCTGCACGCCACCTGGCTGGTCAACTCCGCCACTCACCTCTTCGGGACCCGTCGATTTGAAACCAAGGACGATTCGCGCAACTCCTGGTGGGTCGCCCTGCTCACCGGCGGCGAGGGTTGGCACAACAACCACCACGCCCACCCGGTCAGCGCCCGCCACGGCCTCGCCTGGTACGAGTTCGACCCCAACTACTACGGCATCTGGGTTATGGAAAAGCTCGGCCTCGCCCGTAAAGTCGTCATCGCCAAGTACGACAAAGCCAACCCCAAACCCGCCGGCGTCCTGTAGCCTCCGGCCTCACCCCCCAGGCAGATTCATCGCCCGCTCTACCAGCTCGCCTGCTCGCACCAGGTCCACCTCTTTCACCTCCAGCGTGTACGCGTCCTCGTCCTCCACGCTCCCCTCCTCGTTGGCCGCAATGCGGTGCCAGATTCCCGCCTCTTCCAGCACCCGAGCCACATCCTCCGCGTCGCTACGATGCCCAAACGCCCCCAGCACGGCTCGTCGTCCCATCATCGATCACATCATCAGCGACCTCAACCTCCTGTTTCGGAAACATCCCCATCTTCTCCCGCAGAATCGCCATCGCCCGCGCCACGTCGCGCTGTTGCACGATGATCTGTAGCGCCACCGGCGGCCCTCCATAGAACGACCCGCCGCCACTATGCGCCTCCGCCACATCGCGCACCACGATCTCCAGCTCCTCCGCCTCCAGATAATTGCATGCCTCTCGCGCCGCAATCGCGTCATGGAACGTCGTCAGCACCGCCATCCCCCTCGCCAAACCCTGCGCCGCCGGCTCCGGTTTCATCTCCGGTTCGCTCTGCGCTCCCGTATAAAACTCCGTACCAAGAGAGGCCCCACCCCCCGCTAAACGGCCCGCCCCGGTAGCGAATCCCGCCGCGGGCACCGCCTCCGCCTGCAATCTCCGGCTACCCATCTCCGTGCGCAGCACGCCCTGCGCCTCGTCCGTCAGGTCGCCCGGCCGCGCCGCCAGTGCCAGCAACTCCTCGTCTGTCATCTCTCGATACAGCTCCACCAGCCGTTGCCACTGCCCGCGCGAATCCAGCTCATCTCTCATCGCCCGAGAATATCACCGCCGCGGAACTTCCCGCTCCGCCTCTGCGTAGTACACTGTGCAACAAGCCGAACCCGACGAGGTAGCCGATGCTCTTCCTCATTCTTCTCGCCCTTCTCTATTTCCTCCCCACCATCGTCGCGGCGAATCGCGGCCACGGCATCGCGCTCATCCTCCTCTGCAATCTCTTCTTTGGATGGACGGTCATCGGCTGGTTCATTATGCTCGTCTGGGCGCTCGTCTCCTGCCCTCCGTACTACCGCGTCGTCCACGTCCCCGGCGCCTATTACTACTACCCGCCCAACACCTGGCGTCGTTGATCCACGCCACCTCAGTCCGAAGCACGCCATGAACATCAACCGACGACGCGGAGCCATCGCCCTTGCCATCACCCTCGGGGTGCTCCTCGTCGGCGGCACGGTCTACCTCAACATTAGTTACATCATTCTCCACGAGGGACGTGTCCTCTCGCTTATCCTCGGCATCATCCTCTTTGGCATCCTCACCACAGGCGTCGTCCTCAACACCGTCTTCCTGGTCCGCGAGGTCCGCCGCAACGAGCGTCAGGACTCCTTCCTCAACGCCGTCACCCACGAGCTCAAAACCCCCATCGCCTCCATCCGCCTCTATCTGGAAACTCTGCAGCGCCGCGAACTCCCCGATGCCCAGCGCGCGGAGTTCTACCAGATCATGCTGGCCGACTCCGACCGTCTGCTTGCCACCGTCGAGCAGGTCCTCAAGGCCGGCGAAATCGGCGCACGCCGCCCTCACGACCGAACCCTCCTCGAACTCGCCCCCCTAGTCGCAGACTGCATCGCTATCACCCTCCTGCGCCACCACCTTCCCGCAGACTCCATCCAGCTCGCGCCCGTGCCCGGCAACGTCCGCCTCCACGTCCGCGCCGTCCCAGAAGACCTCCGCACCGCCGTCCTCAACCTCCTCGACAACGCCGTCAAGTACTCCCCCAATGGGGTCCACGTCCGCTGCACGCTGGCCATCTCCGAATACACCAACGTTGCGCTCACCATCACCGACACCGGCGTCGGCATCGCCACCAACCAGCTCAAGCGCATCTTCAAGCGCTTCTACCGCGTCCCCGGCCGCAATGCTGTCCGCATCAAGGGCACCGGCCTCGGCCTCTTCCTGGTCCGCGCCATCGCCCGCCAACACGGAGGCAGCATCCGCGCCTCCAGCCCCGGCCCCAACCTCGGCGCCACCATCACCCTCACCCTCCCCCTCGCCGACCCCGCCGCGCATTAGAATCGACCCATGAGTGATTCCCCCCTCATCGCCCTCATCGAAGACGAAGAGCATCTCGCTCAGGGTCTGCTCTTCAACCTCGCCGCCGAGGGCTATCGCACTCACCACGAATCCGACGGCGACGCCGCCCTCGCCTATCTCCTCGCCCCGCCCGAGCCCATCGCCGCCATCGTCCTCGACTGCATGTTGCCCGGCGCAGACGGCTTCACCATCGCCCGCGCCCTGCGCGACGCCCAGTGCTTCACTCCCATCCTTATGCTTACCGCCCGCGCCCGCCCCCAGGACATCCTCGACGGCCTCGAAGCCGGAGCGGACGACTACCTCCCCAAGCCCTTCAACCTCAACATCCTCCTCGTCCGCATCAAATCGCTCCTGCGCCGCACCGCATGGCAATCCACTCAATCTTCTTTGTCATCCCGTAGCGCAGCCGGGGTCCCCGGCGAGCTTGCTCGCGGGGGTGGAGCGGAGGGATCTGCTTCTTCTCTTCCCGAATCCCCCGCCGACCTCTACACCTTCAACCGCCGCACCATCCGCTTCGACGCCCTCGAACTCATCGCGCCCCACCGCACCACCCGCCTCACCGTTATGGAGGCCGACCTCCTCCGCTACCTCACCGACCGCGCCGGACAGATCGTCTCCCGCAAGCAGATCCTCGAAGACGTATGGCGCGTCCGCGAAGACACCGACACCCGCGCCATCGACAACTTCATCGTCCGCCTCCGCCGCTACATCGAGGACGACCCCGCCAACCCCACCCACCTCACCACCGTCCGCGGCATCGGCTACCGCTTCCTCCCCATCCCCTGACGTAGGGTTGCAATCCGTTGCGTCTTCGCCCTCCGCCGCGCCGTCTCATAATCCTGGAGTCCTTCATGCATCTGCATCGCACCCTCAGCCTTCTTGCGTCCGCCCTCCTTGCTCTGGCTTTGCCAGCCCTCGCGGCCCAGCCTGCCCAGCCCGCGCCCACACCAAAATCCGCCGCCGCCCCAGTCACCGTAATCGACAATGGCCGCTCCTGGACGCTCGACAATGGCATCGTCAAGGCCACCGTCAACAAGGGCAGCGGCTCTCTCGCATCTCTCATCTATCGCGGCGTCGAGACCATCGGCGGCACCGGCGGCTACTGGGAGCAGACCCCGCAGGACGCGCTCCAACTCACCAACTCCATCGACATCGACCCCTCCACCAACGGCGGCGCGCGCGCCGAAATCTCCATCAAGGGCGTCTCCGGAGGCAACCAGATGCTTGGCCGCGGAGCGCCCGGCGGCGGCACCTACGACGATATGGAGATTCGTTACACCCTCGCTCGCGGCGTCAGCGGCATCTACGTCTACGCCATCTTCACCCATCCAGCCTCCTACCGTGCCGGCGGAGTCGGCTCGGAGAGCCGTTACATCGCGCGCCTCAGCCCCACTTTCGACTGGATCACCGTCGACAAGGACCGCAACATGCTGGAGTGCGCTCCCCTCGACTGGGGCACCGGAGTCGTCGTCCACGCCAAGGAGCAGCGCATCCTCAACCAGGGCGTCTACAAGAACTCCGTCGAGCACAAGTACAGCTACTCCGGCGTGCAGTACAGGACCCCGGCCTACGGATGGTCTAGCACCAAGGACCACATCGGCGTCTGGTTCATCAATCCCACCATCGAGTACCTCAGCGGCGGCCCATTCAAACTCGATCTGGACGACCACTTTGGCGATAACGGCAATCCCGAGCCCATCATCCTCGATTACTGGGTCGGCGGACACTACGACACCGGCGCTCGCGTCAACGTTGCCGCCGGCCAGGAATGGTCCCGCGTCGTCGGCCCCATCTTTGTCTATGTCAACTCGCTCGATCACCCCAAGCCCACCACCCAGGCGGAGCGCGACACTCTCGCCGCCACCTCCGGCTCAGGCGAGCCCACCATCCCCGCCAGTTGGCACGCCAACCAGAACGCCCTCTGGCAGGACGCTCTCGCCCAGGCCAAAAAAGAGAACTCCAAGTGGCCCTACGCCTGGGTCCAAGGTGTGGATTACACTCCGCTCGCCCAGCGCGCCACCGTCACCGGCCGCATCATTCTCAACGACCCGCTCGCGCCCAAGTCGAAGACCCCCTCCACCGGCCTGCGTCACCTCACCGTCGGCCTCACCGTGCCCGACACTCCCAATCTGCCCTGGATTCACAACGCCAACGGCTACCAGTTCTGGGCAGACGGAACGCCCGACGGCGCCTTCACCATCCCCAAGGTCCGCCCCGGCAACTACACCCTCCACGCCTTCGCCACCGGAGTGCTTGGCGACTTTGAGCAGGCCAACATCACCGTTGAGCCCGGCAAATCTCTCAACCTGGGCAAACGTGTTTGGAAGCCTGTCCGCTATGGCCGCCAGCTCTGGGAGATCGGATATCCCGACCACACCGGCGACAAGTTCTTCAAGGGTGACGGAGCCAACAACTGGCTCTGGGGATGGAACATGCGTTACGCCCTGCTCTTCCCCAATGACATCACCTACACCGTCGGCAAGAGCGACTACCGCAAGGATTGGTTCTTCGAGGAGGTCCCTCACGCCACCAACCTCTCCTTCGTCAATCCCGCCGCCAAGGACCCCGCCAACCAGCGCTTCGGCTGGGTCAAGGGTGAATCTCTCACCCAGTATCCGCAGACCAATCAGACCGGCCCGTGGGCCATCTACGGCAAGGGCCGTCAGACCGTCTGGACCATCCAGTTCAATCTTCCCAAACAGGAACAGGGCACTGCCGCTCTGCGTGTTGCGCTCGCCGGGGTCAACGGACTTCGCGATGGCCTCGCCGTCGCTCTCAACGGCCAAAGCATCGGAGCCATCGGCGACGGCCGCGACCCCGACAACGCCCGCCTCATCACCACCAACAGCATCCGCTACAACGCAGACAAGGGCCTCAACCAGCAGCGCACGCTCCGCTTCGACGCCGCGCTGCTCCAGCCAGGGATCAATCGCATGACCTTCACCGTCCCTGGCGGCGATCTGCAAAGTGGTGTCGTCTGGGATTACCTTCGCCTGGAACTCGACGAGAACTCAGAATTCGCCGTCGCAACTCCCGCGCAGCAGGTTAATCACTAGACCAAATCTCCTCTGGCGGTCCCCTCTCCTCCGGAGTATGATTCGCATCAAACGAGGTTCGCAAGCCTCGCGTCTTCCCTGGCCAGGAGGCGTCCCATGTCGAAATGTACGCTGCGCAGCATCTTCACCGTCCTCATCTACGCTGGAGTCGTCATCTTCCTCTTCCCGTACTTCATCGGGAGGCTCACCAACGTCGGCTTCTGTGTCGCCGCCGGCCTTGGCCTCGCCCTCGTCTGCGGCATCCTCCGCTGCTGCTGCACCGAAGGCGACTGCACCGAACCCATCGCCCGACAATCCCACCCATCACCACTCCTCCTCCCACTAACCTCCTCTTCCGTCCGTCATCCTGAGCGACCTTGAGCTTGCCGGATGCCCCATCCTCGACGCAGCAGTATCGCGGTAGGATGGGGTATCGTTCGTGGTAGCGAACGATCGGGTGCCCCATTCATCGCGGCATTATCGCGATGGGTGGGAAGACGCGCTACAAAACTAAACATATGCTTCCCCTTCCCATCCCCAAAATTGCATCCCGCCGCCGCCCCGCTCACTCTACTCATTAAGTGTCCGCGCCCCATCCATCAACCCGCAGCCTGCACCCAGCGCGTCCCTGGATCGCCGCTACGTTGATGTTTGTCTTTCTCTCCCCGCTTGTTCTTTCACTCTTCGCTGCATCCTCCGACCCCGAAGCATCGCTGCCTGCCTGCTGCCGCCGTCATGGCAAACATCACTGCCACATGACGATGGAAATGATGGCGATGATCGCCGCATACAGTGGCCCGGTATTGACTGCTCCGCCCTGCCCGCTCTATCCCACCGCGGCAGCGCCTGTCCGTATCGTCACCGCGTTCTTCGCCACGCTGCCGCAGCTCTCTATCGAAATCCGCCGCGACCCCGCTACGTCCGCGCCAACGCCGCTCCGCGCCCGCACCCGCACCCCATCCGCGAACTACACCCGCGGCCCTCCCACTCGCCTCGCCTAAGCGCCCACCTCTTCTCAATACTCGTCTCAGTTCGGCCAACGTCGCCCCACGACCGCGCCCCTGTCACATCACGACCTCGTGACCACGGAGCCTTATGCGTTCTTTCGCCCTGCCTCGCTCGAAAGCCTTCCTTCTCGCGCTGTTTCTCTGCCTGTTTCCCGCCTCCATCGCGCGCGCCACCGTCTTTGCCCAACTCCAGGGCGTTGTTCACGACCCTCAGCATCGCCCACTCCCCGCCGCACACATCACCCTCGCCGCCGCGCACTCCGCCTTCACCCTCTCCATCGATAGCAACCCTGAAGGCGTATTCACCCTCCCCAACATTCCCCTCGGCGACTACACCGTCACCGTCACTCACCCCGGATTCCAGACCCTCCAGCAATCCCTCACCCTCCACTCCAATACCACACCCATCCTGCACCTCCAGCTCCAGCTAGCCGGCGTCTCCACCACCGTCAACGTCACCGCCGAGACACAGGCCGCCAACGTCGATACCGTCACTCCCACCGCGCTCCTCTCCCGCTCCGACATTGCCCAAACCCCCGGCGCAGACCGCACCAACTCCATGGCCATCATCACCGACTACGTCCCCGGCGCCTACATGACCCACGACATGCTGCACATGCGCGGAGGCCATCAGGTCGCATGGCTCATCGACGGCGTCGAGGTCCCCAACACCAACATCGCATCCAACCTCGCCGCGCAGATCGACCCCAAGGACATCGACTACCTCGAAGTCCAGCGCGGCAGCTACACCGCCGACACCGGCGACCGCACCTATGGCGTCTTCAACGTCGTCCCGCGCAACGGATTCGAACGCGACCGCCAGGCCGAGCTCGTCCTCTCCGCCGGCAACTTCCTCCAGACCAACGATCAGCTCAGCCTCGGCGACCACAGCCAGCGCAGCGCGTACTACGCCAGCCTCAACGCCAACCGCAGCGACTACGGCCTCGCCCCGCCCATCGGTGCGGTCCACCACGACGCCTCCAACGGAGTCGGCGGCTTTGCTTCCCTGCTCTACAACCGCACCCCGCAGGACCAGCTCCGCCTCATCGCCCAGCTTCGCCGGGACTTCTTCCAGATTCCCTACGACCCCAGCTCCACCGACTTCGAGGCCCAGCAATTCGACTCCAGCCAGCTCCGCGACACGCAGCACGAGACCGACGCTGCTGTCCTCTTCACCTGGCTGCACACCATCAATCCGCACAGCGTCCTCCAACTCTCGCCCTTCTTCCATGGCAACACCGCCAACTACGACTCCGCGCCCAGCGACGCACCCACTGCCACCACCGTCGATCGCTCCTCCAACTACGCCGGCGCGCAGGCCTCCCTCACCGCCACCATCGCGCACAGCACCCTCCAGGCCGGCCTCTACTCCTTCGGCCAGCACGACAGCTATCGCTTCAACGTCCTCTTCAACGACGGCAGCGGGACCGCTCCCATCAACGAACCCGACTCCACAGCCGGAGGCGTCATCGAGGAGTACCTCTCCGGCAACTTCAAGCCCACCGCATGGCTCACCCTCATCGCCGGTCTGCGCCAGGCACGCTTCCAGGGCCAGTTCACCGAGAACTACACCGACCCACGCCTCGGCGCGGCACTCCTCGTTCCTCGCCTCAACTGGGTCTTCCGCGCCTTTTACGGCCGCTTCTATCAGCCTCCGCCGCTACTCACCGCTTCCGGCCCCGTCCTGGCCTTTGCCAACGCCAACGACACCACCCTCGTCCCACTCCACGGCGAGCGCGACGAGGAGCATCAGTTCGGCCTGCAAATTCCCTACCGCGGCTGGCTCCTCGACGCCGATACCTTCAAGACCCGCGTCAACAACTTCCTCGACCACTCCAACATCGGTGACTCCAGCATCTACTTCCCCATCACCGTCGATGGAGCGCTCGTCCGCGCCTGGGAGCTCACCCTCCGCTCACCGCGCATCGCCCGCTTAGGCCAGGCCCACCTCGCTTACTCCAACCAGATCGCGGAGCAGCGTGGCAACATCACCGGAGGCCTCATCTGCACTCCCATCGGCGACCCCGCCTGCGACGCCGGCTTCAACTACACCCCCGTCGACCACGACCAGCGCAACACGCTGAATATCGGCTTCAACGCCACGCTCCCCGCGCATGCCTACGCCTCCACCAACGTCTACTACGGCTCCGGCTTCACCAACGGCGACCCCGACCCCACCACTCCCTATCCAAACCAGTACCTCCCCTACAACACCATCTTCGATCTCGCCGTCGGCAAGTCCATCACCGAAGACATCTCCGCCTCCATAACCGCAACCAACGTCGCCAACCATCGCGTCCTGCTCGACAACTCCCTTACCTTTGGCGGCTTCCACTACAACGATCCCCGCCAGCTCTACGCCGAACTCCGCTACCGCTTCCACTTCTAATATCGCCTCGAGCTATACACTGATACCCAGCACTCCATGCGCCTGCTCACTCGATACATTCTCCGCGAAGTCGTCTCCTACACCCTCCTTGGCGCGGTCCTCTTCACCTTTGTGCTCTTCATGCGCGATCTGCCCAAGATCCTCGAGCTGGTCGTCCGAGACTCCGCCACCCTCAGCGATGTCCTGCGCATCTTCGCCTACACCCTCCCCAACACTCTCACCGTCACCATTCCCACCGCCGTCCTCGCGGGAATCCTCCTCGGACTCTCCCGGCTCGCCGCCGACAGCGAGATCACCGCCATGCGCGCCTGCGGCATCGGTGCTCTCTCCTTCGTACGCATCGTCTCCATCCTCTCCTTCGCCGCCCTCGCCCTCGGCCTGGTCAACGCCCTCTACTTCGCCCCCAGCGCCTCGGCCAACCTGCTCAAGCTGGAAGACCAGCTCAAATCCTCGCAGGCATCCTTCCAGGTCCAGCCCCGTGTCTTCTATGAGGACTTCAAAGACTACGTCCTGTACGTCCAGGATGTCCCCGCCGCCGGCGCCGCCACCTGGCGTCATGTATTCCTCGCCGACATCACCCAGCCAGCCAACCCCAACATCACCACCGCGGACCAGGCCCTCGTCTTCAACCCCGGCCCCGCCAGCCCGCAGGGCCTGCGCCTTCACCTGCTCGACGGCGGTCAACACCAGTTCTCCCCCACCAATCCCAACCAGTACACCATCTCCACTTTCGCCTCCACCGATCTGCCCCTCCAGTTCGACTCCCAGGACGACACCCACATCTCACGGGTCGACACTCCCTTGCACGCGCTCTCCCTCCGCCAGCTCTTGCAGCGCGCATACAACTCCAGTCCCGGCAACCACTCTTTGGACACCGCCAATGCCCGCGCCGCGCGCATTGAACTCAACATCCGCTTCTCCTATCCCCTCGCCTGCCTCGTCCTCATGCTCATCGGCGTCCCCCTCGGCCTCTCTTCCAGGCGTGGCGGCAAGAGCACAGGCGTCGTCCTCACTCTCTTCCTCGTCTTTGCCTACTACCTCCTCTCCAACATCGGCGTCGCCTTCGCCAAATCCGGCAAGCTCTCTCCCATCCTCGGAGTATGGGCCGCCAACCTCATCTTCACCGCCTTCGGACTTCTCCTCCTACAGCAGCTCGCGGGTACGGGACTTCTGCTTCACTTCTTCACCTCATGGGCCGCATCCCTGGGCAAGAAGATCTCCTACATTGCTCCCGCGCGCATCCGCGCCACCCTCGCCCGCATCACCAGCCCCACTCCCCACTCAGCCGCCGCGGGGGACGCCTTCCTTCCCGCGGATGCCGCATCATTCCAGGCACCCAGCAACCACTCCATCCACGCCCGCGCGCTCCCTCTCCCGCCCCCACGGCAAACCCTCGTACAACGCATGAGAAGCCTCTTTAGAACCAGCTTCCCCCTATTGCTCGACGAGTATGTCCTGCGCGCATACGCCGCCAACTTAGTCCTCTCTCTCGCTGCCTTCGCCCTGCTCTTCCTCGTATTCACCTTCTTCGAGCTCATCGGCGACATCGTCCACAATGGCATTGCACTCCTCATCGTCGGCGACTACCTCATCAACCTCATCCCGTACGTCGTCTCCACCCTCACACCGCTCTGCTCGCTGCTCGCCGTCCTCATCACTTTCGGCTCTCTCAACCGCAACTCCGAACTCACCGCCATGAAGGCCACCGGCATCAGCCTCTACCGGGTCGTAGCCCCTATCTTCGTCCTCGCCGCCATTCTCTCCGTCCTCCTCTTCGCCTTCAACGAGTCCTATTTGCCCGACGCAAACCGCCGCCAGGAGGCCCTCCGCGCCGAGATCAAAGGGAAGCCCGCGCAGACCTTCCTCCGCCCCGACCGTCAATGGATCTCAGGCCAATCCAGCAAGCAAGCTCCGCCTGCGCCGGACGCAACCTCCGCCGCTCCACCCACCCCCGCGCGCATCTTCTACTACCAGGCCTTCGATCGCTACAGCATGACCTTCGCCAACCTCACCGTCTTCGAATTCGATCCCGCCACCTTTGGCCTCAAACGCCGCATCCATGCCCAGTCTGTTCGTTGGGACCCGGCCAGCGGTCAGTGGATCTTCGACAACGGATGGCAGAGGGCCTTCTCCGGTGAGACCCTCGTCCCCGGCTCCTACCAGACCTTCTCCTCATCCGCCTTCCCCGAGATCCACGAGCAGCCCTCCTACTTCATCAAGGAAGACAAGCAGTCCCAGGAGATGAACTACAACGAGCTCACCGCCTACATTGCGGACCTCAGCCAGTCCGGCTTCGACACCATCCGACTCCGCGTTCAGCTCGAACGCAAGCTCGCCGACCCTGTCATCACCCTCGTCATGGCCATCCTCGCCGTCCCCTTCGCGCTTTCGATGGGTAAACGCGGCGGCCTCGTCGGAGTCGCCACCGCCATCGCGGTCGCCATCAGTTACTGGATCGTCGCCGACACGTTTAGCGGACTAGGTAACATCAACACCCTCCCACCCCTGCTCGCCGCCTGGTCGCCCGATCTCCTCTTCGCCATCGCAGGCTCCTACCTCCTCCTCCGAACCCCCACCTAGGCTACTCGCCTTCCACATTGAACCTTGAACCTCGAAGCCCCATCGCCTCACCAAATTAGGTAAATTAGGAAGTGACATGAAAACCATCTTTCCCATATCCGCACTCCTCTTCGCCTCCATCGCACTCGCCCAAACCGCCGCCAGTGCTCAATCCACTGCTCCCGCAAAGCCGCACGCTGCACCCACCGCCAAGCCCGCAGCGCCCTCCGCAGCCGGATGCGTCAAGCTGCCCGTGCTCTCTCCCAAGATTCCCGCGCTTCCCCCTGGCTCGCCCTGCGCCAAGCCGCTCTACACCATCACCTTCATCGCCAACCCCGGCGTCAAACTCAGCGACCTCTCTCCGATGGAATACCCCGAACTGGCAGAGAGCCTGGGAACCATTCCCTCAACCTTCACTCTCAGCTACATCGACACCAAAATCGGCACCGGAGCTCTCCTCGCCCCGCGCAAGTGGTACACCATCCAATACACCGGCTACCTCGTCGATGGCGCCATATTCGACTCCTCCTACGACCACCCGGACCACGCCGCTTTCACCTTCCAGCAAGGTCCGGCAGGCCCGCAAGGGCAGCGACAGACCGTCACTGGCATGGACACCGGACTCGACGGCATGAAGGTCGGCGGCAAACGCCGTCTCTTCATCCCTTGGCAGCTCGGCTATGGCACCGCCGACTACCCGCAGCCGCCGCGCCCCACCACCATTCCGGGTAAGTCCATGTTGATCTTCGATATCGAACTCATTAGCCAGAGCGACACCGACCCAACCTCCAAGACCCCGCCGGGAGCCGTAAATTCAGGCCATGGCTCCGGCTCATCTACCCCAGTCCCGGCGTCGTCTACCACCGCTCCGGCAACCGCACCGGCCGCCGCACCGGCTCCAGCAGCTGCTGCACCACCGCAGCCCGCCGCACCTAAACCGTAACCCGCGTCACACAGTATCCTGGGCGCCCTTTTTATGCGCGCTTTTGCGCACGTGGGAAAACGGGTGCCCCGTTCATGACGGTTTTATCGTCATGAACGGGGCATCGTGCGCAGCACGACCGTCTTCCATCGCTTGTCCCCTCCCCCGTCCTCTATACTTAATACGAGCCCCCCAATACCCGTCCCGGAGGATTCCCCATGCTCTCCCACTCCATCGAAGCCCTCCGCATGTCCGGCGTCATGGCGTGGCAGATCCTCTGGGCGCTCTGCCTCGGCTTCCTTCTCTCCTCCATCGTCGAGGCCGTCGTCTCCAAAGCCCAACTCTCCAAGCTCCTCCCCGACTCGTCCCCACGCACCATCCTCAAGGCCTCCGCCCTCGGCGCAGCCTCCTCCTCCTGCTCCTACGCTGCCACCGCTCTCGCCCGTACCCTCTTCCGCAAGGGCGCGGACTTCATCGCCGCAATGGCCTTCCAGTTCGCCTCCACCAATCTCGTCGTCGAACTCAGCGTTCTCCTCTGCGTCCTCCTCGGCTGGCAGTTCATGGCAGCCGAGTTCGTCGGCGGTCCCATCATGATCGCCCTGCTCGTGGTCCTCCTCCGCGCCACCCTCCGCCCGCGCCTCATCGAAGCCGCTCGCGCCCACGCCGCGCTCGGCCTCGCCGGTCGCATGGAGGGTCACGCCGCCATGGACATGAGCCTGCGCGAAGGCACACTCTGGCAGAAGCTGCGCTCGCCGGTCGGAATGACCGCCGCCAGCCACTACTACTGGATGGACTGGTACTCCCTCGTGCCCGACGTAGCTCTCGGCCTGCTCATCTCCGGCATCCTCGCCGCCTTCGTCCCATCCAGCTTCTGGCAGGCCTTCTTCCTCGCCGGCCACCCGGTCCTCACCCGTGTCTGGGGCCCGCTCATCGGCCCTCTGGTCGCCGTCCTTTCCTTCGTCTGCTCGGTCGGTAACGTCCCCCTCGCCGCCGTCCTTTGGAACGGTGGCATCAGCTTCGGCGGAGTCATCAGCTTTCTCTTCGCAGACCTCCTCATCCTTCCCATCCTCAACATCTACCGCAAGTACTACGGCCTCAAAGTCGCCGCCCTCCTCGCCGTCACCTTCTACCTCGCCATGGCCGGTGCCGCTCTCATCGTAGAAGCCATCTTCTCCGCGCTGCATCTCATCCCCGCGCATCATCAGCTTGCGATCATGAACGCCTCCATCACCTGGAACTACACCTCGGCATTGAATGTCCTCTTCCTCGCAATCAGCGCGGCGCTGATGTTCCGCTTCCTACGCACCGGCGGTCCCGCCATGCTGCGCGAGATGGGCAACGTCCCCGCTAATCCCAGCCACTGCACCCCACTCCTGCTGCGCACCTGAGCCAGTGCATTCCTGCTGCCACGACGAACCCGCTCCTCCGCCACCACCACATCACTGCTGCCACTAGCCCAATTACTTCCCTCCATCATCCCGGCCAGAGAAAGCGCCGAAGGCGCGGTCTATACCAGCTTGGGGCGCAGCCCCAGGTTCAGGCCGGGAGTAGCCCCCCCGAGGGCTGAAAGCCCGCCCTATAGATGTACCCTGTTCCCATGCTCCTCTACGCCGCCACCACCAATCCCGGCAAGCTCCGCGACTTCGCCCGCGCCGCCGAGTCCTCCCCCTCCATCCGCATCGAACCCCTTCCCGGCCTCGCCGCCATTCCCGCCCCGCCCGAGGACGAGCCCACCTTCGAGGCCAACGCCCGCGCCAAGGCCATCTACTACTCCCTCCACGCCCCTGGCCTCCTCGTCCTCGCCGACGACTCCGGCCTCGAAGTAGCCGCCCTCGACAACGCCCCCGGTGTACGCAGCGCCCGCTTCGCCGCCGACCTGGCCCACCCCGGCGACGCCGATACTCCCGACCTCCGCAACAACGCCGCACTCCTCGCCGCCCTCGCCGGCGTCCCCGAATCCCGCCGTCAGGCCAGCTACCGCTGCGCCCTCGCACTCGCTCGCGACGGCGAAGTTCTACAGACCGCCGAGGGCTCGGTCGAGGGCCTCATCCTCACCGCTCCCCGCGGCTCCGGCGGCTTTGGCTACGATCCGCTCTTCTTCGTTCCCGCGCTCAACCGCACCATGGCCGAGCTTCCCCCCGCCGACCGCCTCGCCCTCAACCACCGTGGCCGCGCCATCTCCGCTCTGCTCTTGCGCCTCAACCTGCAACCTGGTACCTGCAACTGACAACTCCTATTTGACTCGCACATCTGCACGCGAAATAATCATTTGCCACCACTTTGTGCGCACGCTCACAAACAACATCTGCGTCCTCCAATCGGCTGGCATCCATAGGAGCACCGCCCATGGCAACATCCGCCCCACCCGCCACCCTCGCACGTCATCCGTGCGGGGAGTCCAACCTCTCCGCCCGGATACCGGCCACTCCTTTCTCTGGCACAAGCTCCACTCGCTCTCCGGCATCGTCCCCATCGGCGCCTTCCTCATCGAGCACATCCTATCCAACGTCGAAGCCCTCGGCGGCCCGGTGGCCTACGGACAGCAGGTCCGTCTGCTCAACTCCCTCCCCCTCGTCCGCGTCCTCGAGTGGGCCTTCATCTTCATCCCGCTCGCCTTCCACGCCCTCTACGGCGTCGTCATCGCCCTGCGCGGCCGCGCCACCATCAACGTCTATCCCTGGGCCGGCAACTGGGGATACCTCACCCAGCGCATTACCGGCCTCATCGCCTTCGCCTACATCGTCCAGCACGTCTGGCGTCAGCGCTTCTCCGGAGTCATGCTCCCGGAGCATCCCGGCGCGGCCTTCGCACAAAGTTCAGGTTGAGTTACATAACCCCTGGATGCTCGCCATCTACATCGTCGCCATGATCGCCACCTGCTGGCACTTCTCCTACGGCATCTGGCTCTTCGCCGCCAAGTGGGGAATCACCCCCGGCGACCGCGCCCGCCACCGCTTCGGCCAGCTCTGCGCTGCCTTCGGCTCCGGCCTCTGCATCCTCGGCCTCGCCAGCATCTACGCCTTCGTCGGCAACCCCGAAGTACGCCAACGCCCCCGACGACGCCTTCGCCCCAACATCACCAACCGCCATCACCCAACCCGCTCCCGTCACTCCACCGGCTCAATAGGAAGAATCATGCCCGCACCCCGCATCATCGTCATCGGAGGAGGCCTCGCCGGTCTCTCCGCCGTCATCAAGATCGCCGAAGCCGGCGGCACGGTCGATCTCTTCTCCATCGTCCCCGTCAAGCGTTCCCACTCCGTCTGCGCGCAGGGTGGCATCAACGCCGCCAAGGACCTCAAGGGCGAGGGAGACACCGTCCTCAAGCACTTCGACGACACCGTCTACGGCGGAGACTTCCTCGCCGACCAGGCTCCCGTCCGCGACATGACCGCCCGCGCCCCCGCCATCATCGACCTGCTCGACCGCATGGGCGTCCCCTTCAACCGCACCCACGAGGGCCTGCTCGACTTCCGCCGCTTCGGAGGCACGCTCTACCAGCGCACCGCATTCGCCGGAGCCACAACCGGCCAGCAGCTCCTCTACGCCCTCGACGAGCAGGTCCGCCGCCACGAAGCGGAAGGCAAAGTTACGAAATACGAGGGCTGGGAGTTCCTCTCCTCCGTGCTCGACGCGAACGGCGTCTGCCGCGGCATCTGCGCCCTCAACCTCCGCACCATGGAGACGCGAACCTTCCCCGCCGACGCCATCATCGTCGCCACCGGCGGCATCGGCGCCATCTTCGGCAAGTCCACCAACTCCGTCGTCTGCACCGGCTCCGCCCAGTCCGCCCTCTACCAGCAGGGAGCCATCTACGCCAACGGAGAGTTCATCCAGGTCCATCCCACCTGCATCCCCGGCGACGACAAGCTCCGCCTCATGTCCGAGTCCGCCCGCGGCGAGGGCGGCCGCGTCTGGGTACCACGCGACAAGCAACGACAAGCGCGCAGCGCGCAGCATTCCCGAAGCCGACCGCTTCTACTTCCTCGAGGAGTGGTATCCCAAGTACGGCAACCTCGTCCCCCGCGACATCGCTACCCGCGCCATCCACCGCGTCGTCTACGAACTGGGCCTCGGCCTGGACGGCCAGCCCATGGTCTACCTCGATCTAACTCACATTGATCGTGAGACATTAAACCGTAAACTTGAAGGCATACTCGAAATCTATGAGAAGTTCGTCGGCGATGATCCACGCGACGTCCCCATGAAGATCTTCCCCGGCATGCACTACACCATGGGCGGCCTCTGGGTCGACTTCAACCAGCACACCAACGTCCCCGGCGTCTTCGCCGCCGGCGAGGCCGACTACTCCATCCACGGGGCCAACCGCCTCGGCGCCAACTCCCTCCTCTCCTGCATTAACGGAGGCTTTCTCGCCGGCCCCAACGCCATCGCCTACGCCAAGTCCCTCTCCGCCGCGCCCGGAGATGGAGGCCACGCCGCCGAGCTTCAGCGGCAAAAAGAAAAGAACGCCGCCCTGCTCTCCAACACAGGAACCGAAAACCCCTTCAAGCTCTGGCGCGAGCTGGGCGACACCATGACCAAGCACGCCACGATAATCAGATATAACAGTGGGCTGGATGAAGCCGACGCCAAGATCGTCGAACTGCTCGACCGCTATAAGAACGTCAACCTCTCCGACAAGACGCAGTGGGCCAATACCAGCTTCGCCTTCACCCGCCAGCTGCTACAACATGCTCCACCTCGGCCGCGTCATCGTCCAGGGCGCGCGCCTCCGCGACGAGTCCCGCGGCGCACACTACAAACCCGACTTCCCCGACCGCAACGATCCCGACTTCCTCAAAACCACAAAAGCCGTCTACGACCCCACCAACAACGCCCCAGCCTTCTCCTACGCCGAGGTCGACACCACCCTCATCCCACCCCGCCCCCGCAAGTACGACGCGACGGCCTAACCAAACCGCCTCAACCGCACGCCGAGGCACGAACGGAAGGGCACGGCTTCAGCCGTGCCGCAACAGCACCACCCAAACGATTGTCATTCTGAGCGAAGCGAAGAATCCCCGCATTTTGCTTCGGTCTGCAAAAAGATTGAGGGCAACCACATGCCATCCACCATCCACGTCGAGATCCTCCGCCAGTCCACCCCCGGCGCCACCGCGCGCACCGAAAAGTTCGCCATCCCCTATCGCCCCAACATGAACATCACCTCGCTGCTCGGCGAGATCGCGCTCAACCCCATCACCGCCGACGGCGCGCCCACCACCCCCATCACCTACGATTCCAACTGCCTTGAGGAGATCTGCGGCTCCTGTGCCATGCTCATCAACGGCCGCGCCCGCATGGCCTGCTCTACGCTTGTGGATACGCTGCAAAAAGAGCATCCCGGCCAGCCCATCCGTCTCGCCCCACTCTCCAAGTTCCCCGTCGTCCGCGATCTCGCCGTCGACCGCAGCGTCCTCTTCGAGAACCTCAAGGTCGTCAAGGCCTGGGTCCCCATCGACGGCACCTACGACCTCGGCCCCGGCCCGCGCCAGTTTCCCCAGACGCAGGAGGCCCGCTACCCGCTCTCCAACTGCATCTCCTGCACCATCTGCATGGAGGTCTGCCCCCAATTCAGCGAGAGCACCAACTTCGTCGGCGCGGCCACCATCGCCCAGGCCCGCCTCTTCAACATGGACCCCGCCGGCTCCGTCCTCAAGGCCGACCGCCTCCGCGCCCTCGCCGGCGACGGCGGCATCCAAGAGTGCGGCTTCGCCCAGAACTGTGTCGAGGCCTGCCCCAAACTGCTCCCTCTCGCCGAATCCATCTCCATCACCGGCCGCGAAGCCATGCTCCAGCAGCTCAAAGACCTCTTCACCCGCTGACCATAGTGCTTGAAGCTCGCCCCGCCGTAGCGTACTCTCATTCCATGGACGAACTCATCTTCGTAGTCACTCCAGAGGAAGACGGCGGATTCAGCGCCGCAGCCGTCGGCGAAGGAATTTTTACCCAGGGCGATGATTGGGAAGACCTCTGTGCGATGGTCCTCGACGCAACCAAGTGCTACTACTTCGACTCGCAGTCGCCCGCAACCGTGCGTCTTATCCTGCGCGAACAGATCCTCGCGGTCGCGTGAAGACGCCGCGCAATATCGACGGCGCGGAGCTTGCCGACCACCTCATCCGCCACTGGGGATACCAAGAATCTCACCAAACCGGCAGCCATATACACCTCCGCACCGATCTGCCCACCGGCCAGACCACCATCGTCCCCGCACACCGGCCCCTCAAGACAGGCACGTTGAATGGCATCCTGAACCATGTAGCCCGACACAAGCAAGTCCCACGCGCAGAGATACTCCGCAACCTCTAACCCCCGGATCACCATTGCCATACAGCAACACGGCCCCACTCACCGGAGCAGGGCCGCGTCTGTCTCGTCTCTTGTTCGCCTACTTCGAAAAGATCGTGCTCCCCGGAATCTTCTCCTCATTCGCCGCAATCCGGTTCTCCGCTCGCTTAGCTCCGCGCATCGCCACGTTGTCCAGCTTCTTCTCATCGCTCTTGAAGTCCTTGATCGAGTCGTCGCCCGGCGTCTCAACCGCCTCATGCGACGGTCGAGCCGCCATCTTGCCCAAATCCTGTTCCAATGCCATAGTTCACCTCACCCAGTAAGACCCCATCCACACCCCACAGGTTGCCTCTCCCTCCAACGCACTACACTATCTTGGGAGGTGCAAGATGCCCACTCCGTCCGCCATGCCGCCCGCATCCGTCATCCCCCCCGATCCCGCTGCCGTCCACGCCTCCGCCCTCGTCATCGACGCCCACGCAGACACTCCGCAGCGTTTCGTCGACGAGTCCTGGGACTTCACCTCGCCGCTCGCCATCGCCGATCAACCCGCCGGCCATCTCAATCTCGCCACCGCCCGCCGCGGCAATCTCGCCGCAGAGTTCTTCGCTCTCTGGCCCGATCCTGTTCGCTGCCCCGATGCGCGCTACGCCCTTCGCACCCTCACCCTTCTCGACGCCGTCCGCGAGCAGGTCCGCCGCCATCCCGCCGAACTCGCCCTCTGCACTTCCCCAAAAGAAATTCTCGCCGCCCGCGCCGCAAACAAGTTCGCCATCCTCCTCGGCATCGAGGGCGGTCACGCCATCGAGAACTCCCTCGCTCTCCTCCGCCTCTATCACGCCCTCGGCGTCCGCTACATGACCCTCACCTGGACCAACTCCAACGACTGGGCCGAATCCTCCGGCGACTCGCGCACTCGATTCGCCCTCGTCAATGCCGTCCCGCCCCACCGGCCTTACCGCCTTCGGCCGCCAGGTCATCATGGAGATGAACCACCTCGGCATGATGGTCGATCTCTCCCACGTCTCCGACCGCACCTTCGCCGAGGTCCTTGCCGTCACCCGCGCCCCCGTCCTCGTCTCACACTCCTCCGCCCGCGCCCTCACCGCCTCCCACCGCAACCTCACCGACGACCAGCTTCGCGCCCTCGCCGCCAACGGCGGAGTCTGCATGGTCAACTTCTACTCCTCCTTCATCGACGAATCCTACCGCAAGGCCTGGGCCGCGCAGAAGCCCGCCCTTATCGCCGCCCACAAAAAACTCGCCGCCGAATATCCCAAGGGCACGCCCGTCCCGTACCATATCGCCATCCGCCTCGACCGCGAGTTCGCCGCGCGCCTCCCCCGCCCGCCGCTCTCTTCGTTAATAGCCCACTTCGACCACATCATCTCAGTCGCGGGCATCGACCACGTCGGCATCGGCACCGACTTCGACGGCATCTGCTCGCTCCCCGAGGGCATCAACTCCGCCGCAGACCTGCCCAAAGTCACCGCCGCCCTCCTCGCCCGCGGACATTCTCCAGCCGACCTCCACAAAATCCTCGGCGCCAACCTCCTCCGCCTCTTTATCGCCACCCAAACCGCCAGCGACCTCCTTCAGTCCCCCTCATCCTGATTTCAACGCCATCATCCCGACCGGAGGGAAGCGCAGTGGAGGGCCCGCGCATTATGATTTTGTTTGTCGTTGTGTGTTCTTGTTCGTCCTCCGCGCGCAGCCAAGGGTAAGATGATCGTGGGGATCACCAACTGCCCAGCGCAACCCTCCGTATCTGCGTAAGAAGTCAAAGGAATACCCTCGACAACTCGCGCTGTTCTGTAAATCGATTCGAGGATAGGAACGCATGAAGTCCGGACGCAAGAATGCTTCTAACCGCCAGGGGTTGCAGACGACGCCCCAGCATCCAGCGACTTCCGGTCCTTCCTCCGTCGATCTTCTGCTACAGAAAGCCATGACCCTGCACAACGCTGGGCAACTGTCCGAGGCGGATGCTCTCTATCGGCAAATCCTGCATGTCAATCCCTCCCATTCGGACGCGCTGCGTCTTCTGGGGGTTATCGCGTCCCAAATGGGAGAAGCAGCTAAAGCTCTTGAACTGCTCGATCGGGCCATTCAAATCGATCCAAAGTATGCCGAGGCCTACTTCGACCGCGGCAACGCTCTGTTTGTTCTTCAGCAACTCCCGGCGGCGGTGCAGAGCTATGACAAGGCCATCCAGCTCAAGCCGGAATATGCGGAAGCCTACCATAACCGTGGCAGTGCTCTGCATGAGCTTCAATTATTCCAGCAGGCCGGCGAGAGCTACGACAAAGCCATATCCCTCAAGCCGGATTTTACGGAGGCCTATAGCAACAGGACCAATAACATTCAGGCCCTCATGCTGTATCAGGCAACCCTGGAGTTCTATGAAAAGGCCATGCGCCTCAATCCCCAGTATGAATACTGGAAGGAAACAGGCGCCTTCGACTCCGTTGTGAATCAGGTAGCCCAGATCGCAATGATTTCCGATAAGCCGGAGATGAAGGCCGCGCTGGACGCATTGCCGCTCGATTTTCAAACTCATCCGGCCGTATACAACATACGCAACGCGAACTTCGCCAAGACAGAATCGAGCGGCAAAGACCTCGTCTTCTACTGCTTCCCCACAGACGAGATCTGGAGTCCTCAGATGGCCGGGACAAAAGGCATCGGCGGATCGGAAGAAGCCGTCCTCTGGCTCTCCAGGCTCTTGCACCAGCGCGGATGGAACGTCACCGTCTATGCCTATAACGGTGCCCGCGAAGAGGACTTCGACGGCGTTGTATGGAAGCCATTTTGGATGTGGAACTACCGCGACAAGCAGGATGTCACGGTGATATGGCGGTATCCATACTTCACAAAACATCCGATCAATTCAGACAAGGTGATCGTGGATCTGCATGATGTGACGGCTGAGAAAGAGTTCACTCCGGACAGACTGCAGAGAATCCATAAGATCTTTGTCAAATCAAGGTTCCACCGCTCCCTGCTTCCCCAAATTCCCGACGATAAGTTCGTCATCCTCCCCAATGGGATCGATGCGGAACTGTTTGAGTGTGCCGGGCATCGCGATCCGCTATTGCTGATCAACACCTCGTCGGCAGACCGTAGCCTTGAGGCATTCGTCGATTGCTTCGAAGAAATCAAGAAGCAAGTGCCAAACGCCAAAGCGCAGTGGGCCTACGGCTGGGGCGTGTGGGATGTCAACCATGCCGCGGACACGCGCAGGATGGAATGGAAGGCCAGGATACAGCAGCGCATGAGGGAACTCGGCGTGGAAGAAAGCGGCAGAATTAGCCACAACGAGATTGCACGGCTCTACCGCGAAGCAAACATCTTCGCTTACCCATCCGAGTTCGCGGAGATTGACTGCATCTCGCTCTCCAAGGCGATGGCTGCGGGGGCCATCCCGCTCACCACCGATTTCGCTGCAATGGGCGAGAAATCGCACCATGGAGGAGTATTCATCCACTCCAATAAGACCAACGCCGACTGGTCACTACCGGACCAGATCCACTTCGGGATGACAGACCCCGAACAGAAAGCACAGTTTATCCAGGAGACGGTGAAGTTGCTATTGAATCCCCCGGACGAGGCGGCGCGAGAGTCCATGCGAAATTGGGCCAGAACGACGTTCGATTGGCGCAAGGTCGCCGACTCATGGAACTCCGTCCTCGCCTCTCAGTCAGTAGATTCTGTGCCTGCGCTTGCACCGGCCGGTAGAGCGGTCCAGCAAAATCCGGAGGATGCAACCCTCGTCTTTAACCGTGGCAACCAACTCTATCTCGCTCAGCAATACCAGGCGGCGCTGGAGAGCTATGACAAGGCCATCCGGATCAATCCGGAGTATGCCGATGCCTATTGCAACCGTGGCATCGTTCAGTATGTTCTTCAGCAATATCAGGACTCCCTGGAGAGTTGCGGCAAAGCCATCCTTCTCAAACCGGAGTTAGCGGAGGCATACTTCAACCAGGGCAATGCACTCAATGCTCTCAAGCAGTTCCAGCCTGCTCTACAGAGCTATGACAAGGCCATCCTGCTCAAGCCGGATTATGCCGACGCATGCCACAACCGGGGAACGATTTTGCAGGCCCTCGGACAGTACGACGCGGCCCTGCGCAGCTACGACAAGGCCATCCTGCTCAGGCCGGACCAAGCGCAATCCCACAACAATCGAGGCGTCGCACTGCTGACTTTGCAACAGTACGAAGCGGCCCTGCAGAGCTTCGACAAGGCCATCCTGCTCAGTCCCGATTTTGCGGAAGCCCACAACAACCGCGGCAATGCTCTGCAAAGTCTTGAGCGCTGCCAGGCGGCCTTGCAGAGCTTCGACAAGGCCATCCTGCTCAATCCGGATTATGCCGAAGCTCACAGCAACCGAGGCAATGCTCTGCTGGCTCTCAAGAATTACCAGGCGGCCCTGGAGAGCTATGACAAGGCCCTCCGTTTTAAACCGGGTTATGACTATCTGCCTGGCGCCCGCATATATATGAAGAGGTTCCTGTGCGACTGGGGGGGTATCGAGAGCGAGTGCCGCCAGTTGGAGGCGGCGGTTGTTCGCGGCGAGAGAGTAGCCATGCCATTCCAAATGCTGGCCATCAGCTCTTCCCCTGCGATACAAAGGCAGACTGCGGAGATCTATGCGCGCGACAAGGCCCCGGCGTCTTCCATCGCCTCCGCAATCTCCCCCAGGCCCAAACGCGACAGGGTCCGCATCGGATATTTTTCGGCGGATTATTTCAAACATGTAACCAGTTATCTGATAGCCGAGTTATTCGAGCGCCACGACCACAGTAGATTTGAAATTATTGGGTTCTCCTTCGGCCCGGATATTGTGGACGAGATGACCAAGCGCATTTCCACGGCGATGGACCGTTTTCTGGATGTCCGCTCCATGCCGGACCGTGAGGTTGCCGAACTCAGCCGCAGACTCGAAGTGGACATCGCAGTGGACCTGAACGGGTTCACCACAAACAGCCGCCCGGGCGTCTTTGCCCAGCGCGCCGCCCCCATCCAGATCAACTACCTCGCCTATCCCGGTACCATGGGCGCCGAGTACATGGACTATCTCATTGCCGATCCTACCCTGATTCCCCAAGCCAGCCAGCGCCACTATTCGGAAAAGATCGTCTATCTGCCGGACAGTTATCAGGTCAACGATTCGCGACGTGCCGTCTCTGCAATGCCCTGCTCGCGCATCGAGGAGGGACTGCCCGAGACGGCCTTTGTTTATTGCTGTTTCAATAACGTCTTCAAGATATCGCCGGATAGTTTCGATATTTGGATGCGCATCCTCGGGCGCGTCGAGGGCAGCGTGCTCTGGTTGCTGGAGGACAATCCCCGGGCCGTCGAGAATCTGCGCAAGCGGGCCGAGCGGCGCGGTATCTCTCCTCAACGGCTGGTCTTTGCTGCTCGGGTCCCCGTCGACCGGCATCTGGCGCGGCAGAGGCTCGCGGACCTGGTTCTGGACACCCTCCCCTACAACGCGCACACCACGGCCAGCGATGCGTTGTGGGTCGGGTTGCCTGTCTTGACACGCATCGGCGAGACCTTCGCCGGCCGGGTCGCAGCCAGCCTGCTGCGCGCCGTCGGTCTGCCCGAACTCATCACCGCAACGGAATCGGAGTACGAGGAACTGGCCGTCGAGCTGGCGCACAATCCCCACCGCCTCCAAGCCCTCCGCCTACACTTACAACAAAACCTCCCCACCGCTCCGCTGTTCGATTGCCAAACCTATACCCGCCACCTGGAGTCCGCCTACACGGCCATCTACGACCGCTACCACTCCGGCCTCCCCCCCGACCACATCTACGTCCCTCGGCTTCCCTCTCAACCTTAACCTCGCCCGTCAACCTCACCCCTTAGTACTTCGCCATCTCCTCCATCGCCTTATACAGGTCCTCCGGCTGCGGCAGAATCGCATCTTCCAGCAGCGGCTGGTATGCCACAAACGTATCCATCGCCGCCACTCGTCGCACCGGAGCATCCAGCCAGTCGAACAGCTCCTCCCCAATCCGCGCGGCAATCTCCGCGCCGTAGCCCCAGCTCAGCATGTCCTCGTGCGCCACAATCGCCTTGCTCGTCTTGCGCACTGATTCCGCAATCGCCTCCCAGTCGTACGGGCTCAGCGTCCGCAGGTCGATCAGCTCCACATCCACGCCTGTCTCGCGTTCCAGCTTCTCCGCCGCCTGCAAGGCCCGCGGCACAATCGCGCCGTAGGTAATCACCGTCAAATCTTTCCCTGCCCGCACCACCTTCGCCTTTCCGAACGGAATCGCGTACTCGGGCCCCGGATAAGCGCCTCTCCCGAACGTCTCGCGATACAGCCGCTTGTGCTCCAGAAACAGCACCGGATCGTCGCACCGGATCGCCGTCCGCAGTAGTCCCGCCGCATCCAGTGCATTCGACGGCATCACCACCATCACGCCCGGTGTATGGGTAAAGATGCTCTCGCCCGACTGCGAATGATAGATCGAGCCTCCGGTGAGATAGCCCCCAATCGGCACCCGGATCACCAGCGGGCAGCTCCACTCGCCATTCGACCGCCAGCGTATCGACGCCAGCTCATTCCGCATCTGGTGCATCGCAGGCCATATGTAGTCGAAGAACTGGATCTCCGCCACCGGCTTCAGCCCGCGCACAGCCATGCCAATCGCACGCCCCACAATGTTCGCTTCGGCCAAGGGAGAGTTCCAGCAGCGAGCTGATCCGAATTCTGTCTGCAATCCTGCCGTCAGCTTGAACACCCCGCCCTTGCCCTTGATCTCTCCCGCCCGCAGCGCCTCATCCCGCGTCGCGTCCGCCACATCTTCGCCGAAGACGACCACCCGCTCGTCGCGCCGCATCTCGTCCTTCAGGCAATGGTTCAGCAGCTCCGCCATCGTCCGCTCGCTGTCATCCGCTGTCGCCTCCGGCTGCGTGTCGAACCGCGTATCCGTCGGCTTCAGGTCCTCCGAGTACTGGTGCCGCAGGATCGCCTCCCGCGATGTGCTTGGCAGCACTGCCTGCATCGCCCGGTCCGCTGCCCGCTGCACCTCCTCATCCACCTTCTGCTCCAGCCGGTTGATCCCGTCCTCGTCCAGAATCCCTTCCCGCAGCAGCCACAGTTGCATCTTCGCAATCGGATCGCGCGCATTCTCCGCAGTCACCTCTTCCTCGCTCCTGTACTGCCGCTCGTCGTCGCTCAGGGAGTGGCTATACGGCCGCACAACATGCCCATGCACGAAAGCAGGCCCGCGTCCAGCCCGGCAGTACGCCACCGCCTCCACCATCGCTGCGTAGCAGGCAATCGGGTCCGTCCCATCGATCTCCGCAAAATGAAAATTGGGAAAATTCGCCACCAGTCGCGATATATTCCCCCCCGGCGTGTTCGCCTCCACCGGCGTCGATATCGCGTACTCGTTGTCTTCGATCACATATACCACCGGCAGCTTCGCATTGCTCGCCGTGTTCAGCGACTCCCAGAACTCGCCCTGACTGGTCGCGCCCTCGCCCAGCGACACATACGTCACCTCGTCGCCCTGGAACGTCACATCCTTAAACTCGCGATAGTCGCCCGTGTGTTTCTTCGCCGCCTCCGGATGCCCCGCAAAGTATCGCCCAGCCTCCGCGCATCCTATCGCGTGCATGCACTGCGTCGCCGTCGCCGAACTCGGTGTCACAATATGTAGCTTCGTGTTCGACCAGTGCGACGGCATCTGCCGCCCGCCGCTCGCCGTGTCCTCCGCCGCGCCCACCGCCTGCAGCAGTTGTTCCTCCACTGTATTGCCCAGCGCAAGGCATATCGCGCGGTCACGATAGTACGGAAAGAACCAGTCGTACCCCGGACGCATCGCCATCCCCGCAGCCACCAGCAGCGCCTCATGCCCCGCGCACGATACCTGGAAAAAAATCTTCTGCTGCCGCTTCAGCACAATCTCACGGTCATCCGTCCGCCGCGACAGGTACATCAGCCGGTAGAACTCCACCAACTGCTCGCGGCTCATCCCACCCCACACATCCACTGGGTACCCTATATCTCGATTTTGAGATAGGGGTTCACGCGTCCCCGCGCCCAGTTCCGCCGTCTCAACCGGCGGTCTCCGCCCCTCACCGTCCG
Organism: uncultured Acidobacteriaceae bacterium; assembly: GCA_963799175.1. GTDB lineage: Bacteria > Acidobacteriota > Terriglobia > Terriglobales > Acidobacteriaceae > Edaphobacter. Next base: position 143,566 of record CAWCWC010000006.1, on the reverse strand, counting down.
ACCCATTGCGACCATTGCGACGCGCCATAGCACCCCCTAGATCACATCTGGCCCAGTCAAGATTCTACCCCTATGGAGCTTGCCTTGCGATGGCCACGCACTTCTTCCGAAGTTCCACAAGCTCAGGGATTCGCTTGGGATTATGTCTGATATTGAGCAAGGGGCAAAGTTCTCGAATCGCGCTCTTCTCCTCCGCGAGGAATGCAGGGCTCTCAGCAACCCAATGCACGCGGATGACTCCGTCGATCCAATCAACTATCTTTTTGGTGTCCTCTGGACTGAATTTGTAGTTATTGCCTTTGAGCCCGGCAGGAGGTGGACAATAACCAATCACAGCCCCCAGGCTTCGAAAGAACGTAGATGGACGGCGATGGCGCAGGTCCTGACCTACAAGCCGGTCGCGCAAACCAGTCTTCTCTGCAATTCCGACGTAAAGGAGGTCGGTTCCTCGAGTCCTGAGAATCTCCTTGAAGGGAGGTTTCAGACGGCACGTGCTATCCATATCCATAAAAATTGCATAGTAGCCTGGGTTCGAATCTACCTTGGTCTCCGCCTCACTCGCAGCGCAACGACCACAAGACGCGGAATTCATCAACCGCTCAGACAAGCCCATCGCGGTAGCACCCTGTGCTGGATTTCTTTGAGCCTAACATCCGCGCGACATCGACCTTCAACTCCCGCCAAAACCCCGGTATCACTGGATGTCCTCGCCTCTAGTCAGCCCTTCAGTCAGCAACGATACAAGTCGCGCGTCGCCACCATTCGACAGCTCCGCATCATGTTCACAACCCTTCACTTCTTCGTCACCTTAATCAGCAAACACGTAATCTCCTTGCCCGGCTCCAGCACGTACCAGTGCGGCACGCCCGGCGGAATCACATACACATCTCCCGCCGTCACCGTCCGCGACACGCCGCCCTTAATCGACGATCCCCCAAGCTCATTCGGCCCGGTCGTCACCTGGTCCACCACCTCGCCGCCCGTTATCAGCGTCGCCGTGCCAGACTGCACCACCACAAAGTCCGCCACCGCCTGGTGAACCTCCACTCGTCCTGTCGCCGTCCGGTGCGAGATCATCATCGCAGAGTTCTCAAAGCTCATCCGCGCCGCGCCCGCCGGTGGCACGCCCTTCGGCCATACCGTGATCCCGCCATCCGCTGGCGTCTGCGCCATCGCCATCGAGCATCCAAACACCGCCGCCAATACCACTCCGTAAATCTTCATGTCTCTCCTCCGCAACCGCACTCCGCCCATCATACCCTCCCTTTACCACACCAAGGTAACGTCACTCCTCACCTGCCTCGCCTCACCCCTCCCTCAAATTCGCCGATGCACAGTGCAGAGCATGGCCCCGCACGCCAGGGCCGCATCTCCCGAGGCCGGCCATCTTCTCCCCACTCCACATCGTCTCCTCCAACCCCGCATTCCGCACCCGCTGGCTGTTATGGAAGCTGCGCAAGCTCATCGTCTATGCCGCCCTCATCCTCGCCGGCTTCCTCTGCGCCACAGCCCTGCGCGCGCGCGCCCAGCAGCTCCCCAGCCCCCTCGGGGCCGCCGTCCCGCATCGCTATCTCGTCGCCTACCGCAACGGTGTCCTCCCCGCAAACGTCCAAGCCGGGGCCCGCCTCGCAGGCATGCACATCCTCAGCAGCTACGCTCCCTTCGGCATCCGTGTCCTCAACACCTCCGCCGACCCCGACGAAGACGCCACCATCGCCGCTCTGCGCGCCGACCCCGCCGTCGACTACGTCATCCACGACCGCATCCTCTCCGCCCACAACCTCATCCTCCGCCCCATCCTCCCCGCCACCATCGGAGTCACCGTCGGCGCCTCACACGCCGTATGACACCTACTACACCTCCTCTCCGCAGCAATGGGCCGTCCTTCAGTCGGGAGGCTTCGGCGCTGGCGTCCCTGGCGGTCCCGCCCACGGCCCATGGGACACCACCATGGGAGCAGGTGTACGCATCGCCATCCTAGACAGCGGAGTCGATCAGTACCACCCCGACATCGCGCCCAACCTCGCCCTCAACCTCTCCGAGATCGACCAGTCCCCCCTCACCGGCCTGCCCAGCCCCTGCGACGACGGCACTCCACAGGACCAGCAGGGCCACGGCACATGGGTCGCCTCGTTGGCCGCAGCCGCCATCGGCCCCGGCACCGGCCTCCTCATCGGCGTAGCCCCTGCCGCCACTCTCCTCAATATCAAGGTCCTCGAGCGCCTCCCCGATCCTTCCAGCACCGCGTCCGACATCGCCACCCAATGCTCCACCGGCCAGGCCGGCGGCCTCCTCAGTTGGGTCATTCAGGGCATCCAGGACGCCATCGATCACAACGCCCAGGCGTCATCAATCTCTCCCTGGGTACCCTCGTCGATCTCGACACCGGCGAGGGCGCGGGCCTACAGGCCATCTTCAACCGCGTCACCTACGCCGCCACCCAGGCCGGGGCAGTCCTCATCGCCTCCGCCGGCAACGACGGCGTCAATCTCACCTCGCCCCGCTACATCGAGCTTCCCGCCCAATCGCGCGGCGTCCTCGCCGTCGTCGCCTCCACCAATCCCGCCTGCGCCGAAAACCTCACCCCCGTGTCGATGGTATCGGCCCCGCCTGCGTCCCCGGCCCCATCACCCTCCCCTACTACTCCAACTTCGGCGCGCCCCTCAATGCCATCGCCGCCCCCGGCGGCAGCTATCCCAACCCCACCACCCCCACCCCCGATACCGCCGTCAGCGGATGGGTCCGCGGCGCCTGCTCCAATGGCCTCCCCAACACATCCGACGGCCCTCCATCCGACTCCGCACACAGCTTCGGCTGCTTCAACCTCGGCCACGCCTCTTACGTCCAGGCCATGGGAACCAGCGCCTCCGCCCCGCTCGTCGCCGGAGCCGCCGCCCTGCTCCGCGCCGCTTACCCCTCCTGGTCGCCAGACCAGATCGTCGCCGCCCTGCGGTCGTCCGCCACATCCCACCTCCACCCTCCCCTACGCCCCCCTCCTCAACACCCCCGCCGCCCTCCCCTAACAACAGTTGTAAGTTGTAAGTTGGGTTGTGCCAGGATTGTTCGCAGTAGCTGGATTGCAGGTAAGGTAGGTGGAAATGCTCAACTTTCATCCCCCCACTGTCTTTTACTCACAACTCGCAACTGTTTTTCAGTTCCCCTTCATCCCCTCCTTCACGCTGTGCGCCAGCTTCTCGATCTCATCCGCCTTGCGCACCACATCCAGCGACAGCGTGTCCTTGTTCGACTTGTCCACCGCCGCCTTCAGTTCATTCGCCAGCTCGAGCAGCTTCGCCGTGTCCTCCACTAGCTTCTTCTGCCGATCGGCGTTCATCTGCCTTTCCTGGTCTTTATCCATTTTTGCTGTCTTTGTGTCGGGCACGATCGGCCACACCGGCGTAGTCTGCCCTGCCTGCGACTCCGACCGGCTCCCGCTTCCCTGCACTCCCTGTCCCGCGCTCCCCATCGCCAGCATCAATCCGCCGGCCGCCGCCCACACTGCCATCCTGCGAAGCATCCTCATCGCTCCTCCTCTTTCACCGCTCCATATCATCGAAACCGAGAGATACTTGACCCAGGCGCCCGAACACAAAAGCCGCCCAAAAAACGGAGACGATCCCCATCATGTTCCTCCTCACCGTCACTACGCAAGAGAACGCTAGGCTGGCCGGAGATTTCGACAACTTTGCCGATGTTCTGCACCAATGGCATCGCGACCTCCTCGCCTTCGTTCACGGCGACCTTCCCCGCATGGTTCTCATCCTTGCTATCGCCTTTATTCTCATCCGCATCGTTGGCTTCTTCGTCCACCGCATGCGCGACCTCGCCGACCGTCAGGCCGATAACCCCCAGCGCGCCTCCGAACTCCGCACCGTCGCCGCCATCCTGCGCGCCACCGCCTACGGCATCATCGGATTCATCGTCCTGCTCCACATCCTCTCCGTCTTCAACATCAACCTCACCCCGCTGCTCGCCTCCGCCGGTGTGGTCGGAGTCGGCATCGGTCTCGGCGCGCAGTCCCTCTTCAAAGACGTACTCAATGGCATCTTCATCCTTCTCGAAAACCAGTACAACGTCGGAGACAACGTTCGTATCGCAGGGCTCGCCGGTACCGTCATCGACCTCACCCTGCGCGTCACCACTCTGCGCGACAACGACGGCGCCGTCCACTACATCCCCAACTCCCAGGTCGCCACCGTCTCCAACACCTCGCGCGACTTCGCCGTCGCCACGCTCTCTCTCACCGTCGACGCCTCCGCCGACCCGGACCGCGTCCTCGAACTCCTTCGCGTTACCGCCCTGGCCGTGCGCAACGATCCTGCCTACCTGCAGATCGCCCTCGCCGACCCCGTCGTCCCCGGCGTCGACGCCATCGCAGGCCGCGTCGTCACCTACCCGGTCAGCATCCGCGTCGCCGTCAACAACAAGGACGCCATCCTGCGCGAACTCCGCCGCCGCATCCTCCAGGCATTCGAGCAGAACGCCATCCCCCTCGGCACCGACCCCAACAACATCCTCCTCATGCACCACGACGAAACTACGCCGTCCCCATGAGTCGGATGCGGCTCCCCCATGAGCCTGGGCGCCCCATTCATGCGGTCCCATCGCATGAGTGGGCATCGAGCGCAGCCCGACTGCATTTGTCCTTGCGTTGTTTGTTTTACGCCGTTACCCGAATCGCCCTTACCACTCCAGATGCAGCAGCGAAGTCGCCTGCCGAGGCACCTGGGTCGCAATCGTCACCGACCCGCCGCTCACATCCAGCCACTCCGGCGAGGTCAGCAGTTGTAGCTGTCCCGCAGCTTTCAATTGCGCGTACTGCTCCGGCGTCGGCTCTTGCGGCGAGCCCATCGCCTTCCAAACGGTATACGCGTTGGAGTGGTTGTCGTCGATGCGGAAGTGTTCCAGCCGCACCCGGCGCACACCCGCCGGAATGCCCGCAATCTTCAGCGTAACCTTGCTGTCCGCGGCAGGAAGGTCGTCGTCATGGTAGTTCCACACCATCACCGCAGCTTCGTGCAGACTCTTGGTCGCAAACGCGTCGATGTCCGGCTGCTCACGCACTCCGGCCCTTGCTATCGTTCCCGAGGCAATCTGCGCCGTGCTGCTCGTCTCCACCCGGTCGCCGGAGAACATTCCCGCCATGCGGAAGATGTTCAGCTCAGGCTTGTCGATCCCGTTGGTAGCCAGCGTGCGGAAGCCCTCGAAGTACTGCTTGCCCTCGAACTCGAAGGCCCAGTTCAGCATCCCGGCAAGGTTCACCTTCGATTGCTCCGCCAGGTCGGTCAGCGCCTTCATCGCCACCGCCGTGTATGCGGGATACATCAGGCCATTGCGGTATCCATTAGCCGGGTTCTCCTTGGCGGAGCAGGCGGCGCAGCCCTCGGGATCGGCCTCCGACAGGATGATCGGCAGGTTGTGGTACTTCGTCGACGCAGCCACCGTGCGGAATCCGCTGGCCGCCGCGTTCAACTCGTTGCTGAGTCCCATGCGCACGTGGCCATCTACAAATCGCGCCTGGCCCTTGGGATGGAACGTCACAAAGTCCAGCGGAATGGGCTCACCGGTCCACGCGTTCTTGTCGTGCTCGCAGTGTTTGAAAAAGTCGTTCAGAAAGGTAGTGGCTCGCGTCGATCCCGGTCCTGTCACCGCCGGTCCGCCTACTATAGCATTTGGCAGCGCCTTGCGAATGCCAGCAACCGAGTAGTCGTACAGCTTGTAGTACTCCGCCGGCGTGCCCTTCCAGTAGCCGATGTCCGGCTCGTTCCACACCTCGAAGTACCACGTCGCTACCTCGGCCTTGCCGTATCGCTGCACCAGGTGCTCGGTAAAGTGCTGCACCAGTTCGCCCCACATCTTATAGTCCTTGGGCGGACTCTGCACCGATCCGGTCACCGTCTTCGGATAGGGCAGCATGTAGGGCCCATCGCCGCTGGCCAGATCCTTGGGCATGAATCCAAGCTCCACAAACGGACGCACTCCGGCATCGTGGTACGCGTCGAAGATCTTGTCCAGAATCGTGAAGTCGTACACCGGCTTGCCGTTGGCGTCCAGCGAGAATACGTTGCTGGAGCTCCACTTCAGGCTGGGGACTCCATCCCCGGAGGTGAACAGATGATGCGCACGAATGTACACCGGCACAGGCGACATGTCGTGCATCTCGCCCAGCAGTTGCTTGCCATACTGCATGAACGTGTAGTCCGACTCGTCGTATCCGAACCATCGCCCAATGGGCTTGTACGGGCCTAGCGGCTTGGCCAGATCGACCTGGATCGCAACCTCGGCTGGCGCAGCTGCAGCGGTCGCTGTCGCGGCGTTGATCTGGGCAGCAGGAGCTGCGGATGTTTGCGCATTGAGGCTCATGGCAGAGACAAGCAGCATGACGAATGCACTTCGTAGCATTGTGTTTTGTACCTCGGTTGGACGATGGGCCTGGTTGATGGACGCAGCATCCATCTTACTGCGCGAATCGTATTGTAGGCTGGTTGCTGGATTGTGAGGAAGCTTTGAAAGGAGGAACTTTAGAGGATTCTGAAAACCCTGCTTTTGTTAAGGGCACGGCTTCAGCCGTGCCGCAAAATCTCCAATAGATGTGGGGGCTTTAGCCCCTGAGGGGTGTTTTGCATAGACTGAGGGTGTTGATGAGATGGCCGCCAGGCTCGGTCCCAGGTTCAAACCCGCGCTTTACTGCACTTCTTCATGATTGCGGTATGCAGGCGTTCGCGCAGTTCATCCGGAAACTCGTAGATCTCGTTTTCGCGATAGATGGCGATCGTCTTGCGAGTGCTATCCAGCACCACCTCGCAATGGCTGCACTTCTTCACGTGCGCCCGTATCTCGGCGATCAGATCGGCGTCCATCTGTCCGTCGAAGTAGTCGTCCAGCTTGCTTAGGAACTCAGTGCAGGTCACGCCTTTACCCCCTCATTCGTCTGCCGGAAGTAGCGGCTTAACCGTTCGCGCAACTGCAATCGCGCGCGCAACAATCTCGATTTGACTGCTGGAACGCTCAAGCCGAGTGCCTCCGCCGTCTCCTCGGTCGATAGGTTCTCCACGTCGCGCAGGGTGAAAACAGTGCGGAATCCTGGAGGGAGTCCCTGGATGGTCTTGCGCAGAATCTCTCCGAGTTCACTCTGTCCATAAAGCTGCTCCGGGTTCGGTCTCCACTCGGCAAAATCGCGCGGAATCGAGCCGTCTTCTGTCTGTACGTCTTCGTCCATGGAGACGGTCTTGCTCGTTTTGCGCTTGCGCAGGCGCATCAGGCTTTCGTTCACAGCTATGCGCACCAGCCAGGTGGAGAACTTGGAATTGCCCTGGAACTGGTCTAGCTTCTCGTAGGCCTTGAAGAATGCGTCCTGCGTGATATCTTCCGCGTCCTCGCGGTTTTGCGTGATGTGATGCGCAACCCTGAATATCTGTCGTTCGTACTGCCGTACCAACTGTTCAAACGCCGCCGTGTCCCCTTGCTTGGCGCGCGCAACCAGCGCCACGTCGGGGTGGACCTCTTCCGTGACTGGGGATTGGATGGCTGGCATAGGTAAAAGTTGCAATCGTACCGTCTAAATCAATACTGCCTGGATCAGGCAGGAACGGAGAATTGGCGGATTCACTCACCGCAACTTGTACAAGTGTATATGCGATGCCACATTGCGGGCAATCAGGCACTCTTCGCGGGAAAGGCACGCCTTTTCCCTTCCGGTACCGAGCTAAGGAATCTCTGAATGAACCCCCGTTTTGAAAGGGCGTGACTTTAGTCCCGCGTAAGCATACGTCCCCATTTCGAAAGGGCGGGACTTTAGTCCCGCCGCAAACGCCCAATTTCCAATGCGGCTTTAGCCGCCGAGGGAATCTTAGACACTTGTGTAGACCATTGCTGAGTCGAATGGATGCCGAATAGCGCGCTCTTTTTCGCCTCGGGTTCCTCGACCGCTACATGATCCAGGAGCCGGAGAGCGGGAGGAAGATGTGCCTGTACTGGTTCATCACCGGCGCATCCCTCGCGGGAATGCCTAAACGCGGCTTAGAGTTGAAGTGTAGGCTTGATGGGTTGTGGTGCAGTCCGGCATCGCCCGTCGTGATTCGATGGGGAGCGAATAGTTGGAGCGAATAGCAATGCCGAACCGAAGGAATATTGTTCGAGTGGTCATAGTTTTCACGTGTCTACTGTGGCCTGCAACAGGCCTGCTGGCACAGTCCTCTGCTGCCTCTGGCGCCATCACAGCTTCGTCGGCGCAGGTTGCCAAGAAGACGGTTAAGCCCGCGGCATCAACCTTGGCAAAGAGCAAGCCTGCCGCGCAGAATGCGTCCCGGAAGACCACTCCCGCCAACTCCACGCAGCACTCGGTCAAAACTACCAGCGTCCACAAGAAAGCAGTGGCCGCCACCGCCGCGTCGAAGGCAAAATCGGCGAAGTCCAGCGTCCGCAGGCGAGCACGCTACAAACCGCCCACGGCGCGCAGCATCAAACTCACCAAGGCGTTTCTCGCGTCCGAGCAGTTGCGGCCCATGGCCCAGCAGCTTGCCGCCGCCAGTTCAGCCGCTGCATACGCCGGAGTGTTGCGCTACGCGCAGAGCCATCCCGGAGAGGGCGCGGCCGCGGCCTACCTTGCGCTTGGTCACGCTTATATGCAGGACCATCGCTACGCCGATGCGATCGGCAACTTCAACCAGGCCAAGCGGGCCGGCGACGCGCTGGCCGACTACGCGGACTATCTCGCCGCGCAGGCGGCCATTCAGTCGGGCCATGCGGGCGATTCATACTCTCTGCTCGACCACTTCGCCGATCGTTATCCGGACAGCATCTTTGCCGTCACCGCGCCGGTGCTTCTGGCCAGCGCGCACCTGCAGCAGAACGATGCGCAGGGAGCGCTTCAGGCGCTCATGCCGCTCGCCAATTCGCCGCAGTCGCAACTGGTGAACTTCCGTTATACCCTGGCGCGCGCATATCAACTGGCGGGTGACACCGCGCACGCTGCGCCCATCTTCCGCGACATCTACGCAACCCAGCCGTTCACGTCTGAGGCCTCACAGTCGGCCTCGCAGTTGCAGGCCATGGGAGCGCCGCTCAGCGCCGCCGAGCGCAAGACCCACGCCGATGCGCTATTCAACGCCAAACGCTACGGCGAGGCCGGCGCGGAGTACAACGCCATCGGCAGAAACAATCCGCAACTCAGCCCGGCCGACCGCGACGCGCTCACCCTATACGCTGCGGTCTGCGACTTCAAGCTGAAGCAGTTGAGCAGACGCGACATCGAGAAGCTTCCCAACACCGACGACGACACTGCGGCGTTGAAGCTATACATGCTGGCCGAGCTCTCGCGGGACGAAGACGACCGCCCTGGACACGATGCCCTCATCGCCCAGTTGGTGGAGCGCTATCCCACCAGCCGCTGGCTGGAAGAGGCGCTCTACTCGGGCGGCAACATGTACCTGCTCAAGCACGACGCGGGGCAGGCAATCTATCACTACTCCACGCTTGGTCAAGCTCTTTCCCAACAGCACCTACGCGCCTTCATCTCACTGGCGCGCGGCATGGATGAACTACCGCACACGCAACTACTCCGAGGCGGCGCGGCTGATGGACGAGCAGATCGAACGCTACGCCGGAGGCATCGAGATTCCTGCCGCGCTCTACTGGCGCGGGCGTATCTACGAGGACGAGGAGCATAACTTTCCCCAGGCAGTGAACTATTACCGCAGACTGATGGAGCTCTTCCCCGACTACTACTATGCGAATCTCGCTCAGCAGCGCCTTAGCGTGCTGGGCGCGCAGCCCGCCACGCCGCCGGCCCCCGCCCTGATCGCTGCAAAGAAGGCGCCGGACCCGGATCTGACCGGCGAGTTGCCGGAGAACGACACCCATCTCATCAAAGCGCGTATGCTCGCCAACGCCGCGTTGAATGAGTTTATCGGTCCGGAGATTCGGGCCGGCACTTCGTCCGGCGAGTGGGGCGCACTGGCGCAGGCCGAGATCTACGTCTCCTATGGCGAGTACACGCGCGCGCTCCAATCCATGAAGCGCAGCGGCGTATCGTTCTTCACCCTGCCAATGGACCAAGTGCCTGCAATCTACTGGCAGCTTCTCTTCCCCCAGCCGTACTGGAAGGAGCTGGTGGCGGACGCGGGCAGCAATGGCCTCGATCCCTATCTGGTCGCTGCGCTCATCCGTCAGGAGTCGGAGTTCAACGCAGCAGCCATCAGCCCCGCGAACGCGTATGGTCTTATGCAACTGCTTCCGTCCGTGGGAAAGTCGCTGGCCAAGAAGCATGGCATCAAAGGATTCTCCACCAGCCAACTGCTGGATCCGACCATCAACCTCGAACTGGGCGCCATCAACCTGAAGCAGGCGATCGACCGCTATGGAGGCCAGGTGGAGTATGCGCTCGCGGCCTACAACGCGGGTGACACTCCGGTCCGTCAATGGCTTGCCGGCAACGACTACAAAGACGTCCCCGAGTTCGTCGAGTCGATTCCATACACCGAGACTCGCGAATACGTTCAGGCCATTATGCGCAACCGCGAGATGTATCGCGCACTGTACCCCACTCGATAGATGCGGCCTGTGGAGACGGCCAGTCGCCCATCGCATGCAATGAGCGCACTTGGGTCGCTCATCCGTCCCGCGCCTGGGTTACGATGTGGAAGGATACCGCAACGCCCGGATGGTGGAATCGGCAGACACAGCGGACTTAAAATCCGCAGACCGTAACAGGTCGTGGGAGTTCAAGTCTCCCTCCGGGCACCATATACCACGGATTTCAATGCTCAGTTCTACACTTTCTCTGCAAAGCGATAGCCGACATGCGCTTCCGTAAGCAGATACTTGGGGTTTGCAGGATCGTCTTCCAGCTTCTTGCGCAATTGACGCATGAAGGTGCGCAGATACTCCAGCTCATTGCCGTATCCTTCTCCCCACACGGTATTTAGCAAGCGGCTATGCTGGATGGGTCTGCCTGCATGAGTCATCAGGTGGTGCGTCAAATCAAATTCCTTGGGGGTAAGGTGAATGAGCCGGCCGGCCTTCTTCACCGTGTGACGCGCCGGGTCGAGTTCAATCTCGTTGATGCGCAATACTGCCGCCTCCTGCGTGTCCGTCATTTTGGACCACCGCATTGCGGCCCGCATTCTGGCGGTCAGCTCGCGCAACTGGAATGGCTTGGTGATGTAATCGTCTGCGCCCGCGTCCAGCGCCTCTACCTTGTCGTCTTCGCTATCGCGTACGGTAAGCATCAGGATGGGGATGCGAGGGAAAAGACTGCGCATGGTCTTGCAGGCTTCGATACCGCTCATACCCGGCATATTGATGTCGAGCAGGACCGCGTCGAACGTGTTTGTGCGTAACAGCGACAAGGCCTCCTCGCCGCGCGCTGCCTCCACGGTCCTGAACCCCAGATTGTTCAAGGTTGTATGCAAGGCGCGACGAATGGACATCTCGTCGTCCACAACCAAAATCATCCCGGATTCCATGGCTAATACCCCCCCATATGTATCTTCGGAATCGATAAAAAGAAAGTCGTGCCATCCAGTTCGGCGCTGGTCACCCATACATGTCCACGGTGGGCCTCTGCCGCCTTCTTGACAATGGACAGTCCTACACCGGAGCCGGGTGCGTGGTCCTTGGCCTCGGAACCTCGATAGAACCGTTCAAAGATTCGCTCGCGGTCCTGCATCTGGATCAGTGAGCCTTGATTGTGCACCGAGAGCAGCAACTCGGAGTTGCTCTCGCGCACCGCGATGTCGATTGGAGCATCGGGCGCCGAGTACTTTGCGGCGTTGTCGAGATACTGCGTCAGGATCATGGTGAGCAGCTCACGATCGCCCTGTAGCGGCGTCTCCTGCTCCTCGATGGAGAGCTCGATAGGATGTTGCTTGAGCGTTCCTGAGAGTTCCTCCAGTACATCCTTAACCAGCCGCGATACGATCACCGGTTCGGTGCGCAGGGCCACACTGGAGGCCTCAAGCTTCGCGGTTTGCAGAAGGCGGGTACAAAGTTGATTGAGATTGACGGACTCCTCGTCAATCAGTTGGGCCAGCTCAGACTCGGTCTTGCCAAGCGTACCCAGCTCCAACAGGCCGGAGCTGGCCGTGCGAATGGCAGTCAGCGGCGTCTTGAACGCGTGTGCAAGCGCATCCAGCACGGCTACCCGCAGTTGCTCTGTCTGTTTCGCGCTCACTGCGTTTGCCTCTTTTTCATACGATTGGTAACGTTCAAAGGCAATGGCGGAAAGCGAGGCGATGGAGTTGGCGATTAACGGGTCAACCTCTCCGCGTATGGCCATCGCGCCGATCGAAGAGTTTCCGATGCGAACCACGCGCTGCGTAGTGCGTGTATCGTGGTCGTCCTCGTTTTTATCGGTAAGGTAGGTTGTCTTGGCAATCTGTTGCTCCTCCGTCGACCAGCTTCCCTCGTGATTGAGCAGGACAGAGTTTGCGTCGAAGATGGCAACATCCTCGGCCTGAAAAATGCGGCGGATCAACTGTACCAACTGGGCGCCCGGAGGATGGTGCAGATCGAAGAGCAGGATGCCGCGACTCAATTCATACAGCTTCTTCATCTGCAGTCGTTGGTAGTTGGCATCGCGCGCAATTTTTTGCTCTCGTGAGGAAAGGCGGCTCACCACCAGCGCGCAGACCTGAAACGATGCCAGGGCGATCCAGTCGCGGTCGTCGGCAACTGTAAACGAAAAAACCGGAGGAATAAAAAAATAGTTCAGACAGGATACAGCGATCAGGGAAAGAAAGATCGCCTGCCATACCCCATATGAGATCGTTATAACAATCACCGCAAGCAGATAGATAAAACCCACTGTGGCAATCGGGAATTGCAATTTAAAGGCTACAAAGGTTATGGCCGCAATCGAAACGCTGCCGATCGCGCACTGCTTGAGCAGCAGCATCCACGAGCGCTTCTCCGTCAATGGAATGACCATTGTGAGTCGTGAGTTCATTCAGGAGGTCCGTCCCAATGGTATTGAACGAAGCCGTAAGTAAATCGTCAGGAAAACGCAAAAAAGTCATAAATAATGAGTACGCACATGAAACACGGTGCCCATAGGATGTGGCAGGTGTTCCATGTGCGTTTCCCCGGCTGCAATGCAACGGTTCATCGATACAGTGTGCGTTTTCAGGCTGCGGCGCATTACAGCTTGCCCTGCGTGTTTGTGGCGTCCTGCCGCTCATGCTGGGCTGGGGCTGCGGCGAGCTGATCGAAGTGCTGTGCCTGTAACGCTGCGCTGTCGGCCTGCGACACATACGACTCGTAGAGGTACTGGGCAGAATCGACTGGGCGCGGGTACTTCTGCATCAAGCCGGCGTTGATCTGCGCGCGCCGGTCCCGTTCGGCCTTCTCGGCAGTTGCCTCGGCGCGGTACTTCGTCTCCATCTGGTGGAAGTAGCCGGCGAGCTGCTGGTACTGAGCAGCGCTATGCGCGTTCAGTATCAGGCTGTGCAGTTCACGTCCTGAAAGCGGAGCGGTCAGGTTTGCTGTTTGCGTAGTGGGTTGTGCCATTCCCGCTATGGGAATAGTAAGGGAAAGCGCCGTAATAAGTACCATTGTTCGGTTCATGATCGGTCCCTCCTGAAATTCACTCTAGGGTGAGTCGCATAAAGAGGGCATAAAGAATTAAATCGATGATCGTTAAAGATCCAGATGCATAAAGAACCGCTCAATGCGGTTTTACGCGGGTGTGGCCTGCACATAAAGGCGTTTATTAATTACCGGGAACATCGCGCGCATACTTTTTCGAACTTTCTATCATTTCTTTATGCAATTCTTACGTCCGTCCCTGCACACTAAGGCATCTGCTACACATGGAGGTGGTACTTATGGCTCTCGGACAGTCATCATATTTCTACACCGTGGAACTTAGCGCGCTTGAAGAGAACCTGGGCCTCTCGATGGACCGGGTTGCCCGCCTGCGCGAGAAAGCAATGCGGCGCAACGACACTCAGGCCGCCGATCAGATCAACAAGCTGCAGCGGGTGATCGGCGTTGTGCAGCAACGCATCGCGCGTTTGAAATAAAACGTACCGATTGCATCGACTAATAGTGGCCTGACAGCGATCACAAAAAACCGCTTAGGTGGAGGTGTCTCCGCCGGAGAAAGAGGACAAAGTATGCCCAGCTATCGTTTACAGTCAACCATAGTAACTGGATTGGCCTTCCTGGTTTGTTTGGCCGCGGCTGGAATCAGCGCGTCTGCTCAGGCCCCGCCCTCACCCCAAACCTCGTCCAGTGCGCCGCAGACCACCGAACAGCAGCTGGCTGACTTGAAGGCGCGCCTTGCAGCGCTGGAGAAGACCGTGGCCGATCCGACTCCGACGATCAGCGCGGAGAGGACGACGAAGAGTGCGCCGTTCCCCGGGGACTGGACATGGATGAATGCGAATGGCCGAGTGAAAGATAGCCCAATGTCGACGAAGTATTTCACGCCGGAGTTTCGCGCGGACACCAACTTCACCTGGGACCATAACCATCCGTCAGACAACTCCCTGGGCGGTTCGACCGAGACATTTCGCTCGGGTGAATTCCAGGTGGAGCAGTTGAGTTTCGGCGGCGACATACGCATCGACAATGTTCGTGGCAGATTCCTTACCATGTACGGCATGTGGGCCACCACCACGCCTCGCAACGACGCCAGCTATAACCGAGGCCAGTGGGACCTTTCTAACGCTTATCGCTATGTCTCGGAGGCGTGGGGAGGGTATCACTTTGACAAGATGCATGGCATTAATGTCGATGCAGGAATCTTCGTCTCTTACATCGGTTTGTTCAGCTACTATAATGCCGACAACTGGGCCTATCAGCCCTCCTATGTATCCTCCAATACTCCATGGTTCTTCAATGGACTGCGTTTACAGTTCTTCCCCACTGATAAGTTGAAGATTGAGCCGTGGATCATCAATGGTTGGCAATCGTATGCAAAATCAAACAGCAAGCCGGGACTCGGCGGTCAGATTATGTGGCGTCCCAAGCCATGGCTGGACTTGGTCTTCAACAACTACGGGATGGGCGAAGATGCTCTTGGGTTGCCCTATCGTCACCGTTTGCACACCGACGACAGCATCGAGGTCAAATACTACGACAACAAGGATAAATACATCGACAAGGCTGCATTCACCGTTACCGCTGACGCCGGTTGCGAATACGGACTGGATGGATCCGGACCTCCGAATGAGAACGTAGCCTGCCACGGCAACCCGAAGGCGCCTGCGTCCTCTGGCGGCGGACAATCCTTCAAGCAGGATTTCCTCGGATGGATGGCCTACGACCGAACGTGGTGGGACAAGGATAAGTACGCCCTCACGCTCGGTGGCGGAATGATGACCAATCCAGGCCGTTATCTAACCCTGTTGCCGCCCATCAACGGCGCGACTGCCTTCACTGGATCGCCTTACTTCACGGAGAACCCAGGCGATCAGGCGCATTCATGGGATATGACAGTTACCTATGATTACATGCCCAGCCAGTACGTCACCTTCCGTACAGAGTCAGGCTATCGTCACTCGGATGTGCCGTACTGGACTGGCCGCGGAGGCATCACTCCTCCGGGTGGCAACAATGGCTCCCCGGGGACCTACGCTTGCGCCACCGGTGCCTCCTCCGGTGTCGGCTGGGCACCTGGCGGAGCTGGAATTGCAGCAGCTGAGGCGGCATGCGGCGGACCGGCTGGCCAGACTTCGGCCGTCTGGTTCCCGTCCCTTGTCAAAGACCAGCTCGTTGTTACCGAAGCGCTCATGGTGAGGTTCTAGTTCAACCTCACGGTCATCAGTGAAACATGATCTACAACCTGGAGCAGTGCAGGGACAAACCAGTTTCCTGCACTGCTCCACGGATAACCGTTGTCTTCACTGGTGCAAGCTGCATGTCGTCCGTATAAGGAAGTGGATGGTAGTGCGACATACACCTATAAACAGCGACTGTGATCGCATGTCGCAGTTCACGCCTTAACTATTTTCCTACCTTCATTTTATAGATTTTCTATTTATTCCTTATGCTCTGCTTACTACTTATCTATCAATATAAGAAACAGCATCATGCAGCAAGTCTGAATCGGAACGCCGACACTTTTTACCGTGCGGTCGCAGAATCGCTTGCTAGGGGGGTTTAGCATGTTCGCCTCAGCCGCCAGAGTGCATAGGATTCCAGTAAGTATAGGCCTCGTGGTTCTTAGCACTGCCATGCTGATGGCGGTAGGAGCCTGCAAGCGGGGAGAGTCCGATCCCGCTGCCGGTGCGCCGCCGCCGGCCAAGATCACCACGGCCTACCAGGCGGAGGAATTTTCCGTTGACCGCCCGGACCAGTATCCGACGACTGCGGCGGTGGAGCACCGTGCGACTGCGCAGCTTGCCGTAACCGGCACGGTGAATCCCGATATTGACCGCACAGTCCCTGTCATCTCGCTGGCCTCCGGTCGTATCGTGGGCCTCTTTGCCCGCTTGGGCGACGAGGTGAAGAAGGGCCAGTTGCTACTGCGCCTGCGCAGCGACGATATCTCCGGGGCCTTTGCCAACTATCAGTCGAACGTGGCCGACGAGGTGCTTGCCAAGGCACAACTGGACCGCATGGAGCTTCTCTACGCCAAAGGCGCGTACGCGCTGAACGATCTGCAGGTGGCCCAAGATGCAGAGGCCAAAGCGAAGATCGCCGTGGATGCCGCGGCGGAGCATCTTCGCCTGCTGGGCAGCGACGTGGACCGTCCCACAGGCATGGTCGATATCACCGCGCCCGTCTCCGGCGTCATCACCGACCAGGAGGTGACCAACGCAGCGGGCGTGCAGAGTCTTGGAACGAGTCCCTTCACCATCTCGGACCTTTCGACGGTGTGGATTGTGTGCGATGTATACGAGAACGATCTGGCCAACGTACACCCAGGCGAACCTGCCGACATTACGCTGAATGCCTATCCCGACCGCGTGCTAAAGGGCAGGGTCAGCAATATTCTGCCGACCCTCGATCCCACGATCCGTACAGGCAAGGTGCGTATCGAGGTAGCCAATCCCGGCATGATGAAGGTGGGGATGTTTGTGACCGCCACATTCCATGGTTTGACCGAGCAGTCGGTCGCGACTGTCCCTGCCTCGGCGATCCTGCATCTGCACGATCGCGACTGGGTCTATGTGCCTGCGCCGGACAAGAAGTTCCGCAGGGTCATGGTGGTCGGGGGAGACCTATCTGCCGGGCGATATGCAGGAGATCATCTCGGGCATTCCGGTTGGCCAGCAGGTAGTGATCAATCCGCTGCCGTTGCAGAACACCATCGACAACCAGTAACCGCCGAACGGGCCTTGGGAGAACGCTATGATCCGCACTCTTGTCGATTTTGCCCTGAACAATCGCTTTGTAGTGATTGCGATTGCGATCTGCTGATCGCATGGGGAGCGGTTTCGTTTCATCAGTTGCCGGTGGAGGCCTATCCGGACATTTCGGACAACTATGTAACGGTTATCACTCAGTGGCCGGGACGCTCCGCCGAGGAAGTCGAACAGCAAGTAACGATTCCCATTGAAGCTCAGATGTCCGGAATGCCTCACATGACCTTTCTGCGGTCAGAGTCCATCTTCGGACTATCGTTCGTCATCATGATCTTCGACGACAGTTCCGTAAACGACTGGAACCGTCAGAAGGTACTGGAGCGGTTGACCCAGGTCGATTTGCCCGAGGGACAAAACCTGCAACCTCAAATCGGCACGGATTGGGGACTTACAGGCCAGATTTATTGGTACACGATACGTAGCACAGACCCTAGATACGACTTGATGGAATTGAGGTCGCTCGAGGACTGGGCTCCTTCTCAAGCAGTTCAAATCTGTTCTCAATGTAGTGGATGTTTCCGATTTTGGCGGTACGGAGCGCGAGTACCAAGTCAGGATTGACCCAAACAAACTCGTGTCCTATGGGCTAACGATTGGTCAGGTAGAACAGCAGTTATCGAACAATAATAACAATGCCGGCGGCAGCTTTATCGAGCTCGGCATGCAGCAGATGAATGTCCGCGCACTGGGGCTCTACAAGAGTGTGCAGGACATTGAAAATACCGTCCTGACCACCAAAAACGGTACGGCGCTTCGAGTCAAGGATATCGCGGTGGTACAGCAGGGCCCGAAGATCCGACTGGGCCACATGGCCAGGGCCAACCACATGGCGGACGGAAGCATTGTCGACGAGCCCGATGTGATCCAGGGCGGAGTGCTGATGCGCAAAGGCGCCGAAGAACAGCCTACGTTGGATGCGATTCACAAGAAGGTCGACGAAATCAACAATGGCATCCTTCCAGCCGGGGTAAAGGTAGTTCCCATGCTGGACCGCAGCGACCTGTTGCATTTCACTTTGCACACGGTAATGCACAACCTTACCGAGGGCATGGTGCTGGTCACGGTCATTCTTCTTTTGTTTCTTCTAAACGCTCGCGCGGCTTTTATCGTAGCTCTCACGATTCCTTTTTCTCTACTTTTTGCGTCGATTTGCCTCGATTTGAACCATATTCCCGCGAACCTGCTATCGTTGGGCGCACTGGACTTTGGCATGGTTGTGGATGGCGCGGTGGTGATGATGGAAAACATCATTCGCCACCTGGCCCATATTCGCGAACAGGGTCCCACCGAACCGAGAAAGACGACGTCCGATATCATCCGCGAGGCCTGCCACGAGGTACAGCGTCCGGTCTTTTACGCCATTGCCATCATCATCACAGCGTATATGCCGATCTTCACGTTGCAGCGCGTAGAGGGGCGGCTCTTCAGGCCCATGGCCTGGACGGTCGCCTTCGCTCTGCTTGGCGCTATGTCGTTCTCCATCTTTATCGTGCCGGTGTTGGCGAGCATCTTCTTCCGCGGGGGATTCAAGGAGCGACGCAATCGCGTC
This sequence comes from uncultured Acidobacteriaceae bacterium, assembly GCA_963799175.1. GTDB lineage: Bacteria > Acidobacteriota > Terriglobia > Terriglobales > Acidobacteriaceae > Edaphobacter. Next base: position 124,705 of record CAWCWC010000006.1, on the reverse strand, counting down.
ATGGAAGTTGTGAGCGCAGGGTATCGCAAGCAACTGCGCTGGGCGATCGATCATCGCTGGTTCATTGCCGGCGTGGGTGTGGTTGCCGTGGCGGGAACGATCTATCTGGGATTCAGCGGGGCCATTGGGTCGGAGTTCCTGCCCCACTTGGACGAAGGTGCTATCTGGGCGCGAGGAACGCTGGCTAATAGTACCAGTCTCTCCGAAGGCGAAGACTTCACCGAGAAGGAACGCATCGTCTTTGCATCCTTCCCCGAGGTGAAGACTGTAGTGTCTCAAACAGGCCGGCCCGATGACGGCACCGATACCGGCGGTTTTGGCAACACCGAGTATTTTGTCGACTTGAAGCCGCATGACCAGTGGCGTCCCGTGTTTCACCGGGATAAGCAGAAGCTGATCGATGCCATGGCCATCGCTGTACAGAAGTATCCTGGCGCCGTTTGGAATTTTTCTCAGCCGATCGAGGACAACGTCGGAGAAACTATGACCGGGACCAAGGGGGCCCTGGCGCTCAAGATCTTCGGAGATGACTTGAGTACTCTAGAGACGATTGGCGACAAGGTGGCCTCCGCCATGTCCACCGTTCCGGGCATGCATGATGTGAAGCTGCTGCGCGACTTTGGCCAGCCCAATCTAAATCTCACGATCGATCGCGAGATGGCGGCCCGATTTGGAATCAACGTGGCAGACATCCAGGATGCGGTGCAGACGGCAGTGGGCGGAAATGCGGTTAGTCAGGTGTTGATTGGAGAGCAGCGATACGACGTGGTGTTGCGCTATCAGGGGCAGTACCGCGACTCGCAGCAGGCCATCGGCAATATTCGCATGGTTGCGCCTTCCGGAGAACGCGTCTCGCTCGCGCAGCTCTGCAAGCTGGAAGTCAAAGATGGAGCATACGACATTTACCGTGAGAGCAACTCGCGATATATTGCCATTACCTTCAATGTAAGAGACCGGGATCTGGGGACAACGGTCGGCGACGCAATTAAAAAGATTGGCGATACCGTGACTTTGCCGCGCGGCTATCGACTGGACTGGTCAGGTGAATACGAGAGTGAAAAACGGGCCGCCGCACGCCTGGCTATAATCATTCCGCTCACCGTCCTCATCATCTTCATCATCCTGTTCACCATGTTCCGCTCCTACAAGTGGGCAGCGCTGATTATGATGAATGTCGGTCTGGCTCCCATCGGTGGCCTGCTCGCTCTGGTGGTTACCGGAACGTACCTCAGCGTATCGTCGGGCATCGGTATGCTGGCGCTCTTTGGTGTTTCCGTGCAGACCGGAGTTATTATGGTCGAATACATCAACCAGCTTCGCGCGAGGGGCATGAATATTGTCGATTCCGCAGTGGAGGGCGCGGTCCTGAGGCTTCGCCCCATCATGATGACCATGTTGGTGGCAACCCTCGGTTTGCTTCCGGCGGCGTTATCGCACGATATCGGATCGGACTCGCAGCGGCCATTCGCAATCGTCATTGTGGGCGGTCTGATCTCCGATCTGTTGCTCAGCATATTCCTGCTGCCCACATTCTATGTATGGATTGCCAGGGACGACGACGATCTCCCGAAAGCGGAGGTGGTGCATGAATAATCTGAGAGCAGTGTTCTCTCACAGCATGGGTCAGGTGTTTTTCAGGGTTCTTCTCCTTGTGCTCTGCACCGCATGCGCTCGCGCGCAACAGGCTGGCCAGAGGAGCGTGGTGGACCTGCCGAACCTGCCACAGCCGCAGCAACATGCGCAAGCAGCGATCCCGGGCCTGCCTGCACCGCCGTCGGCTGGAATGCAGGGGATGACGTGGGAGCAGGTGAAGGCGAAGTTCGAAGCGGCAAACCCGGTGCTGAAGTCCGATCAGTCGAACGTGGATGAGATGAAGGCCGAAGAGATCACGGCGAATCTGCGGCCCAATCCAGATTTCACTCTGAGTGCGGACGGAACGCAGCTCGTACCGCACGAGGGCTACTGGCGTCCCACTTCGGGCACGCAGGTGCAGCCCAACTTCAGCTATCTGCACGAGCGCGACCACAAGCGCGAGCTGCGTCTTCAGAGCGCGCAAGAGGGCACGCAGATCGCAACTTCGCAACATCAGGACCTGGATCGCAATATGATCTTCGTGCTGCGCTCGGCCTTTGTGCAGACCCTCGAGGCCAAGGCGGTGCTGGAGTTGGCCAGGGCCGACATGGAGTACTACGACAAGATCATCTCCATCAGCCAGGACCGCTTTAAGGCCGGCGACCTGGCCCAAATCGATCTGGACCGCATCGAGTTGCTGCGGGTACAGTACGAGTCGGAGATTCAGACGGCGATTGTCAATCTGCGCACGGCAAAGATCGCTCTGCTGCAACTGCTGGATGACCGCACGCCGGTCGATCGATTTGATGTAAACGGCCCGTTCGACTTTAGCGGCGAGCTGAGGCCGCTCACCGACTTCGAGCAGGCTGCGGTGGATGCGCGTCCCGACCTGCGCGCGGCGATCCAGGCGATCGAGCAGTCGAAGACGAACCATAAACTTGCAGTGTCGAATGGCTCGACCGATCCGACCTTCGGCGTGTGGTACACCTACAACCCATCGTTCTACAATCCCTATGCCCAGCAAACGCTCGGTCTCAGCGTGAATATCCCGCTGCGCATCTTCGACCGCAACCAGGGCGAGAAGCAGCGCACGCTGATCGACATCGACCGCAACCAGCAGTTGACAGACGCCGCACGGGCGCAGGTATTCAGCGACGTGGACTCAGCGTACGAGCAGGTGCGCAGCAACATTGCGCTACTGATTCCCTATCGCGACAAGTACAAGGACCAGGCAACGCGGGTGCGCGACACCGTTACATTTTCCTACCAACATGGTGGCGCGTCGCTGATGGATTTTCTCAACGCGCAGAGCGACTACCGCGTGGTGCAACTGGCATATTTGCAACTGGTGGGCGCTTATCTGACAGCCGCCGGCCAAGTGAATCTTGCCGTGGGGCGTGAGATCATCCCCTAGCAACCGGGCAGGTCCTGCATGGAGCTAGTTCGCTGACGGTGTGCAACAGTATGACATGATTTCAAGCAGCGAGGTCGGAGCTATGAATCGAGAAGAAGTTCGAGCGCGCATTGAAGATATCGGCATCATGCCCGGCATCCGTGTCGCTTCCGCGGAGTTGGCGCTGTTTGCCGCCGAGACGGTATACGAAGCTGGCATTCCGGTGGCGGAGATCACCTTGACTGTGCCCAACGCAGTCGAGGTGATTGCGCAGTTGGCGCAAAACTACCCGGACTTCGTCGTTGGCGCTGGGACCGTGCTCGATACAGAGACAGCGCGACGCTGCGTGGATGCAGGCGCCCGGTTTATCACCAGCCCCGGCCTCGTTCCGGACGTACTCGAATACACACTCAAGAACGACGTGGCAGCTATTCCCGGCGCTCTGACGCCAAGTGAAGTGATTGCGGCGTGGAAGGCCGGCGCCGACTTCGTCAAAATATTCCCCTGTGCACAAGTCGGTGGAGACCAGTACATCCGCGCCTTGAAGGTCCCCTTGCCGCAGATAAAACTGATTGCGTCAGGCGGTGTCAATCAACTGACCGCGACGAACTTCATCTACGCCGGCGCCTCCTCGTTAGGAATTGGATCGGAGCTAATGCCGCGTAAGGCAGTTGCAACGCGTCAGGACCAGTGGATACGCGAACTGGCGCGAAGGTTCCTGGAGGCCGTTCGCAATGCGCGCATCCACATGGCCAGCATGGATGGGAATTGAACGACGACGAATCATCCTTCCAGATTATTGCTGCCACTGTTGCGACAATACAATCGTGCAGGACTGGACTTATGATCCGCAGACCGTACTTGGTCTTTGGGTCCCTGCTATGTATCCGTGCGCCAAGGAACCATGTATCCATCGGCGGTGTACAAACCCACACAAGACAGCCTGGTCTAGATCCGCTTCTTCCACAACAACCGGACCTTCACTGTTTGCGTAAGACCATCTGAGGTCTTTGCCGCAATTGCGCACTCCGATTCCTGCCATTCTCCGGTTCCTGGGCCGCAACCCGCAGACCCGATTGTGCGAGGTGGTACTATTCTCCCGGCTTTCCAAAGCTGTTGGAATCGATTCCACGGCAGTGAAAGGAGATCGCATGACTCTGCCGCACTCGTACGGACTTGCATTGGCGCTCACCATTCTGACCATGCTCTGCTGGGGATCCTGGGCCAACGTACTCAAGATCGCCAAAGGCTGGCGCTTTGAACTCCTCTACTACGACTACTCCATCGGAGTGGCCCTGGGCGCCGCCCTGGCTGGGCTGACCTTCGGCACGTGGGGGTCGGACGGACTCCGTTTCGCGGACGATCTGTCGCATGCGGGCGCCACGAATCTTCTCTGCGGCTTTGCGGGCGGAGTGATTTACAACCTCTCCAACATACTGGTGGTGGGCGCGATCTCCGTGGCTGGAATGGGAGTTGCGTTCCCCATCGGCGTGGGGCTGGCCCTGGTGGTCGGGGTGATCTGGAACTACTTCGTCAACCCGCAAGGAAATCCAGTGCTGCTCGCCGTGGGCGTCGCCCTGGTTGTGGGGGCCATCATTGTGGACGCCATCGCCTACCGCGCGCATGCCGTCAGCCAGAGCGCCGCCGGAGACAAGACCGACGCCGCGGCGAAACGAGCGGCCACCTGGAAGGGCATCCGGCTGAGCGTTGTCGGCGGCATCCTGATGGGGATGTTTTACCCGCTGGTGGAGATCGGCAAGTCGGGCCCGCGAGGACTTGGCCCCTACGCGGTCGGGTTCGTCTTTGCCCTGGGCGTGCTGATTTCAGTTTTTTTCTACAACATCTATTTCTTGAGACACCCCATCTCGGGTCCGCGTCTGAGGTTTGCAGATTATTTGAAAGGCAACGCCTGGGTGCATTTCCTCGGGATCATGGGCGGCATTGTGTGGATCGCCGGATCGCTGTCGAACTTTGTGGCAGCCAGTGTGGTAGGACCGGCAATCGGTTACGCCCTTGGACAAGGCTCCACAATGGTGGGAGCGCTCTGGGGCGTTCTGGTGTGGAGAGAGTTCGCGGGAGGCGGGAAAAAAGTGAACTGGCTCCTGTCGCTCATGTTTGTTCTCTTTATTACCGGGCTTAGTGTGGTCTCGATCGCGAAGCGCTAGGCTTACCGGCGAGACAATTAGTAAGGCCCATTGGAGAGTGATCAGGTGGAACCACTGCTGCTCGGAGTCGATGCCGGAACCAGTTCCGTGAAGGCCGTTCTTCTGGACCTTCGCGGGAACCTCTGCGCCGTCAGCCAGGCGGAGTATCCGCTGCATCACATTCGCTCCGGTTGGGTGGAGCAGGAGCCGGAGGATTGGTGGCAGGCAACCTGCGTGGCCATTCGCGGAGCGCTGGCGAAGGTGGAGCAGGGAGCGGAGCGGGTGCTGGGAATGGCTGTGAGTTCCCAGGCGCCGACGCTGCTGCCGCTGGACGGCGCGGGGAAACCACTTCGACCAGCGATGATCTGGATGGACCGGCGCGCCGAAGCGGAGGCAGTCCGTCTGACCGAGTTGTTCGGCGCGGAGGAGATCTACCGCATCACCGGCAACCGTCCCGACGCATTCTATGTGGCCGCGCGATTGCTGTGGCTGCGCGACCATGAGCCCGATGTGCTGAAGCAGACCTGGAAGTTCGTGCAGGTGAACGGGTACATCAACTACCGGCTGACCGGGCGGGTTGCGATGGACCCGGCGCACGCCGTTCTGTTGCAGATGCGCTACTACTCCACGGGCGAGTGGTCCGAGGCGCTTTGCACCGCCTGCGGAGTCGGGCCGGAGCAGTTTCCCGAGGTGATGGAGGGGCATCACGTTCAGGGCGAGGTCACGGCCGAGGCCGCCGAGGCGAGCGGACTGCGGGCCGGGACTGCGGTGATGGCGGGGACGGTTGACAGCCCCGCAGCGGCGCTGGAGGCTGGCGTGGCCGAGCCGGGCATCGCGGTGGAGATGACGGGGACATCGACCGTCGTCATCATACCCAACGACCGCAGGCTGACGGAGCCTGCGCTGATCGCGCTGCCGCACGCGCTGCCGAGAATGCACCTGCTGCTGGGCGCGATGGTCTCTTCGGGTGGCTGCCTGCGCTGGTTCCGCGACCAGTTTGGGCAGGCGGAGAGCCTGGCGGCTGCCGAGGGCGGCGCGGACTCGTACGAGCTGCTGACGCGGCAGGCGGAGGGGATCGAGCCGGGCGGTGGCGGGCTCATCTTCCTGCCGTACATGATGGGCGAGCGGTCGCCTTTGTGGCACAGCAACGCCCGCGGCGTGTTTTTCGGGCTGTCGCTGGCCACACCCCGCGCGGCAATGGTGCGCGCCATTCTGGAGGGTACGGCCTTTGCCCTGCGCCACAACGTGGAGACGGCGGCGAGCGCCGGGGCCGAGGTGCGGGAGATGCGCAGCGTGGGCGGATGCAGCCGCAGCGATCTGTGGAACCAGATCAAGGCGGACGTTCTTGGTCTGCCGGTGCTGCTGCCGCGGACTTCGGTGGGCTCTCCGTTTGGGGCTGCCATTGTGGCGGGAATGGGAGCGGGCGTGTTTCCCAACGTGCGCGAATCGCTGCAGGAGATGGTTCATCTGGAGCGGCGGTTTGAACCGGACCCGGCCCGTCACGAGCGCTATTCGAAGTTCTATCGGGTCTACCGCAAGATCTACGAGCACCTGAAGGGCGACTTCGACCGCTTGGCTGCCATCAACCAGTGAAACTCATTCCGTGAACCGTCTCAAGGAGTTGGATGGTCCGTTCGACCTCGGCGGCGGAGGTCTGCGGCGACCAGTGAAGGATGGGGGCGACGACGGCTGCCAGCTCCTCGATGACGGGGCGGGTGGCCTCGCCGAGGAGTCCGATGAGGGTGCGGCGGAGGATGATGTCGTCGAGGTGGAGGACGCGCTCGTTGCGGGCGATGAACTCGATCTCGCGGCGGGAGTAGCCGGGGAGCGATGCGAGCGGCTGATCTGGCCCGGCCTGCATATAGGCAGCGACTCGGTCTGCGCCGGTTCCGTAGCGTTCCTGTAGAGAGAGAAGCCGGGCCTCAGACAGGCCGGCGCCCTGCGGGATTCTGGGATAGCCCTTGCCGCCGCCGATGGGGAGATGGGCGGAGCTGCGGAGGCGGGGACGGCCCAGGACGCGCAGGAGCTGGTCGGTGACCTGCTCGGCGAGGGCGCGGAAGGTGGTCCACTTGCCGCCGACCAGGGAGTAGATGGGGAAGTCGATGCCGTTACCGGGAGGGAGCACGGGGAAGCTGTGGTCGCGGCTGATCTGGCCGGGGGTGAGGGCGTTGCTGCGCGGCAGGGGGCGGACGCCGCAGAAGCGGAAGACGACATGCGAGCGGTCTACGCGAATGGAGGGGAAGGCCTGCTGCATGGCCTGGAGGATGTAGTCGACCTCGGCTTCGTCGCAGGAGGTTTCGGGATCGGTGGAAGGGATGTCGGTTGCGCCCGCGACGATCCTGCCCTGGACGGCATAGAAGATGCAGATGCGTCCGTCGCGGTTGACGAGGTAGATCATCTCGTCGCCGGTCTCGCGGACCAGCTCGGGGTGGTCGAGGACGATGTGGGAGCCCTTGGTGCCTCCGATGAACTGAGTGGTGTGGCCGAGGTCGCGGTTGACGCCATCGATCCATGCGCCGGTGGCGTTGACGACGATTTTTGGCCGCACCGCGCAGGTGTCACCTGAGAGTTCGTCGCGCAGGGTAACTGTGCCGCCAGAGGCGCTGTGCAGGCGGACGTAGTTCAAGGCGTGGGCCTGGGGGCAGGCGGCCTCGGCATCCTGCACCAGCTCTAGGCAAAGACGCTCCGGGTAGGTGATGCGCGCGTCGTAGTAGGTTGCGGTGCAGAGGATGCCGGGGTTCAGGGAGGGACGAAGCGCGAGGGCCGCGTTGCGGGAGCGGAAGCGGTGGCGGGGCAGCGGAGAGCGGCGGCCGGCGAGAAAGTCGTAGAGGGTGAGACCGGTCTTGATAACGAGCGCTCCGCGGTCGCCGGGCCTGGTAGGCCAGCGCAGGAGGTTACGGACTGCGGGAACCATTCCGGAGGTCCAGTTGAAGATGGGGATGGTGGTGGGCAGGGGCTTGACGTAGTGGGGGGCGTTGCGGAAGAGGCGGTTGCGCTCGCGGAGGGACTCGCGGACGAGGCGGAACTCGGCGTTCTCCAGATAGCGCAGGCCGCCGTGGATGACGCGGGTCATGGCGGCGCTGGTTCCGGCGCAATAGTCGGACTTCTCGACCAGCAGAACATCGATACCCTGGAGCGCCAGTTCGTTGAACAAACCGATTCCGTTGATGCCTCCGCCGACGATGAGGACGGAGAGATCGGGATGAATTTGAATAGAGCTAAAATCTGGTCGCATCGGGGCCCCTGTGTCTCCGAAACTTTATCACGGGTGGCGGCGGGAAGGGTGTAAACCCACGCTTACGGCAAAGTGCGCCGAAAGGAGGAGGCATCCGGCGGAAGCTGCGTATTTCGATCAACAAATATCGATTGCTTCCGGGAAGAGGGGAGAATATAGTGATCGCGCTGCAAGCATGGGAAGTGTGTTCTGACTGAATCGCCGCGACCGCGGACGAGATGGGAGGCATAGGACATGGCCCTAAACGCTGAGTCCAACCCGATGCGATGGCCAGCCGGCCCTTTGGATATCGCACTGCAAGAAAAGACTAAGGGATTTACAACCGACAAAGCAGCGGTGCTGCGCAACTGGCTTGATCCGGCCACACTGGGCATATTGCAAGGCACGCCGGTGAATACCCTTGTGGTGAATTGGGCCTATGGCCTACCAGCCGATAGCGAGCAGCAACAGGCGCTTACGCCGCTGATTGAGAAGGGGCGAGAGACAGGAGTTGGCCTGGTTGGGGTAATCGACGGCGAGGCGAACACAGCGAAGGCGATAGCTGCCGCGCGGTCGGCGGGCCTGATCGCCGTGACCATGGAGGGCGAAGCGACTGCGGACGCTGGGATTCCGGTGATCCAGCGCAACGCAGACGCACGGATTCGCTGGGGAGGGAAATCTCAGGTCCTGAGCCTGACCAACGGGATATGGCCGGGAATTCCGCAGGACGTGAATCAGGCGGGCGGGCCGACCAATCTGCCATGGGTAGATTCCAATGGGGCAGCGCTGCGCATTGCGCGAGCGCTGGCGCCCGAGAAAGACGTGTGGATCGAGTTCAACCCGCCGCAGCAGACGGCAGCACAAACTGCCGAGGCTTATATGCTGGCCGTGGCGGACCCCTCCAGCTACGGGGCGAGATGGGTGGTGTCGCTGGACGACGGCTTGCGCGCCGACCTGAGCGCGAAAAAACAGCCGGCCATGGATACCTGGAAGAAAGCCACGGGCATGATGGCCTTCTTCAAAGAACACAACCAGAGCAAGAGCTATCAGCCGATGGGACGGCTGGCGCTGGTGTCGAACTTCGCCGGAGACGACTGGGACCGCGGCGAAGAGACACTGAACCTGCTGCCTCGGTTGCGCGAACCGGCCAGGGTGATTTCGCGGTCACGGGCGGCGAGCGCTTCGTTCGCGGGCCTGGAGGCGATCTACTATACCGATCGGGAGCCGCCGGATGCCGCGTTGCGAGCGAAGCTACTTGCCTTTGCGCGAGGCGGCGGCATCCTATTTGTGCCCTCCAAATGGCCGAACCCGGAGGGTCCGCCCACAGCGGCTGAAGCGTACCTCCTCTTCAATCTGCATACTCTCGGCAAAGGCCGCCTGGCCGTGTGCAAGGAAGAGCAGCCGGACCCGTACGATCTGACGGCGGACCTGCAGACCATCATGAGCCACCGCTACGATCCGATACGGCTGTACAACGCTTCGTCGATGAACTTCTTCTATGAGACGTCGGCGCAGGGCAAGCAGGGAGTGATCCACCTGTTGAACTACTCTCGGCGGCCGGCGAGCGATGGGCCGCTGTTTTACGTGAAGGAGCCGCATCGCACGGCTCGCCTGGTGAGTCCGGAGCTGGCCTCGCCCGCCGAGCTACAGTGGAGCCCGCAGGAGGCTGGCGGCTCGGAGTTGTCGCTGCCTAAGATTTCCGTATACGGCGCAGTCGAGTTAGAGAGCTAGCAAGCAAAGGAGGCCGCTATGAAAGATGAGTTGACCAGGAGAGAGATGCTGCTGGGGGCTGGCGCCCTGCTGACGATGCCTGCATGGCCTGCATGGGGAAGCGCCGCCGTGACCGCGCCAACCGCGAAGGTAACGGTGGGGCGATGCATGACCTATGGGCCGGAGCTGGTGCCAACCCTGTCTACGATGTTCGACCAACTGGGCGGCCTGGACCGGATGGTGAAGGGTAAGACCGTAGCGATCAAGATCAACATGATCGGCGTACGGTCGCAGCGACTGGGGACCGCGCCCATGGAAGAGACCTTCTGGACGCATCCCAAGGTGATTGGGGCAGTGGTCCACCTGATGGGCGCGGCAGGCGCCCGGCGTATCCGCGTGGTGGAAGGCCCGTGGTCGAGCTGTGAGACGCTGGAAGAGGTGATGCTGTCGATGAACTGGAAGCCCCAGGACATCCTGAGCGCCGCCAAGAACGTGGAGTTCGAGAACACAGACCATCTGGGCCGGGGGAAGACGTACTCGCGGTTGATGGTGCCGGGCGGAGGATTGATCTTCCCAGGGTACGACCTGAACCATTCCTATGCGGACTGCGATGTGTTCGTGTCTCTAGCCAAGATGAAAGAACACGCGGCCACGGGAATCACGCTATCGATGAAGAACGTGTATGGGTCGACTCCGACCACGATCTATGGGCAGGGCGCCGGGGTGGACGAGCCAAGCATCCGGCCCCACGGCGGACGCGGCGGTGTCTTCCACTTTGCAACCCGTCCGCCCTCCAAGAGCGCTCCCCAGCAGATCGACCTGACGTTGCCCAAGGACGCGGGATACAGACTTCCGCGCATCATCGCGGAACTGTGCTCGGCGCGGCCGGTGCATCTGGCGATCATCGATGGGGTGAAGAGCGCAACCGGCGCGGAGACGAACTATGGAAGCCGTCCGCAGGCTGCGGTGAATCCTGGAGTGCTGATTGCCGGGACGAACTGCGTGGCAACCGACGCGGTGGCGATGACCGTGATGGGATTTGATCCCATGGCCGACAAAGGGACCGCGCCGTTCGCCAATGCGGACAACATGCTGCACATTGGGGAGACCCTGGGAATTGGGCAGCGCGACTTGAGCCGGAACGAGGTGCTCGGCGTACCGGTGTCGCAGGTGGTGTTCAGCTACAGCGCGGTGCGCGACAAGATCCTGGCCGCGGCCGCAAAGAAGGCGTGAGCCGCAAAGAACTGCTGCGGATGGTGGAGCACGGCGACGCCATGGGCTCGACCTACTCCGTTGTCCTCTACGGAAACGATCAGGCTGAGATGAGGGCAGCGATTGACGCCGCCTTCGCCGAGGTTGCGCGGCTGGATGCGATGCTCTCCAATTACAGGCAGGAGAGCGAGTGGAGCGAGGTGAACCGGCGCGCCGCAGTTGAGCCGGTGCGGGTGACGCCGGAGCTATTTCAGTTGCTGGCGAAGTGCATGGCAATCGGCCGCGAGAGCGAGGGGGCCTTCGATCTTGCGGTGGGACCGCTGATGAAGCTGTGGGGCTTCTATAAAGGATCGGGCCGGCTGCCCAACCGGGCTGAGGTTGATTCCGTAATGCCGAAGGTGGGTTGGCGGCATGTTGCTCTGGGCGCGGAGAGCCGGACGGTGCGCTTCGATTGTGCCGGAGTGGAGCTGGATCCCGGTGGGATCGGCAAGGGATATGCCGTGGATTGCATGGTGGGGATTCTGCGGCGGCTCGGATTTGAGAACGCCCTGGTGACAGCATCTGACAGCACGATGTACGGGATGGGCGCTCCTCCCGAGGAGCCGCGCGGATGGCAAGTGGGGATCAAGGACCCGCGCAACAGACGGCTCACGGTGGACGAAGTTTTTCTGAAGGACACATCGCTCTCGACATCCGGCAGCACGGAGAAGTTCTTCCGCGCGGAGGGACGCGTCTACAGCCACATAATGGACCCTCGCACGGGATTTCCGGCGGAGGCGAGCGGATCGGTTTCGGTGATTGCGGCGCACGCCATCGATAGCGAGGCGTGGGCCAAGCCATACTTCATCCATGGCCGCGAGTGGACCCAGTGGCACAAGCCGAAGGAGTTTCGCGCGTGCTTCTGCGATGGGAGGATGGGTGGGCCGTATGTGTGGCTGGGTTGATTGCGTGTGAAACATTGACGTTACCGATAACGCTGACTGTTCGGGACCCTCGGTGCTAGAGACCCTGGGGCTCACTTGCTTCCAAGCTTGATCGCCCTCTGGCAAGACGAGTAGAATCGCCTCGGCATGAGACCTCCCTACGCACGAACCCGAATCGCGAACCTCGTTACCTTTGGAGTGGTACTCGCGTTTGGAACGTTCGCGCTACCCCAGACAAACCCTGCCCAAAGCGCCACTGCAACCGCCGTAGAAGGGCCCGGCAAGCTGCCGGAGTTCGACGTCGTCAGTCTTAAACCTCCCGACCCGAACGTCGGTCATTACATGGGGGTGCAACTCTCCCCCGATCGAATCGCGATGAACAACGAGACGCTGGCGGGGCTGATCTGCGTTGCGTACAACATTCCTTACTGGGAGATCTCCGGCAGCGAACCGTGGATGGATAGGGACCTGTCCAACCCGAAAGACCACTTTGATCTGGAGGCAAAAATGCCGCAGGGCCTTGCTCCGTATGACATGCGTCATGCCAACTTCGATATCGAGGACGAGCGCATTCGGGAGATGATGCAGGCTATGCTAGCCGACCGATTTCATCTGAAGTTTCATAGGGAGACGGCAACGGGCACGGTGTCGATCATGGAGCAGAGCGGCAAACCCCTCCTGCTGGTTCCCAGCAAGCTGAGGTACGCCAAGGGGTACGGCGAAGGCTATTCCGAAGTTGGAGGAGCCGCGGAAGGCAAAGGCGTCGGCCTTTACAACACCTCGATGCCGCAGCTGGCGAAGTTTCTGAGCGAAACGCTGCTCCACCATCCCGTAATCGACAAGACCGAACTTGACGGCAGGTACGACTTCACTTCGGCTACGATCGTCACAAAAGAGGATTTCGAAAGCGGTAATGTGATGAACCTGTACCTGCCTGCGGTGAGTGAGATGGGGCTGAAGCTGACCCAGGCGAAGGGACCGGTAGAAAAGTTCGTCATCGACCACGCCGAGCACCCGTCGGAGAATTAGCGCTGCGGCGTATCCTTGAAGCGGCGTTAGCAGGCAGACGGAGAAACCAGGACGATCGGGGCTGCGTTATGCTGTCGGATTAGGAGTGTGGTGTGAATCGACGCAATTTTTTACAAACTGCTGGAGCCGCAGCCTTGGGTGGTGGCAGGTGGTTGCGCGCGCAGAGTGCTGCCGCGGCCAGTACTTCGAGCGCAAGGGGTGCGAGCGCTGCGGCGATTCCGGCTTCGCTGCCATGGAAGCAGTTTGAGGTGACAGCAGCCTTGTATGCCTGGGACCTGCACGACGAAGGCGTTGAGCAGGTTCTGGACAATGTGCAGCAGATGGCAGCGGTCAACTCCGTTTACATCATTGGGCAGATGCATCCGGAGCGCAGGCCGGAGACCTCCACGACGTATCCGCACAATCCTGTGCGACCGTTCTGGATGGCCGAGGACGCGCGGGCGAACTGGAACTTCGATCCCAAGCGCTATGGGCGCATCAAGCCGCGGCCCTCCGACTTCGCCTGGCTGGCCGACACCGACTGGACGCGCGTATTCGTGGATGCGGCGCGCAAACGCGGGCTGCGCGTGGGCTTCGAGTTCTCCCACTCGCTGGTGGACAAGCAGCGTGTGGAGGGCGAGTTTGCCGATCTGGCGAATCGCAACATCCATGGAGAGATTACCCATGTGCGCAATTGGCTGCGTCCCGTCTGCCCCAACCAGCCGGATGTCCGCGAGTATGCCGTCAACGCGTTCACCGAGGTCATCGAGAAGTACAACGTGGACTGGGTGGAGTCGGCGATCGTGTTGATGGACGAGGCCGTGGGCGGCAGTCCGGCGGGTGGAGGCGGATGCTTTTGCACGGCATGCAAGAAGGCCGCGCCCGGGTTTGGGATCGATCTGGAGAAGATACAGGCGGCATTGCTGAAAGATCCGGCTTCGCAACCGGAGCTCGCCCAGTGGCAGCAGTTCCGCTTTGCTTCGGTAGCCGCGTTCTACAAGATGTTGCATCCGGCGGTGCATAAGGCGAAGCCCGGCACCGTGCTGCGTTATGACATCCATGCGAAGAATATTCGCGACTTCGGCGTGGAGATCGTGCAGTTGAAACCGCATCTGGATGCGCTCCGCATCCAGGACTACTCCGAGCAGACCGGCCAGGCTGCGGCGATGGACGGCAAGCGCTCGTGGCTGACAGAGGAGCGCGCGAACATGGGACCGGAGTTCAACCTCATCAGTGGAGTTGCGGTGCGGCCGCGCGCCACGCCGGAGTTGATCCGGCAGGGCGTGAAGATCGCGGTCGAGACCAAGATGAACGGGATTATGCTGGGCTTCTACGATGGGGCGGACTTCCCCAACCTGCGGGCTGTCCGCGCGGGACTGGCGAACGCGGGCCTTCCCGTAGCGGCGGCCTAGAGAAGTGCGAGTGGAAGGGTTGATTGATTACGCTTCCCGATAGTGGGGGCGGTCTCAATAACTTCGTTCGCCCGGAGTTCAAACGGCCCCAGCATAAATTTGAAGCGCTTCCCACGGACGGCATGCGGATGAAATACTTGATTCATGCCTAACGAACCGCGCAAGCCCTTGATCGCAGCCAATTGGAAGATGTTCAAGACTCCCGACGAAGCCGTTGCCTTCGTCCAGGCCTTCATCCCCCTCGTCGCCACGCATAGCCATGCAGAGATTGTTCTCTGCCCCTCACCCGCGCTGCTGCCTGCTGTTGTCGCTGCGGCGCGCAACACTCCGGTTGCCATTGCCGGACAGAACATGCACTGGCTGGACCAGGGCGCATACACCGGCGAGACCTCGCCGCCGCAACTGAAGGCACTGGGCGTCACCCATGTGCTGATCGGCCACAGCGAACGCCGGCAGTACTTCAACGAGACGGACGAAACGGTGAACCTGAGGCTGAAGTCGGCGCTGGCGCATGGGCTGGTTCCCATCGTTTGCGTCGGCGAACTGCTGGCCGAACGCGAAGCGGGGCAGACCACTTCGGTCCTGGTGCGTCAGACCTCGGTTGCGCTGAGCGGTATCGACCCCGCGGCCACCAAAACACTGGTGATCGCGTATGAGCCGGTGTGGGCGATTGGCACCGGAAAAACAGCGACCCCGGAGATGGCGCAAGAGGCGCACAAGATCATCCGGGAGCAGATTGCCAAGTCGCTATCGGCGGAGCTGGCCGCAAGCACACGCATCCTGTACGGCGGATCGGTGAAGCCGGACAACACGGCCAGCCTGTGCGCGCAGGAAGACATCGACGGCGCATTGGTGGGCGGGGCAAGCCTGGAGGCGGCTTCGTTCAGCCAGATTGTGGCCAACTCGGCGGCAAAATAGATTCACTAAGAACAATTCAACGGGTGCGTCCTGCGAGGCGCGCCCAATTGATTTAAGCGAATATAAGACGCTGCGCTGAAGTTTCATCGCTGGGAAGCCCACCCATCGCATACGGCAAAGGCGCTATGAATGCGGCATCCGCGCTACAACCCAGGTCTCAGAATCGAACCCTGGTTCACCCGGCACCCTAGACGCATCAGGGTTCCAACCTTCGCAGGAGCAATTTACCTACTGCAAGAATTGCGACGAAGCCAAGAGGAACCCACCACAGCAGATGCCATAGGCCGAGGTGCAGCTGGTATACCAGGACAACACCGACTAGTTGCCACACGGCTTCCGCTGGGGTGGCAGCCAGGATGATTGCCCTGTCGTATGAAGAGGAAAAGTGAAGCAGATGCATGAATTCATCCTGACCGTTCTCGTCGCGGCTGAACAGCACCGCGACTGATCGAAGGGCCATCAGGCCCAATATGAGCGTTCTAACCCATGCCATGATTGCCGATTCTAATTGCTTGCCGGCCATAAATCTCTACCAAACCTCTGCTGACTGACGAACTGGCTAACGACTAAACTCAACTCAACGCAAGCTTGCGCGCTGCTGAACGCCATGGACCTGTACGAAAAAATCCGCACCATTCCCACGCTGCCCGGCTGCTATCTGTACAAGAATGCGGCGGGCGAAGTGATCTATGTGGGCAAGGCGAAGAACCTGCGCGCGCGTGTGCGGTCGTACTTTCTGGAGGCGGCACAGACCAACGCCAAGACCGGCTCGCTAATGCGCGAGGCAGTGGACATTGAGTACATCACGGTGGGCAACGAGCGCGAGGCGCTGGCGTTGGAAGACAGCCTGATCAAGCAGCGACAGCCGCGCTACAACATTCTGCTGCGCGACGACAAGACGTATCCATACATTCAACTGACGATGAAAGACCGATTTCCGAAGGTGTTTGTGACGCGGCGGCTGCGGCGGGACGGATCGGCCTATTTTGGCCCTTACTTTCCTAGCAGCCTGGCGTACCGGTTGGTGGAACTGATCCATCGCAGCTTTCTGATACCGAGTTGCTCGGTGGACCTTTCTCGTTTTCATCCTCGCGCCTGCCTGCAGTACTACATCAAGAGATGCCTGGGACCGTGCGTGGAAGGGCTGACCACCCCAGAGGCGTACATGCAGGCGATCCGCGACGTGCAGATGTTCCTGGGCGGCAAGTCGGGCGAGTTGGAGGCCGAGCTGAAGCGGCGCATGGAGGAGGCCGCGGCGCGGGAGATGTACGAGGCTGCGGCAAGGCTGCGCGACCAGATCATTACCGTACACCAGATGCAGGAGAAGCAACGTGTGGCTAGCGCGGAAGACGAGGACGCCGACGTATTCGGCTTCCACTACGAGAATGGAATGCTGGCGGTGAACCTGTTCCACATGCGCTCTGGCAAGATTGTTGACCGGAGGGAGATGTTCTGGGAAGACCTGCCGGAGCTGCTGGATGAGGAAACGGATGAAGAACAGAGACCGGATACGGGCGAAGCGGCGAACGACTTCAGCGCAACGGCCTTCTTCTCTTCCCTGCTGAAGCAGATCTATCTGGGCAATGCGTATGTGCCGCGCACCGTGCTGGTGCCTGTCGACTTTGCGGACCGCGCCGTGCTGGCGGAGCTGCTGACAGAACGAACAGGGCACAAGATTGAGATTCTGGCGCCGCAGCGTGGCGAGAAACGATCGCTGGTGGACCTGGTGTGCCTGAACGCAAAGCAGTCGTACGACCAGCGCTTTCGCGTATTGCAGCCGAGCATCAAGGCCATCCAGGCGGCGCTGCAAGATGCGCTGACGCTGGAGAAGCTGCCGCGGCGCATCGAGTGCTTCGACATCTCGCACATCCAGGGCACGGAGACGGTGGCGTCGATGGTGGTGTGGGAGGACGGCGCGATGCGCAAGGCGGAGTACCGCAAGTTTCAGGTGAAGACGGTGCTAGGCGTGGACGATTTTGCGTCGATGCGGGAGGTGGTGGGACGGCGCTACAAGCGCCTGCTAGAGGAGAAGAAGGCGATGCCGTCGCTGATTTTAATCGACGGCGGAGTGGGGCAGCTCCATGCTGCGTACGATGCGCTCGCGGAGATCGGCATCCAGCCGGGAGTGCCCGGAGAGCCTGCGCTGGCGTCGATCGCCAAGCGCGAGGAGGTGCTGTACGTGCATGGGCAGGAGTCGGAGCCGATTGTGCTGGAACGCCGCTCTCCGGTGCTGCACCTGGTGCAGATGATTCGCGACGAGAGCCACCGCTTCGCGGTGACGTACCATCGCAAGCGGCGCGAGATGCGCGATCGCGACTCTGAACTGGACACCATCCCCGGCGTCGGCCCACGCACCCGGCAGCGTCTGCTGGAACACTTCGGAAGCGTGCGCGCCATCGGCCAGGCAGGACACGACGCGCTGACGGCAGTGGTGAGCGAAGCTACGGCTGCGCGCATCCGCATGCACTTTGACCGGGCAAAACCTGACTGAAGCCGCGCGCTGGATCATTGCAACACGAGACGCAGGAGAAGAGCGTCGTCTTCGGGAGCCTGGTAGTAGCGCGGACGGCGGGCTGAGAGTGTGAATCCAAGACTGGCGTAGAGGGCAACGGCGGCTGTGCTGTTGGCGCGGACTTCGAGGATAACTTCGCTTGCTCCCCGAGAGCGAGACCAGTCGAGCACGGCGCGGCAGAGGGTGCGGCCAATGCCGGCGCGGCGGGCGCTGGCGGAGACGACTACGCTTTCCAGTTCGGCTATGCGGTCATCCGTGGCGGGATGCAGCAAGCCAACCGCGAAGCCAATGAGTTGGCCATTCTTCTCTGCTACGAATAGACACCGTAGTGGGGCGGTCTCCCACCCATTCCGCAAAGAACGCGGCATGGATGGGGCACCCGGATCTTCGAGGTCAAGGATGCCTGCGTAGGCCGCGGGTGGCCAGTGGGGCGCGAGATCGGTGGCACGCTCGAGGGCCAGGACCGCGTCGAGGTCCGAGACCACGGCGGGTCGCAGACGGAATTGCTGAAGAGTCATTGGGCGGTCGTTGCTGAGCGGGTTCGGTGAGGCTGCGGAACGGCTGCGGCTATGGGTTTGGCGAAGATTTCGGCGTCGGTGCGGCGCAGGTAGTTGGCGTCAATGGTGGCGGGATCGTCGAAGGCCCGTTGCTGGATGCGGGTGAAGGCGAGGGGCAGAGCATCGGGGGCAGAGGGTTCGGCGACAAGTTGCGGGGTGAGCGCGGCGAGCGATTGGGCGACAGCCGGCTCGCAGACGACAGGGACCGGCAACGGTTCTCTGCCCTGTGCGGCGAGATCGAGCAAGGCGAGGAGTTGTTCGCGGGTGACGAGCTCCTCGCGCAGGCAGACCCCGTCACTATAGATGCCGGAGTAGAATTCGCCGCGACCGGCGTCGAGGAGAGCGTGGATGTTCATCCCCCACCCGTCGCGATGAGACGAATGGGGAACCCCCATCTGAGCGAGGACGGCGAGGCGCGAGATGGCGATCAACGGCAGGTTAAGGGCGTGGCAGAGGCCTTTAGCGGCGCTGAGGCCGACGCGTACTCCGGTGAAGGAGCCGGGGCCGTGGACCACGGTTACGGCGTCGAGCTCGTGCAAGCTGATTCTGCTGCCGGTCGCGAGGGAGCGAATGGTTGGGACGAGGCGCTCGGCGGCGGAGCGGCCTGGAAGTCTTGCGCAGTCGATGAAGACGGGCGAGTGGGCGGTGTCGGCCAGGGCCAGGCTGCCGGTTGCGCCGCAGGTATCGATAAGCAGAATCTTCATTACTGTGCGGCCCTCGTGCGGCGGGACTGGGTGGGAAGAACGACTTCAGTTTAGGTTAGAACAAACGTGAAGACGAATCCACTAGACTATTGATTCAAGGTGAAGGCTTGCGCATTGCATCGGAAGGGTTTTGCGGAGCATCGAAGACTATAGACCAAGCATAGAGAGAGAGCCCGGCATGACGATGAAGGATGAGGCAGTAGCCGCGAAGGGGGATTTTTCCGCCGAGGTAGCTGAGTGGGTTGAGGCGTTCGACGAGGTAGTTGCCAGCGGCAAGGAGAATGGCGTGGAACTGCTGGAGGCGCTGCGTCTGCGCGGGCGCGAGACGGGCGTGGTGATTCCGTACCGGCTGTCGACGCGCTTTCGCAACACGATTATGCCGGAGGAAGAGCTTCCCTACCCCGGAGACCGGGACATAGAGCAGCGGATCAAGGCGCTGATCCGCTGGAACGCCATGGCCATGGTGCATGGGCAGAACAAGAAGGACCCTGGGATCGGCGGGCACATTTCGACCTATGCGTCGCTGGCGACGCTGCTGGAGGTGGGCTATAGCCACTTCTTCCATGCGAAATACACCGCTGCGGACGGGCGCGAGCTGCCGGGAGACTTCATCTACTTTCAGGGGCACGCCTCGCCTGGGGTGTATGCGCGGGCGTATCTGGAGGGACGGCTGAACGACGACCACCTGAAGAACTTCCGCCATGAGCTGCGCGACAAGCCGGGACTATCGAGCTACCCGCATCCATGGCTGATGCCGGATTTCTGGAACTTTCCCACGGTGTCGATGGGGATTGGGCCGCTGAATGCTATTTATCAGGCGCGCTTCATGCGCTATCTGGAGAACCGCGGGCTGATTGAAAAGACCCCGCGCAAGATATGGGCGTTTGTGGGCGACGGCGAGACGGACGAGGTGGAGACGCTGGGCGCACTCTCACTGGGGGCGCGGGAGAAGCTGGACAACCTGATCTTTGTGGTGAATTGCAACCTGCAAAGGCTGGATGGGCCGGTACGCGGCAACAAACGCATCATTGACGAGCTGGAGGGCGTATTTACGGGGGCTGGGTGGAACGTGATCAAGGTGATCTGGGGGTCGGACTGGGACCCGCTGCTCGCGCGCGACACCAATGGGCTGCTGCTACGCAGGATGGAGGAGTGCGTGGACGGCGATTTGCAGACCTACAAGGCGAAGGGCGGGACTTATATCCGGCAGCACTTCTTCGGCAAGTATCCCGAGCTGCTGGAGATGGTGAAGGACTATACGGACGAACAACTGACCAACCTGCACCGCGGCGGGCACGATCCCATTAAGGTCTACAACGCGTACAAACGGGCGATGGAACACAAGGGTGTTCCGACGGTGGTGCTGGCGATGACGGTGAAGGGGTACGGGATGGGGTCGGCACAGTCGCGCAATGCGACCCACTCGGAGAAGAAGCTTACGGATGAGGGGCTGGCTGCGTTTGTAAAACGATTCAACATTCCGATTCCCGAGGAGTCCGCGAAGCAGGCGACGCCATACCGGCCGCCGCAGGATTCTCCGGAGATGGTGTACATGCAGCAGCGGCGCAGCGAGCTGGGCGGCTATATGCCGACGCGGTCGTTGCCGACGGCGGAGTTCAAGGCGCCGGGACTGGATTATTTCGCGGAGTGGATGGCGGGCTCGAACGGACGCGCCGTGTCGACCACGATGGGGTACGTCTCCATCCTGCGCCACCTGCTGAAGCACCCGGAGATCGGCAAACAGATTGTGCCGATTGTGCCGGACGAGGGAAGAACGTTCGGGATGGAGTCGGTGATCCGGCAGGTGGGAATCTACGCACCGGAGGGACAGCGGTACACGCCGCACGACAAGGAGATGCTGCTGTTCTACCGCGAGGAGCAGGACGGACAGATTCTGGAGGAAGGGATCACCGAGGCTGGATCGATGGCATCGTTTACAGCCGCGGGGCAGGCCTACTCGACCTACAAGATTCCCATGATTCCCTTCTACATGTACTACTCGATGTTCGGGTTCCAGCGGATCGGGGACCTGGTGTGGGCGTTTGCGGACTCGCGCTGCAAGGGATTCCTGATGGGCGGAACGGCGGGACGGACGACCATGCTGGGCGAGGGACTGCAGCACCAGGATGGACACAGCCACTTGCTCGCCAGCACATTTCCTACCTGCGTGAGCTACGATCCGGCATACATGTACGAGATGGCAGTGGTGCTACAGGACGGCATCCGGAGGATGTACGAGAAGGGCGACGACTGCTTCTATTACCTGACGATGTACAACGAGGATTACGCGATGCCGGCGATGCCTGAGGGCGCGGCGGAGGGGATTCTGAAGGGAATCTACAAGATCCGGGCTGCTGCGAGCGGGGAGGCCACGGTGCAGCTATTTGGCTCGGGGGCGATCCTGAACGAGGTGTTGCGGGCGCAGGAGATTCTGGCGGAGAAGTACCAGATTGCGGCGGATGTCTGGAGCGTGACCAGCTATACCGAACTGCGGCGAGAGGCGATTGCGACGGAGCGTTGGAACCGGTTGCATCCGGCTGAGGCTGAGCGGAAGACATATATCGAGACGGCCCTGGCAGGAGCAAAGGGGCCGATCGTTGCGGCGAGCGATTATATGAAGTCGCTGCCCGATGTGCTGGCGCCATGGCTCCAGAGCGAGGGCCGATGCAGGCTGGTGACACTGGGAACCGACGGCTTCGGACGCAGCGACAACCGCGCACATCTGCGACGGCACTTCGAGGTGAACGCGGAGTCGGTTGTTGGGGCGACGTTGTCTCGGCTGGCGCGCGAGGGCAAGATCAAGGGGAAGAAGGCGCAGGCCGCGCTGGCGGAGTTGGGCATCGACTCCGAGGCCAAAGATCCGGCGCGGGCTTGAGGAAGAGACTGGCAGAGAATATACAGCGCAACGGGAAGCAGGGGCCAAGCAAGTGGAAGCAGACACGAAGCACAAAGACACGGGGGCAAAACTGGCTAAGACGGATGCGAATCAGGGGGATACAGGGACTTCGTGGGAAAATCCACTGATTCCAAATGCGAGGCTGCGACAGATCTATATTGCCATGGCGCAGGCGCGGGCACTGGAGAAGGCACTGCCGAGGGTGAAGCGCGGGCGGGCGATTGGGTTGGGTACGAAGACGACAGGAACCTTCGGGCTGGAAGCTTGCCTGGTGAGCACGGCCGCCGATCTTGGGCCGGGCGACCTGGTGAGTGATGCGCTGGCTGGTGGAGTGGTGGATTTTTTGCGCGGGATGGCACCGAGTGAAGTTCTGCGGCCGGAGAAGGCTGATCGGTCTAGCAGACGTGGGGCGGGAGTTCGCGGCATGGCTTTGGTGTGCGCTGCGTCGGCACGGCTGCCGGACTTGACGGGTAGTGCGGAGCGGATATGGATGGCGCTGGGCGCGGCAGCGGTGCTGAAAGCTGCGGCGCAGGCGAGGGCCGAGGACTGCGCGGAAGGTGGAACGGCGCGACAGGCGGGCGTGGTGGTGGTGTATATTCTGGCTGGCGAATTGCCTGCGGTACTTTGGAAGAAAGGGTTGAAGTTTACGGCGGAACAGCAACTTCCGGTGATCTTTGTATTCTTCCATTGACGCGTTCGGACGGCAAGACGCGCAGGACAAGGACGGGCGGAGTGAGCGCGCTAGCACAGGGATGCGGAGTTCCTGCGATTGTGGTGGATGCGGACGATGCGGTGGCGATCTACCGGGTGGCGCAGGAGTCGATTGGGCACGCACGCATCGGTGGCGGAGCGGCGCTGATGGAGTGCGTGCCGTTTGTGATGGAAGGCGCGGCGGGCAAGGTCAGAGTGACGGAAGACGCGATTGCGGGGCTGGAACGGCATCTGGTGCAACGCGGCATCGCAACCAGGGCGTGGATGGAGCGCGAGGCGAAGGCGTTCGCCAAGCGGGTTGCAAGATAGAATTCGGGATCCAACGGAAGAGCACGCAGTTACACTGAGAGAACAATGGAGCAGAGTTCCGAGGTGCGTTTGCGGCGAGTCATCTCTGGGTTGTTTGCGGGCATTGCGGGTCTGGGGCTGGTTATGAGTCCAGGTGTGGGGACGGCGCAGACGACCGTGCAGACGCCAGCGGCGGCTCCCGTGCCCACTGCGGAGGGACGGGACAAGATACAGTCGGCGCCGGGCTATGGGCAGCAGCCGGTGAATGTGCAGTCCGTGCCAACTCCTCAGCGAGCTGCCTCGCCGGTGGTGACAACTGCGCCGCCGACGACACACGCGCCTTATACCGCGCTGCCCGCATATGGCGACCTGGACCACAGCGACCCGGACGGCAGCACCTATATCCCGGTGGATAGCTGGGTGTACCCTGCGATGCTGCGTCTCTACTCGCTGGGCTATGTAGACAGCATGTATTTGTCGATGCGGCCCTATACGCGGCGCAGCGCGCTGCACATGCTGCAGGCGTCGGAGAGCGCGATCCTGACCGGCAATGACAGGCAGGCGCAGGGGATTCTGGCGGCGCTGTTGACGGAGCTGGCGGACGAGGAGATCACGGACAAGACGGAACGCGGAACGGTCTACGGGCTGCAGTCGGTGTATACGCGGATGATGGGGATTTCGGGGCCGATCCTGACGGACAGCTACCACCTGGGGCAGACGTTTTTCAACGACTACGGCAGACCTCATGAGACGGGATTCAATAACAGCACGGGATTTTCGACGCTGAATGAACAGGGGCCGTGGTCGCTATATCTGCGTGGCGAGTACCAGCATGCGCCGCCGGCAACGGGCTACTCGCTGGCGCTGTCGCAGCAGGTCTCACTGCTGGATGAGATCGCCTTTGCGCCGCCCAACGATCCGCAGGCGACGATTCCCGCGGGGCCGATTGCGTCCGCGAACCCGTTCCGGCTGGTGGAGGCGACGCTATCGTTCCATGTTCTGGAGCATGAGATCTCGCTGGGCAAATCGGACGCGTGGCTGGGGCCAGGGATGGGCGGCGCGATGGACTGGTCGAACAACGCGGAGAACATTTACTCCTTCCGCATCAACCGGGTGGAACCGATCGACATTAAGTACCTGTCGCGGTGGCTTGGGCCGGTGCGCTATGACTTTTTCTATGGGAGCCTGAAGGGACACACCTATCCCAATGACGACTGGGTCCATTCCGATATGTTCAGCTTCCAGCCGACGGCCAACTTTCAGTTCGGCTTTCAGCGGACGGTGGTCTTCGGCGGCAAAGGCCATGAGCCGGTGACGTTGCGTACGTTCCTGAAGGGGTTCTTCGACACCAACGACACGAATGCAGGCACGAAATTCTCGCGGGACGACCCTGGTGCGCGGTTCTCGGCGTTCAACTTCAGCTACCGGCTGCCGTTCGTGCGCAACTACCTGACACTGTATGCGGACTCGGAGACACATGACGATCTGACTCCGGTGTCGGCACCGCGGCGGGCGGGGTACCGGCCGGGAATCTATCTGTCGCAGTTTCCGGGGATGCGAAGGCTGGACCTGCGGGTGGAGGGAGTGTCGACCGACTGCTCCACGCTGGTGTGCCAGCAAGGGAGCAACGAGTACATCGAAGATGCGATGCAGAAACAGGCTTACACCAACAAGGGGATTATTCTGGGCGACTGGATCGGGCGCGAGGCCAAGGGCGGACAGGCGTGGATGACGTGGCACCTGAGTGGCAACGAATGGGTGCAGGTGGAGTATCTGAACAAGAAGACCGCGAAGGACTTCATCGCTGGCGGCACGACACAGAACCAGTTGCGGGTGGATGTAGTGAAGCGGATCGGGCCGGACGTGGAGGTGAACGGCTGGTACCAGCACGAACGCTGGGTGGCCCCGATCTACCTGTCGGGGGTGCAGAGCGACAACACGGTGACGGTGCAGGTGACGTTCTTTCCCAAGCTGAAGACGAAGGCGCCGTAAGGGCTCAGACAAAGCTACTTGGATTTATCGGCGCGGCGGGACTGGAAGTAGGCGAGGGATCTTTCGAGGCCCTCGCGGAGGGGGACGGTGGGCTCCCAGCCGAGCAGGGCGCGGGCTTTGCTTATGTCGGGGCAACGGCGGGCGGGGTCGTCCTGGGGCAGGGGCTGGTGGACGATGGGAGAGTTGGAGCCGGTGACGGCAAGTATCTCCTGGGCACACTGCAGCATGGTGAACTCGTCAGGATTGCCGAGGTTGACCGGGTCGTGCTCGGATGATGCGGCAAGGCGAAGGATTCCGTCGATGAGGTCGGAGACATAGCAGAAACTGCGGGTCTGCAGGCCGTCGCCGTAGATGGTCAGTGGCTCGCCTGCCAGGGCCTGCATCATGAAGTTGGAGATGACGCGTCCATCGTTGGCCTGTAGGCGCGGCCCGTAGGTATTGAAGATGCGGACGATGTGGGTATCGACGCCGTAGTAGCGGCGCCAGGCGGCGACGGCGGACTCGGAGAAGCGCTTGGCCTCGTCGTAGACGGAACGCGGGCCGATGGGGTTGACGCGGCCCCAGTAGCTCTCCACCTGGGGATGGACCTCGGGGTCGCCGTAGCACTCGGAGGTGGAGGCCTGCAGAAAACCGGCGTTGTATTTGCGGGCGATATTGAGCATGTTGATGGTGCCTACAGACCCGACCAGGAGGGTCTCGGGACCGAGGCGCGCGTAGTCCACGGGCGAGGCGGGCGAGGCGAAGTTGAAGATGAAGTCGACCGGGCCAGGATCGAAGGGCTGCGCGACGTCGTGCTTCAAGAAGGTAAAGCGGGGCTCCGTTGCAAGATGCTGGAGGTTGGCCGGGTTGCCGGTGGAGAGGTTGTCGACGCCAAGGACGGAGCGGGACTGGAACTGGGCAAGAAGGACGTCGGTGAGGTGGGAGCCAAGGAAGCCGGCGGCGCCTGTGACGAGAATCTTCCTGGGAGAGGTGTGTGCCATTGTTTTTTTTGAACTCAAGTACGATCTGACTGCAAGAATAATCACCATCGAAAGCAAGAACAAGCAGCAGCAAAAAACAATGTGGGGATTCTTGCCCATTCTCCTTCGACTCCGCTCAGTGTCAGGGTCAGATGACAGTCCTAATAGTGGACGACAAGCCTGAGCTGTGTGTGGGTACTAGGTGCCGGCGGCTGATGCGGCGAGCTCGAACGAGCGGGCGGGATTGACGGCGGGCCTTCCGATGCTGATATAGGTGAATCCGTGCTGCTGCATGATCATGGGGTCGAAGAGGTTGCGGCCATCGACGACGATGGGGTATCGCAGGGCGGCGTAGATTCGTTGCAGGTCGAGGGCTGCGAACTCGCGCCAGTCGGTGAGGACCAGCAGGGCGTCGGCGTCGCTGGCGGCGGCATAAGCGTCCTGGGCATACTGAAGCTGTGGCCCGGCGGGGAGTTCTGCCTTGGCGTGCTGCATGGCGGCGGGGTCGTAGGCGACGATGGAGCAGCCCTCGGCCAGCAGCATCTCGACCAGGTCGATGGCGGGCGATTCGCGGATATCGTCGGTGCCGCCTTTGAAGGCCAGACCCAGCACGGCAAGGCGTTTTCCCCGCAGCGTCCACAGGGCGGAGCGGACCCTGGCGAGAAAGCGCTTCTTCTGCTCGGAGTTGATCTTTTCCACCTCGGTGAGCAAGTTGAAGTCGATGCCGAGCTGCTCCGCCACGGAGCGGAAGGCGGCGACGTCCTTGGGGAAGCAGGAACCTCCGTAGCCGATGCCAGGGCGAAGGAAGCGCGGGCCGATGCGGCTGTCCAGTCCCATGCCGCGGGCGACTTGCTCGATGTTGGCGCCGGTGGCCTCGCAGAGGTTGCTGACGGCGTTGATGAAGGAGATTTTGAGGGCCAGAAAGGCGTTGGAGGCGTGCTTGATGATCTCGGCCGACTTGGCGGAGGTGTGGAGAAGCGGCGGCGGAGAAGCCGTAGTGCAGCGACCGGAAATGGCGTCCGGCTGCGAGTAGTAGGCGCCTGAGGTGAGCGGCGCATAGATTTGCTCCAACAGGGCGGAGGCAGCCTCCGAGTCGGCGCCGACCACGACGCGGTCGGGGTGCAGGAAGTCCGAAACGGCGGCGCCCTCGCGCAGGAACTCAGGGTTGGAGACCACGTCGAAGAGGCCGCGCGCAACGCCGTTGCGCTCCATGGTGCGGCAGATCCACTCGTTGGTGTAGACCGGGACGGTGGACTTTTCCACGATGACCTTGTAGCTGGTGAGTGAGCGGGCAATCTCGCAGGCGACAGCCTCCACGTACGAGAGGTCGGCATCGCCGGTCTCCGACTGGGGGGTGCCGACAGCGATGAAGATGGCGTCCGAGGCGCGGGTGGCCTCTGCGAGGTCGGTAGTGAAGCAAATCCGGGTGTTGCGGTGACGCTCCAGCAGTTCCGGGAGGTGGTGCTCGTGGATGAGGGTGTCCCCGGACTGGAGGGCGGCGACTTTGCTCTCATCGATATCGACGCAGACGACGGAGTGTCCGATCTCGGCGAAGCAGACTGCCGCGACCAGGCCGACGTAACCCGAGCCAACGACGGCAATTGGAATGGTTTTGCTCACGATGTCCGGGGAAGTAGGTTCTTAGCAAGGCAACGGTTCCAGTATAATGAAATTACTGCACAAACGGAAATTACGATTAGCAATCAGCGAAAGTGTACCTACGATCTTTGATGTCGCTGTTGATATTCTCCGCAGTTCTTATACTTAAGGAAGCTCTGAATAAGTTCCGGTTTTGAAAGGGCTGGACTTCAGTCCCGCCGTAAGCACAACAATTGCGACAAGGCTTTAGCCGCCGAAGGAATGTCGAACACTCGTGCAGACCCTCCTTAAAGGAAGTGGGTAACTCGTCAGGGATGCCGCTAAGTTCGAAAGGCGAGTTTATCTGTGCGCCGGTGCGGCCCATCCAGACAAAAGAAGCGCTGCTTGAGGCGACAGCAATGGCTGCGTCCACGAGATATGTTCGGCGTCATTGTGGATTCATGCAGGCTGCCACGAAAACATGCGCCCCTACAACGATAGAACGCTCTGAAGGCACCGGCACGGATCAGTGTTTATGATTGATAATTGATACTCAGGAATGGAGAGAATGGATGTCGTTAGATTCACCTGTTTTGGTGACCGGAGGCGCTGGATTTATCGGTTCCAATTTCGTCTTGCGTTGGCTGGCCGAGCAACGGACACCGGTAACGGTATTGGACAAGCTGACCTATGCTGGGAACTTAGAGAACCTGGCTTCAGTGCAGCAGGACAACCGCTACCGCTTCGTATGCGGCGATATCGTGGATGGCGCTTTAGTCCGCCGTCTTCTGGAGGAGCTACGCCCCGGAGCGATCGTGCATTTTGCCGCCGAGAGCCACGTAGACCGTTCCATTCTAGGCCCCGCTGAGTTCATTCGCACCAACATCGAGGGAACCTTCCAGTTGCTGGAAGCTGTACGCGGATATTGGATGGAGCTGCCCGAAGAGCAGCGAAGAGAGTTTCGCTTGCTGCACGTCTCCACCGATGAGGTCTATGGCAGCCTTACACCGACTGCTCCAGCCTTCACCGAGGAGACGGCCTATGCGCCGAACAGCCCGTACTCGGCCTCCAAGGCGGCCTCCGATCATCTGGTGCGTGCTTACCACCACACTTATGGTCTTCCTGTGCTGACGACAAACTGTTCCAACAACTACGGACCACGCCAGTTTCCCGAGAAGTTGATTCCGCTGGTGGTGCAGAATGCCCTCAAGGGTCTGTCGCTGCCGGTGTATGGCGATGGCCAGAACGTGCGCGACTGGCTCTATGTGGAAGACCACTGCGACGGAATTTGTACCGTGCTGGAACGGGGCCTTCCGGGGCAGACTTACAACATCGGGGGACGGCAGGAGATGTCCAATCTTGAAGTAGTGAACCATATCTGCGCCACGCTGGACGACCTGAAGCCTGCCGGAAAGCCCTATGCGGGCCTGATTGCATTCGTCAAAGATCGTCCGGGTCACGACCGCCGCTATGCCATGGATATTTCGAAGATCGAGCGCGAACTTGGCTGGCTGCCACGGGAGACGTTTGCCAGTGGCCTGCGCAAGACAATTCAGTGGTATCTCGACAATCCTGCATGGGTGGAGCATGTTACCAGCGGATCGTACCAGGAATGGATCGACATGCAGTACACTTCGTCCAGCCCTGTAGGTGCTGCAAACCGATGAGTACACGCAAAGGAATCATTCTCGCGGGAGGATCGGGAACGCGCTTGTACCCGGTCACGCACGTGGTCTCGAAGCAACTGCTTCCCATCTACGACAAGCCGATGATCTATTACCCCCTGAGCGTGTTGATGCTGGCGGGCATTCGCGAAGTCCTGGTGATCTCTACGCCACAGGACACGCCGCGCTTTCATCAGTTGCTGGGGGACGGGTCCGCCTGGGGGATGAACTTCGAATATGTCGTCCAACCCAAGCCAGAGGGACTGGCCCAGGCATTTATTCTCGGGCGCGATTTTGTCGCTAAGGATGATTGCGCACTGGTGTTGGGCGACAACATTTTCTTTGGCCATCAATTGGTGATCATGCTCAAGTCTGCTTCGACGCATCCATCGGGAGCGACCATCTTCGCCTATCCCGTCAAAGATCCAGAACGCTACGGGGTGGTCCAGTTGGATGCCGAGGGCCGTGCCGTGAGTCTGGAGGAAAAGCCCAAGCAGCCCAAGTCGCGACTTGCCGTCACAGGGCTTTACTTTTATGACAATCAGGTCCTGGATATCGCCGCCAATCTGCTGCCATCGCCACGCGGAGAACTGGAGATCACGGACGTCAACCGGATCTATATGGAGAAGAGAGAATTGTCGGTTGAAGTGATGGGCCGCGGCATCGCATGGCTGGACACGGGCACGCACGACTCGCTTCTGGAAGCCAGTGCGTTCGTTCAGACGATTGAAAAACGGCAGGGTCTGAAGGTGGCCTGCCCCGAAGAGATTGCCTTCCGCGCAGGTTTTATCGATGCGGAACAACTGGAGACGCTGGCCGCTGGCTTGAGAAACGATTATGGCGAGTATCTCCGCGAGGTTCTAAGTAATCCTGGGTTATAGTTCATGAAAGTTCATGCTACGCAGATTGATGGAGTGCTGATCGTCGAACCGGATGTCTTCGGCGACGACAGGGGCTTCTTCCTGGAGAGCTTCAACGAGAGAGCGATGCGCGAGATCGGTATCGACGCGCATTTCGTGCAGGACAACCACTCCCGCTCGCAGCGCAATGTGCTTCGCGGATTGCACTACCAAATCAGTCAACCGCAGGGCAAGCTGGTTCGCGTAGTCAGCGGTACGGTTTTTGACGTCGCCGTGGACATTCGCCGCAATTCTCCTACGTTTGGAAGATGGGCCGGTGTGGAACTGTCGGAGGAAAACAAGCGCCTCTTCTGGCTGCCTCCGGGAATGGCCCACGGCTTTGTTGTTCTGTCGGATTCCGCGGACTTCCTCTACAAAGCGACCGACTATTATGCGCCGCAGTTTGAACGCACCATCCTTTGGAACGATCCGGACCTGGGCATTGAATGGCCGCTGGCGGGTGAGCCGGTCCTCTCCTCAAAAGATGCTGCCGGGTTGCCATTTCGCGATGCGGAAGTGTTTGAAGAAGATTCTCTCCTGAAGGAAGCAAATGCAAAACAATAGAATTCTTGTATTCGGCCGCATCGGGCAGGTGGGCTGGGAGTTGCGTCACAAACTAACCTGTCTGGGCAAGGTGACTGCGGTGGAGTATCCGGAGATCGATTTTTCCAAGCCAGACACGGTCCGGACAGCGGTGCGAACGGTCCAACCCGCAGTCATTATCAATGCCGCCGCTTACACAGCGGTCGATAGGGCCGAAAGCGAACCTGAATTGGCCATGGCCATCAACGCCACGGGGCCGGGGCTAATCGCCGAGGAGACCAAACGGCTCGGCAGCTTACTGGTGCATTACTCCACGGACTATGTCTTCGATGGCAACAAGCAGGGTGCCTATGTCGAGAGCGATGCACCCAATCCGGTGAATGTCTATGGCAAGTCGAAGCTGGCGGGCGACGAGGCCATCCAGGCGGTGGGCGGCGAGTTCCTGATCTTGCGCACCAGTTGGGTGTACGGCGCGCGCGGAAGCAATTTTCTGCTAACCATGTTGCGCCTGGCCCGGGAACGGACGGAGTTGCGTATTGTGGACGACCAGATCGGTGCTCCTACCTCCAGTGAATGCATCGCTCAGGCTACCGCCGGTATTCTGGCGCAGTTGCTTGCGCCTGCTGGCGGTGGACTCGATGGACGCAGTGGCATCTACAATCTGACCAGCTCGGGAGAGACTTCCTGGTATGGATTTGCAAAGGCGTTGTTGTCCCAATCGGCTGCCACCTCTGGCTTTACGGTCCCCAACCTGATTCCAATCCGCACCAGCGAATATCCTCGTCCCGCTAAGCGCCCAGCCAACTCACGTTTGTCGTGCCAACGACTGGCGCAGACCTTCGGGATCAATATGCCTTCCTGGGAAGATGGACTTTCTCTCGTCCTGGAGACGCTTGCTGAAGGAGCTTCGCGGAACACGCCTCAATGAATTGTCGCAGCCGTTCAACATGATTGAACAAAGCTTCCCGTTAACTTGTCTGCACCGCAATGGAACTGTTCAAGCCAGTTCGGCCAGGAGATAAGACTATGGACTGAGCTACTTGCTGCGCGATCGATGCATAGGTTGTTGCCTGTCCATCCTACGCGACAGCTTTGGCTGCCAACCCACTTTCACGCGGATGAACTGGCTGTCGGAGTTGCGCACGCATACTCCCGGCGGTCCGGGTTTCCATTCCCAATCAATTTCATAAAACGCTCGACGATATACTCTAAGCGGAGGTTCGATGGCGCGTTATCTGATTACCGGAATCGCAGGCTTTATCGGCTCGACCCTGGCCCGCTCGCTGGTGGAACGGGGCGACGAGGTGCGCGGCATCGACAACCTCAGCACCGGCAGCCTGGACAACCTGGCCGGCATAGGCGAGCGAATCGACTTCCGACAGATGGACCTGCAGGACGCCGCAGGGATGAAGTCCGCCTGCGAGGGCGTGGAGTACATCCTGCACCAGGCAGCGCTGGCCAGCGTTCCCCGCTCGGTCAAAGACCCGCTCGGCTCACACCAGTCCAACCTCAACGGCACGCTGGAACTGCTGATCGCGGCGCGCAATGCCGGGGTGAAGCGCATCGTCTATGCAGCCTCCTCGTCGGCCTACGGAGACCAGCCCACGCAGCCCAAACACGAAGAGATGCCGCCGCTTCCGCTGTCTCCCTACGCGGTGCAGAAGCTGGCCTGCGAGTACTATATCCAGGCCTTCTACCGGAGTTATGGACTGGAAGGAATCTGTCTGCGCTACTTCAACATCTTCGGCCCACGCCAGGCAGCCGACTCGCCATACTCCGGCGTCATCGCCAAGTTCACCACCTCGATGATGGCCGGCGAGACGCCGACCATCTTCGGCGATGGCCTGACCAGCCGCGACTTTACCTTCATCGACAACGCGGTCAGCGCCAACCTGCTGGCCTGCGAGGCGCCCAGTTCCGTGGCCACGGGGCGCGTCTTCAACATCGGGACGGGAGAGAGCCACACGCTCAACGAGCTGTACAGCGCGCTCGCGGGCCTGCTGGGCTTCAGCGGCAAACCCATCTATGGCTTTCCCCGCGCGGGCGACATCCGTCACTCGCTGGCCGACATCGGCCGCGCGACCAAAGAGCTTGGCTACCAGCCCACGGCCCGCTTCCACGACGGCCTGCAAAAGACCGTGGCCTGGTACCTGGACGATACAAAGAAGAAAGAAGCTGCGGCATTCTAGTAAGCGCCGACGGCCTTGTCTTCGCCTGGCTTGTTCTTTGACACGAAGAGGACGCTGAAGAGCATGGCGGCGGAGAGGACGCCGAGCAGCCAGTACGCATCGATGAACGACATGGCCGCGGCCTGGCGCAGCACCTCGGCATAGATGCGCGCCACTGCCTGGTTGAGCGCCGCGGGATGGCCCAATCCGGCCCGGCCCAGATGCTGCGCAAGCCCGGCGACGGAGTTTCGGAAGTTCGGATCGTTGATCGAGATGTTGCTCGCCATCCTGTTCTGATGGAGTTGCGCGCGGCGCGCCAGCATGGTGGTGACAAACGAGGTGCCCACGCTGCTGCCGATGTTGCGCACAAAGTTCACCAACCCGGCGATGGCCGTGCTCTTCTCCAGAGAGAGCCCGAAGTACGCGGCCAGGCTGGCCGGAATAAAGATGAGGCCGATGGGAATCCGCTGCACCACACACGCCCACGAGGCCGCGCCGAAGCTCATCTGCAGGTCCATCATGCGGCTGGTGAACCACAGGCTGCCGGCTATCATCGCCCATCCGGTTGCGAGCAGATAGCGGGCCTGGATCTTGGAGGTCAACAGTCCCACCGCCGGCATGGTAACGAACATCACCAGTGCGCCCAGCGAGACGGCCTCGCCCGCCAGCGACGCCGAATATCCCATCAGCGTCTGCAGGAAGAGCGGCATCAGCACAATACTGGCGAAGCCGATGAAGCCGATGAAGAACATCTGTACGCAGCAGGCGGATAAGTTCACGCTCTTGAATAGCCGCACGTCCACCAGCGGGTCCTTCCGGGTCCACTCCCAGAGCGGCAGCGCGACCAGGCAGACTGCCGAGGTCACCACCAGGGTGGTGATGAAGCGTGAGCCGAACCAGTCGTCCTCCTGCCCCTTGTCGAGGAAGATTTGCAGCGCGCCCACTCCGAGCGTCAGCAGCGAGAAGCCGATGAAGTCGAAGCGGAAACTCTTGAGGCGCTTCAGGAACGGCGGGTCCTCCACCACCTGATAGACCATCGCGAGGCACAGCAGGCAGAGCGGCAGTTTGAGCAGAAATATCCAACGCCAGGAGTAGTTATCGGTGATCCAACCGCCCACGGTCGGCCCCACCGCCGTTGCCGCAAAGACGCTGACCGCAAACAGCGCTGCCGCGGGTCCGCGCTTGTTGGCCGGGAAGGAGTCCATCAGAATGGCCTGCGCCATGGGTTGCAATCCGCCGCCGCCCGCGCCCTGGATGGCCCGCGCCAGCAACAGCATCGGCAGGCTGGTGGCCATCCCGCAGAAGACCGAGCTCAGGGTGAAGACGGAGAGGCAGATCAGGAAGTACCGCCTGCGTCCCAGCGCGCTCACCATCCAGCCCGCCGCGGGAAGAACAATCGCATTGCTGACCAGGTAGGAGGTGAGCACCCATGTGCTCTCGCTGCTGCTGGCTGCCAGACTCCCGGCTATGTGGGGCAACGCAACGTTGGCGATGCTTGTGTCCAGCACTTCCAGGAACGCGGCCATGGAGACGACCGCTGCGATCAGCCATGGATTGAAGCTGGGCCGCCACTCACCTTCGGCAACTGCCTGCGGCCCGCTCACTGCCGCGCCTCGTCTGCCGCGCTCACGTCTACCGCATTCCCACCCGCCGGGGTCCGCTTCCCCTGCACTGAAGGCCCAGACACATCGCGTGGAAGGCCCTCCACACGCTCACCACCGAACCCGTTCACGAACACCTCTTATCGCAACTTTACACCTACCGTGCCAGTTATCGCGTCGAGGTGGCCTCGTCGCTGTAAAACTCGGCGATCTCAGCTGCGTACTTCTTCTCCACCACGCGGCGTTTGAGCTTCATGCTGGGAGTGAGCTCATCGGTCTCGACGGTCCACTCGTCGGAGACCACGGCGACGCGCTTGATGGTCTGGTAGGGCGCCAGCGTGGCATTCACGTCGTTGACAATGCGCTGGTAGCGCGCCACCACCTGTGGAACCTGCACCAGCGCCTTGCGGTCGCCCGCCGGATACTCCACGCCCTTCACCCGCGCCCAGCTCTCCAGGATGGCGAAGTTGGGCGAGATAAGCGCGCAGGCGAACTTGTGCTTGTCGCCCACCAGCGCGGCGTTGCCCACCAGCATATGGGCCTTCAGCTTGTTCTCGATGGGCTGCGGAGCGATCATCTTGCCGCCGCTGGTCTTCAACATCTCCTTCTTGCGGTCGGTGATGGAGAGGAAGCCGTCGGCGTCGATGTGGCCGATGTCGCCGGTGCGCAGCCAGCCGTCGGCGGTGAACGCCTCCGCCGTCTCTTCGGGCTTGTTCCAGTAGCCGCGGAAGACCGAGGGCCCACGCACCTCCAACTCATCATCCGGGGCGAAGCGCACCTGCACATTCTCCAGCACCGGCCCCACCGTTCCGATGCGATAGCGATGGGGATCGTTCACCGCGATCAGCGGCGAGGTCTCGGTGAGCCCATAGCCTTCGAGGATGCGGATTCCCACGTCGGCGAACCAGCCAGCCGTATCCATCCCCAGCGGCGCGCCACCGGAGACAAAGTACTTCACCCGCCCGCCAAATGCAGCGTGAATTTTGGAGAAGACCAGCTTGTCCGCGATCTTCCACGGCAACCCGCGGGGCTGCCTGCCCGCCATCGTCTCTTCCCGATGCCGTTTGCCCACGCCCAGCGCCCAGTTCAGAATCATCTTCTTCGCGCCGTGCGATTTGTCCTCGACGCTCTGGCGAATCTTCTCGTACACCCGCGGCACGGCCACCAGGAGCGTGGGCCGCACCTGCTTCATCGCCGGTGCAATCCGATCGAACTTCGGGCAGTAGACCAGCGTCACCCCCTCGTTCATCATGGCGTAGTCCAGGTGGCGCGCCGTGACATGGGAGAGTGGCAGAAACGAGATGCAACTGTCCTGCTCGTTAAACCCGAAGGGCCGCGTCGACATGGTGAAGTTGCTGGCCAGATTGCCGTGGGTCAGCATGACGCCCTTGGGTTCGCCGGTAGTGCCCGAGGTGTAGATGATGGTGGCCAGGTCGTGCGGCTGCACCGACCGCACCCGCGCATCGAACTCCTCATCGCGCACCTGCATTGCCGCAGCATCTTTCATCGACTCGGAAAAACTTTCCATCGCAAACGAAGCGGGTGCCTGCTCCGGTTCCTCCCTCTCATCCATCACCACCACGCGCTCCAGCGCCGGCAACTCACCCGCCGCGCGGAGCTTCTCCACCTGCTCCCAGGAAGAGACCACGGCAACCTTGGCGGCGGAGTCGCGCAGCATATATCCCACTTGCTCCGGGGTCAGTGTCATATACAGCGGTACATCGACAGCACCCAGCGCCAGCACGGCGAAGTCCGTCACCGGCCACTCCCATCGGTTCTCGCTTACGATGGCCACGCGATCGCCCTTGACGACGCCCCACCGGGCCAGCCGTGCCGCCAGCGCACGTACGCGGCCAACCATCTCGTTAGCCGCAATCGGCTTCCATTCCCCTTCCGCCCCCGCGCTTGCGTCCAGCCACCGCCAGACTACCTTGTCGCCGCGTCCGCCGATCTTCAGGAACGCGTCGTTGATCGTCCTTACGTCCTGCATGCAAAACCCTCCCTAGCAGCGTACGATCTTATCGGAAACGATCCCCTGAGTGGCATTGCGCGTATCCACTACCAGCTTCGATTGCTGCACAATGGCGGAGTAATCGTACTCCGTGTGGTCGGTCATAATCAGCACACAGTCGTACTGCTGCAGTTCCGTCAGCGGCGTAGACCTCATATTCAGGTTGTAGTGGCGGCCTCGGCCCACCATCGGGAGGTAGGGATCGTTGTAGAGGACCTGTGCGCCCTGCTCGCGCAGCAGCTCGATCACGGTCAGGGAGGGCGACTCGCGCAGGTCGTCGATGTCCTTCTTGTAAGCCATGCCCAGTATCAGTATGCACGCGCCGTTCATCGACTTTTTGTGCCCGTTCAGTGCCTTGGCAACATACTGCGCCACATGCGCGGGCATGGCCTCGTTGACCTCACCGGCCAGTTCGATGAATCGGGTGTTGAAGTCGTATTCGCGGGCCTTCCAACTGAGATAGAACGGGTCGATGGGGATGCAGTGCCCGCCCAGGCCCGGCCCCGGATAGAACGGCTGGAAGCCGAACGGCTTGGTTGCCGCCGCGTCGATCACTTCCCAGATGTCGACGCCCATGCGCAGCGAGAGCAGCTTCAGTTCGTTGACCAGCGCGATATTGACGCAGCGGTAGATGTTCTCCAACAGCTTGGTCATCTCCGCCACGCGGGTGGACGAGACGCGCACCGCGCGGGTAAAGATCCCCTCGTAGAGCGTGGCCGCAAGCTCGGTGGCAATCGCTTCGTGCCCGCCCACCACCTTGGGAATGTCGCGCCGCGCCACGGTGACGTTGCCGGGGTCCTCGCGCTCCGGCGAGAAAGCCACATAGAAGACGCCCTGCTCTTCCGCCGCGCCCTTGCCCTGCACCTTCAGTCCCTGCGTGTTGCCCGCCTCCAGTACTGGTATCAGCAGCTCTTCGGTCGTCCCTGGATAGGTCGTACTCTCCAGCACAACGAGCTGTCCTTCGCGAATCCACGGCGCGGCGGCCCTGGCTGTATTCTCCACAAAACTCAGGTCCGGCTCGCGATGTCCGGTCAGCGGCGTAGGAACGCAGAGAACAATAGCGTCCTGTTCTGACAGGCTCGCAAAATCCGTGGTGGCGGAAAAGCCATGTTGCCGCGCAGCCGCAATCTCGGCAGGCAGGATGCGTAGAATGTAGGACCGGCCGGCTTCGAGGTCATCCACTTTTTTCGCGTCGTTGTCGAAGCCCGTCACATTAAACCCGGCCTCCGACAAGAGCAGCGAAAGCGGCAGTCCAACATAGCCCAGTCCGATGACACCAATCCGGGCGGTATGCGACTGGAGACGCGCGAGACGCTCCTGCGCAATCTGGGGCAGATGGACTTGGCTGGAGTTTGGGGGGCTGGTCTGGGGCAGGCTGGGAATCGACATGATCCCGATTATCGCATTCACTCCTTTGGCATGGAGCGGTAATTTAACCCGGACGGACAACCATACCCACTGCCCGGCGCCAACATTCCTATAAAATTCGACCAGCCGCAAAGACGATGTATGGCCGCAGCGGAAGGTCCCTCCAAGCAGGCTGTCGAATAGAAGGCATATGCCGCCGCCGCAGAAATACATTTCCGTAAACCTTGACCTGCTGCGCGCGGTCGCGGTGATGGCGGTGTTCTTCGATCATCTATGCGGGTCGCTGCACAATCGCAACTGGGGCAGCCTTGGACGGTTTGGCGTCATCCTGTTCTTCGTGCATACAAGTTACGTCCTGATGGCCTCCCTGCAGCGGCTGGATAGGCCGGATGAGAGCGCTGCCTCGCTTGCGCTGGCCTTCTGGGTCCGGAGGTTCTTCCGCATCTACCCGCTTTCCGTGCTGTTCGTGCTTCTGGTGCCGATCTTCCACATCCCATCCGATCCGGGGCTGGCCTATGCATGGATCGGCATTAAGGACTTCTTCTCCAACCTCGCGCTCACCCAGAACCTGACCTACAGCAACGACATTCTGAGCCCTCTGTGGAGCCTGCCGCTGGAGGTGCAGATGTATCTCCTGCTGCCCTTCGCCTACTTTGCAGTGCGCGGCGACCGGCGCTTCCGTTCGCTCGCATTATGGGGCTTCTCGGTGATATTGGCGCTTACCGTTCCTCGCATCTCGGAGCGGCTCAACGTTTTTATGTACGCTCCCTGCTTTACCTCGGGAATTGTCGCCTACGATCTGGTTCGCTGCCAACGCTGGAGTTGGAAGCTGCCGGCATGGGTGTGGCCCATCGCCATCTTCGCCATAATCGAGATGTTCGGCCCACACGACAATATAAGCCTGCCCAATAAAATCGTCCGTGCCTGGGTGCTGTCGCTCATGCTCGCCGTACTCTACGCAAACGTTCGCGAGGGCCAATCCAACTGGATGCACCGCATCTTTCACTGGATTGCCGAGCACTCCTACGGCATCTACCTGAGCCATATCGTGGTGTTCTGGATCGTCTTTTACCGGATGGCCCAGTATCCCCAGTGGGCACGTGTTGCGGCCCTGATAGCGGGCGCGATCGGCATTCCGGCCCTGCTCTATGTCTCCCTGGAAAAGCCGCTGATCCTGGCAGGGGCCCACGTTGCAAGGCGCCTGCTGCGACGCTCCGCTGAAAAGAAGTCCCGCACGCCTGCTTAAAGGTAAGCGAGTTGTATATCCAGTTTCGCGATACGATGGTGCCGGCCGTGGCGCGGAGTTTTCTATCCGGAGGATCGATGACGCGTTACTTGATTGGCCGGATCGCAAGCTTACTCGATCCAACCCTGGCCCACGCGCTGGCGGAGCGCGAAGACCATATGCGCTGCAAAGTCCTTATTGCAACTTCAGCAACTCCTCGCCTGCATCCCTGGCCGTCTTGCCAACGGGATCCAGGGCCGCAGCCTTCTTCAGATGCAGTACGGCGTTGGGCTTATCGTTCATCTTGCTATAGGTCAAGCCCAGGTGGAGCTGTATCGACGGATTGTCCTGGCTGGTTTTAAGCGCACCCTCCAGGAGGTCCCGCGCCATATAGTAGTTTCCCTTGTAGTAGTAGACCCAGGCCAGGGTGTCGGCAGTGTGCGGCGAGTCCGGCAGGGCACGCCGCGCGGTCTGCGCCAGGGTGAGCGCGACATCGACATTCTGGCCGTTCTCCACCATCAGATAGGCGAGATTGTTGCCCGCAACCGCATTGTTCGGGTCGATCTGGAGGGCTTTTTGATACTCTTCCATCGCCTTCGACTGGTCGCCCTTGGCCTCCTGCAACGATCCCATCATCTGCCATGCATGGGAGTCGCTGGGGTGGGAAGCGATCCAGGCCTGCCAGGTTGCGATCGCTGGGTCGACGTCGTGCAGTGCGACCTCGGCCCGGGAATAGATATTGGCCGCGTCGATGCTTGTGGAATTGAGTTGCATCGCCTTCTGCGAACTGGCCAAAGCTCCCTTGAAGTCCTTGGTCTGCAATTGAACGGCGGCTAGGTCGGAGTAAAACCCTGCATTGGCAGGTTGCTTGACAATCTGCGCCCGCAGACGCTCCACCGCCTTGGCCGGCTGGTTCGCCTGAAGGTCATAGGCGGCCAGCATTCCTGCCGCGCGGACCGAGTTGGGGTCCTTGTCCAGAGACTTCTGCAGCAGCGCCTTACCCTCGGGAACATGCCCCTGGACCAACTGCAGCTCTGCCATCTGCAGATATACGGCGGAATTGTCCGGACTCATCTTCAACGCCGTCTGGTAGTCTGCCTGGGCCTTGTCGTACTCCTTGCGGCTGGCCTCCGCCGTTCCCCTCCACAGAAAGGAGCCGACAAACTCCGGATGCTGCTGCATGGTCTTTTCCGCCACTTCCGTGAGCATGCCCGCGTCGTCGCGCAGAATCGCGATCTGGGCCAGACCGCTGGCTGCCTCCAGGTTCCCTGGATTGAGCTTGGCGGCGCTCTGGAAGCTTGCCTCGGCAGTTGCCATGTCCCCCTTGCCTGCCGCCACCTGGGCCAGCATCAGCTGTAACTGCACGTTGTTGGGGTTGTCCTTGACCGCCTTCTGTAGCATGGCGAGAGCCTCGTCCGTCTTGCCGCCGTTGAGCAGCAGCAGCGCATTGAGTGTCTGCACCTCCGGATTGCCGGCGTAGCTCCTGGTCAGGTCGGCTGCCACCGACGACGCCTTGGCATAGTTCTTCCTGTCGAACAGAAGGCCTGCGTAGGTGATCTTGATGGCGAAGCTCTTAGGATACTTTGCGGTCAGGCCGGCGAAGACCGTCTCTCCCCGCTCCATCTGGCTGGTCTTGCCGTAGTAATCCTTGAGCAGGGTCGCGGCCTCTTCGCTCTCGGGAAGATCGGAGACGGCCTGCTGCAGGGTCTGCTCGGCGTTGTCCTTCTTGCCTTCGTGGAAGTCAAGCCCGGCCAACGCGGCCCGCGCCTGGATGTTTTGCGGGGCGATTGCGATCGCCGAAGCGTACTGTTGCTCGGCTCCCTGAAGGTCGCCCTTCTTTTCCAGCAGCGCCGCCAGCACAAGATGCGGCGTGGCGTCCGTGGCGTCCAGCGACGCCGCCTTGCCCAACTCCGATTCGACCGCAGCTTCGTTGGCCGGGTCCGCAGTCTGCAACAGGGCGGCCTCGGTATGGTAGGTCGCGCGATTGGGATCGATCTGCATGGCACGCTGAATGTTCTGGATGGCCGTTGCGTTGTCGCCCGTCTGCTGCGCGACCCCTGCCAGCAGAGCGTATGCATCCGCATTGTTGGGATCGATCGCCAACACCGCCCTGGCCTGCTCCTCCGCGCGGCTGGTGGCACGCCCATCCAGAAGCAGGTTTCCCAGATCGATCCTGGCCCGCACGTTGTCTGGGCTGAACTGCACCGTCTTCATCAACTCCGCGTAGGCCGGCTGCGGGCTGTTCATCTTCAGATAGGTCTTGGCCAGCTCGTAGTGCGCATCGCCGAAGTTCTTGTCGACCTTCAGCGCATTGAGGAACTGCACGGCAGCCTCTTTGTACTTGCCGGCAGTCTCATATCGCTTTCCGCTCTCCAGGTACTTCTGCTTGCGCACGTTTGGATTGCGGTTGCAGCCAACGGTGAAGGCGAGAGCAAGCGTTAGCATCGCCGCCGTCGCGACCCGGGCAATCTGCACTTGGCGTAGTTTGAACATTTGCGTATTCCTCATCTTGTCCAGCCGTTGCCTTTAATTCTTCTCTTTCATGCAGCCTCTTGCAAACATTCTCTTGCGGCAGGGAGCCCGCGAGTACCTGTGCCGGGGGGCCTGTGCATCAATCCGGAACATAGGCGGGCAACAAGGGAGCGATCTGCTCGGCGAAGCGGATGGCGCGAGCGCGCGACTGCAGCCTGTCCTCTCCCGGCTCCACCGGGGTGATGATTCGTACGAGCGCCGCGTCGGTGCGGCCGTAGCGGATGGAGTCTGCCAAGGTATACAACTTCGCCGCATAGTCTCCGGCGATCACGCGGCCATGCATCTGGTACCAGTACAGGACCTCCTGGTTGGAAGTTCCATCGGTAATCAGATACTCCTTCACCTGGTACTTTTGGCCGGCGGCGTTGGTCAACGACGTAATCCAGGACGATTCGAAGGTCCATCCCGCACCGGGCAGGCAGTTCTGCGGCGAGTGGATCGACTGCCCCGTGCGCTGGGTGGGAAAGTACCCGATAAAGAGCCCGATCGGCGCGCGCGCGTCTGCATCCGCGGTGGCTGGCCATGGTCTGCCTGGCGGTGGCGGCGGCGGCTGATACAGCCGGTTCAGGAAATCTCCCTTGCCCAGGATCTGCAGGGTCTCTATATCCATCGAAACGTCGTTGGCCAACCGCGTGCCAATGATCGCCGGGAACTGGCTCAAGGGACGGCTGGGAGGAACGCGGTCCACATCGCCGCGCAGGTGCAGCACCAGCGCCGTGAACGCCATCAGCAGAAGCACCAGCCAAAGCCGCGCAGACCTCATGGAGAATCCCTGCCTTCCCCAAACGCAAGACGCATGGCAAGATGCACAAGATAGAGGCATCCCAGCGAGACCAGAAACATCAGCCATCCGGAAAACTCATGGAAGAAGCCCATCGCCTTGTCCGGGTCCCAGTACTGTACGCACAGCCCGGTTCCGAAGATGCGCGCCCCATTGGCGGCAACCGCGATGGGAATGCTGGAGAGCGCCAACACCACGCGCCGCCAGTTGCTGCGCTCCAGCAGATAGCCGTAGATCACGGCCACTGTAAACAGGCTCATCAGCGAGCGAATGCCGCTGCATGCCTCCGCCACCTCCAGTTGCATGGTTGGCAACTGAATCACATTGCCCTCGCGCAACACCGGGACTCCAGCCAGTGGAAGCAGCGTACTGGCCAGCTTGGAAGCCACTATCTGCAGGGGAAAAGTAATTTGGTTGTACAAGATGGTAGGCAGCGGAATGGCCAACAGAAGCACAAACAGCACAAACTGCACCTGGTGCAGCATGGCCCGTCCCAACAGCGTCCACACCAGTCCGGCCGCCAGCAGGACAAACGACGCGCGCTGCAGGAACAGGTCCGCGCCGAAGATCCCCAGCAGAAGCACAAAGAGCCCCAGGGCGACCAGCCAGACTCCCGCCCAACTGGGCTCAATCGCAGTGCTCTGTAGCTGGCGCCGTTTGTCCCACAACAGAAAAGCGGCAAAAAACGGGACCAGAAATCCATGGGAAAAGTCGGGTAGTTCATACCAGTCCGTCACCAGCTTCACCGCGATGCCGTGGTATAGCAGAACAAGCATCAGGCATAAGAGCAGCGCCGGCCCGCTGGCCGCCAGGGCAGAACTCATCCAAACATCATCAGTTGTGTGCCTCGGATTCGAGTTCACGCGGTTTCACCTGGCAATTCAACGGCCCATCGGATTATCGCATGCTGCGCCCCCTGCGCAGTCTACCCCTTTGGAGGTATTCAGTGAGGTGCATGGGTGAGTAACAGCGTGCGTTGTGCAGTGTAAAATTGGTGAGAGTGCGCATTCCGGCATCTCGTGGATGCTGCATGTCGAAACCACGAGTTGGAGGCGGCCCAGGCAGGCGAACCGGGTTTGGATTTCTGTTGCAAAGGAAGAGCCAGGAGGATGCGGCCTGAGTGCCTGGACGCCGGCCGCAAGCGGCTGCAAGGCGCGATACTCACGGATCGGCAGGAACTATGATCTTTCTTCGCTGCACTTTACTTTCGATCGGCCTCCTCCCAGCGCTTGCCCTAGGTCTCGCCCAGCAGACGGCCTCCAAGCCGGTGCCCGCAGCCGCGCCTGACGCCAAACCATCTGCCGCAACCCCTATCGCCCGCCCTGCTTCCCCGCCCCAACCCGCTCATCCCGCCAACGTTACCCCCAGCTACATCATTGGCGCGTCCGACTCCCTTCAGATCTCGGTGTGGCAGGAGCCGAACCTCACCGAAACCGTGCTAGTGCGACCCGACGGGAAGATCTCCATGCCGCTGGTGGGCGACATTGCCGCCGCCGGGTATACCCCCATGCAACTGGCCGCCGACATTACCACGCGCCTGTTGCAATACGTCACCAATCCGCTGGTGGACGTGACCGTGATGGCAGTCAACAGCAAACTAGTCTATATGATTGGCGAGATCAATCACGTCGGCGCAATTAATATCACACCTGGAATGAGCATTTTGCAGGCGATTGCCAGCGCCGGGGGTCTGACCCCCTACGCCAAGAAGAAAAGCATATACATCCTGCGCGGAGAGCCCGGCAAGCAGCGAAAGATACCTTTCGACTACACCAAGGCCCTCAATAAGGGTGACATGCAGGGCATCACGCTGGTTCCCGGCGACACGATCGTGGTGCCTTGATGAAGAGATCCCTGCCCATCGTGCGACACCTCTCGCAGCGGGCTGTCCCACCCGCCTTAGCGATAAAGGCAGCCCTCTGGATGCTGCTCCCGCTGGTGGCGCTTCCTGTCCCATCCATCGCACAGGCCATCCCCGTCGCCACGGCGCCGTCCATCTCCACCGGTTTCACCCTGCCCAGTCTGGCGGGCACCATGCAATACGCTGTCAGCGCCTCGCAGAGTTACTCCTCCAACTACTTCGGCAACTCCAGCGTCAATACCTCCACCAACCTCTCCGGAGACCTCGCCTTCATCACGAACAGCGCGCTGTACCCCTTCAACACGGTCTTCTCCGGAGGACGTGCGTGGAGTTCGTCGGGCCAATCCTCGTATGACTTCCTCAACCTGTCGATGACCCAGGGTATCCACGTGCAGCGCTGGACCTTCGCTCTC
Organism: uncultured Acidobacteriaceae bacterium; assembly: GCA_963799175.1. Taxonomy (GTDB): domain Bacteria; phylum Acidobacteriota; class Terriglobia; order Terriglobales; family Acidobacteriaceae; genus Edaphobacter. The sequence goes on along the minus strand of CAWCWC010000006.1, from coordinate 79,936 downwards.
TCCGACTCCGTCAACTACCTGCCGGGAACCGCAACCACCGGTCTCTCCGGCGTGCCCGGCGTGGGCGATCTGGGTGTCAATCCTGCGCAGCCTGGCACAACCTCCGGCACCGGCGCACTGCCCGGCCAGGGGGTGCTCACCGGCTTCTCCAGCCGCGTCGCCAACAGCAGCTCTCTCAGCGCTGGACGCCCGATCACCGGCAAGACCTCGATCGACGCCTCTGGCAGCTACTCGCTTACACGCTTTCTCAACAATTCCACCAACCACAGCAACCAGGGCGTGAACAACGACAGCGAGTCCGCCGGCATGGGACTCAGCCACCGCATCGATGCCCGCAATTCCACCGGCGGCAACTTTACCTACTCACGCAGCACCTTTTCAGGCGCCAACTTCGGCATACCCGAGCCAGGCTTTTCCAGCCAGAGCGCAAGCCTGCAGTACTCGCACCAGTTCACCCGCAAGTTCGGCATGAGCGCCTCCGCCGGTCCGCAGTGGAACAACACGGGCACGCCCGGCAGCTCAAGGTCTCTCAGCCTGTTAGCCAACCTCTCGGCCAGCTACACGGGCGAGTTCTCCCAGGCCACGATGGCCTATACGCGCGGCAGCAACAGCGGCTCCGGCGTCGTGGGCGGCGCAATCTCCGACAGCGTCAGCTTCTCCACCAGCCGCACCCTGAACCGCGTCTGGCACTGCGCCCTGACCGCGGCCTACACGCAGAGCTCGCAACTGCCCTCTTCTTCCAGTCTGCCCTTCACCTTTCACACCACCGTGATGGGCGTGCAGGTCTCGCGCGCAATCGTACGCGATCTCTCCGCCTATGCAAGCTATACATTGCAGAACCAGTCCAATCAAGGCGTCACGGCCGCCGTCGATCTATTCAGCGGCCTCTCCAATGTCACCGGCTTCGGTCTGACTTATTCGCCCATGGCGATCCATCTTGGGCACTCGTAAGGAGCATGAAATGCTTGGCCATCGACCATTGAACGCAGAAGATTATCTCACCATCCTGAAGCGCCGCTGGTGGATCATCGGGTTCCCGGCGATCGTGCTGCCGGTGCTCTCTGTCGCTGCCACGCTCTATATTCCCGCGAAGTACGTCTCTCAGTCCAGCGTGCAGATCGGCCAGCAGAAGGTGTCTAACGATCTGGTCAAATCCATCGTCACCGAGGACATCAGCAGCCGTCTGGCCTCCATCAACCAGCAGATCGAGAGCCGGTCCAGCATTCTGCCAATTGTGCAGAAGTTCAACCTCTACTCCGATCAAAAGCTGACCATGGACGACCGCATCGCTCTGGCGCGCAAGAACATCGATATTCAGGCCCTGGGAACCGGCTTCGCCCACACCAATGGTATCCCCGGTTTTACCATCGCCTTTACCGCCAGCGACGCGCACACAGCGCAACTGGTCTGCGCCGAGATCACATCGCTATTCATTACAGCCAACCAGAACGACCAGACGGACGCCACCGCCGGTTCCACCGACTTCATTAAGGAGCAGCTCGACAACGCCAATACCACCCTCAACGATCAGAATGCCAAGCTGGCCGAATTCGAGCGCAAGTACATAGGAATGCGCCCCGAGGACGAGGGCAACAACATCAGCTACCTGAACAGCCTGAATTCGCAATTGGAAGCCACCACCCAGGCCCTGGGCCGCATGGAGCAGGACAAGTCGCTCATGGAGTCGATGCTTGCCTCGCAGGCTACGGCCAGCCCCGCCACCGTCTCGCCGCAGACCCAGGAGCAGCAGCTTCAGAACTTGCTCACGCAGCAGGCACTTCTCACCCAGCGCTACAGCGCCAACTACCCCGATGTGATTGTCATCAACCGCCAGATCGCCGAACTGCGCGCTAAGATGGCCCACCCCTCCTCGCAAGCCTACGCGGCTGCACCGGCCGCGGCGGGTGGGAACGATTCCGCGGCTGCGCGAGACCTGCGCGCCCGCATCAGCGCCAATGACCTGGCAATCCAGCAACAGCGCAGCGTACAGGCCCAGATCGACAAGCAGATCCACGAATACCAGGCGCGCATCCTGGCCACTCCGCAGGTGGAAGAGGAATACAAGCAACTGACCCGCGACACGCAGACCACGCAGGCCTTGTACGATAGCCTTCGTATCAAATTGAACCAGGCCCAGATGTCGACCGATATGCAGAACCGCGCGCAAGGAGAGACCTTCAACATTCTGGATCCAGCCAACCTGCCGGATAACCCTACCTTTCCCAAGCGACGCGTCTTCGCCTCCGGCGGCCTTGCCGGCGGCATCGCCCTGGGTCTGCTGTTCGCCGCCCTACTTGAATATAGGGACACCGCGTTGCGCACAGAGCGCGACATATGGGCCTTCACACAACTGCCTACTTTGGCCGTCATCGCCTGGTCGGGCGACGTGGCACTCAGCAGCAAGCCCGCCAAGCTCTCCCGCCTGAAGCGGCTCTTCAGACGCAATAACCCCAAGGACCCGCTAGCCGAAGCCAACGGATAACCATGTATAAGAGCTTCTTCCATCTGCACAGCACGCCGTTCGCCGACAGCCCCGACCCGCGCTTCCTGGTGCGGATGGCGCACACCCGCGAGGCGCTGGCCACGCTGCAGTACGGCATCAGCGAGCACAAAGGGTTCATCGTGCTGACCGGCGAGGTTGGCACCGGCAAGACCACGCTGCTGCGTAGCGCGCTCGCATCCTTCGACACAGGCCGCATATTCAGCTCCTTCGTCTTCAATCCGCGTCTGGACGTTCTCGATTTTTTCGAGTTTATTCTCTCCGACTTCGGCATCGTGCCCCAGAGCCGCACCAAGTCCGGCATGTTGATCCAGCTCAATCGCTGGCTGGTAGAGCGCTTCCGTCGCGATGAGACCTGTGTCATCGTCATCGACGAGGCGCAGAACCTCACATGGGAGCAGTTGGAAGAGGTGCGCCTGCTTACCAACCTGGAAACCGCCACGCGCAAGCTGGTACAGATCGTTCTCTCCGGACAGCCCGAGCTGGAAGAGAAGCTAACCTCTCCCGACCTTCGCCAACTTCGCCAGCGCATTGCCCTGTGGGCCCGCACCCACGCCATCACCCCCGAGGAGACCTCCTCCTATATAACCCAGCGTCTGCTGATCGCAGGCGCCTCCGACCTCATCTTCCCCGAGGACGCGGTAGCGGCCATCTTCCGCGCGAGCCGGGGAATTCCTCGCATCATCAATCTCATATGCGAGCAATCCCTTATCATGACCTACGTGGAACAACTGCACCAGGTCCCTGCCGCCCTGGTCCAAGCTGTGGTGCGCGACCTGGACCTGGAACCGATGCCCTTGATGGTCTCCTCCGCGCCCAGCGAACCTCCCTCAAACCCAACCCATCTTTCGCCGACGCACCCGCAATGGAGAGAAGGAGGGGACAAGAGATGAGCAGGATTTACGAAGCATTGCACCAGGCAGAACTTGACTCAGCCAAGCGCGCAGCCGTCGAACCTGCTCCCGGCGGTCTACCCGGCGCCGCGCAACCTGCGTTCACGGACCAACCCGCTCCCCTTGCCGAACCCGCGCCTGCTGCGCCCGTCGCGACAGCCGCTGCCGACCAGGCCGTGCCGGACACCGTGTTCGAAGCCCCACCCGTTCCCAGAACGGTCGCTCCGACGCCCAGCCCACAACCCCTCCCCGCGACCATCCGCCGCCCCGCGCCCATACCTGCATCCATTGCCGCACCACCACTTCCAGTTGAGCCCATCGCCGTCGCGGATGCCGCCATTGCGCCAATTCCTGCTCAACCCACTGCCGTTGCACCCGTGGAAGAACAGTTCAGTGCCGACAACATTCCTCAGTACACCTGGATGCCCTCGCTGCATCAGCTCCCCGCACTGGAACATCGCGGCGCCGCGGTGGAGCAATTCCGCAGCCTGCGCTCGCGCATGCAGGAGTTTCGCGACCTCAACACCCTGAAGTCCATCCTGATCTCCAGCGGCCTGCCGCAGGAGGGCAAGAGCTTTGTGGCGGCCAACCTGGCCATCTCGTTTGCCCGCCACAAGGCCCATCGGGTGCTACTGATCGATGGCGACATGCGCCGTTCTTCGCTGCACAAGCTGCTGGGAGCGCCCCAAGGCCCCGGCCTCACCGAATATCTTGCCGGCAAAGCCACCCTCTCCCAGATTATGCAGCGCCCCATGCCCAGCGATAACGCCCATCCCCTCCCCCACGGCCTGGTCTCGCTGGTTTTCATCCCCGGCGGCCACGCCGGCGACAAAGCCGCCGACCTCTCCGGCAATCGCCGCTTCGACCGCCTGATTGCCGACGCATCGCCCTATTTCGACTGGATCGTGGTCGACTCCTCGCCGGTCAATCTGGTCTCCGACGGAGTCAACCTGGCGCGTTCCTGCGATGGGGTCCTGCTGATCGCCCGCGGAGGCACTACCAAATACGAGGTTGCGCAACGCGCCCTTGCCGAACTCAAGGCTTCCAAGGTGCTTGGCTTTGTGCTCAACGCCGTAGAAAATCCACCCCACACGGGGGGCTATTATGGCTACGACGGATACGACACGATCGATGATTGACCAGGGGCGCACCAGGCAATGATCCGGTTCTTGAACGTCTACTATCCCACGCGCACCATCACTCTTCTGCTATGCGAGGCAGGCATCGTCTACGGCTGCTTTCTGGCCGCCACCTGGTGGAGGCTTGGCCCCGACGCATACATTGCGCTGCACTACCAGCAAGGCCTGCTGAAGATCGCCCTCATCACCCTGCTCACCCTGTTTCTGTCCTACTACTTCGACCTCTACGAACCGCGAATCGTCTCTGCCCGGCTGCAAATCTACTTCCGTATCCTTCTGGTGCTGGGCCTCGACTGCTTTATCGTCTCCGCCTTCCTCACCTTCGATCCCGACGTAGCCATCGGCCCGTTCGTCTATGTCCTCGGCTTCGCCCTGCTGGCGCCCTCCTTTCTACTGCTGCGCAGGGCATACGAGTGGGTCGGCGGTCATAAACTGTTTCGCGAGCGGGTATACGTCCTTGGGGCCGGAGAGTATGCGCGATCCATCGTCGAAGCCATCCGCGCCCACCCCGACATTGGCATGGAGGTTGTCTTCTGGGAGGATGTCCAACTGGAAGCAGCACAGCGCAAGCAGTTGTGGATCTCAGTTCTCGACCGCCTGGCCAAGGCCCAGCCTCCGATTCACCGGATCATCGTCGCCATGGAGGTGCAGCGCGGAGAGCTGCCCGTCCAGAAGCTGTTGCTGATGCGATTCCAAGGGATCGAGGTGGAAGAAGACGGCACGCTGCGCGAACGCCTCTACGGCAAGATCCAGCTGGACGGCCTTCGTCCCTCCAACTTTCTCTACAGCGAGGGCTTTCGCATCCGCGCCTCGCAGCAGTTCACACGCCAAATGGTCAGTCTGCTGGTCGCCGCCCTCGGTCTTCTTTTCTTTTTGCCCTTCTTCCCCTTCGTCGCCCTGGCCGTCAAGCTCTCCTCCAAAGGGCCGCTCTTCTTTCGCCAGCCACGTGTTGGCATGGGCGGACGCGTCTTCGACGTCGTCAAGTTCCGCACCATGTTCACCGACGCGGAATCCGGCGGCGCAAAGTGGGCCACCAAAGACGACCCCAGGGTCACCCGATTGGGTATGTTGCTGCGCAAGACACGGATCGACGAGATTCCCCAGCTTTGGAACGTCCTGTGCGGCGACATGGGTCTGGTGGGCCCCCGCCCCGAGCGCCCCGAGTTCGTCTCCTGGCTCGCCGACGAGCTCCCCTTCTACTACATGCGCACCCTCATCCGCCCCGGTCTGACCGGATGGGCGCAGGTACGCTACGGTTACGGCGCCACGCTGGCCGAGACCAAGGAAAAGCTGGAGTACGACCTCTATTACATCAAACACATGTCGCTCGGCCTGGACCTGCTCATCATGTTCGAAACCATCAAGACGATCCTGCGCCGCCGCGGCGCGCAATAGAGCGCTGCACAAAAAACACCGCCTCGGGGGCAGTGTCTTTTTTTTGAATCGACCAGCGATGGACTTACTTCTTGGCCTTCTCGCGCGCGGCCTTGGCGCTGGCCAGTGCGGCTTTCGCCGTGCCAACCAGGGTTGCAAAGCCAGCCGCATCGTGGACGGCGATCTCCGCCAGTATCTTGCGGTCCAGCGCATTGCCTGCCAGCTTCAGCCCGTTGATGAAGGTCGAGTAGCTGATGTCGTTGGCGTGGCAGGCGGCGTTGATGCGCACGATCCACAGAGCGCGATACTGCCGCTTCTTCTGCTTGCGCCCGGTATAGGCGAACATCAGGCCGCGTTCGACGGCCTCCTGCGCTGCCTGGTAGAGCTTGGATTTGGTGAGGAAGTAGCCGCTTGCTCGCTTCAGAATCTTCTTGCGGCGGTCGCTGCGTTTAGTACTCCGTTTTACACGGGGCATGGTGGTTCTCCTTTTGCGTACTTCAGATTAAGCGGCTGGAGGAAAGGGTTCCTCTTCACGCGCTATGCAACTTCAAGTCTCGGTGGGCTTCGCTTCGCAACTCCCAGGGGCCGTAACGCTTTGCTGGCCCTTTGCTTCCCGGATTGCTGAACTTCAGGTTTCTGATTTCAGCTTGCCGGGCTGCGGCTCGACTTGAAAAACTGTGGAACTCCCGGCCAAGTCTCAGGCGTAGGGAAGCATCCGTGCGATCTTCGGGGTATCCGCCTTCGAGATCAGGACCGACTGGCCGAGGTGGCGTTTGGTCTTGGTGGCCTTCGAGGTGAGGATGTGGCGCGTCTTGGACTGTCCGCGCTTGAACTTGCCCGACGCGGTCTTGGTGAAGCGCTTGGCTGCGCCGGAGTGGGTCTTCAACTTTGGCATACTGTTTCCTTGGCGTTTCTGGACAACCCTACAAGTGTAGCCGATTATGCACTGGAATGGTAGGGACGCGCTGCCAGCCGGACGCAGATTGCATCGCGTCATGGCCACTAACCGCCACCACATTAAGCGGCTTTTCCGTCGCGGAGCAACACCGTAGGTCTACACTTCGGGAGACGATCGATTCGCAAAATGAAATAATGGCAAGGGAGAACCTCGATGAAACCGCTGATGCACTTTTTGCCGGTCGCCGCAGCCTCCATGCTCCTGCTGGCGAGCGGATGCGCGAGCAACTCCAGCTCAACCGCCCCAGAGCCAGCCTTTACCCTGTTTGTGGTTCAGGACGGTGGTTGCCCGCTGGCAACAGTGTGCTGGAGTTTCCGGCGAATGGCTCGGGCAGCATCGCACCGTCGAATACTGTGACCATCCCCAGCCAGACCACCTACGACGCGCTGGCGGTGGACACGGCGGGCAATCTTTACGTCTCCGCCAGTGTGGTCACCGCTCCACCCATGCTGCAAGAGGTCCTGGTGTATGCGGCTGGGGCCACAGGCAACGCCACCCCCACGAGGAAGATTACCAGCAGCAGCTTATCCACCCAAATATCGTCGATTGCGGTGGATTCGACAGGCGAGGTCTATGCGCTGAGTGGAAATTCGATCGGTGTCTTCGCCGCAGGCTCCGGCAGCAACGCTGCGCCGGTGCGCCAGATCGCGGGCACCCTGACGCAGCTCAACTCTGCCAGCTCGATCGCAGTGGACGCGGCGCAGAACATCTATGTGGCCAACACGGCTGGCGGCAACGTCCTGGTCTTCTCGTCAACCCAGTCGGGCAACGTCGCACCCGCCGGCATCATTGCGGGTACGTCGACCGAGATCGGCTTGCCATCCGGCGTGGCCGTGGATTCGGCGGGAGACATCTACGTGGCGTCGTTCAACCTGCCGAGCAACTCCTCCGTGGTCCTGGAGTTTGCACCCGGCGCGACGGGCAACGCAACACCCACCAGGGCGCTGACCTCCGTTGCCTCCGATGCGCTCGCCGGCCTGGCCGTGGATGCCCTGGACAACCTTTACATCTATACCGCAAGCGGCAGTCAACTGGCGGTCGGCGTAGTTACGCCGAACCAGTCGGGCAGCAGCGCCCTCAGCAGGACGATCAGCTCGACCACCTGGACACCGGCCACGCCGAACTACGGGCAGATTGCCGTGCGGTAACATCACATTTCCTCTAAGGAATTACCAATATTATCTAATAGTTTGTTATACTTTCAAATAATATTGGAAGTTTCACTTTATATCCTTAATCCTTGCAGCGCCACAGCGTATTCATGGCAGACCTGATTCTCTCGATTCGTCACTGGAGCGGTCGCTGGCGGAGACGTGCCTTTTGGTTGGCGTTTGCAGGCGCCACACTGGTCTCCATCTCCGTTTGCTGGAGGTTCGGAGATTTCTTTCACGAGGTGGATTCGGACCAGTATCTGTCCATGGCGAACCATCGCATGGATCTGGTGATGCTGCCGTTCGCATGCCGGCAGCTCGGCGTCCTTCTGGTTCAGGCTTTTGCTCATCTGCTGCACCTGTCGATCGCGCGCAGCTTCATCCTGGAAGGGGCCTTGAGCTTTGGCGTCTTACTCGGTACCGTCCTCTATTTTCTGTTACGCTCCGACGCACCGCGATGGATGGTCCCGGCCATCGCCGGTCTCCTGTTCTGGAGCCGGCAGCTCGAAGACCTGGCGCTGCCCGATCTCTTCTATGGGGCGTTGCTGAGCTGTCTTCTGCTTCTGCTGTGGCGCGGGCGACTGATGCTCGCCGCGCTGACGATGTTCCCTCTGATGGTTGCGCGCGAGTCGACGCTGCTAACAGTGGCATGCTTCCTCATCGCCGGCGGGCGGCGTCTCCGCGTCCGCGAGGCCGTCACAGCAGTCCTGGCAACCGGCGCCGGAATGTTGCTTGTCAAGCGCCTCACGGTCGACGCACTGCCCAACGGGGAGCACATCTCGCCCATGTTTTACATGGTGGCGAAGATGCCCTGGAACTTCCTCAAGAACGTGCTGGGCCTGAATCCCTGGGCCAACGTCTACCCCTCCTGCGCGGCACCCCGGTGGCAGATGACCCTGCACCTGGGGCCGCTGCACGCGATCGGATTATGCTCAGCCGATTTTCACTATCCCATCTATGCGATCGCGTTGGCCCTGGCCAGCTTCGGTCTCTTCCCCTTGCTGCTCTTCAAATTGCGCCGGGTGTGCATCGGTCCGGCCAATGGACTGGGACGCGATGCGGTCTTCCTGCGCTTTTGCGTCCTCTATGGCGTCGCGTCGTTCGTTCTCACCCCTTTGCTCGGAGAATCGTTCCTGCGCCTGTACTTCTATAGCTGGCCGCTCTTTCTGGTTGCACTGCCCATTCTGATGGGTTCGGCGAGAGCTACTCTTGCCTCCACCCCAGCCGCGCTGCTCTTCCTGGCTCTGCATTTGGGTCTCTCATGGAGCCTGATGTTCTTCGACCCATGGCCTGTGATTTGGATCGCCGCGATTGTCTACCCGGCAGGTTGGCTGCTGCTACAGAGCGCCTGGCGATCCGGCGCGGATACCGGAGCCGCTGGAGTTGACGCATAGCATTTGCACGATGGGTGGGAGTCGCCGGATCGGGCTGCGCCAAACCGCGCCTGAGACCGCGCTTTACAGCGCTGTAAATCCCTTGTTTTGCACCAAAATTCAGCCCCCAAATTGCCCCCGAAAACGTGCTATAATCGATTAGTCAACAGAAGGCCTAATATCGCTGAAAACAATGATTTGGCGCGCCTTTTGTGAATCCTTCGGGCCCGGCTTTCAGCCTTCAAATCGAGTCCCTGATTTTAGCCCCGGCAGCACCGCCGCGTGGAGTGTAAATGGCATCGACCGTAATCAGCCCTGAGCCTGAAGTGCTCGGTCTCAATCAAGACGCAAAACTCACCCCGCATCCCCCGCCCCCGCCTCCCGCTTCCAAGGAAGGCGGCGGCTACTCCGCGGAAAACATCACCGTGCTGGAGGGGCTGGCCGCCGTCCGCCTGCGCCCGGCAATGTACATCGGCTCGACCGGCGAGATGGGCCTGCATCACCTGGTGTACGAGGTGGTGGACAACTCGGTGGACGAGGCGCTGGGCGGACACGCCACGCGCATCGACGTCACCATTCACGTGGACAACTCCATCACTGTGGTGGACGACGGCCGCGGCATTCCTGTCGACGACATGGTCACAGACGGCGTCAAGATGCCCGCCGTCCAGGTGGTGCTGACCAAGCTGCACGCGGGCGGCAAGTTCGACGCCTCCAACTACAAGGTCTCCGGCGGACTGCACGGCGTGGGCGTGAGCTGCGTCAACGCTCTCAGCGAGGAGCTGGACGTGGAGATATGGCGCGACGGCTTCGCATGGGAGCAGGACTATGCCAAGGGTGCGCCTATCAGCAAGCTGCGCAAGATGAAGCCCTCCAAACAGCTCGGCACCAAGGTCCACTTCCTGCCCGATCACTCCATCTTCACCGTCACGGAGTTCAACTACGACACCCTGGCCCAGCGCCTGCGCGAGCTTGCCTTCCTCAACAAAGGCCTGGAAATCACGCTCACCGACGAGCGCACCACCGACCCCAAGACCGGCGAGAGCAAGCAGCAGCTCTTCAAATACGCGGGTGGCATCGCAGAGTTCATCAAGCATCTGAACCGCGGCAAGCAGGTGCTGCACGACAAGCCCATCTATATGGAGGCGGAGCGCGACGGCGTGGCCATGGAGATTGGCCTGCAGTACAACGACGCCTACTCCGAGACCGTCTTCACCTTCGCCAACAACATCAACACGGTGGACGGCGGCACGCATCTCTCCGGCTTTAAAACCGCGCTCACGCGGACAATCAACGCCGTCGGGCAGTCGCTCGGTCTCTTCAAGGACGTGAAGGAAAATCTCTCCGGCGACGATGTGCGCGAGGGGCTAGTGGTCGTCATCTCGGTCAAGCTCTCGCAGCCGCAGTTCGAGGGCCAGACCAAGGGCAAACTCAACTCCGACATCGCGGGCACGGTGCAGGCCTTCATCAACGAGCGGCTAGGCGCGTACCTGGAGCAGAACCCCACCGTCGCGCGCAAGATCATCAACAAAGCCATCGACGCGGCGCGCGCGCGCGAGGCGGCACGCAAGGCACGCGACCTCACCCGGCGCAAGGGAGCGCTGGACGGAGGCGGCCTGCCCGGCAAGCTCTCCGACTGCAGTGAGCGCCAGCCCGACCGCTGCGAACTCTACCTGGTCGAAGGCGAATCCGCCGGTGGCACCGCCAAGCAGGGACGCGATCGCCGTTTTCAGGCCATCCTTCCGCTTAAGGGCAAGATACTCAACGTCGAGAAGGCGCGCTACGACAAGATGCTGGGCCACGAGGAGATTCGCGCCATGATCACGGCACTGGGCTGCGGCATCGGCAAAGACGACTTCGATGTCACCAAGCTGCGCTACGGCAAACTGATCCTGATGACCGACGCCGATGTGGACGGATCGCACATTCGCACCCTTCTGCTCACCTTCTTCTTCCGCCACATGACGGAGCTGATCAAGCGCGGCCACGTCTATATTGCGCAGCCGCCGCTGTTCAAGATCAAGAAGGGCCGCTTCGAGCAGTACATCAAGGACGAACGCGAGTACGTGCAGGTGATGGTGAAGCGCGCCTCAGATGGAATGGTGCTGCGCTACGGCGACGGCGGCGCGCGCATCGAGGGCGAGGCCCTCACCAAATTCATCTCGCAGCTCAACGAGTACCTCGGCTTCTTCGACAAGGTCGAAAAGCGTCTGCGCAACCAGCCCGTCACCGAGGCCTTCGCCGAGATCTTCGCGCAGGAGGGCAAGGACTCCGCCCGCCGCGTCGACTTCGAGTCGCCCGCCAAGCTGAAAGAAATGCAGCGCCGCCTCAAGGACCTCATCAAGCCCTTCCACTTCCGCGAGGTCAGCGAAGTCCTCTTCGACGAGGAGAAGAAGCTCTACTCCGTCACCTTCACCGACTCGCAGGGTGCTGTCCGCAAGATCGACTGGGCGCTGGCCTCCACCGTCGAGAGCCGACAGATGCTTGCCAAGCACGCCCAGCTCAAGGACCGCATGCAGGCACCCTTCCTCATCGAGTACGCCGCCAAATCCGTGAAGGCTGAGGAAGAAACTCCGGAAGAACTCGCCACCGAAGATGGTAGCAACGATGAAGCCGCAGCCGCCAGCCTTCCCGCCACCATCGTTGAATCCAAGCCGGCCAAGCGCGGTGGCCGCGTCTCGCACGAGCCGGTGGAGAAGCAGACCGCTCGCGAGGTCTTCGAGTACGTCATCGAGCAGGGCAAAAAGGAATATCAGGTCCAGCGATACAAGGGACTCGGCGAGATGACCGCGCCTCAGCTCTGGGAGACCACCATGGACCCCGAACGCCGTACGCTGCTGCAGGTGCGCCTGGAAGATATCGCTGCCTGCGAAGAGATCTTCACCACGCTCATGGGCGAGGACGTCGAGTCCCGCCGCAAGTTCATCGAAGAGAATGCCCTCGACGTCAAGAACCTTGACATCTAACCAAAGTCGAGAGTGCTAAGAGCGTGTGACCACGGTGTTTCGTGGAGAAAACCTCTTCGGAGAAGGCAAAATATATGCCTAAACTATGTGCCAATTTTGAAGCAGACCTGATCGCACAGGTTCGACAAAATCTGGTCGTGATGTGGGGCTTTCAATATACAAAGAAAATTGCCGACAGAGATGTACTCATCTACTACTTTGACTCTCTGCGTCGTCGGATAATTCCTCGCCCACGGAAGATACAAATCGCTGATACCTTTCAGTGTCCATTACCATGCCTGAATGGATGGATGGTTTTACAGAAAAAAGTTGCTAGCGGTGAGGATATTGGACCTCATCTCAGCAAACCCCACGAATCACTTTTCAATAGGGACGGATTATTGAACGAGTGGGGTATCCATCATTTTCATCTTGGGACGCGTCCCGACAGCAACAATATACGTTACGTTGAGAGAACAGGCACTGTGATCTTTGCTTATGTGACTGACGACATTTTCTACGCCGTCAATGTTTACGAGCACAACCAGCAACCATTTGAAAGCAAGAGCATCATCGAAAGCCTACATCGCAATTGGCCGGAGGTAATCAGTAAATATCGGTTTCGTGGCATCAAAGGAGAGAACCTAACTGATGAACAGCGAAGAGCAATACGAGCGAAAAACGCTCAGGCTGCGGTAACCGTGAGTGATGGTACAGTATACGGTTCGATAGGAGGTCCGGTTAGTGGTGCTGGAACAAAGTTCGAGTCCGTTAGACAAGCCGACATGTTGACATACGAAGTTAGGAACTTGCAGGGCGGCCTGGAAAATGAACTTCATACATTGATCCCTTACCTGCAACAAGGTGGTTATGCCGGTGAAGAGGAAGTCAGAGCCGTGTTAAAACTTACTGCTAATGGATATCAAGCCTTGTTTCCGGACTACCATGTACTCGCAACGCTGACCATCAAGCAGAATTAGATCGCAACAGCACTACTTCGCCGCACCGCCCATGTGCCGCACCGTCATCTGCAAAATGCGCGCGTTGGGCGGCTGCGAGCAGGCGAAGACAATCGCGTCGGCAACCTCCGACGGCTCCATCATGTGCGAGTTCTGCACGCCCTCCTCGGTACGCCCGTGGCCCACGGCGAACTCCGTCTTTACGCCGCCGGGGCAGATCGTCCCCACCTTGATGTTGTGCTTGCGCAGCTCTGCGTCCAGCGACTGGGCAAATCCGATCTGCGCGAACTTGCTGGCGCTGTACACCGACTCGCCTGCGCATCCCTGTAGTCCCGCCACAGACGAGATGAACAGCATCTCGCCGCCGCGCTGCGCGATCATTCCCGGCGCGGCGTAGCGCGCAAACAGGAAGCTGCTCTTCATATTCGAGTCCATCAGCGAGTCGTACTCCTCCACGCTGGTCTCCACCAGGTCGCGGTAGTTCCCTGCCCCCGCGTTGTTGATCAGGATGTCCAGCCGGCCAAACTGCTTCACCGCCAGCTCCACACAGCGCTGCGCTGTCGATGGGTCCGCGGCGTCTCCAGCCAGAAACACGGCCCTGCCGTCGCGTACGGCGATCAGGTCGCACAGTTCGCGCAATCGCTCCTGGCGGCGCGCCGTCACCACTACATTCGCGCCCTTCGCGGCGAAGGCAAGCGCAGCCGCCCAGCCAATGCCCGAGCTGGCTCCGGTGATAAGAACGGTCTTTCCCGCAAGGCTGATCGCATCCGGCATTTTCGACTAGACCTCTATATTTAATTGAAGCTGAAATGGTTCGCAGCGCATGCAACTCGCTGCGCAGCACCATAGGAATGCTACCATTTCGCCTATGCACGATCTCATCGGCGACTACGCGTCTCTAGCCGGCGCAGCGCCGCAACCGCTGATTGAAGCGCGCGGCCTGGTCAAGGAGTACGCGCGCCACAACGGCGTCACCCGCGTCGTCGACGATGTGTCGTTCGCCATCCAGACCGGCGAGACGCTCGGCCTGGTCGGCGAATCCGGCTGCGGCAAGACCACCGTCGCCCGTATCCTGCTGCGTCTGATCGAACCCACCGCGGGCGAAGTCCTCTTCGAAGGCCAGCCTCTGCCGCCCGCCACCTCGTCCGAGATGCGCGCGCTGCGCCGCCGCATGCAGATCGTCTTCCAGGACCCCTACGCCGCGCTCAATCCGCGCATGACGGTCGAGCAGATTCTCGCCGAACCCTTCAGAATCCACCGCGAACCGCCTTCAGAAGGCCTGCCCGCGCGACTCGCAGAACTGCTGCGCTCCGTCGGCCTGGAGGCATCCGCCCTGCCGCGCTTCCCGCACCAGTTCAGCGGTGGCCAGCGCCAGCGCATCAACATTGCGCGCGCCCTGGCCCTGCGCCCGCGCTTCCTCGTTCTGGACGAGCCGGTCAGTTCGCTTGACGTGTCGGTCGGCGCGCAGATCATGAACTTGCTGCGCGATCTACAGCGCAGGCTCGGCCTCACCTATCTCTTCATCTCTCACTCCATGCCGCTTGTCAGATATTTATGCGACCGCATCGCCGTAATGCAGCGTGGCCGCCTAGTGGAGTTGGGAGACTGCATCCAGGTCTGCGAGTCGCCGCGCAGCATCTACACCCAACAGCTCATCGCCGCCACCCCGGAGTTGCCCCAAACATATGGATAACTCGAACCCAGGTTGGGTCCCTTGCGATCAGACGCCTGAACGCAAGCGTTTCGTCGTTGTATCGGGGATACCCGGCAGCGGAAAGAGCACGCTGGCCAGGGCACTCGCTCCTGCTCTCGGCCTTCCGCTGTTGGATAAAGACACCATCCTCGAGCACTTGTTCGATCAGAAGGGGATTGGCGATCCAACCTGGCGTCGTATGTTGAGCCGATTGAGTGACTCAATCCTTCAGACGGAAGGTGCCGCTTCCAATGGTGCGGTCCTGGTTTCGCATTGGCGCCTTCCCGGTATGCGCCCTCAATCGGGAACGCCTACGGCGTGGCTGGAGAATCTCAATGGCTGGCTGGTCAATGTCCGCTGCACTTGCAGTCCCGAATTTGCCGCCGAGCGATTCGTACAACGAATTCGCCATCCAGGTCATCGGGATGACAAAGTATCCTATGCCAAGGCTCTCGCCCGCATTCAGGCAAACGCAGATTTAGGCCAACTCAATATAGGTCAACCGGTAAATGTGGATACCACACGTCCACTGGACCTGGAACAATTGATTTACACCGTTCAAGCATGCTTCCAAATACTGCGCGTACAGAGCTGTTCCTCCGCCAACCCACTACAATAAGAGAGGATGATTTCCAGCCTCAGCGCGCATATACCTTACCTCTGGCTGGTCGCGGCCTCGTTCATTGCGGGTGCGATGAACGCGATGGCCGCCGGCGGCTCCTTTATCTCGTTTCCCGCGATGATTGCCATCGGTGTCCCGCCCATCCAGGCCAACGCCACCAACACCGTCGCCTTGTGGCCCGGTCAGCTCACCTCCATCTGGGCCTTGCGCACCGACCTGCGCCGCGACCTGCTCGCCGTCGTCGTCTCCGCTGCCATTCTTGGCGGTATCGGCGGCGCCGTCGTCCTGCTCAACACGCGCCCACGCACATTCATGCACATCGTCCCGTGGATGCTGTTGACCGCCTCACTGATCTTCTGGATCAGCAGCCCGATCTCACGCTGGCTGCGTCGCCGCTCCGACACACCGCACGCACCGCGCACTCCGGCCATGGTGCCGCTCTTTTTCGCGCTTCTCCTGGTCAACTTCTACATCGGATACTTCGGCGCCGGCGCGGGATTTCTTGCCATGAGCGTGCTCTCCCTCTTCGGCGTGGAGGAGATGAACGCCGTCAATTCACTGAAGGTCCTGGGCGCCTGCCTGGCCAACTTCTGCGCCGTCGTCACCTTCATCTGCGGCGGCGCCATCCTCTGGCACTACTGCCTTGTCTCCATGGTGGCCGCGGGCATTGGAGGATACACCGGAGCGCAGTACGCGCGCCGCATGAACCCTGAGGTGCTGCGCGCCATTGTCGTCCTCATCGGCTGCACCATGGCCGCATACTTTTTCTGGAGACCTTCCTAAGTTTCGCTTGGAGTCCGCAATGAGCCTTGTCCTGCAATCCGCAGCAATACACCTGAGCAACGCGCGCATCGACGACCTGGGCTACGCCGCCGCCCTGCTCACCACCGCCGCCTACGTCCCGCAACTGGTGCGCGTGCTGCGCCTGCGTTCGGCCCGCGACATCTCGCTGCCCACATTCTTGATGTTCGCCATCGGCGTCGTCTTCTGGCTTCTCTACGGCCTCTTCACTGGGTCCAGACCCATTATCGCCAGCAATAGCGTGACCCTGGTTCTGGCAGTCGGCATTGTTGTCCTGAAGCTGCGCTACGACCGCAGTGCAATGGAGGAGATCGTACCATGAGCCACGAAGGAATCCGATTTGTCAGCTCCGAGGAAGCCGCGCAGGCCACCGTACGGGAGAACAACCGCCTGCCCGCCGACGCGGTCACTCCACTCAAGGTCCGGGTCAAGAAGAGCGAAGGCACCGGCGTGGAGATCGACTGGCGCGACGGGCATAAGAGCGCGTGGGATTTTCGTTGGCTGCGCGACGCCTGTCCCTGCGCCACATGCAACGCCGAGCGCGAGACCACTGGCCGCGCGACGGGTCAGCCTAAACCAAAATCGCAGGACCCGTTCGCCTTGTACCAGGCGCCGCCGCGTCCCGACGAGGTCACGCCCGTAGGCAAGTATGCCCTCAGCTTCAAATGGAACGATGGCCACCAGTCCGGCATCTACTCCTGGACCTACCTGCGCAGCGTCTGCCAGTGCGCAGTCTGCCAACCGCCGCGGAGCTAAGCAATCCCCAGCATTCCCAACACCTCATCCACCGTGCGCGCCACCAGCACAATCGCGCGCTTCTCCTGGGTCAGCATTCCCTGCTCTACGCACTCGTCCAGAAACATCAGCAGCGTGTCGTAAAAGCCATTGGTGTTGAGCACAACAACCGGCTTGGCATGGATCTTCAGCGTCTGCCAGGCCAGCGCCTCGAAGAACTCCTCGAAGGTCCCATAGCCTCCAGGCAGCACAATGAACGCATCGCCACGCGCTCCGATCATTGCCTTGCGCGTGTGCATGGTATCGACCACATGCAGCTCGGTGAGGCCGTAGTGGGCCACTTCCAAATCCACCAGCACAGTGGGAATCACGCCCACCACGCGCCCGCCCGCGGCCAGCGCGCCCTGCGCAACCGCATTCATCAGGCCCACATTCGACCCGCCAAAGACGACTCCAATCTTCCGCTCCGCCAGCTTTCGACCAAGCTCATCCGCGGCCGCGCGGTACACCGGATCGGTCCCATCGGCCGACGCACAAAAGACCGCAACATTCGTTATCGCAGGGGTGGTAATCGCAGAGACAGCGTTCGGGGTGGGCATCTCTACGATTATCCCACCCCAAGCGCCGCCGATTCAGTTGAATTTGACCGTCGCGCCATTCATCGCCGGTGCGAACTTGAACAACAGATCGCCCTTTTGATAGCCATTGCCAGCGGTGCCGGCGTAGACATCCGTGCCCGACTGTGCCTTGAGGGTGAGCGACTGATGCGGCTGCACCGTGTAGACCTGCCCTCCCACCTTTATGTCCTGAGACGCTTGGCCCCTGTTGTATACCTGAACGGCGATGCTCGCACCCTGTCCCTGCACCGTGCTTGCATCGGTTTTGGTCTTTTTGCCCCATGAATAAGCGTTGGCGGAAGCCGGAGCCATGGCACCAGCCACCAGAAAAACAGCGAGCGAACTTGCAAGCGTGCGAGTGGTCCGCAGCATAGGAGTTACCTCATTATTGAAGTTGGCGTCGGGATTCTCTGGCCCCGGTTCATGGAAATCTCGCCGCACCTACCTCTACGCATCCTGCTGTGCAGAAGTTCCGTAAAAGTTGGGCTCATTTGTCTTGATTTGGTCACTCGCTATCCACCGGCGACACTATTAACATAGACACTGGAGCGTCCATCCGGTGTCCCGCCTTCTCGACAACATGAACCCGCAGCAGCAGGAAGGCATCCAGGCCGTCGATGGCCCAGTGTTGCTGCTGGCGGGCGCGGGCTCAGGCAAAACGCGCGTCATCACTCATCGCATCGCCTACCTCATTGAGGAGCGCGGCGTCCCACCCGACTCCATCCTCGCCGTCACCTTTACCAACAAGGCCGCCACCGAGATGTCTGAGCGGGTCGACCGGCTGCTGGGCCACAGCTCGCTGGCCAAGCCTCTGCTCTCCACCTTTCACAGCTTCTGCGTGCGCTTGTTGCGCCGCGACATCGAGGCACTGCGTATCCCGTCCGCCGGCGGGGGCAACAGCACTGGAATTACGCGCAACTTCGCCATCTACGACGAAGTTGACCAGCAGGCCGTCGTCAAGGCCGCGCTTAAGCGCCTCGGCTTCGACGATAAGCAGCTCAAGCCCAGCGTCGCCCTCGGCCGTATCAGTTGGGCCAAAAGTCACATGATCGATCCGCAGGAGTACTTTCTAGCGTCGACCAACCCCATGGAAGAGAGGATCGCGCACATCTTCGAGATATACCGCAAGGAATTGCTCAAGGCCAATGCGCTGGACTTCGACGACCTGCTTCTGGAGGCCGTCCGCCTGCTAAAGGCCGTCCCCGAGGTGCGCGAGCGGTACAACCGCCGTTATAAATACCTGCTGATCGACGAGTACCAAGACACCAACCGCCCGCAATACGAGCTGATGAAGCTGCTCGCCGGCCCCGCGCGCAACGTATGTGTAGTGGGCGACGAAGACCAGTCCATCTACAGTTGGCGCGGTGCGGACATCCGCAACATTCTGGAGTTCGAGAAAGACTTCCCCGACGTCCGCACCATCCGCCTGGAGCAGAACTACCGCTCAACGCAGATCATCCTGGAAGGCGCCTCAGCCGTAGTGGCCAACAACACGCTACGCAAAGGCAAGACGCTCTTTACCACGCGTGAAGGCGGCTCGATGATTGGCTATTACGAGGCGCCCGACGGCGAAAACGAAGCGCTGTTTATCGCAGACCGTATTCAGCAGTACCTGCGCGCCGCCGAAAGCGATTGCGATTCCGAAGCTACGCCCCGCTGCGCGGTTCTCTATCGCACCAACTCGCAGTCGCGCCTGTTTGAAGAGGCACTGCGGCGCTATCAGATCCAGTACCGCATGGTCGGCGGCTTCTCGTTTTACGATCGCGCCGAGGTCAAGGACATACTCAGCTACCTGAAGCTGGTGCTCAACCCGCACGACTCCATCGCTCTGGGCCGCGTAGTCAACTCGCCCGCTCGCGGCATCGGAAAAACCACCATGGAGACGCTGGAGCGTATCGCTCTGACCGCCGGAATCAGCACCTGGGACGCCATCACCCGCGCCACCGAAGACGGCTTGCTGCCCGCGCGCGCGCTCGCCGCGCTGGGTAAATTCCGCCAGCTCATCGAGGATGCCCGTGCTCTGATGGGCCCCGATTTCGCAGGCAAGCTGGCTGCCGGCATCGCCCCCGAAGACGACGCCAGCCGCCATTATGTAACGGAAGAAGATTCTCTGGAACCTGCGTCCGGCAACGCTGAAACGCAATATGTAACTCAAAGCGGTGCGGAAACGGCCACGGATTTCAATCCAACAGAGTTTGTAACTGGTCCCGCTACAGAACATGCAGCGTCCGACACCAGTTTCAACTTCGGCTTCGATTCCACCTCCGCTGACATTCACCAAGAAGCCGTGTTCAGCGCCAGCGATGAACCCAGCGACGAAGCCTTCCGCAAGCCCGGCGATAGTGCAACCCTCCCCGAGCTCATCAAGTTCCTGAACGACCGCAGCGGCTACCTGCGCGCCCTGGAAGACGAGGCCACGCCCGAGTCCTTCTCGCGCATCGAGAACCTCAAGGAGCTGGCCAACGCAGCGCAGGACGCCGAGGAGCGCGGCGAATCGCTGACCGAGTTTCTCGACCACGCGGCCCTGGTCTCCGACACCGACTCCTACAGCTCCGAGGCGCGCGTCACCCTCATGACCCTGCACGCCGCCAAGGGCCTGGAGTTCCCACTGGTTTTTCTGGCCGGGATGGAGGAGGGCCTCTTCCCCAACTCGCGCACGATGCTGGACCCCACCGGCCTGGAAGAGGAGCGCCGCCTCTGCTACGTCGGCATGACGCGCGCCATGGACACGCTGGTGATGACGCGCGCCCGCTATCGACGCCGCTACGGCTCCGAGATGCCCGACGCCAGCATCCCTTCGCGCTTCCTGGAAGAGGTGCCTGCGCGCCTTATG
Organism: uncultured Acidobacteriaceae bacterium; assembly: GCA_963799175.1. Classification (GTDB taxonomy): domain Bacteria; phylum Acidobacteriota; class Terriglobia; order Terriglobales; family Acidobacteriaceae; genus Edaphobacter. Next base: position 59,343 of record CAWCWC010000006.1, on the reverse strand, counting down.
GAAGACCTGGGCAGCCCACTGCCTCGCCCGCAGTCTCCGGCAGCCAGTCTCCGGCACTGCCTACGCCACGCCGTACCCGCAGCGCAATCGCTTCGGTCGCGCCAACGATTTATCCAGCGACGGCGATCGCCACTACAGCTACGAGGATGAAGACCAGACTGGCCAGCCGGTCTCAGGCAGTCCGGGCCACCGCGCCGCGGCCGTCAAATTCTCCACCACGCGCATCGCTCCCGGCTCTCGCCCCATTGCGCCTCCCGCCTCCACGGGCAGTTCCATCGACAACATCGCCAGTTTCTTCGCGTCGCGCGGGCAGAAGGTCCCAAGCGGACAGAGCTTCTCGCGCCCCAAGCTCGACGTCCCCACCCCTACCGGCAAGACCGGCCTGCGCCAGGGCTCGCGCGTGCGTCACCCCAAATACGGCGAAGGCACCGTCTTTCGCCGCGAAGGCGATGGGGACGATGCCAAGATTACAGTACAATTTCAACAGTACGGAATAAAAAAGCTGGTGGAGAAATTCGCCAAGCTGGAAGCAATTTAATCACGCCCTCAAACCACTTTTCAGGAAAGCATACCCACCACTCATGGCAGATACGAAGAGCATCACCGACAAGGTTGAACGCAAGAAGGTAAAGCGCGCGGCGCGTAAGGCCGCTCCTGCCAAGGGCAAACGCACTGGTGCGCGCGGCGAGAACAAGGCCAAGGTTAAGAAGGCTGCGCGCGGCAAGACCAAACGCTAGTACCCTGCGAATGCATTTGCTTTGACGTCCGTTCACGGTTGACTTCGATTGCAGGAGTTCGACGCTGCCCAGGCAAATCTTCGCCACTAAGTCGATCGACAAACTGATCGCCGAATCGGAGCGGCCCGATCGCGCCCTGCGCAAGACACTTGGCCCGGTCTCGCTCACCGCGCTGGGCATCGGCGCCGTCATCGGATCGGGCATCTTCACAGTCATCGGCGTCGCCATCGGCGGCAATCCTGCCGCGCTGGCCAAGTGGACAGATTCACCAGTGATCGACCTCATCCTCGGCCTGCTGCACCACACTAGCGGGGCCGTTGCGGGCCGTCCCGGAGCAGGCCCTGCCATCGCGCTCTCACTGGTTCTGGTGGCCATCGTCTGCGCGCTCACTGGCCTCTGCTACGCGGAGCTGGCCAGCATGATCCCCATTGCCGGCTCGGCCTACACCTACACCTACGCCACCATGGGCGAGCTCATCGCGTGGATCATCGGCTGGGACCTCATCCTTGAGTACGCCTTCTCTAACATGAGCGTCTCGGTCGGGTTTGCCGCGCACATCGTCGATCTGCTGGACTGGCTCGGCCTGCATCTCTCGCCCAAATGGCTCTCGCCCGCCTACCTTCCGCTCGGTCTGCAGGACCTCGCCGGCAACACCATCTACGCGCCCGGATGGCACGCCGGCTTCGACATTCCCGCCTTCCTCGTCGTGCTTCTGCTCACCGTCATCCTGGTGCGCGGCATCCGCGAGTCGGCGCGCACCAACAACATCATGGTGCTGATTAAGATCGCCGCCATCCTGCTCTTCGTCGGCTTCGGCGCCAGCTTTATCCATCCCTCGAACTACCACCCCTTCTCGCCCAACGGATGGACCGGCATGCTGGCTGGCGGCTCCATCATCTTCTTCACCTACATCGGATTCGATTCCGTCTCCACCGCCAGCGAAGAGTGCAAGGACCCGCGCCGCGACGTGCCCATCGGAATCCTTGCCACGCTCATCGTCTGTACGATTCTCTACGTTGGCGTGGCTGTGGTGCTCACCGGAATCGTTCCCTGGCGCTCAGTCGCGGGCGATGGCGCACCCGTCGTCAACGCACTGCGTCGCGTTTCATTACTGCCGGGAGGTCACAGGCTGCACTTCGTCCATCTAGCCGTACTGCTCGGCGCGCTTGTCGGAATGGTGTCGTCGATCCTGGTCTTTCAACTTGGCCAGGCGCGCGTCTGGTTCTCTATGTCGCGCGACCGCTTGCTGCCCGAGGTCTTCAGCCGCGTCCATCCACGCTTCCGCACGCCCGCTTTCGCCACCTGGGTCGCGGGATTCCTGGTAGCCATCCCATCCGGCCTCTTCGACGTGGGCACTTTCGCAGAGATGTCCAACATCGGCACGCTCTTTGCCTTCGTCCTGGTCTCGGCTGGCGTCGTCATCCTGCGCTACAAGGACCCCCACCGGCATCGCGGCTTCCGCGTCCCCTTTGGTCCGCTCATCCCCATCCTCAGCGTCCTCTTCTGCATTCTTCTGATGGCCGGTCTGCCCGCCAAAACCTGGCTGCGCTTCTTTATCTGGCTCGCCATCGGCCTCTTCGTCTACGTCTTCTACAGCCGCAAGCGCAGCGAGTTCTACAAGCCCGCTACACCTTCTGAATAGGCCCCGGATATAGTGCCATTGCCTCATCATTCGTCAGCAGCATCATCCCTTCAACCGTCGCCTGCGCAATCAGCAACCGATCGAATGGGTCCTTATGATGCCCAGGCAGGTTCGCTACTCCAGCCGCATGCGCGCTCGTGATCGCCAGTTCGATATACCCGTTGTCCAGCAGCGCCCTCCGGAAGAGATGCGGATCGACCAGAAACTCAGCCCTTCCCTGGGCGTTCTTGATCGCAACCTCCCACACGCTTATCGGACTGAAGTGCAACTGATTCTCTTCATCTTTGATCAGCGCCAACCCCTTGGCCGAGATGGATCGGCTCGGAACAGCGCGTGCCAATCCTGCCGTCCACACCAGTAGATGCGTATCCAGCAGTAGGTTCATTCGTCTTCGCCGTAAAACATCTTCTCAATCTCCTGGTCCATCTCGCGCCACACATCCACATCCGGCACTTTGATCTGCCCAGCAAGAAATCCAACCCGCTTTACCGGCTTCGCCTCCGGAGCATCCAGCGCCACCACTTTTACCAATGGCTTTCCCGCCTTCGCAATCACGAATGGTTCACCGGCCGCCGCCTTCGCCACCAACCGCGAAAGCTGCGTCTTCGCCTCATGTATATTGACCGTCTCCATTTACGCCACCCCTTAAGATTTACGTTAATGAACTTAGTCTAACACAGTACTATGATCGCCACGCCTGCCAACTCATAACTCCATATGCCTCACATGGTAAACACCATCCGCCGGCCGCTCTCGGTGCGGCCCCATGCTGACTCCACATCGCTCAACGGGATAGACTCCGTCTCGATCTTCAGTCCAGTGGATGCCGCCGTTTCGTACATCTCCGTCAGCGCCTGCACAATCTCCGCGGCGGAGAGGCTACCTAGCCCGCTGCCCATCAGCTCCACGCCGGAGCTGCGCAGAATATCCGCGTTGAGCGATATCGCATTCCCACTGATCGACCCAATCTGCACATAGCGGATGCGCCGCTCGCCCTGCGGATTGCCGCGCCCCTTGGCCGCCGTCAGGATGCACTCCGCTGAGTGTCCCCACAGATAATCCAGCACCACATCGACGCCGGGTAGCGCGCTGCGGAACGAACCCACCAGCGCCTCATCCGATTGCTGCAGCCAGATCGTCTCGTCGGCGCCCAGTCCGCACAGCTTCTCCAACACATCCTGCTCGCGCCCGGTCGCAATCACTCTGTGCGCGCCCAGTTGCTTTGCCGCCTGGATGGCCTGCTGTCCCGCAACCCCCGTCGCGCCGTTCACCAGCACCGATTCGCCCGTCTGTAGCCGCGCGCGGCCCAGCAACGCAGCCCACGACGCCAGTCCAGGATTGCCCAGCGCGGCCGCCGTTGCATCGTCCACATAGTCGGGCAGCGCAACCGTACGACTGGCCACAGCTACACTCCACTCCGCCATCGCGCCAAACGGAGCGGGCGGACCGAAGAAGTACACGCGACGGCCGTCGGGCAGCGTCCCCACGCCGTCGAAGCCCGGCACAAACGGCATCTCGATCGAGCTGCTGTAGTGCGAGCCCGCGGCCTGGCCCTTCACCAGATTGCTCAACGCCGCCGCCCGCATCCGCACCAACACTCCGCCTTCTCCCACCACCGGCTCTCGGAAGCTTGCATAGCGAGGTGGCCTATCGAAGCTCTCAACCACGGCTGCATTCATGATTTATTCCTCCTCTCGCCACGACCAGTATCTCTTAGAACCTGTCTAATAAATTGGTTCAATGGGGAATTTGCTGTTGTATTGCTTAAGGGCACGGGTTTACCCGTGCCGTAAATATTGCATTTGTACTGCGGCTTTAGCCGCTGAGGTCAGTTCTTGCGGCACTCACATGAGTTTTTAGACAGGTTCCTACAGCGCCTCTTTCAGTCTTCGCCGATACTGCGCGAAGGCCTGTCGTCCCTCCGCTGTCAGGCACAGCAGCGTCTTCGGAATCTTCCCCCGATAGGTCTTCGTCACCTCAACGTAGCCCGCCTCCTCCAACTTCGAGAGATGACTGGATAGTGTTCCCTTGTTCATCTCCGTCTCGTGCTGTAGGTAGAGGAAGTCGGCCTGCTCCACGGCAGAGAGCAGCGCCACCAACATCAGCCGTCCCGGCTCGTGGATCACGCGGTCCAACTCCGCCAGCTTACGCGTCTTCAGGTTCATTCCGCAGTCTCCGCCGCAGGTTGCGTATGGCGCAGGTAGAGCACGAAGCTGATTCCGCCCGAGATCAACATGATCGCGCCATAGACCGTGATGGTAAGTATCCATGCACTATAGTTTGGCGTGAGCGTGGTGAAGTCTGAAGTGTTCACTGCCACTGCTCGCGACGACTGCCCGCCGGAAGCATTGCAATCGTGATCGAGCAGATCACCATCGCCGCAGCCATAGCCCACTTCCAACGAATCGCTCCGGCAATCTGTATACGCATAGACAGCTGCATAACGCAACCCAATAGCGCGACTGGCGTCGTCATGCCCCAGTGTGACCCGTCGATATCCCAGTGAGATCGTGACAGCATAAGTGGTCAGGCCCCATGCGGCCACCGCTGTGACGCCACCCAGCACGATGCCAGACCATCCAGCTGCTCTTCCGCCTTCGGTACTCGACATAACCGGTGCGCGGATAGGTGATATGCTTCTTGATCGCCTTGCTTCCGTAATGGATGACCGCGAACAATCACCATAAACCAAACATTCCCCACCATCTGTGCCAACAGATACCGCCGGTTGGATATCTCACTTGCAACCAGCGCAAGCAACCCAATCCCAAGCCAAATAACCCAAGCCCCAGCTCGCCCACACCATCGACGTTGTTATACAGCATTGGGCGTTGCATCAACCTTTCAACCTGGTCCATCCTGGTTACTTCTTCATGTTTCTGCATATTCGGGCCCCTTTACATTTACACAAACTAGTTTGTACTGCCAACCTTAAATCTGTCAACAGTTATTTCAGCGCCGGTTACCCACGCGTCAAAGTCGTCATTCTGGCGCAGCCAGAATCTCTGTAGTTCGCACTTGCAGTTGCTCGTCTCTTTCCCAGCCAACGAAATCCACAGTTCACCTTTGGGGGAACCTCGTTTGGTACACGATATCCACGTGTTTTTGATGAACTTACCGTGAACACCCTTGCGAGTCGCGCGAGCAGCTTGCATACTCGCATCAGATGCATGGGAACGGTTCCTGTCGAGACCAATTCGTGACCCGATACAGCCGTCAAGACGTCCTTCGAATCCTGCACCTGCGAGCGCGCCAGTTGACCGCGTGGGAGCAAGCGGGACTGATTTCCGCCAACGATCAATACTCCTTTGAAGACCTGGCCCAGTTGCGCACCCTGCGCACTCTGCGCGCCACGCGCATCTCTGCCAAGAGCATCCGCGAGTCGGTGGAGGCCATGCGCAGGGCCGCGGGCATGGGCAATCCATTCACCGAGGCGTCTGCCGTCAGTCATGGCACGCACCTCAGCTTCCGCCACAATGGAGCGCTGGTGGATCCCGTCACTCGCCAGCTCGCCTTCGACTTCGAGGCCGGAACCAGGCGACAGCTTAGCATCGTAGGAACCGGCGATGACGCGACCGGCCCAGAGCCCGACGTGCAGGAGCTCTTCCAGCGCGCGGTGCGCCTGGAAGAGGTGCCGGCCACCATCTGCAAGGCGGCGGAGCTCTATCGACAGATCCTGGCGCTGCGACCGGGATACGCCGCCGCAGCCATCAACCTGGGGACCATCCACTACAACCAGCGCGATTTTACACTGGCCGAGCAGCTCTACCGCTGCGCCACCGAAGCCGATCCAGAGTACGCGCTCGCCTTCTTCGATCTGGGCAATGTGCTGGACGAGTTGAAGCGCCTTCCCGACGCTATAGCCGCCTACCAGAGGGCCATCGTCCTGGTGCCGCAGTACGCCGACGCGCACTATAACCTGGCGCTAGCGTATGAGCGCCAGGGGCATCGCCGCCGCTCCCTGCGTCACTGGCTGACCTACGTCCGGCTGGACCCGGTCGGCCCTTGGGCCACCCACGCCAAGGCCCAGGCCAAGAGCATACTCAGCAACGAACGCCTCTCCATTGTCAGCCGTGCCGGCCGCCTGGTGGCCGCTGGATAGAGTCTCCGCAGCGAAGCGGTCCGGCGAGCGCACTCAACAGCCATTTTCCTCATCCGCCCCCGGATTGTGCCATGTTCCACCCGGCCCTAGCAGCGCATCGGCCGCCTTGGGTCCCCAGCTTCCGCGCTTGTAGACGATGGCCCGGCTGTGGTTCTTCAGCACCGGATCGACCACCGCCCACGCCGCCTCCACCGCGTCCTGGCGCGTAAACAGCGCTCCGTTGCCTCGCATGGCGTCGCCCAGCAGCCGCTCATAGGGCATCTCCTGCCCTGCCAGTTCCTCGCATAGGAAAAGCTCCTGCTGCTGACCGACGAACTCCTCACCCGGGGTCTTCACCCTGGTTGCCAGCGCAATCGCCGCGTCCGGTGACAGGCGGAATCGTAGATAATTTGCCCGCCCATGCTTCGGCTGCGAGTCCGCGAATAGCCGCTGCGGGGCAGGCTTCAACTCCACCAGAATCTCCGTCGCCGTCGTCGCCATGTACTTGCCGGAGCGCAGAAACCAGGGCACACCCTCCCATCGCCACGAGTCGATATAGAGCCGCAACGCGCAGAATGTCTCCACGTCCGAGTCGTGCGCCACATCCGGCTCCTTGCGATAGCCCGCGTACTGTCCGCGCACCAGGTCGGCCGGCCGCAGCGGACGCATCGCCTCGAAGACCTTGGCCTTCTCCGCCTGCACCGCCCCGTAATCCCTGGTCGATGGGGCCTCCATGGCAAGCAGCGCTGCAATCTGGAAGAGGTGGTTCTCGATCACGTCGCGCAGGCAGCCCGCCGTCTCGTAGAACGCGCCGCGCTTCTTCACGCCGAAGTTCTCCGCCATGGCGATCTGCACGCTGGCCACATAATTGCGGTTCCAGATGGGCTCCAGGAAGGAGTTGGCGAAGCGGTAGTACAGGATGTTCATGATCGCTTCCTTGCCCAGGAAGTGGTCGATGCGGAAGATGGAGTCCTCCGCAAAGGCCTCGTGCGCCACCCGGTTCAGTTCGCGCGCCGACGCTAGGTCGCGTCCAAAAGGCTTCTCCACAATCACGCGCGCATCCTTGGCCAGCCCCGCCGCGCCCAGCCCACGAATCACCGTCTCAAACAGAGACGGAGGAATCGCCAGGTAGTGCGCCGGACGCCGCGCTCCCCCCAGCGCCTGGCGGATCGCCGCATAGGTCGCCGGGTCCTTGTAGTCGCCGCTCACATATTTAATCCTCGCCAGCAACCCATCCAGAGCGCGCTGGTCGGCCTTAGTCATCTGTCCGCCCGTTGCGTGGCGAATGCTGTCGGCCACCCTGCGCAGCAGCCGCTCAAGGCTCCACTTCGGAAAGGCCACGCCAATCACCGGCGTCTTCAGCGTCCCGCGCTTCTCCATGGCAAACAGGGCCGGAAATATCTGCTTATGCGCCAGGTCTCCGGTCACACCGAAGACCACCAGCGCATCCGAACGCAATTCTGCCATCAGGCCTTTCCTTTCTCATCTGGGCTCTTCTCCATATGCCCGCCAAACTGATAGCGCAGCGCCGACAACATCTTGTCCGCGAAGTCGTCCTTGCCGCGCGAGCTGAACCGCTCATACAGCGCCGCGCTCAGCACTGGCACGGGGACCGCCTCGTCGATGGCCGCGCGGATCGTCCACCGTCCCTCGCCGGAGTCCGACACATGCCCGGAAAACTCCGCCAGGGTGGGGCTATCGATCAGCGCCTGCGCCGCCAGGTCCAACAACCACGACGAGATCACGCTGCCCCGCCGCCACACTTCGGCGATGTCCGGCAGATTCAACTCATATTGGTAGAACTCCGGATTGCGCATCGGAGTGGTCTCCGCATCCAACGCGTGCGTCCCATTGCCCTCGTTGGCGTGGCGCAGAATATTCAGGCCCTCCGCGTAGGCAGCCATCATTCCGTACTCGATCCCGTTATGCACCATCTTCACAAAGTGTCCCGCGCCGCTGGGTCCGCAGTGCAGATAACCCTGGTCCGCCGTTCCGCTCATGTTCTCGCGTCCCGGAGTGCGCAACGTGTCGCCTATCCCTGGAGACAGGCTGCGAAAGATCGGGTCCAGCCGCCCCACCACCTCCGCTTCCCCGCCAATCATCAGGCAGTACCCGCGGTCCGCGCCCCACACTCCGCCGCTGGTTCCCGTATCCACGTAGTGAAGACCCTTCTTCTTCAACTCCACGGCCCGGCGAATGTCGTCGTGATAGTACGAGTTTCCGCCATCGATGATAACGTCGTCCTCCTCAAGCAGCGGCACCAGCTTCTCCAGCGTCGTGTCCACCACCCCCGCCGGAACCATCAGCCACACCGTACGCGGCCTCTCCAGCTTCTGCACCAGCTCCGCCAGCGATCCCGAGCCCACCGCACCAAGCTCCACCGAGGCCGCCACGGCCTTCGCAGACATGTCATACACCACGCAGCGGTGCCCCGCCTGTAACAGCCGCCGCACCATGCTTGCCCCCATCCTGCCCAGCCCTACCATCCCCAGTTCCATACCCATACATCCCCCTTGCAACATCCATATTGATAACAGCAGATTCTCGCTTCCTACCTTCAGATGCGTCAACCCCTCGCCAGGCACCGCCATTCCGCACAAATCCTAAACCAAATTGAGAACAGAAACAGCAAGGGCCCGGACTTATTCGCCCAGGCCCCTTTACCCCGCAAAAATCTCCGGTGCCTTACCCCTGCGGCGCCTCTGCCGGCTTGGTCTGGGCCACGGTCCAATCCGCCGCGCCTACCTTGAAGCGCGCGAAGCGGCGCACCGAGATGTTCTCGCCCAGCTTGGCCACCTTGCCCGCCACAATCTGCGCAATGGTCTGCGTCTGGTCCTTGATGAAGGGCTGGTCCAGCAGGCAGAACTCCTCGTAGAACTTGCCCAGCTTACCTGTCAGCATCTTCTCCACGATCTCCGGCGGCTTGCCCGAGGCCGCGGCCTGCGCGCGGTAGATATCCTTCTCGCGCTCGATGTCCGCCGCCGTCACCTCGTCGCGGCCGATAAAGCGCGGCTCGCTGGCTGCAATGTGCATGGCCACGTCGCGCATCAGCTCCTGGAAGTCGTCGGTGCGCGCCACAAAGTCCGACTCGCAGTTCAGCTCCACCAGCACGCCGATCTTGCCGCCGGCATGGATGTACGTTCCCACCGCGCCCTCGTTGGTGGTGCGGCTTGCCTTCTTGGCCGCCGTCGCCATGCCGCGCTTGCGCAGCACCACGAACGCGGCCTCCATCTCGCCCTTCGCCTCCTGTAGCGCCTTCAGGCAGTCGCCCATGGGAGCGCCCGACTTCTCGCGGAGTTCCTTCACCAGTTTCGCATCGATCTTCACTGCTGCTTCGGTCGTCATTGTCCTCTTCTTCTCCTCATCGACAAATCCTGTAATAAATCCTGCCGCTCGTTCCACGCCTCACACACAAAGAGCGTGGAGCGGAATATGCCGGCCTCCACGCTCTCGACTTCAGAAAGTTGGAGTCTATGCGCCGGTCGCGATGTGCTCCGGCTCCGCATCGGGCTCCGTGGCAGCCACCGGGGCCTTGCGGATGTTGCCACCCAGCACCGCCGCCATATCCACATTCTCGTCGTCCGCAATGTCGTCGATCGACGCCGCCGCGATGCCCTCAGACAAGTGGATCTCGGCCGCCGCCTCGTCCAGCTCTGCCTCGCCCTCTTCGCCAACGTACTCCGGCGCCACCTCGACCTGCTGCACGTCTGCTACCTCGGTAGCGAACGCCTTCTCCGAGACCATCTGCACGCCTTCGGCAGCCGAGTCCGCAATCTTCGACGTGAATAGCCGGATCGCGCGCAGCGCGTCGTCGTTGCCCGGAATCACATAGTCCACCATGGTGGGATCGCAGTTGGTGTCCACTACCGCGACCACCGGAATCCCCAGCTTGCGCGCCTCCGCGACCGCGATGGCCTCGTTGTTCGAGTCCACCACAAACATCGCGTCGGGCAGCCGCTTCATGCTCTTGATGCCGGAGAGGTTGGTCGACAGATGCTTGCGCTCGCGCTCCAGCTTGATGACTTCCTTCTTGGTCAGCAGCTCGTAGCGGCCGTCGGTCGACATGTCGTCCAGCTCCTGCAGCCGCTTCACCGACTTCTGCACCGTCACCCAGTTGGTCAGCAGCCCGCCCAGCCAGCGGATGTTGATGTAGGGCATCCCGCAGCGGTTCGCCTCTTCGGCGATGGCGTCCTGCGCCTGCCGCTTGGTGCCGACAAACAGCACCAGCTTGCCCGTGCAGGTCAGCTCGGTGACAAACTTCGACGCCTCCTTGAACATCTTCAGCGTCTTCTGCAGGTCGATGATGTAAATGCCGTTGCGCTCGCCGAAGATGTACTCCTTCATCTTCGGGTTCCAGCGCTTGGTCTGGTGGCCGAAGTGGACGCCGGCCTCGAGCAGTTCCTTCATTGTGATGTTTGCCAAATTATCTCCTTGGTTAAGCCTGCCCGATCGGTTTGCTCTGCGCCGTGCCTGGATTAATCCCGCGTACGGGAGATTTGACTCCGTGCCTCGAAGCGTCTCCGCTCCGGGGCTGCTGCTCTGTATTTCAACTGCCCACTAACCAGCTACCAACTAACCAGCTGTCTTACCGCTTCGAGAACTGGAACCGTGCGCGCGCGCCCTTCTGCCCGTACTTCTTGCGTTCCTTGCCGCGCGAATCGCGGGTGACGAGTCCCTCGGCCTTCAGCGCCTTGCGCAGCTCCGGGTTGAACTCCATCAGCGCGCGCGCGATGCCCAGCTTGACCGCGTCGGCCTGTCCCATCACGCCGCCGCCGCGCACCGTGGTGATCACGTCGAAGGTCTCGCCGATGTCGGCGATGCCCAGCGAACGCCGTGCCGCCGCGCGCTGCTGCGCGGTCACGAAGTACACGTCGCACTCCTTCTTGTTGACCGTGAACTTGCCGCTGCCGGGACGCAGAAACACGCGCGCGATCGACGACTTGCGCCGCCCGGTTCCGTAGTACTGAACCAAATCCGCCATATCGCTCCTTGAACTTGACCTCAGGGGCTAAAGCCCCTTGCTCGCCTGAATTCCTTCGATGTCCGGGCTAAAGCCCGTGCCTATCTAAAAACCTTGCGCAACAAAACTTATGCCTTGCCTTCAAGCGCGATGCGGCTGCTGCGCCAGGTGCGGATGGTGCGGCCCCTTGTACACCTTCAGCTTGGTCGCCATCTGCCGGCCCATCTTCGACTTCGGCAGCATGCCCTTGATCGCCTGCTCCACAATCGCCTCCGGGCGCCGCGCCAGCAGCTTCACAAACGACTCTTCGCGCAGCCCGCCGGGAAATCCCGTATACCGGCGATACAGCTTCTTGTCCGCCTTCAACCCGGTCAGCACAATCTTCTCGCAGTTCACCACAATCACGTGGTCGCCCATATCGATGTACGGCGTGTACAGCACATTGTTCTTCCCGGCCAGGATCGACGCCGCCTGCGTCGAAAGCCGGCCCAGCGTCTTGCCCGCGGCGTCCAGCACAAACCACTTGCGCTGGATGTCCTTGCCGCTCGGTATCGGTGTCGTGTTATTCATAGTGCTCGCGTTACTCCCTGGTTCTGCCGTCTTCCTTCTCCAGCCCGGCGTCGTACGGAAGAGTTAGCTGCCGTGGTGCGTTCAACATCCATGCGTGCCGCCATATCCATCCACGGAACGCCAATCTCGTTGCTCCAGGCCAACCCGCACAGCGCAAGGCATATCGGAGCCGTACTTCGCTCCCTGCCTGATCGCTTGAAGGCCTTGAAGCCTGGAAGTCGCGCATTGCCTGTGTGTGGTTGTGGGTGCGTTCAGGGCAGCCCTCTTGATAGCTGCTCCCGGTCAATCTGCTCCCGGCGAATCCACGATCTGCCCCATCTTGCTGCATCGCCATAACATGCCGCGCCCGATTAAGGACACAGCCTACCGATGACGTGCAGACATAGAGCTGCGCGAGCTTCCAGAATATCCCACCCTCACCCCAAGAGTCAACGCAGGCCGGGGTTAGGCGGGAGTAATACATGTTTTGAGGAAGTCTGCTCAGGTGGTTAAGAAAAATAGGAGAAACGGAACTAGCCTGCACAACATGTCACTCGGGGCGAACTGCTTCTCCGAATGCTTCTGGATAGGCCGCAGTGCGAATCCAATAAAATGCCACCCAACGGTCACCAGATTTTGGCCCATGAATCTCAACATTGCGGCCGAGCGTTCGAGCTTGCGCGGGGATTGTGCGCCAACCATCCTGGCCTGAAACATAAATCAACTCCGTACCGTCCGGTTGCGGTAGCTGCGCTTCGGCGGGGATAGGAGGATTCAAAACAATAATCTGAAGGGCCTTCTTCCCCGTTCCGCATCGAGCGACGTTGGCTACACGATAGGGGCCGGGAAGGCCCGCCTTGCGTACTGCATCCAGGACATGGGCCTCAACTGCATCTGTTCCTGCATAATTTAGGCAACCGCCACCGGAGTAACCAAAACGCGGCTGCTTTGCCGCAATTGTGCCAGGATTGGCCGGAACTACAAAAGCTACCGTGAGATCCTGATTATGCCTTGCAAAGTTGAATATTGGGGATGGGAGAACCACCGCCAGCACGCAGAGCACGGCCACGGCCACCAACACGGCTCGTGTTCTGCGGGTCAAGGTCACCAGCATGGCTAAGGCGCCTGTAGCGATCCAGCATGATGCCATTTGAAATTCAAAGACAGGCGTGACCAGCCAAAACGCATAGCGGGTGTTTGTTGCTGCATGATGACTCAACCACGCTATCCGTTCCTGGAGCACGTAGTAGCACAGGACTCCCACCGCAGCACCCATTGCCGCACCAACCACCGCCACGATTAAAGCGTTGTGACGGCCGGAGAGCCATCGACGCGGATAGGCGGCGGCGGCGATACCAACGACAGGGGTGAATTGCACGAGTTGCCAAAGGTAAAACGGGAAGAAGAAGTCATTGGCACCTCCCACCAACATGCCCGTTGCACGCGAGACACCGAGAATGATGCCGCCAAGTGCGAGGGCGGCAATGCTGGCCAAGACAAATCGCAGAAATCGACTCACAGGCCGCACTTCTGCCTGAATTGAACGATCCTGTTCCGGCTCGGATTCCATTGACCGCCAGTATAGGCCGATCTATCCTAACAAAACTTATTAATTCTCAACGCGCCACCCGCTCATCCCACCGTCCCGCCAGCCTCCACCGCCAGCGGCGGCACCACCGTCCCATCCTCCAGCACCTCCTGGCTCTCCACATAGAAGTGCCGCAGCTCCGCGTTGCCGAACGAGGTCGTTATCGCCACGTCCGCCGCGTCGCGTCCCGTTGCCATCAGCACGCGTCCCGGCCTGGCCTCGTTGTGGCGAGCGTCCATCGTCCACCAGCGTCCCTCCAGCCACACCTCGTACCACGCGCTGAAGTCGCCCGCCCCGGTGTATAGCCAGCGAATGTCGCCCAGGTATCCCGTGGCATAGCGCGCCGGAATGTTCTGGCAGCGCGACAGCGTCACCGCCAGATGCTGAAAGTCGCGGCACACGCCCACCCGCTCCGTGAAGACATCCATCGCCGTCTTGGTGGGCCGCGCCGTCATGTAGTCGAAGCGCACCTTCTCATGCACCCAGTCGCGGATGGCCGCCGCCCGCTCCCATCCCGGCTTCATCCATCCGAAGAGGTCCTGCGCCACCGGCGTAAAGCGGTCCACCTCGCAGTACCGGCTGGGCAGCAGAAACTGCAACACCTCGCTCGGCAGCTCCGCAATCGGCGACTGGCGCGCATCCGCATCTCCCAGCTCCGGCGCACCCTCCACGTCGATGGTGCTGGTCCCGCTCAGTCGCAGCAACCCCTGCGGCGCCACGAACCGCGAGCAGCGATTGCCGAAGCTGTCGCTATACTCCAGCGTCCCGATCAGCTCGCCATACCCCGGCCCCACGCCCTCCCTCAGATGCTCCACCACCAGTACATTGCCTTTGCGCACACTTCGCTCCAGCGACGGGTGCAGATGCAGCATCGCCACCATCGCCGACGAGTGCGCAAACTGAAACTGAATGTCGAACTCAGACTTGATCAGCATCCGCAGCCCTCGATTCCAAGAGACGTAATAAAGAGTGAGATGCAATTGCGGGAAGTAATACCAGTCTACCCTGCCACAAGCGCAACCTCCGGCTTCCTGCCCAGATACCCCATCCTGTGGAAGATCACCAGCAGCAGCGTTCCCACAGCCGCGCTGCACAGCGCATCCACCGCAAGCATTCCCGCCAGCCCATGCGTCGTATGGAAGTGGCCATCCACCGCCGTCATATAACTGATGGGCAGGTTGGCGCTGGCCGCCAGCAGCGCCATCTGCGTGGAAGCCAGCGGATTGCCCGGCCCCACAATCTCGTAGCACAGCGCCGAAAACGCTGTGTAGTTGATCCCCTGAGAAAAGGTGTATGTCAGCACTCCAGCCGCGAACCAGGGCAGCAGATGCGGCGTGCAGATGAGCCCCAGCGCTGCCGTCGCGCCACCGAATCCGGTCAGGATATACACCATCCTCCGCGGATACCGGCTACAGAACCATATCCCCGCCAGGCAGCCCAGCGAACACGCGACTGCCACACCCAGCCCGGTCAGCGCCGTCACCCGGTACTCCGGCGTATGAAAGTCCGCGCCCGTTCCCGAGAACAAATTCGATAGCGCAAAACATGCAGTCGGCGAGAGGAAACACACGAGGCCAAGGACGCAACCTGGGCGTTTGCACACGACATACAGATCGTGAAAGAAGGTCCCGAACGTCTCAGCAACCCCGCGCGCCGGCTTGGCCGGCAGGGGAATAAAGAACAGCATCGCCGTCGGAAGCATCACGGTCAGCCCCAGCAACCCTGCTGCGGGCACAGCGGGCAGCGTCCGCACCAGCACCACAGTCAGCGTCGCAAACAGCCCGGCCGCACCCAGGTTGGCCACGTTGGTGGTTGCTCCCACATGCGAATAATGCTGGTCCTGGATCACGTCCGGCATCCATCCCTGGTGGGTATTGCCGAACATCACCGCCGCCGTGCATCCCACTGTCAATACCGCCGTATACGCCGCCAGGTTCGCCGTCAACAAGGTTGACACGCCCAGGCACACCGCCGACTACGCCTGCAAAGAACAGCGCGTAGGTCCGCTTGCTGAAGCGCACATCCAGGACCGGACACAGCAGGAACGCCCAGAAGGTCGGCGAAAATGCGATCGCCGACACCTCGGAGATCCTGCCCACCGAGACGTGATGCGCCGCCAGCAGAATCGGCGTTGCCGTCGACACAAACCCGTAGTAGAACCCAAGCGGCGCAATCGCCAGACCCATCGCCCAGGGTGGCAATTGCCGCCGTATACCCGCTCCTCCGCCCATCCCTCCACCATACCGTATCCCGCGCTTGTCGCAGGTTCGGTCCTGCTCGACACAATATAAAACGGGCGAACCCGAGGGAGTCCGCCCGTCGCTTATCTCTGGAAACAATCTATTTTGCTGCAACCGCCTTGGCCACACCGGCCTTCAGTGCAGCGGCCTTGTCCGTCGCCTCCCAGGTGAAGTCCTTGCCCTCGCGCCCAAAGTGCCCGTAGGCCGCGGTCGCCTTGTAGATGGGCCTCCGCAGGTTCAGGCTCTCGATGATGCCCTTCGGCGTCAGCGAGAAGTTGGCCCGTACCAGCGCCTCCAGCTTGTCCTCATCCACCGTGCCTGTACCGAAGGTATCCACCAGTACGCTGACCGGCTCAGCCACGCCGATCGCGTAGGCCAGTTGCACCTCGCAGCGCTCCGCCAGCCCCGCCGCAACGATGTTCTTGGCCACATAGCGCGCCATGTACGCGGCCGAGCGATCCACCTTGGTCGGGTCCTTGCCACTGAACGCGCCGCCGCCATGCCGCCCCATGCCGCCATAGGTGTCTACGATAATTTTGCGTCCGGTCAGCCCGGTATCGCCCATCGGCCCGCCGATTACAAACCGCCCCGTCGGATTGATGTGGTACTTGGTTCCCGCGTCCAGCAGATTCGCCGGAATCACCGCCTGGATAACATGCTTCAGAATGTCGGCGCGCAGCTCCTCGTTGCCCACGTTGTCCGCGTGCTGGGTCGATATCACCACCGCATCCACGCGCACCGGCTTCTGGTTGGCGTCGTACTCCACCGTCACTTGGCTCTTGCCGTCGGGCCGCAGGTACGACATCAGCCCACTCCTGCGCACCTCACTGAGCCGCCGCGTCAGCTTCTGCGCCAGCGAGATAGGCAACGGCATCAGCTCCGGGGTCTCATTGGTCGCATAGCCGAACATCATTCCCTGGTCGCCCGCTCCGCCCGTATCCACGCCCATCGCAATATCGCCCGACTGCTTGTTGATGGTCGAGATCACCGAGCAGGTATTGGAATCGAAGCCATACAGTGCATTGTCGTAGCCGATAGCAGCAACTGTCCCGCGCACCACGCTCTGGAAGTCCACATACGCCTGAGTAGTGATCTCACCGGCAATCACCACCAGCCCGGTGCAGGTCAACGTCTCGCATGCCACACGGCTAAACGGGTCCTGTGCCAGACAGGCGTCCAGAATCGCGTCCGATATCTGGTCGGCAATCTTGTCTGGATGACCCTCGGTCACGGATTCACTGGTAAACAAAAAACGGTCGCGCTTCGCCAAACAACACCTCCATCGCTTCTGGTTCCGATTTCACTGCAACCTCCTAATTTTACCCTCGCACTGTGGATGCGGCAAAACCTGGAAGCTCTGCGGCGAGAACTAAACCATGAAATGCGAGATACTGCATCGGTTGGATGTAGCGTGAACTGTCCATCGGGCCTGAGCGGCGTATTCCATGGACTTAAAATGAAAACGGCGCCCGCCGTGGAGGGCAGGCGCCGTTCGGGTGGATTTGGTTAGAAGTTGATCTTGCCGGCAACCTGCAGGATGCGCGGGTCCCGAGTCGACGTGACCCGGCCGAACTGACTGTCTGTCGCAACCGTATCGATCGATCCCCAGTTGACGTGGTTGAGGACATTGAATGCCTCGCCGCGCAGCGTGAAGGTGGTTGCGTGGTAGACTCTGAAGGTTTTGAAAAGCCCGAAGTCCATCTTGTCGATCCCAGGGCCAATGATCGCTCCCGGTCTCTCGTTGCCTAGCTGGAATCCGGTAGGCGAAGGGGCCACGAAGGCAGTCGGGTTGAACCAGAACCCGCCAGGCCCACTCGTCCTCAGATTCACCTGACCGTAACCCTGGTTCGGGTTCAACACAACGTTCGGGCGAAGACGCGCCATGCTCCCCTGAAGGATTCCAAGCCCAGCTGCATCGGATACTGGGCCGCCATTGGTTGTATTGTTGTACGTGCTGGTCAGCCCGCCATAGTTCACCGTACCGCCGGCGGCCATGGTGGCTGTAAGCGGAAGACCGGAGTCGATGGTAAAGATACCGGTCATCTCCCATCCGCCGAGGATTTCGCCCATCAGGTCCTTCTGATCTTTCATCCACGGAAGCTCCCACACTCCGTCGACGGTAAGAGCGCTGTTGCGATTGAGCGGGCTGGCCCCGTACTCAGACGACAGGTTGTAAGTGTTCTGCGCCGCCGAACCGGTGTCGAACGGCGAGTTGGTAATGCCGCGGCTCCAGGTATAGTTTGCATCGATCAAGCTCTTTCCGCTGAACCTCTTGGTCACCTTGAACTGCAATGAATTGTAGTTCGAGTTGAAGACGTTCTGCATAGCGTTGATCGCGGTGTAGCCGAGGTAGGGACGAATCTGGTTCAACGGCGCCTCGCACGCCGGACTGTTGAACATGATGCAGGACGCCCCGCCCTGGGCATAGCCGATGGTCTTGGCAACAAATGCCCCGGGTTGAACCTCGTTGATGTCAACTACACCCTGCAGATGCGTTCCGTGGTTCCCGAAGTAGGCCAGGTCCAACGTCGTTGTAGGATCGATCGCCGCCTGTACATCGAGCGAGTACTGCTGAACATACGGCGTCTTGAATATCACCGGCGTGGCATACAGCGTCGGCGGAGCTAGGTTTTGCCCAGGCGCGGTAGGCACCGAATCCAGCGGCGATGTTGTGTAGTTATACACAGTGGTATAGGGAGGATTGTTGAACACTTCCAGCTCGTACTGGTTGAGGGACGCATTGTCGTACGCAATTCCGTAGCCGCCGCGCAGCACCGTCTTGCCGTCCCCCAACAAGTCATAGGCAAAGCCGAGACGGGGCGCCCAATCATGCTTCTCCGCCTGACCCACTGCCTGACCGAAGGGAGAGCCATGGGTCTCAAGCGATTGTGCTTGCGATGGAGTGCCTGTGCTCACAGGTTCCTTGAACGGATAATTTGCATTATGCACATTCTGCTCGGCCTTGATGAAGTCCGGATTGCCAAGGATCATGCCATTCACCGGATCTGCCACCAAATTCGGCTGGTACGGGTTCAACCCATTCGCGTTGGGGCAGTTGGCCAGGGTGTAGGTAACAGACACGCCGGTCGCGGAATAAGTGTATGCCGGCGACGTCTGCCCGGCTATTGTGCATAGGCTTCCGGTGCTGGATATCGTCTCCTCATAGAAGGGGTTGAATAAGGCTGGGTCGAAATTGCTCAGTTCCTTGCTATTGTCGGACGGCTGAGCGAAGTAGCTGTAGCGCACACCCAGGTTCACGGTCAAGCGGGGCGACACTCTCCAATCGTCCTGCCCGTAGAATTCGATCATGTTCTGATTCATGTCTGCGGTCGGATCCACACTGGCCTGCGAGAAGCCTCCTGACGCATTGCCGATCAGGAAATTTCCCCACTGAGAATCGTACGTGCTGGGCGCCACCGCGCCAAGCGCAGTCTGTTGTGCGGCTGTAGGAGCTAACGCTGGGGCAAAGGTGAAATTGCCCTGAGCGTTGGTGTTGGTGTTATTCTCCGTCCGCTCGTAGTGGGTGTAGTCGAGACCGAATTTCAGCGTGTGCGGCCCTTTGATCTTGGTGATACTGCCAAACCCGTTGTGAGTGAAATTGTGGTCGGCGTAGAGGCCGTTGCTCGTGATCCCTGTCATATTTCCCACGCTGAACGAGATGGACGGAACTACGCCAAGCTCGGAGGGGAACGGAAGGACCGGGTTGATAAGGGTTGTGCCGTAGGACACCGGTGCGTCCGGAGTGCTGACGATTTGACCGTTGGTGTAGGCATAACCCAGATCCAGCAGCATCGAAGGATGAACGGCAATCGTGATATGTCCCAGTTCCTGGGTACTCGGCGACTTGGTATGCGTGGTCGATACCCCGGGCAAACCGCCGTTTACGAAGAGTCCCCCGCCTTCTACCGAAGGCAGGCTGTCATGCACAATCCGGTAGAACAGGTTGGTCCTCGAGTTGAGCGCATAGTCCAAGCGTGCAAACTGCTGCGAGTCGTTGAAGAGGTTGCGTATGCTGTTGACCTCGGTATGCGGGTCGAGTCCGAGCCCGATATCCCGAGCGCTGTTAGGCAGCGGAACTGTGTTGTAGATGCTGTGGACATAGGCCTGCGCCGTCGGAGAAAGAATACCGGTGGTGCCAACGAAACTGGTGGTGTAGTTTTGGCAGGGTCCTTGGTTGGGGCCCTGGCAGACAGCCACTGGAGAGGTTGTCCAGGTGCCGCCCGATTGAATGTAAGAGTTGGTAAAGATTCCGTTACGTTCATCGGACGTCGGGGCATAGGCCGTCACGGACGCGTACTGGACCTCACGCCGGAACTCCTGCGAGAAGAAGAAGAAGAGCTTGTCCTTGCCGTTGTAGTGGTGCGGGATCACCACTGGCCCGCCCAAGGTGAAGCCGAAGTCGTTATAGCGCATCGGGGACCGTGCGACGCCGGTCAGATTGTTGAAGAAATTATTGGCGTTTAAGGCGTCGTTGCGAAGATACTCATAGACGCTACCGTGGAAGTCGTTGGTGCCTGATTTTGTCACCACATTGATCTGCCCGCTGGCGCTGTGGCCATACTCCGCCTCGTAGGTGCCGCGCAGGGTCACCATCTCCGAGATGGCGTCCACGCTGGGGTACGACAGAAGCTGTAGGTTTGTCCCGTGGTCCACGTTGTCCCCGCCGTCCAGCGTCCAACTGTTTTGCGACGGGCTCAGTCCGTTAATCGAGTAGAGGACCTGATTCGGCACCGAGGTCGATGAGTACGCCGGGACCGATAAGTTCGGCTGGCTCGCGCCCGTCGTATCGTAGGGAAGCGACTTGCCGATATACAACTGGTCGCTGCCCGATCCGGCGTACATCACGCCTGGCTGCAGGGTCAGCAACTGTTCATAATTCCGGGTGACCAGCGGCAGGTCGTGGATCTGCGTGCCCGTGATCAGTCCCTCGCTCATTCCGTTTTCCAGATTGACTTGCGCCTTGTTGGCAACCAGCGTGACCGTTTCGGTGGCGCTGCCGGCAGCTAGTTTCCCATCGACCTTCAGCGCATCGTTGGCGTTCAAAACAATGCCCGTCTCGGTAAACGTCTTGAAACCCTGCATGGCAACGGTCAAGGAGTAGGTTCCCAGAGGAAGCGACCGGGCCGTGTACAAGCCGGCCTTGTCGGTCTTCAGGGTACGCTCGACGTACGCCCGGTCGGTGTTCGTCAAGGTCACGACGGCGCCGCTCACGCTGGCCCCCGAGGCATTCACAACCGTCCCGCTGATGCTTCCCGAGACCTCCTGCGCACGGGCCAGAACCGAACCCACCATCAACAGTACAACCCACACAGCACCGCGAACCCAGCGTCTAGACAGCGTCATCATCATCTCCTGAAGAACCTACTTACATACATCCGACGGGCTTTGCCGGCCTTATTTATCTACGTTTACCTTGAGCTCGCCGGCCTCCGATACGCACAAATGCCGAAGAGCGGTCATGCCGTAAATGCAACACGCGTTGGCAAAATAATTCTCAGCGCGCGGTAACAGACAATTTCAATCGAGGAAACAGTAAATTACCTGGAGGGGGCATTGTCAACAGAAGACTTCAAAACCCTCCAAATCGGTATCGCGGGAAGCAGCCCCCGATGAGTGGCCAGCCTCCACCCGCACCACCCCCCCAGGGCCAGTGCAGTCAGCGTTACTCCCACTCCCGCCCATCGAATCCCCATGCGGCGACGCCGTACAATTCGGCTGTTTTTCACGTTTTCAGCAAATTGGGCCCACTCAGACACCGCCGGTTCGCTCACCCCGCTTTGCCGGCAACTCTCCTCGAACCGCCTCATCCAGGGGCCTTCCTCCAGCCCCAGGGCGCCCAGGTAGCTGCGCACAAAACCGCGCCGGAAGACTCCCCCCGGCAGTTCTCCCAGCGTTCCCGCCTCCAGAGCGCGAATATGCCTGGCGGACACCTTGGTCGCATCGCAGATGGCTTCCACAGTCATGGCACGCTCTTCGCGGGCCATCCGTAACTGCTCGCCGAATGCCTCCACTCCGCCCTCTTGCGCCATGTTGGTGCTCTTCATCAGAACAGAGTCTCTCCTTCTGAACGATATGCGATCGCAGACGCCAAATCAAAAGAATTTGCCCGTCTTCTGCATGCAGGAACCTAGGTAGCTCCTCCCCACCGACGAGCGTATGCTAGCCTTCGTTATCGGCTGGCCTGCGAGCGCTTCCCTGGGGCATGGTAAAGTTCGGCTGAATGGACGGTATCGATGGGCATACTCAGCCCTCCAGATCACACCACGGAGTTCTCCCCGTCCCCTGCGACGCCCTTCCACAGTACGTTGCTGAAGCGCGAGATGCCAGGGCTCGACGCGCTTCGTGGG
Organism: uncultured Acidobacteriaceae bacterium; assembly: GCA_963799175.1. Classification (GTDB taxonomy): domain Bacteria; phylum Acidobacteriota; class Terriglobia; order Terriglobales; family Acidobacteriaceae; genus Edaphobacter. The sequence goes on along the minus strand of CAWCWC010000006.1, from coordinate 37,199 downwards.
GTCGCGGTGCTTGCCGTGGTCCTCTACCATGGCCTCCACTGGTGGCTTCCCCCGGCGATCTCGATCTCTCCCGGAGTGAAGTTCCTGTCCTTGCTCGCCTCCCCCGGCTGGCTCGGAGTCAACCTCTTCTTCGTGCTCTCCGGATTCCTCATTACGGGAATCCTGCTGGATACCCGCGCCCGCCCCAACTACTGGAAGAGTTTCTACACCCGCCGCGCCCTGCGCATTCTTCCGCTCTACCTGGTCGTCTTGCTCATCCTTCGCTTCTACAGCGGCGTCAGTTGGATGTATTTTCTGCTCTGTCTGTTCTATATGGCGAACTTTGCGACGGCGCGATTTGGCCTGGGTTATGGTCCGCTCTGGTCTCTTGCGGTGGAGGAGCAGTTCTACCTGGTGTGGCCGTCTCTGGTGCGCTGCCTGCGTCCTCCCTGGCTGGCCATGGCTTGCCTGGGAAGCATCTTTCTATCGCCCCTGCTTCGATATCTCTCCGTCAGCGGAATTCTCCCCATGGGAAACCCCTATTCGGCCACATGGCTGGTAACCGACAATCTGGCTGCCGGTGCCCTCATTGCCATCCTGCTGCGTACTCCCTTCGCTACTCTCGCCCGAGTGCGTCACTGCACGCTGGGCGCGGGTCTGCTCAGCGCGGCTCTGCTCATCGTGGGATTTCGTCTGCAACTCATGAGCAAATCCACCGCCGCCGGGGCTGCCTTTCAGCCCGAGCCGTTTATCCTTCTCTTCTCCGCCCTGCTTCTGTTGGCGTTGCAGTTCGGCAGCCATCCGCGCGTCTTCCGCATCACCCGGCCGCTGCGCTTTTATGGATACATCAGTTATGGCCTCTATCTCTTCCATGTCCTTGGATTCAAGGTTTACCAGGACCTTTTCTCGGACCTCAGCCACCCCCTGCCTGAGCTCACCGCGGGCCTTCTCCTTTTGCGTTTCTGCGGCGTGCTTGCCTTCGTCACCTTGGTCTGCTTCCTCTCGCGGCGCTACTTCGAGGAATTCTTTCTGCGCCTTAAAGATCGCCTCGTCCCCTACGCCTCGTCCAAACGCACTTCACCCGCAAGCACCCCATGATCGGCCGCTCGCTCGCTCTGCCTGCAGTCATGCAAGACCCGTAGGGCGCATCGCTTTGCTACACTCGGGTCAAGTATGAGCGCATCTCAATACCAGAGCTCAGCCCCCTCGGCGATCTCTGGCAACACCCCCGCGCAAGACCTCTTACCCGGTTCGAGAGACGGCGCGATGGGCCGGGGCATGAAGGCCGTGTGCTGGACGACGCTTGCCTGGGCCATTCTGCTGGCATTTGTCTGTCTGCACAGGAACTGGCGGTATGACTGTGACGATGAGTTCATCACGATGCGCTATGCCCGGCACATGGTTCAAGGGTATGGGCCAAGGTGGAACCTGAGCGGTGCTCCGGTGGAGGGCTATTCCAGTCCACTCCATTTGCTTCTGCTTGCTGCCTTGGGGATGGCTCGCATTCCGCTGCTGTTGGCAGCGCGGTCGGTGGGGTTTGTAAGTCACGCGGCGTTGCTGGTGTTCCTCTGGCGTTACACGGCGCGCAGGGACGGTTACGCGGCTGCGGCAATGGTGAGTGCGCTGGCGATCGCCTCGTGGCCGATGCTGGTCTGGGACCTTGGAGGATTGGATGCGGCGCTGTTCGCGGCGATGCTGGCGATGGCGACGCTGGTGACGCTCGAATATATCGAGACTGGACGGCGAAGCAAGATTGTGGCGGGCGGTGCACTGCTCGGGTTGGCAGTGTTCGTGCGCCCGGACGCATGCGTGGTGGCTGCGGTAGCGCTGCTAGCCTGTCTTGCGCTGGGGAGGACCGTGACCTTGCGCAGACGGATGGCCGACGTGACGCTGGCGGCTGCTGCCTGCGCTCTGGCAGTGCTGCCATGGGAGATATTCCGGCTGTTCTACTACCATGCCGCTTTGCCAAACACTTACTACGCAAAAGTATATGGAATCCCTCTTTACTGGCGCGCGATCGTCGGAATTCAGTATTGCAGACTCTATGCCAGGAGTGCGCCGTTCCTTGCGCCGATGTTATTGGCGGTCAGCGTCGCAGCGATGGCCAAGCGGCGGATGACCCGCTTCGATGCCGGATTATGGGCCTGCGTCGCGGCCTACGCGGCCTACATCGTCGATAGCGGAGGCGATCATATGATGGCCTTCCGGTTTATGGTGCCGCTGGTGCCCTTGATGGCCGTCGCGTTGGTTCGGGGCATTGGCCATCTGGATGGGCTCAGGACGGCGGGCCGCGCGGCGATGGTTTCACTCCTTTTGTTGCTGGTCTCGGCCCGCCAGTTTGCGTCATCCGCGGAGAATCCAATGGGCCGGGACACCACAGCACGTTTGGGAGAGGCGATGGGCCATTACATTGACGCTCATTGGGCGCCCGGGTCGGTGGTCGCCATCGACATCGCTGGAACCACCGCCTACTTCGCCGATGGGTTGAATTTTATCGACATGCTGGGGCTCAACGACCGGGAGATTGCAAGGCGAAACCCAGTTCCCCTGGATCTGCCGACGGTTAGGGAGATTGGACACATGAAAGGGGATGGGGCAAGCGTTCTGGCGCGACGGCCCCAATACATCATCCCCATCTCAGGGAACGGCCCCTTGCTCCGGACGAATGATATTGGGCACTACCTGGGAGAATACGAACTGGCTCGTTTGCCGGATTTCTGGAAGCTGTATGAGCCGTGCGAACTGACTTTGAGTATGTCCGCGTATCCAGGCGATGAAGTTTCTAAAAATTTTGAATTTATCTTCTATCGGCGGCGAGATGTTCAGACACCTTGCGCAATCCCTAAGTAAGCGGCACGGAATCGTTCTGTTTCCGGCTGGAGTTCCAGTTTAGCCCTTGCCATTCTGCTCAGCGATATAATCCAAGCGAGTCGGGACTGAAACGGAGATTCCTATTCAGACGATGGATAATGAGACATGACCGAACCGTCCGGCGGGTCCATTCCAGAACTCGCGCCGCCTCGTGGACCCCACCTTGCCGGTCTTGATGGTCTTCGCGGTGTCGCGATCCTGCTGGTGATGGGCCATCATCTCCTCAAGCCGCACGTCGGTGCCGGAGGAGTCGAACATCTGTGGATGCAGGAATTCGTCGACTCCCTATGGATTGGTGTCGATCTGTTCTTCGTATTGTCCGGCTTTCTTATCACCGGTATCCTGCTGGATACTCTCGCCTCGCGGCACTACTTCCGCAACTTCTACATGCGGCGCGTCCTTAGGATCTTCCCTCTGTATTATGCAGTGGTCCTGGTGTTCATCCTCTTCGCGCCGGCGCTTCATATTGTCTGGGGACACCAGCTTCTCCCGCTTTTGACTTATACCAATCGCATATTTATCGATGCTCGCTACCCTGGGTTCAACTTCTACTTCGGCCCACACGGGACTCTGTACAATTTTTGGTCGCTCGCCGTCGAAGAGCAGTTCTATTTTGTTTGGCCGCTGCTTATCTTTTTATTCAAGCGCACCCGGAGCCTCATCCCCTTGGCTGTAGTGCTCTCACTCGCCTCGGTCGCCACCAGGACCTATCTTATAAGCCGCCACACCGCGCCCGAGGTTGTTTATGTGAGTCTTGCCTGCCGCGCCGACACCCTCTTGACTGGCGGCATCCTCGCTATGGCCGTGCGCCACGGGTATCGAACGCGTATCCTCAGCGCCGCTCCCCTGTTTGTATGGCTGGGTGCGATCGTCATGATCGGGCTATACCTTGGCATCCACGGCATACAGCGCGCCAGTCCGTTCATGATGAGATTTGGATACACCATCAACGCAATCTTCTTCGCCTCGCTCGGCGCCTTGACGCTCAATCCCGCGGGCTGGTTCACCCGCCTCTGTAGCGCTTCGTGGCTACGGTTTTTCGGGCGTTATAGCTACGGCTTGTACATCATGCACTCCGTCCTGCCCTCGTTCTATGCCAACCGCCTGCCGTTACTTATTGCCGTCATGACTCATAATGGGACCCTGCGAAACGGCCTTTACTCCGTTTCCCAGTTTGCTATCGCGGTCGTCGCCGCAATGCTCAGCTTCCGTCTGTTGGAACAGCCATTCCTCAACCTGAAGAGATTTTTCTCCAACTTCACGCCCAGGCCGGATCGATGCGCGGAACCGGCCCTCCAATGAGTGTCGCCGAACCAAGATACGGAGACGTTGACACATCCGCGCGGACATCTCCGATGACGGATGGCACACAAGCATCACGGTCGGTTTGGAACGGATTCTTCTCCGCGCTGCTTCTCGCAGCGTCCCTTCTGCTTGTGGGGCTGCATTACCTGCACCTCAAGGCCGACTTCCCCCACTTCTCGCCCTGGGACGATCCCGCCCGATTCACCGACGAGGGATGGTACGCCGGCGCGGCACTGCGCCATTTTCTCTCCGGCGGATGGCGTCTGCCGGGCGACTTCAATCCTGCCGTCGCACTGCCGGTCTATCCTGTCGTCGTTACTGCGCTCTTTCGTTTCACCGGAGTCGGCATCGTCGCGCTGCGTGCGTTGAATGTAACCTTCTTCGCTGCCAGCCTGCTCACGGTATGGCTTCTCGTCAAGCGTTACAGTCATCCGCTCGCCGCCGCGGGAGCAGTCTTCCTGATCGCGTGCTGCCCCTTCTACTACGCATACTCGCGACTGGGCACGATTGAGCCCTTGCTCGCGCTCGAATGTCTTTTGGCCCTGTTGGCTGCCTCATCGATAACCCGCGCCCAGTCCGGTCTTAGTTACAAACTGCCCAGCCTCGCTGTCGGCGTGCTGCTCGCCGCAATGGTATTCACCAAGACTCCCGGAATATGCCTCTATCCCGCCGTCTTTTATCTCATGGCGTCGCGCTGCAACTTCAGTTTCAGAGAGGTCCTTCGTCCCATGGCTCTCGCTGCCGGCGCCGCCGGTGTTATAGCGATTGCCTACGGTGCAATCGTCCTGAGGGCCGGCCTTGCGGACGACTTTAGCAACCTCTTCGCCATCAACAAGGGCCGTATCCACGGCCGCATTTTATTGTCTACGGTGTGGGCGGCGGCTAAGCAGGGATCTACCATGGGCCCCCTCTTCTATCTTGTCGCCGTCGCCGCAATGCTATTGTTCCCGATCGTTCGCCGTAAGCGGCAATCGCCGCTCTTCATCGCATCCATGCTGGGAGTGGCGGGCTACGGCGCATTTATCGTGTATCACGGCTGGCTGATTCCGCGTTATTACCTGGTTCCCATGCCGCTCATGGCAATCGCTCTGGTACTGGCTCTCGCCGGAATGGCGCAGTCGAGGCATCTTCCGGTACGGCTCGTGACCGCCGCGCTCACCGCGATGCTTCTCCTCTCTTGCGTCAACCAGATACGCACCTTGCTCCTCTGGTCGCGCAATCCGTCCTACAGCTATGTGCAGGCAGCGCAGGCCATCTACAGGATCATCGATCGCGACCCCTCGAACGATCGCGTCGTACTGAGCAGTGTCAGCGAGCAGATGGCGTTGCTTACGGGAGAGTCAGGCGTATTCGTCAACCCCGTCTATGGAACGACGGAACTGCGTCCCAGAATTCTGCGCTACAAACCCGGATGGTCGATCACATTCGACCTCGCGGAACCGGAGAAGGGAATCTACTCCGAGCAACTGGTCGACAGGGAACCAATCTTCGGGGACGACAGAGTGCACTCTCAACTGTTGCTGTACAAACTCACTCTCAACCTGCGGTAGATGTGAAGTTTCAATAACTGTTCAGTCTCATGACACGCTTTCCGCATTGTCTCGGGACATCCTCTACACTTCTGCGCTCGACCTGCGATAGGATGCGCCAAGGGCGAGAACTCTCTTTTCAATCAGAATCCAGCTCAACGACGAGATCGCAATCGTAATCGCTAGACCGCAGACTGCGGCGAGGCTCCGTGTCAGGTAGCGTTGCAGGAGCATCAGAACGAGCAGGTGAAAGAGGTAGAAGCTATAGCTGATCCGGCCAATCCAGCACAGCGCCGGAGTCGACAGGATTCGAGTCAGCCATGATTTCTGCGAGAGGCTGACCCATACAAACAGACCACCAAGAATTTAATATGTTCAGCGAGTAGGAAAGTCCGTTGAACAAAGCTCTGTTCGCCGAACGCCTGAACCATGGATGATGGAATGCAAGCACTGCATAGCAGATCGCCCCGACGATCATGGCCATCTGGGCTGACCGAATGCCGGCAGAGGCCCTGCACGAAGGAAGGATGAGTGCGCCGAGCGCTCCTGCCGCCAAGGCGTCCAGGCGAAACGGAGTCAACGCGTAAATGGATGCCGAGTGAGCGAACAGGGGCGTGCATACGCTGCGTAGCACAGGAGTGCCGATCAGCAGAAACAGCATGCTCGGGACCAGCCATCGGTTGGGCAGAAAAAAGATCGTAACAGGCCATAAAAGATAAAAATGCTGTTCGATCGCCAGCGACCACAGCGGAGTCAGCGGGCTACTATTCACCAGACCAAGTGCAAGCGGCACATTCTGCAGAAAGCAAACGTAATAACCCCACGTGTGATGCCATTCCGTTCGTACGAATGGGTAAGCGATTAGAAGAAAGAGAATATATGCGGGCAAAATCCGCTCCGCGCGCCGCAAATAGAAGCGGCCGAGCATCTTCCCGAAGCTCATCCGTTTGCAGTCGCGCAACAGGATGGTCGTGATGAGGTAGCCCGAAAGAATGAAAAACAGGTCCACCCCAGACCATAACAATGGGATGGAAAGCGCATGATGGCAAAACACCATCAACACTGCGATCGCACGAAGTCCGTCAAGCTGAGGAATATGTTGAAAACTCGGATTCTGCATTTAAAGGTATTGGAACATAACCGGCTGCTGTCTCTCTTCAATCCTGCAATCTCCAGCCCGCCGCGCTTTTGCTGCCCCCAAGCCTCGCTTTGCTACACTCGAGGATAAACGTGTGCGCATCCCCTTTCCAGAACGCGTCCCCCTCGACCGCGTCGCCGTCTTCGCAGCGATACTCTTCGCGATCCAGAGGTTTGAGGGTACAGCCTTCTACTTCAGCATCGGCTGCGTCGCCTTCATCCTGATCGCTGCGGTTGCCTTCAACATAGCCGGAGGGCTCACCCGCATCTCTGGCGCATATGTGTTTTTCTATTCCCTTCTGGTCGTCATCCTCGGCATCTGCTATAAGGCCTATCTCGGGGAGCCTGCCGATTCCAACCTGGCCGACCCGCAAACCGACATCGCGGCGTACGTTGGCAGCATCGCCGGCTTGCTGGTCGCTGTCCTCATCGCCCGCCGCTTCTCGCGCAGGACAGGTCTGCTGCAGAACCTGCTCAAGGATTCCCAGATGTATCGCGCATCCATCGGATGCATGGTCTTCGGCTTTGGGGGCGGCTTGCTGATCGCTTTGCTTGGAGCAGAAGGGGCCAAGCTAGGCAGCGCATTCAACCAGCTCGATCAGCTAATTCCTCTGGGTATTATTATCGGCGTCATGTACGAGGTTCGCCGCAGCGGCGGCACCCGCAGCATCAACATGCCCACGGCGCTGGTCGCTGCATTTTACTTCTTCAATTGGGGGTTGCTGAACTTCTCCAAGCAGGGAATGCTGCTGCCTCTGCTTTGCTGGGTCCTCCCTGTTTGCGCGCTGCAATACCAGGTCACTCGACGGCAGATTGTCACCGGCCTTATGGCCTCATTCCTCATCTTCCACTATCTGTTTCCCTATGCGCAGTACGGTCGCGATTTCAGGGGGGATAACGCGTCTTTTAGCCAAAATTTACAGGTTGCGCTCCCGCTCCTCGAACACCCTGAGGATACCCGGGAAAAATACCAGGAGGCCATCGTAGATGCGTCCCCCGGATACTACAATACGTCGCAAGGCTTCATGGACCGCCTGCAATTCATCGCTACAGACGACGAACTCATCAATGCCACCGATCGCGGCAAGGAATTCGGCCTGTGGCCCATCAAAGCGGTGTTTCTGAACGTGATCCCCCATGTCATCTGGCCAGACAAGCCGGACATAAGACTCGGCAACAACTACATGCACGAGATCAATGGACAGGCCTTTGACGAGGGGGATACCACCACAGGTATATCCTTCAGCCCCACCGCAGAGTCCTATCACTGGGCGAAATGGCTTGGCGTCCTGGTGGTCGCTCCGCTGCTCTGGCTGATGCTGTTCCTGGTGTACGACGCACTGTTCGGGGACCTCCGTTGCAGTCCCTGGGGCCTCCTCGTCATGGCGCAGATTGCCCATACAGCCCCGGAGGGAGGCATCAACGGCACCATTGTTCTATGCACCTTCGGATTGGAAATCTCCGTCTTTTGCGCCCTGTTTGCCACCTATATCGCACCTTACTTCGCCATCGCCGTCCTCGGCCCGGATCGCCAAGTAAGCGCTCCTCAACTCTCATTCCAGCGCCTGCCACACCCCACCAGGGAGGAACCGTGACTCCGCCCCCCAGGTCCCTGGCGGAACGGCTGCTGCCGGCAGGTTTCCTGCTCACGATCGCTCTCTACGTTGCTGTCATCGTCATCAAGCCGGGCGTCTTCTTTGCCGACGACAGCTACTTCTACTTCCAGGTCGCGTGGAACTTCGCCCACGGACTGGGCAGCACCTTCAACGGCGTAATGAACACCAACGGATACCATCCGCTATGGATGCTGGTCTGCGCCCTTGTCTGCAAGCTATCGCTCAGCAAGGCCGCGGCAGTCCATGGAATCGCTGCGGCCATCTGCCTCTGCGATCTGCTCATGCTCTGGCTGGTCCAGCGCATCCTGGCCAAGGTCGCCGACAACCTCTGGCCAATCGCCTTCGTCCTCCTGGTCCCCTTCAGCTTCCTCTCCCAGCTCGGCACCGAAGGCGCCCTCAGCGGATGCCTGTTAGCTGCATCCGTCCTGGCTGTTTATGACTTTGTCCGCGGGCCCACCGCCGTGCGCGCTCTTCTGTTCAATCTGATCGCCGCCCTCGCCGTCCTGGCCCGCCTGGACAACATCTTCATCATCGGATTCCTCTGGCTGGCGGTTTGGCTGGCTGCTCCTGTCACTCTGCGCGCATCAATATTTAAGCTACAGGTCTTCTGCATCCCCGTGTATCTGGTTCTATGGGGCGGCTATATTGCTTCCAACTTCTATTACTTCGGCATCTTCCAGCCCATCAGCGGCATGGTCAAGAGCCATCCCACCCTGCATCTCCGCCTGGGAAGCAATCTTCCCCATACCGCCTGGCACATGCTTGCCATCATCCTGCCGTGCATGGCCCTGCTCGGCTGGAAGCGGCGCGATCTCTTCTTTCGCCTCGTCGAGTTGCCCTTCGCGCTCGGCGTACTTTGCCATGCCTGCTACATCGTCTTCCGCATGTCGGACGAGACCCGCTGGAGCTGGTACTACACAAGCTGGGTTCTGCTGGCGTCGCTGCTTCTGGCCCGCGTCACCTCGCTTCTTCTTCCGCATCTAGCCAGATTCCTCGGACGCTCCCGTTCCGCGCTGGCCCTATCGATGGCCTGGGCCTGCCTGCTGGTTCTCCTTGCCGGCTGGGTGAAGATCTCCTTTCTCCATTTCTATCGCGGTCCGGACTCCGGGCAGCCCTTCTTTCTACAGCAGGTGGCGCAGTCCAAGGGACTTCATACGGCCTTCTCCTTCGACAAGCCCGGCCAGATTGCCTACTACACCACCATTCGCGTCATCCCCCTGGACGACCTGATGGGAAACATGGACTTCCAGCGGCAGTTGATTGCGCGGGGAATCGACCGTTACGCCGCCGATCATGGGGTCGACACCTTTATCGGCCCACCAGTGCCGCTGAACGGCGACGGGTATAAGGATTTTTGCCAGGCGTTCTATCTGGACTCCATGCTCTTCCACTGCATCCAGACCGGACCCGCAACCTGGATGCCGGTAAGCGTCGACGTCTATGCGCGCGTCCCGCACTCCTATGTAGGAAGTTTGCAACTCCACCCGGCGCAGTTGCTTTGGACCCAGCCAGGCCAAGTCAGTTTCTGGAGGATACTACCGGACGCGAGTGCGGATGCGCCGCGCCCCTCGTTCTAGCGGTCTGCGTTGGGGGCGGAGAGTGCCGCCGCATCCGGATTGCGCAGGAACGGAAACGGCCGAATATGGCGATCGTCCAGCATCCCTCCGCCCGATGCCATATTCAGCAGCATCACCAGCAGGCACACGCGCCGCATCCGCACCGTCAGGCGGACCGGCTCGCCCCCCAGCAGCCGCGATACCATCGCCAGCAGAAGGAATGCATTCAGGCATAGCAACTCGTTCCAGCGGTTCTTGTCCCATCCCATCAGGTGCAGGCTCAGCGGCGCAAGAGTTGCCAGCAACACTCCCGCATAGAGCAAGCGATGCTTCCCCGGCTTCCATCGCCGCAGAAGCAGCAGCGTTGCCCAGGAGAGCAATGCAGTCGTCGGGCCGAACAGCAGCAGGCTCTCGATCTGTGCCGGCAGGTAGGTAGGCCGTCTCCACACCGACTGCATGATCCGTAGGTTTTCCTGAGGCGTCAGAGAATCCTCTTTGAATACCTCTGGGTTCAGCGTGCCAGCGGCCCTGCGCGTGATCGTCTGCCGCATCTGCTCGGTCTGGCTCGCGGAGATCGGGCCTTGCCGCACGAAGTACAGCATCGAACCCAGCCCCAACACAGCCAGCAGGACCCCGCCGGTCCAGGCCAGCCGCCGCTCCGCGCTCGTAGTGGCTGTGGCCGCGCCGAAAAGGACGCTGACGATCAGCAAGGGGAGAAATGCGAAGAAGAACTGCTCGTGGATTAAAATACCCATGACCGTCGCACAGGCCGCCGCCGCAAGCCGCCATCGGGTTGAGCGCACAAGCAGCGGCGCCACGCACAGCAGAGCCAGCGGTATGTCCAGATAGCCGTTCAGGTGCGCCAGGTAGCTCACGCTGTAGCTGGAAGCGTATACCGCCAGCAGCTCTCCCGGAGGCATGCGCTCGGCCAGTTTCGAGCTGCGCGCCAGCAGCGCCAGCACCGCCATCAGCAACAGCAGCAGCGCGGTCGAGACCACCGCGAAGTGGGTGTACAGGTTCAGTTGCAGCAGATGCCCCAATGTGGCCCCAAAGAATCCGCGGCGAATAAATCCAGCGCTGTAGTCCAACTGCGCCTGGGTGTACGACCATGAGTTCGGCAGGCGAATCCCTTTGGCGAAGGCTAGGATTCCCAGCCCCAGCGCGGTCCACCTCCAGAAGCGTTGCTCCGCCGTTGCCTGCGCTGTGCTCGCCGCAGTCGATCCGCAGCCAGCTAAGCCGTCCGAGCAATGAGGCGAAGCTGAGGGCGCGTCCTTCATCGTCTCCTTTGCTTGCACATGGGATCGCATGTGCAGTGCGGACACAGTCTCAATCCCCTGGTTATAGTACCGCGTCCTGTACATCGACCATCCGCTCGATCGCGTAGGCGCAAGTCAGCTGAATCAACGCCACGACTGAACGGTTCGAATACCTATCTTACGCAAGAACCAACCGGGCGCCATGCTATGATCCACCTAGTTTTGCCAGTCCGATATGACTGACTCAAAGTCGTCGCTTAAGTCGACTTCCACCCTGGATCGCGTTCGGGAGTGGATTGCGCTCGTTCGTCTTTCTCTGGCGGACGCCCGCAACCGCGACTTTTCAGACCTACAGGCCTCCTATCTCCAGCACGAACAAACTGCGCAGAAATTCCTCGGCCGCCCCCTTACCGCTTGCAAGGTGATTGAGATCGGTTATGGGGCGCGTCCCAACCGGCTCATCTGGTTCTTCGGGCAAGGCGTGGATATCTCCGGGATCGACCTGGATCAACCCATCCTGCGCGGCACTCCGGCGGAGTTCCTCTGCGTCTATCGAAAGAACGGCTGGGAGCGCGCGATCAAGTCGGCCGTCCGCTGGTTCATCAACGAGCGACAACTGCGCCGCGCTTTGCTTGCGGAACTCTCCCGGCAACGCGGGAAGACGGTGCAACTTCCCCGTGAATGCCTTGCCGTGGGCGACGCCGCTGGAGAGGACTTCTGGACCCGGCAGCGCGGCGTAAATTACATCTTCTCGGAGGATGTCTTCGAGCATATTCCCCGCGGCTCCCTGGATCGGGTCCTCCGCATCGTGGCCGCCAGCATGGACCCCGATGGCGTGTTCTTTGTCAAACCGATGGTCTTCACCGGCATATGCGGCGGCCATCACCTCGAGTGGTATCCCCATACTTTGAATCAGCCCATGGACCGAAGCACGGAGCCCTGGGAGCACCTGCGCAAAGACCGCCATCCGGCCAATACCTATCTCAACAAACTGCGCCTCGCAGACTATCGCAAACTCTTTTCCAGGTACTTCGACATCCTCCAGGAGACCTGCGTTCGACCCAGTCTAGGCAGTCAGTTCATGACCCCGGAGATACGGCAGGAGTTGAGCCGGTATTCCGACGAAGAACTGTTTTCCAACGGAGTGGTCTTTCTGCTTCGTCCCCGGCGCAACTCGCCCGGCGAGTAAGCGGGACCTTTGCCCCGCCCGGAGTGACGCGAGACCTGGCCGCCCGTAACTTCTCTGAACTTTGCGGAGTGTCGCGCGGTGCGGCGCGAGAGACGATACTGGTAGGAGAGCGCACACCATGTCCCAGCCACAGCACAGCAACCCCGCGGCACAGAACCACCCCAGCCACGGGAATCCACCCTCCCGGCCCTCGAACTCATCCGAACTCGCTAGTGCCAAGTCTCTTTCCCGGCCGCCAATGGCAGCAGGTGCTGCAGCGCGATGCCAGCGCCGACGGCCAGTTCTTCTATGCCGTCCAATCCACCCGGATATATTGCCGTCCAAGCTGTCCTAGCCGCCGCCCCGCGCGCAGGAACGTTCGCTTCTTCCCCACCGCCTCCGCCGCGGAGCAGGCTGGCTTCCGCGCCTGCAAGCGCTGCCAGCCGGAGCTCGCCACGCCACGGCCTGACCCGCAGGCCGCCGTCATAGCCGCCGCCAGCGAGTACCTCGCCGAACATGCCACCGAACGCACCCGCCTGGCCGACTTGGCCCGTGCCACCGGCGTCGGCCGCCTCACCCTTCTGCGCGGATTCCGTCGCGTTCTCGGAGTCAGCCCTGGAGAGTTCGCCCGCGCCCAACGAGTCGCACACTTCAAGGATGCCCTGCGCCCGGCCAAACCTCCCGCAGCATCTTTAAATAAGCCAATCGTCCGGCCTGCCGCTGCTTCCGCCAAGCGCATCACCGACGCCATCTACGAGGCAGGCTTCGGCTCCTCCAGCCGCCTTTACGAGTCCAGCCAGCACTCCCTGGGAATGACCCCACGCACACTGCGCGCAGGCGGCGCGGGTCTCGTCATCCGCTACGCCACGGCCTCCGGTCCACTGGGCCGGATGCTGGCCGCCGCTACCGATGCCGGCGTCTGCGCCATCCTCTTCGGCCGCGACGACGCGGAACTCCTCGCCGACCTCCGCCAGCGCTTCCACAAAGCGCAGCTTGTCTCCGCCAAGGGCAACACCGGCTGGCTCGCCCAGGCCCTTGCCTTCGTCCTCAGCCAGACCAGCGAGCATCCCCTGGCAGCCACCTTTCCGCTCGATATTCGCGCTACCGCCTTTCAGCAGCGCGTTTGGCGTGCGTTGCAACAGGTCCCGCGAGGACAGACGCGCAGTTACTCCGCCCTCGCCCGCGATCTGGGCAAGCCCACCGCCGCCCGCGCCGTCGCCGCAGCCTGTGCCGCCAACCCCGTAGCCCTCGCCGTCCCCTGCCACCGCGCCGTGGGAGCCGACGGCAGCCTCACCGGCTACCGCTGGGGACTCCAGCGCAAACAGAAAATCCTCGCCGCCGAAGCCCGCATATAACCCCTCGAACCTCGAACCTGTACAGTAGTCCAATGGAAGCTACACCCGAAGGGTTCGAGTCCGTGCCAATCGACCCGCGCGCGCTCTACCGGCGCATCGCCCGCCGCCTCATTCCGTACATGTTTGTGCTCTACATCGCTGCCTATGTAGACCGCGTCAATGTCGGCTTCGCGGCCATGGACATCCAGCGTCAACTGCACTTCAGCAACACGGTCTACGGCACAGGCGCGGGTATTTTTTTTCTCGGTTACGCGCTCTGCGACCTGCCCAGCACCCTCCTGCTGCGCCGCGTCGGCACGCGCCTCTGGATCGCCCGCATCATGATCTCCTGGGGCTTCATCTCGGCCAGTATGGTCTTTATGGCAACGCCGCACTCCTTCTACCTGATGCGCCTGTTGCTGGGCGTGGCAGAGGCAGGCTTCGTTCCCGGAATGCTGCTCTATCTCACCTTCTGGTTCCCATCGCACGAGCGCGCGCGTGCCGTCGCCCTGTTCATGACCGCGACTTCGCTGGCAGGAGTGGTGGGTTCGCCCTTGGCCAGCGCCCTGCTCAAGCTCGACGGCGTCCATGGTCTCAGCGGTTGGCAATGGCTTTTTCTGATGGAAGGCGTGCCCACCGTTCTGCTCGGCGTCTCCGTGCTCTTCATCCTCAAGGACTCGCCCGACAAGGTCTCCTGGCTCTCTCCCGCCGAGAAGCTCTGGCTTCAGCGCGAGTTGCAGCGTGACCAAGCCCTTTACGGAGCAACCGTGCATCACAATCTGCTGGATGCCTTCCGCATGCCCGCCGTGTGGATGCTGGCCGGCGTCTACATCATCATTCAGATCGGCGTCTACATCGTGAATCTGTGGATGCCGCTGATTCTGAGCAGCCTCTCGCAGAAGGGCGCGGCAGCCGCCAGTGCTAGCCTCATTGCCCGCTACGCCACGCTGCCCTACCTGCTCGCTGCCATATTTACCGTTGTCATAGGGCGCAGCTCCGACCGCACCAACGAACGCCGCTGGCACCTCTTCGGATGCATGATGCTGGCCGCCGCCGGCTTCGCCTGGGCCGCCCGCGCCGGCAACATTCCCGTCGCCCTGATTGCCATGTCGCTGGTCGCCATCGGCCTTTGGAGCACCATGGGCCCATTCTGGGCTCTCACCACGCGCATGGTGGGGGGCGCGGCCGCAGCAGGAGCAGTCGCCACCATCACCACCATCGGCGGCTTTGGTGGCTTCCTCGGCCCCTACTTCACCGGCCTCTTGCGCGACCTAACTCACAGCTTCGCAGGCGGACTCTACGCCATCGGCGCGCTCGCCCTCTGCGCCGCGCTGCTTGCCCTCGCCGCCCCGTCCAAACCCCAAGCCGACCGCTCCTAGCTTATAGCTCATAGCTTATAGCTCAAGAATCAAAAGAAATATCAATAGCCGGTCCATCACTCCGAGGCCACATGCCCCGCCCACGCATCCACCGTAACGAACCGCATCGCCGCGCCCAGCTCCGACGCGACCAGCCGCGCCGTCAGCAGCCGGTCCACCGCCCGCACCGTATCCATCCGCGCCGCGCCCATCGCGCGATGTCCGCCATCGTGCAGCAACAGGTTCGACCCGCGCCCGCGCAGCCTGTTCCGCGCAATTCCTTTGTTCAGATTGGCGAGAATCCCATCCACGCCAATCGGATTCCAGTCGTATCCAGTCACATTCCACATCACCGGAGTCAGCCCCAACTCCCGCGCCGCGCGCAACACGTACGGCCGCCGCGCACCAAAGGGAGGACGAAAAATCTTCACCGCAGCGCCTGTAATCTGTTCGAGCAGCGCATTGCAGTCGGCCAGCTCCTGACGCACCCGCGCCACCGACTGCGTCGACAGCCACGGATGACTCATCGTATGGTTGCCCAGTACGTGTCCTGCTGCAACCACCTGACGCACGATCTCCGGCCTCGCGCGCGCAAAGTCGCCCATGGCAAAGAATGTCGCGCGAACGCCATGCCGCGCCAGCACCTCCAGAAGCTGCGGCGTGGCAGCATCGTTCGGCCCATCGTCGAAGGTCAGCGCTATCTCGTCCGCATCGTCACCCGCAACCAGCGTCCACCCGAATATCTGCGACGTCGGCCACAGCGAGGCATACACGCATCCGCCCGCTGCCAGTCCCAGCGCCGCAGCAGCTACCGCACCGTTCACAATCAGCGAAGGCATCCCTACTTCTTCCCCGCCGACTTCAAGAGCGCCCCGTTTTGTTTCAACAATTCAAAGACCTCCTCCGCGTGCCCTGCCGGAGTCACTTTGGGGAACACGTGCAGCAGCCTCTGTCCCTTGCCCGTGTCCGGCCCAATCAGATACGTCGTGCGCTCAACGCCTGTCACCGGCTTGCCGTACATCGTCTTCTGCTTCAGCAGGCCGTAGCGCTTGATCAGCACCATATCGGGGTCGGCCAGCAGGTCGTACGGCAGCCCGTACTTCTCTTTGAATTTTTTCTGCTTCGCCACCGTATCGCGCGAGATCCCCAGCACCACGATCCCCGCCCTCTTGAACTTGGCAAAGATGTCGCGGAACCCGCACGACTCCAGCGTGCAGCCCGGCGTATCGGCCCGCGGGTAGAAGAACAGCACCACCGGCTTCTCCGCATAGTCGCTGAGCGAGACGCTCACCCCATCCTGGTTCTGCAACGTAAAATTCTCCACCACATCGCCAGCCTGCATCTGCTTCCTCCTTGAATTTGTCATTCTGAGCGTAGTGAAGAATCCCCGCATTTCGTACTTGGTTTTGCTTGTTCTATGCTGCGGATTACGTCACATTGAGATCGTTCCATATTCTTACTTTTGATTAAGATGCAGTCCCACGAGTTGGTCGGGCAGAGGGACAGTGTCTTCGACATGCAATGTGTCAACGGCCCTGGCTAGGAAATAGATGTTGAAAATCACCATAAACATGAAGCAGTAGCCCAGGACACGATATGTATGCTCAGCGTAGTGTGGAGGAAGATACGTTATTGCCAATAAACCGTACAAGACAGTCGAAGCCGCACGCAGGTAGGGTTGATTGATGAAACCAGTGGTGATACGGTCAACAAACTTTGTCGATGGTCGCTTCATGATTTGGACCTCTTCACTCAATCTACGCGATCCCCGTCACGTCAGTTGGCCGAAGGCTTATCCACATGGTCGATCACCAATACATCCACAGGCGCCTTCACTCCCTCCAGCTTCAGTCCAAGCTGTTCACTGAGCGCGGTTATCAAATTAGGCGCAGCATTGTCTGGCAGTTGCATCATGCCCAACGCTCCAGGATCTTCCCGGGTGAACGTGAGCAAGAGATTGTAGGTCCCAGTAATGCCGGTGCGGTCGATAACAGGACGGTCCAGCACAAGTCGCTGCACGTCGCCGAAAAAGGCCCCGATCGTCACATCCTGGCCATAACCGTGCATGGTCATTCCAACGCCTCCATTGAACGCCAACATTGGCTCACGGTCCTTCTCTGGATCGCTCTTAGTCAGCTTAGGCCCACCCCTCGCAACCGAGAGTGCGTAGGCGCTCATCACTCGGCTCTCGTGATGGAATTGTAGCTGGAACCGGTCCGCCAGTAGCTTTTGCACCGCAATCCTCCACTCCGGGTCCGTAGGAATCTTTGTGCCTTCGATCTCCCCGGCAATATCGAATCGGTCCTGCTCCATCCATGCAGGCCCTCCGACGATCTGTTTGGCTTGAAGACCATAGGCCCACTGAATAAGCCACTGCAAATATGTGTTGGTGGTGGCGAAGCGCCGTCCGTTGCGGCTCCATGTCCGTCCACAGCATGCGGCGGGATCGCTGGGCTTGACGGTTGCCACCTCAAACTCGGGAGTAGTCTCTGCTGTCACTCCCTGCGAGGCTCCAGCCGCCTGAGCTTGTTCTACCGGCTGTTGCGGCGCAACAGCAGATTGGGCTACTGCCATTGCACAGGGCGCTGCCAGTGCTCCAGCCAGAACCGCCATTATTCTGTAACCAGCAATCCTCATCGACTGTCCCTCAGTAGCATTGCCAAAAGCCCATGTCGAATTGCGCGCGCGGCTAGCTGTCTCTCATCGCCGCAACCGTTTTCTCCAAACTTGCCGAATCCTCCACATTCAGCGCAGGGGCGGCATCCTTGCCCTGAATCTGCTTCAACAGCCCGCTCAACACGCGTCCCGGCCCCACCTCGATGAACTGCGTCACTCCCTGCGCCGCCAGCAGCTCGATGCACTCCACCCAGCGCACGGCCGCTGTCACCTGCGCCACCAACGCCTCGCGCGCGACAACTCCCGTAGTTATAAGTCTCGCACTCACATTCGCCGCCACCGGATACACCGGATCGCGAAACTCCAGCCCCGCTAAATCCTTCGCCAACGACTCCTGCGCAGGCTGCATCAGTTTGCAGTGGAAGGGCGCGCTCACCGGCAGCATCACGGCGCGCTTTGCTCCTGCCTGCTTGCATAGCTCCGCCGCCTTCTCCACTGCGCGCGCCGCTCCAGAGATCACCGTCTGCGCGGGCGAGTTCAGGTTCGCGGGTGCTACCACCGCGCTTCCCGGCACAAAGTTCAAGGCCGCCGGATCGCCAGGCAGCGGCGTCAACTGGTCCTCCACCTGCTCGCAGATCGTCGCGATCAAACTAGGATCAAGCCCCAGGATCGCGGCCATCGCTCCCTCACCCGCCGGGACCGCCTGCTGCATGTATCGCCCGCGCAGGCGCACCGCGCGCACCGCATCGGCAAAGCTCAGCGTGCCCGCCGCCACATGCGCCGAGTACTCGCCCAGCGAGTGTCCCGCCGCAAACTTCGCCGCAATCCCCAGCGGCTTCATCGCCTCCGTTAGCACGCGCTCCGCCGCAGTCGAAACCGTCAGGATTGCCGGCTGGGTGTGTTCGGTCAGCCGCAGCGTCTCCTCCGGTCCATCGAAGACAATCTGCGATAGCGCGAAGCCAAGCGCTTCGTCAGCCTCCTGAAAGACAGCGCGCGCGGCGGCAAAGTTGTCGTACAGATCGCGTCCCATGCCCACGGACTGCGAGCCCTGGCCGGGAAAGAGGAAGGCGATTGGGAAGTCTTGAGCCATCCGAACCATCTTAACCCATGCACGACGGGCACACCGCAGCGCGCCCTCGGTGATACACTGTTACTTCAAGTTCCGAGGTCATTCAGAGTAACCAATGCTCATTCTTCTGGTTGTGATTCACGTCATTGTCTGCCTGTTCCTGATCGGCGTTGTGCTGCTGCAGCAGGGCAAGTCCGCCGATCTCGCCGGTGCATTTGGCGGTCAGGGCTCCCAGACCGCCTTTGGCCCGCGCGGCGCGGCCAACCTGCTCACCAAGCTCACTACATGGGGCGCCATCCTCTTCATGGTCATCTCCATCTCGCTCACCGTGATGCTCTCACGCACCAGCACCGACCACTCTGTCCTCTCCGGGACGCCAACCCAGCAGTCCACCCCAAAGAAGTAACCTCGGCACCCCTTCTCGCGGTCTTCCCAGGTTCCCCATGATCCACGAGGTCCTTCCCGTCGGCGCGCTGCAGTGCAACTGCTCCATCCTGGGCGATGAGGTCTCCGGCGAGGCCATTGTGGTCGATCCTGGAGACGAGATTCCGCGCATCCTCGCCGTCCTTCAGCGCCACAAGCTCACCGCCAAGCAGATCCTCATCACCCACGCGCACATCGACCACATCGCTGGGGCCGCGCGCCTTCA
The DNA here is from genome assembly GCA_963799175.1 of uncultured Acidobacteriaceae bacterium. GTDB lineage: Bacteria > Acidobacteriota > Terriglobia > Terriglobales > Acidobacteriaceae > Edaphobacter. The sequence continues at coordinate 17,756 of CAWCWC010000006.1, read as the reverse complement.
GGCGATCACCGGCGCGCCTGTCCTCTACAACCCGAACGACCTTCCGCTGGTCAAAATGATGGCCGTCCAGGCCGGTTGGCTGGGTGTCGAAACACCCGAGGTTCGCCCTCCCGACGATACCCTCGACGAGGGCAAACTCATCTCCATCGGGACCGTCCGCAACGGATCGCCAGCCCTCTCCGGCAGCATCCTGCATACCCCTGGGCATACCCAGGGCAGCGTCTGCCTCTACCTCCCCGAACAGAACCTGCTGCTGGCAGGCGACACGCTTTTCTCGGGCTCCGTTGGACGCACCGACCTGCCCGGCGGCGACGGACCGATGCTCCTCCGCTCCATCCACGACAAGCTGCTCCCGCTGCCCGACGAGACCGTTGTGCTCCCCGGTCACGGGCCAAAAACGACCATTGGCGATGAGCGTTCGTCAAATCCTTTTCTAATATAAATAATTTATTAACAGTTATTTATAAATATTATTGAATCCAACAATACAAGAAATATCCGATATTGTTGAATACTTATATTCATGCGCAACATGAGCCTTTCCACATGTGGAAAACTCAGTCAATGGCGCGCTGAATGCTTGCAGCAAACTCCTCAGCCGGTCCGATCAGGCTGACCACAACGCGGCCTTCCTCAGCCATTCCATAGAACGATCCTGGATGCACAATCACCCCTCGCTCGCGCGCCAGCCGTTCCGCGCACTCAGCCTCGCCCACGCATCCAGGTAAACCCAGCACCGCGCTCCATCCCGCATCCGCCTCCAGCACATGCAGCCGCCCCGGAGACTCCGCTGCGACTCTCCGCACTGTCGCCAGGTTTCCCCGCGCCCGCTCCAGAATCTGCGCCTGGATCGCTCCCCTGCCCCCCAGCCACGACGCCATCGCCAACTGCACCGGCGCATTCATGGATAGAAATGTATCGGCCACAATCTCCAGCCGCGCCAGTGCTTCCCTGCGCTCGTGCTCCGGCCCCAGCGTCACAATCCACGCCGCCTTCATCTGCGGCAGCCCGGCGATCTTGCTCAGCCCGCTGAGCACAAACGTCAGCGCAGGATGCTCCCCCCAGGCGAAGCTCTGCGGCGGCGGCGTCACCTCGCGCAACGGATAGTCGAGGAAGACCTCATCGACGATCAGCGCCAGCCCATGCCGCGCGCAGATCGCCTCCAGCCGTTCCCTCTCGCCCGCGCCTGTCCAGTGGCCGGTGGGGTTGTTGGGATGCACCACCAGAATAGCCCGCGTGCGCGGCGTAATCGCGCGCTCCAGTGCGGCAAGGTCGGTCCACCAGCCGTGGTCGTAAAACAGCGGGTAAGGACGCAGGCGCACATCGTCCAGGTCGGCCAGAAAGTCGAAGAGCGGGTAGCTGGGTTGTGCCACCAGCACTTCGTCGCCCGCGTCGCACAGCAGGCGAAACAAAAAGCTATAGCTCTCGCTGGTGCTGGTGGTCAGGACTAAGTCGTCGACCGGGACCTGGGCCCCATGCCCGGCGTAGTAGCGCGCCACGGCCTCCCGAGCGGTCCTCATCCCCCGCGGATCGGGATCGTAGGCCAGAGCGCGCGGGTCCCGCAGCGGCCCCAGCAGCGCCTCCGCATCGTAGTTGAAGCCGCAGCGTGTGGGGTTTGACACCGTCAGATCGTAGACCCTTTGCCCCGATGCGCGTGCCTCACGCACGGCAGCGGCGTAGCAGCTCTCGGAGATGTCCCATGCGGTTCGCGTAGAGAATCGGCTCACAGCTCCATGGTAGGGCATCGACGCGCGCGCGGACTCCCGGCATGCTGGGAGCGCAATACACACTACTCCGCGTGCCCCAGCCCATTCTCCTTGTAGGCTTTCTGCAGCACATAGAACGCAGCCTTCTTCTGTCCCTGGTCGGAGACCAGTCCCTTGCGGTTGTATCCGTCCTGCATGCCAGGCAGGTTGCGCACGGGCGAGCGGAAGTCCATCAATATCCACGGAGTCACTCCGCGCAACTGGGAAATCTTGTTCAGCATCCCGATCTGGTGGCGATAGATCTCGGCCTGATACTCCTCCGTCCAGCGCTGGTCGACGGCTCCATGCAGGCCTGCCTTGGCCCCACCGCCAAATTCGCTGTTGATGAGCGGCTTGTCGAAGGCCACCTTCCACTCCACCGAGTCGGCGGTCTCCGGCGTTCCCTCGTACCAGCCCACATACTCATTGAATCCGATCACATCCAGTGCATTGCCCAGCGGGTCGTCGATGTACTTGGTCTTGGAGTCGCCGCGCACCAGCAACGCCGCCGTCACCAACCGCGTCGGGTCCTCCTGGTGGACAAACTGCGCCGAACGAGTGAGGAACGCCGTGCGCGCCGGGTTGTTGGGCGTCTCGTTGGCAATCGACCACAGAATCACCGACGCCTTGTCGCGGTCGCGCCGGATCTCCTCGTGCAACTGCTGCTGGCTCTTGGCGAAGACGTCCTCCCGCTCGAACTCCACCGCCCAGTAGACCGGCACCTCCGACCACACCAGGATGCCCATCTTGTCCGCCAGCCGCGTCATGCGCTGGTCGTGGGGGTAGTGGGCTAGCCGCACAAAGTTCCCGCCCAACTCCTTCACCCAGCCCAACAGAGTGGCCACGTCCTGGTCGTTATTGGCGCGACCGGAGCGGTAGGGAGCTTCGGCGTGGATGCAGACGCCGTGCAGCACAATCGGTTTGCCGTTAAGCAGAATTCCTGAGCCGGAGGTCTCAATGGTGCGAAAGCCCATCTCGTCCGTCAGCGTGTCTTCGCCAGATTTCAGCACGACATGGTATAGCTTCGGGCTCTCCGGCGACCACAGCGTCAGTCCTCGCGCGGAGAGGTTGATCGCGACTCGTCCGGCAGCATCGGTCACGCCCTCGACATGCAGCTTCGCCTCGGGTAGATCGACCGACACGTGCGTCCCCGGCTGTGCGCCCTCCACATGCACATAGCCCTCGATGCTGCTGCGCGTGGCGCGGTCCAGATGCAGTTCGAAGTCGTCGATGAACCTCTGCGGCACGGTCACCAGCGAGACATCGCGCGTCAGACCGCCATAGTTCCACCAATCCGTCTTCAGCGTGGGAACGCCATCGGCTATGCGCGTGCTGTCCACAAAGATGACGACACTGTTCTCGCCTGCCTTCACCGCTTGCGTCGCCTCGCAGTCGAACTGGGTAAATCCGCCCTCGTGCGTGCATAGCAACTGCCCATTCACCCACACGCGCGAGCGGTAGTTGGCCGCGCCGATATGCAGAAACGCACGGTGCCCCGGCTGCGGCTGGTACTGGAAGTGCCGCTCGTACCAGAAGCCTCCCTCGTAGTACAGCAGCGACTCTTTCTGTGTGTTCCAATCGCCGGGCACCTTGATCGTTGGGCTTTTTGCAAAGCTGTACTCCAGCAGCTTGTTGCTGCCCGCGGGAACCTCCTCATCCATCGGATAGCCGCTGCGTCCGCCGCCCAGGCCGTTGTCGTAGGGATCGACGATATAGTGCCAATCGCCGTTCAGGCTCAGTACAGACCGCTGATCGACCGCCACCAGCAGTGTCGGGGCCGGAGTGGGTGGGGCGGCGGCAGGACCCTGCGCACTCAGCGCGCACGGCACAGTCAGTCCAATCCAGAGCAGACAGATAAGCAACAACATTGCCGCACCGGCGGCACTCGAATGAACGCTTTTAGTTCGCAGCATGAGGGCCCTCAAGCGGCCCGCAATCGACCGCGCAGCCATCCTTTCACACCCGCATGAGGATGGGGAAGCACGATGCACGCAATATAGAACGCCGTCGCTTGCGGAATGTCTGAAGTATGCGCTTGCCTGCTACAAGTCACTTCCGTTGGCCGGCGGCATCTTGAGAAAGTCCTTCACCGCAAGCGCCCGCGGCGTAAAGCGGGCCTCTAGAATCGCGCCTTTGAAGTGGTCCTGCAGGTTGGCACGCGCGCCGACCGAGGAGTGGCCTGCCGCCTGCGGTGTCAGCGTCAACGTAGCCTCACCCTGCTCTTCGTCGCCGACGTAGTTCTTCAGCGTGGTGCCGTCATACACCGCCGTCACGCGAAACCACTGGCCCAGCGGATACAGCTTGTCGCAGTTCAGCAACGTGGCGCCGCGCCCCGCCGAGGTGGCAAAGCTGTCCAGGCACCACTGCCCCTTCACAATCCGTATCTCGAAGAGCATTCGGTCGTTCGTATCCAGGCCCGTCGCCGGGTCTCTTGCCTGCAGGTGGAAGACGCGCTGGGCCGGCGCTCCGTCCGCGTCCGGACGGAAGATCATCTCCCAGGTCCACGTCGCTGCGCCCGCCAGTGGATGCACATCGACCTGTAGCACATCGTCCACGCCGTTGAAGGCGACCGCGTTGCCATACTCCGTCGCAACTACCTGCGGATGGCCAAGTACACGCGTCGCATGTCCGCCCAGTGTCGCTGTCTGGTCGAACCGCCAAAGCTCCTGTGCCGTCGCCGGCAGAGCGCAGACTGTCCCCAAGACAAGCGTAAGCGTCGCCCGATGAAAGGAGCACGCCCTGTGACCCATCGTTTGGCTCAAGCCGGAACAGCCATCCGCGCCTGTCGTGCGCTTTCGATTCCTTCCAGTGTCGCCCACAGCGCGCGGGCCGCGTCTTCACCCGCCACCAGAGCGGCCTCTGTCTGCTCCGGATGCGACGCAAGCTCCTCTGCCAGCGCGTTGCGCCACACCCGCGCATGATGCATATCCGCCGTCGTATGCACGGTGAAGTAGCGCCGCGTCGCGTCGTCCGCGCCGTAGTGCTGCTGCAGCCCCTCAGCCTTGGTCTTCGCAATCGCCGGCACACGCGACTCATAGGCATAGAGCGCGGTCAGCGCGGAGGCAGGCGGTCCCTGCATGGCCGCGCAGAAGTGCTCCAGCAAGGCATGTGTCTGAGGCCCGATCTCTCGCGTGCGCACAGAGTCCTCGTCGGCGCCCATCCCCCGGGCAAAGTCCATCCACAGATCGCTGTGCGGCCGGCCATTCTGCAAGCCCTCTTCCTCGGCCAGGTTACCCAGCACGATTCGGCGCAGCTTCCTGTCCGGAAGGCGCGAATGCAGCGCGCTCAGATACGCAGGAAACGCCGATACATGGTGCCAGTACTCCGAGGCATATTCGCGCAGGTCTTCGCGCGACAGCTCGCCCTTAGACCATGCCTGGTAGAAGGGATGCTGCAACAAGTCGTAGCGGTCGAGGCGGCCATCGAGGGCCTGAAAGAAAACGGCGGAAGAGTCAGTCATGGCAGTTCTCCGTCTTGGATTTTTTGGGGGGCCCTGTTATCCCGATTGTAGCGAAGAATGCCAGACCGTGCGCAGACGGGTATCCCATCGATTCCGTTTGATTGAAGGAACGGGTGGAATCCAACCTGGTTTAGTCCTTCAACCTCGAACGGATCGCTCTCGCACCGATCGCAGCCTCACTTGCGTATTGAACCGCCGCTATTCGACGGAGCGGACGGAGGATTATATGCCGGTGCGGGCGGCGGTGTGTAGGCCGGTGCAGGCGGCGGCGTGTATGTCGGAGCTGGCGGCGGCGTGTACACCGGCGCAGGCGGTGGTGTGTACGCCGGAGCAGGAGGTGGCGTGTACGTCCTGGCAGGCTGCGGCTGTGTGTAGGCCGGCGCAGAAGGCGGAGTGTACGACCGTGCAGGCGCTGAATTAGATTGTGCAGGTGCAGAGTTCGACGGCGCAGGGGTATACGTCCTCGCCGAGCTTCCAGCATTCGAGGCGCTCCCCGTATTGGTTGCCGGTCGGCTCTGGGCGCCGTTAGAGCTTTGGGCGCCGTTATAACTCTGTTCTCCGCTGGCGACCGAAGTTCGCATCATCGAAGAGCCATTGCCGCTCGCCTGCACGCTGCCGATCCGCCCGCCCAGCGGCACTTCCACCGTGCTGGACCTGCCGTTTTGCATCACCGGCCGGGCCATCATGAAGCTCTGCGTCTTGCGATCGAAGGTGATGGGTGTCCCCTGCTCCTTCATTGCAAACGCTCCCCCAGTCGCGGTGACGCTCTTCGCGGTGCCTGAGACGACGACACGCGTGTTGTCCTTCGTCGCATCGGACGAACTGAACGCCGAATGCGCCACGGCCAGGGGGACCTGCGCGATCTTCAGCGCTTCCAGCGCCGTCGTGCGAAACTGCTTTGGCGCCTGGGCCAACAGCTCGATCGGCTTGCCCTCCTTGAAGTCGGTCCGCTTCACGGTGATGGCATTGGCCTTCTTCGTCGGCACGATGATTCCATCCTTCAGGTTGATCGGCGTCTTGCCAGCCGCATCCTTGGGATGGATCGGCACAAAGCCCACCTGTCGCCCGCGCTTGACCCAGCGCACGGGAGGCTCATGGTGCCGCTTCGTCCCTGCCACCCACGCATAGCGGTGATGCCAGCGGACCCAGCTCCCGGCATGGCAGACCCCCCAATCCCAGGGAGAATTTAACATTCCGCCATACCCTGCAAAGAGGTACGGGCTTCGCATGGAGTATGGACGACCGAGTCGCGGGTATCCCGTCTGCATTGGATAAGGGATGGAAGTGTCAAAAAAGCTATCGACTATCACCTCTTTCCCGGTGACAGGGTCGATCGCCTTCACATCGGTAATCGGATACCACTCGCACGGCATCGTGTAGTCTTCGGTCCACATCGTTGCTCCGGGATGGTTCGCCAGATAGACGTCTGACTTGCTCGCGTGCGCAGAGGCCTTCGGCGCCCCGGAGACCTTGGGCGCAACGGCAGGCTGCGTCTGTTCATCGTTCGGAGCTACGCGTTCGATCGGTGCAGCGGGCTGTGTGTCATTCGGAGCAGCGCGCTGCGCCACAACCTGAGACCCCTCGGCCGCATATCCATTCCACCCCTCGGTCGGTTCCCAGCAGGTTCCGTATGGCTCGCAGGCAAAAAACTTCCCCTGCCCATTCATCTCTGCCAGTCCGGGGATCGGTTCCGTCAAACCTGCGTCCTTCATCGCTGCTGCGAGTTCCACATCGCGCGCAGACACCCGTTGCGCAACCCACTTGTCCCAATCCGACATGGCGACCGTGTCCATCTCCGGCGTCGGTACCTGCTGCTGATTGTGCATGGTTAGCGTCTTGCCTACAGCGTCGTCGAGAGGCGCGTACCAGGGCGCATTCTTCTGCGGGGTCACTGCAATGGCGTCCAGATAGCTGTTGACACGCAGATAGGCCTTCTGCGGGTAGTTGATCGAAATGTGGTCGGTGGGGGTGTTCAGCCGGAAGCCCTCTCCCGGAAACAGGGTCTGCACATTCACGGACGCCGTGCCGGAGAGTAGCGCGATCTCTGTGTAGGGAATGCCGCCGGTGGTGCTGATCTCGTAAAACTCGAGCACCGAGTTATCGCCCAGATATACTACCGAGGCGTCCTCGAACTCGATCTCCGCCCGCCCCGTGCCGGTCACCAGGCTGTAGCCGGTTTGCAGCGGAAGATTGGCCACCGCCTGTTCCCATCCAGTGGCTTCGCCGGGCACGTTTTCCAACTGCTTCTCGGCTTCCTTGCCGCGTGCAACTCGCACATCGCCTTCGACATAGCTCAGGCGAACGATCTGGGGGTAGGTGTCTGGAGGCTTGCCGGCAAACTGCATAGTCTGGGCAGCGGCAGATTGAGTAGTTGGAACGGCAGTAAAAATTCCAAACAGAACCAGAACCGGCAGACTCCAGTAGCCGTTGATTCGCATGGTGGCCCTCCAGGGGACTTGGAGCACATTCTACTCCGGGTCGTCCCGCAGAAAGCTCAGAGAACAGATCGAAGCCTTACAACGGACTGGCAGCCCATTGGGTCTCCCGTCCGCGGCTGCCGCGATGCTGTTGGCTCCTGGGGTGGTAGCCGTCGGAACCGGCAACGCGGCACTGTGAAGCGATCCAATCCTACTGACTATACAAGGGGATAATAAGTTGCGGTCATTAAAACTTAACTTGACGCATCCTAAGGAAGATCACGCTCAGCCTGGGCTGAGCAGCCCGCTACAGGTGCGGCGAGAAGTCCGTCAACTGCAAAAATGTCGATTCGACCGTCTCCACCAGCTTGCCGTTCACCTCGCTGGCAGCGCTCACCTGCTTCCACTCCGGATCGTCGTGGAACGCGGCCCAGTTGGCTGTCGCCGCCGCGCGGCTGGAATGACGCAGTATATAGAAAAGCGTCTTGCCTGCCAGAGGAGCATCGGCCGGCGTCCAGTAGGCCACGCTATGTATCCCATGGCGATTGAAGATCGTCCTGGTATGGTCGCGGAAGCGCGCCAGCAGGTCGTTCAGCTTCCCCTCGTAGGTGTGATACACGCGCAACTCATATACCACGCCTGTGCCGGAGCTCGCGCTGGCTTTGCCACTGGTCTGCGCCAGCGCCTCTACGCCAACCATCGCGGAAGCCATCGCACCCGCGCCCATGCCCTTCAATACTGTTCGCCTCATCATAGTGCGATATTCTACCCGCCTTCGCAATCCCGCGAATCCCTTTCCTAAGCGCCTCAACCTGCGTTATCTTAACATCTTCCCGGCCCAAATCGATGCATCTCCGATCCAGGAGCATCCATGAAGATCTTCGGCTTCATTCTGCTGGTATTTGCGGTCGCCGCCGTCATTGTCTATATTGACGGCGCGCGCCTTCCTTTCAATCACTCCGTTTCGGTGAGCGGAGTCGTCGCAGCCCCGCCAGACAAGGTCTTCGCTCGCATCGCGGACGTAGCCAACGGGGCCGCCTGGCGCCCCGCGGTGAAATCCGTCATCGTGCTCGCGCCGGACGATGGTCGCGACCACTGGGTCGAATCTCTCGGCCATGGCCAGACCATGACCTTCGTCGCCATCCGTTCAGAGCCGCCCATGCGACGCGACGTTCGGCTCGATGACCCGAATGCTTCCTACGGCGGCACCTGGACATACGAACTTTCGCCGGGTTCCGAACCAGCCACGACCACACTTCGCATCACCGAAACTGGATTCATCAAGCCGCCAATCTATCGCTTCGTCATGGCGCACATCTTGGGCCCAACCCGCAATCTCGACCAGTACATGAAAGACCTTCAAACCGCCGCCAGTAAACAATAGAGTTCGTTTATGAACTGCGGCGCGTCCCATTCCAGTAGATCGCCATCCCCACCAGGTTCAGCAGTGCTGAGGTCACCGCCACCCTGGCGCCGAAGAGCAGTTTATTTGCCACGTTCACAATGGGCAACAGGTTCAACCCCATCGCCAGCAGGGTCACGCCGAGCCCGCTCACCGCAGCCAGCTTCAGCCAACTCTCCGCCCGCACTCCGAAACGGACCCCCACCACCAGCGGGATCGCGAACATCATTAGATAGTAGATGCCGTAGAAGATGTTCCCCACCGACGACATCAACTGGAACGCCTCCTGCGCGCCCGTCCCGTAAATCGCCAGCACTCCCATCCCGATGGCCACCACCACAATCACGGCAATCGAGCGTGTGGGCGTCTTCCAGCGCGGATCGAGCCGCGTGAACCACGCCGGAATCATCCCATCCCACCCGGTCACCATGGGCAGGCGGCTGGTCTCGGCCACAATCACCGCGTACTGCGCCACCAGCGCCACCGCCAGCGCCAGAATCGTCACCCGCCCCAGCATCAGCCCCAAGTCGGTCCCGCCGTCCGTCGCACCGCCGCCGAATGCCGCCGCCAGCAACTGCGGGATTGGCCCCGTCAGGTCCACCTTTGCCGCCGGAATATAGGCCAGCATCGAACCCGTCATCAAGATATAGATCACCGCAATCACGGGGGCCGCAATCCATGCCGAGCGCAGGATCGTCCGTCCCGCGTCCCGCGTCTCGCCCGCAAACACCGCTACCTGCTCCAGTCCCGTCAGCGCGTTGAACGCAATTTTGGAGAACAGGTTCATGCTCATCAGCGTCAGCACAGGCATCGCCAGACTGAACGGTCTCTGCGGATTCACATGCGGGTGAGCAGCACTCGCATGGGGATGGAAGAACAGTAGCCCCATCAGCAGCACCGTCACCAGCACCGTCACCGCCGTGCCAAAGTGCGAGACCCACCGCCCAATCCCAAACCCCGGCAGGTTCACCAGCAGGATCAGCAGAAACAGTCCAATACTCAGGGCCAGAATCAGCGAATGGTTCTCCTCCATCCACGCAGCGCGGGGCCCCAGCCCATAGCTCAAACTCGTTGCCGTAATAATGCCCAGGTTCGATACCGCGAGCAACGCCCACAGCCCAAAGTTCCACGCGCTCATAAACCCCGCGAAAGGCCCCAGCGCGAACTTCGTCCACTGATAGACGCCGCCTTCCAGCGGCCACACTTTGGCGCACCATCCCACCACCGCCGCCTGCGGAATAAAGATCGTCAGAATCGCCGCCAGCCAGAACCACAGGTGCGTCCCGCCCTGCCTTGCCGCAATCCCTGCCCAGGTGACTCCCACCACCAGCAGGATCTGCATTGGAACCAGGTCGCGCAGACCCAGCGTCCGCCGCAGCGCATGGCTCTGCGCCTGCCCATCGCCCGAGGCCCGCCCAGCCCCCTCCGCCGACCTCTCTTCCGCGCACTTGTTCAAGCCGTAGCTCCGTCGGGATTGGCGAAATTCAACGCCCACTCTTCCCACCGCTAACCAATTTCACTGCATCGTGCCCACTCTAAAACAGTACACTGAACCCCAGCCTCCATGGACCTCTACGCCGTCACGCTCGCCGTCATCGTTCTCACCCTGCTCACCGTCTCGCTCACCCGCCTGGGCAAGGTCCATACCCGCGCCGACTACCTCATCGCAGGACGCTCACTGCCCGCCTTCGTCCTTGTCTTCACCCTGCTCAGCTCCTGGATCGGCTCCGGTTCACTGCTTGGTGGCGCGGAGAACGCCTATCGCCATGGCTTCGCGGCCTTGTGGCAGGCCGCCGGTGGATGGGCCGGCCTCGCCTTCATTTACTTCATCGCCCCGCGCGCCCGCCGCTTCGCCCAGTACACCATCCCCGACCTGCTGGAAACCCGCTACAACCAGACCGCGCGCGTCCTCGGCGTCCTCGCCATCCTCTTCACCTACACCGCCATCACCAGCTACCAGTTCATCGGCGGCGGAGACATCCTTCACCTAATCTTCCCCGACTCCATCTCCGCCATTCACGGCCGCTATCTCATCGCCGCCTTCGTCATTCTCTTCACCGCTATCGCCGGAATGTCCTCGGTCGCCTACATGGACGTCGCCATCGGCCTGCTCGCCACCTTCACCCTCTGCGCCGCGCTGCCCGTCCTGCTGCACAACTTTGGCGGATGGTCCGCCGTCCGCGCTGTGCTGCCAGCCTCCCACTTCCAACTCTTCGGCGACCTTCACCCCTTCAACAGCTACGTCGGCCCCAACCTCCTCCCCGACGGCACGCACGAGCGCATCTCGTCCGCGCTGGAGATCTTCCTTCCCACCTGCCTGCTGATGCTGGGCAACCAGTCCATGTACCAGAAGTTCTTTTCGGCGAAGTCGGAAAAGGACGCCACGCACGCCGTCGCCGGATGGATCGTCGGCACCGTGATTCTGGAGACCGTCATCGTCGCGCTCGCCGTCGCCGGCTCCGCCATCTTCCCCGCCGGCGAGGTCCACGACCACCCCCGCGAGATCCTCGCCTACACTGGCCTGCACGCCTTCAGCGGCTCCCGGCCCCTCATGCTTCTCGGCGCGCTGCTGGTCGGGGCCATCTTCGCCAAGATCGTCTCCACCGCCAACAACTACCTCTTCTCACCCGCCGCCAACCTGGTCAACGACCTCTTCGTCCGCTATCTCAAGCCACACGCCTCGAACAAAGAAATTCTCCTCGTCTCCCGACTCATGGTCGTCCTGCTCGGCCTCTGGGCGCTCTATCAGGGCCTGCACACCGAGTCCATCCTCAAGAAGGCCCTCTACGCCTACACCATCTACTCGGCCGCGCTCACCCCTGTCATTCTCGCCGCGTTTTATTGGAAGCGCGCAACCGCATCCGCCGCGGTCGCCAGCATCTTCACCGGCACCTTCGTCACCGTCTTCTGGGACACGGCCTTCATCCACGCCCACTTGCCGTCCGTTATTAGCGAACGCGACGCCATCTTTCCCGCCCTCTTCGCCAGCCTGCTCTGCCTCGTCACCGTCAGCCTGCTCACTCCGCGCCCCACCGAATCCCACCTCCGCGCCTTTGCCGAAGACGCTCAAACCTCATAGCCGAATCCGAAACTTACTGGCCAGGTCATCGCGCATACTTCGACCGGAGCTTCGTTCGCGGTGGTATATCTGCTTATAGTGCGAAGAATTAAATTCTGCCAAAGGAGCGCGATGCCGCGATCACGCCGAAAGTTTCTCACGGAAGGTTCCTTGGGATTGATGAGTGTAGCAATCTCCGCCAGCACAGGTTGCTCCAGCAAGCCGCCGGAGACGCCGGGCGCGCCTCCTGCATTTGGAACGTCGCCACCGGTTGGCCCAGCCGTCACGACGCATACCTTCGCCGAAGCGGAAAAGCTGGTGCAGGTAGAGATGACCCAGAAAGACATTGCGCAGGCCGCCGGAAACTGGCAACAATCGCTTGCCTCCGTCTACGAACGCCGTGTAGGCCCGAGGAAATTGCTCCTCGAAGACTCCCTCGCTCCCGCTACGGTCTGGAATCCAACGCTGCCAGGATCAGTCAGTGGTCCAGCCAAGGATGTGTTCTCCCTCCGCCCGGCGCATGCGCCCGCTCTCCCCGCAAGCGAGGACGACATCGCCTTCGCGCCTGTTACTTGGCTCTCGCAGTGGATCAAGTCGCGGCAGATCACCTCCGAGCGTCTGACCACTATCTACCTCACGCGGCTGGAGGCCTTCGATCCCAAACTGCACTGCGTCATCACCTTGACGCGCGATCACGCGCTCCAGCAGGCACGCGCCGCGGATAAGGAAATCGCCTCGGGAAAGTATCGCGGCCCGCTGCATGGAATTCCCTGGGGTGCCAAAGATCTGCTCGACACCGCCGGCATTCCCACCACATACGGCGCGGAGCCCTATCGCAATCGCGTTCCCGCCAAGGATGCCACGGTCACAGCGCGTTTGAACGAGGCAGGCGCTGTGCTAGTGGCCAAGCTCAGCCTGGGTTCGCTGGCGCTCAACGACATCTGGTTTGGCGGACAGACCAAAAACCCATGGCTACTGGAAGAAGGCTCCTCCGGCTCCAGCGCAGGCCCCGGCTCTGCGGTCGCTGCTGGGCTAGTGGGCTTCGCCATCGGCAGCGAGACGCAGGGCAGCATTGTGAGCCCGTCCATGCGCTGCGGCGTCACCGGCCTGCGTCCAACCTACGGGCGTGTCCCACGCACCGGAGCCATGACGCTGAGCTGGAGCTGCGATAAGCTGGGCGCAATGGCGCGCTCCGTCGAGGACACCTTGCTGGTGCTGCATGCCATCAGCGGCCCGGACCCGGCGGACGTGGCCAGCGTTCCCAGCAAGCTGGCATTCGATGCCGCCGCCGATGTTACCCGTCTGCGTGTCGGCTACATTCCCGCGTGGATGCACACCGATCCGGCAACCGACGTGGACCGCGCCGCGCTCGAAACCGTAAAGAAGCTTGGCATGAAGCCGGTGGAAGTCTCGCTGCCGGACTGGCCCTACGACTCGCTGAACATCATCCTCTTCGCCGAGGCGGCGGCTGCATTTGAAGAACTCACGCTCAGCCACCAGATCGACCAGTTGAAGATGCAGGTGCCCGACGCCTGGCCCAATACATTTCGGCAGGCGCGCTTCCTTTCGGCAGTCGACTTGGTGCAGGCAGACCGTCTGCGGCGCAAGGTCGCGATGGAGATGGAACGGGTCTTCTCCCAGGTCGATCTGCTGTTAGTACCCTCCCTGCGCGACGAGTTTTTGGTCATCACCAACTTCACCGGGCATCCCTCGCTCACCCTGCGCGCCGGCTTCGTCGAAGTCTCCGAAGCGCGCAGCGATTGGGCGCCTGATCCCAGGAACCCGCTGCCCAAGTTCTCCCCTCCGCGCCGCGTTCCCTACGGAGTGACCCTGGTGGGGCGTCTCTTCGAAGAAGGAACATTGGCCGAGGCCGGCATCGCACTGGAACAGGCCTTCGCCGTCGCCACGCAGAGACCGCCCGGCTTCTAGAGATTCTCTGAATAAGTCCTCGTTTTGAAAGGGCGGGACTTTAGTCCCGCCGCAAGAGGCCTATTACCTATACGGCTTTAGCCGCCGAGGGAATTTCGAACACTTGTACAGAGCTTCCCTAGCAATCATCACGGCTGACCGCGTCGATGTACCTGCGGACGAGCGGGGTTCCGGAGCCACCCGCCCTGAGGTTTGTGTTCTCCCACCCTTCGCTGGGAAAAGCGAAGGATGAGGCACCCGAAGTTTTGTTGCAGTTCTTAGGTTGAGCCACCCGCCAAGTGGGAAGTCGCGGGGCTGAGGGCGCAGCGGCACCTAATCCATAGATGGGCTTAATCTGACGGTCGCTCCACGAGCAGCGCATCGACCTCCTCAATCCGCCGCAGATTGTTGTGTTTCATTTGCAGCGTCGATGGAAGAATGAGCAAGAGAGCCGTACCAACAATAAACCAATAGCAGATAGACGCCTCTAAGGAGGCATACGAAGGGTCGCGGTCATACAACCAGGTGCCGAACATACAGAATAGCCAACAGAGAAAAAGAGGAAAATTATTCCAGAGACTGTCGGCACGCTTCAGTTGTTCTTTGTATAGATGCGCACAGGCAACAGGATCATCATAGATGTCGTCGTACCATGGCACATTCGACCTACGCCGGTCTATCAGCGCAAAAGCCCCCACAAGGATCGAACCTAGAACGACTATGGCGCAGCCAGCGCATTCCAAGTTGCTTCTGACATGGAAGAACCTCCACGAATACAAAATCCCCCGCAGCGCATTAATGATTGAGAGTGCCAAGGTTACGTTTGCGCGCCTGTGGGCCCCCTCCACAAACTCCTGCGTTGCAGCAGGGACTTCATCGAGCCGAGTGAGGGGTACTGGGCGGCGATCAAGCAGGACTCGCGTACTGCCCATCGCCCAGCGCAGCGCAGCCCAATCGCTCTCAATCACTTTAGCTTCGCGCTCCAACCCTTCAGCCCACTCCTTGCAACCCGGCGATGCCCATCGCACCACTTTGTCCGAAATCGTCAACGCCACTATTCGAACCAGAGTCATAGCCCCACCCCTTCGTAGGCTGGCTTGCAAACCGGTTGCACAGTTGACTCGCTTACCATCTCACGAGCGTAGCGCAGGCCATCCTTCGTCAGCTTGTACATGTGACGTGGTGGGCGGCCCGTCTGCACAGTCTCCCAACTCGTTTTCAACATTCTGTGCTCCGACAGCCGCATCAGGATGGGGTACAGCGTGCCCGACTTCAGACCCGTATTGCGGCTGATGTCGTAACCGTATCGCCACTCCTGCTCGTCCGAGAGGAACTCGGCCAGCACCAGCGCGGTCTGTGGAGATCGACGCATCTTCATGTTCACAAATCTACCTATGTAGAGTTTCTCTGTCAATAAATATATTGGAGTCCAAGGACGGGTGGCCTACCCTTTCAGTCTTTATTCTCATCCTCAATCTCAACCGCACCCATTCTACCCTCCGCATAACGCCGCGAAAGGATGGGGCACACAGTTTATGGGGCGTCCACAATGGGTCGCATTCGCGGCGCTGTACTTTAGCGTTACCGTTCGATTATCGTAACCAGATCGGGCCCCCATTCGCATCCTTGGAGGATCTATGAACCGGCGCGACTTCGCCAAGCTATCCACCCTTACCGTTGCCTCTCTACGACTGCCGCATGTGCTGGCCCAGAATGCCGCAACTTCCGTCTCCGCGCAGAAGCCCATCGGCTTTGCCGCTGTCGGCATTGGCGGCATCTCCACCGCTTTTATGGAGTCGGTCGCCAACTCGAAGACGGTCAAGATCACTGCCTTGGTCACCGGCCATCCCGACACCAAGGGTGTGCAGTTCTCCCAGATGTACGGCATCCCCAAGAGCTCCGTCTACACCTACGAGACCTTCGACCAGGTCCGCAACAATCCCGAGATCGACGCGATCTACATTGGCCTGCCCAACAGCATGCATTGCGAGTACACGGTGCGCGGCGCGCAGGCGGGCAAGCACGTCCTGTGCGAGAAGCCCATGGCCATCAGCAGCGCGGAGTGCCGCACCATGATCGACGCCTGCCGCAAGGCCGACCGCAAGCTGATGATCGCCTACCGCATGCAATACGACCCCATCTGGCAGCAGGCCATCGACATCATCCGCTCCGGCGCGCTGGGCAAGATCCAGTCATTTCGCGGCAGTATGCTTCAATCTCAGGCGAACGGCTGGAGGCAGACCAAGCAATACGGCGGAGGCGGATCGCTCATGGACGTTGGCATCTATCCGCTGAACGGCATCCGCTACTTCACCCAGGAGGAGCCGTCGGAGTTTACCGCTGTGCTGGCCACGCGCGACAAGGATGATCCGCGCTTCAAGGAGGTCGAGCAGTCAGTGGAATGGACCATGAAGTTCCCCTCCGGCATCATTGCCTCCTGCGGCAGCTCCTACGGCCAGTTCGGCCCCAGCACACTCAGCATCCACGGCGACCAGGGATACATCGCGCTCAACCCGGCCTTCGGCGGCGGCGGCATCCAGCTCACGGGCAGCGCGGGCAGCCAGCGATTCGACCAGACGGGAACCGGCAAGGGCCACTTCCAACTCGCGCTCGAAGGCGAGCACATGGCCGCATGCATCCGCAACAATACTCAGCCGCACTCCCCCGGCGAAGAAGGACTGAAGGACCTCATCGCCATCGAGCGCATCTACCAGGCCGCCGGCAGCCCCATCGCCTAGGTGTCTTGCGCCTGTGCAACCGCTAATTCTCTGCCGGCCGCTCAATGTGGTCGATGACAATAACGGTCGTGTCGGCTTTGCCCGGTTCCAGCTTGAGGCCGAGGGACTCTACACCATTGATGATCCCAGCGAAGTCTGTGCTCTCTACATCGGAAGTCCTGGGATCGTAGTGGGCCAATGGGAGTGGCTTCACATGGAAGTCATAGGTGCCGGTGAGGCCGGTCTTGTCGATGACATCGCGGTCGAGCCGAGCGGCCAGCGCGGAAGCGAGGCCAGACATAGGGGTGCTCGTGTAGATCGCCTCGTCGTATGTGGGCCAATAGACACTCCCTGTGGCAATCGAATCGATGCCGGTCGGAGCATTCGGGTCGGGCTTCGATGGGGTCAACTTGGGGCCGCCCTTGGCAACCACCAGATTGTAAACAGGGCGTGACTGAATATCGGTATGCACCTTGAGGTTGAGGACGTCGGCCAGCGTGGCGCGCACCATCAGCCTCTTGGCGGGGACGTCCATCTTCTGCCATGCGGCGACGTCCTCCGGCGCGACCTTGGCCAGAAAATTGTAAGCGTCGGTATCGACCCAGGCGGGCTCTCCCTTCAACAGGTAAGTTGAGCCGCCAGCGAATGCGACGTCGAGAAGAGTCTTGACTGTCTGACAGCGTTTCCCGATGGAGTCGCCAGTCATGATCGTGTTCTTGTTGGGGATGTCGATCGCCTGACAACGCTTGAAGTCGACCACGTCAAATTTGATGGTAGGCGGTGTGGCCTTTGGCTGTATTGCGCTGGGAGCGCTGGAGGTCTGGGCGATGATGCACGGAGAGAAAAGTATAGAAGTGAGGAGAATCGCAAAAGAGACGAGACGCTTCATGGGGGCCCTTTCCAGGCGTCAAGTGTACTCGAATGTTTGACGCATGGTGCGCTGAATTACGGTACCACCATCTTCCATACGGCTCGACGAGAGCTAATTCTCCTGTGGCCTCTCGACGTGGTCGATCACAATAACGGTCGTGTCGGCTTTGCCCGGTTCC
>CAWCWC010000005.1:0-52881 GCA_963799175.1 uncultured Acidobacteriaceae bacterium | reverse complement strand
GGCGGTTATAGTTCAGTGGCAGAACGCCGCTCTGTGGCAGCGGATGTCCTGGGTTCGAACCCCAGTAGCCGCCCCAAATCCTCCTGATCGAACCCGCACGCAGGCGTAGCTCTACGAGTTCCGAGTCAACCTTGACCCAGTCAACCTCGATCCACTCGTTCAAGACCCTACACACGCTTGCTGTCGCCTCTCTCATGTCCCCGGATACGGCATTCGCCGTCGAGTTTACTGCGGCCAAGGTCTGTGCGGCCAGAGCAGGGGGTCAATGAGCCGCGCGAGCGATTTCGATTCGTCGAGCACCGTGGCGCAGGCTATCGCCGAATGCGAAGCGGTCTCCGTGTCAAGCGAAATGGCTGCCTGCGCGCTGCACGCGGACGCACCGGCGCGGTTTGTAGCGCAGCCCTTTCAGCCGAGAATCTTTCTGGGCAACGGCCACATGCAGACGCTCGCCGGCAACTTTTTGCCGCGTGTGAACTCTCTGCCTCAGCCGGTGCCTGAGCTGGTTGAAGTCTCGCCCGGCAGCGACTCGCAGATCGCAAGCAACGTGCTGTGCGAGTGCCACTGGCATCCGGCGGCGCTGCGTGCCGATCGCCTGACCGTGATCCTGGTGCATGGCCTGGAGGGTTCGTCGGAGTCGCAGTACGTGGTGGGCAACGCCAACAAGATGTGGCGCGCGGGGGCCAATATCATTCGCATGAACATGCGCAACTGCGGCTGCACGGAGCGGCTTTCGCCAACGCTCTACCACTCCGGACTCTCCTGCGATGTTGGGGCCGTGCTGCGCCACTTCATCGAACGCGAGCATCTGAAAAGCGTTGCACTGGTCGGCTATTCGATGGGCGGGAACCTGGTGCTCAAGTTGGCCGGCGAACTCGGCGCGGATGCTCCGCGTTCCTTGCATGCGGTGGTCGCCGTCTCGCCGTCCATTGACCTTGGACCGACCGCCGACGCCCTGCACAGGCCTGCAAACAGGCTCTACGAACGGCGATTTCTGCGCAGGATGACCAAGCGCTTCCGGCTTAAGGCGAGTCTCTTCCCGCGCGCATACAATCCTAGACTGATTGCCGGCGTTCGCTCTCTGCGAGAGTACGACGAACGCATCACCGCGCTCTACTCCGGCTTCGCGTCCGCGGACGACTACTACTTCCGCGCATCCGCCGCACGCGTCCTGGACCGCATCCATGTGCCGACGCTGGTGCTGCATGCGCTGGACGATCCCTTCGTTCTGCTCACGCCGCCGACACGGACCGCGCTGGGTGCGAACCCGTTCATCACCCTCCTCGAATCCGAGCACGGCGGTCATTGCGCCTTCCTCGCCAGGCCTGGCCATGGCAACGGAGACGACGGCTATTGGGCAGAAGCCACGCTGCTCCGCTTCGTCCTCGATCACGCCTGAAGCATGGCCCACAATCGAATCTCCTTTCTCAAATTGGCCTTTCGATTGACCGTCCATCCGCGCAGGCCTAGCATGGGACGGAAGAAAACCATCGAGGTCCCAATGGGCGATCTTTTTCAACCGATGCACCTGCTAGTCCTCAGTTTTATCTTCCTCGCAATTTTCCCTATCAAGATCCCGGCCTATTGGATGATCTTCAAAAAGGCTGGCTGTGAACCAGCGCTCAGCATTCTTACCATCATTCCAGTGGTCAATCTCTGCGTGCTCTACTACGTCGCCCTCGCCGAGGGGAAGACTGGCGCGAACTATGTCGCTCCATGCGTACGCCCACCTGTGGGATGATCACGCCTCGCGGCTTAGTATGATCGAACCATGCTTGCCGAGTGGTCCGTCGAATGCGCCGCGGAGGACCCTGTCCTGGTTGTCCCATGGAAGGACCCCGACGGAAAGACGGGCTTCGTCGATCTGCGGGCCAACCCGCGCGATTTTGAAGCTGTGGCCGAGGCCGAACAGCATCCGCCGCTGATGCAGGCGCTGCGCGCGTTGAATGCGACGCGCTCGCCGGTCTTCACCGCCAAGTGCGATGCATGGCCGCTGGATGCTGAAGAGACTGAGCAACTGCGACTGAATCTGGACCTGCACCCAGACGACGCACCCGCGGGTTTTGCCAGCTACATCGACATGGTGTGGCGCGACCATTCGCTCTTCAGTTCGTTCCATCGGCAGGAGCAGATGCTACGCCTGCTGACGCGGCTGGCTGCTTCGATCGACCGTACCAACGCCATGATCGACTGTGTGCTGCGGCCCGCGCTGCTCGACCTGGAAGGGCCACGCGAAGGCTATGCGCTGAGCCTGTACGTCAAGGCGCTCGGCGCCAATCCGCAGGCCGGATGGAAGGAATGGGCAGCGTCACTGGCTGCAGTCGTCGCATTGGTCCGCGGGAACGACTTCGCCCGCTAGACCCGCCTATTTTCTTTTTTTGTTCACCCAACCCCCCTACCCCTTGGAGCCTTCCGGATGGAAGTGTTTTGTTATGCGGGTGCCCAAGGTAAAGCATTATATGACAATAACGTAGAGTAAGTGCTTTGTTATGTGCGTGCTCAAGGTAAAGTTCTCTGCGGTAAGCACTTAGTTGTAAGCCATTTTGAATCAATTGATTATAGAACGGCGTGATGCGAGCCGCGGCCCC
This sequence comes from uncultured Acidobacteriaceae bacterium, assembly GCA_963799175.1. Taxonomy (GTDB): domain Bacteria; phylum Acidobacteriota; class Terriglobia; order Terriglobales; family Acidobacteriaceae; genus Edaphobacter. The sequence continues at coordinate 50,296 of CAWCWC010000005.1, read as the reverse complement.
TTGCGACTTCCCGCAATCCAGACCGTAGTTCCCCAATACTTTGATGATACGCGGTTGGGCATAACTACTATGCCAAGTATTTTGAACTTTTATATGCAGTGTTTTCAATTGATTAGGTGGATTTTGGGGTGTCGAGGGTCTTGACATGAAAAACAGTTGTAAGTTGTGAGTTGTAAGTTGATGAAAAGGCCCAGGGCTGTTTCGCGAGACCAGCCGTCCCATCCCATCTGAAGTCCGATTCTTCGAGGGGATGGATTCATGGGCTTGAAGGCAATGCTGCCTGCGAAAAACAGGAGCAAGGGGTGAAGACAGCGACAGAGATTCTGGCTGCGCCAGAATGACAATTCATTTTTGGTCTATAGCAATTGCGAAAATTCCTTAGTCGAAGAACTCATCCTGGACTCCGACCTCGGCCCATCGCTGCCATCGCCGAGGTCACCGCCCCCATCGACCTCGAAGAACACCGCAGCAAACGCTTCGCCGAGATGCTTGATGGCCTCATCCATCCAAAATCCGACCGCGACGAAGAAGCATCGCCCGAAACTGCTCCCGGCTCACCCCTGCTTCTCGCCACCCAATGGCTTGCGAGCGAAGTGGTAGAGGCTGAAGGCGAGCAGAGCGAACATGACGATACTCACCCAGTCGTGGTGCAGCGGGTTGCCCTCGCTGAACCGGAAGAGTTGCCAGTGTCCGCCGTGCTGTTCGGAGAGTCCCTCCAGCAGCCGCGCGCAGACCCCCAGCAGTCCGACGATTCCCCCTGCGGCGATCAGCCCCGAGGCGTACAGACTGCCTGGCGAGATCTCGCTCTCCACCTCTGAAGCTGCTCCCGCACCGTTGCGCGCGCGTTCCCGAGCCATCGCGCGGTCCACCATCCAGCGCATCACGCCGCCAACGAAAATGGCGAGGGTCGTCGCGATGCTCAGATAGGCGCCGACCGCAAAAGTCAGCGAGCGCACGCCCAGCAGCTCGACCACAATTACCAGCGCTACGCCCAGCAGCACCAGTGTCCAGGGCAGCTTGCGTGTCAGGATGCCGTTGATGACGGTGGCCATCAGGCGACCCTGCGGCGCGGCGGCCCGTTCGCTGCCGATCCCTTGGATCCATTGCACCTCGATCATGCCGGTCGCCGGGTTGTACAGGTACTTGCCATCTTCCAGGGTGTTCGAGCCAATGGCGTTCAGCAGAATATATTGCCGCGTTCCGGAGAGCTGCTCTGTTGTGTGGTTGTCCCCATTATGCGAGCTAAGTGCGACGCTATCGCGCGGGAAGGCGCCGTTATTCTGTACACCATCCGGCAGGCGGTCCAACCGAAGGGCAATCGGCTTCGGCATACGCTGGAACTGTTCATAGGCACGGTTCATCGCATTGAGCGTCGCCCCGATTGAAAAGATGCAGACCATGACGCCGAAGATCAAGGCGAGTTGCTGCTTCCATGGCGTCGATCCGATCAGGTAGCCGGTCTTCAGGTCCTGGCTGGTGTCGCCTGCGTTCGATGCCGCGATGCAGACCACGCCCCCGATGGTGATGGCAAGCGCGCCAAACGCCGGCGCGGTCCATCCCTTCACCAGAAAGATGGCAGAGGTGGCCATCAGCGTGGCAATGGTCATGCCTGAAACGGGAGACGCGGATGAGCCCACAATGCCCACGATGCGCGCCGACACGGTCACAAACAGGAAGCCGAAGACTACGATCAACAGCGCCGCCGCGAGGTTGGCCAGCGGACCAACGTATGCGCCGGGCACAGGCTTGAACTGCAGGAAGAGGAACATCAGCACGATCAGCACGGCGCTGCCGCCGAAGACCACGCTGGGAGGCAGGTCGTGCTCGGTGCGTATAGGCCGGGCTGCCGCCATCTTTGCTCCGCCCTTCTTCAGTGTCTGCGTCAATGCACTGACGATCGTGGGAAGGGTGCGGATCAGGGTGATCAGTCCGGAAGCAGCCACCGCGCCCGCTCCCATTGGGCGAACGTAGGTGCGCCACAGGTCGGGGGGAGACATCTCACTGACCGGTACGGTCCCAGGATAGAGAGGCCCGGAGAGGTGCGAGCCGAAGAAGTAGATTGCAGGCATGAGTACCAGCCACGAAAAAACACCGCCGGCAAACATGATGGCGGCAACCCGAGCTCCTATGATGTAGCCGACGCCAAGATACTCCGAGGTACAGTCCGCTCGGATGCTGGAGCCTTTGAGCAGGTGCTGCGGACCAAGGTCCGGGTCATACTTGGGAGTGTCGGGCCACAGCGCGAACAGTCCGTCGTTCTGGAACAGGGTGTAGACACCGCCCAGTCCAAGGCCAAGAAACACGCGCGAGGCAAAGCTGCCGCCGCGTTCGCCGGCCATCAGCACGTCGGCGCAGGCGGTGCCCTCAGGATAGATCAGCGCGCCGTGCTCCTCCACGATGAGCTGTCGCCGCAACGGGATCATGAACAGCACGCCAAGCCATCCGCCAAACAACGCCAGCGCAAAGATCCGGCTCGCCTCGAGGTCGAATCCAAGGAAGATCAGCGCGGGCAGGGTAAAGATGACGCCCGACGCGATCGACTGGCCTGCGTTTCCCGTGGTCTGCACAATGTTGTTTTCCAGAATGCTGGCGCGGCCGAAGGCGCGCAGGATCGAGATCGACAGCACCGAGATCGGAATGCTGGCCGCCACCGTCAATCCGGCGCGCAACCCGACGTATACCGTCACCGCGCCAAACAGCACGCCGAAGAACGCGCCCAGGATCAGCGCTCTCGCCGTCAACTCCGGCCGCGACTCGGACGCGGGGACAAAGGGTTTGAAGGCAGGCTTGATGGGGGTCGATACGGCCATGATGTTGCAATCTCCCGCGGTAGAAACAGAGCTACAGGCTTCGATGGGAAGTGTATCAGCGACGGGGACTTTCAAGTAATGCGGACGTCCGGCAGAAGCCCGCGCCGACCTGCCTGCTGGTCAGGGGGGCCGCGAGGCTTTATACTCTCACCATCGGCGCGGCCCAAGCGGCCTGGAGCGCCGTGCGGGCGAGGTGCATCTTCAGCGAAAGCCTGAATGAGAGTACGCTCCACGTTTTACCCGGCGCGCCGCCTGGCTTAAGCGCCGGACTGGATGGCGGTCGCGCTGGAATGCGCCTGCTGCAAGGTCTGACTGGTCGCGCATCCACCTTGTTTCGTTCTTTCCTCGACGACCTGGTGACAGTGGCGTTTCCGTCGGACTGTCGCGTCTGCAACCGTCCTCTGCCGCGCTCCACCCTCCTTCCCATCTGCGATTATTGCCGGGCTTCGGTCCAACCTCAGAAGACGGCGATGTGCGGCTGCTGCGGCGAAGCCCTCGACATCGACATGGAGAGCGCCTGTCTGTCTGGCCCACTCCTGGACGAAGGACTGCTTTGCTCGGGCTGCCGCGCCGACCCTCCGATGTTCCAGCGCGCCGTTGCGCATGCCGTCTATCGGGGCGAACTGCGCGAGATGGTCCACCTGCTGAAGTATGAGCGGATGGATATTGTCGCCAAACTGCTGGGCGGAATGCTCGCCGAGTCTATCCTGACACTCGAAGCCGAGGCTGCGCGGGATATGGTCGTAGTCGCCGTACCGTTGTTCCCGGCCAAACAGCGTCAGCGCGGTTACAACCAGTCCGAGCTGCTGGCGGACGCGGCGATCGCCGAGCTGCATCGAAGCCATCCCCAGTGGCGGCTGTGGTTGCAACATTCTCTGATGGAGCGTCATCGCGACACCAGAAGCCAGTTTGAACTCAACCCGGTAAGCCGCAGAGTCAATATCCGGGGCGCGTTCCGGGTGAACGCGGACGCGATCGCCCCAGGCAGCGAGGTGCTGCTGGTGGACGACATATACACCACAGGCGCGACCGCTCGCGAATGTTCGCGTGCGCTGCGCCGCGCAGGGGCAAGCAAGGTCTGGGTCGCCACGTTGGCCCGCGCACAGACCCGGCAGGTGGCCCTCTGGGACAACACAAGGCCGCTCGCTCCGCAAGGATTCGGATAGAGGCCGCGCGAAGGCGGGTGCGAGAGTTGCTACCTGTTCAACAACGTCTAGGCAGTGGATTCAGATGAGAATCGGAAGCGGAGGAATTGAGCAATGCAAGCGTCCCAGAGTTCGTTGAAGACGCGCAAGCAGCGGACCGGCGCAAGCCGGCACGCCAGCAGTCACATCTGCCCGCGGCTGACCACCGAGCTGGATGTCCGCATCGGCGTCTTTCGCCAGCCTGCGATGCAAACGCCCGTGCTGGTGCTGAACGCGTCCTACGAACCAATCAATATCTGCGGCGCGAGGCGAGCGCTGGTGCTGGTGCTGAAGGGGGTTGCGCGCACCGAGGAGGAGCAGGGCGCGGTGCTGCACGCGGCGCGCATGAAGGTGGCCATGCCCAGCGTCATCCGGCTGCTGGAGTACCGCAGGATTCCCCACCAGACGCGCGCGCTCTCGCGCAAGAACATCCTGCTGCGCGACCGCAACGCGTGTCAGTACTGCGGCATTGTGCTGACCGCGGGCGAACTTACGCTCGACCATGTGGTTCCGCGTTCGCGCGGAGGGTTATCCACCTGGGAAAACCTGGTCGCATGCTGCCACGAGTGCAATCGGCGCAAGGGCAATCAACTACTGCACGAGTTGACCGAGATGAAGCTGCAACGCGAGCCGCGTCCCTTCAGTCTGCACACATCGCGACATATCATGCGCATGATCGGATCGGCGGACCCAAGCTGGCGGCGCTATCTCTACTTTGAATCCGAACCGGAACTTCAGTTTGTCGCGTGAGGCGCACGTCCGGTCGCTTCATCTTGCGGGTGCGGTTGCAGGCGACGGCTGGCCTGTGTCGGGTTGTTGCTTCTTGTTGTCCGTGTCCTTGTTATTGGTGATGTCCTCGCCGTTGAAGATGATTCGGCTGCTGGCGCGGAAGCGCTTGTAGTCGGTGTAGCGCACGGTGGAGCGGATGTGAACGTCGTCGCTGAGCGCGCCATTCTGCGCGGCGAAGTGCAGAATGCCTTCGGCCTTGGTGTAGGTGGGGAACCAGTACTTGCCGTCCACCTGTTCGTAGTATGTGGTGAAGGGCGGCTGTAGGTCTTCGTGGCCGGGGCGCGTGTCCTGCGGCACGGTCTTGCCGTTGATGAGGACGATCTGCAAGTCCTGCTGATCGACCCAGACCTTGCCCTGGAAGTAGTGGTGGTTCTTCTCGATCCGCTTGGGGCCGGCCTGGAAGACGTAGGTGTCGATCTCGTCGACCTTTTGGCGTCCTACATACGTTACGTTGTACTGGGGCAGGTCGTCGGTGGTCAGAATGAAGGGCAGGCGGTGCTCGATCTCGTCAAAATCGGTGGGCGACATCATGATGCGCTCGAGGGTGTTCTGCGGGGCGAAGACGACATGCTCGTCGCGCTTGCCTGAGTTGTCGAAGGTAATGTCGGTGACCTGCTGGTACTCGCCATCCACCTTACTGGTGTCTTCGTCCAGGGTGTCCACCTTCACCGTCTGGCGGAAGGTGTAGTCGTTGCGTGCCTGGGCAAACTCGCTCTCGCGTTCGGCAAATTTCTTGACGATCTCGTCTGCGGTGAGACCGGTGGGGGGGGTGGGGTCGAGCTTGCCGAAGCCGGTGGCATCCTGCGCGACGGCAAGATGCAGCGGCGCCGCAAGCGCGAGGGCGAGCAGTACGGCGGGCGCTTTGGCGGACAGTTTCATCGGTTCAGAACTCCGTCTTACCACTGTGGGCAAACCACTCCTGCACCATGTTAGACGCTGAGAGTTTGATTTGATATTCATCTCCCGGGATTCCGCGCTTCCGCCGGGCCGGGAGCACGGATTCTTGCGGCAAGGCAGCGCCGGTTGGATGTAGACTGGCGCGATGAAGATTCTTGGGCTGAAGACGGTACTGGTTGGGGCGGTTCTGGGTGTGGTTTGGGCCGGATTGGGTGGGGTTGGGGCAGCAAATGGACAGGTTGCGGGCCAGACAGCGGCCAAGCGACCGATGACGTTTGCGGACCTGATGGCGATGAAGCGGGTGAGCGATCCGCAGATCTCGCCGAGCGGGAAATGGGTGATGTTCTCGGTGATGGATGTGTCGCTGGAGAAGAACACCAAGGTGACGCATCTTTGGGTGGTGCCATTGGGGAGCAGTGGCGGCACAAATGCGGGGATTCTTCCCTCCGGTCAGAATGACAAGCAAGAGAGACAGGTGACGTTTGGGGATGGGGAGACGTTTGGGCGCTTCTCGCCGGATGGGAAGTGGGTCTCGATGACCATGAAGGACCAAATCGTTCTGGCGCCGTGGAATGAGGAGCAGGGCCGAGTTGGCGAGTTCGATTATGTAAACATGGTGCGCCTGACGAACGTGGCCGGCGGTGCGGATGGTGCGATCTGGTCTCCTGACTCCAAGCGGCTGATGTTTACAGCGGATGTTTATCCGGAGTGCTCGGACAAGCCGACTTGGGCCGAAGAGAATGCATGCGACAAGGCCAAGGACGATGCGGCTGCTGCGAGTCCGGTGAAGGCGCAGGTGTGGGATGGGCTGCTGTACCGGCACTGGGACCAGTACACAGGGCAGAAGCGGAGCCACATTCTGGTGGTAGACGCGGACGGAAAGAACACTCGCGACCTGACGCCGCGCAGCGCGGTGGGGGATGCGGAGACGCCGACGTGGTTTCTGAGTGCGCCGCTACAGTATGCGTGGGCACCGGACTCGAAGGAGATTGCTTATGTAACCAACCTCGACAAGGTTCCGGCGGCTTCGACGAACAACGATGTATTTACCCTGCGAATCGACGAGCCGGGTGCGAAGGCGGTGAAGGTCTCGACCAGCCTGGGGAGCGATGACGCTCCGGCCTACTCGCCGGATGGGAAGTGGTTGGCGTTTCGGTCGCAGAAGCAGGCGGGGTTTGAGTCGGACCAGCTTTCGGTTGATGCTTTACGACCGGGAGAAGAAGACGATCAAAGATGCGATCAAAGATGTGGGATTTGTGGGTTGACGAATTTACCTGGTCACCCGACTCTGCACGTCTCTACTTTGCAAGCGCAAATCGGGGAGAAGAGCCGGTCTACGAAACGGATGTGAGTGGTCTCATAGCTGGCCAGGTTGCTGGGATTATTCAATCGGGAGAGTTCGGAGACCTCAGAATTTCTCCGGATGGAAAACAACTTGTAATGTCAGGCATGCGATTGGATATGCCATCCACTATCGTCTCGATGCCAGTAGATATTCCGGTTGATAGTTTGTCTATCCTGTCCTATCTAAATGACCCATTGCTTAGCAAACTTGAGCTTGCACCCATGGAGTCGTTCTGGTTTGCGGGGGCAGAGGGAACAAAGGTTGAAGGATTTATTATGAAGCCGCCGGGGTTTCGATCCGGCGAAGAAGTATCCGGTGAAGTTTGTGATGCATGGCGGGCCGCAGACGGCGTTGGGGGATTCGTGGAGCTATCGCTGGAACTGGGAGCTGATGGCGGCCAGACGGATATGTGGTGGTGGGAATCAATCGGCGCGGGTCGACTGGCTATGGGCAGAAGTTTGTGGATGAAGTGAGCGGCGACTGGGGCGGGCGGGCGTACCAGGACCTGATGAAGGGGCTGGATTACGCGGAAACGAAGTTTCCATTTATAGATAAGACGCGGGAGTGCGCGCTGGGCGCGAGCTATGGCGGCTTTATGGCCGACTGGGTGCTGACCCATACCAGCCGCTTCAAGTGCATTGTGACCCACGACGGCATGTCGGACCCGGTGAGCGCGTTCGGGACGACCGAGGAGATGTGGTTCAACGAGTGGGAGTTCCGCAGACCGGAGGACTTCCCGAAGGGTTGGGATGGGTTCAGTGGTGGGTATGATCCGATGGGGCAGGCGACAAAGACCACGACTCGATTGTGACCGGAGGTCAGAATGACGAACAAAAACAAAATGCGGGGATTCTTCGCTCCGCTCAGAATGACAAACTGGGGCTGGCCATGCCGCCGAGCCGTGGCGATACCAGAACCTGCCTGCGGACCAGGACCCGTTCCGCAAGTGGTCGCCGATGCGGTTCATCGAGAACGCCAAGACGCCGACGCTGATCATTCATTCGCAGAAGGACTACCGGCTGGATGTCTCGCAGGGCTTCGAGCTGTATACCGCGCTGCAGCGGCGCAGTGTGCCTGCGCGCTTCCTCTACTTCCCGGACGAGGGCCACTGGGTGCTGAAGCCGCAGAACAGCCAGCTCTGGTACCAGACGGTCAACGACTGGTGCGACCGATGGACCAAGAGCGGCAAGTACGCGGAGAAGCAGTAGCGATGGCGTTCAAGCGGGCGAAGAAGCGGGAACCGGTGGGCGAGGCGGGACTGATGGAGTACGCCGTGCGCATGCTGGCGTCGCAGATGCGCAGCGAACGCGAGCTGCGGCGGCTGATGCAGCGGCGCGCAGCGGAGGGCGACGAGGGCGAGCGCGCAATGGATGCTGTGGTGGCCAGGCTGAAGGAGCTGAATTACCTGAGCGACACTCGCTTTGCTGCGGAGTACACGCGGCTGCGCAAGGAGGGTGAGAAGTTCGGGCGGCGGCGGGTGCAGCAGGACCTGGCGGCCAAAGGCGTGGCCTCGGAGACGGTAGGCGCGGCGGTGGGCGCGGCGTACGAGGGTGTGGACGAGGTGGCGCTGGCGCGGGAGTACATCGCACGCAAGCGGATGAAGCAGCCCGCGGGCGAGAAGGCGAAGCAGGAGGCGGCGCGTGTGATGGGGCGGCTGCTGCGGGCGGGGTTTTCGGCGGGAGCGATCTACAAGGTACTGCATGCGTGGGGCGTTCCGGTGGAGGAGGTCGATGTCGTCGGCGAGGAGGAGTAGCGGGGCGGCGCGAAGGATTGTTGCCGAGCGCGTGGTTGCGGTGGACTGGTCGGGCGACCGCAGCGAGGCTGGACAGAGGCGAAAGATCTGGGCGGGGGTGTGGACGATGAATCCCACCCACGCCACCCCAGCGAGTAAAGTTCACTCGCCGGGGACCCCGGATCGCGATAAAACCGCCTTGGATGGGGCACCCGGAGTCTGCGGAGGGCGCGTCACGCTAGAGGGCGGGCAAACGCGCGCCGAGGTTGGTGAGTGGCTAATCGAAATGGCGCGGGAGACGCCACGGATGGTTGTGGGACTCGACTTCTGTTTCAGCTTTCCGGCCTGGTTTGTGCGCGACGAGCTGGAATGCGCCGATGGGCCGGCGTTCTGGGAGTTGGTGGCTGGCGGGATGGGCGAACAATGGCTCGCTCGGGGGAATCCAGACCGGCGCTTCTGGGGGAAGCATCCCAAGCCTGCGGAGTTCTGCGGCGACGGGCTGCACCGGATGCTGCGGGCGACCGACATCGACTGCAAGCTGGCGGCGCGGATTCCCGAGGCGGAGCGCGCGGAGCGGGTGAGGGGGATCGGGCCGAAGAGCGTATTCCAGATCGGCGGGGCGGGCAGTGTGGGGACGGCGTCGCTGCGTGGGATGCCGGTGCTGAAGCGGCTGCGCGAGGCGGGATTCGCGGTGTGGCCCTTCGACCGGGCGAGACTGCCGATGGTAGTGGAGATGTATACGCGGCTGAATACGGGGCCGGTGCGCAAGTCGAATGCGGCGGCGCGGGCGGAGTACTTGCGGAGGAAGCGCAGAGAGGACGAGGCGTATGCGGCGCTATCGCGCGGCGTGATGGCGAAGGCACGCGAGAGCGAGGACGCCTTCGACGCACTGGTGAGCTGCATGGCGATGACCGCTCGGCGCGGGGAGTTTGCAGGGCTGGCGATGCCGCTGGATCCGGAGTATAAGGTGGAGGGTTGGACCTGGGCGCCGGGAGTGGGGGATATATTTCGGCTCAAGACTGCGAAGTGAAAGGCGGAGCGAGATGAAGCTGAATCTGATTACACTTGCGATCGTTCTTGTGGCAGCGGTTTGGGCGTGCCTGTACGCGCCCAGAGTCGAATGGGATGGCGTGAGAATTGCAGGCGCGGCGATTGCCGGCGTGTCGCTTGTGCTGCTGGTTGTGGCGCGGCTGCAGCTGGGCGCTGCGTTCTCGATACAGGCCAAAGCCAGTAAGTTGGTGACGATGGGAATCTACTCGCGGATTCGCAATCCGATCTATGTGTTCGGCGAGTTCATTCTGATTGGGCTGTCGATGCTGGTAAAGCGGTGGGATTTCCTACTGCTGGCGGCGGCGTTGATTCCGGTGCAGATCGTTCGCGCGCGGAAGGAGGCGCGGGTACTGGCCGCGGCGTTTGGCGAGGAATATGCACGATACAAGGCGAGGACCTGGTTTTAGGGAATATCAACGATGCACACTGCGGTTAGCTATGCGGTATTTCTCTGCTGTCCGTGGTTTCGCCGATATACTAACGCTATCGGCGGCAATTAGATGATGGGACCGGCATGAGTGAGACGGCGCAGACGAAGGTGAGTTTCTCGCGAAGGTTGCGGGCGCATCTGGCGATTGCGCGGCTGGACCACTCGATCAAGAACTTGTTTGTGCTGCCCGGGATTATCGTTCCGCTGAGCATCTATCCAAAGCTGCTGACCTGGCGGCTGGGGTTGACGCTGGTGTGGGCGTTTGTGGCGATCACGCTGGTGGCGTGCAGCAATTATGTGCTCAACGAAGTGCTGGATGCTCCGTTCGACCGGCTGCATCCGACCAAGAAGGACCGGCCCGGCTGCGCTTGGGTTGGTGAACATACCGCTGGCTTACGCGCAGTGGATTTTAATGATGGTGGCGGGCGCGGCGATTGGATGGACGATCTCGCGTCCGTTTGCGATTACAGCGCTGGCGCTGTGGGTCATGGGCTGCGTGTACAACATCCCGCCGCTGCGCACCAAGGACGCGCCTTATCTGGATGTGCTGACCGAGAGCGTAAACAATCCGCTGCGCATGTTGCTGGGATGGTACGCGGTGGCGGCGTGGCTGGTGCCTCCGCTGAGCCTGCTGATGTGCTACTGGATGATCGGCTGCTACTTCATGGCGCTGAAGCGCTTCAGCGAGTTGCGCGGAGTTGGGCGAGGGCGGCGTGGCGGGGGTCTACCGCGCGAGCTTCAAGCACTATACCCAGGAGTCGCTGCTGGTGAGTGTGGTCTTCTATGCGTCGACGGCGATGCTGTTCTTCGGGGCGTTTGCGATGCGCTACCGGATCGAGCTGCTGCTGGCGTTTCCGCTGGTGGCGCTGGTGATGGCGATCTACTTCAATCTCGCGTTCAAGCCCAATAGCGCGGTGCAAAATCCGGAGAAGCTGTATCGCGAGCCGGGCCTGATGCTGTGGTTTACGGCGATGGTGGCGGTGATGGTGGTGCTGTTGTTTGTGCGGCTGCCCTGGCTGGAGAAGCTGTTTATGCCAACGCTGCCGATGGTGCAGTCGACGAGTGTCACGGGGGGCTCGACTGTTCTCCCACCCGCGACGGTGAGACTGTCGTGAATGGGGCACCCATGAAGTGCCGTCTGGCGCGGGTGATGGTGGTGGTGTTTGTGTTGCTGACGGCGGCGTTGTCGCTGACATGGTCGCATAACAAGCTGATGTCGCAAGATGAGATGTACCAGTTCCAGACGGACAGTGCGGGGTCGCTGGCGGAGTTGATCCACGTACAGAGGACATGGCCGATCTCGCTTGACCCGCTTTTGGACCACGCGTTGTCGCATGGGGCGATGAAGGTCTTTGGCGTGGGCGTATTTGCGCTGCGCTTGCCTGCGCTACTGGGATTTCTGCTGATGCAGGTCTGCCTGTTCTTCTTCGTGCGGAGGCTGGCGGGCGAGCGCGCGGGCGCTGTGGCCGCGGCGTTTCCCGCGTTGACGGCGACGCTCTACTACTCGGCCGAGGGACGACCGTATGGGTTGATGCTGGGACTGTATGCGCTGGCGCTGTTGTGTTGGCAGGCGGCGAATAAACCCACGTCTGAAAATCCAGACGTGGGGCGCCCGGATTCCCGGGGGTGGGCGCTGGCGGGGTTGGCACTGGCGATTGCGGCGACGATCAATGCGCACTACTTCGGGATTCTGCTGCTGGTTCCGATCTGCGCGGCGGAGGGAGTTCGCAGCCTGCAGCGGCGGCGGATGGATTGGCCGGTGGTTGCGGCGATCTATGCGGGAATGGCGGGGTTCGCGACGACGATGCCGTTTCTGAAGGCTGCGGGCGAGTTCAGGAAGAACTACTACAACGCGGGGACGGTGGGGCCGCACGATATTACGCGCGCCTACCGGTCGATCTTCGTGGACTACACGCAGAGCAGCATAAGCGCGCAGCATCTGTGGATGGCGATGCTTGTGGCGTTTGCCGTGGCGCTGGTGTGGGGCTGCTGGAGAATTGCGAATCCCACTTATCGCGATAGGAACGCGCTGCATGGGGCACCCTCAGGTTGCGTGTCGAGCGCGGAGTGGGTGCTGCTGTTGACACTGGCTGCGCTTCCCTTCTGCGGCTATCTGCTTGCTCGGTTTGTGACCCACTCGATTGAGGTGCGCTATGTGCTGGGCGCGGCGGTGGCGATCAGTGCAATGGTGGCGATTGCCATCAGCCCGTGGCCGCGGCGCGATGGGGTCTTTGCGGCTGTGCTGGTCGCGTTGGGCGTGGCGATTGTGGGCGCAGGCGCGGCGCGGATTCATGCGGAACAAAAGAAGACGGAGGCGCGGCTGGCGAGTTTGGCGCTGCCCGCGGAGGTGAAGGCTGCGCTGGACGCGGACCCCGATGGGCGGCTCTACATGCAGGACATGGGCGCATTCGAGGAGGACCGTTATTACCAGCCGGACGCGGATGTGCGCGCGCGCATGACGCTGGTCTACTCCCGCGCGGAGGAGTTGCGCTGGAACCGGCACGACACCATGGCGCTGACGGCGATGCACATCGCGCGCTTCACGGGGCTGCCGGTGGTGCCGTACGAATCGCTGCGCGCGCAGCCGGGGGAGCATCTGTTTGTGCTGTATCACACGGGCTGGGACTGGACCGACCAGGCCTTTGCCGAGGACGGCGCGCGGGTACGGCCGGTGGGACGGGCGATGGGCGGGGACGTGGCTGCGGTGGGATTTTAGAAGAGGCCGCGCCTTCCGCTGATAGACTTAAAGCCTATGGGATTCAGGTCTGGAAGCCAGATTCGCGAAGATTATCTGCGGTTTTTTGAGGGGAAGGGACACCGGCGCGTCCACTCGTCGTCGCTGGTACCGGCCAACGACCCGACGCTGCTGTTTACCAATGCGGGGATGAACCAGTTCAAGGATGTCTTTCTGGGCGCGGAGCGGCGCGAGTACACGCGCGCGACGACATCGCAGAAGTGTGTAAGGGCGGGCGGCAAACACAACGACCTGGAGAACGTCGGCTTCACGCGCCGCCATCACACCTTCTTCGAGATGCTGGGGAACTTTTCTTTTGGGGATTATTTCAAGAAGGACGCGATTGCGTATGCGTGGGAGCTGCTGACCGGCAAGGAGTGGTTCGCACTCGATCCGGCAAAGCTCTACATCACCATCTTCGAGGGCGACGCCGCGGTGCCGCGCGACGAGGAGGCCTACAAGTTCTGGCGCGAGGTGGGCGTTCCGGCCGAGCGCATCTTCGAGATGGGCCTGAAGGACAACTTCTGGCAGATGGGCGACACCGGCCCGTGCGGGCCATGCTCGGAGATCTTTTACGACTTTGGCGTGGAGGCGAGCGAGACCGGCGAGGACAAGCCGTTTGGCGAAGACGAGCAGAGATATGTGGAGATATGGAACCTGGTCTTCATGCAGTTCGACCGCGCCAGCGACGGCGTGCTGACGCCGCTGCCCAAGCCCTCGATCGATACCGGCATGGGCCTGGAGCGCGTGGCAGCGGTGATGCAGGGTGTACTGTCGAACTTCGAGACAGATCTGTTTGTGCCGCTGATCGAGGCGAGCGAGTGCAGCTAGTTAGCGAGTCAGCGAGTCAGCGCAGTCGGTGAGTCGGGAATCAGCGATGAGAAGGGTGCAGCTTCGCTGCGGATTATCGCGGACCATGCGCGCGCGGCGACGTTTCTGATCTCGGATGGCGTGGTTCCGGCGAACGAAGGTCGCGGGTATGTGCTGCGCAAGATTCTGCGGCGTGGGATTCGCCATGGACGGCTGCTGGGCCAGGAGAAACCCTTCATGCATGAGATGGTCTTCGCCGTGCGCGATGAGATGCAGGTGGCTTATCCCGAGCTAACCGAGACCGCGGAGCGCGTGTCCAAAGTCGTGCTCGCCGAAGAACAGCAGTTTGCGCGGGTGTTGGAGCTTGGATCACAAGAACTCGATCATGCTCTTGCCGACTCAACGCACAGCTCGATGTTCAGCGCAGCGCAGCCGTCATCCTATTCGCTCAAAACTACGGTGATGAAAACATCGCTTACACCGGTGAAGTCTGGCAGAAGGGTGTCGACTTGATTCGCGAGTTTTGACGCGGAAGCTACTTATAACAAACTTAAACTTGTTGTTAAGCCTTGGGATAAAGATAGAGAACTGCTCGAGGCGTTGAATGCTAAGCCGACTTTGAGCGGAGTAAAGGCCTTCTCGCTCTACGAGACGTTCGGATTGCCGCTGGACTTCATGGTTGATGCAGCTCGAGACGCGGGCGTCGGATTCGACCATGGAGGGTTTTGAGCGGGCCAAGGAAGAGGAGCAGGCGCGTGCGCGGGCGAGTTGGAAGGGTGGGTCGCAGAAGACGGCCTCGCCCATCTATCGCGAGCTGGCGAAGACGGAGTTTGCGGGCTACAGCGCGCTGCGCGTGGATGGGGCGCGGGTGCTGGCGCTGGTGAAGGACGGCGTGGGCGTGGCGGAGTTGCGCGCGGGAGACGCGGGCGAGGTGGTGCTGGACGCAACCAGCTTCTATGCCGACTCCGGCGGACAGGTGGGCGATGTGGGCTGGCTGATGGGCGCGGGCCACGCAACCGTGGTGGCCGATGTGAGCGGCGCGTCGAAGCCGGTGCAGGGCGTGTGGGCGCATCGCGTGGTGGCGCGCGAGCGGATCGCGGTGGGCGATGTTGTCGATACGGTTGTCGATGGCGAGGTGCGCGCTGCGGTGACGCGCAACCATACGGGGACGCACCTGCTGCATGCGGCGCTGCGCGAAGTGCTGGGGCGGCATGTGAAGCAGGCTGGCTCGTCGGTGGACCGGGCCAGATTGCGCTTCGACTTCTCGCACTTTGCGGGAGTCGCCGAGGAGGAGCTGGCGCAGGTCGAAGAGATCGTGAACCGGCAGGTGCTGGCCAACACAGCGGTGGAGACGCTGGTGGATGTGCCCATCGATGTGGCGGTGAACGAGTTCCATGCCATGGCGCTCTTCGGCGAGAAGTACGGCGACAAGGTGCGCGTGGTGAAGATTGGCGATTTCTCCACCGAGCTGTGCGGCGGCACGCACGCGCGCGCGACCGGAGAGATCGGGTTGATCAAGCTGGTTGGCGAGGGCAGCGTCTCGTCCGGCGTGCGGCGGGTGGAAGCCGTGAGTGGGATGGGCTCGCTGGGCGAGTTTCGGCGCGACTACGAGGTTGCGAAGGTCGTCGGGCAGATCGTCGGCGGTGCGGAGACATCAGCCCTGGCGGATGCGTTGCTGGCGCGAATTGCGGCGACCGAAGAAGAGATGAAGAAGCTGCGGCGCGAGCTGGATCAAATACACATGAAATCCGCTGCCGCAGCGATCGATGACCTCGTGTCCAAAGCACTTATTGTAAGTGGCATTAAAGTTGTGTCTCAACGTATTCTGCCGCCTCTTGGAAAAGATCACGTTCGCACACTTGTAGAT
Organism: uncultured Acidobacteriaceae bacterium; assembly: GCA_963799175.1. GTDB lineage: Bacteria > Acidobacteriota > Terriglobia > Terriglobales > Acidobacteriaceae > Edaphobacter. The sequence continues at coordinate 34,648 of CAWCWC010000005.1, read as the reverse complement.
AGTGCACGTAGCAAAATTGGATCAGGGGTCGTGATTTTCGGGTGGGAATCCGACGGCAAAGTTTCGCTAATTGTGGGCGTAACCAAGGACCTGACCGGCAAGATCCACGCAGGGAAGGTTGTGGGCGCACTTGCGGCGCTGGTGGGCGGCAAGGGCGGCGGAAGACCGGACCTGGCCGAGGCGGGCGGGAGCGATGTGGGTGCGCTCGATGGCGCGCTGGCCAAGGCGGCAGAGGTTGTGGGGGGATTGCTGGGGTAGAATTGCTGCAAATCACCAGGACCGCGTAGTGCGAACCGGGCGGGCGAAGATTGCCGGCCTGGGCCAGATACGGAGGCGACTGTGGAAGTTCATGCACCGCATCAACCGATTTTTACCTTGAAGGAATTCATGGTGCATCTGCTGGCTATTACGATTGGCCTGCTGATTGCCGTTGGAATTGAAGGCTGCGTGGAGATGTACCACGAACACAGCCTGGTCAAGGAGGCGCGGCGGACGCTGCGCGAGGAGATCCAGTTCAACTCCGACAGGATGGCGGATGCGCTGCCGCAGATTGAAACGGAGAAGACTTCAGTCTCCGATAGCATCAAGTTCCTGACGCGGGTCATGGAGCATCCCAAGGACAAAGCTGCGCAAACCGGCTCAATTAGTGCGAATTATTCGCTAGTTGGACTGCATGACACTGCGTGGAAGACGGCCCAGGCGACCAACGCGTTGGCGTATATGCCCTATGCGGAGGCGCAGCGATACTCGGACATCTACGGGTCACAAAAGGACTTTATGGACCAGGAGAACAAACTTGTGGAGGATGAGGCACAGCTTTTGGGCGTCTTCGCCAAGACGGACTTCGGTCATGGCGATGTGACTCCAGAGGCCGCAAGTCTGGCACTGGAGAGGTATGGAGTGTGGCGGGGGCATCTGATCTATCTGAGCCTGATGGCAAAGGTGACGGCTGCAAGCGACAATGCCTTTCTGGAGGGAAAAGAAGCGCCGACCAGCATGGAGGAAAAGCTGTCGAACAAATGAGTCGGCTGGGTGGACGAGTATAAACAACGGGGGTATCGCGGGGTGTACCGGGTAGGTTTTCACGCCCGGCTGTGGCGCGGCGCGACTTAAACTGTGGGAGAGATGTCTCTCGCAAACCAGATGCGGTGGGTGCGGTGTGCGTGGTGCGTTGCCGCGCTGAGTTGCGCTGTGGCGATGAGCTGCTATGCGGCCCGGGTGCGGACGAACACACCGCCAGCAGCCAGAACCCATGCGTCGAAGAAGAGTGTGCCGCTCACGCCGTGGGAGCAAGCGGAGCAAGGACGCGAGGCGCTTGAGGCAATCCCAGCAGACCGCCGCACGCAGGCGGATTACACGCAGGCGATGGACGCCTATCGCGCGATCTATCATGCCGACCCGGCCGACGTTCATGCCCCGGCAGCGGTGAATGCAGTGGCCGAACTGCTGGCCGAACAGGGGCGCACGCCGCACGACGAGAAGAGTCTGCGCGCGGCGGTGGGCCAGTATGAGTTTTTGCGCACGCAGTATCCGGCGTCTTCACTGGACGTACAGGCCCTGCTGGCCGAGGGGCAGATTGCGCAGAACGACCTGAAGGATGCGGCGGCCGCGCGCGATCGGTACAAGTTGCTGCTGAAGGAGCACCCCAGGAGCGAACAGGCGGAGGAGGCAAGAGCTGGGCTGGCGTCGCTGGATATGCAAACTGGGAATAGGAAACAGGGACCAGGAAAGACGGGGCAGGCGGTCGTGGCGGCAGACCATGTCTCAGCGACGAAACCCTCCGATCAGATTCGGGCAGGCAGTGGTGCAACCACTTCCGTGACAGAGCAACCCCCTCAGCCAATTCCACCGGCAAAGCTGGTTGCTACCACAGTTCGCGATCCAACTGCGAGGAACGAGGCACCCGGCGGAATGCGGTCCGCAAAGAGTGGAGTCTCATCACTCCCAGCCACGGCGCAGACGTCGGGAGTTAGAGCGAATGGGCCTGTGCAGGCGCGTACGGGCACGACCCAACCCACTCAACCAACCACGCCGGCAAAGTTGGCCGCAACCCCGATTCGCGATTCTACAGCGATGAGTGGCACCGATGTAGCGGCCGGCACAGTGGCGGGCAACGAGGCGCAGAGCGGGAAGCCCGCGCTGGTGACAGGGATTCGCCACTGGTCGACGGCGACGTATACGCGGGTGGCGATCGACCTGGGCGACAACGTTACCTATGAAGCAGCGCGAGTGCCGAACCCTGACCGGATTTATTTCGACCTGCATGGCACAAAGCTGGCGCCGGAGCTGGTGGGTAAGAGCTTTACCGTCACCGATGACGGATTTCTGAAAAAGGTGCGCGCGGCGCAATACTCCGACGATGTGACTCGGGTGGTCCTGGATGTGAGCGATGTAACGGAGTACTCTGCGTTCCTGCTGCCGAACCCCTACCGGCTCATCATCGACATCCATGGCAAAACGGAAACGGGGGAACAGGGCTCAGGCAATAGCCCGCGTGAATCGCCAACTCTAACGCCGGTAATGACTGCACCTGAGGCCCCTGCACCACGCGCGGCGGTTACAGTGAAACCGACGACGGCCCGACCGGTTCCCAATAGTGTGACAACGAAGAGTACGACCAGCGAGGTTGCCGATCTGAGCGAGTTGCCGGGTCGAGTGGATGCGACGAGGAAGCCCACCTCGAAGCCGATCTCGGCTGTGGTGGAGACGGGGACAGGTTCGAGGGGCGGGGTTTTAGGTTCGAGGGACGATGCGCAGGATAACAACACTGCCGATGTGACGCCGGCGAGCCCGGATACTTCGACAACTTCCGCCAAGAAGACGCACAAGAGCAAGTCGAAGGCGGCGGGCAGTTCGACAACTGCCGTGGCGGATGCTACACCGGCACGGGCTGCAATGCCAACGGCCAACGGCGAGACCTCGCTGGTGCGCGCGCTGGGGCTGAAGATTGGGCGGATCGTGATCGATGCGGGGCATGGCGGGCACGACTCCGGAACGCTGGGCGCGGACGGGATCGAGGAGAAGGACGTGGTGCTGGACGTGGCGCTGCGTCTGGGCAAGCTGCTGCACGACCGGCTGGGCGCGGAGATCATCTACACGCGCTCGGACGATACATTTGTCCCGCTGGAGACGCGCACAGCGATCGCCAACAAGGCGCAGGCGGACCTGTTCCTGTCGATCCATGCCAACTCATCGCCGGATGAGAGCGCGCGCGGAGTAGAGACCTATTACCTGAACTTCACGTCGGACCCGACGGCGCTGGATGTGGCGGCGCGAGAGAACGCGGTGAGCGATCAGTCCATCCACCAGTTGAGCGATCTGGTAAAGAAGATCGCGCTAAAAGACAAGATCGCGGAGAGCCGAGAGTTTGCCAGCGACGTGGAGGACTCGCTCTACGCGGGATTGCAGCGGGGCAATGCCGGGCTGAAAGACCGCGGAGTGAAGAAGGCGCCGTTCGTGGTGCTGATTGGGGCGAACATGCCGTCCATTCTGGCGGAAATTTCCTTTGTGACCAATCCGAAGGACGCGGAGCAATTGCGCGAACCGGAGTATCGCGAACGAGTTGCGGAGAGCCTGTACAAGGGCATTGCGCGCTACGACGGCGGACTGAGCGGTACGCGCGTGACGACGGAGCGAGCTTCGCTGGGGCAATAGCAACGATGGTATAGGTGGTGGCCCGGGGCAGAGTCCAACTGCCGACCTTCGCGTTAGGAGTGCGCTGCTCTATGCAACTGAGCTACCGGGCCTTGCTGCTAGTGTAACTGGTAAACTGGGGATGGAGCGTCTATGGCCCAGATACAGCGTCGGCGAGCGGTTTCGGTGAAGGTGGGCGGGGTGGTGGTTGGCCCCGATGCGCCCGTGGTGGTGCAGTCGATGACTAACACCGACACTGCGGATGTGCAGTCCACCGTGCAGCAGGTTGCGGCGCTGGCGCGAGCCGGTTCAGAGCTGGTGCGGGTGACGGTGAACAACGATGCGGCGGCGAAGGCGGTGCCGTATATCGTGGATGGAATTCGCGCCAAAGGCTGGCAGACACCGATCATTGGCGACTTCCACTACAACGGCCATCAGTTGCTGAAGAAGTATCCCGCAGCGGCGCAGGCGCTGGCCAAGTACCGGATCAATCCCGGCAACTGCTCCATCGGACGCAAGGACGACGACAACTTCCGCACCATGGTGGAGGTTGCGGTCGAGCACCAGAAGCCGGTGCGCATCGGGGTGAACTGGGGTTCGCTGGACCAGGCGCTGCTGACCAAGATGATGGACCAGAACTCCAAGAGCGCCAATCCGCAGCCCGCGCGCGACGTGATGATGGAGGCGATGGTGGTCTCCGCACTGGACAACGCAGCGGCAGCGGAGCGCTATGGACTGCGTCGCGATCAGATCATTCTGAGTGCGAAGGTCTCCGGCGTGCGAGATCTGATCGATGTCTACACCGAACTGGCTTCGCGCTGCGACTATGCACTGCATCTTGGGTTGACCGAGGCGGGCATGGGCATGAAGGGCATCGTCGCCTCGACCGCCGGGCTCGCGCCGTTGCTGCTGGCGGGCATCGGCGACACGATTCGCGTCTCGCTGACGCCGACGCCGGGCGGCGACCGCTCGGAGGAGGTACGTTGCGCGCAGCAGGTACTGCAGTCGCTGGGCATTCGCAGCTTCATGCCCCAGGTGACCAGCTGCCCCGGCTGCGGTCGAACGACGTCCACTTATTTCCAGGAGCTTGCGGAGCGCATTCAAGGCTACCTCGTCGAGCAGATGCCTGAGTGGAAGAAGCAGTATGCGGGAGTCGAGGAGCTGAAGCTGGCCGTGATGGGATGCATCGTCAACGGGCCGGGCGAGTCGAAACATGCCAACATCGGCATCTCGCTGCCGGGGACGTTTGAAGAGCCAAAGGCCCCGGTCTACGTGGATGGCCAACTCTTCACTACGCTCAAGGGCGACCGCATCGTCGAGGAGTTTCAGGTGATTCTGGACGAGTATGTGGAGAAGCGCTACGGGCGGGTCTCGGTCGCTGTGTGACGCGAAATAAGAAGACAGGCTTCAGCGCAGTTTGTGCAACGGCAAAAGACAAGGACCGCTGTGTGAACGTCCTCGCATCCCACGCCCATCCATCGCGTGTGAGACACGCGATAGATGGGGCAACATCGGTATTGTTACGGGTTATTCCTGATGCTCTGTTTTGGGGTTTACCTGTTTGATCCATCCATCAAGCGAAGGATTTTTCTTTTTTGCTTCCTCATCCATTTTGCGTAGACCATTCATTACTTCCTGCATCTGTTCGCCAACTTGTTTAGTAATTATCATCAATTCCTCCATGCGAAGCTGAGCTTGCGCGAAAGGAAGAGTATCACGCGAAGACAAGCGAAATTGCCTTATAGAACGACTGAGGACTGCGATGGCCGTATAGAAAAGCAATTGAAAACAAACTCGTTATGAGGAACCTACGAGACTGCGGCGAACAGGCTCGCGCATGTTCCATTGTCAAGCCCTATATTTTCTCAATCAATTTGTGGCTTATTGCCTCTGTCTGGGTGGAGCTCCATCACTTAGGAGCAGAGTAGTTTGTCGGGGAGTGACGCACTATTGGGCAAAGAGAAACGCCGCGACAGATTGCCGCGGCGCTTCGTTGATTTACGGGACAGGAATCAGGCGCTTGCCTTGGACTCAATCCTCATTCCATAGAACGAACGATGCACGAAGAATACCGACACCAGGAAGAATGCAACTGCCAACACATGGGTCAGCACCGGGTTGTTGGTAGCGAGCGTCACGGCAAGCTCGACGGCAAGCAATCCGAACAGCGTTGTGAACTTGATGATCGGGTTCATGGCCACTGAGGAAGTGTCCTTGAACGGATCGCCGACGGTGTCTCCAATCACGGTTGCGTCGTGCAGAGGTGTCCCTTTCTGTTTCATGTCCACCTCAACGATCTTCTTGGCATTGTCCCACGCTCCGCCGGCATTGGCCATGAAGATGGCCTCGTACAGGCCGAAGATCGCAATCGAGAACAGGTAGCCGATAAACAGGAACGGCTCCATGAATGCGAACGCAAGGGTCGAGAAGAAGACAGCCAGAAAGATATTGAACATACCTTTCTGCGCGTACTTGGTGCAAATTTCCACCACCTTCTTGCTGTCAGCGACGGATGCCTTCTCTGCGCCTTCCAGATGGATGTTGGCCTTGATGAACTCGACCGCGCGGTAGGCCCCGGTGGAGACCGCCTGTGTGGAAGCGCCGGCGAACCAGAAGATCACTGCCCCGCCGCAGATCAATCCCAGCATGAAGGGCGCATGCAACAGAGAGAGGTTATCCACGTTATCTTTCAGTCCGTGGGTCAGGGCCATGATGATGGAGAAGGTCATGGTGGTTGCGCCCACCACGGCTGTACCGATCAGAACCGGCTTTGCCGTAGCCTTGAAGGTATTGCCGGCCCCATCGTTGGCTTCCAGCAGGTGCTTGGCGCGCTCGAACCTGGCATCGATGTTGTAGTCCTTCTTCAACTCAGCTTCGATGCCGGGAATATTTTCGATCAGCGACAATTCGTAGACGGATTGCGCATTGTCGGTTACCGGCCCGTAGGAATCCACGGCAATCGTGACCGGTCCCATGCCCAGGAAGCCGAACGCAACCAGGCCAAACGCGAAGACGGCGGGAGCCAGCATCTGTTCTGCCATGGACTGGCCCTGACTGAAGTAATAGCCAAGTCCCATGAGTGCGACCATGCTAAGTCCAAGCCAGTAGGCCGAAAAATTGCCGGCCACAAAGCCCGACAGAATTCCCAGCGAAGCTCCGCCTTCCTGCGCTGACTTGACGACTTCCTTCACATGGGTCGATTTGACGGAAGTGAAGACCTTGACCAGTTCGGGGATGAGCGCGCCCGCCAACGTTCCGCAGGAGATGATGGAAGACAGCTTCCACCACAGCGTTCCGTCTCCGAGAGGGCGGATCATAAAGTACGAGACGATGTAGGTCAGAATGATGGACACAATGGATGTGATCCATACCAGCGAGGTCAATGGCGTCTCAAAGTCCATTTCGTCGGAGTCACCGTACTTCGCGCTGGCGATTGCGGTATTGAGGAAGTAGGCGCCTGAGCTGGAGAGCAGCATTCCGACGCGCATCACAAAGATCCACACCAGCAGTTGCGCTTGCGTCGTGGGATTGTGGACCGCCAGCAGAATGAAGGTGATCAGGGCCACGCCCGTCACGCCGTAGGTCTCGAATCCATCGGCGCTGGGGCCGACCGAGTCGCCCGCATTGTCGCCCGTACAGTCGGCGATGACGCCAGGATTGCGCGCATCGTCTTCCTTGATCTTGAATACGATCTTCATCAGGTCGGCGCCAATATCGGCGATCTTGGTGAAGATGCCGCCTGCGATACGCAGGGCCGCCGCGCCGAGGGACTCGCCAATTGCGAAGCCGATGAAGCAGGGGCCCGCATAATCGCGTGGGACAAACAGAAGGATGGACAGCATGATCAGCAGCTCGACCGAGATCAGCAACATCCCGATGCTCATGCCGGCCTTCAGAGGAATTGCCATGATCGGATACGGTTTTCCGCGCAATCCGGCAAACGCCGTGCGCGAGTTGGCAAATGTGTTGACGCGAATTCCAAACCAGGCCACCCCATAGCTGCCCGCGATGCCAACCAGGCTAAACGCCAGAATGATGGGCAACGTAACCGCAATCGGATGCCCCTGCACTGGCGCCAGAACGCCGAAGTACAGCGAAATAATCACCGCGATGAAAGCCCAGAGCAGCATGATGAACTTGCCCTGCGTCACTAGATACGTCTTGCAGGTCTCATAGATCAGGTCGGAGATTTCCAGCATCGAGCGATGGACGGGCGAGTTCTTCAACTGCATATAGATGGTCAGACCGAATAACAGGCCGCCAACGCAGAAGAGCAACCCGATCATTAGAAGGGCATGACCGTTCATACCGAAAAATTGCACGGTCGTCAGATCCGGCAGCGTTAGGTTGGCTTCGCCGCCGCCCGTTTGCTCTGGCTGCGCATAAGCCATGGTGGGAACCAACAGGCCCAGCAGCGCAAGTACATACGGTCGCTTCACGAAGGCCTTTCCGCCTTGCCTGATTGCGCCTGCGATCTGTTGCATCGCCGGAGTTCCTGTGTCCGATCCGATCACCTCGCGCGCGAACATCCGCGCCACGATGAGCGATAACACACTCATACCAACAAAAAAACATGCCCAGGCAGTAACAGACACAGTCCCTCCCTCTCATCCATTCAAGTTAGGATTACAGCGATTTACGTTCCAGGCACTCCTGGAACGTCACATTTCCCGACAGTAGCCGATGATACCAGCTACTGAAGCCATGTGGTGTGACAAACAGCACACACAGTAAACAGGTTCCACGGCAGGATCGCAACCGTACTGGCACAGCATCGGCGGGAGGGCACTGAGCCAGCCGGAAGGTGATTCAGCGATAAGCCGGGGAGTGGGAAGAAGGCGCTATATCACACATAATTCAGCGTTTATATCGAATATATAGAAACTGTCATCGCAGCAGGACGCATTCCGCCTTGCGGCGAGAGGGCGCCGGGTGGTGGGGAACCTTCGGCGTGGGGAGGAACTTACTGGACAGAACAGGCCGGAGGGATAGAGCCAAAAGTGGAGAGTGGCACTCAGAAGAGGCGGAGGGGTGCTCTGAGGGCAAGAGAAAGGGGATGCCCTTCGCCATGCGCGGTGCTGAAAAGGCGCCTTGAGCGGCGATTGGCTGGGACGTGACAGGCTGCGACGCGGCGAAAGGCTGATAGGGCGAAAGGCTGATAGAGTGAAGTTCGGGCGCGTCGAAGGACCACAAGCAGTGCGCTCGATAACACAGCAAGGAGAGAGTGGTTCGCATGACTTTGCCTGGTCATTTTCTGTTCGCTCCGTCACACCGTATCCACTTTATCGGTATCGGCGGAATTGGCATGAGCGGAATCGCGGAGATTCTGCTCACCATGGGCTATGCGGTGTCGGGCTCCGACCTTCGTCGAACGGTCGCAACCGACCGTCTGGCCAGCCTGGGCGCAACCATCTACACCGGCCACGCGGCGGCGAATGCGGCAGACTGCGATGTGGTGGTCACCAGTTCGGCTGTGCCTGCGGACAATCCTGAGGTCGCCGAGGCGCGCGCACGCAAGATTCCCGTTATCCAGCGCGCCGAGATGCTCTCCGAGCTGATGCGACTGAAGTATGGTATCGCCATCGCAGGAATGCATGGCAAGACCACCACCACTTCGATGATTGCTGCGGTGATGAGTGCGGGTGGCGGCGAGGGCAATCTCGACCCCACAGTGGTCGTCGGCGGGCGCGTGGATGCGCTCGGCTCTAACGCGCGCCTCGGCAGCTCGCAGTACCTGGTGGCCGAGGCCGACGAGAGCGACCGCTCGTTTTTGAAGTTGTCGCCGGTGCTGGCCGTGGTCACTAACCTCGATCGCGAGCACATGGACTGCTATCGCGACCTGGCCGATGTGGAGAACGCGTTCGTCGAGTTCATGGACCGCGTGCCGTTCTATGGCGCAACCACGGCTTGCGTGGACAATGCCCTTCTGCGCGGTGTGCTGCCACGCGTGCGCCGCCGCGTGTATACCTACGGCGAGTCGGAGGGCGCGGACTTCCTATTGCAGGGACTCAAGCAGGTAGGGGCGCAGAGCCAGAGCCACTGGAGTTTCGAGGTGAACTGCCGTGGAGAGCTGCTGGGGCCCTTCACGCTGCACGTTCCCGGTCGGCACAATGTATTGAATGCTACGGCGGCCATCGCCATTGGGGTGCAGCTTGGCATCTCGCCGGAGGGGATTGCGGCGGGGCTGGCGAGTTTTAGAGGAGTGGACCGCCGCTTCCAGGTGCGCGGTACGGTGCGCGGAGTAACCGTGGTCGACGACTACGGTCACCACCCCACGGAGATTCTGGCGACGCTGCGCGCAGCTCGCGACGCTGGCTACACGCGCGTGCATGTGCTCTTCCAGCCTCATCGCTACACGCGGACGCGCGACCTTCTGGCTGAATTTTCCCGCGCCTTCGCGGACGCAGACAGCGTGCAGGTGCTGGACATCTACGCGGCCAGCGAGCAGCCAATCCCCGGCGTCGATGCGCAGGCCCTGGTCGAAGCCATCCGCCGCACTGGCACGGTAGGCGGGGGCGGAGTGCATTACGCCCAGTCGATAGCCTCAGGTGTGGCCGCGCTGGCCCACATTGCCCGCGAGGGCGATGCAATCCTCACCCTCGGCGCGGGCAACGTCTCGCAGGCCAGCGCAATGCTTCTGGAAAAGCTATAAGCCGTTTGCCTGCTGCTGGTTTACACGGGCGGCCCTGAAGGTTAAAGCCTTTGTCAAGCATGTTTCGGGCGGTTGCTTCGCGGGTACGTCCCAAACTTAGAGGGGTACGCAGCAACGGCCCGCGCAGTATGATTGAGCCTGGCGATTCCTCGCGACCCTTGCTCAGGGCTTGCGATCAGGCAATCTGTTTTCGAGGGGTGACACGGCGATGCTGGATACGCCGCAGGAGGATCGTGCCTCCGCAGAGGCCAGAGGCGGAAGAGTCAGACGTGTGGCAGTGACCGAGATTCCTTTGCGACGCGACTCTTCGTACGCCGATGAAACGGCCGACGACATCGATCCAGAGAGCGAGTGCGAGCGGCAATCGAGACAGCCGCGAGTTCGCCTGAGCTTCCATGGGGGCCTGCTGCCCAAGACTCTGTGGGGGCGGATCGCCATGAGCTGCGGGCTTACGCTGCTGGCCGGAGCGGGCGTTGCAGCGGCGCTGGCGGTGCATAGCTTTCTGCTGCACGACGAGCATTTCGTGGTCTCCGGCTCGCAGTCCATCCAGATTGCGGGCAACAGCCGCCTGACCGGCCCACAACTGCTCAGCGTCTTCGGCGAAGACGTGGAGCGCAACATCTTCAACATTCCGCTGGCCCAGCGCCGCGCCGAGCTGGAGCGGCTGCCCTGGGTGGAGCACGCCACGGTGATGCGCCTGCTGCCCAACCGCGTACGCGTGGCCATTGTGGAGCGGACACCGGTGGCCTTCGTTCGCCAGGGGACGGAGATTGGGCTGGTGGACGCCAACGGCGTTCTGCTCAACCTGCCCGGTGTGAGCGCGGACGACTCGAGCGCCCAACCGAGCGAGGCAGTAGTGCGCGATACTCGGCACTACTCCTTCCCCGTGCTGACCGGGATTTCGGCCGATGACCCTCTCTCGGTGCGTGCGGCGCGCATGAAGATCTACATGGGCTTTGTCGCGGCGCTGGACGCCTCCGGAGAAAAAATATCGCGCCGGTTGAGCGAGGTGGATGTGTCGAACCCAGAGGACGTCAAGGCGGTCCTTCCCGATCCTGCATCCGGCGGTGTTGAATGGGCATCCGCTGGCGCCGACGTTCTGATTCACTTCGGCGACGGCAAATATCTGGAGCGGTATCGTCAGTACGAGCAGCACCTGGCGGAGTGGCGCGCGCAGTACCCCAAACTTGCTTCAGTCGATCTGCGCTATGAACGGCAGGTGGTGCTGGCGATGCAGCCTGGCGCGACGGCTGCGGCCAGCGGTGCAGCGGCAGGCGCCGTGGCTCCGGCAACCGCGTCCGGCGAATCCAGCAACACAGACAAAGCGAAACCCGCGGCGCTGAAGAATGCGGTCGCTCCTACGGCGCAAGCGGCTGCCGCGAAGTCGAAGGGCCCACTCGCCGCAAAGCGAACGACAAACAAACCATCCGCTTCCTCGCAGGGGGATGCGCGATGAATGCCCGGCAGGACAATCTGATTACTGTGCTGGACGCGGGCAGCAGCAAGATCTGCGTGCTGGTGGCGGAGCTGCAGGATGGCGTACTGCGCTATCGCGGCCATGGCATTGAGCAGTCGCGCGGCATGCGCAAGGGGTTGATCGCCGAGCTTGGCCCAGCAGCCGAAGCGATCAATCGCGCGGCACTGACAGCGGAGCGCGTGGCGCACTGCGACATCGAGCATGTAGTGGCCGGCATTGGCGGGACCCATGTGCGCGGGGTCAACAGCCGCGGCGGAATCTCCCTGGGCAGCCGCATGCGCGAGATCACGCGCGAGGAGGTGCGCGCCGCGGTCGATCGCGCTCGCTCCGTCGCGCTGCCGCCGGACCGCGAGGTGCTGCACCTGTTGCCGCAGGAGTTTATCCTCGACGACCAGGCCGGCATTCACGACCCCATCGGCATGGTGGGCAACAAGCTGGAGGTGAACCTGCATCTCTCCACCTGCTCGGGCGGCGTCGCGCAGAGCGTGGTGACCTGCGCCAACCGCGCGGGGCTCGAGGTCGGCGACACCATCTACGAGGGGATCGCCGCGGCCGAAGCTGTGCTCTCCGCCGACGAGCGCGAACTGGGTGTCTGCCTGGCCGACATCGGCTCCAGCACCACCGAGCTTGCCGTCTTCTTTGAGGGATCGATTGCGCACACCGCAGTGCTGCCCATCGGCGGCGACCACTTCACCAACGACCTTGCCGTCGGTCTGCACATCTCAGTCGAAGAGGCGGAGGAAATGAAGCGCGTGTACGGAAATTGCGTCGTCACTGCGGTGCCGCAGTCCAACGAGATTGAGATTGGTTCGAACCTGGCCACCGGCTCGCTCAGCGGCGACGGCCCTCCTGCGCGACTGGTGCGGCAGCGGTTTTTGGCGGAGATCCTCGAACCGCGCGCCCGCGAACTCTTCACCATGCTGCGCGACAACCTGCGTCAGGGCGGAGTGCTGGAGGCTCTTGGCGCGGGATGCGTCCTCACCGGCGGCGGAGCGCTGCTTGCCGGGCTGCTGGACAACGCCGAGAGCCTGCTGCGCGTGCCCACGCGGATCGGGTCGCCGGTGCCACTCTCGCGCATGCCCGCCGAACTGGCCAGGCCGGAGTTCGCCGTCGCCATCGGAATGCTGCTCTACACCCACCGCACCCAGGTACGCCGCGCCAGCGAAGAACAGGGCCTGCGCGCCAAGCTCAAAGCCATCTTCGCCGGCAGCTATTAGACCGTTTCAAAACGGGGCGAACCGTCCAATTCAAGCTCGCCAGAAGCCTGCTCTTCGGCACTGACGTGACGGAAAAGCTGCGTGCCATGTGGGACTGACGGGCCAATGACCTGATGCGGCAGAAGTGAAAGCAATCGACGATGTGCGCAACTTTTACACCTGACTTTGCACGATCTCGGTGTAACATGCACACCATGACGACCAGCGGGCAAAGCTCCGACCTGCTCTGGCAGGCCGTGGATCTTCGACAAGTCATCGATTGCGCCCCTGCGCTGATCCACACCGCTCGACCGGATGGCCATCTCGATTTCTTCAATCGGAGATGGCTGGAATTCGTGGGTCTATCGCAGGCGGAGCTGCTCGGCTGGGAGTGGACTGCGTGTATTCATCCCGAAGACGTTGAGGCTTTCATAGAAAAGTGGTGTGCTTGCATCGCGACTGGAGAACCCTTTGAGGAAGAATCGCGCGTCCGCCGAGCGGATGGGCAATATCGCTGGATGATCCATCGAAAGGACGCCTTCCGTGACCGGGACGGCGCCATCGTCAAATGGTTTGGATCGAGCATCGACATCGAGGACCGCAAGCAGGCCGAAGTGAGTCTGCAACGCGCCCACGACGAGATCAAGACGTTGAAGGAGCAACTGTTCCGAGAGAACATCGCCTTGCGCGACGAGATTGACAAGGCATCCATGTTCGAGGAGATCGTGGGTGTTTCGCCTGCCTTGAATGCGGTGCTCGCACGCGTCGCCAAGGTCGCACCAACCGATTCAACCGTCCTGGTTACCGGCGAGACCGGGACCGGCAAGGAGCTGATCGCCCGTGCCATCCACAAGCGTTCCCGGCGTTCGGCGCGCGCGTTTGTGAGCGTGAACTGTGCGGCGGTCCCACGCGATCTGATCGCGTCGGAGTTGTTCGGTCATGAGAAGGGGGCCTTTACGGGTGCAACCCAGCGCCGCCTCGGCCGCTTCGAACTGGCCGAAGGAGGGACCATCTTCCTGGACGAAGTCGGAGAGCTTCCGCCTGAAACCCAGGTCGCCCTCCTGCGCGTCCTGCAAGAGCGCGAGTTTGAACGCGTAGGCGGCAACGTCAACATCCGCGCCGAAGTGCGCGTGATCGCCGCGACCAACCGCGATCTGGATGCGGCCGTCGCCGCCGGCGCGTTCCGCAGCGATCTCTTCTACCGGCTCAACGTCTTTCCCATCGAGATCCCGCCGCTGCGCGAACGTAGAGAGGACATTCCCCTGCTTGTCGAATATTTCATCGACCGATACGCAAGGAAGGCGGGTAAGACGCTCCGGCGGATCAATAAGCGAAGCCTGGAGTTGTTCCAGGCCTATCCCTGGCCGGGCAATATCCGCGAGTTGCAGAATGTCATAGAGCGGTCGGTGATCGTATGCGAGTCGGAGAACTTCTCCGTTGACGAGAGCTGGTTGTCGCGGCAACCCCAAGCAGCAGAGTCGATAGGGAAGGCCGAACTTTCTCAGAAGGTTGCCTTGCAGGAGAAGCAGATGATTGAGGCCGCCTTGAAGGAGAGCGGAGGCCGGGTGTTTGGGCCGCTAGGTGCTGCAACCAGGCTGGGCATTCCACGCTCCACCCTGGAGTCGAAGATCAGGTCGCTCAGAATCGACAAGAACCGCTTCAAACGGCTCAACGGCTGAGAGGAACGAAAGCTTTACCCCTCCCGAGTTGCGTCCAGAAGGTTTCGCTGCTCACCCCGTATCCCCGCGTAATTTCTTTCCCTGTCAATCCACACGCGGATGTATGCCGGACAGTTCCTGAGTTCGATGCCGTCCGCTTCGCAGCGTTCGAGAAATCGCACGGCGTCACGATCTACGAGCGTCAGGTCCTTCATATCCACGACAATCTGGATTCCCTCCGGCTCGTTGCGAAAGAGTTTGTCCAATGCTGCCGCCTCCTCCGCATCCATTCGTCCGCTCAAGGTGAAGACGATCTTCCCGTTTGCCAACCTCCGAATCTTCAGCATCCACCTGGTCCTCGCTCGCCCATATCATTGCAATCCCAGTTCCAAACGTAAGTTGCTGACAGCAGCCTCTTCCCGTTCAAACCCTTGGCGATATTTCGCCAATTGGCGACCGTTTGCACAACGGCACCGCCGAATTCCCATGTGGAGTTTTAGCGTTTTGAACTGCTTAGGAATTGGCGCTCGCCTTGCAAATGTACCGGTCGTAGGACAAATCAGAACAGGAGATGAATGCTATGGACAGAATGTTGGTAGTTGTATTCGACAGGGAAGACGAAGCGTACGAAGGCAAGAAAGCGCTTCTGCAATTGGATTCTGAAGGAAGCATTGCGGTCTTGGCCCACGCAGTAATCGCCAAGAACGCGGACGGCACGGCGACCGTGAAGCAAGGCGACGACTCCGGTCCGTTCGGGACCCTGGTTGGAACCTCGCTGGGTAGCCTGATTGGCCTGCTCGGCGGACCAGCCGGGCTGGCGATTGGCGCAACCGTCGGTCTGCTGGCAGGCAGCACCGCAGACTTGAACAATGCCAGAATCGGCGGCGGCTTCGTCGACGATGTGGCCAAAGATCTCATGCCGGGCAAGTTCGCAGTGCTCGCAGAGGTTCAGGAAGACTGGACGACACCCGTGGATGTCCGCATGGAAGCGATCGGCGGCATAGTGTTCCGGCGCGCGCTGTCGGACGTGAAGCACACCGTGGACGAGGAAGAGATCGCCGCGATGAAGGCTGATCTCGCGCAGATGAAGGCAGAGCACGCCCAGGCGCGTGCCGATCGCAAGGCCAAACTGCAGGAGAAGATCAGCCAGCTCGAAACCAAAATCCAGGCACTCATGGAGAAGGCGAAGGAGCGGCGTCATGCGGCAGAGCTGCAGGCGAAGGCCAAGGTCGAAGCCCTAAAGTCGAAGGCCGCCGCCCTGAAGTCGAAGGCGATGGAAGTCCACGTCTAACGCTGTTCGACTACGCGCATCGAACCCGCAACACAACCCGACGAAAGGAAGGAGAACCAGATGAACACCAGCGTAACCATTGCGAAGCAGGCAGTACATGACAAGCTTGAATCCCAGATCAAGTTGGCTGAGGCCAAGCTGCACACGTTAAAGTCGCAGGCGGAGAACGCGAAGGCGAACGCCGAGATCAAAGCGATCGCCGACCTGTTCCCAAAGAAACAATCAATCCAGCGCAAACTGCAGGACCTGAAGAAGTCCGGTGGTGAAGCCTGGGACCGTGCGAAGGCCGATCTCGAAACCCTTATCGCCGACTTTGAGAAGTCGGTGAAAAGGATCGAATCGAAGGCCAAGGCGCTCTAGGAACGAAGAGTGCAACGACCCTCCGTGGCCGCGCTGGAGCATCGGCCCGATTTGTCCATGAGCGGGCAGCCTGCTGAAACTAGAGAAGCAGGCCCCCGCCCTCGTGGCTGCGGCACAGCCCGCCAATATAACTCCCGTGAAACACGAGCCCTGGCGCTCGCATCTCACGGCACACAACGATAAGGAGAAGAGAACATGAATGCACAAAGTACCACAGGCATTTTCAAGGAAGCCACCGGGGCCTCCATCGGATGGGGCGTTGTCATGATCGTACTGGGGATTCTGGCGCTGTTTCTGCCCCTCGCTACCGGCATTGGGGTATCCATCGCAGTCGGTTGGATTATCGTCTTCGGCGGCATCGCCTACGTGGCATCCGCCTTCTCGGCACGTGGCGCAGGATCGTTCCTGTGGCGACTGCTGATCGGCATTGTCTACATACTCGGCGGCCTCTATCTGGCGTTCAATCCGGGACTCGCATTGGAGTCTCTCACTTTGGCAATGGCTCTGATGTTCTTCTTCGAGGGCGTGCTGGAGACCGTTGTGTTCTTTCAGTTCCGCACCTTGCCCGGCTCCGGATGGGTTCTATTCGATGGCCTCGTAACTCTGTTCCTCGCGTATCTGATATGGCGTCCTTGGCCGAGCAGTTCCATCTGGGCCATCGGAACGATCCTCGGCATCAACCTCATCACGAGCGGGTTCACCCGGCTTATGTACTCCGTGGAAGCACGCAGAACGCTGGATGCGATCGGCTGATCCCGAATAAACCGGCCGTTTGCTCAGTAGGCGGGCTCTTCCGCAAGGTGTGGGCTCAGAAACACCTCGGCGCTCGGGCCCACCTACCTGGGCCAGCCGCCATAACCTGAGAATCGTAGTTTCCGAACACTGAGACAAGAAGGTCTTTCGGAGACGCGAGAGACTAGAAAAACAGGGAATAGGGCTCAGCGGGCCGGTTGCCGGCTGGAAATGGGAACGGACAACGGCAGAACAGGGAACAGGAAGAGCAAAGGCAAAAGCGGGGGGGGCAAAATCAATTCAGACGAGAACGGATATAGTACGAAAATAATCGTTGACATACGATGATAGTCGTACTAATGTGTCTGCATGATGAGGCGAAGAGTTCCAAAACGCGATGCGATGCAGCTTCCGACCGAGGCCGAGCTGGAGATTCTTAACATTCTTTGGGCGCTGGGGCCGAGCACGGTGCGCGACGTGCATACGGCGAGCGAGAAAGAGACCGGCTACACCACGATTCTGAAACAGATGCAGGTGATGGCGGAGAAGGGCCTGTTGACGCGCAGCGAGCGCTACCGGTCGCATGTGTACGCGGCGCGCATTGCGAAGGAGCAGACACAGCGGCAGTTGGCGCGGAACCTGGTGCGGCGCGCCTTCGACGGCTCGGCCAAGAACCTGGTGCTGGGCGCGCTGTCGTCGCAGAAGGTGACGGCGGAAGACCTGGCGGAGATTCGCAGGATGCTGGACGAGTATGAGAGAGGGTCGCGATGACAACTCTGATTGGATTCTCCGGACGGCCGCCGATGCACGCGCTGGGCTGGACGCTGCTTCACTTCTGCTGGCAGGGAGCGGTGGTAGCGGTTGTGCTGTGGTGCGTTCTGGAAGTTCTGGGCGAGCGGAGATCTAGGGTGCGCTATGCGGCTTCGTGCCTCGCGCTGGGGATGATGGTTGCGCTGCCGCTGGCGACTTTTGCGCATTTGGCATCGGCGGACCACCCGCAGCGGGCCGCGTTCGACGGCTCGGCGGTGGTGATCGATGCAGGGATGGTGCTGCAGGTTGGGGAGGGTGTGATGACTGCGCCCTTGTCGGAGCGGATTGCCATGGCGCTGGACCATGCACTGCCATGGGTGCTGCTGACGTGGTTCGCGGGCGTGATTCTGTTTGTTGTGCGGCTGAACGTGGGGCTGCTGGTTGCGCGGAAAATGCGGTCGATTGCGACAACGGCCGTACCGGCGGAGTTGCAGCAGGCGTTCGATGCGCTGCGGCGGCGGCTTGGAGTGGAGCGCGCGGTGCGGTTGATGCACTCGGCGCTGGTGCAGGCGCCGACGGTGATTGGCTGGCTGCGGCCTGTGGTGCTGATTCCGGCGAGTTGCCTGAGCGGTCTTTCGACCATGCAGATTGAGGCGGTCCTGGCGCATGAACTGGCGCACATCCGGCGGCACGACTACCTGGTGAGCGTGCTGCAATCGGCGATTGAGACGCTGCTGTTCTACCATCCCGCGGTGTGGTGGGTGTCCAGGCAGGTACGGCGCGAGCGGGAGTGCTGCTGCGACGAGATGGCGGTTGCGGTGGGCGGCGACCGGCTGGCCTATGCAAGGGCGTTGTCGGTGCTGGAGGAGCGGCGGGCCGCCATGCCGGAGTTGGCGCTGGGAGCGAATGGCGGGGTGCTGACGATGCGGATTAGACGGTTGCTGGGACATACGGAGGCTTCGACTGCTTCTCAACTGGTATCGATTGCGCTTCTGGCCGCGCTTGTTCTGGCAGCCGGAGCGGTTGCCGGCAAACTTGCTCACGCTCAGAATGGCACGGCCCAGGCCAACTCTTCTGCTTCCAGCGCCGCCCAGGTCGCCGTGGAGCCTGATGCGAGACAGAGCGCCGTAGTGAGTGCCGCGATAGGGCCCGCGAATGGGCCTCCTCCATCGCTCTCGACGGCCGGGCAGCAGGCAACTTCGGAGACAGAACGACAGATTGAGAACGCGCAGCGGCGATTGCAGGGCGCGCAAGAACTGCTGAACAGCGAGAAGTTCAAGAAGCAGATTGAGGACGCGCAACGGTGGTTGCAGAATGCGCAAGCGAAGCCGGACAGCCCTGAGTTCAAAAAGCAGATACAGGATGCGCAGCGGCAATTGCAGGAAGTGCAAGAGAGGCTGAACAGCGAGCAGTTCAAGAAGCAGATTGAGGACGCGCAACGGTGGTTGCAGAATGCGCAAGCGAAGACGAACAGCCCTGAGTTCAAAAAGCAGATGGAGGACGTGCAGCGGCAATTGCTGGATGCGCAAAAGAAGCTGAACAGCGAGCAGTTCAAGAAGCAGATGGACGACGCGCAGCGGCAATTGCAGGACGCGCAAAAAAACCCGAACAGCGAGCAGTTCAAGAAGCAGATGGAGGACGCGCAGCGGCAATTGCAGGATGCGCAAAAGAAGCTGAACAGCGAGCAGTTCAAGAAGCAGATGGAAGACGCGCAGCGGCAATTGCAGGATGCGCAAAAGAAGCTGAACAGCGACCAGTTCAAGGGGCAGATTGCTCAGCTCTTAGCGCAGAACGCGATGATTGCCAAGGCATCCGGCGGCCAGGCAGGGCAGGCGAATGCACGCGCCACGCAGGGCGAAGGCACAATCGCAGGAAGCATCGTCGATCAGACCGGCGCGGCCGTTCCTCGCGCCAAGGTGACGGCAACCAACACGGACAACGGGACTCAGGTGAGCACCGAAACTGACAGCTCGGGCAAGTACTCCATCTCACCTTTGCAGCCTGGCCAATACAACGTCGAGGTTGTGGCGACGGGATTTCAGAGGATGCTGCAGAATAACGTACATGTTGATTCGGGAAAAACTGTTGGCTTGGATTTGAAGCTGACAGTTGGCGCGTCGAATTATGTCATCCTCATGCCTGTGCTTAGGATCGGCGGGACCATCGTTGATCCGAAGGGTACTCCGGTATCGCGCGCCACGGTGACGGCCGTCAATACGGATAGCGGCAAGAAGGTGACGGCTACGACGGACAATACCGGCAAGTACGTTCTGACTCTGCTAGCGCCGGGCCGGTACAACGTCGAGGTGGAGGCGAAGGGATTTCTCAGGCTG
The DNA here is from genome assembly GCA_963799175.1 of uncultured Acidobacteriaceae bacterium. Lineage (GTDB taxonomy): Bacteria > Acidobacteriota > Terriglobia > Terriglobales > Acidobacteriaceae > Edaphobacter. The sequence continues at coordinate 14,566 of CAWCWC010000005.1, read as the reverse complement.
CTACAGGAGAACGTGCAGGTGGACGACCTGGGTCCGGCTGGCCTGAACTTCATGTTGAGCGTAGGTGGGGCAGAAAACCTGTCCTCTCCGGCTGCTCCACCTGTGCAGGGGGCTGTAATTCTGCATGCCCTCGTCTCTAAGACAGGGGCGGTGGAGGACCTAGATGTTATCAGCGGGGCGGGAATGCCGCGGTCGAGCGCGACAGATGCGGTGATGCAGAAGGCGCAAGCTCAAGCGGAGCAGGATTACAACGATGGGCGAATTGTGCCAATACAGATTGGCGGCGACGTGACGCCACCGGTACTGATATGGCATCCGTCACCGGATTACACGGAGGAGGCGCGCAAGGCGAAGGTCAATGGCAATGTGACCGTTAGCTTGATTGTGAATAATGCGGGGATACCGTTGAATGTACATGTAACGAAAGGAGTGGGGCTGGGTTTGGACGAGAAGGCCGTTGAGGCGGTGAAGCGGTACCGCTTCAAGCCTGCGTCGGAGAATGGCAAGCCGGTTCCGGTGTACATGAACATCGAGGTGAACTTCGAGATTTTTTAGGACTCAGGGGGTGGGGGCGAGGGCTTTGGCGAGGCTACCGTTGGCGGCGGCGAGGCGCGCTTCGGCATCGGCGCGGGGAATCGAGAGCTGGTGCATGGCGATGGCGACCTTGACCGAGCCAGCTTCGATGAGCAGCTCCGAAGCGGTGACGCGGTCGCATCCGGTGGCTGCCATCAGGATGCGCTGGGCGCGGTCGATGAGCTTGTCGTTGGTGGGTTTGACGTTGACCATGAGGTTGCCATAGACGGCGCCGGTTCGAACCATGACTCCGGTGGAGATCATATTGAGAATCAGCTTGGTGGCGGTGCCAGCCTTCAAGCGGGTGGAGCCGGTGATGACCTCGGGGCCGGTGACCGGCGTGATGGAGATGTCGGAGTAGCGGGTGACGGCTGAGTCGGCAACGCAGGAGAGGCTGATGGCGAGAGCGCCGAGCGACTGGGCGTGGATGAGCGCTCCGATGACATAGGGGGTGCGTCCACTGGCGGCGATCCCGACCAGGGCGTCCGGGGCGGCGAAGCCGGCGGCGACAAGGTCGCGTTTGCCCTCCTCGGGCAGATCTTCGGATTGTTCGGAGGAGTTGCGCAGGGCAGCGTCGCCACCTGCGATCAGACCCTGGATCAAGGTGGATGGAACGGAGAAGGTGGGTGGGCACTCGGAGGCATCGAGCACGCCGAGGCGGCCGCTGGTACCGGCGCCGATGTAGAAGAGGCGGCCGCCCTGGGTGATGCGATCGGCGATGGCGTCGATGGCGCGGGCGATGGCGGGCAATTGCGTCTCCACTGCCGTGGCGACCGCCGCGTCCTCCCGATGGATGAGAGTGAGCATCTCCAGGGTGGAGAGCTCATCGATGTGGGTGGTGCGCGGGTTGCGAGCTTCGGTGGTGAGGGACGCGAGATCGGGCATATCACCTGATTTTAAATTGCGAAGAGGCTGTTGGTTAAAGATTGCCGGTTAGAAGTGTGGTTCGGGCCTACGCACAAATCCCCACCCCTCTACGATGGGCGCAAAAGGGTGGGGAGTTGTCTTTTAAGTGCGATTATTTACCAACGACTACGATTTCGAACGAGCCGGGAACCATGGCCCCGCCACGACCGCCGCGTCCGCCGCCGAAGCCGCCGGGGCCACGTCCTCCCTCGGCCGGCGCCGCGCCGGGTGCGGGTGTTGGCGGTGCAGCAGCAGGCGCCGCAGGAGCCGGCGGTGCGGCGTATTCCGCAGTGATGAGAAGCAGGTGGCCGGTCTTGCTGTCAAGGGTGATGGTTTTGGCGCGGACTGGCGTCTTGACGGTCTGCTCGACAACGAAGTTGGTGGGCGAGTTCTCCTTGATGACGGTGAGGGTGCCGTCGCCCTGCGAGCTGAAAGCCTCCATGGTGTCTGGGTTGAAGGTGGCCCCGTCGCAGCCGACGCCGATGGGCAGGTCGGTGATGATGTGGCCGTCGGTGGCGGAGAGGATGACCATGTCGTTGTGGTCGCGGCAGGCGGCGAAGAGGATATTGTTCTTGGTGTCCAACGCGAGACCTGCGCAGCCGCTGCTCTTGCTGGAGAGGTCATACTTGCCGACCATCTTCATGGTGGCTGCGTCGATGACGGCGATAGCGGCCCCGTCTTCGATGTCGACGTAGATGCGGTTCTTGCCGTCGAACTGGCCCTGCTCGGGTGCGCCACCGATGTCGATGGTGGTGAGGATGGAGCCATCCTTATCGTCGATGACGGTGATATTCGGCTGGGAGTGGGAGAGATCGTAGAAGCGGTGGTTCACCGTATCGTTGAGGTATCCATCGGGATTGCCCTGGACCGGGATGGTCTTGACGATCTGGAAGGTCTTGGCGTCAAACATGGTGATGGCGCGGGACGTGGCGAAGCCGTGGCCGGTGACGTCGTCGACGACCGCACCATGCGCGCTGGTGTTAGGGATGTCGCCGACCTGGGCGAAGGTGTCAAGATTGAAGACGCCGATGTGGCCGGCAGCGCCGGAGCGCGCGACGTAGAGGGTGCGGTTGGCGGAATCGGCGGTAACGTAGTCCATGCCACCATCGCCACCGACCTTGACGGTCTGGAGGACCTTGTAAGGGCCGGTCTGGGCGTGCGCGACTGCGGCGAGTGGTAGCAGAACGGCTAGGGCGGCGAGAATAAACAGTTTGCGTGACATAAGGTGCGTCTCCTGGTGATTCAATCAACTTTAGGACAGGGCTGCCCGGCGTCGGGACAGGAAGGTACTGCGATGCCCGACCCTAAGTATAGGCTTAACAACCTTAAACGTGGGTGAAGCTGCTGTGGCATGAATTTGTTACCACAGGTCCGGTGGGCCGCCAGGGTCTGGCACCCGGAGGCCTACGAACTATAGCCAGCATCCATCCGCGGCCCGGATTCATCTATACACTGCACCCATTGAACCAAAGAGGAGTTGCCTCGATGCCGATTGCGATTGGATTCTTCGTCGGCCATGCCTATGCAATCCTCTTTTTATGGGTGCTGGTGGAGCAGCTTGGCCTGCCAGCGCCCAGCATTCCACTGCTGCTGGCTGCTGGAACGTTGAGCGCGACCCATCGCTTGAGCGCCAGCTCGGCGGAGCTGGCGGTGCTGGCAGCCTGCCTGATCTCGGATTCGACGTGGTTCGCGCTGGGGCGAAACTTCGGCAGCCGCGTGGTACGCGTGCTGTGCAAGATGTCACTGGAATCGACGACCTGCGTGGCCAGGACAGAGGGCTACTTTACGCGGCGCGGGCCTGTGACCCTGCTGTTCGCAAAGTTTGTGCCGGGATTGTCGACGGTGGCCGCGCCGATTGCCGGGCAGACCGGCATGAGCTATCCGCGGTTCTTGCTGTTTGACCTGATGGGGACGCTTATCTGGTCGCTTTCGTTTCTCTTTGCGGGCCGCTTCTTCGGGGATGTGGCCCTACGCAGCCAGGGACTGTTCGCGTTTCTCAGCCAGTTTGCCGCGGCCGTCTTCCTTTTGCTGGTTGCAGGCTTCATTTTGTGGCGAGTGGTGAAGCAGCGCCGCTTCGTGTCGCAGGTGCGCGATCTGCGACTGGCACCTGAAGAGTTGAAAGCGATGCTGGACGAGGCGGCCCTCGACGGGAGCCCTCAGCCCTATATCGTCGACCTGCGGCATCCGCTGGACTACCTGCCCGATCCGCGCGTTCTGCCGGGCGCAGTGCGCATTGGGCCGAGCGAGATTGCGCGCCATGCGGAACGCATCCCGCGCGACCGCGACGTGATTCTGTACTGCACCTGCCCATCGGAGGAGTCGAGCGCCAAGGTGGCGCTACAACTGCATCGCCTGGGGATTACACGCGTGCGCCCGCTGCGCGGAGGTTTCGATGGATGGAAGTCCGCAGGCTACCCGCTGTTCGATTACGTGGAAGAGAGTGGGATTGTTGCGGCGGGCGTGATTGGCACGGAGGATTTGCTGAAGTCGGCGTAAACCAGGATGTCAGCGGGCGGCGGTGAGGGTGACGCGGGCGGGCGCGGCGGGGACGTAGCTGCGGTAGACGCTGATGTGGAAGCAGGCCTGCTGGAACTCCTCTTCGACGTCGATCTTGCCCTGGTCGATGAGCGGCTGGAGGTAGGCCCGCATCCATGCGATCTCGGTGATGGAGAGGCCGTGCTTGGCGATGTCGACGGCCTGGCCGGTGAGGTGCGGCGAGGCGGTGCCGCCGGCGGTGGGCGCGGCGTTGGCGTTGCTGCGCTCGAGCCGCTGCTGGAACTCGACGGTGCGCACGGCGGAGTTGACCTGTAGCGGCATGTGGAAGCTGTCGTAATGGTCGCGGGCGAGGGCGGCGAGGAAGTCCGCGGTCCAGGGGCGCGAGAAGCGGCGGTCCTGCGGCAGACGGTCGTCGACGCGCAGGGCCCCGCTCTCCGGCAGGGCGACGAGCTTATGACGGCGGCGCAGCTCGAGCAGGTCGGCGTCGTCGCGCACGCGGCCCAGGCCGTCGCGGTCTGCCATCTGGTTTTGGTGGAGCAGAATGTCGCGCGAACCGTAGAGAGGCTGCGGGACCATGAGGTGGCCGCGGCTGTCGTACAGTGCCGAGACGCGCAGCGCGGGCAGAATGACAGGCGTCGCAGCCTCCTCTTCGACGGAAGGCAGCGGGTGCGCCTCGGTGATGGGGCGGAGGACGCCGTCGATGTTGATAAGCAGGGTGGAGTCGCCGGGGGGCGGCCCGTCGCCGGATGCAGCGACCTCGGCGGACTGACGCGATGCGGCAAGATTGCGCGGCTGCCGTTCGCCGGTATGCAGCCAGGCGTGGACGCTGGTTGCATCCTGGTTGGAGACAAGCGCAGGCGTGTGCGGGTGGCGCGTGGCGATGCTATGCGGCGCAGTTGGGCCGGCGTAGCGCGAAAGATTGGCTGCGACGGGCAGTTCGCCCGCTGCTGCCCGCGCTTCGTCATGGGACCGCGCATGCGAGTCCAGGCGGACGTTTGCGCGCCTGCGAGCGGACCGTTCGTGGGAGAGAGGATGCATGGGCTGGGCGACGATGAGTCGACCTTCGCTGCGACGGGCGACCGAGCGCGTCGGCTTGGCGGCAAACATCTGTAGACCGCTGAGTTGCAGACAGGCCAGCGCCATCAGTGCAGCCGCGGGAGCTTTTGTGCGCATCATGAAAAATCTTGGAGGTGCGGAGGCACCAGAGCAACTTCTACCCTACTTGGAACGTAAACTTGCAGTAAGTGACCATGCAGGTTCTGTGTACCGATCAGTTAATAGGGTGTGGGGCAGGATTGTCTTCGGGCCAGGTTTTTAAATTCGTGTAAATGAGATTCGAGGAGGATGGATGCGGAGAGTTCTTGCAGGTGCGGGAGTGATGGCGGTGGCGATGGTTGGCGCGGCGCTGGTTGGGTCGGGGTTGCGAACGGTGGCTGCGCAGGCGGATGCCAGCAAACCGGCGTTCTACACGGAGAAGGTGAGGCCGATCATTGTGACGAACTGCGGCAAGTGCCATCTGGATATGAACCGCAAAGGCGGGCTGAGCCTGCAGACCAAGGCGACCACGATGAAGGGTGGACGCGACGGCGTCGTGATCGTTCCCGGCGATCCGGCGAACAGCCTGCTGGTGAAACTGATCCGGCACGAAGGCCCGGCCAACGATCCGATGCCGATGCCCTCCAAGGCGCCCAAGATGAGCGATGCCGACATTGCCACCATCGAGCAGTGGGTGAAGGCCGGCGCGGTGATGCCGGACGATCCACCAGCAGCTCCATAGAAGGCGCATCCTAATTGACACAGGCAGCGGCAGGTATCCTCGCGGGTTCGCGGGGCGGATTGTCGCTGTCCTGTAACATTCGGGGGTTAGCGTGAGTGTATGCGGCTGAGCTTTGTGGTTCCGGCGTACAACGAAGAGGCGTATCTACCGGCGTGTCTGGAGTCTGTGCTGGCGCAGACCAAGGAACTGGGCGATGCGGTTGAGATCATCGTGGTCAACAATGCAAGCAGCGACCGCACGCGCGAGGTTGCGCTGGGCTATCCGGGCGTGCGCGTGGTGGACGAGCCGCAGAAGGGGCTGACCTTTGCGCGGCAGGCGGGCTTTGCGGCAAGCACGGGCGAGCTGATCGCCAACGTGGACTCCGACTCGCGGCTGACTCCGGGCTGGGTGCAGACGGTGCTGAAGGAGTTTGCCGCCGAGCCCAAGCTGGTGTCGCTGAGCGGGCCGTTTATCTACTACGATATGTCGCCCAGCCAGCGCTTCAGCGTGCAGATATTCTACCTGATTGCGTACCTGGTGTACGCGCTGAACCGCTACATTCTGCGCGCGGGATCGATGGTTCAGGGCGGCAACTTCGTGCTGCGGCGCACGGCGCTGGAGCAGATCGGCGGGTTCAATACGGCGATCTCGTTCTACGGCGAAGACACCGACATTGCGCGGCGGATGAACGAAGTCGGCGAGGCGAAGTTCACCTTCGACCTGAAGATGTACTCGTCGGCGCGGCGGCTGAAGAAGGAAGGCACGCTGCGCATCGCGTGGCGCTACACCATCAACTACTTCTGGACGATCTTCGGCAAGACTCCGTACACGGCGGAGTACACGGACATTCGCGAGCAGACCGACACCAAGGTGGCGGTGGCGGAGCATAAAAGCTGACGCGAAAAAAAATTAATAAAATGTCAAAGTATTCAAAACAGGCACGTTAAGCCTCGAATTGCCGCCAAAGTCTTGATTGCAGACGCTTTACAGACAAAGTCTCTGGAATCAATGGTTTGCATGGAGCACTCTGAGTGATCGAGGCCAGTACGCGCCTGTGTTGGTCCTCGAGACATATTTCCTCCTACTTTAATGATACGGGTTGGAGCATAACTAGTATGCCAACTATTTTCAGGAGATTTACGCTTTGGAATGAGTGGGTTGAGGGGCTTTTGGGGTGTCGAGGGGCTTGACAAGGAAAAATCAAGTGTATATACCGATATGTATAGGCGAGCCGCGTGCGATTTGAGTGGGACGAGACGAAGGCCGAGAGCAACTACAGGAAGCACAGGGGCAGGTTTGAGACGGCAGCACAGGCTTTTAGAGACCCACAGTGTGTGATGACCCAGGACCGCGAGGTTGATGGAGAGGAACGCTGGCAGACTATCGGGATGGTCGATGGCATCCTGCTTCTATTTGTGGCCCACACGGTCGAGGATGACCAGGATGAAGATTTGACGGTACGCATTATCTCGGCGCGCAAGGTGACGCCGGAGGAGAGGAGACGATATGAATCCGAAGCCGATTAAGGGGCGGCCTGGGTGGGTTGAGTACAGGGTTGAGGCGGGCGATCCGCTGTCCGATGCGGTGAAGGCGAATCTGGAAGAGTTGCGGAAGATGCCCGACTCGGAGATCGACACGTCGGATATTCCGGAGTGGACGGACGAGATGTGGAAGCGGGCGGTGCGGGGACGGTTCTATCGTCCAGTGAAGCAGGCGGTGAGCCTGCGGCTGGATGCGGACGTGATTGCGTGGCTGAAGAAGGATGGGCAGGGGTATCAGACGCGGGTGAACCGGATGCTGCGGGAACGGATGCTGAAGGATTTAGAGGGGCGGTAAGGGGTAAGACGGTTGTTAGTTGAAGGGTGCAGGTTGTCAGTTAGGGGCGAGAGCGAAATAGGGTCGTTACGCCCTGCGGGCTGCACTCCGGCCTACGGCAGTGCGGAAGCGCCTGACGGCGCGGCGTTTATTGGCGTGGCTAAAGCCACGCCCTATCAAAGCGGCACGCGTGAACGCGTGCCCTTAAGCAAAACATGACGGCGGATATGGCCCGCGTAAATCACCCCAACGAGCAAAGACCGCTCGCCGGGCCCCCGATACGCGGGCCATATCAATTCGGATCAGCGGGCAGCGGGGTCGAGGGCAGGGTTTGAACGGCCATCAAAACGGCGAGATGTGGGGTGACAGGCGCCTGGCTATTTTGTCTTCGGCTTTTATTAAGGCGCGTTGTGATTGCACTATCAAGCACTGCTGATCTTAAGGCAACATCAATGTCCGCCGCGAGCGCAGGATTCTTTTTAATCTCTTCCATGAGTAGCTTGAAAGCCGCAGAAAATTCCAACGAGCGCGCTCGGGTTCTTCTTTAACCTCGAATTTCCTTCTTTAGTTGCTTTGGGGTTTGGCTGAATGTATCAACGCCCCGCCACAGGAATGAGGCGATCCGTGCGATGTGAAACATACCATTAGCGACGATCTTCCTCGCGTCCTCGTTTTTCGCCAACGTCTTCTTTTTCTTCCGTGTCCATGCTGAACATTGTGCGCAGATCAAAGTGCATATCACAGGTGCTTCGATGGCCTTGCCGCTGAATATCTGTTGGTAGTAGTCCGACCACAACTTGTATTTTCGCCGCCTAGCATCGCTCGGTATGCGCATCACGAGTGCCAAATAGGCTTGCCCAACCGCTTCGTTTGAAACCAGCAACTGCCCAAGCTTTAATGCGGTATTTGCGAACTGCTGCGACTTGTGTTCGTAAAGTATCCCGCATTTCTGAATGCGACCTGCATGTCCTGTTGGACGGCGTCGTTCGCCTTCAGATCCCTGGTGCTTATACGGTTTTGGTTGTTGGTCGTTAGCACAATCTGCGACGCAAGAGAAGCGCTCTTTGTCTCAAAGATTCGAAGCATGACTCTGGTGTCGGGCTTCAAAGTTCCAGCCGATGAAGCATGAGCAAGCGCACTTGCTGTCTGGCAACCATTAACCATTGGAAGTTACGAATTTTGACCTTTGATCGTCCGTGATAGGTTATGTCTGCACTGTCGCAGACTATCGTGATCCCGTTGTTTAGAAACGAAAAGAGGTGGCTGGTAGCAGCGTCACTGGCGGTTTTACATATGCGGCGGTTTCAAGGACGAAGTGCAACAGGGTTGAAGTTACGGTGCCAGTATTTCACGAAGTCGAAGTCGGGGAGGAAGACTTCTGCGGGGCACTTCCATTCCAGGGACTTTCTGGGTCTGGCGTTGAGCGCCCATGCGATGTTGTCGAGGTCGTCCTGGGAGTAGCGACTGAGGTCGTCGCCCTTGGGGAGATACTGGCGTAGCAGGCCGTTGGTGTTTTCGTTGATGCCGCGTTGCCATGGGCTGTGTGGGTCGGCGAAGTAGACCTTGATGCCGGTCTGTGGGGTCAGTTCCCGATGGCGGGTCATTTCTTTTCCCCGGTCATAGGTCATGGAGAGTCGCTTTTGCGATTCGATCCTGGACAGAACGCGGGAGAAGCCTTCCACGGCGGCCTCGGAGCCTGTGCCGTTCATCCTGGCCAGGGTACGAACAGGGTCTTGCGCTCCACCAGCGTGCCGACGGCGGAGCGGTTGTATCTCCCTTGATGGTGTCGCCTTCCCAGTGGCCAGGGATAAGGCGTTGCTCGATCTCGGCGGGGCGGTCGGGGATGGTGACGGTGTTGGGGATCTGTCCTCTGCGGTCTTTGCCGCGAGTGCGGGGACGGCGCTTGCTGTGACCGAAGCGCAGCAGGGCGATGACCTCGCGCGCAACTCGCCGCGCGGCATGGCGTAGATGGCCTGATAGATCGTCTCGTGGGAGAAGTGCAGGTTCTGGTTCTCCGGGTGCATGCGCTTGAGCGTACGTGCTGCCTGTTCGGGTGACAAGCCTGCGGCAAACTGCTCCAGAACCGCCACCCATGCCGCGCTGCCCACCAACAGCTTGCGCTGCACACGGGGCTTGCTCGGCCATGCGCGTGGCCCGCGTCTGGGCCTTCGCTGCGCTGTACCCGGAGGGCTTGCGTGGCCGCCCCCCCCTGCCCGCCGCGCGCGCTGCCAACCGTTGCGCTTCCGCTCCCGGATCACCGTGGTCGCCGCCCGTTTGAGTGCGCGCGCAATTGCGCGCGCACTCAAACCCTGCTCAGTCTGTACTTGTACTTCGATCCGCTCTTCCACACTCAGATGTCGATACGCTTTTCCCATGCAACATTTTCTCCGCTAAATGTTGCACTTCGACTTTGCTGAGCGCGGCTATTTCAATATTTACGCTCTTAGACTCCCCTAGGAAACGCCGGATATTCGACTCGAATATTGATCCGTGTTGGTCTGCGTTAACGATGTCTGCAATCTGCTTAAGCGTCGCAGGTGCATATGACCCCTTTTTGCCCTTGACTTTGATATTTGATTACCGACGGTGTGTTTGCGTCATATCTGATCGCCAAGTCCACATCTACAGCCTTCGACCGTCGCTCCGCCCTTTTCGACAGTTCAATTAGTTCTTCTGAGTCGGCGACCTTAATATCAAAGGATTCGAAGGTTCCATTATCATATTTAGTAATGATACGATTCTGTTCTTGCTTAAATTCATCAGATAGATTCAGGTCTGAAGCCTTCGTAACAAAATAACAGTGGATTCGAACATTGCTGTATCCGTACCCCGACATTGTTGACCGCAAGTTTTTAATCTTGTCTCTAAAGTCCGTATTACTCAGCGATGCTAGTGCATTCTTGTCTGCTGTGAATATCCACTGCAGTCCATTTCCCATAAGGATTAAATTATTACTGCCGAATGTATCTACATATTTTGCTTGAATTATGTGGACATCGGCATCGCCTTGACCGTCTTCGACAGTGATGATATCAACTTGCTTGTCTTGTCCACCATCCACCCAGTCGTCTAAATCAGGAGTTTGTGCGCTTCCACCTGTTGTTAACGAGTAGACGAGTCTTTCGAATGCTTCGTCCTCTAGAATGCTGAGATTGGTGACTAGATTATCGACCCTATCTTGAATGAGTTGACGCTGTAGCTCAGCCATAAGTGTCCAATCTACTGCAGGAGCGTGCCGTTTTCGGGTTGGGATTTGGGGTCTTCGGGGGGGATGACGACGGCGGCGGCGACTTTGTCGTCGGTGTCGAGGTTGAAGAGCTTGACGCCGGAGGTGGAGCGGCCGGCCCGGGTTTTGATCCTATCCTGGTATCTCGACGCCGAGTTCTTTGGCGATATCTTCAAGCGTGAGGCCATCAAGCCATTGATGGCGATCACGGGTGTAGTCGCCTTTGCCGGAGCGGAAGGCCATGAGAAAGCGCACGACTCCTCCGGGGCCGAATTCACGGTGAATCGCGTCCAGCGTTCGGCGCTCGAATTCTTCCTCGCTCATTTCGCTCACGCGGATGGGGGCCGTAGAAGCCATGGTTGCCTCCTTTGCATCCAGTCTATCGGATTGACGACTTTAGTGCGATAGTCCAGCAGTCGCCTTTCGGCTAGACGGATGAACCGGTCATCAGTGGTGATAAGAAAATCCACTTCTGCTTCGTGAGCCATGGCCAGATGAATGGCATCCATCGGGGAGAAGCCCAGCGAGCTCAGCCTAGCCGCCTCGATCAGGATATTGCTTGGAGGTCTAAGGATTTCGTGAGCGGCGGAGAGCAGATTAAGAGCACGAATGCGGCGGATCGGATCGGGATTCCGCTCGATTTCGAAGCGCACCGCTGTGCTTGAGTACCATCGGATTCGGCCTTCATAGACGAAGTCAAGAATGCGGCCGAGGGCTTCAACTTCTTCCCGGATGCGGGGTTGCGAATGATCGTCCGATGGGCGATTGAGGATGCACGTATCGAGATAGATTGTTTCGGCCAAAGCGGCCCTTTCAGCGAAGCTCTACTGCAACAGCGTGCCGTTTTCGGGTTGGGATTTGGGGTCTTCGGGGGGGATGACGACGGCGGCGGCTACCTTGTCGTCTGTATCGAGGTTGAGGAGCTTGACGCCGGAGGTGGAGCGGCCCGCGGAACGCACGGTCTTGGTGTCGATGCGGATGATCTTGCCGAACTGGGAGATGAGCATCATCTCGGTGGTGTCGTCGACCAGGTTGATGGCGGCGACCTTGCCGATCTTGGGGGTGGTCTTCATGGAGATGACTCCCTTGCCGCCGCGCGACTGGAGGCGGTAGGCGTCGACATCGGTGCGCTTGCCGAATCCGTTCTCGGAGACGGTGAGGATGAGGCATGGGGTGAGGCCGAGTTTTTCGTCGAGCTTGGCGAGCTTGGCGGCGGCGGCGGGAGAGATTTCGGGGACGTGGTCGGAGCCGAGGACCTCCTGGCCGTCGGGATTATCGCTTCCCACCCTTTGCGATACGGCCGCAAAGGATGGGGCACCCGGAGTTACTTCGTCGATGACGGCTTCGACCTGTTTGGTGAGGCCGGCGGCGGCTGCGCGCTGGAGTCGCTGCTTGTTGCGTGCCTCGTTGGAGGGGGTGACGGCGGCGCCGATGAGGTAGTCTCCCTTGCGCAGGTTGATGCCGCGATTGCCGGTGGCGGGACGGCCCATGGGGCGGAGGTCCTGCTCGTTGAAGCGGATGGCCATGCCATCGTGGGTGGCGAGGAAGATGACCTGTTCGCCATCGGTGATGCGGGCGCAGATGAGTTCGTCGTCCTTCTCGATGTTGATGGCGATGATGCCGCGGCTCATGACGTTGGAGAAGTCGCGCAGCGCGGTCTTTTTGACGGTGCCGTTGCGGGTGGCGAAGAGGACGAACTTGGAGTCCTCCTCGAGGTCGCGGACGGGGAGGATGGTGACGACGCGCTCGCCGGGCTGGAGGTCGACGAGCGAGGCCATGGCCTTGCCCTTGCCGGCGGCGCCGACGTCGGGGACTTCGTAGATTTTGACCCAGTAGACGCGGCCGCTGTTGGTGAAGCAGAGCAGATAGGCGTGGGTGGAGTCGATGATGAGCTGGGCGACGAAGTCCTCTTCGCGGGTCTTCATGCCGAGACGGCCGGTGCCGCCGCGCCGCTGCTGGCGATAGATGGAGATGGGCGTGCGCTTGAGGTAGCCGGTGTTGGTGACGGTGACGGCGACCTGCTCGTCTGCGATGAGGTCTTCCAGGCCAAGCTCGGCGGTCTCGTCGAGGATCTGGGTGCGGCGGGCGTCGCCGTACTTGTCGCGGATCTCGGTGAGCTCCTTGACGATGACTTTGCGCAGCTTGGATTGCGAGGCGAGGATGGATTCGTACTCGGCGATGGCGTCGCGGACGGTGCGCAGTTCGTTGAGCAGCTCGTCGATGGAGAGCTGGGTGAGGCGGTAGAGTTGCAGCTCCAGGATGGCGTCGATCTGTTTGTAGCTGAGTATAAGGGTGACGTTGCCGGCGGCGTTGGTGGGGAGGAAGGCGGTGTCGACGGCGTATTTGGCGGGGTCGAGGGTGACGCCTGCGAGTTCGGCGCCGCGCAGGGAGATCTTTTTACCGGAGAAGTAGGCGAAGAGATTTTCGCGGGCGTCTGTTCTCGAAGAAGACTGGCGGATGATCTTGATGACGCTGTCGAGGTGGTCGAGGGCGATCTGGTAGCCGAGCAGGATGTGCTCGCGGTCGCGGGCCTTGGCGAGGAGGAATGCGGTGCGGCGACGGACGACCTCCATGCGGTGCTCGAGGAAGGCGCGGATGGCGGCGTCGAGCGGGAGTTCCTTAGGCTGATTGTTGTGCACAGCCAGGAAGATCATGGAGAAGGACTCCTGCATCTGGGTGTGCTTGTGGAGTTGGTTGAGGACGATCTGGTGCTCTGCGCCGCGCTTGAGGCCGATGACGATGCGCATGCCGTCGCGGTCGGATTCGTCGCGGAACTCGTCGCGGGCGATGTCGGTGATGACGCCGTCGTTGACCAGCTCGGCTATGCGCTCGATGAGCTTGGCCTTGTTGACCTGGTAGGGGATCTCGGTGACGATGATGGCCTGGCGGCCGCCGGAGATGTTCTCGATGGCGCACTTGGCGCGCATGATGAAGCGGCCGCGGCCTGTCTTGTAGGCGGCGGGAATCTGGGTCTTGCCGAAGATATAGCCGCCGGTGGGGAAGTCTGGGCCGAGGACGTGGTCGAGGCAGAGCTCGAGGTCGGAGCGCGTCTCGTCCTTGGATTTGTCGATGAGCGCGATGCAGGCGTTGACGACTTCGGTGAGGTTGTGCGGCGGGATGTTGGTGGCCATGCCGACGGCGATGCCGGAGCTGCCGTTGACGAGGAGGTTGGGGATTTTGGCGGGCAGGACGGTGGGTTCGAGCGAGGACTCGTCGTAGTTGGGGGCGAAGTCGACGGTGTCGGAGTCGATGTCGGAGAGCATCTCGCCGGCGATGCGGGTGAGGCGGGACTCGGTGTAACGCATGGCGGCGGGCGGGTCGCCGTCGACGGAGCCGAAGTTACCCTGGCCATCGACCATGGGATAACGGAGGCTGAACTCCTGCGCGAGACGGACCATGGTGTCGTAGATGGCGGAGTCGCCGTGGGGATGGTAGTTGCCCATGACGTGCCCGACGACCTTGGCGGACTTGGTGTACTTCTTGTTGAACTGGAGTCCCATCTCCTGCATTCCGTAAAGGATGCGGCGATGGACGGGCTTGAGGCCGTCGCGGACATCGGGCAGGGCGCGACCGATGATGACCGACATGGAGTAGTCGAGATAGCTGCGCCGCATCTCGTCCTCGATGTTGACGGGATAGAGGAACGCGGCGCCGCGGCCCTGCACGGTGTTGGGGCCGTCTGGCGGCGGGCCATCTGGGGGCGCGGAGGGGTCCTGCGGAAGCGAGTTTTCTGGGTTTTGCGGGTCGGGTGGAAAGAGTTCGTCAGCCATGATTTATGGCTCTATTATAGGCGT
>CAWCWC010000004.1:0-64340 GCA_963799175.1 uncultured Acidobacteriaceae bacterium | reverse complement strand
GACGGGCTTATCCAGCAACTCCTCGACCCCCATGTCCAAGATCTCCCGCCGCGAGATATTGCCATAGCCCGAGACAAAGAGAATCCTGGGCGGCTGAGTCTCCATCCGGTAGAGATGCCGCGCCAAGGCGATGCCGTCCATGATCGGCATGTGAATGTCGGAGAGCAGCAGGTCCACCTTCTGCGCCTGAAGCACCTTCAAGGCCACCGCTCCATTGGGGGCAGTGAAGACGCGGCATCCAGAGGCGGTGCCAGCCAGGCTGCGAAGATCTCGATCAAATCCAACTCATCGTCCACAATGAGAATGCTGGCGTCTTCAATCCTCAACTGGCGCTCCTTCTGCTGGACCAGCAGCCAGCACAGGCAGGGTTAGCCGGAAGCAGGTTGGGCCGTCTGAATCCAGCAGCTCCAAACTGCCTCCGTGGTCTTCCGTGATGGTTCGCGAGACGCTTAAGCCGATGCCAATTCCCGCGCCCCTGGGCTTGGTGGTGAAGAAGGTCTCCATCAGGCGCGCGCGGTTCTCCGGCGATACGCCTGGGCCTCCATCGAGTACATCGATGCGTACGGCCTGGACACTGCCGTTCTGCTCCGAGGGCGGCTGCATGGAGACGCGCACCTGCACCCAGGGTTGGCTCCGCGGATCGCCGTCGATGGCGTCGAAAGCATTGTTCAGCAGATTGACCAAGACCTGTTCGATCTGCACCTCACGGCACTCCACCATCGGGAGTCCGTCCGGAACCACTGTTTCCAGCGCGATTCCATGCGTGGCATAGCGCGACCGCAGCAACTCCACCGCCTGATCGATCAGCCCGCGCACGTCGGCCCGCTGCATGGGATCGTGGTGGCCCTCGTGGGCCAGCGCCTGCACGCCGCGAATCACTCGGATGGCCCGCTCGGTGGTGCGGACAATGCTGTCGCAGGACTGCGCTACAACCTGGGCAGGGAGCGTCTCTGCGTGGGCCGCCAGCTCGGAGAGGTCGCTGGCGCGCGCGTGAACGATCGCCAGTGGGTTCTTGATTTCGTGGGCCAGATCGGCGGCTAGGCGGGCCAGCACCTCGACGCGCTGCCCGCGCAGGTCTCGTTCCTGCTCCAACTCGCGCTCCAACCGCTTGCGGTCCGTGACGTCCCGGACTACCGCAGTGACAAACATGCCGGCTTCGGTCTTCACCGGGCTCAGGCCAATCTCGGCCGGGAACTCAGTGCCGTCCTTGCGTAGAGCATGAAGGTCTCCCACGCGTTTTTCCATGGCAAGGGGGACTCCATGGCTCAGAAAACGCGCCCGCTGTTCGGCATGCACGGCCCGGTTGACATGGGGGACAAGCCGGTCGACATTGCTGCCCAGCAATTCCTCTCGGGTATATCCAAACATGCGCTCGGCGGTGCGGTTTGCGATGACGATGGTCCCCCGTTCATCCACCTGCAGGATGGCGTCAGGCGCCTCCTCGATCAACTCGCGGAAGCGGCTGTCGGCAAGTTTGTTGGGAAGCACCAGAATGTTCGGTGCGAGGCGCAACAGCACCACCAGGACGGCAACCAGGGCCGCCGCCGCGGCAGCTTCGATTGCGACGCTTACCCAGAGCGCCGGATGCCAATGGGCCACCAGCTCCATGCCATAGGTCAGCCCACAGGCCATCATGGATGCGGCAAGGAAGAAGAGGATGCCATTGAAACGAAAGCCCGGGCGCAAGCGCACAATCCGCAGCAGCACAATAGATATGGTTATGAAGACCAGCGCGATCAGCGACTGCGAGGCGAGGTGCAGCCTGAGCAATGCCGTCCCACTTGAATAGCCGAAGACCTGAAATAATCCCAGCAGTAAAATCATAGTCATGCCGCCTCTTAACCTCTATGGGTAAGTTGATCCGGCACTTATCGGTAACATATTTTAGAACAAATATGCGCGGAGATTCCGTTATTGCGCGGAATAACTTCTGACCCACTCCACAATGGAGCGCACGGAGATGCCTGACGGTCCATACGCGATCCAGGGCTTCTTCTCCTCGTTCCACGCGCATCCCGCAATGTCCAGATGAACCCAGGGCGTATCGCCGGCGAACTCCTTTAGGAACATGGCAGCTGAGATTGCTCCGCCCCAGCGATTCTTGCCTGTGTTCATGATGTCGGCAATCTCGCTGGCGATGCGCTCGCGATAGTCGTCGGTGCAGGGAAGGCGCCAGAAGCCCTCGCCGGAGATCGCCAGGCCCTGTTCGAACCTCGCGCAGCTCTCCTCGTCGTTGGAGAAGAGTCCGGCATTCAGCACGCCCAGCGCCACCACGCACGCGCCGGTCAGCGTGGCCGCGTCGATCATGTGGGTGCAGCCCAGGGTCTTGGCATAGTGCAGCCCATCGGCAAGCACCAGCCTGCCCTCCGCGTCCGTATTGACAATCTCGATGGTGGTGCCAGACATCGCCGTCACCACATCGCCCGGTTTCATGGCCCTCCCGTCCGGCATGTTCTCGGCAGAGCAGACCACCGCGACCACCTTGACCGTGGGCTTGAGGCGCGCGATGGCATGCATGGCTCCGATCATGGCCGCCGCTCCCGCCATGTCGTACTTCATCTTCTCCATCCCGTCGGCCGGCTTGATGGAGATTCCTCCGGTGTCGAAGGTGATGCCCTTGCCGACCAGACCAAGCACCGGCGCGCCCTCGGTCACGCCTCCCGACGGCTGGTAGGTCATCACGATCAGCGCTGGTGGCTGCTCCGACCCCTTAGCCACCGCCCAGAACGCCTCCATCTTCAATTCTTGAATCTTCTGAGAAGAGTAAACCTCGCAGGCGAGGCCGGCCTCCCGGCACATGGCCTGTGCGCGTGCAGCAAGCTCGGTGGGGGTGAGGACGTTGCCCGGCTCATTGACCAGCGACCGGGTAAAGTTCTGCGCGGCGGCAATAATCTGGCCCTCGGCGAAGCCTGCCCGCACCTCCTGTTCAAAAGCTGCATCTTTTACTGTGGTAACTAGATGTAAATTGTTTACATTATTGTCTTTGCGGTCACTCCGATAGGTATCCCACTCCAACTCGGCCAGCTCCGCACCCTCCACCATTGCACGAGCCGTAAGCTTGACGGAAAGCTGCTGCAACGGCCCGTCCGCCTGAGTATTTAACTCAGGAAAAGCAACTGCCAGTTCGCGCACTGAGCGCGACTTGGCCGCACGCACCGCCGTTCCAGCGCCTTTGCGCAGCTTGTCGAGCGAGAATTCCTTCGCTTTACCCAGCCCGACGATCAGCAGCCGTTCCGCTTGCAATCCGGCTGAGTGCAAGCCATCGGTCACATAGATAAGCGCCGTCTCACCCAACCCAGCCTTGAACTCACCCGGCCCCAGCGCGCGCGCTGCCGCATCGGCCAGATCGATGGATGATGTCAGCAGCAGGGGACGGGGTTCCACATTCTTTCCTGTCGCAACGTCCACCGCAAAAACCGCAAGCATGGGCGTCTGAAACCCGTTCGCATCCGCAAAGATCAGCTTTGTATTCATACCTCCTATCGTATCTTGCCTTGGCCGCAGGCCGCTGCCGAAGGCGGTTCATCCGATGCGTGGAGCGAGCAGAAGTATCTGTTCGACGACGCTCTGCTCCAAGAGCGATTTGCCGGGGTTGGACTGCTTGTAGTGGATTCGGACTCGCTTGTCTTTCATCAGGCGGACGAATTCGTCGGCATTGGCTTCCATGGAGAATTCCTGGACATACTTGCCGGTGCGGTACTCCTGCACGAAGTAGGTGTAATTCAGGGTGGCGTGGAAGTGCGATGTCCTGCGTATGCGCGATACGCTACCGCCCAGGATGACGCCTTCGGCGATAGGCCAACTTTGTGCGACGCGTTCGCGGTGGCGCTTGATCCATCTGCGGATAAAGAGGGCCCCCCAGGCGGCTGCGAAATAGGACCCGTATCGCAAAATGGCGGAATAGAGGCGGAGATAGCCATCTGTCATAGGTCGTACGTTAGCACGACAGCAGCGGCAAACCGTGAAAATATCAGTGGACGCGCTGTAGGCGCGCGATGAGTTTTTCGGCGAGAGGTTTGCCGGATTCAGTCCATAGGAGGCGGCTGCTGATGCCGCAGTTTTTCTCCACCAGGAGAGTAAAGGCAAGGAGCTTTTCCACGTTCTGCTGGATGTGGATCTGCGCGGTCTCGTCGAGCGCCTCCTCTTCGGGGCTTTGCGGCGAGTCGCTGGACAACGGATGGTCCGGAACCCAGGGGGTGTCGATGCCGAAGTCGACCAGGAGTTGGCCATTCTGCTCATATCCAGCGACGTCGAAGCTGGGACCGAAGCCGAGGATGCGGACGGTATGGGAGCGCATCCGCCAGGATGAATCGGAGAGGTCGAGGGAGGAAGCGTAGGAGTCTGTGTCGTCCTCGTCAACGTCACGGCCGGAGGCGACGGCGAGACGGCCGCAGGCGGGCTGTTGGCCCTCCGGGGTCCACAGCTGCCAGCGCATCTCGAACTCGTAGGCCATGTCGTCGTGCAGTTGCTCCGTGGCTTCGGCGACAGCCGCTTCCAGCAGTAAGTCGGAGGACTCGGCTGTGGGATCGATGGGTGCAAACGGGTCGATCTGGGAGGCCCGGTCGTCCAGAACGTAGATGCGCTGGTAGGTGGGCGATTCCGTGAAGTTGATGGGATACGCCGAGGCGGCGGAGACACGTTTAGCACCTACCTGGGCGAACTGGCGCATGACGCCGAGCAATGCATCCGGAAGGGCTTCGAGGCGGAAGTTGGGATACCAGAGGCTGAGGTAGAGGCGGTCGGCCATGGAGGATCATTCTAGAGCATTTTTCACGGACATATTCCTTGAAAGAGACTTGCACATGCGGATTTATATGCGGGCAGAGCGGTATGGATGAGAAGATGGATGTGGTGGACGATGCGCAATCGTGTCGATAGATTGAGGATTTGGTTGCTGGGGAGCGCGTGCTTCCTAATGCTGGTGATCGCTGCATTTCTCGGCTATGCCCGCCATCTGTCGCACCTGCATGTGAAGATTCCGGCCAGGCTGGGGGCGGACGTCAAGATCGACTCAACCGGGGTCACGTGGTGCGACACGGTGGGGCCGAGGACGGTCTACTGCATTCACGCGGCCAGGGAGTTGGAACACACCGACAATAAAATTGCTCTGCACAATGTGTGGATAGATATGTACTGGGAAGAACGGCGACCGCAACGACCGCATCTAGGGCGACGAGTTTGAATACGACAAGAAGGCGGGAGTGGTGCGCGCCATTGGCCTGGTGCACCTCGACCTGCAGGCGGCGCAGGAGAATGCCGGGAAGGCCGCGGCTGACGCTGCTGGTGCGAAGGTGTTGCATGTGACCACCAGCAACTTGGTGTATCTGAATAAACTGGGCGTGGCGGCGACCAACGAGTACATCGATTTTCAGTCGGGGGCGATGACGGGGCACGCAACTGGCGCCGACTACAACAGCGACACGGGCGTGCTGACGATGCACTCGGCGGTGAGCATGAGCGGAGTGGCGGGCAAGCGTCCGGTGCAGGTGACGGCGGCGACGGCAGAGGTCGACAACCGAAATCAGGAGATGTTTCTTGACGGGTGCGCAGTACGTCTCGCTGGGACAGACGGCCGAGGCGGCAGCGGCCACGCTGCATACGCGGCCCGATGGGACGCTGGCGCGGGTGGAGGCCCAAGGAAATGTAACGCCATGCAGGCGAATGGGCGCGACGTTGGTCTCGCAGCGTGCGGACGTGGTGCTGAATGCAGAGAGCCAGCCGCAATCGGCTGTGCTGACAGGAGGCGTGCAGTACTCGGCAGACGCGCCGTTGCACCGGCGAAGGGACAGGCAGAGGAGGCGACCGATTGCCTTCGACGCTGCAGGCGAACCGCAGCCGAAGCAGGCGGTGTTTACGGGCGGTAGTCCACATGGCGAGCGGACGCGGGCGACGGAGGCGGCGCGGGAGCCGTGGAGTTCGCGCGATCTGACCGCGGCGAAGGTGGAGGCTGCGCTGGCTGCCGGCAGGCCCGGCCAGTCGCAGTTGAGGGACGCGGGGCGACGGGGAACCCGCGCTGACGATGTGAACAACGGCACCCTGGCGAGTTCAACAGCGGCAGGGCACGACGGAGATTACAGCCGATGATCCTGAAGGCGCATATGTATGCCGCAGGCGACGGAAGCAGCCGCCGCAACTGGATACGCTTGCGGGCCGCGGCCATACGGTGCTGCATCAGGTGTCGCCAGAGGGCCTGGAGCAGACCAGTACGGGCGACACGCTGGACGCGAAGTTCCGCCCCAGCCTCGGGCAGTGGCGCACGGACGCTGCCCGCAGTGGCCGGCAGTCGTGGCGCAGTGTCCGCCATGTGAGCCAGGCTGGCCCCGCGGTGAACCAGCGGGCTGCGACTTGCTGTGAGCGCGGTGCAGCAGGGACATGTTACGATGGTGCCGGCGCACTCCAGCGAAAGTTGGGGCCAAGGCCGGTGCAAATTCAGGAACTGTGCAGGAGGATGTGGAGCGCGCGAGTGGCGCAACGGGTGGCCTACGACGGCGATCTGGACCGCCTGACGTCTGACCGGCGGCGTGCAGATGTGGATGCGGGCAGCGTGATGTGGGCCAACCAGGTGGCGCTGGACCGGATTGACAGGAGACTCAGTGGCAACTGGTGCGGTGAAGGTGGATTACGTGCAGGACAGTTCGGCGCAGGCGGGGAGGCCGCGCCGGAGCGCACGGCTGAGCCGACGCACATCCTGGCAGAGCGGGCGGAGTTGGAGCATGCGGCGAAGATCGCGACATTTCATGGGAAGCCGGTCGGTTGTGGCAGGGGGCCGACCAGGTGCAGGCGCCGGTGATCGAGCTGGATCGTGCGAAGAAGCGGCTGATTGCACGGGGCGAGGCTTCGGCGGGAGCAGCCGGCAGCCCGGGCAGACGGCACAGGTGCATACGATTCTGAGTCCGAGGAGCGATCTGCCTGGCGCGGCGAATTCCGCAGCGGCTAAATCCGAACGCGTTGAGGACAGGAGCAGGCAAGGCAGGAGCGGAGTCGCAGATGCCAAAGGCGATGCGCATTGCCAGCGGCGAGCTAGTCTACTCAGGGGACCTGCGCCAGGCTGAGTTTAGCGAGAGCGTGAGGGCTGTGACGGTCGACGGGTCGGTCCGCGCCGACGAGGCTACGGTCTATTTGCAGCAGGGCGCTGGGCAGGGGCCCTCGTCCGCGGTCGAAGAGGTCCCCTCGATTGCGGGGAGCGTGGAGCGCATGGTGGCGACCGGTCAGATCGAGATCGAGCAGCCGGGACGCCGCGCAACGGGTCAGCGTTTGCAGTACACGGCCAACGATCAGCTATTTATGTTGACCGGAGACGACAGAGTGCCGCCGAAGATGGTGGATGCGGCGCACGGGACAATTACTGGCGCTGCGATCCTGTTTCACCCAGGGGACGATAGCGTCGCGATCTCCAATACGGAGCCGGGAGCGACCTCCGCGGCGCAAGGCCGCCAGGTGCGGACGGAGACACGCACAGGCAAAGATGCGACGATGGGGAAGGGGAAGTAGGGAGCACGATGCGGACGCTTGAGACGGAAGAGATTGGCAAGGCTTACGCGGGACGGCAGGTGGTGCGCGGCGTGAACATGCAGATCGGACAGGGCGAAGTGGTGGGGCTGCTGGGGCCGAACGGCGCGGGCAAGACGACCTGCTTCTACATCATCGTGGGGCTGGTGCGGCCGGACGCGGGCCGCATCGTGGCTGGATGGCGACGACATCACGCGGCTGCCGATGTACCTGCGGGCGCGGGAGTATGGCATCAGCTATCTGCCGCAGGAGCCTTCGATCTTTCGCAAGCTCACGGTGGAGGAGAACATCCTGGCGGTGCTGGAGGCGCAGCAGTTGAGCCGGGAGAAGCGGCGCACGCGGACGGAGAAGCTGATCGAGCAGTTGAACCTGGGCCATGTGCGCAAGACCATGGGCTATGCGCTGAGCGGGGGCGAGCGGCGGAGGGTGGAGATTGCGCGCTGCCTGGCGATCGAGCCGGCGTTCATCCTGCTCGACGAGCCGTTCTCCGGCATCGATCCGATCGCGGTGCTGGAGCTGCAGGAGATCATCTTCGACGCTGAAGAAGAACGGCATCGGGGTGCTGATTACGGACCACAATGTGCGGGAGACGCTGTCGGTGACCGACCGCGCGTACATCATCAACGAGGGGAAGATCTTTCGTCCGGGAACGCCGGGCGAGCTGGGCCGCGACCCGGAGGTACGGCGCATCTACCTGGGCGAGAAGTTCTCCATGGATTAGATGCGGCTTGGTGCAAGGGATGCGAGCGCATGCAACCAGGCCGATGTGCATGCGGTAGGTTGGTATGTGCCGCAGCCGTCGCTGATCGGCACAAAGGTGTTATTGCAATCTGCGCGCGATAAACGGAGCATGCGCGTTTTTGCCGCGCGTGGATTCTACATGCTGCACGAATCTTGCGCGGCGTGTAGACTGTGGCCAAGTTCACCCGGCAGGCGAAAGTCGGCAAGGTCTACGCCGACCGATGACTCTTCGCGCCAAGGGCGCGGAGCAGAGAAGCACGATGAGGTCGAAGGATTGCTGCAGCCGAAGCTAAATCTCCGAGTCTCGCAGCGCCAGGTGCTGACGCCTGGACTGGTGCAGATGGTCAGCGTGCTGGCGCTGAACAAGCTTGAGCTGAAGGAGATGATCAACACCGAGATGGTGGAGAACCCGGTGCTGGAGGAGGTCGAGGAGTCCGCGGCCACGATCGAGGAGATGGCGGGACGCGAGGCCGAACGAGAGCGTTCCGCCGAGGAGATCGCGAGCGAGCACGAGCGGGTCGAGAAGGACCCGTTCGACGAGATCGACTTTGGCAGCTACTTTCAGGATTATCTCGACCCTGGATTCCGCACTGCTTCCAGCTTTGAGGAGTACGACCTGCCCTCGTTCGAGAATTTTCTCTCGCAGCCCAGTACCTTGACCGACCATCTGGAATGGCAGTTGGGCTCGATGAATCTGTCCGAAGGGGTGCGACTGGCCGCGGACCTGGTAGTGGGCAATCTGAATGAGGATGGATACCTGACGGCGAGCGACGAGGAACTGGCGCGAGGCACTGATGCAGGCGCGCGTGCCCGCGCGCGTCGAGCCGATCCCATTTGAGCGCGGCGTGAAAAGCACGGCCCGCATGGGAGGCACACCACTCGGCGATGAATACGGAGTTAGACGCCGCAGCTTCCGGTCCGGGGCCGAGCCGGAACGGTACGGGACGCCTGGCGCGAGGCGGCGCTGGCGACGGTTTTGGAGGCGCGCGAGATTGTCAATCATCTCGACCCGCTGGGGGTGGGCGCGCGCGATCTGCGCGAGTGCCTGCTGATCCAGATTGCCGCGCAACGTCACGAGGCGGAGATGGTGATGGGGCGCGCTCACGCGGCAACGGCAGAGCGCGACGGCCTGCCGCACCAATCTGCGCAGGATGAGGCTGAGACGGAGAAGGGCGGAAGGGAGACAGCACAGGCCTCGCATCCTCATGGGCTGGATGTGCTGAATGGCGCGGCCTCACGCAAGGAGCAGGCGCGCGAGTGACTCGCAGCGCAAGGAACTGAAACGGAGGGCTGCCGCGCAGCGAAAGTGGAGGCGATGTCTTCGAGATTGCGGAGCACATTGTTGCACATCACCTGGCGCTGCTGCAGAAGAAGGACATGCGCGAGTTGACGCGCAGTTGCGGCAAGGGCGTGGAGGAGGTGCAGGCGGCGGTCGATTTTATCCGTACCCTCGATCCCCGCCCCGGCCAGCGCTACAACCTGAGCGAGACCGGCTGATCGAGCCGGATGTTGCCTTTGTCAAGCGCGACGGCGAGTATGTGGTGGTGATGAACGAGGAGGACATGCCGACGCTCCGCCTGAGCCGCGCATACCGCAGGATGCTGCGCGAGAAGACGACCGAGAAAGATGTACGCGAGTACGTCAAGGAGCGTTATCGGTCTGCCATTCAGTTGCTGCGCAACATCGAGCAGAGCAAGAACACGATCCTGCGCACCTGCGAGGTGATCGTGCGCCGGCAGGGGGAGTTTCTGGAACGCGGCGAGCAGGGCCTGAAGCCGATGATGATCAAGGAGGTCGCCGAGGAGATCGGCGTCCATCCCTCCACCGTGAGCAGCGCCGTGGCCAACAAGTATGTGCATACCGTCGCAGGGAGTCTATGAGCTGCGCTACTTCTTCACCGAAGGAGTCAATGGGCCGGAGGGCGGCGACCTGCCGCTGGTGCTGCTGAAGCGCAGGGTGAAGAAGCTGATTGAAGACGAAGACCCGCGAAAGCCGCTGACCGACGACCAGCTCGCGGCGGAGTTGCAGCGCCAGGGCATCCGGGTGACCCGCAGGACGGTGGCCAAATACCGCGAAGACATGCAGATTCCCAGCACCCACCAGAGGCGTGTACGCTGAACAGGAGGGAGTACCATCCGGCCACGCGAAAGGAGGCGAGACGGTTGCAGCGGAGCCGGACGCAGCGTAATATACAGCGAGACCAGTGTGGCGTGAGAGGCATCCAACCATGATGATCGGAACTCGGACGAGGTGAGCGGATGGTGATCGAGTATACGGGAAGACAGATGGTGGTTACGCAAAAGTACAAGGACCTGGCCGAAGCAGGGTTGAAACGAGTCAAGAAGATTGTTGGAGAGGGTGCCAGCGCCAAGGTCATCCTCACCATCGATAAGCACCGCAAGATTGCCGATGTCACAGTGAGCGTAGGCAGTCAGAGCATGGTCGCCAACTGCGAGTCGGCGGAGATGACGATAGCGTTGCACGATGCGCTGGCCAAGCTGGAGCAAATGGCCATCCGGCAAAAGCAAAGAATATCCACAATCAAGCGACATCCTCGAACCGGCGAGAGTGGGGCAGACGGCGAGGTCCGGGGGGTGGTTGCGACAGCAGAAGAAGGCTGATTGACCGCGACAAACAGAAGGCCCGTGGATAAATTCCTCGGAAGCTGCCTCCTTATGGACGAGGCGGAGGCCTTACTCTGCCGGCGAAGAGAGAAAGTCCAGGGTTTTCCCCAGCCTATCTAAACGGTTCTGCTGTGTTGCCGATAGGGCATACAGGAGACCGAGCATGAGTGCCGCCGGCGAGTTGAATGGGTCCGTTGAGACCGTGCGCGTGGCTTGCTCGCGTCTGCCGTGTTCCGCGTCTGAGAGTTTGCCCGCGACTTGTTCCGATCAATCCGGATCGAGGGACAGCATGCATCCGTGGTTGGAAGCTCTGCCCTTGATGGCCTTCCTCGAGCATGGAGCAGAGATTGTGGCGGCCAACGATCTGGCGCGGCGGGCAATCGGCAGCCGCGAGCGCACGAAAACGGACGAGGTATTGCTTGGCGCCTATCCGTTGGCCAACGGTGCGCGCCGCCAGCGCTTCGACTGTCTGTTCTCTCCCCAAGCAGGCATCGCCAAGATGGTTTCGGGTGTGGTCCAGGATTATGAGACCGCCGGCGACGGTGTCCGCCTGGTGTTGCTGATGGAACCCCTGGAAGACGCTGCGGAGAGGGTTGCGGGGGACTGCATCGAGCAAAGATGCACATTTTTACAGGAGATCTTCGACACCGCGTCCGAGGCCATGGTGATTCTCCAGGAGGGCCGCATCCTGCGCGCCAATCGTGAGTTTATTCGCATCTTTGCGTACCCTATCGAGGCCTGCCTAGGAAGACCGCTGATGGACCTGATTGTTCCCGACGGCCGGATGCATGAGATCGAGATGTTGATGCACACGGTTGAGGCGGAGGGCCGTGCGTCGATGGAGACAGTACGGCATACCAGTACGGGCGAGAGACTGGATGTTTCCCTGACTTTCACGCGTGTGCGTCTTGGCGCCGGTAGAAGCGGCCACATGGCAACCTATCGCGATATTCGCCATGAAAAGCGGGTGCAAGCCAAGCTGCAACATACAGCGTTGCACGATCCCTTGACGGGGCTCGCCAACCGGGTGCTCTTTCTGGATCGGCTGACCCAGACCATGGCGCGGCTGCGGCGCAGGCCAGACCGAAACTTCGCCGTCGTATTCGTCGATCTCGACCGCTTCAAGCAGATCAACGACGCCTGGGGCCATGCGGCGGGGGACAGGCTGTTGCTCACGGTAGCCGCGCGGCTGCGCTCCTGTTTGCGGCCGCAAGACACGGTAGCGCGCTTCGGCGGGGACGAATTTGCGCTTGTGCTCGACGAGGCCGGACGCATCGAAGACATCGATTCCCTTACGCGACGCATCCAGAACGAGTTGCAGCGGCCGGTGGACATTGGCGGTGGTGAGGTCTGCGTCTCGGCCAGCATGGGCATTGTGCTTGGCTCAACGGCATACGGTCACATCGAAGACATTCTGCGGGATGCAGATGCCGCCATGTACCGTGCCAAGGGCATGGGCAGGGCACGCCACGAATTCTTCGCGGCGGAGGCGCCCGCAACGCCGCTGGCGACCATCTCATCCACCAAGAGGTCTCTGTCCGACGTAGTCTGAGTCAACCTTGAGCGCTATTTAACTCGACGGGGTGCTAGGATTTCAGCATGACCGCGAAACGCGTTGCGAAGATGGGGAAACCTGCTCGCGAGCAGGCCGGCCACACCGAGGCGGGCGAGCTGGTGATCCTGACCGGCATGTCGGGCTCGGGCAAGGAATCTGCGCTGAAGGCGTTCGAGGACCTCGGCTACTACTCGGTGGACAACCTGCCGCTGGAGCTGGTGCCACGCTTCGCCGATCTGGTGAGCCAGTCGGCGGAGATCGAGCGCGCGGCGCTGGTGGTGGATGTGCGCGAGGGGATGCGGCTGGAACGCTTTCCGGCGATCCTGAAGCAGGTGCGTAAGGCGCTGCCGACGCGCGTGGTCTTTCTGGAGGCAAGCGAAGACGCTCTGGTGCGGCGGTTCTCCGAGACGCGGCGGCCGCACCCAATGGGCCGCACCGAG
Organism: uncultured Acidobacteriaceae bacterium; assembly: GCA_963799175.1. GTDB lineage: Bacteria > Acidobacteriota > Terriglobia > Terriglobales > Acidobacteriaceae > Edaphobacter. Next base: position 51,471 of record CAWCWC010000004.1, on the reverse strand, counting down.
ACGGTGGTGCATGGCATTCGCGCGGAACGCAAGCGGCTGGACCCCATTCGCAATGTCGCCGACATCGTTCTGGACACCACCAAGTTCAACGTGCATGAGCTGCGCGAACACATCAATGCGCAGTTTGAGCGCGGAGTGGGCGAGCGCGGTATGACGATCTCATTGTCCAGCTTCGGCTTCAAGAACGGCGTGCCCGGCGAGGCCGACCTGGTCTTCGACGTGCGCTTTCTGCCCAATCCGCACTTTGTGCCGGAGTACCGCAAGCTGACCGGGCGTCATGCCAAAGTGGCGAAGTACATCCGGCAGTTCCCCCAGACGCTGGAGTTTCTGGACAAGGCGACGGAGATGCTGAAGTTTCTGCTGCCGCACTACATCGAGGAGGGGAAGAGCTACCTGACGGTGGCCTTCGGATGCACCGGCGGACAGCACCGGTCGGTGTTCATCGCCGAAGAGATGAAGAAGCGGCTGGAGGCCGCGGGCTTCCGCGTGAAGACGGCGCACCGCGATATGCCGCGCTGAGAGATGGCTTCATCCGAGCCGCTCCATCTTCCTTGAAAAACAATAGAATGGCAGGATGCGAGTGAAGGGCAATAACAACCGGGGATTGGCCGCATGAGGCGCCTCTGGCGGCTGCTGCACTATGTGCGGCCGTACGCGCTTTATTCCGCTGGCGTCGGTTGTGCTGATGGCGGTGGTGGGCGCGATGGCCGGGCTGCGCCTCTATCTGATCAAGCCCATCTTCGACAAGGTGCTTCGCCCGGAGGACCAGAGTCCCGACTTTCTGCTTTTCCGCGTTCCCGTGGTCAACCGCATGGTAGACCTGCACTTTTTGGTGCCCAGCCACTTTCACAACGCGTGGGCGGTGGTGGCGTACGCGCTGATTGCCTCGGCGCTGGTGAAGTCCGTCTGCGATTACAGCGGGACGTACCTGGTGAACTACGCGGGCTTCGGCATGATTACCGACATGCGCAACGATTTGTACGACGCGGTGCTGCGCAGGTCGGTCTCCTTCTTCCAGAAGCACTCGACCGGCATGTTGTTGTCCACGATCATCAACGATATTGAGCGGGTACAGTATGCCATGTCGACCATCATGGCCGATTTTCTCCAGCAGTTCTTTACCCTGCTTGCCATGACCTGTGTGGCGGTCAGCTTTGGCGGAAAACTATCGTGGGTGCTGCTGCTTTTCGTGCCGGTGGTGATCTCGTCGGCCCGCCGCATCGGGCGCAGCGTGAGGACCACGACGCGCACCGGGCAGGACAAGCTGGCCGAGATCCAGAACATCCTGCACGAGACGATCACCGGCAACGGCATTGTGAAGGCATTCGGGATGGAGCTATGGGAGATGAACCGATTCCGCCACGCGGCACGGAGGCTATACCGCGCGAACCTCAGGTCGGTGAGCGTGCAGGCGATCAGCTCGCCGCTGATGGATGCGTTGGGCGCGGTGGGCATCGCGCTGCTGCTGCTGCTGGGACGGAACAAGATCATGCATGGGACGATGACGCTGGGCGACTTCATCGTTTTCATCTTCGCCGTCTTCAGCCTGTACGATCCTGTGCGCAAGTTTGCGCTCTATTACAACAGCTTTCAGCAGGCGATGGGGGCAAGCGTCGAGATCTTCCGCTTTATGGATGCCGAGGACGATGTGGTCGAGAAGAAGCACGCATTCGTGCTCAGGGGCTTCAAGGACTCGATACGCTTCGAGCGTGTGGACTTTGCGTATGGCGAGCGGCGGCGAGACGACCGAGGTGCTGCACGGGATCGACCTGGATGTGAAGCGCGGCGAGGTGATTGCGATTGTGGGGCCAAGCGGGGCAGGGAAATCGTCTCTGGTGAACCTGATTCCGCGCTTCTTCGATGTGACCGGCGGACGAATTGCGATCGATGGCCACGACGTGCGCGACGTGACCATTGCCAGCCTGCGCAGGCTGATCGGCAAAGTGACCCAGGAGACGATCCTGTTCAACGATACGGTGCGCAACAACATCGCCTACGGTCAGCCCGACGTGCCGATGGGCCGTGTTGTGGAGGCGGCGCGCATGGCGCTGGCACACGATTTTATCCTGCGCATGCCGGATGGCTACGACACCATGATCGGAGAGAAGGGAGTGCGTCTCTCCGGCGGAGAGCGGCAGCGGCTAGCGGTTGCGCGCGCCATTCTGAAGAATGCGCCGATCCTGATTCTGGATGAGGCAACCTCGGCGCTGGACACCGAGAGCGAAGCGTTTGTGCAGGCCGCGCTGGCCAACCTGATGCAGGGCCGCACGGTGTTCGTGATTGCCCATCGCATGTCGACCGTGCGCCGGGCCACGCGCATCATAGTCATTGAAGACGGACGCATCACCGAGTTCGGCACGCACGAGGAGTTGATGCGGCAGTTGGGGACCTACCGGCGGCTCTACGATCTTCAGTTCGACGCATCGGAACAGCACACGGCAAGTGAGATCGAGTTTGAAGAATCAGAGGCTTTGTAAGGAATACCGTGAACAAACAGCAAGAGACAGCGAAGCAGATACTCCCCATATATTCCATGACCGGATTCGCGAGTGCGCAGTCGGCCACCGAGGACGGACTGGCATTTACCCTGACGCTGAAGAGCGTCAACCATCGCTTTCTCGACCTCAGTCCGCGCCTGCCCGGCGACTGCGACGCGCTGGAAGTTGCGCTGCGACGGCTGATCAAGGAGCGTGTCAGGCGCGGGCATGTGGATGTGACGCTGCGTCTGGAGCGGCGCGCGTGCGAGGCGGAACAGTCGGTGCAGCTGAATCGGGAGCTGCTGGCGGCGCACATGCAGGTCTTTCACGAGGCGGCCAAGCTGCACCACTTCAATGTGGAGCCGAACCTGAACGAGATGCTGCGCATGCCGGGTGTGCTGTCGTCGGAGGCTGCGGCACCGGATGGGACGCGCGCGGCAGCGCTGGAGGCTGCGGTGATGGCCCTCGCGCCGGCGCTACTGGAGCAGTTGAACCAGGTGCGCGCGTCGGAGGGCGCGACGCTTACGGCGGAGCTTCGCGCGGAGATGATGCGGCTGCGGGTGCTGGCCGAAGAGGCCGCGGAGCTGCGCGCTGGCGCGCGCGAGGCACACTACGAGCGGCTGCGCACCCGCATCGGTGAGCTGCTGAAGTCGGATGCGGGCGGCGGCGAGGCGACTGCTGTTCAGGTTTCAGACTCGCGGCTGCTGGCCGAGGCCGCGCTGCTGGTCGAGCGCTCCGACATCGAGGAAGAGCTGGTGCGGCTGCGCGCGCACATCGAAAGCTTTGTGGAGATGCTGGACGCCGGCGGCGAGCTGGGCAAGCGGCTGGACTTCCTGCTGCAGGAATTGAACCGCGAGGCCAATACGATGCTGTCCAAGACCACGGGAGGCGATCCGGGGATTGGCCTGCGCTTGACTACTCTAGGGTTGGAGATGAAGTCCGAGATCGAACACGCGCGCGAGCAGGTGCAGAATTTGGAGTAGGGTGCTTTCACGGAACCTAACTTTCCGAACGCCGTTTTCTAGCCCGTCCCCCTGCTCTTCTGTGCCCCGTTCAGATCGATCTGCAACTGGCAAGAGCACTCCGCTACAATGGTTTGGATGGCAGAACAGGAACCAGGCGAGCTCGCGCAGTTGCAGACGCCGGAAGCATGGCGCAGGACGGAGTTGGCGCGGCACCCGCAGCGCCCCTATCCGATGGACTTTATCGCAGCACTCTTCACCGATTTCAGCGAGATCCACGGCGACCGCGCGTACGGCGACGATGCGGCGATGGCGTGCGGCATGGCGCGCTTCCACGGGAGGCCGGTGATGGTGGTGGCGAACCTGAAGGGCCGCTCGATCAAAGAGCGGGTGGAGCGCAAGTTCGGCTCGCCCGACCCGGAGGGTTATCGCAAGGCGCTACGCGCGATGAGGATTGCGGAGAAGTTCGGCCACCCGGTGTTCAGCTTCCTGGATGTGGCGGGCGCCAACCCCGGCATCGGCGCGGAAGAGCGTGGGCAGGGCGAGGCCATTGCGAGGAACCTGCTGGAGATGTCTCGACTGCGGGTGCCCACCATTGCAACGATTACCGGTGAAGGCGGTTCGGGAGGCGCGCTGGCGCTGGCTGTGGCGGACCGCGTGCTGATGCTGGAGAACTCCATCTACTCGGTGATCTCGCCCGAGGGATGCGCGTCGATCATGTGGAAGGACTCGAGCAAGAAGCAGCAGGCTGCCGACGCGCTGAAGTATACCGCGCACAATGTGAAGTCGCTGGGATGCGTCGACGATGTGCTAAGCGAACCGGAGGGCGGCACGCACAACGATCCCGCGTTGGCCATGGCGCTGGTGGACGAGCGGCTGCGCTTTCACCTGGCTGAACTGGACGCCAAACCTCTGGAGCAGATGCTGGAAGAGCGATATCGGAAGTTCCGCAACATTGCGCAGTTCTATACCACCGCCGAGTGAGAGCGGGGAGGAAGCAAGCACCTCAGGGGCTAAAGCCCCATTTCGTAGGAAATTTATACGGCACGGCTGAAGCCGTTCCCTTAAGCAAGGCAGTCCATGTTGCAAGCATCCGAAACACCTATCGTTCCACCGCCAGCGAACAGCGTGGCCGGCCGACTGTCGCGCCCGCGCAGCCTGGACTTCGCGCTTTTTGTTGCTTCAAACCTGTGGTATCTATGCGCGCAAGCGCTCAGCGCCAGCGCCGCCAGCGCTCTGGGAAAGAGTTTTGACCTGGGTGACTGGCTCCCTCTGCTGGAAGCCGCGCTGCTGCTGTTCCTGCTGGTGTGCGGCCTTGCATTGCTGCGCAGGATTGAACACCGGCTTGCGCCGTTGCGTATCACACTCGGACTTCCGCGACGAAGCACATCACGCGCGGAGTGGGCCACCGGAGCCGCCATCGGATGGGGACTGGGCGTCGCCGCTGTGCTTCCCATGGCTGTGGCGCGCACGTTGAACACGCAACTGTGGATGGCCCCGCGCGCCTTTCAACTGCTGGGCTTTGGCTTGCTGACACTGGCGATGACAACGCTGGCCCACACGCTGGCAATCTATGGTTACGGATTTCAACGCCTGATCGATGCGAGCGGCCCGGTGCGCGCCACGTTGATTGTGGTTGTGCTGACAGCGGTCCATGCGGCGTACATCGCGACCCCCTACGGCACGCCCGACGGAACTCGCATGCTGGTTGCCCTGCTGATGGCACTGCTGCTGGCGCTGTGCTGGCTGCGCAGTCGCGGACTATGGCTAGTTTGGGGATTGAGCTTCGCGTGGGCCGCGTCGACCGCCGTGCTGTTCGGGCTGCCGCTGAATGGCGAGATCGGCTATGGATCGATTGTCGATACGCGCGCCATCGGGCCTGCATGGCTTACCGGCGGTGAGTACGGCCCCGCGGCGGCCCTGTTCACGATCGTCTTTTTCCTGGGTGCAATCCCGGTACTGGTTCGCGCCACCGGCGACTACGCTTGGAAATATACCCATCCGCCGCTGATTCCCGGCGGCTACGACGTAACGATAGCCCCGCCGGCCGCGCACGTTGCGATGGAGCAGGCTGCTACGCCGGTCAGTCCTGCAACGCTGGTCCAGATACAAACCGCTGCGGAGCAACGTCCTTCAGACGAGGATGCATCCGAATAGAAGCGAGCCGATTGCGTGCAACGACGTTCCGGGCCAGTTACAAAAGGTTTTCCGCGGGGACTAAAGTCACCATCATCAATATGCTTTACCGGCGCGGCTGAAGCCGCACCCTTTCAAAACAATTCAAACTGAGCGCACCGCCTCTAAAGTGTGCTTGAAAAAAGGCGAGGAAAAGCGCAAGATTTCTTCACTACGAGGTGCTCTGCGATGGACTATCGCGCCCATCGATGGAGACTGCACGTCGCGCTCCATTCCGGCCTGCGTTCTGGCCGGAACGCTGGCAAGCGCGTTGCCCGTTGCGGCGCGCGCGCAGGTCTTTGTGGTGGGCGAGAAGAGCGCCATGGCGGGCGTCTCCACGGAGTTTCACCCCACACGGATCGAACTGCCCTCGGCCCGCATCACGGAGCGGGGAAAGCGCGAGTTGGTGCGCAATCTGGAGGAAGAGCAGGGCTTTGCGCACCGTGCGCTGCCGCTGGGCGAGGACCTGATCCTGATCGCCAACGGCAACCTCACCCCCACCGGCGATGCCTACAAGGAGATGCTGTACAAGAAGGGCCAATCGGCCGCGCCGGGCGACCGCGTGGTGCTGACGGCGGTGACGGTGAAGGACGACCGCATCGTCTTCGACCTGAATGGCGGGCCGTACCTGAACCACCGATTTCTGCGCCACATCGACCTGAACGGCGTTCCTATTGTTCCCCAGGACGGCGCGCAGGTGACCGGCTGCCGGGTGACGTTGCTATTCGAAGGCGGCCTGCCCGAGGTGAGCGCGCCGGAGGTGAAGGCGCTGCTGGACCCGATCGTCGACTTCGGCGTGAAGACCTCGGCCGAAGCCTACGCGGACAGCCTTCCGTTGTTCCTGAAGTCCGCCATCGAGCAGCACGATGTTCTGGTGGGGATGGACCGCAAGATGGTGCTGGCGGCCATGGGGCAGCCGCTGTCGAAGGTGCGCGAATTGGTCCCCGGATCGACGACGCGGCGCTACGAGGAGTGGATCTACGGACAGCCGCCGCAGACGGTGCGCTTTGTGCGCTTCGAGGGCGATCGCGTGAGCCAACTGCGCATCGCCGCGCTGGGCAAACCTATTGTGATTCACAGCGAGAACGAGATGCGCGGTTACCTGGACCCGGAGGACACCCACGAGATCGCCATGGGCGACCAAAAACCAGGCAATGGCGAGGATGGCAGCGCCAAGCCACCGACGATACTGAAGCCGGGCGAGGCCGCTCCGGGAAGCCAGAGGCGGGTGCTGCTGCCAGTGCCGGACGAAAAGCCCGCCGCTCCACCGCCGACCTCGACCCAATAAGAGAGTAGGTATCCAGCAATTTACATGATCAGGGGGCAAACAATGGTTTGAATACGATCTAGTTCTGTCGCATTGATTTGCAGGAGGGGGTGGCTCCAGATAGCCGAAGTCTGCTTCTGGCAATCTTGGGCGAGAGTCGCACCAATATCATCGAAGTTACCGAATTGCTGTTTCAGGTCTTCTGGTTGGCTCCAGGTACCCAAGATGAAGACACGATCAGCTAGGTTTGGTGGAATTCTGGATTTTGCGTATTTGAGCCTGCTAGCGTCTTTGTCGAAGTCGATCAGGAGTATGATAAATCGCTTCGAGAATCGCCCCATGTTTGCGACGTGATCCAGTTCGAAAGATTCAATAACATGGCTCCAACCTCGCGCAGGAGGAAGCACCTGATACCGGTTAGAATCCAATCTCAATTCCAGCAATAGAGAAAGCGCTATTTGACGATTGGCATCATCCTCTGGAATCACATGAATGTGGGGAAGATACTTGTTTGCCATCAGGCATCCAGACCACCGCTCAAGAGAGCGGTTATCAAATCACCAGTAATCTGGAGTTCACTGAGTGGCCGTACAGTTGTAGGTTCCAAATGGCTTTTCCGAAGCAGAACAAGTGTGGTCTCATCTGTGAAACTCCGAATGGCTTCTGGATTGTGCGAAGTCATGATAAATTGCCCTACTCTTAAATGCACTGCGTAACGACATCATAAAGTGGCCAACCTCAGACAGAGCCAAATGAGTATCTGGTTCATCCCAGAAGCAAAGCAGTGGGCCGTATGATTCGTTCGCAGCAAGAACCAGAGCACATATCATGAAGCACTTCTCGCCGTCTGACAATTCATTAAACGGCAGACTGAGGCTTCGTTCGCCGTCGGCGAATTGAACGACAAGACTCCTCGACTCCGTGCCAATCAAAGGATTCTTGATGTCCTTCAAGTCACCCATTAGTGGCTTAAGATATCGGTCGATGGTTGTATAGGCCGACGGAGAATCGAGCCAATATGCCGGAGAACCAAGACGCCAACATGGTCACTTCGCGATCCGGCTTCAATGTCTCCTCCTGCGACTCCCCGCCAATCAACGAAGGCACCGGACTGAGAATGAGCGCTCTGGCGAGCCACTGCTTGAAGACTGACAAAGAATCTTCTTTTGACTCCTGAATAATGGGTAGAGCCACCATATGCCAGTTTATGAAGAAATTAGCCTCTTTCTCCTTCCCTGTTCGCGCAAGATGGACTCGATCAGATTCTCTTGTATAAACGGCTTTTCCACCAACAGAAAGCTTTTCTTCGTAGACGCGTAGCTCTTTGAATCCTTTTGGAAATTCAAAGGCTAACTCATAACCGTATATAGTGCCCTGCAATTCGACCTCGATCTCAAACCGCATCGGCACCTCGTGTCGTCCACGAGTAAAGTCCTTCGGTTTTACAAGGTCAGCTACTTGATTCGTTCCTCGTGCGATCTTCTGTAGAACTTCGAGAGCATGAGATACCGTTGTCTTGCCTGCGCCGTTCTTGCCCATCAACAAGGTTGACGATCTGCCCGAGATCGGCAGGTCGAAGTTTTCCAGACAGCGATAATTGTCAACGTAGAGTCGACGTATCACGCTTGTATAGTATCTGATCTAACTCGCACCTGCCAGCGCGATTTGCTGGGCGGCGAGGAGTTGGCGAATACCATGTTCGGCAAGGTCGAGCATGGCGGTGAGTTGGGCGCGCGTGTAGGAGACGCGCTCGGCGGTGGCCTGCGTCTCGACCAGGCCGCCATCGGCCAGCATCACGACGTTCATGTCCACATCGGCGCGCGAGTCCTCTTCGTAGGCGAGGTCGAGCAGGATATTGCCGTCGACGATGCCGACCGAGGTGGCGGCGAGCATCTGACGCAGGGGCGATGTCTTGAGGGCCCCGGCGGCGACCAGCTTGCCGAGTGCCAGGGCGAGGGCGACCGAGGCCCCGGTGATGGCTGCGGTGCGGGTGCCTCCGTCGGCCTGCAGGACATCGCAGTCGAGGATGATGGTGCGCTCGCCCAGGGCCTTCATGTCGACAACGGCGCGCAGGCTGCGCCCGATGAGACGCTGAATCTCGTGGGTGCGACCGCCGACCTTGCCGCGTTCGGATTCGCGCGGAGTGCGGGTGAGGGTGGCGCGGGGAAGCATACCGTACTCGGCCGTGACCCAACCGCGTCCGGAGTTGCGCATCCAGCCGGGAACTCCGGTCTCCACGGTAGCGTTGCAGAGGACCCGGGTGTTGCCGGTCTCGATGAGCACGGAACCTTCGGCGGTGGCGACGAAGCCGGTGGTGAATCGCACGGGACGAAGAGCATCGGCGGCGCGGCCGTCGGGGCGGAAGAGCTGGCTGGATGCGGGAGGCGAAGACGCGGCAGGATGCTGTACAGATGCGATGGAGGCCATGGCGCGATTATAGAGGTGCGTTGCGGCTGAGGTGTTTCCAAAGTGGGAATTATGTCCCAATCCGGGAATCACGCGGGTTTGATTGTTTTGTAAGAGCTACAGACTAGGAGCGTGGATTGGTGTTCCACATTGGGAATTGCGTCTCATAACGGAACCCGAGTGTCCTTGTTCTGTGTGGATTTATTCTCAGCGACTTGCCGCATTAGTTTCAGTTTGGCACTCCACCTGATACTAGAGCAGGTGGCTGGAGAGTGACAGCAAGAGCGAAACAGGCCAAGGAAGGTCTGCACAAGTGTTCGAGATTCCCTCGGCGGCTAAAGCCGCATTGATTTGCGGCCTACGGACGGGCTGAAGCCCGTCCCTTTCAAAGCGAGGGCTTGTGCAGAGACTTCCTAACCCTGACCCTGCGTACAGGGCAAAATTGGAGTAATACCATGCGGGCTAAGCCGAGTACCACCGCCTCAGAGACCGATCGCCGTTCACGTACTGGCGTGGAGATGGAGCATCAGGAAGGGCTGCTGCACGATGCGCGCAACCTGATGGGCGCCATCGGACTCTATTGCGACCTGCTGTCGATGCCGGGAGTGCTGCAGGCTGAGCACCACCTCTACGCGGAGGAGTTGCGCCTTCTGGGAGCGCGCAGCGGGGCGCTGATCCAACATCTAATGGAGCAACGCATGCCCTCCTCGTTTGCGCGCAAGGGGACCCTGGAGGGTGCTGGCGCAGGCGCGGCCTGGGAGGCTGGGGTAGCCTGCTCGCTGGCCCTGGCCAAAGTGAGGGCGGCTGGGGGCGGGCCGGTTGAGAGTACCGGTAGCCTACCCGGTTCGGTGGGCCTGCGCTCGATCCTGGAGCGCTGTTTGGGCCTGTTGATCCGGGTGGCGGATGGCAGGGCGATCGAGGTGAGCTACGGGGATGCGGCCTCGGTGCCGGTGACGGTCTCGGAAGAGACGGTGGAACGGATTCTGGTGAACCTGGTGAGCAACTCGGCGGCAGCGATGCGCGGGCCGGGCGGGCGGGGCGGAGACAGGAAGGGCGGAGCTGCGCAGGGCACGGTCCTGCAGAAGAGGGAGGACAGGACCGCGGACGAGGATTCTGGGTCGATCCGGATTGAGGTGGGAGCAATGATCAACCGTGTGCAAGACCCCAGGCCGTGGCCTCTGCGGCGGGTGAGGTTGACGGTAGAGGATTCGGGGTGTGGAATGACTGCGGAAGAGCTGGAGCGGATTCTGAGCGTAACCAGGGCTCCTTCGCGGGGCAGGCATGGGATCGGTTTCCGGGTTGTGCGCGAGCTGGTTGCCGAATCGGGCGGAGACTTGCGAGTGATGAGTTCGCCGGGAATCGGTACGCGAGTACAGATCGAATGGCCAGTGACCGCAAGGGCACAGAAGAAGGCAGCAGGCACGAACTGTGCGTTGCGCAGGGCAACGGCTTCAAGCCAGTTGGGCGCAACTTGCGGATTGCCGGGATCGGTGAGCGGCGAGGAGCGCACATGACCGAGGGTCTGTGTGAGGCGGGTGTGGGCACGGGCCTCCGAACTGAGGGAGATTGTGTGAGAGGCGACGGGAGAGGAACGATATGCTGACACCGGAATCGCGATCTGTGACGGCGCCATCGAACAAGCCGGAGTGCGTGGGAACGAGGGGCGGGGCGGCGGTCCCGGGCGTATGGGAGCGCCCGCCTGCTCTGGGCGAAGTCACTGCGGTGCCGACGCCGGGTTTGCTGGCCGGAACCACGGCCCTGGCGGCAGCGCGCCGTATGGAACATTTGCCGGAGGGGGCGCCTGCGTTTCGCATTCTGGTGGTAGACGACGATGCTTCGCTGCGCAAGGCGTGCTGCGAGATTGCCAGCGGAATGGGATTTGTGGCGCTGGCGGCGGGCAGCGTGCAGGAGGCACTGGCATTGCTGCTGCGGCAGCCTGCTGAAATGCTTCTGCTGGACCTGAAGCTGCCCGGCGGGGGCGGGCTGAAGTTGCTTGGCGAGGTCAAGACGCTGTATCCGCGGACAGGGGTGGTGGTGATGACGGCGTTTGCCACAGTTGCCTCCGCGGTGGAGGCGATGAGGATCGGGGCCGTCGATTACCTGACCAAGCCGTTCGCTCTGGAGGATCTGACCGGCGTGCTGGGCCGGTCGAGCCGGCGGCTGAACTTCGACCTGGAGAGCCGGCGGCTGCGCGAACGTCTGCGCACGCAGACCGGACTGGGAGGCCTGATTGGCGTCTCGCCGGAGATGGAGAAGGTATACCGCATCCTCTCCAAGGTGGCGCACTCGACCCATCCGGTGCTGATTCTGGGGGAGAGCGGTACGGGCAAGGAGATGGTGGCGCGGGCGATCCACGACAACGGGCCGAATGCGGCCAAGCCATTCATCGCGGTGGACTGTGGGTCGCTGGTGCCGACCCTGATCGAGAGCGAACTCTTCGGCCATGTGAAAGGCGCATTTACCGGCGCCAACCGCTCGAAGGGGGGGCTGCTCTCCGCAGCCGACGGCGGGACCGTCTTTCTGGACGAGATCGGAGAACTGCCCCTGGACCTGCAGGCCAAGCTGCTGCGCGCCTTGCAGGAGAAGGAGGTGCGCCCGGTGGGCGCCACCCACGCGGTGCCCATCACAGCGCGGGTGCTGGCCGCGACCAACCGCGACCTGAACGCCATGGTGGCGCAGGGACTCTTCCGCAAGGACCTGTACTTCCGCCTGAGCGTGGTGAACCTGAAGCTGCCTCCGCTGCGCGAGCGCCGGGAGGACATTGCGGTGCTGGCGGAACACTTCCTGGAAGGAATCCAGCGCGAGACGGGCCCGTCGCATGTCTTCAGCGAGGAAGCGATGCGGCTGCTGACCGAGTACGACTGGCCGGGCAATGTGCGCGAGTTGGAGAATGCGATCGAGCGGGCCTGCTCGCTGTCATCGGGGCCTGTGCTGCACAGGGTCGACCTGCCCACGCAACTGCAGGAGTTCCAGATGCAACGCCTGGGGGCGAACGCGCCGGCAGGCGTTGCAGGCGATGGACGGGTGGGTGGGAACGCAGGCGAGAGCGATGCGGTTGTATCGATCGCAGACATGGAGAAGCAGGCGATCCTGGGCACCATCCGCCAGTTGAACGGAGACAAGCTGATGGCGGCCAAGCTGCTGGGCATCGGCAAGACAACGCTCTATCGCAAGCTGAAGGAGTATGGCTTGACAGGGGCAGTGGAGTTGACCGGCGATTGATGGATTGGCGCGGGTCTACGAGGCTATGGCGAGGTCGGCTGGTTGGTGCCATTGGGAGTTGAGGGCGACTGCCCGCCGTTACCCGGCGACTGTCCAAAGCCGCCCGGCGTCTGGCCAGGGCCATTCGACTGCGGTCCAAATCCGCTCGGAGGCTGGCCGATGCTACCCGGCGACTGGCCGATCGCGCCCCCGCCCATGCCGGAGTTTCCGTTCAGGGTGGCTGCCAGCTTCAATAGTTCGAGACGCGGATCGTAGAGAAACTCCCAGGTCTGGTAGGAGGTCTGCTCATTTGGCGTAAGGATAGAGTTACCGGATGCGCTACTGCCGACCCCCATGAACGGCCCCCCTACCGAGCCGCCAAATCCTGTAGCCGACTGGCCTCCTATACCAGCAGCGGTTCCCAGACTCGACTGTGCCCCAAAGCCTGACTGACCACCGAATCCTGTTTGGCCAGCGAATCCTGACTGACCGCTTGCGAACATTGAGCTGTTCGCTCCCGCTGTCCCAACGGCGCCGTTCCCACCGGTGGCCCCATTTGTGCCTGCGGCCCCATTTGTGCCTGCGGCACCATTCACTCCGGCCGAGCCGTTCGCACCCCCTGCTCCGCCCATGCCGCTGGACTGCATTCCCGCCAGCGCTCCCAAGCCTGGGCCTCCGATGGCGGAGAGCGGTTCTCCGAAGAAGCCCTTGACGGTAGTCTGGTTCTGTCCCACCGCGATCAGGCGATAGTCGGCCTTGCCGGTGAGCGGGTCGACGTAGCGCTTACGGAGATAGCGAACGTTGTTGCTCTTCTCCAACTGCTCGATGGAGGCAGGGTAGCGCTGGAACGTCCTATAGTACAACTGGATGGCGCGCACGTACTGGTTGGCCCGGCGCGCCGACTCCGCTTCACGCTCGCGGCGCAGGGCGAAGGCCTCTTTAGACGCGGCCACGCTGAGCGCAATCAGAATGATGGCGATGACCACGATGAGGCCCAGCAGCATAAAACCCTGCTCGCCAGCCGGCTGCGGCCCTTCTTCGCGGCTTGCACCTTGTACTTTGTCGATGACCATTAGTTTGCCAGCAAGGGAAGAGTTTGCGTGTTCTGGAATTGCAAATCTTCTACGCGGATGGACTTCTCCTCAATCGAGACAACGCGGTAGCGGCGCAGCACGACATCGCCGGCGGAGGCCAGGAAGACGCTGTCGTCATGCAGCAGAAAGGCCTGCCGCGCCCCGTTGGGAGGGTTCTCCGTGCCGAAGAACTTCAGGTCGATGGGCGGCGGTGGAGGCGGCGGTGGTGGCGGGGGGCAGTTCGGCGGACAGGGTACAACGACAGCCGCTTGCTGCGCATTCGGCCTTGCCGCGGTAACGGGGTTAGGAATTGTCACAACCGGCGCAGAGTTTGCGGAAAAAATATTGCGACCGCTTCCGGAGTACTGCAGCGACTCAGTGACCAGCATGGCTTCCATGTGCAGGGTTGGGTCGAGCGCGGACGAGGTTGTGCCCACGGTCCTGGCGGCGGCTCCCGAGGCCGGATTGGCTGCCGGGGCCGCGTTGTTCTCCGAAGCGGCGGGAGCTGGCGTTGCGGGCGCGCCGGTGTAAAAGTACTCAAAGTAAATGAGCGCAGTGAGGATAAGGACAAAGACAGCCACCGCGACGATCTTCATGCGGTCCTCGGAGCCTCTGTTGCTGGGAATCCTCATCGTCCAGGCCCTCCATCCGCGCTGTCCGCAGTTGCGCCCGCAGCAGAAGGCCGATCCTGCGCCACGACTCCCTGCTCATACGTCTTCATGCCCACCCTGAGGTTGACGGTGCCGCTCTGCTGGCCGGTGAGCGTCTGTGTGTCGATGACGAAGAAGAGCTTGTCGCGCTCGATGGAGTTGATGAACTGGACGAGCGGGCGGTAGTCGCCGCTGAGGGTGGCGTCGATGCGCACTTCGGTCATCTGGTTGGCCGAGCCGACAAGCACCGGAGTATGCGTATACTGCGCTCGGGTCAGGCGCACAGCCTGCTTCTTGGTGAGCGCGCCAAGCTCGGCAGCCACCTCGGAGTCCGATGCGGGTAGGCGCTGGCGGGTGAAGCGGTCCGCCTCCTGCGTGGCACGCGCCAGCTTGGCATCGAGTCCGCGCAGGGGCTGCGCGGCGATTCCGGCGGTCTTGAGAGCGATGCGCTGTTGGGCGATTGCGTCGGCGTTGTAGCGACTCGACGTCTGCCAGAGGAATCCCATCTGGGCCAGAAGATAGAGATTCACCACAGCCAGCAGCCCTACCCCCGCCCAGTGCAGGTTGAGCGGGCTGAGCAGGGTCCGTGTCTGGCGCAACGCATTGCCGGGTGAAAGCCTGGGCTTGATTGCAGTGAGCGCGTTCACTGGGCACCCCCTTTGGCTGGCTGTTTCTTGGCCGGAGAGGATACGGCCGCAGTCTTAGGATGCGGCGAGGCCGCATGCTTAGGGCCGGCGGCGGGCTTTGGATTGGCGGCGAGCCGATGGTCTGAGGCGGGTTTTGAATTCGCGATGGCTTTAGGCCCTGACGCGATGGCCGGTTTTTTCCGGCCCACCGTGTTTTTTTGCTCTGCGCCCTTATCGTTTTGTTCCTGCTCGCGGTCCTTGGCCGAGGGGGGCAAAGGATTGTAGCCGCTTAAAATATCGAACTCGACGCCTCCGGGAGCACCTGTGTCGGCGACAGGCTGAAGGCCGCGCTCCTGCGACTGCGCCGTCTCATTGGCCAGCCGCGGAGTGAGGAATCGCTGGCTTTGTTCCAGATTGCGCACCAGATCGACGGCGAGATCGCGCTGCCCGCTGACGTGCAGGCGGATGTTGACGTTGCCCTCCGCGGAGATCGCGGGTTCGATGCTGGTGACCTGGACGCCCGCCGGAAGCACTCGTTCCAGGTCCATCATCACCGCTGTCCAACTGAAGCTCTTGCGGGCGAAGAGATCGTTGAGGAAGGTGGAGCGTTCGAGGACAGCGCGGTTCTGCGGCTGCCTCATGCGGGCTTCGTTGGTCTGCCGCTCGAGCTGTATGGCGAGAGTCTGCTTCTTGAGATCGTCCATCTGCGCCTGGGCTTCGCGCGCACGTGCGTTGAGCATAT
This sequence comes from uncultured Acidobacteriaceae bacterium, assembly GCA_963799175.1. Lineage (GTDB taxonomy): Bacteria > Acidobacteriota > Terriglobia > Terriglobales > Acidobacteriaceae > Edaphobacter. The sequence continues at coordinate 35,892 of CAWCWC010000004.1, read as the reverse complement.
GCAGGCCAATGCCGAGCACGATGGCGGTGAGCGCAAGAGCGGCCATGGTGAGCCGAAGCCGGGCAAAGAGGGGCCGCAGCTCGACGAAGGGGCGGGTGGCGAGATTGATTGCAATGCGCATCAGTTGGCCAGCGCCCCCCGAACTCCAGCAAGCCAGCCCAAGGGAACCCCGCCGGGTGAGCCGGCCGAGGTTGCTCCGGCTCCGAGCATCTGGGAGTGCAGCATCTCCTGCACGGCGAGTGGGCCGACATGCGCATCGCCCAGCAGCGCGGCCAGCGTTGTAGCACCCAGCGTGCCGGTTGCATGGACTGCCGCAGGGGGTGTTTGCAGCGTGTCCTCGAAGTAGGCTGCGGCGACACTGACCGCTTGGGCGACCTCTCCGGCTGTCTCCGTGAGGCTCCACTGGTGGGCGACCTCGTGGGCGACCTCCTGTTCAATCTCGTGGGCGAGAGATGACGCCTCGATGGCGGCAGCGGCGTCGTTCCGGCCGGTGAAGCCGATGGGCTCCTGGCGCGGCCACTGCTCGGGTCCGGACGGAGGAGCTTGAAGAGCGATGGCTGCAAGTTGTGCGGCTGCGGTATCGGCGCGCAGGTCCGCTCCCAGATCGACGGTGCGGTGCAGCAGCAGGACTCCGGCCTTCACGATTGCGGTAGTCACACCGTCGCGCCCGGCGTTGACCACAAGCACGGGCGCATCCTGCTCGGGCAGACCGGCCAGGGCAGCGAGGGTGCTGGGCAGTACAGCTCCCGGCTCGAAGCCAGCCTCGCGGACGACGGACTCGTAATCTGCCAGCAACTGACGAGGCATGGCGACGGCGAGGACCTGCAAAGAGCCCTTCGCGGTGGCCATGACCTGATAGCTTATGGCGGCGTCGTCGGCATCGAAGGGGAGAAGCTTCTTGAGGCGGAAGCGGACGACGGGTAGCGCCTCGACGGGCTTGGCGGGAAGCTCGTCGAAGTCCAGCAGAAGGACGCGGACAGCGGCGTCAGGAACGATCAAGGTGACTTCGCGCGAGCGGAGAGAGACCGCCTCGAGCGCCTTGCGCAGTGCGGCGACGATGGCAGCGCGGCCTGATGCGTTACCACCCACGCCGGGGGATGTAGAGTCGTCGTCGCCTTGCGGGCGGGGAAGTACAATCTGGTCGGCCAAGGGGACACGCGCGACCGCGGATAGCACGGCCAATGCGTCTTCGGCGCGTGCGGCAACCACGCCCTCGGCACGCACCTCGCAGGCCAGACGCGGCCGCGTTCCCAACGATCTCGGTAAAAAATCCATGCTGTTCTAGACTAATCGTTCTTTCGTGAATACAAGAGTGATCGAGAATGTGTTCGACATTCCCTCAGGGGCTAAAGCCCCGTGATGGATGCTGGGCTTTCGGCGGGACTAAAGTCCCGCCCTATCAAAACCTGGGTGCGGGACTGTAGTCTTCCCCTTTAAAACCTAGCTGCCGGGCTAAATTTCCGCCCTATCAAAACCTGGGTGCGGGACTGTAGTCTTCCCCTTCAAAACCTAGCTGCCGGGCTAAATTTCCGCCCTTTCAAAACCTGGCTAACATGATTCCAAAACCTGGCTGTCTTAATCGATTTACGAAAGCTCGTTTAACTAAGTACCAACAACCAACAACTAACAACCTGCAACTGTTCTTACCTATTTGCCTCGATGAAGGTGACTTTATTGATCTCTTTGAGTGTGGTGATGCCGAGGCGGACGCGCTGGATGGCGGAGTCGCGCAGGAAGTTCATGCCCTTGTCGCGCGCCTTCTTGCGAATCTCGCTGCCGGGCCGCTTGGCGAGGAGCATCTCGCGGATCTCGTCGTCCAGCTCGAGCAGTTCGTGGATGGCGGAGCGGCCGCGGAAGCCGGTGCCCGCGCACTCCATGCAGCCGGGGCCTTCGCGGAAGTTGAAGCCGCGCCACTCGTCCGGCTCCAGGCCGCTGGCCAGCAGCTCGGCGTCGGAGTAGTGCACGTCGCGCACGCAGAACTCGCAGACCGTGCGGACCAGGCGCTGGGCGAGGATGCAGTTAAGCGCGGAGACGAAGTTGTATGGCTCGACGCCCATGTTGAGGAAGCGGCCGAGGACGTCGACGACGTTGTTGGCGTGGACAGTGGTGAAGACGAGGTGGCCGGTGAGCGCGGAGTTGATGGCGATCTGCGCGGTTTCGGCGTCGCGGATTTCGCCGACCAGAATCTTGTCGGGGTCGTGGCGCAGGATGGAGCGCAGGCCGCGGGCGAAGGTGAGGCCTTTTTTCTCGTTGACGGGAATCTGGGTGATGCCGCGAATCTGGTACTCGACCGGGTCCTCGATGGTGATGATCTTGTCTTCTTCGGACTTGATCTCGTTGAGCGCGGCGTAGAGGGTGGTGGTTTTGCCGGAGCCGGTGGGGCCGGTGACCAGCACCATGCCGTAGGGTTCCTTGATGTAGCGGCGGAAGCGCTCCAGATCGTCGGCAGCGAAACCGACCACGTCGAGGGAGAGCTTCTTGAACTTCTCCGACATGGACTCCTTGTCGAGCACGCGGAGGACGGCGTTCTCGCCATGCACGGTGGGCATGATGGAGACGCGAAAGTCGATGAGGCGGCCCTTGTAGCGCACGCGGAAGCGGCCATCCTGGGGAACGCGGCGCTCGGCGATGTCCAGCTCGGACATGACCTTGATGCGGGAGAGGATGGTCTGATGATGCTCGCGCGCGATGGGCGCCATGGCCTGCTGCAGCACGCCGTCGATGCGGTACTTCACCATCAGGCAGTCGTCGCAGGTCTCGAGGTGGATGTCGGAGGCGCGGCGCTCCAGCGCGGTGAAGATGGTGGTATCGACCAGGCGGATGATGGGCGAGATGTCGTCCTCGCCGGTGAGCCGCTCGATGGAGATGTTCTCGTCGGGATTGTCCTCGTCGGAGAGGACATCGAAGGCGAGGCCCTCGCTGGCTTCGTCGAGGACGCGCTGCGACTGCTCGGTCTTCTTGAGCAGGTCGGTGATCTGCGACATGGTGGCGACGCGGGTTACCAGGCGCTGGCCGAGGAGGCCGGAGATCTCGTCGAGCATCATCAGCTTGGAGGGATCGCTGACGGCGATGGCGAGACGGCCCTCGAGCTGCTCCAGGGGGACGAAGTTGTAGCGGAACATCATGTCGACGGGAACGCTCTTGAAGAGCTCATGCGAGATTTTGAAGTTCTTCAGGTCGACGAACTCGGCGTGGTAGCGCATGGCCAGGGCCTGAGCGCGCTCCACCTCGGTCATGGACATCTCGCTTACGCTCAGCGGAACTGCAACCGGAGTAGCCATATATCTGTAAGACTCCTCGTGACGCGAAGTGGTTAGAACGAAAGCGAAACTTTAGTGGGCCAGAGTGGTGCGATGAACGGCTATTTAAGGTGCGCCGATGGCTACTTCAGGCGAGCACCCGAGTTCGACGTTCTCCAAGAAACCGGTGAGGACAGGTGCGCCGGCAGGGCCGACCGAGGCGGCGACGACCATCCCCTGCGACTCCAGGCCGCGCATCTTGCGTGGGGCGAGATTGGCTACGATGACTACCTTGCGGCCGATGAGGGATTCGGGGGTGTAGTACTCGGCGATGCCGGCGAGGATCTGGCGGCGAGGGAAGTTGGGGCCGAGATCGACTTCGAGGCGGAGGAGTTTGTCGGCTTTTGGGATGCGCTCGGCGACGACGATCTGCGCGACGCGGAGATCGACCTTGGCGAAGTCGTCGATGGAGATCAGGGGCGAGGTGCCAGTTGCAGGTTGCAGGTTGTCAGTTGGGGCGGTGGGGCGCTGGGGACACGTGGATGCACAGCGTTCAGGGCCTCGGGGGATGGGATGGAGGATGCTGCGGCGGGATCGGGTGTGGGGGTGGGATTTTCCATATCGGTCATAATTTGGGCGAGTCCTTTGTCTGCTCGGGGAAATATAGGGGCGAGGGGGCCGAGTTTTGTGCCGGGCTTGAGGCCGCCCCACTTCAGGTCTTTTAGTTTGCCGTCACGTGCTGCTTGTTCGATGCTTCCCAGGCCAAGCTGTTGCCAGACGGAGGCGGTGGCGTAGGGGAGGATGGGGTAGAGCAGGGCAGTGATGATGCGGATCGATTCGGCGGCTGAATAAAGGGTGTGCCGACGATCAGCTGTCATCTCGCCGGCTGCGACGAGCCTCCAAGGCGCACGGTCAGAAATCGTTCTTGTCTGTGCCGCTGATGTAGGAAGATATCTCCTCAAGAAGCTGCATTGAAGTTCGGCAGTCATTTAAATGCGTTCATGAGATCTAGCGAATCGGTATGTTCAAGCGCGGATCGAAAGGCTGCGGCTGTCATCAGGTCGAGTTCCGCAGATTTGGAGGCATCTGGATACCTGACTCCGTCGAAATACTTGCTGAATCATTTCAGCGTGCGGCTGACGAGGTTGCCGTAGCCGTTGGCGAGGTCGGCGTTGTAGCGGGTGATGAGGGCGTCGAAGGAGAAGGTGCCGTCCTGGCCGAAGGGAATCTCGCGCAGCAGGAAGTAGCGGAGCACGTCGGCGGCGAAGAGGTCTTGCTGGGCTTTGGTGGGCGGGGTAAGGATGGGAGACTCGGCAGGGGAAGGGATTACATTCCCACCCATGCCGGGATGAGACTCCGTCATGGATGGGGCACCCGAGCTTTCTACATGGGGCGTCGATTCAGGGGGCTGAAGCCTGCTCCCTCCGGAAAGACCGGGCGCGGCAGATGTTGTCCCGGGGGCTAAAGCCCCATTGTTATTGGCCCCTGATTCACCGGGCTGAAGCCCGGTGCTATCTCCGGAAAGACCGGGAGGGGTAAGGTTTGGAGACTCGGCAGGGGAAGGGATTACATTCCCACCCATGCCGGGATGAGACCCCGTCATGGATGGGGCACCCGAGCTTTCTACATGGGGCGTCGATTCAGGGGGCTGAAGCCTGCTCCCTCCGGAAAGACCGGGCGCGGCAGATGTTGTCCCGGGGGCTAAAGCCCCATCGTTATTGGCCCCTGATTCACCGGGCTGAAGCCCGGTGCTATCTCCGGAAAGACCGGGAGGGGTAAGGTTTGGAGACTCGGCAGGGGAAGGGATTACGTTCCCACCCATGCCGGGATGAGACCCCGTCATGGATGGGGCACCCGAGCTATTTGTTGGTGGGCAGAGGGGGCCGAAGGCGTCGAGGATGGTCTCGGTGCGGACGACGTTGCCGCGTGACTTGGACATCTTGGACTCTTCAAAGAGCAGCCAGCCGTTGGCGACGATGGATTTGGGCAGTGGCAGTCCGGCGGCGAGCAGGATCGCAGGCCAGTAGACGCAGTGGAAGCGGGTGATCTCCTTGCCGACGAGGTGGAGGTCGGCGGGCCAGTAGCGTGCGAACTTAGCCTGCTCTATGGGGTCGTCGGAGCCGTAACCGATGGCAGTGATGTAGTTGGCGAGCGCATCCAGCCAGACGTAAACGACGTGCTTGGGATTGCCGGGAACGGGGATGCCCCAGTCGAATGTGGTGCGGGAGATGGAGAGGTCTTTCAATCCGCCGCGAAGGAAGCTGAGGACTTCGTTGCGGGCGGTATCGGGCTGGATGTGGAGGGCGCCGGATTCGATGAGGTCGATGAGGGGGAGCTGGTAGTCGGAGAGGCGGAAGAAGTAGTTCTCCTCGGTGATGGTCTCGGTGGGGCGGCCGCAGATGGGACAGGGCGCGCCGACGGGAACATCGGCGAAGGCCTCGTCGGAGACACAGTACTGGCCGGTGTAGGAGCTGAGATAGATGGCGCCTCGGGCTTCGAGTTCGCGCCAGAGGTGCTGGACGCCGCAGTGGTGACGGGCTTCGGTGGTGCGAATGTAATCGTCGTTGGTGAGGCCCATGCGCTTCCATAGGTTGCGGAAGCTGGCGGAGACTTCGTCGGTAAACTGTTGCGGCGGAATACCGGCTGCGGCTGCCGACCGCTGCACCTTCTGTCCGTGCTCGTCGGTGCCGGTGAGAAAGAAGGTGTCGTCGCCGAGCAGGCGGTGGCGTCGCGCGATGACATCGGCGGCGATGGTGGTGTAGGCGTGGCCGATGTGCGGGCGGGCGTTGACGTAGTAGATCGGCGTGGTGAGGTAGAACTTTTTAGTGGTTTCTGACATCGGCTTGATAGGCCAGTTTAGCAGGTGGCGAGACAGGACGGGTCATGCGGGCGCAGGGGGAACCCACATCTCAAAGGAGATGCGGTAACAAGCAAGTACAGCCTCAGGCTGTCTGGGGTTCGCCGGAGGTATGCGTCTTGGCACCGAGACGGGGCACCAGGAGCTGGAAGATGGCGAGGGCGAGGACATAGGCCAACGCAGCGACGGAGAATACAAGCAACGGGTGCAGCGACAGGTTGCGTTTGACGATCCAGGTAAAGCAAGCTCCGCCAACCGCGCCGAAAGCGCCGCCGATGCCGACGATGGTGGAGACGGCTGTGGAGGGAAACATATCGCCGGGGGTAGAGAAGAGGTTGGCAGACCAACCCTGATGGGCCGCGGCGGCGAGAGCAATGATCAAAGTGGCGGGCCATGGGTTGGCAGGAAAGATCGCTCCCATGTGCGGGACAAGCATGAGCGGAAGGACCAGGACGGCCATGAACAGCATGGCGAACTTGCGTCCGTTATTGACCGAGTAGCCATGTCCCATGAGCCATCCGGAGAGCGATCCGCCAAAGATGGAGCCGACTGTGGACACAACATAGACGGTGACGATGAACCAGTAGGCGTGCTTGAGGTCTAAACCATAATTGCGGTTGAGGATTTGCGGCAGATAGAAGAGGTAAAACCACCAAACACCGTCGGTTAGTCCCTTACCGATGGCAAAGGCGTAGGTACCCGGCCGCTTTAGCAGGACCGAGAGGGGAATATTGCCGCCGTAGGCTGTCTGTGATGCTAAGTCGGCATCGATATTGATCTGGGTCTGTGTCGAGCCGCGGAGAAGGCGATTGTAGGGAAAGCAGAGCCAGACGATCAGCCAGATCATGCCGAGGGAGCCGGTGGCAATGAAGGCGGCGCGCCATCCGTAATGGCCGGTTGCGAATCCGATGAGTTTGGGTGCCAGGAAGAAGGATGCACAGGTGCCGGAGTTGAAGATACCAACGGCTTTGCCGCGCTCTTTGACGGGGAACCACTCCGTGGTGGCCTTGATGGCGGCAGGGAAGTTGCCCGACTCGCCGATCCCGAGGAATACGCGGGCGATGCAGAAGCCGGCGACCGATGCGACCAGCGAGTGACTCATCGAGGAAAGCGCCCAGATCCCAATGGCGCATGCATAACCGACCTTGGTGCCCAGCTTGTCGATGATGCGGCCGGCGAGGAGGAAGGCGACGCCGTACGCGATCTGGAACCAGATGATGACGTTTCCGTAGTTGTTGTCGAAGACCGACTGATGGAACTGGTCGGCATGGAAGTTCCAGCCCATAAACGACGCGCCATGGAGGAGGGGCTCGATGAAGGAGAAGACCGAGCGGTCCATGTAGTTGATGGTGGTTGCGGCGAAGAGCAGGGCGCAGACAAACCAACGGATGTTGGTGCTCTGCGGGGCGGAGGCGGTGATGCTGCCCTCGGCTACGCTGGCGGAATTGGATGACATCGGGTATTGGCTCCGGCAGCCGTTCGTGAAGTCAACGCGTAGACCGCCTGTACAGGAAAGATTGATGAAGCGAGTATTGCCAGCTTGCGAGCAGTCGATGGGAGAGGCTGCAACGCGCAGGGGAACCGGCTAGGAACAGCACAGCCATAATATTCGTCCTCGGGCAGTATGACAATGCCGCCTGGTGGAGGAGGGCGGAAGCGGGCGGGGGAGGATCATGAACGAGAGATGGAAGGGACGATCGATGCCGATAAGGGAGTTCAAAGGGGTTGCAAAGTCCCTGGCGGGGTTTACCTGAAGGACGGTTGATTGTGCATGTGTTGATTGTGGAGGACGATTCTGCGCTGCGACATTTTCTGGAACAAGGGTTGAAGCTCGACGGCCACGAAGTAACGGTGGCGGGGGATGGCGAGTCGGCGCTTGCGTGTGCGGCCAAGGTGCATCCGGAGCTGATGATTCTGGACTTGGGCCTGCCGCAGATGGACGGCATGGAAGTTCTGGCTGCGATGCAGCAGCAGTTTATCTCCACCTCGGTGCTGGTGTTGACAGGACGGGCTGAGACGGAAGAGCGGGTGAAGTGCCTGGAACTGGGGGCCGACGACGTTGTGCTGAAACCGTTTTCGTTTCACGAACTGCGCGCGCGCTTGCAGGCACTCTGCCGGAGGCGCAGCCAGTTCGAGGACCCGGTGTTGCACTTTGGCGATCTGGAGATGGACCGGGCCCAGCGGAGAGTGACCCAGGCGGGGCGCGAAGTGGAGCTGACGGCGACCGAGTTCTGCCTGCTGGAATCTCTGATGCGGCGGCGCGGCGAGCGGGTGTGCAGCCGCGGGGAGCTTCTGCGGGAGGTGTGGAGGATGCCGCTGGCTGGAGGAACGGCCACCGTCGAAACGAGACGGACAGACAGCAACATCGTGGAGGTTTACATCAATTATTTACGCAAGAAGCTGGACCGATATCAAGGCGCGTCGCAGGGACCTTGCTGCAGTCATCCATCGGTGATCCGCACGGTGCGCGGCGAGGGCTACCTGCTGGACTCGCCGGACGATAGCGATGGCGACTCCAAGGTTGGCGCGGGTACATCGCCGCCGGAGCTGACGGCGATCATTGCGATGGGGGGGTGCATGACCGATGTCTGAGCCGGAAAACCTGGCAGAGCGGGGCTTTCGCGCAGAACAGAGGAAACAACTGAACGGCGCACTGCATGACCTGTGCCAGCCGTTGACGACCTTGCAGTGCCGCCTGGAGATGGCAATTCTGGACGATTCCGTGGAGGGCTATCGCGAGGCCGCAGAGACAGGGATGCGCGAGTGCAGGCGGATTGTGCAGTTGGTGGAATCGATGCGCGCGATTCTGCAGGAGAGGGCGGAGATCCGCACCCGGCGGGTCACGCGGGGTTGAAGAAAATTCTGATGCGGAGGCGACGCGATCATTAGAGGCTTCAAAGAAATCAGGCGAATACAGATGGCGCAAGAGACCTCTTGCGTTGAAGAGGTGTGTCCTGCATCACACGTGCGATGCCTATATCGACCAGGTGTGAGCAACGCGAGGGATTTGCGCGCGAATAAGTGACTCATGCGCAGACTGTTGCGTCGTGCTGGAAGTCTGTGGCACGCAGATGCGACCCACTATGGGAATGCCTGAGAGAAGGCTAACCAAAGTGGCCAGTCAGTGGCCATAGCCGTGCTACTAACCAATCAAAAGTAACAGTATCTATTGCGGGCGAAACCAGACCGCGAAGATTGAGTGAGCTGCATTGGAGACGAGACGAGCATGGGAAACCACACATTCATGATGCAGCAGGATAAAGGGAGCGGCATAAGCCCCGGATACGGCGATCCGCGTAATCTGGGCCATGGGTCATTTCTCCCGGTGGCGGGAGCGAAGCCGGCAAGCGGGCTGGAGAGCGAGAGTGTGCCGGAGCGCGACCGGATTCTGCTGGAACAGCTGCCCACGGTGCGCTATCTGGCGCGACGCATCCACGAACGGCTTCCCCAGCATGTGGAACTGGACGATCTGATATCGGCAGGCATGGTGGGACTGATCGATGCGTATTCCAAGTTCGACCATAGCAAGCATGTGCAGTTCAAGAGCTATGCTCAGTTCCGCATCCGCGGCGCCATACTGGACTCGCTACGCACTCTGGACTGGAGTCCACGGGAGCTGCGGCGCAAGGGCAGAGCGGTGGAAGAGGCAATCCGCTCGGTGACCCACAAGATGGGACGCGTGCCGACGGAGCCGGAGATTGCGCTCGAGATGGATATGGGCCTGAGCGAGTACCAGCAGTTGCTGGGTGAGTTGAAGGGCCTGGAGATCGGTAGCCTGCACATGGAACGGACCGAGGACTCGGGCGACGAGGAGCTCACATATATTTCTGGGTCGCCGGACGAAGGCCCTCTGTTTCGCTGTCTGCAAGGCGAGATGAAACAACTGCTGACGGACGCCATCGAAGGATTGCCAGAAAAGGAGCGAATGGTGCTGACTCTCTACTACTACGAAGAGCTGACCATGAAGGAGATTGGGTTGACGCTGGGAGTGGTGGAGTCGCGCGTCTCGCAGATACACTCTTCGGCGGTATTGCGGCTGCGAGCTGCGCTGGCTGGGCTATGCACGGACTACACGACGAGAGCGAAGGGCGCGACGGCAAAGACGAAACAGGTTGAAGGGCGGATGGTGGCCTAGAACATCTATTGCCGAGGCAGTGGGCTGGACTGATTTGAGGCGAGGGGTGGTGATTGATTGGCAATCGAGTTGACCGGGGCTGTGCTGGGTCCCAGGCCTAACTTGATAAGCGCGCGGGAATCCGGCACGAGCTTGGTTTGCCAGCCGTTGGCGGCCTGGAGCTTCTCCATCGCGGCCTGGGTCTGGGCGTCCCAGTGGCCGCTGGGTTCGCCGGTGAGATAGCCTGCGCGGATAAGGGCGCTCTGGATCTGGGTGGCGCGCTCATCGTCGATGGTTTTTTGACTCTGTAGCCGGGACTTGGAGCGTTTGCCTATTCTGGGTGATGTGGGTCCGCGGTGCGCTCGGGTCAGAGCGACAGCGGGCACTGTGGAACCTATCAGGAGTGACGACAACAGAAGCAAGTGACCCAAACGCATGATACAGAATGACCTCAAGCAATATGACTCATGAAACCATGCAGAACTCTAGTTACCAAAGCAAGAGTATACGTAGAGAACATGGTTTGGCAACACGAATGGAGGCTTCAGCATCTAAGCGGGGGTTTCCAGATTGATACGGGGCAGAAGCGTGGTTGGGTGAACCGCGCTTCTGCCTGGCTGATGGGTTAGGGAAGCGTCCCTCCGACGAGCGAATCTCCAGCAGCGGCGGTATTCGCTCCGTCGGAAAAGCGCACCTTTAAGGCCACGTCCTGGCCGGACTTGAGTCCGTTGACGATGGAATTGAAATCGGCCTTGTCGGAGATCGGCTTCCTGTTGATTTCAAGGATGACGGTTCCTGGGGTGATATTGATATCGTCTGCGAAGGAGCCAGGGTGGACGCTTGTGACGATGACTCCGCCGTGGATACCGAGCTTGCTGGATAACTGAGCGGGGACAGTGTCGATCGAGATGCCGAGCTTGCTCTCGCTTGCATCGGAGCTGGACGGCGAGGCGTTCTGGCTGCCTGGGCCGCTGATGTCGGATTCGAGCTCGTTACGATCGCCAATACTGACGGTGGCGGTGTGCTGTTTGCCGTCGCGCAGATAACCTAGCTGGACGGTGGACCCCACCTTGCGCGAGGAGATGTCGGCAACCAGTTGGTCTCCATCCTTGATAGGCTTGCCGTCGATGGAGACGATCACATCGTCGGGCTGAATTCCGGCCTTGGCTGCACCCTTTCCGGGAGTTACATCGCCGACCAGGACTCCCCCGTTGGCGGCGCCGTACTCCCGGCTGACCGCAGAGGGAAGGTTGCTCTGGAACTGGATGCCGATGGAGCCGCGCGTGACTTTATGGTCGGGGCTGATGAGCATGTTGTAGACGCTAATGATGGTGTTAGCGGGCATGGCGAAGCCAACGCCCTCGGAGCCGGAAGACTGGGTGTAGATGGCGGTGTTCATGCCGATGACCTCACCCGCCATATCCACCAGCGGGCCACCGGAGTTGCCGGGATTGATGGCGGCGTCGGTCTGGATGAACCTCTGGAACTGGTTGGGCTTATCGGGATTGTCGTCGATGGCACGGTCCTTGGCGGAGACGATGCCGGCGGAGACGGTCTGAGAGAGTCCGAAGGGTTCGCCAATGGCCAGCACCCAGTCGCCTACCTGCGCTCCGTCAGAGTTGCCCAGCTTGACGGTGGGCAGCGGGCTTGGCGCATCGATCTTGATCACAGCTATATCGGTCGCAGGATCTACGCCGACGACGCGGGCGAGACGTCCCTTGTCGGTGGAGTTTTCCGGGTCGGTGGAGAGCTTGACGTAGATTTTGTCGGCCTTATCGACGACGTGGTTGTTGGTGATAATGTAACCGCGCGAATCGACGATGAAGCCTGTGCCGAGCGCCTCGCGCTTGCCGCCGCCGAAGTTGTTGGAGCCGTCATCACCACCCTGGCCGCCGAAGAAGCGGTTGAAAAAGTCCTGCATATCGCCTTGGTCGCCCTGATCTCCCTGGTCGCCCTGATTGCCGCCGAAAGGAATGACCTGGCCGCGACGGCCGGGGCGGCGGTTGGTGGACTGCTTGGGAATGGACTCGGTGTTGATGTTGACCACCGCTGGACCGACCTGTTTGGCGATTTTGGAGAATGCGTTGGAGAGTTCCACCGGACTGGGAATGACCAGCGGGCGTGCGTCGGAGGAATCGATGGCCTGATCCTTGGCGCTGACCGAGCGGGTCAACACGGAGCCGGCGAGGATTCCGGCCGAAAGCACCCCCAGCAGCGCGAAGGTGGCGCTGAGGCGGTGGTTGCGGATACGTGCAAAAAGATTGTTTTCAGGTTGCTTCTGAGTGTCCATTGTCTGGTCGGTCCTCATGAGTTTTGGGCGTTGCCCGATTGCGTTGGCTACGCGGCGGAGCTGTCGGATTCGAGTATACCCGTCCCTAACCAGCCGCGGTGGCACGCGGTTGCCGTTACTGCGTTAGACGCAGCAAATGAAAAATCGTTGCTAGAGTCCCGCCGGAGAGAAGAGGTTTCCGGGGAGAGCCAAAGCACGAATCAAGGGGAAGCGGCAGAGCGCGCGTTTTCGATGAAGCGTGCCAGAAGTTCGGGGTCTTTGCGGCCAGGCGAGGCTTCAACCCCACTGGAAACATCAACACCCCATGGTCTGAGCTGTGCGATAGCATGGGCTACATTCCGCGGATTGAGGCCTCCGGCGACTATCAGATGCACGCCGCTGGGCGCAGAGGCGAAGAGTGACCTCGCAGCATCCCAGTCGAAGGCCACTCCCGTTCCTCCCGTGGCCGCGCCTACCTTGGAGTCGATCAGGATGCGGTCGGTCAGTCCCAGACTGGCTATGCGCGCGATCTGAGTTGCTAGCAGAGCGGCAGGCGAATCTGTTGCGGGGCTGGCTGGCGCGTGGGGCGGCGGCGCGCCGACTGTCCAGTTCAGGGTCTGGATGATTTGTACGCTGCCGGCGAACCGTTCCGCGAGCTGCCGGGGTGACGACTCATCGAGTCCTCCGTGAAGTTGAACTGCCGTGAGGCCAGCCGTGCGTGCGATAGATTCAATCTGCGCTGCGTCGTGCGAGTGGAAGACGCCGATGCGCTCGACGTGAGGCGGAAGATGGTGGGTGATTGCGGCGACCTGCGAGGCCGTGACCTGACGCGGGCTAGGAGCAAATACGAAGCCGACGGCATCCGCGCCAAGCCGGGCGGCGAGTTGTGCGTCTTCGAGGTTTGTGTTGCCGCAGATCTTCACCCACATGGCATTTGCCTCATCGTCGGAAACGGTGACTCGCCCGAGCAAGGCGGCGAGCGCGGCGGCAGGGTCGGTCTGGCGCATCAGCGACTCGCCGACCAGGAAGGCGTGGTATCCCACGCTGCGCAACTGAGCGATGTCCTCGGGGTTATGGATTCCGCTTTCGGCGACATGAACGGCGTTGTGTGGAAGCCATGGGGCGAGATCGAACTGGGTCTGCGGCTCTACCTGCATGGTATGCAGGTTGCGGCTGTTGACGCCGATGAGGGTGAAGCCGAGGGCGGCGGCGCGGGCCAGCTCGGCGCGGTCGTGTACCTCGCAGAGGACGTCGAGATCCATGCGGCGGGCCTCGTCGTACAGGAGCCTCAGGCTGTCGTCGGTGAGTGCAGCGACGATAAGCAGAATGGCGTCGGCGCCGGCTGCGCGCGCTTCGAGAATCTGGAAGGAATCGAGGATGAAGTCCTTGCGCAAGCATGGAATGGAGACAGCTTGCGAAGCCAGGGTGAGATTGGCGAGCGAGCCCTGAAAGAATCTTTCGTCGGTGAGTACAGAGAGCGCGGCAGCTCCTGCTGCCTGGAGCGAACAGGCCAAAGCCGCGGGGTCAAAGTTCGGGCGAATGAGGCCACGCGAGGGCGAAGCCTTTTTCAGCTCGGCGATGATGGCTGGTCCGGATTCGGCGGCCTTGCGCAGGCAAGTTTCGAAGCCGCGTGGAGTGTGGACGGCGGCGTTGCGGTGTAGAAGCGCGGTATCGACTGCGGCGCGGCGAGTCGTGAGATCGTGCAGCGTATGCGCGAGGATTTGCTCAAGCTGTGTAGACATACGTTATGTTGAGAAAATTGGTGCCGAAGGGGGGACTCGAACCCCCACACCCTTGCGAGTACATGGACCTGAACCATGCGCGTCTGCCAATTCCGCCACTTCGGCACGGTCGTACATGTCGCGAACCCTGCGGCCGGACACGGCAGTCGTGAGAGTTCAGTCTTTCAAACGCGGGGTCTGCTGTCAATTGCGCGGCAGTTCGCATACACTGGAACGGCTTCAGACAAACTCATCTGCCGGGAGGCATCTTCGCCCGATTATGAACGAAAATATGCAGCCTGCGCCGCAGCCTGGACCTTGCGAGATCCCCGAAGAAATTGCTCTGGAGATACGCAAACTCTCCCACGATATGTCCAATGCTCTGGAGATCGTGGTACAGACCAACTACCTGTTGGGTACGGTCGATCTGAAGGAGCCGGGGAGCGAATGGCTGCAGATGATGGAAAACGGGGTGCGCAGGGCACTGGAGCTCAATCTTGCGCTGCGCACGTACATCAAGGCCCACTCGCCGCGCTAAAGACACACCTGCCTACGGCATCGCGGCTTTGACAGCCGGCCCGGCCGTGGGTTTCCTTGCCGCAACCTTCTTCGCGCGGGATTTCCTAGCAACCGGCTTGCTTGCACCAAGTTTGCCGGCTGGCCTGATTACGGCTGGCTTAGCGGCTTTGTTAGCCTGTGCCGCCTTGGGCGGCGGGACACTGCGGATGCTCAGGGATGCCTGATGGGAGGCCAACAGCTTCTCTATCTGCTGTAGAAGGACCTGCGTGTGCATGGGTTTGACCAACATCTTGCCGGCACCGAGGGCCTGCCAGTCTTCGTCCGCGATGGGAAAAGCTGTGAGCAGGGCGATGGCCGGGTGATAGCGGGCCGAACGGGCCGCGGCGATGACCTCGGCGCCCGCGGCATCGCTCTCCATGCGCATGTCGGTGATGACCATGTGGTACTGATGGGAACGCAGCTTGCTACGGCCCTCGCGGCCCGAGGCGGCGGTATCCACCTCGTATCCGCTGATTTCGAGCACCGCCTTGAGGGTGAGCAGTACGGCCACTTCGTCGTCTACAAGCAGTATCCTGCGCTTCATGGGAGACCTCGTTTCGGGGAGTACGAAGCTGTCGGGGGCACAACAGGCACGCACCATAGTGCCTCCTGGCGGCGGCTTATGCAAGACATGACTGAAGGGTTGGCCCGGACGTGTGCGATGGAGCGCGGGGAGCGTTACTGGAAGTATCGGTTGCTGGGGATGGAATGGGAGGGTTGCAGGAAGAAAGTCGCGGAGTCTGGGTCGTCCTCGTCTTCATCCTCCTCGTCGTCCTCCTCCTCTTCGTCCTCGTCGCTCTCGTCGATGATTTTTTCATCTTCGCCGTCCTCTTCGTCGTCGAAGTCGTCTTCCTCTTCGTCTTCCTCTTCGTCGTCGAGATGGTCTTCGTCTTCCTCAAGTTCGTCTTCGTCCTCTTCCTCATCTTCGATGGGGGAGGCGAGGCTGTGCTCGCAGGCGAGCGGCGGAAAGAGGCTGGGTCCTTCCTCAGAGGCTGGGCAAGGGAGAGGAGCAAGGGCAGGGAGGTTGAGGGTAAGGTTCCGTGGGGTCAGCATGGGACTGTCTCCTGGAGCTGGCAAAGCGATGATCCGTTGGATGCGAGCCGCCACGATGGCAGTCGCCTAGACGCAGTGTAGAGCATCTGGCGGATTCAGGCGGAGCGGAGGGTAGCTTCGATGCCGGAGTTGACCTCTGCCTGGGCGAACTCCGCGGCGACGCGGATGCCGTTCATGACGGCGCGCTCGTTGGAGGCCCCGTGACCGATGATGCAGACACCGCGGACGCCGAGCAGGGGAGCGCCGCCGAACTCGGAGTAATCGATGCGCTTCTTGAAGTCGTGGAAGGCGCGGCGGGAGAGCAAGGCACCGACCTGGGAGGTGACGGTGGACTTGAGCGACTCGCGCAGCAGGACGCTGACCAGGCGGGCTGTGCCCTCGCAGGTCTTGATGGCGACGTTGCCGACAAATCCGTCGCAGACGATGACGTCGGCTCGGCCATCGAAGAGGTCGCGGCCCTCGACGTTGCCGATAAAGTTCAGGCCAGGGCGGGCCTGGAGCAGAGGGAAGGTGTCGTGGGTGAGGGAATTACCCTTGCTGTCCTCCTCGCCGATGGAGAGCAGGCCGACGCGGGGATGGGCGATGTGCAGGACGTTGCGGGCATACATGTGGCCCATGACGGCGAACTGAACCAGGTTGTCGGGGTCGCAATCGACGTTGGCGCCGACATCGAGCAGAATGGAGGGAATGCCCAGCGCCGTGGGCAGGATGGTGGAGAGGCCGGGGCGATGGACGCCAGCCAACATTCCCAGGACCATCTTGGCGGTGGCCATGGCAGCGCCGGTGTTGCCTGCGGTGAAGAATCCGGCGGCTGTGCCTCTCGCGGACCATGCGCAGGCCGACGCGCATGGAGGAGTCTCGCTTGGCACGTACGGATTGAGCAGCTTTGTCGTCCATGCTGATCCACTCGGAGGAGTGGACGATCTCGATCTGCGGGCGCTTACGTCCATAATGCACGGGGAAGCGGCTGCGCAGGGCGTGATCGAGCGCTGGGCGGAGGACCTCTTGGGGGCCGACCAGATGGACGCGCACATCCAGATGGCGAGACGCGAGGATGGCCCCGCGAATCTCAGATTCGGGGGCTTTGTCGGAACCCATTGCATCGACAACGATGTTGATCGGCATGTGGAGGGGAGGGTGCTGGGAGCGGGGTTAGCTGGCTTCCTTCACGGCGAGGACCTCGCGGCCCTTATATTGTCCACATTTCTGGCAGATGCGGTGGGGCAGCTTGCGCTCGTGGCAGTTGGGACACTCGGAGGTGCTGACCGGAGTGAGGAAGTCGTGGCTGCGGCGTTTGGAGGTGCGTTGCTTGGAGTGGCGGCGTTTCGGATTCGGCATTGCAATTCCCTTTCTATTGGCCTGTGCCCGCTACGGTATGACTTGCGGCGGCGATTGGAGGCCCGGTGAGGCTGAAAAATCTGTGCTAACCGGGTTTGATCGTGCCGGCCAGTCCCGCAAGCGCATTCCACCCCGTAGGTTTCTGAAGCGATTCGGAGGAGGTGTTGCAGGAGCAGGGTGCGAGGTTCAGGTTCTGGCCACAGCGCGGACAAAGTCCCTTGCAGTCTTCTTTGCAGAGCGTGCGGGAGGGCAGGGAGAGAAGCACCTGTTCGCGCACGACATCTTCAAGCGAGAGACCGCTCTCCTCATAGTAACCGATTTCGGTCTCGTCGGGTGTGATGGAGCGTTCACCGGGGTTGGCGTCGGCGGCCTGTGGGCGGAAGATGAGGTCGAACTCGCCGGCGAGCGGAGTGGGGACGGGCTCGACACAGCGCGCGCAGAGGAGTTCGAAGTCGCCATGGTAGGCGGCGCGCAGGCGGATGTCCGCGACCTGCTCGCGGTGGCCGCGGTTCTCGACGATGAGGTCGGCGCGGCCAGTGACGGGAAGCGGGCCGGTCTGAGTGACGTCGGGAGCGTAGTCCAGCGCGCCCACGGGGATGGATTCGTCGAAGAGGAGAGGCTCGATTTCGAGTTGAAGGGGAGTGATGAGCACGAGGTTAAGGGTAGGGCGATGCGGGGTTGAGGTCAATGGGAGGATTGAGGAGGTATCCGGGAGGATTCCGATAAGAAGAGGCGGATGGCGGCGATGCCTGCTGCTCCGGCGGCGAGGGTGGCGGCGGCGTTGGCGCGGGTGATGCCTCCGAGGGCAAGGACGGGGATGGGCGCGGCGGCGAGGCAGGCGGCGCGGAGTAGATCAAGGCCGGTGCCGGCGGCGATTTTTTTATTGGCGATGGATTTCTGATTGGAACGAGATTCGGCGACGACTTTTTCGAAGACTGGGCCGAAGAGAATGAAAGTGGGGCGGTCGGTTGTGGCTGAGGACGCAGCGCGGACAACCTCGTCGAGGGTGTGGCAGGAGAGGCTGATGACGGGTTCGGGCAGGCTGGCGGCGGCGTAGAGGGTGCGAATCTGCGCGGGTGTGAGTTGGCCGGGGGCGGAGGTGAGATGGACTCCGTCGGCGCGGGTGGCGAGGGCGACGTCGGCGCGGGAGTTGATGATGAGTTTGGGCGCTGGGTGAGCGGGGTTGGTGCGGAGGGTTGCGAGGAGGCGGCGGGCGAGCGAGGCGAGGGTGCCGACGGGGAGATCGTTTTCTCGGAGTTGGAGGAAGTCGATGCCGGCAGCGGCGAGGCGCTCGGCTTGGACGAGGAGCGCGGCTTGGCGGGCGGGTTCGTCTCCCTTGAAACGGGCGCGGTCGGTGATGGCGTAACGAAGCATGGGTTCTAGTGTAGGCATGGGCTGACTTCTCACCTCTGACAACGGGGGCAGAAGTGGGTGCTGCGGCTGGCGAGGGTGATGCGGCGGATGGGTGTCGCGCAGACGGTGCAGGGCAAGCCAGTGCGCCGGTAGACGCAGTGGCGAAGCTGGAAGAAGCCGCGCGCGCCGTCGGCGTCGACGTAGTCGGAGACGGACGAGCCACCGAGGCGGATGGCGTGGCGAAGGACTTTGGTTATGGATGTGCGCAGAAGAGCGAGCTCGGCGTGGGTGAGGCGGGCGGCTTGGCGGGTGGGACGGATGGAGGCGCGGAAGAGCGACTCGTCGGCGTAGATGTTGCCGATGCCGTGGAGGAGGGATTGATTGAGCAGAGCGGCCTTGATGGGGGTGCGGCGAGGGTGGAAGAGGGCGATGAAGTCGTCGAGCGAGATGGTGAGGGGCTCGCGGCCGGGGCCGGAGTAAGTTGTTGACTTTGCGGAGGTCACATCCCACTCATGCGATGAAGCCGCATGAATGGGGCACCCAGATTCGGGTTGGTGAAGAGAGATGCGGCCGAAGCGGCGTGGATCGACGAAGCGGACCTCGCGGGTGGCTGTTTCCCCTGGCGCACCGCTAAGGGTGAGGACGGCGTGGGTGTGGGGCGCTAGGGGAACTTCTCGCGCGGAGACGAGCAGGCGTCCGGTCATGCCGAGGTGGATGAGGAGTTCGGTGGAGGTTTTATCTGAACCCATCCTTTGCGATGAGACTGCAACGGATGGGGCACCCAAACTTTCTCGTCGGTCAACGGTCATGACGATGGTCTTGCCGACGCGGCGGACGGATTGGATGCGTGCGCCGGTGAGGGCGGCGGCGATCTCGGACTCCGGCGACTTGAAGGTCTGTGGCTTTCCGCTGGTCCAGACACGGACGATGCGCCGGCCCTGGACTCGGGCGTGAACGCCTGCGGCGATGGTTTCGACCTCGGGAAGCTCGGGCATATCAATGTGGTATCGTGAGTCCGGTTCGGTAGTGGTTGAAGTTCAGGGCGTTTCCGCCCATTGATTCGATCTTTCCGGCGAGACGGAAGTCGACCGTGAGGATGACGGTTTCGGTGCTCAGTTGCGCGATGGCGGTATCGGTGAGGCCGAGAGCGTTGAACTCGTCTCGGTCGATGAGTTCACCTGCGGGGTGGTAGACCTCGACTCCGCTGCGGATGAAGTCTTTCAGTGCGTCGATCAGGGCAGTTCGTTGCCAGGATGGGGCTTGATCGAGGAAGTTACTGGTTTCAGAGAGGATATGTGGCGTGGTCACAAACTTCCGGAAGGGCTGGAGAAGTTCCTGAAGCCGCTCAAAATCCTGATAGGTGAACTGTTGAACCCGTTTGAATCGCTTTAAGAGATTTGCATCTGTTCGCGCGACGAGCCAGAGCAGAAGGAGATTGGTGTCGAGGACGACCTTTCTGCGATGTTGTTTCACATCAGACCTGACTCGGACAGTCCATTGCGCGCTCCATAGAACTTGCCGTCCATTGCGCGCAGCTTCACGGTCTTGTACTCGCGTAGCGAACGAACAAGATGCCCTTCTCGGCTAGGGTCGTACGAAAACGTGACGATCCAGAACTTTGCGTCGTCGCTCAGTTCGACGCCTTCGAGTCGCATTTCCTTTCCCTCTGCCGTTGGAAAGACATCGGGAAGATAGCGTTGCGCTTTCTTAACTGCTTCTCGGACTTGAACCACGGCGCCCTCCACGTATCGGCGATTCTTCTATCCAGTATAAGATGAATTATGGGCGCGGAGTGTTCTTCGCGGACCCATCCTTCCGGAGCAAATCTTTCGTGAGTCAGCGCAAATCGGCAGTGGTCCTCGGGGCGCAGTGGGGCGATGAGGGCAAGGGCAAGATCGTGGATGTGCTGAGCGAGCGGTTCTCGGTTGTGGCCCGCTACGCGGGCGGGCACAACGCGGGGCATACCGTGATCATTGCGGGGAAGAAGTTTGTGCTGCAACTGATTCCGTGCGGCGTGTTGCGGCCGGAGTGCCGGGGGGTGATCGGCAACGGGGTGGTGCTGGACCCGATGGCGTTCCTGAGCGAGGTGAAGCGGCTCAAAGACACAGGATTGAAGATCGATGGGCAACTGTTTGTGTCGAACCGGGCGCAGGTGATCCTGCCGTACCACCGGATGATCGAGCTGGCGGCGGAGACGGCTCCGGGGCGGACCAAGATCGGGACGACGCGGCGGGGGATTGGGCCGGCGTATGAGGACAAGATCCATCGCAATGGGCTGCGGGTGGTGGACCTGATGAACCAGGCGCTGCTGCGGACGCATATCAAGAACGCGTGCGACGAGAAGAACACGATTGCGGCGGCGCTGTTTGGGACGGCCCCGCTGGACCCCAAGACGATGTATGAGGAGTATGCGCGGGCGGCGGAACAGATTGCCCCGTATGTGACCGATACGGCGGTGCTGCTGAATGAGGCGATCCGGAATGGCGAAAAGGTGATGTTCGAGGGGGCGCAGGGCGCTCTGCTGGACATTGACCACGGGACGTACCCGTTTGTGACCAGTTCGAGCTCGACGGCGGGCGGAGCGGTGACCGGGACGGGGGTGGGGCCGACCTCGATCGGCACGGTGATTGGTGTGACCAAGGCGTATGTGACACGGGTGGGTGAGGGACCGTTTCCGACCGAAATCGAGGGCGACTCAGCCACACTGCTGCGTGCGCGCGGGCAGGAGTACGGCGCGGTAACAGGACGACCAAGGCGGTGTGGATGGCTGGACCTGCCGCTGCTGCGCTACTCCAACATGATCAATGGGACGCAGTGGCTGGTGGTGACCAAGATGGACGTGATGGACGAGTGCGCGGAGATTCCGGTATGCACGGGATACAAGATCGATGGCAAGGCGACGGACACGATTCCGGCGGACATGCGTGGGTTTGAGTCGATCCAGCCGGTGTATACGAAGATGAAGGGTTGGAGCTGCTCGACGGAGGGCATTACGGAGTTTGACAGGCTGCCCAAGCCGGCCCAGGAGTATCTTGAGTTTATCGAGAGTGAGTCAGGGGCGCGGATCGGGATGATTTCGACCGGGCCGGAGCGCGACCAGACGATCACGCTTACGGCGTTTGAAGAAGAGTTGAGAGCGTAAAATGACGGCGTCGCGTCCGAGCGGTGGGCGCGCCGGTTGACCAAGCACCGCGGATGGAAAGGCACAGATGATTAGTTTTACGGTACGGATGAAGTTTGCAGAGACGGACCATGATGCGGTGGCGGAGTTGCTGCACAAGCTGACGCTGGCGTCACGGCAGGAGCCTGGATGCGTGACATACGTTGCCCACTTTGCCGCGGGCGACCCAGGGGTGGTGTTTATCTACGAGCAGTATGTGGACGAGGCGGCCCTGGAAGCGCACCAGAATTCGCCCCACTTCCGTGAATACGGGGCGGAGGGGTTCTACCGGCTGATGCGTGCGCAGCAGATCAAGTATCTGGACGCCATTGTGTAGGGACTACGGCGGGTACGGGGAAAAGCGCATTTACGCGACTTTCTTTTGACTGCAAGGGTTAAAGCGGACTAGTATCCGTCACGACGGATACTGGTTTGGTTTGCCCTATGTTGCAACAACCCTCACAGCATCGCATGGCTCGGCCCGGCGCAGTTCTGGCGGTGCTGGCGGCGATGTTGTTTACGCTACCCGCGCCGGCCCAGGGGGTGCATCCACGGCGGAACGATCAGTTCAAGCACCAGGTAGAGCAGTTGGAACAGGTGTGGCGCACCGCGGAGATGAATGCGGATGTGGCAGCTATGAATAAGCTGCTGTCGGACGACTTCGTGGGCATTACCATGACCGGCCAGGTGGTGACCAAGATGCAGCAGTTGGAGCGGCTGCGCAGGCGAACCACGGTACTGAGCAAGCTCGACCTGAAAGACGTGCATGTGAAGTTGATTGGGATGACAGCGATCGTCACATCTCTGGCCGAGGTGGAGGGCATCAATGAGGGGGTGCCGATGCATGGGACCTTCCGCTACACCAGGGTGTACTCTCGGCAGCCCTCGGGGACGTGGCAGATCACGAACTTCGAGGCGACAAGGGTGGGACTGCCTGCGACGCCGCCGGGGACGAGTCCCGGCACGGCTGCTCCGGCTGCTCCGCCTGCGAATCCGGAGTGAGGCAGCGGGGCTGAACAAGCCCAAACCACGACCTCAACCAGGGCAAAAGCAATGTTGGTGCGGCGCTTTGCACACGGCAGGCCGACGGCAAGACAAAAACAAAAGGCAAGATTCCTGAGCCGTAAGCCATCAGCCGTCAAGCTATCGGTTAAGGCGATGGCACCCCAGGTATTGCACGAAAGCCGGGCCGACTGCGCACAGGGGGGATGACGGGGCAGGACTGCCGCGCTGGAATGACGGGTGGGAGAAGCTCAGGGCTGCCATGCCTGGCGGATGCGTTCCCAGGTGGTGTCGAGGGTTTCGGGCAGGACGCGGGTGTCGCCGGTG
The DNA here is from genome assembly GCA_963799175.1 of uncultured Acidobacteriaceae bacterium. Classification (GTDB taxonomy): domain Bacteria; phylum Acidobacteriota; class Terriglobia; order Terriglobales; family Acidobacteriaceae; genus Edaphobacter. Next base: position 12,901 of record CAWCWC010000004.1, on the reverse strand, counting down.
ACGGTCATGAAGTTGGTGTCGCCGACCCAGCGGGGCAGGGCGTGCATGTGGATGTGCGCGGCGATGCCTGCGCCTCCAGCCTCGCCGAGGTTGATGCCGAAGTTGAATCCAGAGGGATTGTAGACCTGGCTCAGGACGCGCTCGACTCGCTGGGCGAGGTCGATGATTTCCTGCGCCTCGCCGGGCGTGAGAGCGGCGAGCGAATCGATATGACGGTAGGGGACGATGAGGATGTGGCCGGTAGTGTATGGGAAGGCGTTGAGACAGAGGAAGCAGGAGGGTTGTCGGGCGAGGATGTGTGCGGCCTTCTCCGCATGCTCGACGGGCATGGCGTGGGCGATGGCGTAGTCGACGGATGCGATCAGGTTGCAGAAGACGCAGTCGCAATTATGGCGGCTGGATTCGTCGTTGGCTGGGAAGCCAGGCCAGGCGTCTAGCGCAGGGGGAACGCCGGGGCGGGAGGAGTGTTGCGCACGGGTGACGTAGTCGTAGCGCCACGGGGTCCAGAGACGATCCATAGGCGAAGTATACAGGGGGGGCGAAGTATACAGGTTGCGGTCGGTGGGATGGGAGCCGGGCCTTAACGGGTGCTTGCGCGGCGAGCTTTCACTCGGGGACTAAAGAGGTTGCCGAAAGGGCTCGATTGCCATTTCCGGCAGAGGGCCCGTGGCTAAAGCCATTGGGATTCATTGGACGTATTCAGGAGGCTGAAGTCCGCTCTCCCTCCGAAAAGCAAATGTGGGATTTTTTCAACCTACTCTAAAGTTTACGTTCCCATTTAAGGCGGTCGAAATTGCACCACCGGCGCGAGCGTAAATGGATTGACTCTGCGCTGCACAAACCTATATTCTTTATATGAGCCGCTGTGTGTGGGATCCAGTGCAGCAGCTCCTCTGCAAGATGTTTCAATTCCTCCCTGCCGAATCTGCATCGGGATAGCGAGCAGCGCGTCTTTCCGAGGACCGTTGCCTGAACTGCCGACTTATCCGCGCGAATGGAATTTGCAGTATGAAGAATGGATCCCGGAGCAACGCCTCAATGACCGTAGACGTCCACAATCCCGACCAAACCGAGAGTAATCCCCTGACTACTGAACTGGAAACCCTAGCGCCCGAAGCGACAGCAGAGCAAGCCGAGCTGTCATCTGAACTCACCCTAATCCCAGCGGAGCCTGTCGCAGAGGTTTCATCCGAGCTGGCAAGCATTGCTGCGTCCAGTGGAGAAGGGACTGCGTCCAGCAGATTAGAGACCCCGCCGGATGCAAGCCCTGACGATTCTGCCTCATCCGGCGAACCGGACTACGATGCGGCTGACTTTGCCGCTGCGCTGGCCAACTTCGACCGCGAACAGGCGGCGGAGACGGCAGCCGCGCAGAACCTGACCGCCGAAGAGGTTGTGGTCACGGGGACGGTAGTAAAGATCACCGACAAACATGCGGTGATCGACATCGGACTGAAGTCCGAGGGACTGATCCCGCTAGAACAGGTGCTGGACCACGAGGGAAAGCCAAAGTTCGCCGCGGGCGATGCGGTGGATGTTGTAGTGGAGCGCGAGGAGCCGGAAGGCGGCTACCTGGTGAGCTACGAGAAGGCCTTGCGGCACAAAATATGGGACAAGCTGGAGAAGGCCGCGAACGACAAGACGCCGGTGAAGGGCATGGTGGTGAGCCGGGTCAAGGGCGGTCTGACCGTGGACATCGGGATCAAGGCGTTTCTGCCGGGATCGCAGATCGAGGTGCGCCCGGTGCGCAACCTGGACGGGTACATCGGCAGCGAGATCGAAGTCCGCGTGATCAAGCTGAACAAGAAGCGCGGCAACGTGGTGATCAGCCGCAAGGAGATTCTGGAAGAGGAGCAGAACGCGAAGAAGGCAGTGACGCTGGCCCAGTTGGAAGAGGGAAGCGTACTGACCGGGACGGTGAAGAACCTGACCGACTATGGCGCGTTCGTGGACCTGGGCGGGCTGGACGGGCTGCTGCACATCACGGATATGAGCTGGGGACGTCTGACCCATCCCCGCGACCTGGTGAATGTGGGCGACGAGATCCAGGTGAAGGTACTGAAGTTCGACAAGGAGAAGCAACGCGTATCGCTGGGCTTCAAGCAGTTGACGCCCGACCCGTGGCTGGATGCGACGGAGCGTTACCCGATTGGGGCGCAGGTGCGCGGACGTGTACTTTCGGTGACGGACTACGGCGCGTTTGTGGAACTGGAGCAGGGGATCGAAGGGCTGGTGCATGTCTCGGAGATGACCTGGTCGAAGCGGATGAAGCATCCGTCGAAGATGGTGAAGCCGGGGGACGAGGTGGACACGATCATCCTGAGCGTGAACCCCAACGACCGGCGCATCTCGCTGGGCATGAAGCAGCTTCAGGAGAACCCGTGGGAGCAGTTGGAGGACAAGTACCCGATCGGGGCGATCATTGAGGGGCGAGTGCGCAACCTGACGGACTTCGGGGCGTTCATCGAGATTGAGGACGGCATCGACGGGCTGGTGCATGTGTCGAATTTGAGCTGGACCAAGCGCATCAAGCACCCGTCGGAGGTATTGAAGAAGGGCGAGAAGGTACGGGCGATCGTGCTGGGCGTGGAGCCGGAGAACCGGCGTCTGTCGCTGGGCGTGAAGCAGTTGCAGCCGGATGTGTGGGAGACGTTCTTCGCACAGCACCGCATTGGCGATGTGATCAAGGGCAAGGTCCTGCGCACGGCGCAGTTCGGCGCGTTTGTGGAGATTGCCGAGGGCGTGGAGGGACTGTGCCACGTATCCGAGGCAGTGGACCAGAACAATGTGGCGGTGAAGCTGGATGTGGACACCGAGCACGAGTTCAAGATCGTAAAGATGAACCAGGAAGAGAAGAAGGTCGGGCTGAGCATTCGCGCGGTTGGCGAAGAGGCAAGCCGGGCCGAGGTAGAACTCTACAAGGAGCGTGGCGGCGAGAAGAGCCACAAGGACCAAAAGGACCACAAAGACCAAAAGGACCACAAGAGTTCTTCTTCCTCAAGCAGCAGCACCACGCTGGGAGACCTGATCAACTGGAAGCGCTCGGAACGCGAAGGCGAGTAACCTCCGGCAATCTCTTCGGAAGAAGTACAAGCGGGCCGGAATCAGGTATCCGACACTATAGGCAACAATACAGACAAGCCGTCCCTTTGGGGGCGGCTTGATTGCGTTGGGGCGGGCACGGGGAAAGGCCTGATGTATTTGTGATAGGATGCCCCTTCCGCAGCGTGTGGGTGGTTGCGCGTTGCGAACTCGCAGGACAGTTTTAGCAACACGCAAGAATGAATCCAGGTCAGATAGGAAAGAGGGCAGGGAATGAAGAACTATCTCGGGCGGGACGTCCGGAACGTTGCGGTGGTTGGTCATGCGCACAGCGGCAAGACAACCTTGATTGCGGCCCTGCTGCAAGCGGCGAAGATGACCACCACGCAGGGACAAGTGGAAGACGGTACGGCGGTGACGGCGTACGACGAGGAAGAGGTGTCGCGGCGAACGACGATGGCCAATGCGGCCGCTTACGTGGAGTGGAGCGGGGTGAAGATCAACCTGCTGGACACTCCGGGCTTTCACATGTTTCTGCACGAGACGCGGGCCGCGATGCTGCCGGTGGAAGCGGCGCTGGTGGTGGTGAATGCGCAGATGGGCGCCGAGGCGGTGACCGACCGGGTATGGAAGTTTGCCACCGAGGTGAACCTTCCGCGGGTGCTGGTGGTGAACCAGTTGGACCATCCCAAGGCGGACAGCCGGCTGGGACGGCAACACATGATCGAGCAGATGCGGGAGCGGTGGGGACGCCAGGTGGTCCCGGTGCAGTTGCCGATTGTGGATGAGCAGGGATTTCACGGGGTAGTGGACCTGGTGACGATGAAGGCGTTTGTGTATGAGCAGGACGGCAACGGGCGCGGGGAAGAGGTCAAGATTCCGGAGGCGGCGCAGGCCGACGCGAAGACTGCTCACGAGGCGTTGGTGGAGCTGGTGGCCGAGGGCAAGGACGAGCTGATGGAGGAGTTCTTCAACACGGGATCGTTACAGGAGGACCACCTGATCGCCGCGCTGCATGAGGCGATCCGGGAGGACAATCTGTTCCCGGTGCTGTACGTCAGCGGGCTGCGGAACGTGGGCACCGATCATCTGCTGGAGTTCTTGAAGGCGTATGCGCCGGCCTCGACCGAGCGCGAGCCGGTGGCGGCCAGAGGCAAGATCCAGGTGACGGCGGGCAATGGAAGCGGCGTAAGCGGCGTTGCCGCGGAGGGACAGGACGAGATTGTGATGCGCGCGGTGGACGATAAAGAGCCGCTTGCCATCTACGTTTACAAGACGATGACCGACCCGTTCACCGGGAGGGTCAACTTCTTCAAGGTGATCAGCGGCAAGATGAAGACCGACACCACGGTGATGAATTACACGCGGCAGGAGACGGAGAGCCTGACCCATCTGTACATCATGCAGGGGAGAAAGCCGGTAGAGGTGCAGGAGTTGCACGCGGGCGATCTGGGCGCGGCGGTGAAGCTGCGCGTGACGCTGACCGGAGACACGCTGGGCGACAAGGCGCATGAGATGTTTATCGAGCCGGTGTCGATGCCGGAGCCAGCAATGACGTATGCCATCGAGCCGAAGACGCGCGCCGACGAAGACAAGCTGGCACCGGCGCTGCACAAGCTGATGGAAGAAGACCCGATGCTGCGGTTCTACCGCGATCTACAGACCAACGAGTTCCTGGTAGCGGGGGCGGGACAGCCCCACATCGAGACGCTGGTTTCCAAGCTGAAGCGGCGCTACCACACCAACGTGATATTGCACGAGCCGAAGGTGCCCTACCGCGAGACGGTGCGCGCCAAGGCCGAGGCGCAGGGGCGACATAAGAAGCAGTCCGGAGGCCACGGGCAGTTTGGCGACTGCAAGCTGCGGATCGAGCCGCAACCGCGCGGCACGGGCGTGGTTTTTGGCAACGAGATTTTCGGTGGATCGATTCCTCGGCAGTACGTTCCTGCGGTGGAGAAGGGCGTGCGCGAGTCGGCGGCGCGCGGGTACCTTGCGGGCTACCCGGTGGTGGACATCAAGGTGACGGTGTTCGACGGCAGCTACCACGATGTGGATTCGAGCGAGATGGCGTTCAAGATCGCCGCGCGCACCGGCTTCCGCAAGTGCATGGAGCTGGCCAAGCCGTCGCTACTGGAACCGATCATGAAGATCGAGATCGAGGCGCCGGACGACTTTGCCGGAGCGCTGATGGGCGACCTGACCAGCCGGCGAGGACGGGTGCAGGGGATGGAAAGCGGAGGCGCGGGGACAATTATTCGCGCCGAGGTCCCGATGTCGGAGATCCTGACCTACGGCACGACACTGACTGCGATCACACAGGGACGGGGCAGCTTCCGCATCGAGATGGACCACTACGACCTGGTGCCGCAGGCGATCGCGGAGAAGATACTGGCCGCAGCCAAGCAGCCGGTGCAGGATGAGGAGGAGGAGTAACATTCGGGTACGATGACCGATCTCTTCAGCAAGGCGCAGGCGGGCGTGGGGGCGATTCACGAGCGAACGCAGATTGCGCCGCGAGTGGGGATCATTCTCGGCTCGGGGTTGGGCGGGTTTGCATCGCAGGTGGAGGGCGCGGTCGCGATTGCGTACGCGGAGATTCCGCACTTCCCGCAGTCCACCGTGGCGGGGCACAGTGGCAAGCTGGTGCTGGGGACGATTGGCGGAGTTCCGGTGGCTGTGATGCAGGGTCGCGTGCATGCCTACGAAGGCTACGCGATGGAGCAGGTGACGTTTCCCATGCGCGTGCTGGGGCTGCTGGGGGTGCGCGCGCTGATTGTCACCAATGCGGCGGGAGGGATTCGCGCAGACATTGCGCAGGGATCGCTGGTGGCGATCAGCGACCACATCAACCTGACGGGGAGGAACGCTGCGTTGGGGCCGAACGAGCCGAGATTTGCATGCGTACCGGGCGCGGGAGAGCGGTTCTTCGACATGACGGCGGCCTACTCGCCCAGGCTGCGCAAGATGGCGCATGCCGAGGCGGAACGGCAGGGAATTGCGCTGAGCGAGGGCGTGTACATCGCCGTGCTGGGGCCGAGCTACGAGACGCCGGCGGAGATTCGCGCGTTCCGCACGCTGGGCGCGGACACTGGTGGGGATGTCCACGGTGCATGAGGTGATCGTGGCGCGGCACATGGGGATCGAGGTGCTGGGGATCTCGCTGGTGACGAACGCAGCGGCGGGAGTGCTGGATGAGCCGATCCACCACGCAGAGGTGATGGAGATTGGACGGCGCGTGGAACGGCAGTTTACGGGGTTGCTGACGGCGCTGGTGCCTCAGATGGTGGCTGCGAGTTAACCATGACTGCCCTCGCGTGCCCTCTAGTGATTGGGATTGCGGGCTGCTCCGGCTCGGGCAAGACGACGCTGGCGCGCGAACTGGCGACGCAGTTGGACGCGACGCTGTTTCCGCTGGACCTGTACTATCGCGATCTGTCGCAATTTCCGCTGGACGCGCGGAGCAAGCTCAACTTCGACCATCCCGACTCGTTGGAGAGCGAACTGATTGTGGAGCATGTGCGCGCGCTGGCGCGGGGCGAGGCGATCCAGCGGCCGGTGTACGACTTCAAGACGCACTCGCGGGTTGCGGGCGTTTTTGAGACGATCACGCCAACGGGCGTGGTGCTTGTGGAAGGGATTCTGGCGCTGCACTACGCGGAGTTACTGCCGTGCTACGGCTTTTCCATCTATGTAAACGCGCCGCACGAGGTGTGCCTGGTGCGCCGCATTCATCGCGACATGAGCGAGCGAGGACGCACGGAGGAGTCGGTGCGCGCGCAGTTTGCAGCGACCGCGCGGCCCATGGCGGAGCTGTACGTGGTGCCGTCGGCGGCGCGCGCGTCGGTCACGGTGGAGGGAACGGATGCGCTGGACTGGTCGGTGGAGCAGGTACTGAAGCGGCTGAAGCAGGATGGGCTGATTGGGGTTTGAGAGCGATGCAAGCGAGTCGATTAGATAAGGTCCGTGCATGTGTTAGAGATTCCCTCGGCGGCTAAAGCCGCATTGGAAACAGGCCCCCTACAGCGGGACTAAAGTCCCGCTCTTTCAAAACAGTGATGTATTCCTAGATTCACTAAGGGGCGACCGGCTCGGCCATGGTGGCGTCGCGAAGTTCCATCACTGCGGCGTGGGCCTGTTGCGCGGCCAGCTTACGTTGATCGGCACCGACAGAAAACGCGATGGGGGACTGGGCGAAGCGCAACTCCACTTCGATTCCGCGCATGGAGAGCATGCGGAAGATATGCTTGACGAGCAGTGTGTCGTCCCAGAAGCATACATCGGCCAGGGACCGGTTGGGGCCGTTGTCCTGGGTGAGACGATAGCGAAGGCAGGCGGCCGTGATGGGTTGCCCAGCCGCGATTGCCTCGCCCAGCAGACCGCTGCGGAAGGGCAGGACTGTGCCTCCGAGACTACAGGTACCTTCGGGAAAGAAGACCATGGGGATGCCTGCGTCCGAGGCCTCCTGCATTCCCGACTTGGCTCGTCCGGCAGAGCCGCCTCGTCCGCGCTGCACGTAGACGGTGCCTCCCATGGCGGTTATCCAGCCAAGAAAGGGCCATTTGCGGATCTCGGATTTGCCGACGAAGGCGCACTTATGCAATGCAGCGAAGGCGACGACGTCGAGATAGCCGAGGTGGTTGGAGATGACGACGCCGCGCTCTGGGAAGGTCCCAACCTGTCGCACGGCGAGGCCCATGCGGCGCACGGCCCGCAGGCAGAACTGGTGCAACCATTCGGCCTTCTGCTGGCGCGTTGCCGGGCGCTTCACGATCAGTTGCAGTGTGGCGTAGGCGAAGACCGCGGCCAGCATCAGGCTTCTTCCCACAGAGCGTACTAAATGCACCGGGGCCGCCTTTCAGAAGCAGCCCATCCCGCGAAGTTCATGGAACCAGTTTATCCTGTCTGTGTGCCTCACTCCGTTGCACCCGCGCATCACAACTGGTTCTATCGCCACGGCGTACTGCCAATCCTGGCGTTGTTGCGCATGGGGGCGACACCGCGCAGCCTGGCCTGGAGCATTGCCGCGGGAATGCTGATCGGAATCAACCCGGTGGTGGGCAGCACGACGCTGCTGTGCCTGGCGGTGACGTTTCGCTTTCGGCTGAATGTGGTGGCAACGCAGATCGCGAACCACGCCATGTTCCCGCTGGAACTGGCGCTGATCGTTCCGTTCATCCGACTCGGCTCGCGCGTCTTTCACACGGCGGCAATGCCGTTGGCTCCGCGACTGTTTGTGCAGGAGGCACGCAGCGCACCGCTGGCGCTGACCTACAACCTTTGGATGTGGGTGTGGCACGCCTTTGTGCTGTGGGGGGCCCTGGCGGCGGTTGCCGCACCGCTGCTGGCGCTGGCGCTGACTGCGCTGCTGGAACGGATACAAGCGCGCATAAGGCGGCATCAGTACCCCATCGTACCCACGCGTGTGTAGGTTTCGATAGGCACGATTGGAAAACTGGACTGGCTAAGCAAGAAAAGAATGATGTAGTATTTCCTTGTTCGCTTGTTTCCTTGTCAACTTGAAGGAGGGCGCCGTGCTGGCAAAGAAGACCATCAAGAACCAGATCACGCTTCCCAAGGCTGTGGTCGCGAGGTTTAGCGGAGTGGACTACTTCGACGTGACGACGGACGAAGAGTGCATCGTTCTGCGTCCGCTGCGGGAGAGCCGCGCCGATGAGGTGCGCGCGCGGCTGGCCCAGCTTGGGATCGACGAAGGAGACGCCAGGGCTGCCGTCTGCTGGGCACGGCGCAAGGCATGAGTTTGAAGGCCATGAAGCGGCGAGTTGTCTTTGACACGAACACGGTGCTTTCGGCGCTGCTATTTGCCAACGGAAGACTGAGTTGGCTGCGAGAGCACTGGCGGAGAGGAGGCTGCGTTCCTCTGCTGTCTCGCGAGACTGCCGCGGAACTGATGCGCGTGCTTGCGTATACAAAGTTTCAACTCTCGCCGGCGGACAGGAACGAGTTGCTGGCTGATGTTGTGCCGTACTGCGAGGTGGTTGCAGTGACGCGACGCTGCTCGGTGGTATGCCGGGATGCAAAGGACCAGCCATTTCTCGATATAGCGCAGTGCGGCAAGGCCGAGCTGTTGATCAGCGGGGGCCGCGACCTGCTGGCGCTGGCGGGCAAGACGCGCTTTGCGATTGAGGGTCCGGAGGCGTATCGCGAACGGGTCCTTCGCGATGGTTAATTTCCCGTATAGGCGGGGACGGGATCGGCGGATTTGATCCACGCGGTGTAGATCATGTCGCGCAGTTCGATGGCGCCGGCGGCGAGCTGCCGATCGACGAAGGCCTTGCCCTGCGGAGTTCCCGTGCCGGCGAATGCGCCCTGCTTCTCCAGTTGATAGGTCTGCTCCACCAGCGTGTTGGAGTGACGCAGATAGGCGAGATAGTCGGCGAAGACGTCCTTGAGGACGGCGGGCTTGGCAGCTGCGACCAGCGGAGCTACGTCCGCGGACTTCACGTTGGCGTGGACGAAGGTGGTCTCGAACTGGGTATGGATGCGGTGCTCGGTGGTGTAGCCGTGCGGGTTGGGGCCGGTCCAGCCGTTGTACTGGATGGTGGTGTGCAGCGGCTGCGAACCGTCGCCGACGTAGTGGCCGAGCCAACCAGCGAGGAAAATAATCTCCGCCTCGGAGGGCTTGCTGTCCTGCTTGGCGGCGACGAGGGCGCGATAGTCGCGGAAGGCACTCTGCAGACGCTCGTAGACTTCGGAGGTGACGTAGGGTTGCAGGCCAACTTTCTCCGGAGTGAGTTGGATGTCGGGATGCGCGGGCTGCGCGGCAGCGAGGGCGCGGACGAAGTCGTAGCGGCGGCGAGGCAGCGGGCCGACTAGGTCGGCGTATTCGAGGTCGATGAAGTGCTCGGGCGCCTGCGCGGCGTTCAGTTCCGGCTCGGCGGGCGATCGCCAGCGGTCCGGCTCGGGGCCGTAGTACTCCAACGCGTCGAGGGCGGCGGGAGTGCGAAGGAAGGCTGGAACATCGGCGGGAAGAGCGGCTCCGGCGAGGCGGTTGATGAGCATGTGGCCATCGCTGCCCCAGCCGAATGCGGGCTGAACGGTGAGCAGTGGAAGCAGAAGGAGAACGGCTGCAAGGCGGGCGGCGTGGGTGAGGGAGTACATAGGGTAAGTATAGCGATTGACGGTGACAGTGAAGTACATGAGAGCCGTTCCCCAAAGGAGTTATGCGAGGGTGAAGAGCAACGACGGAGATTCTGGCTTCGCCAGAATGAAGGCGTGTCCAATGAGACTCTATAAAAAAGTCAATTGCTATAACAACTATCAGCTAGACGAGTACATCGATCTCGTCAGTAGTGGGGGAGTTGAAGACGCGGCGGTAGCGGGCGATCTCGGAGTCGGGGCCAGTGGACTTGCGGGGGTTGTCGCTGAGCTTGACGGCGGGGCGGCCTTCGACGGTCATGAGCTTGCAGACGAGGCTGATGGGTTCGAAGTCGCGCTCGCCGCGCGGATGGCAGCCGCGGAAGTCGTTGGTGAGCAGGGTGCCCCATCCGGCGGAGAAGCGGATGCGGCCGTGGAAGTACTTGTGCAGCTTGAGAATCTCCTCCACATCGAGGCCGTCGGAGGCGATGAGGCGTTTGCGGCGCGGGTCGCGGCCACGGGCCTGGAGCCAGCGGATGTACTCGTCGCCGGCGACGAAGGGGTCCTTGGAGTCGACGCGCTGGCCGGTCCAGTCGGCGACCCAGTCGGGCGCGCCTTCGAGGAACTGGGTGGTGCCGAAGGTGTCGGGCAGAAGGATGAGCAGCTCGCCGCCATAGCTCTGCTGCCATAGCTCCAGCACGCGGTACTGCGCGGAGTGGAGCGCGGCGTCGTCGTTGGCGAGCGCGGCCATGGCCATGGGGAGCTCGTGGGCGTTGGTGCCCATGGCTTCGAGATCGTGCTTGTAGGCGAGGAAGGTGTTGGAGGAGCCGGCGAGGCTGGGGCCGAGGGTGGCGCGCATGGACTCGATGACGTACTCCTGCCAGAGGAAGCTGTGGCGGCGGCGGGTGCCGAACTCGGAGATGCTGACCTCGGGCACGGCGCGGAGGCGCTCGATCTTTTCCCAGAGGCGGGTTTTGGCGCGGGCGTAGAGGACGTCGAGTTCCATCTCGTTGAGGCGGGCGAGTGCGGCGCGGGTGCGCATCTCGCTGACCAGGGCGAGGGCGTAGACCTCCCACATGGTGACCTCGGTCCAGAGGCCGGAGAAGCGGAGGATGAGCTGGCCGTCCTGCTCGGCGACGGTGTAGTCGGAGAGGCGGAAGTCGGTCTCGAGCCAGGCGAGGAAGGCGGGCTCGAAGATGTGGCGGGTGCCGTAGAAGGTGTTGCCGGCAAGCCAGATCAGCTCGGACTTGCGGAAGCGCAGGCCGCGGAGGTGGTCCATCTGCGCGATGAGCATGGGCGCGTCGACCTCTTCGGCGAGGCGCACGCGCGCGGTGCGGTTGACGACCTCGCTGGTGACGTGGACGGCGGGGAAGTTCTTCCAGATGAACTGGAGCATGAGGAGCTTGTAGAAGTCGGTGTCGAGCAGCGAGCGGACGATGGGGTCGAGCTTCCAGTTGTGGTTGTGGGCGCGCTCGGCGAAGTTGACGTTCATGCAGACCATTGTCGTCGGAATGCGGCGGAGGGACAACCGGGGGGAAATTACCGAGGGGGTCGATTTGAGTTGAATGACTGAAGCTGGCGAGAGCGGACTTCAGGCTGTTTGGGTAGTGACGGAGTATACTCCTCACTATGAATTTATCGAGGGTTATCTTTTATTCAAGATTCAAAGGATTTCTCCTCGAAACTGCAACTCTCGTGTGGATTGTCGTGAGCGCATCTACGCTTGCAGCAGGTGCGCAAATAGAGGGCAGTGGGAACAGTGGCCAACCAGCGGCATCTGCTCCTGCAAGTCCAGTGGCAGACGGCGCAGGAAAGCTGACATTTGACGCGGCCTCAATCCGCCATGGTCAGAAGTTCATGATCAAGGGATCGGACTTTCTCGACCCAGAGAGTAACGCGGCGCCGCCACCGGGAGGCCTGTTTTCCTGGAACGTGCCGGTCCTCTGGCTGATCGATTTCGCATACGATCTACGTGCTTTGCCGCTGAAGCGTGAAGTGGGATCGGCCCTGCCAAAATGGGCGCAGGAAGAGTATTACGCCGTCGAAGCCCGCGCGGAAGGGAACCCTACCCGAGCCGATGTGCGCCAGATGGTGCGTTCGATGCTGGAAGAGCGCTTCCAGTTCGCCGGGCATCTGGAAAAGCGCGAAGGTGAGGTGTACGCGCTTGAGTTGGTAAAGCCGGGCCTTGGCCTGAAGCCGCACCCGGAAGGCGCAGTGTGCATGCTCTCACCGACGCTCATGGATGAGAACAAGTATCCACACGCATACCCACCGTACAAGGGGGTTCCTCCGCGCTGTGGTGTTTTCAATCGCGAACTGAGCCATATCGGGGAGCGGCGCCTTGAGATGCTGGATGTGACCATGCAGCAGATCGGGGATTCGTTGATGATGCCGCTGACTGTAGTTGACCATACCGGGGTCGAAGGACGCTACGATGCGGTACTCGACTTTGGACCGGAAAGGGAGCTTTCAGAGAACCCGGACACATCGGACGAGATCGGTCTTCCTCCATTGCCGGGTGCTCTGGAAAAGCAACTAGGTTTGAAGTTGGACAAACAGAAGGCCCAAGTCGATGTTTTCGTGATCGATCATATCGGCACACTATCGGAGAACTGACACCGTGCCAGCGGGTCATTATGGACACACCAGAGCTTCAAGATTACAAACTTCCTCGAAATACGTGGTTATCGCCAACGTCGATTGTCCCGGAGTTCAAACTGACCCACCTGCGAATTTAGCGGCGATGGACGAACAGCAATACATC
>CAWCWC010000003.1:0-6280 GCA_963799175.1 uncultured Acidobacteriaceae bacterium | reverse complement strand
GGCGAATCTTCTCCTCTGCGCAAGATCCAGAGCGCGCCGAAGATGACGATCAGGGCGATCGCGAAGAAAACGATCCCTCCCTGGTGATGGAATCTTCCCGTCAGGTATCCTCGGTCGACGTGAGTTGAGAGCATCGCAATCGTGAAGACGCGCAGGCCGTTCTTGGCAACCGAAAGTGGAACTGCCAGGCCAATCAACAGTGCCTTTCGCCAGCGCGAACGCAGCAGAAGCTGGGCCAGCACCATGGTCGTAACCAATAACATCGAGCTGGAACGGATGCTGCTGCACTCCTGAGCGACCTGGAGCGTCAGGCCTGGGATGGTCAGCACAACGCCATCCTGAGTCACCGGAATACCGAATAATGCGAACAATACACACGCCGCCCAAGCAGACCCCAGCTGCAACAGCGCGATGATCCCGTTCAATGCGAGTAGTGGTATTGGCACTAGCCCGAACAAGAAGCACAGTGGAAATACAGCCTGTCGTGAAGCCCGTGAGCCAAAGCAAAGTACAAAAGCCCCGATCCACGACAGCACGAGCGCAACCATCTTGATCGTAAGCTGCACATCGAAAGGCAAAGTGGCCGACCAGACAAGCGATGCGCAAGCAATCAAAGCCGCGATCGCCAGGAATGCGCAGCCGGCACGAACACTTAGGGCGAGCATCGTCCGCAGCATAGGTTGCCATTCCAGATAGATCAGGGCCACGCTGACGGGAAGAATCAGAAGAATGTATGTGAATTCGTCGTCACGAAACGCCAGCGCAAGGGTGTCCACTAAAGGACGCCACCCGAGCAGCAAGGTAACTGCACACAGGAGGGCCAGGCCTGCTTGATGCTTCGCCACTTTGGTCATCGAATCTTGCACCCCTACCCCCCTTGATGGCTTCTAAACGATGTTCTTCTTCCTGTTACTGTTCATTGTTCAGGCGCCAACCGGCGACGCGTTCTTTCCGGAGAGCTAATGCCGTGCCGGCATTTCACCTTGCGGCGTATCGGCCCGCTCGTAGATGAGTTGGCCATCCACCGCCTTCGCAAATGCCAGTACGGCGCGCTCGGCGCCCTCGCCCACAATCCGCCATGAACCGTTGTCTTTGACAAGGGACATCCGGCTTCGTGCTCGCCACCAGCTATCGATGTCGCTCGGAAGTGCGAACCAAAGGTCTTCCCGCTTTCGCAATTCGCTCAACAGTGCGAGTAAGTCTTTATAGACTGTCTGTGTCTCGGACTCGATCACGTAGTCGGGATGTACGATAAAACTCACCAGGCCGTTCTTGGCGAGTATCATCCCGATCTGGGTCTTCCACAAGTCGAGCGAACGCTGGTTCAGAACATGAAACAACGTGTAGTCCTGAATCGTTGTAAGGGGCAGTTCGAGCATGTCCCCGATAAAGTAGGGCATCACGGTACAGCAGCCGCCTCGTTGCGGGTCAAGATGAGCGACATTCGGAATCGACATGTCAAAGGAGAACTCAAGGTCTGCAAACCACTCTGGCTTGCGATAGAGCACTGCCGATCGAAAGCCTCTTGCCCCGTATTCCCGGCCATAGCGATTGATAAGGGCGGCCCGGCGCAGGAACATATCTCGCTCGTCAAACAACCGGCCATCGTGGTTCAAATCCTGCACGCACACTTCAGATCCGCGGTCGCGCAATCTGTTGATGAACTCCTGCGTAACCTGGTATCGCCCTTCCGGAACGACCTGGAATGACGCCTTGATCCCAAAAGAATCATCGATATCGAGCAACTGCGCGCAGAAGTCGTACCCCGCCCGCGTTTCCACATCGTGTGTCATCGAAACGCATCCGCGAGCGCCATCGGGCCAAAACCAGATAAATGGAATACGGTCGACCGGGTTGGCCTGTAGCGAAAGCAGCATTAGATTCTCGCAAACACTCTCGACGGTGGTATCGACGGGCCAATGGGGGAATTCTATCTCCCGCCACCTGGCCGCCCGGAACCTCTGAATGTACTTGCGCAACGGGAAGTTCGTAAGCGGGCGAAACCGGTAGTAGATACTTTTCAATCTGCTTTCGTATCCACCCAATCGTCCATTGGGGTAGCGCTCTAGCCGAAGATTGTCGATCACTTCGTTCGGATCGAACGGCAGCACAAGCTGCGCCCCATCGAAAGATACCTCGGGCAGCATATTGCATAGGGGAGAACCCAGTTGCCCTTGATGACCGCACCTCAAGGAGCGGCCATAACATGTCGTGTCGAGGCCGAACTGGAAGTATCCCGAATCGGGTGGCAATGCTCCACCGAGACGAAAGTCCAGAAATGCATCCGCACAGCGATAGCGATCGCGTACGGCTTGCTCTAGCTTGGGGTCAGCTTCCGCTGAGTCTTTCGTTATTGATTGGAAACCAGCGTTCACTCTGGGCCTTTCATCATCTTACTCTGCCTCGGCCGCAACGAGGCAATCATGGCACGGCTAACAGCGGACGATCTTTGTCGACTGAATTCCTTTGGTTGCATTGCGCGAATCTACCACCAGTTGCGATTGACTTACAATTGCATCGTAGTTGTAGTCGGAATGATCGGTCATAATGAGCACGCAGTCGTATAGCTCAAGGCGATCGAGCGGCGTGCAAGTCATATCCAGGTTATAGCGGCGGCCTCGGCCAACCGTCGGGATATAAGGATCGTTGTAGAGTACTTCGGCTCCCGCCTCGCGCAGCAACTCGATCACGGCGAGTGAAGGAGACTCGCGAAGGTCGTCGATGTCTTTCTTGTAGGCCATGCCCAGCATCAGAATCCGCGATCCGTTCATGGCTTTTTTGTGATGGTTGAGGGCCTTGGCAACCGATTGCACCACGTGAGCGGGCATCGCCTCATTGACCTCTCCGGCAAGTTCGATAAATCGTGTGCTGAAGTCGTACTCCTTCGCCTTCCAACTCAAATAGAATGGGTCGATGGGAATGCAGTGACCACCCAAACCAGGTCCTGGGTAGAACGGATGGAAGCCGAAGGGTTTGGTCGAGGCGGCGTCGATCACCTCCCAGATATCCACGCCCATGCGCAGCGAAAGCAACTTCAGTTCATTGACCAGCGCGATGTTTACGCAACGGTAGATGTTTTCCAGCAGCTTGGTCATCTCCGCGACGCGGGTTGACGATACGCGGACGGAGCGGGTAAATATCCCTTCGTAGAGGGTTGCCGCGAGTTCTGTGGCCACAGCTTCGTGCCCGCCAACGACCTTAGGAATATCGCGCCGTGCCACGGTAACATTGCCGGGGTCCTCGCGCTCCGGCGAGAACGCGACATAAAAGACACCATGTTCCGCAGGCAGGCCTTTGCACTGTACCTTTAGGCCCTGCGTATTGCCGGCCTCAAGCAGAGGAATCATTACCTCGTCGGTTGTCCCAGGGTAAGTCGTGCTTTCCAGCACCACCAATTGGCCTTCGCGAATCCATGGCGCGACGGACTTTGTCGTATTCTCCACATAACTTAGGTCCGGCTCGCGATGCTCGTTCAGTGGCGTAGGAACACACAGGATGATGGCGTCCTGTACGGAGAGGCGGGCGAAGTCGCTGGTGGCCCTGAAGCCCTGTAGCCGCGCTGCCTCGATCTCGGTGGATGGAATGCGATAAATGTAGGAGCGGCCAGCTTCGAGGTCGGTCACTTTGCGTGCGTCGATATCGAAACCCGTAACTTTGAACCCGGCCTCAGACAAGAGGAGGGAAAGGGGCAACCCAACGTACCCGAGCCCAATGACTCCAATGCTGGCGGTGCGGGCCTGTAGGCGGTCGAATCGCTCCTGGGCAATCTGCGGCAGGACGACCTGGCTGGTACGCGGCATATCTTCGACTATCACATCGACTTCCATCGGCTTGTTCTCCTCATATAAGTGCCCATGAAGCGAGTCTCCCACCCATGCGTCTGAGAATCCACCGTGGATCCCCTAGCCGACATGCCGGTAGAGCAGTCGGCCAGCCATGGACGAAAGCGCGTCGGGCAATACCGAGAACAGGCGTCGCGTCACAGGCGGGTACGCCGCTACAACGCCTTTCTCACCGGTACTTTCTGGATAGCGCAAATATGTGAGCAGCCTGCGAGTGGTCCCAAATCGATCTTTGAACTCGGTCAGGCCCTCGTTATTCAGGTCGGTGCGGCCAAAATCGATCTGCTCCGCATCTGCCGTCTTGCTCTCCTCAATCAATTTCCAAAACAAGAACGGCATACCCGCGAGATGATGAAATTTCTCGTCGGAGCAGCCATACTTATACACCACGGTACGGAGGTGGCTCAGCGTCAGGATCGCGGCTATGGGAATAGTACCTTTGCGGACCAGCCGGATCTCAACATTAGGGCTCATGCAGGCGACCATGTTCAGGAACCAGGCGCGAGGCTGGGGGAGAAGCCGATGACGCCTTCTGGTGATCATCAGCAGCCGGTAGAAGTCATTGAGAAGACCCTCCGAGCAGCCTTTTTCGTAGGAAAGACGCTCGCGCTCGGCCCGCCGGATGCGGCGCTGGAGGCAACCCTTATGCAAGCCATGGAACAGCCGATCAGTGGAAGGCGTCAGGCTGAGAGTATGAAACCAGAAGGACTGGCTCTCCACAAGAGGAGAGTCCGAAGGCAATTCCCAAGACAGCGGCCGCAGCTCGATGTACTTCCACTTGTGCCGAAGGCACTCCGCTCGCAACCATTCGGTGTATACGGAAGTGTCGCAGGTCGCATTGACCAAGGGATCGGCATGATCTGCGAAAGGCAATGAAACCAATCGGTTTCCAGTGATCCAACTCCTGA
The DNA here is from genome assembly GCA_963799175.1 of uncultured Acidobacteriaceae bacterium. GTDB lineage: Bacteria > Acidobacteriota > Terriglobia > Terriglobales > Acidobacteriaceae > Edaphobacter. The sequence continues at coordinate 1,530 of CAWCWC010000003.1, read as the reverse complement.
CCTCGCAGAAGACGATCCCATCCGATAAGGGCATTCCCGGCTGTGTGGTTGTCAGCACCATAGGCCGATAGCCGTAGGTCCCGGCCAGGGCTTTGAGCCATCCTCGCTGGTGAAACACGGACGCCCTGGGGTGGGATGAAGCCAGATCGTCCCAGCGGCTGTCCAGCATCGGGTCTAGGGTGTAAAGCTGCATTGAGAGGAGTATCCGCATGTGGAGGAGAGCACGTCCAAGTGGGAAATTTGGCCGTCGCGGCGAGAACGTTCATCAGGCTGCATTCTTTATCAGCCGCCACTTTTCCACGAAAAGATTCCCCGCGAACTGCTGCTCGACTCGGCTGCGTCCAGGATCGCCTAAGTCGACACCTTCAGCATGGTCGAGCGATCACGAAGCTCTGTTCGCCGAGTCCGCCACCAGGTCGTGATCTTGCCGCTGTCAACGGATTTCCTGCTCTTCCCCAACCCTGGCCTCCAAGACGGTCATTCGCTCTCAGGCCCATGGCCAAGAAGAAATCAACGCACCGTGCCGGTGAGTCCAGTCGGCGGCTGCGGACCAGTAGCATGTGCCGGCGTTGAAGGTCAGTGGGCCACCTGCCCCTCCGTCCGATCCGCCCATCGCATTGAGATAGCACCACTGAGCTGGGATGAGACCGGCATGGCCGCCGGGATCTGTGGTTGTAGAGATATCCGGGCCAATTGCTGGAAACGGAAGGGACGTCCGCCACCACGCAGGTTGCCCGGACAATATAAAACGATGCGGGAAGAGACTGCGTAATTCCCTTTGCCCAAGTTGTACTACCGTCCATATTATTGTAGAGGCCGTGAATGAACACTGTGTTTGCTGGATTCGTGCTATCCATCGAGTTTGTGCCATCATCACTGTATAACGTATAGCCGAAGCTGAGGCCGTAGGCGCCTGTGTAGCTGCGCTTCTGGGGCCAGTAAATTACGGCCTGCTTGGTGCCCGACAGCGCGGACTGCATTGACGAGCCAACTACATCACCGATGAGATTGTCAAAGGACGCCAAGGAATCAACGCCGATTCCATGCGGAGCGTCAACGGACCATACTGCGTTCGGCGGGGCACAATAAACTGCCCCCGGCTACCGTCAGCAGGCGCGCAATCGAGATTTGTTCCCAAGTACCAGTTGCGAAACGATGTAGTCTGACTCTCGCTTCCGTGACCCGCATCAAGCCATAAGCCAGCAACTACGTTCCCCTCGACTAGGTTGAATTGAGGGTGAGCGGCGTGAAACTCTATCGGGACGGTTATTGTCGATGGAACGCCTAATGAGCCAGTGGCGTAATTGTAAGCAATCACGTTGCCCGCAGGACCGTACATAAATATTACGGGATTTTCGCTGCGCTCGATGATGTTGTTCTCTATCTTACTTGCCGTAGTCTTAGTTGAATGCAAATCGCGCCGTTATTCTGCCCAGAACCGTGCTGGAAGCCATTGGAGAAATAACTATCGCGGACCTCATCATGAAGGCCCCAGAAGATCTTGATGTAGTCGCCATCGTTATAGTTTTC
>CAWCWC010000002.1:0-250308 GCA_963799175.1 uncultured Acidobacteriaceae bacterium | reverse complement strand
TAATTCTGAAACCTCGGAGCGTGATAATCGTCAATGTTTATGAGGGTGCGAACGTGGTGAAGACGCCCCGGAGGTATGAACCCAATGGGTGAGAACCAAAACCGGCCTTTCCACTTCTCCTTCAACTCCTCTCTGAAGGTTGATTTCCAGGGATCACGAGTCACGTCCGACGCTGGCTTGTTGGTGGTTCGAGAGCTGGATGAACGTCTCGGGCTGAGCGAATTGATCTCCGACAACCTGACCGATGCCCGTTGCGGCAGGAATACGCAACTGCCTCTGCCGGATCTGTTGCGCCAGTCGATCTACAGCCGCCTGGCCGGTTATGAAGATCTCAACGACGCCGAGCGCCTTTCCCAGGACCCGACCTTCCGCTTGATTGGCTCGGAGAAGATCCGGGATCGCGGCGCGGCGCTTCCCTCCCGGCTCCATTGGTTTGAGACCGAGGTGCTGACCCAGACTGCGAACCTGCGCGGTCTGGCGTTGATGAACCGGGGACTGATTGCAAAGGCCGAACAACAGGAATGGTCATGGCGGGCGGTGCTGGACATGGACAGCACCGAGATCCCGGTCTACGGAGAGCAGGAGCAGAGCGCCTACAACAAACACTATGAATCCACCTGCTATCACCCGCTGCTTCTGTTCAACAGCGACGGGCGACTGTGTTGCCGCAAAGCTGCGACCAGGCAATGTTCACAGCGCCGATGGCTGGGAGCAGCTTCTGCTACCGGAGATCGAACGGCAGCAGAATCTGGGCAAGGAAGTATGGTTCCGGGCCGACGCGGCCTTTGCGAAACCGGACCTCTACGAAGCACTGGAAGAGCGTGGGGCGAAGTACGCGATCCGGATTCCGGCCAACGACTGCCTGATGCGGGATATTGCAGAGTTGCTGATTCGTCCGGTAGGCCGTCCGGCTTACAAACCAATCGTGTGGTACAAGGGCTTCCTCTATCGAGCAGCCAGTTGGACGACGGCACGGAGGGTGGTTGCCAAGGTGGAGTTCCATGCCGGGGAGCTGTTCCCTCGGGTGGGCTTCATCGTGACCAACACGCAGCTCAGGAACCGGAAGGTTGTCCATTTCTATAACCAGCGCGGCAAGGCGGAGCAATGGATCAAGGAGGGCAAGCAGGCGGTGAAGATGACGCGGCTGAGCTGCCACCGGTTTCGCGGCAATGAGGTTCGGCTGTGGCTCAGCATTCTCGCCTACAACCTGGGGAACCTGTGGCGACGGCTGGTGCTGCCAAAGGGGATTGAGGACTGGTCGCTTACCAGCCTTCAGCAGAGGCTGGTGAAGACGGGAGGACGGCTGGTAAAGCATGCACGGTACTACTGGCTGATGCTGGCGGAAGGGCACCTGACGCGAGCGCGGTTCGCTGCGATGTTGCGACGGATCGCGCTGTTGCCCCTTCCGGCAAACTAACGATGATCGCAAGGCCAAATCAAATCGCTGAGGAGAAAGGAGGAGGAAAGAGTGTCCGAGAAATCGACAAGGAAGGCTCCTGATTACGCGGTCGAGTCCAGGGCGGCACGGAATCGCTCTGTTTTTCGACCGCAATTGCAGCATTGGTCTTGCAATACCCATCAGGAGCGGTACAATTCAAGCGAATCGGGGCAGAAAAAGGAGATTCCAGGTAGTAGCATCCACTTCGTCCCCTTGCCGCGCTTGGCCGTGACGACAACAGACCCACCTTTTTCGCCGCAGCCCAGTTCCTCGCGCTCGCGCCCAGCCGTTGGATATAAACTATGTGTGGCAGGTTTCAAAGAGATCCGCCCCTCCTATGATTCACCTCATGCCCCGCATCAGCGTCAGCTTAGTTTCCTACAAGGATAGCATTGACGAGCTTGAGAACCTCTTCACGTCACTGCACGGAAATGAGCTAGTTTCTGCGTGGGTTGTGGTGGACAATGCCGCCGCTGAATATCCCTCACTTGGGGAAGAGCTTGCATGCAAGTGGAGCAGTTCGGTGGACGATACATCGCGGCTCCCGGCAATATCGGATTCGGAGCGGCGCACAATCTTGCCCTTCGTTCGATGGAGGATATCTCGTCCGAGTTTCACCTCATGGTGAATCCGGACATTCTTTTTGACCGCACAGTACTGCCGGAGTTAGTGCGGGTACTGGATGCTCGCCCGCAAGTTGGATGGGTGATGCCAAAAGTGTTGTACCCGGACGGGTCGCAGCAGTACCTCTGCAAGCTACTGCCTACGCCTCTGGACTTTGCTGTGCGCCGCTTCCTCCCCGGCAGGTTGCAGACCCTCTTGAAGGGCTATATGGATCGCTACGAACTCCGCGGACTGGAGAATTCCGAGTCAACATTCATCCCCTTTCTTTCCGGTTGCTTTGTCATGACACGACGCGTTGTGCTGCAAGCGGTCGGAGGATTCGATGAGAGATATTTTCTTTACATGGAAGATGTCGACCTGTGCCGCCGCATGGCCGCTCATTGCCAACTGCTGTATTGGCCTCATGTCGCCGTCAGGCACGGATTTCATCGCGGATCGCACCGCAGCCTGAAGCTGACGCTGACGCATCTTCGCTCATCGTTTCTTTACTTCAATCAGTGGGGATGGATCTTCGATCGATGAGCGCCGCAGGGCAAACCGCGCCGCGCTGACGCAACTTTCTTCCGTTCAATCTCGATAAGGAAGCGATGAACGAGGCTCAGACTATAACGATTGCGGTGACCGGTGGCTCAGGCATGATCGGATCGCATCTTCTAAGAAGATTGCGGAAGGCTGGGTCGAGTCTCAGGGTGCTGACTCGTACACCGCAGCAGGAGATGTCCGGCACTCAATACATTTTGGGTGACCTCAGCGATGACGCTTCTCTGCGGAATTTAGTCGAGGGAGCGACTGTGGTTGTACATCTCGCTGGCATTGCTCACACTTCACTTCCTACCAGGGAGAGCCGCATTCGCGCGCGCGCGATCAATGTAGATGGAACACAGCGGCTGCTGGAGGCTGCAGGCGATGCCGGAGCGGGGCGCGTAATTGTGGCTTCAAGCGCGCATGTGTACGCAGGACAGTCCGGCATCGGGTTGGATGAATCGAGCCCAACCTCGGGCGATTCCGTCTATGCCGAGATGAAACTTGCGGTTGAGACGGCAGCAGCGGATGCAAGGTCGAACGGATTGGACATCGTGGTGATCCGGCCCTGCATCACCTATGGCCCGGGCGTTCGCTTCAATCTTGCTTCGTTGATGAAGGCAATACGCAAGGGATATTACTTTCATGTTGGGAGTGTAGATCCGGTGCGTAGCTTTCTTTCTGTCGACACGGCCGCCGCCGCGATTGTTCATCTTCTTTCAACGAAGAATGAATCCCATACATACAACATCGCGGATCGCGAGCCGGTTCATCTGGTGGAGTGGGTCAATGGCCTGGCGGATCGCATGCGGGTGCGACGCCCGCGCACGCTGCCGATGGCGGCGCTGCGAACGGTAGCGGGGCTTCTATCGTTCGCGAGGGCGATGGGCTTTCCAGTTCCATTGCACCCAGAGTCGCTGAACAAACTGACCACTTCATTTTCGCTCGATGTAAGCGCACTGGCCAGAACGGGCTTTCTGTGGCCATCGACGACCGATGAGATACTCGATCAGATGGTGCAAGCATCGAAACCGTGATTGCGAATTGGAGCCTGGAAGATGTCCTCGTTGAAGCGAGTGATGGACGTTGTGTTTGCCGTCCTGTTGCTGATTATTCTGTGCCCTGTATTGCTTGCGGCAGCGCTTCTGGTGAAGATGACCTCGAAGGGCCCCGTCCTCTACTGGTCGAGCCGCGTGGGGAAGAACAACAAGTTGTTCCTCATGCCGAAGTTCCGCAGCATGTTGATCGATGCCCCCCAGGTTCCCACCCATCTGCTATCGAACCCTTCAGCCTATCTAACGCCTTTTGGCAGCTTTCTCCGCCGGACCAGCCTCGACGAACTTCCTCAATTGTTCAGCATTCTTACCGGAGATCTGAGCTTTGTCGGGCCCCGGCCGGCACTGTTCAATCAGGACGACCTGGTGGCACTCCGGACCGAGCGAGGCATTCACATGCTGGTGCCCGGACTGACTGGCTGGGCGCAGATTAACGGACGGGATGAATTGCCGATACCGGTCAAGGTTCAGTTCGACTATGAATATCTAAAGCGACGATCTTTCAAATTCGATCTCTATATCATTTGCGCGACGGCCTTCAAGGCTGTACGCGGCGATGGCATTCAGCACTAAGGGATAATGCTACGCCAGGACCGCGCAGGCATTCATAGAGCGGGGCATCTTCGAAGCCGTATTGCATTCTAGAAGCTGACCTTTCTCTCCGGAAACCAGGTGAGCTGGATGGTGGTTGTGGTCACGTGTTTGCTGGCCGGGGAGGTAGATGGGGGCCTTCCAGCGCTCGTAGGCGAAGTTGCCGTCGACCTCGAAGTCCTTGCCGATTCGTTTGACGACTTGAAAATTGATGTCGTTCAAGGTGGTGCCGCCAGGGATAAAGTCCTTGGCGGCTTTTTGATTGCGCACGCCGATTTGGAGCCACTCGTTGCCGCTCAGGTGATAGGTGATCCAGCCTTGGCCGCCTTTGTCCTCGCGTCCGATCCAGTCGCCGAAGAGCTGGCCCTGGTTGGTGTATCCCTGTTGCTGGACGCATTCGTAGTACATAAAGTGGCCGCCATTGGCTGGTTCGTGATGGGCGGATCGGTGGAGGCGGCTTCGACGCGCAGGTCCAGCCTGGGAATGCCCGGCACATGGGAGAGATAGAGGCCGGGCCGCCAGGAGGCGCGACGGGGAGCGTCGATGGGGGAGACATCGTCATGCACCTCTGAGTCCGAGTAGAGCGTGAGCCAGTTGCGGACGAAGGGAAGCCGGTAGCTGAAGTCGAAGGCGCCAAAGCGGGCGCCGGGGTCTGCGACTTGTGATCTTGACCGCTGGCAGTCGGGTGCGGTGAGGCTGAAGAAACTCCTCAGGAAGGTGTGCAGGTTGATGGGCTCGTGGCCCTTGCCTCCCCAGATGACGGTGCGCTCGAAGCCGAACTCCAGGTTCGCGGTGGGCCGGAAGCTGATCTTCTCGACGTGTACCCAGGGGTCGTTGGGATAGGTGTGGCCTTTGAGCGATCCAACCAGAAAGTCGTAGCGGAAGGGGCCGGTGAGATAGGAGAGCAGAGGAATGAATAGAGGTTCAGTTCGGTTGATGCGGAAGGAGTATATGTTCTCAGCGTTGTTGGAGTAGGCCATTCCGCCGCCCACTCCAGGGCCCAGCCAGTCGTCCTGTTTGCCGAACGAAATCTCGTGGTTGAGCAGGCGATAGGAGGCGTACGCCTCGATGAAGCGCCCATCGGAGATTGCGGCAATGGGCCCCTGGGGGATCGTAGTCTGGATATATGGGCTGCCCGTCGCTGGATTGTTGGCGACCGGATAGTAGCCTACGTCTTCAGTAGCGAGCGTCTGGGTCAGCGAGTTCGAGTAGCCAACGGCCGAGGGCGCTGCGTGAAACTCGCCGCGTACATGAAACAGAAACCGGCCGGCAGTTGCATAGCCGCTGACACCCGTGTAGTTATTGAATCCGTTGGCGTAAGGGCGTCCGTAGTCGTTGATGATGGTCGAGCCGAGATGATAGCTGTCGCGTAGTGGTGCGCCGCCGATGCCGCGCGCCACGGAGTAGACCGACTCCACCCGCATTCTGTCCTCCGGTGCCTGACAGGAGGCCTGAGGATTGTAGCGCAGCTCGCGGGTCAGCGCTGTGTAAATCCTCGCCGCTTCGTCCGTGGCGGGGCCCGCATCGTAGTCTTCGATGCGGCTGCCCACCTCGTCGAGCATGTTGCTTACGCTGGAGCGCGTCCACGGCCGCATGCCCAGGTAGACGGAATCCACAAAGCCGAGGGAATAAAGTCGCAGAACCGCCGGATAGACCCAACTATCTACCGGGATGTATGGGGAGCCTGCCACGGAAGCCTCGCAGGCATCCGATTGACTGATGGGACCGCGCCCTCCCTGGCCGTCGTCCTTCGACCCTCCCGGCAGCTCCGCGACAAGCGGGTTAGCGGCCATCAGTGAGAGGCCCGCCAACAAAGGTGCCCAGCGAAAGATTGGTGGCCCTGCCCAACCTCTGTTCATCCTCACGCCCCTTCGGTTAGCAAACATTCAGATAGCCAATGCTGAAAATGCAGATATATATATGTTCACATAGGATGAGTCTCTTATTTGGCGCTGAGTTGCTCCTATTGTACGGCCCGCAGACTGGTTTCGTTCACACCCGGGACCTTGCAGACTTTAAGGCGAAGATCGTTCTCCGGATTAGGACCGTTCCGAAGATGAGACGATCGACTGCGCGACCTGCTGAGCTATCCACGCATAGGTCGTTGCCAGGCCGGCGCGTAGCGGCAGCTTTGGCTCCCAGCCCAGCTTCTCGCGGATGAGATGGTTGTCAGAGTTGCGCCCGCGTACGCCGAGCGGTCCGGAAACGTGCTTGATCCGTACCCGCTTTCCGGCAATGTCCATAATGATCCCGGCAAGCTGGTTGATCGTGACCATCTCCTCCGAGCCGATATTCACCGGGCCGGAAAAATCAGACTCCATCAGCCGACGGATGCCCTCGATACATTCCTCCACGAACAGAAAGGAGCGCGTCTGCTTGCCGTCGCCCCAGAGTTCGATCTCGCCGCCATCGGGTGTTTCGGCGATCTTCCGGCAGAGCGCCGCTGGGGCCTTCTCCCTGCCACCGCCCCAGGTACCCAGTGGGCCAAAGATATTGTGGAAGCGCGCCACGCGCACCTGCACGCCGAAGTTGCGGTGGTAGCTGAAGAAGAGGCGCTCGCTGAAAAGTTTCTCCCAGCCGTACTCACTGTCTGGCGCGGCCGGATACGCCGACTCCTCCGAGCACTTCGGATTGTCGGGGTCCATCTGGTTGTACTCCGGATAGATGCATGCCGACGAGGAGTAAAAGAACTTCTTCACCCCGGCCTTGCGGCCCTCCTCCAGCATGTTGAGGTTGATCGCCGCAGAGTCGTGCATCACGGCAGCGTCATGCTCGCCGGTAAATATGTAGCCGGCCCCGCCCATGTCGGCTGCTAGCTGATAGACCTCGTCGATACCAGCGACTGCGGTGCGCGTGTTATTCACGTCGGTTAAGTCTCCGAGCAGAAATTCATCCGCCGGGCTCTCGGCGAACTCATGCTCCTTGATGTCCGCGCCCCGGACCCATAAGCCCTCGGACTTTAGCCGCCGCACCAGGTGACCGCCGATAAAGCCTCCCGCACCCGCGACCAGAACTCTCTTTGAGGGCATCGCCTGTATCCTGCCTTCTTTCAGGTTTGCAGATTCTATCAACAATTTGATGCCGCTGCCTTCAGAGAAATCAAGGACGATCCCATTAAAGTACCGTCGATCGACGCGCCGGAGGAAGTAGTCCATGGGGCGCTTCGGGAACGGAGTCGGGGGGGTATCTCTTCAGGGATGCCGCTAAGTTCGTAAGGCGAGTTTATCTGTGCGCCGGTGAGGCCCAGCCATCGAGATTGCTCCCGCGTTTCGGGCCGTTTCTGCGTGTTCCTTCCACCAGAGAATTCCTGGCTCTGTCGACGTCCTCTCTGCCGCAAGAGCAAACCCAGGGGAGCTGTATCCCTCGGAAATCCCTTGCTAGGTCTCCGCTCCTTGGGGTCGCGTCGACTTGAGGGCAGCGGGTTCCAGATACACCATCCCTGGTTTCGCTCTAGCCCTTGAAGGACGCCAGTGCTTCCTTCTCGTCCGAGTAGACGTCGAAGATGGTGGAGAGCTTGGTGAGCTGCATCAGACCGTCGATCTTCTTGGTGAGGTGCAGCAGCTTGAGCTCGCAGCCCTTGTTCTTCGCGGAGACATAGGCGCCCGTGAGTTCGCCTAGCCCTGAACTGTCGATATACCCGACGCCGCCCATATCGACGATCAGCTTCTTGGTTCCGGTCTTGAGCGCCTCCTGGATGGCGTCGCGGAGCATGACGCTGCCCTCGCCGAGGGTAATGCGACCGCTGACATCGAGGATAGTGATGCCTTCTACATGTCGGATGATAACGTTTGCGCTCATTGTTCTTGGCTCCAGTGTTTGACTTGGATGAGGACGTGGTCATAAAAGTATACCGTGGGGCGGATGGGTAAAGAAAGTGATGGCGTCTGCGCGTAGTGGGTTGCCATATCAGGTTTCCTTGGGGCATGCCTACTCTGGTTCCGCACTAAACTCTTCGTAAACCTGGATTCTTACTCGCAGCCGGACCACTCCGTTAGGGCCGCGACCAGTTCTGAAGATACGCGAGCAACTGGTCGCCTCGCGGCGTGCCGTATCCGGTGCAAGCATTCCAGTCTTTGCCAGCCTTATAAAATCCGTTGTCGCCTTCGAGCACGGGACGCAGCGCCTTCTTCCGTTCTTTGCCGAGCTGGTAGATATGGGTATGAAGATGCCCGCATCGCCGCCCCAGCGCCTGATTCAAGCGTGCCACCAATGCCGCCCACAGAGGCGCGACGGCGCTGGTTCCAGCCGACACAAAGACCCGGCCGCCGATCAGCAGCTCGCTTCCATAACGAGGGTCCGCAAGCCCGGCTACATCCGGCACACCGCGTCCAACCTTGCCATCCGGACCGACCGGTACTCGCGCGTCTGCCTGCCAAACGGGCAGCGGGAAGCGCCGGCTGACTCCACCACCGGAAGCGCCTTCGATTCCATAGTGCGTTGCGTTCCAAACCACTTCCTTCAGCGTCTCTGTTACTTTCATCGTTCTGCTGGTACCCCCGCAGGCAAGACAGTGGGGACTGCTTGCCGGATAGTTGACCGAGGGCTTTCTATCGACCGATGCGTTGAGCGCGCCGCTATCTCCCGATGAGGCGCATACGGTGATGCCGAGGGATGCTGCCTCGCGAAGCACACCTTCGATAGCATGCATCTCGGAATCTGAGATCTCCTGCTCCGGCATGCTCCAACTTATCGAGAGAATGCTGGGCCGCCGCCGCCGGTCGTTTACTGCGTGGCTAATCGCATGAAATAGGCCCACTTCGTCTTCGCATGCGAAATAGACGACAATGTGCGCTCCCGGCGCTAGCGCAGCAACAATCTCAATATCCATCGTCACCTCGGCGGTACTCTGGGCGGCCAGAAACGCATCGCTCCGCTCTGCGCTTGCGGAAATCGCCAGAGTTCCGCTGACGACATCGAGAAACTCATCGACTGCTCGGCGGCTTGCAGGTCGATTCGCACCGCTGCCGATTTCAACCACGGTGATTCTGGGCATGGCAACTCCTGCCCGCGAACAGAATTGCTCAATATCTTCAGGACGGAACCCGCCTGCCAGCTCGATGAGAGCTATGGTTTCGCCGGACCCATCGTAGCCGGGCGGAAACGCGTATGAGCGCTCAAGAAAATTGAGGGGTGGCGGGGTTCCCCGACCATGCACCAGTGCGCGGCGGCGCAGCCGTGAACGCGGAAAGCTCTGTAGACCAAGCACCGCCTCGACCACCCCGCTCCAGTCCGCTGGAACGGCGGGCGGCGTGGCAGGAGCATAGAACCTGCGGCCATCGAGTTCAAACTCATCGAATCTGGTTTGGAAAGCTCGCTCAAAAGATGCAACGCGTCCGCCCAGCCGCACGTTTCGACTGTATGGCGAGGCCCCCACGATCTCCAGGCCGAACACCCGCGCGAACGATTTCACGACGCGCTTACCCTGAACTGTGGCTCCGTGCCGGTTCCACAGTTCCGCATGGGTCAGGTAGGGCGATGGAGAATCTCTACGGTTCCTGTTCTTGGAGCGCGGCTTCGAGGACAGGGTCGCTACATCGGGAATCGTCGTAGCGGGTGCGAGCACGACCGTTATGCCGATGCGGCGATTGGCATGCAACCTACCCACCCGCGACGCATTTTTCGGTACCGCAAGCGTAGTAAAGATCAAACCTCGTCTCGCTTCCTGGAAGCTTGTATTCGCCGCTCCTATACCTCAAACTTTTCCCAAAGCCGCTTAACTCTCTGAAGCAAAACCGCGAAATCCGGGTGGCGCCGAGCGCCCGCCAGCAGCGGGTCCCACCGCCCGATCATCGGATAGTTGAGAAACCCATTGTCGATCGCTCTTCCCAGCCAGGATATGGCGAGCTCCGGATTGTCCATCAACGAATAACACTGAGCCAATGCCCAGGGATAGTGTGGATCGCCCGCTGTGATGCTCTCGAACCCCGGCTCGATTCTTAGTTTCGCGGCAGCCGCGTCTCCGCAGAGGGCTTCCATGGTAACGGCCGCAAGCTGGCAGAAGTAGTCGTCCGCGCGGTGGCTCTGCAGGGACTGGAACTGGAGGACCGCTTCGTCTGTCCTTCCGTTCAGCGCCAAGCCCTGTCCCCGCAACCAAAGCAGCATCGTGTTGGTGGGATCGAGCCGGATCGCTTCGTCGAAGGACGGAATCGCATCTTCGAATTCACCTGCCATTAGGGAGAGATACCCAGGAACAAACCTATAGACCGGGGTGAGCGGATCGATTTCAAGGATCCTGCGCGCCAAGGGCATCGCCGCGTGCGCCTTTCCGCTCAGTCCGCAAACCGCCGAGTACCAGCTCAAGCTGTCCGAGTCGTTGGGATCGACCGCGATGGAGCGCTTCAGGAGGAGGACGGCCTGCTGGGTCTCTCGCTCGAATAGGCTGATGAGGCCTTGCAATCGGAGGACATGCGCCGATTCGGGCTCCAGCAGGGCGGCTTCGGAGGCACACTCCTTTGCCCGCACAAGATACTCCGGGTCCGCGCTGATACCGGCATTCACATATTGCCAGTAGACCTGTCCCCGCGCGGAAAGCAGCAAGGCATTGCGGCCAACCACATTCTCCCCCATCGTCAGATACTCGAGCGCTCTGTCCAATCCTTCGCGGGAATAGTTCAGAATCTCGTGTTTGGCCTTGACGTAAAACTGAACTGCGCGCATGTCCGGCAGCGGTCGCGCCTGCAACTGCCTGTTCTCCGCGGGACTGAGGGTCACCTTCAGGGCGGCTACAATTTGCCGAGAGATAGTCTCCTGGATCGAGAACGCATCCTCAACGGTTCCTCGATATTTATCGCCCCAAACCAGCCGATGGTCCTGTGGATCGATGAGTTGTGCGGTTACCCTGATCGGCCTCCCTGTTTCCCCTGCCGGTGCAGCGGAACCATCGGCAGCAGGCGGTCCGAGCCTCACCGTGCCACGGAGCACATAGCGAACGCCGAGTTCTTTGGCGATCTTGCTCGGCGATTCGGTGGAACTCTTCAGCCGCATGGAGGATGCGCTGCAGATGGTGCGGATCGAGTGTACGCCGGAGAGATCGGTGATGATCTCGTCTGTAAGTCCATCGCAGAAGTCCTGGGTCTCATCATCGTCGTCCGTGCTGGTGAAGGGCAAGACGACCAGCGAACGGTCTGTCTCGGCGGCGGCGAAACCTAACTCCGCGGGAGGGAATGTTATTTGTGTCGTTGGGCGGAGAGGGGTTTCAAGGGGCGCTCGCAGCGCCTCGATGAACTCCGATGCGCTCTGAAAGCGTCGCAGCAGCACTTTATCCAGAGCCCTCTCGATCACAAGTTGCAGATGGGACGGAGCCTGAGGCACATGGTCGCGGAGTTGCTTCGGCTGGCTTTGCAGGATGGCCTGCAACACGCCGTAGGTGCTTTCGGCGGTGAACGGCAACTGGCCGGAGATCATCTCGTACAACACCACTCCGCACGCCCATAGGTCGGCGCGATGGTCGATGGTCTTACAGAGGACCTGTTCCGGGGACATGTAACTCACGGTCCCGGCCATGCCTCCGGTTTCGGTAAGACCTTCGCCGGCGTCCGTCTTCTTTGCCAGGCCAAAGTCCACGATCTTCAACACGCCGCTGTCGCACAGGATCAGGTTCGCGGGTTTCAGATCGCGATGGATCACGCCTCGCGCATGGGCATGATCGAGGCCCGACAGGATTTGCACCGTATGATCGACGGCGATATCGGGATTGAGCGGGCCACGGCGCAACCTCTCAGCCAGCGTCTCACCCTCGTAATAGGCCATCACAATCACGATCTCTTCGCCGGGCAGCTCTTCGACCTGATAGATATTGCAGATATTGGGATGGTCGAGTTGCGAGGCGGCCCTGGCCTCCTGGATCAGGCGCGAGCGGTGTACCGCGTCGCCACTCTTCGCTGTGGTCAAGGACTTCAAGGCAACCAAACGCATCAGCCGAGTGTCCTTTGCCTTCCAGACCTCACCCATGGCCCCGGCCCCGACTTGTCCTAGGACCTCGTAATGCGCAATCCGAGAGCCTTCAAGCGCGAGCATACGGCGGCTCCCGTGGAGATCCGACGGCAGATCGATTCATATGCCTCGCAGTCAGCTCTTCAAAAAGTTCTGCGAGAGATTCGATCGCGGAGAACGCGCATAAGCCGACAACACGCGTCTGCGCGGCACCGAGATCCATGCGGTCCAGCGTGCCGTTCAGGTCTGCCAGATGCGATGGATCGTCCTCCGCGTGCGATTTGAGGCATCGGAAAGCGGTGGCGGGCGCGCCTGTTCTCAATCGAATCTCTTCCAGTTGGTCCGCCAGCGGGGCATAGCCTTCCATCAGGGTCAGATAGCCCATAACCGCAACCGGATGACCATGCATGATCCAGAAGTATTGCGCTCCGACCAGTTGCACCAGCGCGGCGCAGGGCTGGGCCTGTAAAACCTCCTGCTCGCTCAATCCAAGCGTCATGATATCGTCGAGCATCCACTGGTCGTGGCCCAGTTCCTCCTCAAGATGCACCCGGAGATAGGCTGCGAGATCGGTCGCGACGGTGTCTTCGGGTTGACTGAGTGCGCGTTCCCGTGCAACCGACATTAACGAGAATCCGCAGCGCATCGACAGAAACGCCTGCACTAAGAACTGAGGCAGGAGGGCGCCAATGTCCGGATGATTCCAGAAAGCCTCAGTAGCCGCAAAGAGCCGGCCTTCGGCGAGGTGAATCTTGCCCCAGAGCAGGTCGCTGTTCGTAGGATATTTCATCGATCGCTCCAATGAACCCATGCCTTGCGCGCCCCAGGCTTGCGATACACATAGTCTCACTCAATATCGAAACAGCCGCCCCTTAGCCCGGACCAACCCATTGCAAACGTGCTTGTACGCCTCCCGTGACGGCGGCGCGGGGCATCCATCAACGACAGTCAAGGAGCGACGTCTGCCGCCCAGCAGGTTCATCGCGGTCTCAGACGGGCATATTTGGCCGCATGTGTCCCTTTCCTTCAGGGACCGCGCCCATCTTCTTCTTCAATTTGATTAGGACGTCCACTTCCTCGTCGGTGATCTTATCGACGATCTGTTTATCGCTTGCGGAAAACTGCTGGCCCACGATGATTCCCGCATCCTGTAACCTCTCGAAGTTACTTTTGCTGCCGGCCATCTGCCCTCCTGGGGATGCGATACGCTCACAGATTCGCCTCAGCCCAAGACTGCGCTGCATCCTGCTGAAGATTGTATATGAATTCCGGTTGCCTCATCGCGGCTGGATTATCATACTGGTCATGCCGGATTACACCCCACGAAAGTTTACCTTGCTTCTCGCGCATGACGGGAACGAGACCAGAATCGCGGCGCAGACACCGTTCACCATCGGGCGGTCTCCGCGGATGGATCTGGTGTTGCCGTACCCCTACATATCCCGGCAACACGCTGAAATTCAACTCGACGCCACCGGCCAAAACCTTCTACTGGTCTGTCTGGCGCGCGAATGCTTCGTCAATGGGGCCCACGTCACTCGACACACCCTCGCACCGGGGGATGAG
The DNA here is from genome assembly GCA_963799175.1 of uncultured Acidobacteriaceae bacterium. GTDB lineage: Bacteria > Acidobacteriota > Terriglobia > Terriglobales > Acidobacteriaceae > Edaphobacter. Next base: position 236,580 of record CAWCWC010000002.1, on the reverse strand, counting down.
ATACGTCTCGGCTTTCCAGATGGGCCGCTGCTTCGTGTTTCCGAGGCTGTCGCCGCCCTGTCTTCGCTGCGCATGGCGTTGCAGCACATCAAAGAACCCTCAGGGGCCGACGCCGATCTGGCGAAGCTCAGTTGGTTTATCGAAGCCGCTCGACGGCTCAACAATGTTGGGGCGGTCCAGGAGATTCTGGCGGCGCTGATCGATACCACGCTTGAGCTCACCCGCGTCGAACGCGGCTATGTTTTCCTTAGGGACCCGACGGGACAACTGACACTTGCTGCCGGGCGCAGTCTCGACGGCGAAGCTCTTGAGGATGTCTCCACCATCTCCCACAGCGCTCTTCAGCGCGCCATTGAGAGCGGCTCCGAATTTATTGTGACCGATACGCTCTCGGCCGAAGAAACACAGCCGTCGGAGAGCGTCGTCGCCCAAAGTATCCGCGCCATCATCTGCATCCCTCTGCGCAAGCGTTCCTCTGAGAACAGTACCAATGACTCCCAGGTCATCGGCGTCCTCTACCTCGATAGCCGGCTGCAGGAAAGCCAGCTTACTCGATTGGACAATGACCTCCTGCGAACCATCGCTACCGAAGCCGCGCTCTTGGTAGAGAATGCCGCGCTGGCGCAGGCGGAAGCCGCCGCACTCCGTTATCGCGAAGAACTTCTGATTGCCTCCGAGATACAACAAGGCTTAATGTCGGTCGGAACCCCCAATCCTTCCTTTGCACAGGTCGAAGCGCATAACGTTCCATGCACAGGGATCGGAGGAGACTTTTACGACGTTCTATGCCGCAACGATGCACTCTATGTCGTTGTCGCCGACATCTCCGGCAAGGGCGTCTCCGCCGCCGTCCTTGGGTCGACCCTCCAGGGGCTCATACACGGCCAGATCCTCTCCGGTCTGCCGCTCTCTGAGATCGCGCTGTTCGCCAACCAATATATCTGCAAAAAGAACATCCGTAAGTATGCCACTCTTATTCTTCTCCGGCTCACGTCGGATGGCACTGTCGAGTACGTCAATTGCGGCCACGTTCAGCCCCTGATTTATACCAATTCGGACGAATCGCCGGGCACAGTCTCGCCTGCGACAAACTGCAATCTGCCAGTTGGCCTCTTGGCTGAAGCCACCTATACCTCCGAAACTCTGTATCTCACTCCCGCTCAGCGGATTTTTGTCATTACGGACGGTGTCACAGAGGCTGAAGACTCAGCGGGCAATTGCTTTGGCGAAGGTCGTCTACAGTCGCTGGTAGCCGGTGGATCGACGCTCCGCCAGATCTTTGCTGAAATCGCCGCGTTCACCGCAGGGGCTGCCCTCGAAGACGACTGCACAATAGTCGAAGTACGCTATCGTCCACACACAACCTCGTTAGCCTGTGACGCCCCGTGCTCCTAAACTCGGAACGAGGGCTAGCTAGGCACCCCCGTTGTTCAAGGGACCGCGGCTTCAGTACGAGATTCCCAGGTTCATCGAAATCATATTGAATTTGATTTCTCCGGTGTAGTCAACGAGCTATCAGCCGCACTTCATGCGTCTCGATAACCTCAACCCCTTCGAGGGCAAGCGCGGTGTGGGCGGCATCGAACCTGAGCTGCGAACGATCGGTGATGTAGATGGGCGCATCTTCCCGCAGCGGCAGTATCTTCAGCGTCACGCCGTCCTCATAGATGGCTGGGCCATAGCGGCGCAGACCGATCTCAAATGGCCGGGCGTTGTAGAAATCATCGTCAATCAGTTTATCGCCAAGGTAGGCGCGGATGACGTCGCCGGTGTAGCGCACGCGCAAGCGGAGGTTGCGGATAGGGGAGACTCCGGCAGGGAGCTTCACGTGCCAGACGGCAGCTTGGGCGAAGTCCGCGTCCTCGGGCTGCATCGCCATTCCCTGTAGACGGGTTGGCACCGATGGGGCGATCGGAATGGTGCGAGGCGGGCCGGCAGGCTTGATTTGTTGAACGGCTGCCTGCAAGGACGGCGGCGGCGCCGCGCGGGGAGAAAAGCGCCGGAAGAGGCCGTCGTCCTTCGCTGGCACAGCATTGCGGCCGTCAGTGAGGTTTGCCGGGGCCGGGAATATGGCGACGGAAGTATCGTTTGAACCTTCGGGGCTATCCATGCTCAGGCGCAGGGTTGGGCCATCGAACAGGAGATTCGCGTGGGTGAGGAAGAGACGTTCCTGACCGTGCCATTCGGCCTTCCAGAGATTCAGCGAGGTCGTCTCGTCGAGCAGGATGACGACATGCTTTCTGCCGTCGGTTGCGTGCAGACGGATGGCGGCGCCCAGACCGGGCCGGACATTGCGCAGATGAATCTGTGAACCCTGGCGGGTGATGCTGCCGGTGGAAGAGTCGACCGTGGTGGTTGCGCCATCGAAGACGAACTCGGCAGGAACCGCGGCGGTTTGCTTGAATACCGTGTAACGCGTAGACCGATCGTCGAGCTGGCAGACCGGCTGGGCGGAGGCGGAGATCAGCTTGATTGCGCCGAGGTCCAGATTGAGCGGCCAGAAGAAGCGGGTGTTGTAAGGAACCGTGACCGGCGCGGATGGCACGGTGATACTGCCGCTGGCGAGCTTAATTTGGAATTGGACGTTTTGTCGGTCGGGCTGCGGGGCCAGATGCTGATAATGGCTCACGAAGAGGTAACCGCTGTCGCCGTTGGACCGCGCGGCCCAGTTGAGCGAACCTCGTGCGTTGGGCGTTCGTGGCGTCATGCCGGAGATACCGGGGCCGAAGTCCCGCAGAAAGTGTCCGAGCAGGCGCAGCCAGTGGTAGTGCTCGCGTTGCTGACCGTATTCGCCGATGGGGGCCTGGAAGTCGTAATTCTTTACCGGCAGATCGTTCCAGTAATTGGTCGCCTGCGTCTCGTTGAGGCAGGTCAGTTTTCCATCGGGATTCTGGCCACCGTGAACCATGTAGAAGCCCAGGAGATTCACACCCGAGCCGAGTTTGGCCAGGGCCAGGGATTCGGTGTCCTCCGGGTAAAGGAAGACGCGGCGGTGATAACTCGGCATCATGCCGCCACCGAGTTCGCAGGTGCAGGAGGGATAGGCATCCCCGACCACCGTGCTGGCCGGGGTCGCGTTCGGAGTGGCAGCATCGCCGAGCATGCCCATGGCCGCCGCATTGCCACGCCGCGAGCCGGAGAACCGGAGCACGCCTTCGTACCCGCCCCCGTTCAGCGAGCGGTCCCAGAAGCCATCCACATAGGAACCGGAAAACGGCACAATTTCGCCGAAGGGCGCCGCTCCGCCCGAGCCCCAACCGGTGCAGGTATAGAGCGGCACATCGATGCCGGCGTCGCGAGCAATATGTTTCAACGTCATCAAGTGCTGCGTGGGACCACTGTATTCATTTTCCAATTGGATGGCGATGACCGGTCCACCATCCTTCCATAGGAGCCCGCGTGTCTGCCGGCCGATTTGCCCGTAAAGCCTCGTCACGTAACCGAGATAGCCAGGATTGTCGCGGCGCAATTCAAACAGTTTGCCGTCACCCATCTCTTGCAGCCAGTTGGGGAAGCCACCGTTGCGCACCTCGCCATGACACCACGGGCCAATCCGCAGGAGCACGTCCAGGCCAACATCGTGGCAGGTTTCGAGAAACTTCCGCAGGTTGCGCTGGCCGGTCCAATCCCATGTACCCTCGACCTCCTCATGGTGAATCCAGAAGATGTAGGTGGTCACGACGCTGACGCCGCCGGCCTTCATCTTGAGCAGTTCGTCGCGCCATTCCGCTTCCGGGCATCGCGAGAAATGAAATTCTCCGGAGATGAGCACCCAGGGCCGGCCGTCGCGCAACAAACTGCTGCTGTCTAACGTAAGTGTGTGGCCGCCGGGCGCGGTGGTCGTGCCCATGTGAAAACCCGCCGTCTGTGCAGCCGGTGGACGAGTCGATGCGTCGAGAGTAAGCAGTTTGGCAGGCGGCGCAAGAGCCGGCGGGGCTGCGGACGGTGCAGGAGGCGCGCTGGCGCCGGCGGCCAAGGATGGCAGGAGCGGAAAGCTCGCGGCGGCCCCTGTGAACAGCGCGGACTTCTTGATGAAATGGCGGCGGGACAAGTGATTTTTCATAGTATGAAATCGATGGACCCTCAGCGAAGTGCTTGTTCGATCGGTCTGTCATGGGCCCAATCGAAATCAAAATGGCCTGCATCCGCCGTATGCACGGTCAAGCCGGTGCGATTCTTCGGGGAGCAGGGTCCGCTGTGGCGCTAACGTATACTATTGCCCTTGTGGGATCCAATGAATAGCTTGCAGCGAGAAATCGCGGTGTCCCTGCGATCGTTCGTGGTCGTCGTCCTGATTGTCGCGACAGGCCCGGCTTGATCGGCTACTATCGTACACGAGAATCCGGGATAGCCGCGTCCCGCAGACCATATCGGACGCAGCGTTGGACTCGCGCAGCTTGTCCCAGAGGATTGGCACAGTCGATGAACCCTTCGATTCTGCGCTCGAAAACATGTGCTTAGCGCGAGTATCCCTGGTTGGCCGACGCCCAACGTGGAGAGGAATTATGAAGAAAAGCACAACACGCGTTTTGACTGGCATTGCTATCTTGACGGGGGTGTTCATCTGTGGCTCCGCTCCGTCACCCGCTAATGCCCAGGAGTCAGCGAATCTGCCTTATATGAACCCGAACTTACCTGCCCAGGAACGGGCAATCGACCTGGTGCATCGCATGACGCTTGCAGAGAAGGCCTCGCAGTTGGTCAATCAGGCCCGGCCGATTCCACGTCTCAAGATCCCGGCCTACAACTTCTGGAGCGAGGCGCTCCATGGCGTCATCAGCAACGGCACCACGGAGTTTCCTGAGCCGATCGGTCTGGCTGCGACCTTTGATGCTCCCGGCGTTCACGCCATGGGCACAGACATCGGTGTTGAGGCGCGGGTCAGGCATAGGGTTGCCGACCGCCAGGGAGGCAATGCCGCCGACGGTCTCGATTTTTGGGCACCGAATTTAAATATCTTCCGCGACCCGCGCTGGGGCCGTGGCCAGGAGACCTACGGCGAGGACCCTTACCTCACCGGTCGCATGGGAGTCGCCTTTGTCACCGGAATGCAGGGTGACGATCCCAGGTATTACCGCGCGATCGCGACGCCAAAACATTTCGCCGTACACAGTGGCCCCGAGCCCACCCGGCACTTTGCCGACGTGGATGTGACCAAGCACGACGAACTCGACACCTATGAGCCTGCGTTCCGCGCCGCCATTACAGAAGGTAAGGCCGGATCCATCATGTGCTCGTACAACTCCATCAACGGTGAGCCGGGATGCGCCAATCAATTTCTGCTACAGGACCAACTGCGCGGGAAATGGGGTTTCCAGGGATATGTTGTCTCCGACTGCGACGCGGTCAAGGACATCTTTACCGGACATCACTTCCGGCCTACGCAGGCGGAGTCCGCGGCTATCTCAGTGATTCGCGGCATGGATAGCGACTGCGCCGACGGCATGTCGAACGCCCCCAGGGACGACAAGGACTTCCAGACATATATCGACGCCGTACAGCAGGGGTACCTCCCTGAGAGCGCCGTCGACACGGCTGTGGCGCGGCTCTTCACTGCTCGCATCAAGCTGGGTTTGTTCGATCCTCCGGAGATGGTTCCGTACAACAAGATCGACGAGAAGGAGATGGACAGCCCCGAGCACCGTGCATACGCCCGCAAGCTCGCGAATGAGTCGATGGTGCTTCTCAAGAACGATGGCACACTCCCAATCAAGCAGGGGGTCAAGAAGATTGCTGTCGTAGGCCCGCTCGCTGACCAGACCACACTTTTGATCGGAAACTACGCTGGACAGCCGACACATATCGTCTCGGTGATGGAGGGTCTTCATGCCGAGTTCCCGAATGCGACGATCACCTATGTTCCCGGGACCCAGTTCCTGCGCAACGATGGCGACCCAGTGCCGGACAGCGTTTTGATCAACGCGGATGGAAAGCCCGGGCTCAAGGCGGAGTATGGCGAAACTCGCGGAGGCCGGCCCGGCCCCGGAGCCGCCGCCGCCACGGCGCCGTTTGCCACAAGGAACGAGCCGAACATCAATCTGACCGAAAACAATTTGCCCTCGCAGGCTGCCGGAAAGACGTCCTTCGGCGTGCAGTGGTCAGGGTTCCTGACGCCTCCGGATTCCGGAGACTACCTGATCGGTCTGCGCGCCCAGGGACCTGCGCGGCTGACGGTCGACGGCCAGCAGGTGGCGATGGCAGGCAGGTCGAACGGGACCGACTCGAGGGTTGGTCGCGTCCATCTGGAGAAAGGGCAGAAAGTTGCACTCAACGTAACCTACAGCAGCACCGATGGGCATCCGCATGTGCAACTAATCTGGGCAAAGGTCACCAATGTGCCTTCACCTGAGGCAATTGCCGCGGCGAAGAACGCCGATGTCGCGATTGCCGTCGTGGGCATCACCAGTTCGCTGGAAGGCGAAGAGATGCCAGTAAGCGAGCCCGGATTTCTCGGCGGCGATCGCACCAGCATCGACCTTCCCGCACCCGAGGAAGCTCTGGTTGAAGCGGTTGTGGCCACCGGCAAACCAGTCGCGGTTGTCCTGATGAATGGCAGCGCTCTGGCCGTCAATTGGGTCAACGATCATGCCAATGCCGTTCTCGAATCGTGGTACCCAGGCGAGGAAGGCGGGGCTGCAATCGCCGAGACGCTCAGCGGCAGGAACAACCCTGCAGGCCGGTTGCCGGTTACCTTCTATAAGGACCTCACCCAGCTGCCGAACTTTGAGGACTATACAATGGCTGGCCGCACCTACCGGTACTTCAAAGGAAAGCCGCTCTACCCTTTCGGATATGGACTCAGCTACACGACGTTCAAATACAGCGATCTCAACCTACCGCAACAACCCGTGGATGCCGGTAATTCTGTAGACGCCGGTGTAACAGTGACGAACACCGGCAGCAGGGCAGGAGACGAGGTTGTGCAACTGTACTTGAACTTCCCCGATGTAAAAGGGGCGCCCGCTATCGCCCTCCGCGGATTTCAGCGGATACATCTGGATATCGGCGAGAGCCGGACTGTCCATTTTGAGTTGAAGGACCGCGATCTAGGCATGGTGACCGAAGACGGAAATCCGATCGTCGCTCCCGGGGAATACACAATCAGTGTCGGCGGAGGCCAGCCTGAGACCGCAGCGCCCCGAGTCAGTGGACACTTCCGAGTTGAGGGTCAACTGGCGTTGCCGGAATAGCAGGAAGACCAGTTTGGCACCCGGGGGGCTCTCATCGTTCACTGACCGATCTTCTGTACCAGTTCATTTGTCAGTGTAGCGCGGCTATGAAGGGCCTATTTTCCCGCACCAAGTCGAGTGTTAGTCGTCCGCTCGTTTGAAGAGCTTGTAAAGTGTCGTTTGCGGTAAGTTCGCGGGCCGTCACCCTACCCGTGATTATGCGGAATGGCCGTGATAGCGATCCGCTTTCCTAAAACAGAGGGAATTACCTCCCCATTGCTCCGTTCACCGGGCTGTTGCTTAGATTTTACGATCCACGCAGCCTGCGCCCATTAGGACCAGAGAGCGCTGGGCAAAGGGCGAGTAGACAAGGAGCGCCGTACACGACACCGCCAATCCGAGATTGATGTGGTGCAACAGCAGGAAGGGCGCGAGCGACCATAGTTCATCGAACACGAGAAGAAACGGCCAAATTTTGAGGAACTGCTTGCGTATGCGCGGCGCGTGCATGAGCACAGCGGTGAGTACGAAGGCGCGGACTGGGATCAGGACCGCTGCCGTCACGATCAACACAATCAGCGCCTGCGTAGCCTTCGGTAGAGGAGAGAAGAGTTCTTCAATCTCCGCCAGATTTGCCAGCGCCCCGATATAGAAGCTCAGGTACATACACTGAAACAGGACGAAGATCGTCTGCACAACCGGATACGAGGTCTTCGGCAGCTCCTGCGGAGAGGCCAGAACCCGGCTCAGAAGGTCATCCTCAGGCTCTACAGCTTGTGCGGACGGCTCGGGGGATGGAGATTCGAGGACTATGGGTGACGGATCTACAGCGAGTTCAATCCGTTCCACGGGTGCCACAAAGCGATAACCGCGGCGTGCCAGGGTCTCAACGAACCGCGGATTGCTTGCTGTATCTCCCAGGGCTTCGCGGATGCGATTGACCGCAGAGTTAACGCCATGCTCGTAATCGACGAAGGTGCCTTCGGGCCACAGCTCGCGGGAGATGGCCTCGCGAGTCAGCAGTTCGCCGGGCCGCTCCAAGAGCATGCAGAGTACCTGAAACGGCTGGGCGTTCAATTTGGTTCGGATTCCCTGGCGCAGAAGCTCTCCCGTAGCGGCATTTGCCTCAAATACGCCAAAACGGTAGCGCCGGGCTGGCCTTGTTTCCGACATGTCATGTGCCAGTGTATCCGATAATGCGTTCAATCGATACCTGTCGCTGAAGTGATAACTTTCAGAAAGTCTAATTATTGCAATATTTTGCACCGTGAGAAACAAACTCCAACCGGTGAGGTCCCATGCATTGATTCACGAGGCCGGCGTGGAGCATTGTGCGGTTCATGAAGCGAGGCGTATCCATGACGCGATTCCAATCCACATGCTCCCGAACCTTTTCCCTTCTCCTGCTCTTGGCGGGTGCTCCCGGCTGCGTCGCTGCGGAACCCCCGGCGGCTGCGGTTGCAGCCTTTAACTCATACACCCATACGGTTGAGACGCGTCTCGAGCAGCAGCATCGGTCACAGAGTACCTTCCTCGCTCCCGCGTCTTCCGATCTACAGAGTGCAGACCGTCTGCGCCGGGGAGAGCTGATCGTCGAGAAGCTGACCCCGCCGGCGGACCCGCCTGGCGCGATGCTGCATCACTGGCGCGGCACTGCGTTCGCCCCTGGAGCCAAGGCGGCGGACTTCGAACGGCTGATGAAGGACTTCAACGCCTACCCGCAACGATTTTCCCCGCAGGTGTTGCAGGCAAGAGTGCTCGCGCAACAGGGAGACCGGCTGCAGGCAACGATGCGCGTGCGCCAGCGGCACGTCATCACGGTGGTGATGGATACGGCCTACGACATCTCGTATGGACGGCTCGATGCGCAACACGGATACAGTATCTCGCAGAGCACGCGGATCGATGAGATCGACTCGCCGGGCACGGCCCGCGAGCGCGTGCTGAGCCCCAGCGAGGAACACGGCTTCCTGTGGCGGCTGAACACCTACTGGAGCTACGAGGAACGAGACGGCGGACTCTACATGCAGATCGAGTCGGTCACGTTGACACGTTCCATCCCAACTGGCTTGGGCTGGGCGATTCGGCCCTTTGTGGAGAGCGTGCCACGCGAGTCGTTGGAGTTCACATTGCGTTCCACGTGTAACGCGCTGCGCAAATAGAACAAGCAACACCCAGGAACGAGATCAAGAAAAACAGCAATTGGATAGGAGACGAAGATGAACGCACAGTCGGCCACAACGAAAGATCAATCAGTATTTACCAAGGTGTGCCTGGATAAGCAGTCCCTCATAGCTCTGACGACTTTGGTGCTATGGATTTGTCTGCTTACAGGAGCTGTGGGTGCGCAGGATTTACCGCAGGCCCCCGCAAAGGCGGCAACTCCTTCGCAGACTTATAACGGCGATTATGACTGGCTTATGCGTGCTGGAGTTGTGTGCGGCACGGGGGTTTCTGACACCTCGTCTGAAAAGAAGCCTACCGTTCAATGCGGCGGGATACTCGGTCTTGGCTTCTTGGATATCGAAGCAGGCGGGATGGGTCCGACAGCAAACCACAACGGAGTTTCCGGGTATCTGAGCACAAATGTATGGGTCCCATTAATGCCATGGCGCGATCTTGGCAATAAGCATGGATTGCCGATTGCCCTGGGTGGCTATACCCAGATGTTCGGAGCCAGCAACGCCGTGGATTATGGCGTGGCGTATGCCTATCCGGTCAGTGAAAGCCACCTTGTTCAGTTCGAAGCGAGGGACTATTGGACATACGCGAGTCTGAGTCAGCACAACCTTCTCTTTCGAGTCACCTGGCTTATGTGCATGCCGGACCCATAGTCCTTCCGCGGTGTATCAACAAGCAGATGGTCGATTCGGGTATCGACTAAACCCTAGTCAGCAACCGGAAAGGTGACCGACATGAACGCACAAGCGACCATAGTGACAGATCAACCAGTTGTTACCATAGTCCGCGCGGTAACGCAGTTCCTCACAGTTCTGACGACTTTGGTGCTTTGGATATGTCTGTTCACAGGAGTCACTGGCGCACAAAGTCTTGGTGCTTATACCTATTTCGCACGGGCCGGTTGGGTGTGCGGCGCGGGAGCTTCAAACTCTTCGGCCGCTACGAAGCCTACCGTGCAATGCGGCGGAATGTTTAATGGACCGTTCTTCGATCTTGAAGCAGGCGTGATGGGCCCTCAGGCGAACCAGAGCAATGTTTCCGGTTATCTGAGCACTAATCTGTTTTTTCCGCTGGTGCCATGGAAGGACCTGGGCAATCGGCATGGATTTCCGCTGGCAGTCGGTGGTTACACAAACATGTTTCAGACAGGCAACGCCCTGGACTACGGCCTTGCCTTCGCGCACCCCATCGATAAATACCATTCCATTCAATTTGAGGTGCGCGACTACTGCGCGTTTTCAAACCCTACTCAACACAATGTTGTGTTTCGCATTGCCTGGCTTACAGGTATTGACGACTAAGCCGTCCACGCATTGATATGCATCCAGAAAGGACAACCCCAATGACTACGACAGCCCTCACAGCAAACACTCAAGCAACTTTCAATTCCGCCCGCCGCATCAACCAGTCCCTCACCGCAGCCATCGAGAAACGCGCGCTGCTTTGGATGGCAGAACGTGCACCTGGCTGGGCTAGCTCGGACCAGCTTACTCTGCTCGGCTTAGGCGCTCAGGTCGCGGCTGGAATCTTTTATGCGTTGTCGCGTATCAACCGCTACGCGCTGCTTCTGGTAATTCTGTGCATCGCACTCAACTGGCTGGGAGACAGCATGGATGGGACCCTGGCCCGAGTGCGCCGGCAACAGAGGCCGCGCTACGGCTTCTATGTGGACCACATGGTGGACATCTTTGGCTCCGTCGCGCTGATGGGCGGACTCGGCTGCTCCGGACTGTTGCATTGGTGGACGCGATCGCGATGCTAATCGCGTTCCTCATCCTCTCCAGCGAGAGCTATCTGGCTACCTATACGCTGTCCTGCTTCGAGCTATCGCAAGGCATCTTCGGCCCCACGGAGATTCGCATTCTACTGATCGTCGGCACACTGGCAGCGCTGCGCAGTCCCTATGCGACGCTGTTCGGCCACAGGATGCTGCTCTTCGATCTGGGAGGAGCGATCGGAGCGGTCTGCATGATCGCGATGGCGATCAACGTCACTCTGCGCCACACTGCGGAACTCTACCGGCAGGAGCCGCTGTCATGAACACCTTCATCCGTTGGGGCAAGTTCAATCTGGTAGGAGCCATGGGGATGGTGGTGCAACTTGCCACCCTCTGGCTGATAAACCGCTACGCGAAGGGCCACTATCTCTATGCCACGGCTGCGGCCATTGAACTCGCACTCATTCACAACTTCGCGTGGCACCTGCACTACACGTGGCATGACCGCCGCGACCGCGCCGCATTGCTCGCTCAATTCATTCGATTTCATCTTTCCAATGGGTTGGTTTCAATGCTGGGGAACCTTGCGCTTATGCGAATACTGGTCTATGAGGCACACCTTCCCCTGCTGGTTTCGAACAGCATCGCGATACTGTGCTGCTCCCTTGTCAACTTCTGCCTGGGAGATCGCTGGACGTTCGCGGTACGGCAGCAGACAAACCCGTCCCAGGCAACTATAACTGCGAGAAACCTCGCCAGAACCCTCCGCACAGACGTATAACCAAGAAGTCGTATTCGGCCCAACAGCACATGCACTGTTTGCCTGCGATCAACCGCTACAGCATTTTTGCAAAAGGTGTAGACCGTCGCGCAGCGAGCAAAAGCAGATTCCTCCGCTTCGCTACGGAATGACAAACAAAATGGGTCTATAGCAATTCCGAAAATGTTCTAGCCGTGTTTGGCGTCTGCTGTAGCCCACTGTCATGCGTTGCAGTTGTGCTATTTGCGCTGCCAGGTCTGACCGTCGGAGCTGGTATAGAGGAAGCCTGTGTCAGTAGTGAGTTCGAAGGACGATGCCGGCGGAGCAAGAGTCTGCGTTTGCTGCCTAGCTCCGTCGTCATTCGCAGCATCCCTTGCGGTGGCTTGCTGAGTTGAGGACACAAGCTGGATGACACGGAGGGTGAGTGCATGGCCCTGCCACTGTATTGGGACAGGATGCCAGGTTACACCGGCGTCGTCGCTGCGGAAGAGCGCGCCGGCGGTATCGAGGGCGAGGGTCCGGCTGGCGTTGTCGACAACCGAATGAGCAGGCAGCTTGCTAGGCAAAGTGGGGAGCGGCTTCCTGTTAGCGAGTCCGGTTGCAATGGCGCCGACTGAGATGGCATCTGTCGCATTGGCAGTAACTTCATTCACGGCGGCGGTACCACCGCCCTGTGCCGCGATGTTGGATACAGGCACGCCCTCGACGTAGTTCTGGTTGAGGTTGGTCTGCCCTGTGCCTCCATAGATGCCCGAGGCCCCGGCGGTTGAAGCTTGGTTGGTTGCGTTGGCCGGATTTTCCTGGACGCCGGGCATCAGATATTGGAAGGCAGTGGGATCGCGCGGACCGCCCTGCATAGACAAAGGCAGCGAGCTATACAGTTCATTTTCGATTGTCCCACCCTGCCCGGTGCTACCGCCCGACGCCTTGGCTCGCTGGACCATCTGACCTCTCTCAGGCGTCTGCGGCGTAAGCTGCGCCTCTTGCACAATCGGGGGCGGAGCAATTGGGGTTGGAGCGACTGGGGCAGCGGTGACAACGGCAGCAGCAGCCGTCAGTTGGTTCGCGGCGATAGGCAGCTGCTTCCTATGGCCGGTTGCATGGGTAGATTTCGGTGAAATTCGTACAGGAGATGTTGGAGCGACGAGGGCCTTTGTTGGAGAGCCTGGGATTGGCGGTTGGGGCTGCTTGACCGAGGCTGTGGTCGCGCCCTGGCTGTGGGGGGTCGCATTATTGCGCAGATAGAGTGTTAGCAGGAGGAGGCAGGCGATGGCAGTAGCTGGGATGGCGAGACCCCAGCCGGAGAGCCATCCTGAGAACCAGGGTCGTCGGGTGGCGACGGATTGCGGTTGCCAAGATTCGATGGGGTAGGCCTGTTGGGTGAGATAGACCAGGGCGCGGCATTCGGGGCACGCGGCAAGATGGGCGAGCGTCTGCTGCTGCTGGTGTGGCGGCAAAGCGTGCTCGGCGAAGGCGCTGAGCTGGTCCGCGTCTGGATGGTGCCCGGGTTGAAGGTCGCTGTTCATTTGGCTGCCGGTTGTCGGTTGCTGCCTGTTGTGTGCTCTTTCGCGACTGCTGGTTCGATATGAGATGCTCTATCGGAGAACGGTTGAGGTTGGGAACTTTGCAGCAGCGCTCGCAGGTTTATTTCCAGGTCGCGCGGGTCAGCGCCGAGGGCCTCTTCCGCGGCGCGCCTGCTGAGGCCATCGGCCTGGAGGTTGCGCAGCAGTTGCTTGCGCAGGTCGGAGGTTAGCCGCTTTAGTTTGCGACTGACGGTGGCCTCGTGGACGTGCAGCAGGCGCGCGATCTGCAGCAGGGTCTGTTGGTCGAGAAAGTAGGCGGCCAGCAGAAAGCGGTCTTGCGGGGCGAGCGCCTCGAGTGCGCGCGCGACGCCATGGATCAGACGGTCGAGATCGGCGGGCAGCGGTGTGGCGGACGCGGATGGTGCAGCGGCTGCTTCCGTGCCCTCGATGGTTTCGAGGGGAGTCTCGCGGTAGGTGCGGCGGTGATGGTCGACGTGGCGCTGGGCCAGGGTGGAGCGAAGCCAGCCGAGCAAGGAACCGCGCCCGGAGTAGGAGGTGAGTGGAGACCGGCGCTCGCCGCCTGGAGCGGCCAGACCATAGATCTCGGCGTATAGCGAGTCGGCGAGTTCGTGGCCGAGGGTGGCCGATCCGGTGATGGCTATGGCGGCTTGGGTAATCGGCATACGGTAGAGGTTGAGGAAGCGTTGCCAGGCGGGCTCGCGACCGAGAGCGCAGGCCTGGGCCAGGGCGAGTTCGGGGAGGCGCAGGGCGCGGTAGAACGCGGTCTGCTGGGCAGAGGTTGGGCGGGTTTCGAGAGGTTGGTTGTAATTGTGTTTTGCACCGGCGACGGCGAGCGCGGCGCTGAGTTCTTTCTGCGTAAGACCGCAGGATTCAGCCTCGGAGGTGGTCCATAACTCCTCGATGAGGCCGGGTGGAAGCTCGGAGGTTGTGGCATGGGCGACCTCGTCTGCGCTGTCAGGGGTGCCGATGAGCGAGGCTTGCGCGGAAGGCAAGGTAAGGGTGAGCTCGCCGGGCTGGGAGGAGGCCGTGTCCACGCTCTTGAAGATACACCTGTGGACAGACTGGGGCCCGTCAAAAAATGACGGGTCCCTTCGGCAAACTCAGGGAAGACTACGGAGTGCCCGATGACTGATGAATTGCAGACTCGGGCGCCTTGCGGTCAGAGGGTCTCATCGACCTGTAGCGATTCGATCTTGTCTTCCAGATCGTCCTTCGCGGCCTGTAGGTTCGACTGTGCCGCGGTCAGGTCCTTTTGAGCGGCCGCAATCTGGTCCTCGGTCGCATTCAGGTCATGCACAAACCGCTCCCGCGAGGCTTTGTCCGAGTTTTCCAATGCGGTGACGTTGGCCCGCTGCCGTTCTTCATCGGAGCGAAGGCCGTCGAGACGACTGCTCGCCTCGTCAACCAGCTCCTGCATCTCGGCAACGTGTCTGCGCGCGTCGATGATCGGCTGCAGTGCTGCTTGGAATGCGGGGTTGTGGCCAGTCTGATTGAGGAGGAACGTCAACTGAGCGTCGTTTGAACTGCTAAGTTGGTATCTGGTCTCGCCAGGCTCCGTTTCGGTCACATGCAGGCGCACCGTTTCGTTCGGCTTGGTCTCCACGCGGAAGCGATAGACTGTCGGCGTCGTCTCCGCCGGCGTCTGGTCTGGGTCTAGCGAGTAGCCGGAGTGAATGGGGTGCTCAACCACCACGGTGCGAGGTTCGTCGGCGGCGTTGCGCACAACATACGTAGTCTGCGCGATCTGCGCATTGTGCAGGATGACAACTCCCTTCGCGGCGGAGATCGAAATACTCCGGGTGGTGTTGCTCTGCGGGTCCAGGGTTACGCGCACAGCCTGGTCCACCGCATACGAGAGCAGCCGCTTCTCGTCGGGATGGATCGGCTCCAGCAACCCTTCGCCGCCGAAGTTGCCGTCCTCGACGATGGTGAACGAGCCGCGGTCCAGTGTCAGCTTCGAGGTGTTGGTGACCCATAGCGCGCGCAGCGGCACCGGCTGCTGCCGCGACCACAGCGTCACCCGCTCCGCGTCGATCTTGGTCTGTAGGATCGGCACCAGCGCCGACTCATTCTTGTGAATTGTAATCGGCTCGGTAATGTTGTAGGCAAAGTAATCGTCGAACGCCGCCGTCTGCGCATTCCCCGCGAACGATGCCGTGGCAGCTTGCGCATAGGCTTGCCCGTTTCCCTGTGCCGCAATATTGTCGACTGGAAAGCCTTCGACGAAGTTCTGGTTGAGGTTGGTCTGCCCTGTGCCGCCATAGATGCCGGAGCTGCCGGCGGCTACGCCAGGCATCAGATATTGGAAGGCAGTGGGATCGCGCGGGGCGCCCTGCATGGACAGAGGAAGCGAGGTATAGAGTTCATTCTCAGTTGTCCCGCCCGCCTTGGCCCGCTGGACCATCTCCCCGCTCTGGTGCGTCTGTGGCGCCAATTGGGCCTCCTGCGCGATCGCAATCTGTGGCCGATGGCTGTAAATCGGTTGCGACAGCGGCTGAATGAAACTCTGCGGCGCGCCCGCGATCAGCGAGAGCTGCACGTTGATCCAGTCCGCCCCGGTCGTGTTGTCCACCACCGACCAGCCCTGCAGCATCGTCGACTGAGGCGTGTAGGCAGTCGCCGAACCGCTCACCGTCTTCCGATCGGTGAAGATTATGCGGTAGGTCGACTTCCAGACCGGCACCTCGCTGATGTAGCTGACACGCAGTTCGCGTGTACCCGTTCCGTTGTCCTGCAGGGTCAGGTGGCGCAGCCCTTGGTTGCGGTTGCTGGCCAGCAGTTCGAGGTAGCGCGTCACATCCTGGTGCAGTTCCGTGTCCAGCAGATGCACCTCGGTAGCGGGTGTCAGCTCGACCGTGCGTACGTCGCCTGCCTCTCCCACCACGGTAACCTGTCGCCGTTCGCTTGCAGACTGGTTGTTGCCGGCGGGAGTGGCGACCTCTTCCATATTCAGCAGCCGGCCGGCAATCGTCCCCGCGCCTGACCGCACCTCGATCCGCGCTCCTCGTATCGCGTTATAGAAATCGATTGCGCTGGGTGTCTGGTCCAGCGCCAGCGGCAGCGCCTTCAGTTGCTGCTCCAATGGCTGGGTCGAGTTGTAGTCCGCACCGGCGATCCGTCCGCCATTGAGGTCGATCGCCGTCAGCGACTGTAGCACGTCGTCGAGTTGCGACGTAGTGAAGTCGATATTGACGCTCTGGTCGCCAGTCACGCGTCCCGCATGTTCAAAGAAGCCGACGCCGTTTTTGTAGAGTGAAACCCGGCTGACGGGGAGTTGTGCGGGGATTTCGGCGCGGGGCGCCAGAGTGTGGCGCACGCTACCGGAGGCAGCTTCCGTTGCGGCCTTGGACGCGACGGTGCGGGTTTGGCCGTAAAGTGTAACGGGAGTGAAGGTGAGGGCGATCAAGATTGTGGGGATGAGATGGGTCTGACGCATGGTTGGCTTCCTTCCTGCTTGCTGAGTACTTGCCGCTGTTCGTCTCGCTACTGACGATTGGCTGCTGACAAAGGAACGAGGTCCGCAGAGGAACTTGCAGGAAATTTTAGGCGGTCATTGCGGGGACACATGCCAAAGGAACCAAATTCAGACCCAACTCAGCCATGCACAGTATGCAGATGCGGGAACAATGTCGATTGGTGTGGTGTCTAAGCCGGGCAGAAGATGTTATGCGAGGCTGCCATGTTAGAAAACTCATTGATTGAATCCGGCGGTCATCTCATGACCAAAACAAGTCGGTGGATGTTTGCGACGGGCGCACTCAATCTGTCCATCCTGGCAATCTTGATCCTTATTCCTCTGCTGTATCCCGATGCACTGCCGAGAATGGCGATGATCGCGCTGCTGGTAGCGCCTCCACCACCGCCGCCGCCACCTCCACCACCGCCGCCGCAGAAGGTTGTGCCGGTACGGATCGTCTCCGAGATTGACACTGGCCTGCACGCGCCGGCCATGATTCCCAAAGAGATCAGGATCATCAACGAAGAGCCTGCTCCCTCTACAGGCGATGGTGTCGTGGGCGTGCAATCCATGGACAACAGTAACGGGAATGTGGCGCACTCCCTCTTTAGCAACCTGGCCTCAAATACCCCGATTGTTCCAAGGGTGGTCCCGCAGACACCGGCCGGACCCGTCAAGTTACCGAGCAGAGCTGCTGCCGCTCTCATCGTCTCCCAGCCGGACCCGGTGTATCCCGCGATCGCCAAGGCAGCACACGTCCAGGGCGCAGTCATTCTGCATGCCTTCATCTCGAAGGAGGGCACGATCGAGAACCTGTCGGTGATCAGCGGCAACGGGATGCTGGTGAACGCCGCTCGGGACGCGGTTCAACGCTGGCGCTATAAGCCCTATCTGCTGAACGGCGAACCCATTGAGGTGGAGACGAGCATTACGGTCAACTTTGTCTTCGGCGCAGCCTAGGCGATCTGTTCTGACGAATCAACCTTTGCTTTGCGATCGCATGGCATACGAGATCGACTCGATCACACGCTCCGGGTTCACTTCCTGGGGAAATGGCAGGTCCATCTTTACGGACATCGAAGCGGCGATTTTACCGGCAA
Organism: uncultured Acidobacteriaceae bacterium; assembly: GCA_963799175.1. Taxonomy (GTDB): domain Bacteria; phylum Acidobacteriota; class Terriglobia; order Terriglobales; family Acidobacteriaceae; genus Edaphobacter. The sequence continues at coordinate 218,652 of CAWCWC010000002.1, read as the reverse complement.
TTTCGGCCCGAGTGGATAGGTCCAAGTCGAGTGCGCGGGCTAAGAAGGATTCAATCAGATTGAGATCCTCTGCCTTCAAACGGGCTACCGCGTCGGCAGGCGGTTGAAATGTGCCGGTCCGGTGCGATAACTCCGGTAGAGGCTGTCGATACACCGATGCGGTAATGCTACGGCTGCTGTGCCCCAACATGGGCTGTTCGCTGGTCCTCTCATGGATCACGATCGTTCCTGCAACGAAGTCTCCGAGGCGTTTCTGTTGTTTATTGCAGAGCATGGAGACGAGGCCGACCAAGTAGAAGTTCGGTGGAAGCATGTCGACGACACGAACCAGGTTGCGCGCCAGAGACTCGAACAATGTGATCTGCCGGCCGGAATCCTTGATGACGCGGATTTTAACCAGCCGCTTGCCCGGGGTCTGGCCGTTCCAGAATGCTTCGAAGAGGGCAAAGTATCCCCAGTAGAGGAGGAAATTGAAGAGGACCATGGCGGCGACGAACCATTTGCCGGCGGTGTCGGAGATGTTGCCCAGGCGGCCGCGCGAAGCGGCGCTTACGAAGACGAAGAAGAGGAGGATGAGCGCGATCTCGGCGGCGATCTGGAGGACGGTGTCGGTTAGGATGGCGAGGAACCGGCTGCCGATGCCGGCGATCGGTAAACGAAGATCGACTTGCTCCGGTGTTTCGATGTTAAGCTGGTCTAGTTGGTCCATGGGGCCTGCATCACTCATCGTCTATGATCTCAAATCGCTGGATTGAACTTCGTCAGGAAAACTGGACCAAGCTTGAAGCGATGGTGCATCGAGTTGAAGCAGGCAGCCTGAAGACGCTTGCGAGCGATGAGCTGCGTGAGTTCGGATTGTTGTACCGTCAGGCTGCGGCGGACCTTTCGGCGACGAGGGCGGACCATTCCTCACGCACGCTTGAAGCATACCTAAACCAGCTAGTCAGCCGCGCGCATAATTTCATTTACTCTGGCAAAAAGATGAGTCCAGCGACGGTGTGGGAGTTTCTGGCGCATGGGTATCCGCGCATCTTTCGCCGTCTGCTTCCCTATACCACCGCCGCGGTGGCCCTGTTTCTTGCGGGAGCGCTGCTGGGCACGCTGGTGACGCTGACACGCCCGGCGTTTATGCATGCAATGCTGGGGCCGGAGATGATCGACAAGATCGAGCACCACCAGATGTGGACCAACTCGATCCTGACCGCCAAGCCGCAGGCATCCAGCGCCATCATGACGAACAATATCGGCGTCTGCTTTCTGACCTATGCCGGTGGAATCATTGCAGGACTGGGAACAATCTATCTGCTCTTTACCAACGGCGCCAGCATCGGTGTGATCGGGACGGCGTGCGGGCAGCATGGGATGGCGCTGAGTCTGTGGAGCTTCGTCGCCGCCCATGGGGCACTGGAGCTTCCGGCAATTTTTATCTCCGGCGGTGCAGGGCTGCGACTGGCGGCCGGCCTGCTGTTTCCAGGAATGTTGCGCAGGAAGGACGCACTGGCGCTCGCAGGCAGCGAATCGATTCGGCTGATCTCGGGAACGGTCCCGATGTTGATTGTCGCGGGATCTCTGGAGGCGTTTCTTTCGCCCACTAACGCGCCCGTGGCATTGAAGTTCGCGGTTTGTGCGTTTCTGCTGACTGGGCTTGGATTCTGGTTGAGCGAGGGTGGAAGACAGCAGATTAGCCCGTAACGGCCCGGCTAGAGAAGTCCCTGAGCTTTAACGTCGAGATACTTGGTAATGGCATCGGCGCCAACTTCGGTCGGCGTCGTCTCGACCACCAGAACGCCCTGTTGACGTAGCTGCGCGAGGGTGGTTCGACGACGTTCCAGCATCTCCTGCGCGGCGGTGGAGGCGAACATTTCGTCGACATTGTGCGGCTCGCGCGCAGCCAGCGAGTTAAGCTCTGGGTGGGTGAGCAGAATCAGTACGACCAGATGACGACGGACCAGTTCGGCCGCAGCAGCTACCACCTCGGGACGACCTGCCGATTCGGCCAACTCGGTGATCCAGAGGATGAGGCCCCGGTTGCGCTGCAGGTTCTTGAGGCGAGCCACGGCGTGGAGATGGTCGGCCTCCGATGCTTCGGAACGCACCTGGGAGAGCTGGTCGATCAAGAGACGTAGATGGCTGGGGCCGGTGCCGGGAAGAAGCTGCTGCTGGACCTTGCGTCCGTAGGTCATCAGGGCGAATTTATCGCCCGAGCCGGCGATCACTTGTGCCAGCATCACCGCAGCCGACGCGGCCTGATCGAGCTGCGTGACGGTCAACAGATGCTGTTCGGCGGCGTCCTGCTCCACCTCACCGGGCGCCTGGGGGCGGCTGCGGCGCATCTCGAATGCGGTGCCGGAGAGCCGGCCCGCGTCGAGCACGATCCAAACCTTCTGGCTGCGTTCGGTCGTGAATTCGCGCGTGATGAGGTGGGCGCGTCGCGCGGTAGCAGTCCATGAAATGTTGCGCATCTCGTCGCCCTGTTGGAAGTCGCGCAGGCTCTCAAATTCGCGGCCTGTCCCGCGCAATCGCAGACGTCGTTTCTGGAGCTCGATCTGGCGCGCGCGCATCAAGTAGACGGTGGTGTTTCCTCTGCTCTGTTCGGATGCGGGGTAGATACGGATGCGCTGTTCGAGATCGGCGACGGCCCAGCGTTCCACCAGGCGCAGCGCGCCGCAGTAACGGAGGAAGACTTTGCCAAGGAGAAAGTCGCCGCGACGGTTTGGGGTGCAGATTTGAGCACTCTTCGCCGGTTCGCGGGGGTAGACCAAGGTGGTCTGGGTTTGGGGCATCGCCATTAGAGAGGGATGGAGATCGTCGGTGACCCGGACCTGGAGAAGGATGTTCGATTGCTGGCATATCTCGTGGACGATCTCTATGGGACCTCCCAGCTCAGGCGAATGGACGAAGCGGCGGGTCACGGTGAGCGCACCGGGAGGTGGAAGTTGAGTGAGGTCGAAGGCAATCAAGGCTACGACCAGCGCGTCCCACGCGAACATGATCCAGAGACTGCTCACCGCAGCGAGCCAGGACCGCACGCCGGGTGCCCCAAGGTGGGGATGGAAGAACGCAGGGATGGAGAGCACGACTCCGGCGAGCAGGAAGAGTAGCGCGCGTGGAGTCAATCCAAAGCCCAGCATGTGGCCGAAGCGTCCGCTGGGATGGGCGATGGCGGTGACGGGTTCTGGAATCAGGGTCTGCATTCGCGGGATCGAAACTTATTTCGGCAGAGCGGTTGCGGTTAGGATGTCGTGGATGACTCGGTCGGTGTCGAAGCCTTCCAGTTCGGCTTCGGGGCGGAGAACAAGGCGGTGGCGCAGAACAGGGAGGGCGGCCACCTTGATGTCGTCGGGGATGAGGAAGTCGCGGCCGTCTCGGGCGGCGTAGGCCTTGGCGGCCAGCATGAGGCTGGTGCTGGCGCGGGGAGATGCGCCAAGCGTAATGGTGGGCCAGTCGCGGGTGCGGCGGACGATGGCCAGCAGATAGTCGAAGAGCGCGGGCTCGATGCGTACGGCGCGGATCTCGCGACGCGCCGCGGCAAGCAGCGTCGGCGAGATGGTTGTAAGAGGGGTCAGTTCCATGTCCGTGGCTTCGACGCTGAGATGGTGGCGTTCGAGGATGGATCGCTCGTCGGAAAGTGTTGGGTAAGGGACGCGGATCTTGACCAGGAAGCGATCTAACTGAGCCTCGGGTAATGGATAGGTGCCTTCGAATTCGAGAGGGTTCTGGGTTGCGAAGACGGTGAAATAAGGGTCGAGCGGATGGGACTCGACGTCCATGGTGACTTGGCGCTCCTGCATGGATTCGAGCAGGGCGGCCTGGGTGCGCGGAGGCATGCGGTTGATCTCATCGGCGAGCAGAAACTGGGTGAAGACAGGGCCCTTGTGCAGGGAGAATTCGCCGGTCTTGGGCGAGAAGACAGAGGTGCCGAGGATGTCGGCGGGCATCATGTCGGGGGTGCCCTGAACGCGGCGGAAGTCCAGCGCCAGGAAGCGGGCAAGCGATTTGACAGCGAGCGTCTTGGCAACGCCGGGGACCCCTTCCACCAGGGCATGACCGCCGCAGAGCAGGGTGAGAAGCGCCTGGTCGACAAACTCCCGCTGGCCGGCGATGATGCGGCCTACCTGGGTTCGGCCCTGCTGGAAGACCTGAAAGGCGGATTGGACGTTCTGCTCGGATGCTAGGAGTTCAGGGAGTTGCTCGGGTTGGTTGTGCTCACTCATGACGTCGGTTTCCTTGTAGGGTTGGCTGAGATTATGTGCGGTGAGGCTGGGCAGTAAGTTCGGTTAGCGTCTTGAGGTCGCGATCGAGCGCCTTGACCAGAGCGAGTGCGCTGCGCGGAGAGAGAGATTGGTATTGAGCTTCGGCGGCCTGGTTAAGGTGTTGGGAGAGCTTGGACCATTCGCCAGGGTAGCTGGAATTGAGTGCCTCGGTGATGGTAGCAGCGTCCGACTGGACGATGGTGAGGTGAAGACCGCAGCGCTCCGAGAGGAAGCGAAGCAGGCGTCGGCGCGCACACTCGGTGGCTGCCTGTGTGGCGCCTGCCTTGCGGTAGAGTTGGCCCATGGACTCGGCAAACTCGATGGGAGATGTGCGTGGCAGACGAGTGAGCAGGCGGACAGGGCCGTTTCGCCGGCCATAGGAGAGGAGGAGCAGAAACCCGACGGCAGCGATCTGCCAGGCAATCGAAGCAAGAGGCAGGCCACGCGTGAGGTCGAAGAGGGAGGTTTTGACACCGTGGAAGTACTCGTCAAAAAGAACGCGGCGGCGGGGTTGAGCGCGATCTTCGGTGGTGGAGTTCTGGTTGCTGGGAGCTTCGATGCTAGCGAGGAAGAGCTTGAGACTGGGGTCGTCTTTGAGACCCAGGTTAGTGAGGGGCAGGGCGGAACTCCACCAGATGGCGGTGCCTTGGCCTACGCGGTAGGAAACCACGACAGCGTCGGCCCCACACCACTGCTCGACCAGGACAGCGGGGCTGAGTGTGTTCCAGCGAGTGTGGTCGTCGATGGCGACTTGACCGGCGCGAGCGAGCGGGCTTCGGCCCTCCGGGGTGGTGAGGCAGAGCTTTTCAAAGGGCTGCAGGGACGGGGCGGTAGCTGCGCTTGGAAGCAGGCTCGCTGCCTCAGGACCGGTGACGAGGACACGACCGCCTCGGCGGAGGAAGCCGGCAATGCTGGCGCGTGTGACCTCAATCTGCTCGACCGGCACGTTGGGATTGGCGAAGATGAGCGTGGTGTGGGAGGCGTCCTGGGTGTCGAGTTGGGACGGGGGCTGCTGCCAGCGCGCAGTGGGATAGCCCAGGTCGCCCAGAAGCAGGTACGCGGCCTTGATGCCGGCGGTGCCGCTGTTATAGGTTGTAGGAGATTTGTCGGAATCGTCGTTGGCCGACGCGAGCAGGCTTGCGGCGGCGATGAGCAGGAAAACTGCGCCGCAGAAGAGCAGGACGAGTTTGCGTTCGCGGTTGGCTGGTTTCATGTGCGGCGGAGGTCTTCAAAGAGAGCGAGCGCCTGAACGTAATCCTCGCGGGCAGCGTGCCGCAGGCCATACCAGATTCGCTCAAATATGCGGGTAAGCCTGCTCAATGTGAGTTGCCGGTACGAGTTGTGCTCGAGCAGGTCGACGTACTCACGCGGTGTACGCGCGTAGTCGCGGCGCCACAGCCTGTGGCTCTCCAGTACGACAATGCTGGCCCAGTAGAGGCAGTGGATGGCCTCGCGCCAGTGATTTGCCTCAGCCTCGGTACGGGCGCGATCTGCCCATTCCGCTGACTCTTTCTGCCAGTCTGTGGCTGGTATTAGGACGCTCGTTGAGACGGCGATGCGTTGGCTCCGCATGGTGCGCGCAACCCAGATCAAGATGCACACGACGCTGAGGCCGACAAAGCTCCATTCCAAGATAGGGCCCAGCCAGGGAGAACGATGGCCGAAGCCGGCTGTAGCGGCGAAGACGCGACCGAGCCAGGAATAAAACTTGGCAGTCATGCGGTCGAGCCACGACTCGCTTCCGACAATGCGGAACTCCGGCCTGGCCAGAATCGAGTTGGCGGCGCGCCGGGCTAGTGTAAACGCCGGTTGTGGCGATGCATCCTTGCTAATTGCAGCGAGTTCCTCGTCGAGTCTTGCGGATGCCTGGTTGAGGAGCACACTCCGGTCCGGCAATGCTGGATTGCGGGCATCGTCCATCAGTTTGCGGAGCCACTGCCGGCGCACCTGAAATGTCTCGTTGGGCGCCTGGATCCGTTCGTCATCGCCGACCGCCGATGGATTGCAGGCCTTTGCATCGTCCCGGCATGCGCCCACCAGGCCGCGCAAAGATTCAAGACGAGCCCGATAGCCATCGGGCGTGGCTTGCTGCAGTGGGGGCTGGAATAGCGGGACACCTGGCTGCGCGAAAACGTGCAGCGACAAGATCGCTAGCAGAAGGACGATCCGTCTGAGGCCAGTTGTCATGCGCCTAGTTCTGCTCCTGTGTTGGCTGCATGTCGTCCGAAGGGCCGACCGTAATGTCAGGCGCGGGAGGCGGCGAATAGTTGGATACGTCCCGCAGAAGCACCTCGATGTCAAAACCTTCCCGGCGCACGCGCTCGTCGAAGTAGAAGAGGCAGAGCCCAATGGCCGCTATAGGGCCAACCAGCGAGGTGGACACAAAGTTGACTGCCAGAATGATTCCCTGCGCCACAAAATGCTCGGCCGCCGGACTCTTGGCGATGATCAGGGTGAGCGGTACCGTGATGACGGCGGTAACCAGATAGAGCGCATACATCAGTAGAAACAGCAGAAAGATGCGAAAGAGACGGCCGGTGGCAAGATTCTTGCTGCGCCGCATCGCCGCGCGAACGCCTAAGTCTTCCACCACCTCAGCAGGAACTGCCAATGAGTTGCGCAGATAGGCAATCACTCCATAAACCGAACAGACAAGAATGCCCAAAAAGAAGAGGATGCCGGTGCCGAGGCCCCCCATGCTTCTCATGCCGGGGATAAGTCCGATTGGGATCAGGAGCAAGAGCAGCAGGAAGGCCCAGGCCGCGCTCCACCCCTGCCAGAATGTAATCCCCATGCAACGCAGCCACAGCCGGCGCGCAGTGCGCAGCGCAATCCCCATGGAGGTTGGCTCACCCAGGTAAAGAGCATTGACAGCGGAGGTGGTGGCTGCGAGCGTCAGGCTATAGGCGATTAGATAGAACCCCAACTGCACGAAGGCGATTGCCCCGTTAACCAGGGCATACGAAGGCGAACCGACGGAGAGGGATGAAAAGTGCAGGAAGACTAAACGCAGGATCGCCACCGCAACGGAAACACCGGCGGAGACCGTCGATAGACCGACGAGCAACCAGAAGTGAGTGCGGTAGAGTGAGAAGACACGGTCGAGGACTTCACCGACTGCAAGCGGACGAAGCTCGTACCCACGGACAGGTGCAGGCATTGGAGACGTGGCGGTGGATTCGCCAGGATGCGGAGGTGTGCCCAGCCAGTCTTGCGTTGCCATATTGGCCTCTTGGCATTGCGATTTCGCGTGGTTATTTGACGCAGAGATGGTAGCACAGAGGCTGCCAAGGAATGGATGTATTTCTTCCACCTCAGTTCAATTGCGGCAATATGCCCTCGCAGGCTCTGCCGCAGAATGCCTCGCAATCCCCCTTACAAACCGCAGGTGGGGTTGAGTGGTTGCGATAGAGTGACTTTAATCACAGCTTGCCTGCCAATGGGCAGATATGGCATTTGTGACGGGACCGCCTGCAATGTCGTGCTTTCGGAAATTTCAGTGCAATACTTACAGTTTGATCCTCAACACAAATTGGGAGTTGCGCGTCCCTGCCCGGCTTCGCTCAGCTGCCGCATAGTTCTTCAGCGAACAGATCGCGGTGGGTGAGAAGGAGCCGTTCAGCGTTTTCGAGCAGCAACACATACGCACCGACTGCGGCGGCAGCGAAGGGAGCGAAGATCCATACACCAAGCCATGGATTGCCCAGGTAGCTGCTAAGAAGCGTAACCGGGACCTGCAGCAGAATGCTTCCCATGAGGATGGCAAACACCAGCAGACCGCTGGTCTTGCTTGCCCCGGTAGCACGCATCGGACGCGTCTGGCCGGGGACGAATTTGCGTGGCGCCTGGATGGAACGCAGGGTGCCGAAGGTAAGGTTAGTGAAGACAAGGAAGATGATCCAGAACGCGGCGGAGAACTGCGACGACAGCGCAATGGGAACAGTGGCGAGCATCAGGACGAAGGTCCAGGCGAGTATCGCTTCGACGAGTATCAGCGCCAGGCTGGCGATGTTCTTGGCCAGGACGACATCGCGCAGGCGGATGGGTGCGAGCAGATAGAGCTGCACGCCCGCGGCATCCGCGCCGAAGACGTTGTAGAGAGAGCCGAGCAACCCCAGCAGCGCATAGCCGACCGCTCCAGAGAGCAAGTAGGTTGGATGGCGCGCAAAGGTCCCCCGGGCGAAGATAAAGACGAAGACCAGCGGGGCGATCATCTGGATAAGCTGGTTGCTATTGCCGCGCAGATAGACCCACTCCTTGCGCAGGCATGCGCTGACGGTCGGCGAGAAGAGTGAGAGCGTGGGCTTTTCCGGCTGTGTAGTAGGGGTGAACTGTTGCGGGAGGATTCTGGGACTTGGGACGGTCGCGGCGGGAGCGCTGCGTGGTGCACCTTCGCTCAGGTATTCGCCAAGGAATTGCTTGTGCAGGCGGATGGCGAACGCTGCCAGAAACAATCCGGTCCATGCCAGCAATGCGACGAATTGCGCGAGCCGCGCGAGTGGATGTTCCTGGGGGAAGATGGAGTAGGTTGCGAAGCCAGGCGGCAGCCATAACAGAAAATGGTTGGTTCCCTGCATGAAGGTGTTAAGCCAAGTGACGTTAGAGGCGTGAATGCGATGTCCGGTGGGACGCCGGAGGTTGAAAAACTGGAAGCTGACGAAGACGAGGGCCATGACCGCGGTAAAGATCTCTCTGGCTCGGCGTGTGGCAAGCCAGCGTTCCAGCCAGATCGCGATCGTCCGTGAGAAGAAAATATTCATCGCTGCATAGACTGCGATGACGACGAATGCGGCGGGGGCGAGCGACAGGTCCGCGACGGCGATTCCGATGGCCGCGGCAAAGAGCGCGAAGCAGCCGACGATTGTGCTCGGAGTCAGCAGTCCAAGCAGGAGGCGCAGGACTAGATACCGGCCAAAGCGCAGAGGAAAGCGCAGAAGCGAGGAGGGGTCGAAGCCGGAGACCGTTGCGGCGATGCCAGCTCCATTGATGGCGATGAACTGCCATAGAATGGCGATGCCCGCGAGCAGCATGCATAGCCATGATGGATGGTGGCTGTTGACTGCCATCCAGGCCAGGAAGCCGGATCCCAAGGTGGGGCCGATGATCCAGAGAGCGAAGATGGGCCAGAGGATGATACGCACAACGATGGAAAAAACAAGTCCGGCAACCTTGCCCGAACTGGCCTGGCGGCGGAAGCTATTGGCAAACATCCGCCAGCGTAGCCACGCGATGGCAAGAAGCTGCGTAGCAGCAGGAATGTCGCGAGCAACTGGCGCGGGGCGACCCTCTAGCTGAGCCACGAAAGCTCCTGCTCCGGCGGAGTCGCGGCGAGGTTGCCGTCGCGGTCTGTACCAACGATTTCCAGGAAGATCTGCTCCAGGGTCAGGGGCGCGCTTCCCGAGCTCGCGACGCCTGCGCGCAACTGTTCAATCGAACCCTGGGCAACCAACTGGCCGCGGTGGATGATGCCAATGTGCGTACACAGGCGTTCTACAATCTCCAGCACATGCGATGTGAGAAAGATGGTCGCGCCGCGCGCGATCATCCGCTGCAACATCGACTTTAGTGTGCCGGAGGCGATGGCATCGACACCTTCGAACGGCTCATCAAGAAAGAGGATCTTAGGGTTGTGGATGACCGCTGCGGCCAGCGCCAACTTCTTTTGCATGCCGTGGGAGAAGTCGGTAACCAGCTTCTTATGTTCGTCGGCAAGGTTCATAAACCCAAGCAGCTCCTCAGTACGCTGTAGGGTGGTTGCCTTGTCGAGACCGTACATGCGGCCCACAAATCGGAGATACTCGCTCGCGGTCAGGCGTCCAAACAGCGCCATGCCTTCGGGAACCACGCCGATCTGCTGCTTCAGCTCCGCAGAGTTCCGCGTTAGGTCCTGGCCGAGAATTTGGATCGTGCCGGACGTGGGTGCAAGCAGACCAGTGAGCATCTTGATGGTCGTTGACTTGCCCGCGCCGTTGGGGCCGAGAAAGCCGAAGAACTGCCCAGCTTCGACGGTGAGATTCACATGATCGACGGCGGTAAAGTCCCCAAACCGGCGAGTGAGAGCGGTTGTATCGATGGATAGTGTCATGTACGGATCATTCTAACGGTCTGAGTCAAAACCGCCATGACGAAATGTGCGTTCGGCGGGTAATAGGTTTACCCCAGGGGGTGGGACCGGGGGCAAGACAATCGTGAGAGCACTCGTGGGTCAGCATAATGCGCCGGTGAGGCCGAACTTTCCGTAAGCCCCATTACGGGAACTACGGAACTCTGCTGCGAAGAGTGCTTCGTTCCTACACGGATTCTCCAGCATTCGTTCGGTTATGTACAGCGCCTGTAGATGCATATGGCTCATGAGGCCGGTTCTATTGATAGGTGCCCGACTTCTTGAAGTCGCCGCCCTTGACGATGGTGACGTCCGTGGGATCGACATGGCGCTTGAAGGCATCGTTGACCTGCTTTGGCGTCAGCGCAGCAACAGCGGACTCCAGCTTTGCGTCCCATTGCAGGTTGCGGTCCCAGCGCTCGCGACTGCTGAGCAGGTCCGCGATGGAGCCATCCTCGGTGCGCTGCTGGGCGCGGTCGTCCAGCCATGTCTTCTTGGCCTTCTCGACCTCGTCGGCGGTAAAGCCGTCCTTGAGCGCGAGCGCCAGCTCCTGGTTGAAGTCGGCTTCTACCTTGGCCATGTTCTGCGGCGCCGCGATGGCCCCCCCGGAGAGGAGGCTTCCGTCGTCCTTGGTACGAATGGTGAATCCCCCCGACGCACCGTAGCTGAGGCCGTCTTTGACGCGAATACGTTGGAAGAGCCGGGAGTTAGGCGAGCCGCCGAAGATCATGCCAGCGATGGTGAGGGCCGCGTAGTCGGGGTCCTCGTCGCTCATCTTCATAGGCATATCAAATAGGAATTCGGCATTCTGCTTGTCGGGTGTCTCGATCTTGTCGTTGAGGGGCGCGACAGGGACGTAGCTGTAGTGAAGACGCGCGTAGGGACTTGCGCTCTTCCAGTCGCCGAATAGTTCGGTGACCAGCTTCTTCATCTGGACCGGGTCGAACTGACCGCTAAGGACAATCTCGCCCTCGCCGGCGCCATAGAACTGCTTGTAGTACTGGCGCGCATCGTCGAGGGTGAGTTTGTTCAGGTCCTCGATGCGCTCGTCGATGGTCGAGGTGTAACGCACATCGCCACGCTGGTACTGCGGATTCATATGCCGGTCCATCTCGATGGAGGCCAGGGTTGCGGGGTCGGACCTGCCGCTTTCGGCGAGGGCGATGCGCTGCTGGCGGAGTTGCTCGAAGTCGGTAGCGGGGAAACTGGGCTCGCGAAGCAGTTCCCTTGTCAAGCGCAGCGAATCGGCGAAGTTCGCGTCCAGGGTGCGGACGGACACCGCAACACCGGCAGAGTGGCCGGTGATGTTAATCTGCGCCTTGAGTCGGTCGGTCTCATCCTGAATCTGCTGGCGGTTCTTAGTGGTGGTTCCCCGCATCAGCAGTCCTCCGGCCATGGTTCCGGCAGCGGATTTGCCAAAGAGCGACTTCTCGTCGCCGAAGCGAATGTCGATGGTGGCCGTGACGGTTCCGCCACGCGTCTTCTTGGGGAACATAACGAGCTTCAGACCGTTGGGCAGCTTGGCGCGGATGACGCGGGCTTCGATGTTCTGCGGGGTGGGATCGAAGATTTCGCCCTGCTGAATGGCCGCGCCGCCATGGTAGTCCTTGAAGCGGACCGCCGGATCGGGCGTGGCGGGAATCTCGGCGCGGTCGGGAGTCTTGGCCGGAATAAACTCACCCAGCGTGCGGTTGGACGACTTCAGGTAGGCATTGGCCACGCGCGTCACGTCGGCCGGGGTTACCTTGTTCACCTCGTCGCGCATGAGGTAGAACGCGCGCCAGTCGCCATCGCCCACGTAGCTGCCAAGCATGAGGGCTACCTGCTGCGAGTCGGTGAGCGCGAGTTCGATGTTCTTAAGGATGCGCGTCTTGGCGCGGTCGACTTCCTCCTGTGTGGGCGGATCGCTGGCCAGGCCCTCGACCGTCTTGAGTAGAACCTGCTGGACGTCGTCGATGGACTGATCCGGCTTGAGCTGCGCGAATACCAGCTCAACCCCAGGATCGTGCATGGCATCGGCACCCATGCTAACCGCGACAGCCTTCTTGGTGTCGACCAGCACCTTATACAAGCGACCGGTCTGGGGAGCACCCAGCACCTGGGACATGACTTCGAGGGGCGCCATATCGGGATGCAGCGCGGCGGGAATGTGATAGACCGCCATGATGCCCTGGATGTCTCCGATGCGGCGCAGGGTGACGAAGCGCTCGCCCTCCTGGGTGGGCTCGACGGTGTACGGTTGGGTGAGTACACGCTGCGGCCGGGGCAGGGCGCCGAGGGTCTGGGAGACCATCGCCAACGCCTTGGATTCGTCGAACTGTCCCGCGATGATGAGATCGGCGTTATCGGGCTGGTAGTACTTGTGATAGAAGGTCGCGAGGTTCGCGATGGGCACGCGCTCTACGTCGGTGCGTGCTCCGATGACGGTCTTGCCATAGTTATGGAAGTTGAAGGCGGCAGCCATAACGCGCTCGTCGAGGACGTTCAGCGGGCTGTTCTCGCCGGCTTCCATCTCGTTGCGGACCACGGTCATCTCGCTGTCGAGGTCTTGCTTTAGCATGGTCATGTGCGCCATGCGATCGGTCTCCAGATCCAGCGCCCAGCGCAGGTTATCGTCGCTGGCGTTGACGGTCTCAAAGTACATCGTCTGGTCGTAGGACGTGGTGCCGTTGAAGTTTCCGCCACCGGTCCGGTCGGTCAGTTCCTTGAAGATTACGCGGCCGTCCTCTGCGCTCTTGAAGGTCATGTGTTCCAAGAGATGCGCCATGCCGGTCTCGCCATAGCCCTCGTTGCGCGAGCCGACGCGGTAGACGACGTTGACGGTGATCTTGGGCTTGGAGTTGTCCGGAAACAACAGGACATGCAGTCCGTTGGGAAAGGCGTACTCCGTGACGCCCTCAACGGCAGTCACCTTCTGAACGCCTTGCGGCAGGGTTTGCGCGAAGGAGGCGACGCTGAGAAGGACGGTGGCTGCAACGAGAGCGGAAAATCTTTTCAGTCCCATGGATCACCCTTTCATATTCAGCAGCCAATTATATTCGGAAAAAGTTATGGCACTGAAACGGGGTTGTGATTCGTCGATGGATACCTTAGCCACAATGTCGTATCTATCCTTGCCCTGCCAATCCGGAAATCCTGCCGGCTCTCAGTAGAATGTCTCGTCCAGTGTAGGAACGTATGCGGTGACCCGAAATCCCAATATCGGGGAACTGATATTCGCTGAAAGTGGGTGTTATTTCCCTGTTCCGAATGGAGCCTGAGTAGTTTGATTATTGCAGAAAGTAGCTTAGATTCAGCGCACTAGAGAGCTTGCGGCAGATTTCCAGGCCAGAAATTGTGAAATTCCCTGTAAAGTTCCCTGTTAGCAGGGAATTTGGCTCGGAGAGCGGTTCGCTGGAGACTCCATCCCCGCCATAAAGTCTAGGCTGCTGCATTATTTTGGAAGTATGTCGCTTACGCAACACGGAATATGGCGATCATTTGCGGGAGTTGGTGTGGAGTGGGCGTCGTTGCCGGAGGGGGCTAATTGCTACTTGCTAAGACGAGTAAGTATACTCCGTGGCGAACGAATTTCTGCATTCTGGAGTCGACGCCATGAAGGCTGCCCATAGGTATATCCTCGTCCCGCTCTTCCTCCTTCCAGTTTTGTTCCTCCCCCGCTTGGCAACGGTTGCACAGGCGCAGGCAACACGTCCATGGCAGCAGGTGACGGTGCCGACCACCAGCGAGGTTGCGGCGAACTTCAAGGCGCCGCCCCACGAGTACGGTGCGATCTCCCCGTTTACCGGCTGGGGCGGAGCGGACCTGGAGGCACTCAAGCCGCGGATTACGGCCGATCTGGACCGGATGTCTGCCAATGGGATGTTCCTGTTTAACCTTTCGTCGGGACGAAAGGCTCCCGGCGAAGCGCCGTATCTGTCGCCGGGGCACATGGACGAGGTGAAGTTTATCGTCCAGGAGGCGGCCAAGCGGAACATGCGGTTCTGGATCCAGGACGAGTCGAACTACCCGAGCGGGTTTGCCGGCGGCTATATCCAGGAACGCTACCCGCAGTTAGGGATGCAGGACATCACCGCCGACATCACGGTGCATGTTGCGCCCGGGCAGACGCTGCAGATGCCGGTGCCTGCGGACACGCTGGCGATCTGGTCGACCGAGACGGACCAGACTGGGGCGATCAAGCAGGTGATTCCGATCCCTGTGCCGGCGGACATGCAGCTGAAGTACCTGACTCCGGCCGAGGGTACGACGCCGAATGAGCCTCGCTACAGCTGGCAGGTCACGTTCTTGCGCCATGTGTATCTCAGCTCGCCGACGCGCAACGACAATCGCGCGGACGGTACACGCGCCAAGGATGCCACCTACTCGTTGATCGACTACCTGGACCCCAAGGCGACCGACGCGTTCCTGCATATCACGGAAGAGACCTACTACGGAGCGGTGGGCGACCAGTTCGGCAAGATTGTGCTGGGCTTCTTCGGCGATGAGCCGGACTACAGCAGCGGTATTCCCTGGACCCCGAAGCTGCTGGAGCAATTCAAGGCGCAGAAGGGCTACGACCTTGCACCGTATCTACCTTCATGGTTCGATCGTGCTCCGATCAAAGGGGCTGACCTGGCCCGTGCGGATTATTATGACGTGTGGAGCAACATCTTCAAGGACTCCTTCTTCGGCGAGCAGGCCAACTGGGCGAAGGCGCACAACGTGGAGTACCTGGTGCATCTGAACCACGAAGAGACGATACAGGCGCTGGAGCGTAGCGAGGGCGACTATTTCCGCGACAACCGCTATGTGGAAGTTCCTGGAATCGACAATCTGGAGCAGCTTGTTCCCAGCGCGGTGCATCGTCCGGACGGTACTTGGACGGTGAACAACAACTTCCCCAAGCTGGCCAGCTCGGCGGCGCATCTCTTCGGCAAGCCAAAGGTGTGGGCGGAAGAGGGCGGCGGATCGGGGGTCGACGGCAAGTACCAGATGAACTTCCAACTGGTGCGCGGCGTGAACGCATTGCAGATTAGGGCCAATGGGCTGCGCGCCGGTGGATTTGGCGGGCAGGCGGCCAGCTCTCCCCCGCCGGACACTGCGCAGACCATCTGGTATGCCAACCGCGCCGGCTATCTGATCGCGATCGGGCGACCGGCGGCACAGGTTGGGCTCTACCATCCCGGCAACACCATCTGGATGAACGGCGCCGATGCTCAGGAGGCCGACCGCAGCACCACCAAGCTGGGCTGGCAGTTGTTCGAGCACCAGGTGGATTGGGACTACTTCGACGAGCAGTCGCTGAGTTCGGTGGCCACGATCTCGAACGGAGGCTTCACCAACCTGAGCGGCCAGACCTACAAGGCGATCGTCTTCCCCTCGATGACGGTGATTACGCGGACGGGACTTGCCCGCTTGCAGGAGTATGTGAAGGCGGGCGGCAAGGTGATCTTCGTGGGCAAGACGCCGAGCCTGATCCTGGACAAGACGTTCATGGATGCGAAGGAGAAGCCGGACCTGAGCTTCGCCACGCTGATCGAGTCGTCGGGCGATATTACGCCTGCGGTGCTTGCTGCCCTGCCCAAGCCGGATGTGAAGCTGGACGCGTCTTTCCCAAGGCTGACCTACACGCACCGCCAGTTCACTGACGGCGACATGTACTACTTCTTCAACGAGAGCGACAGCGACGGAGTCGCGCATGGCGACCATCGCGGGACACGGCACGGCGCAGGACTGGGACCTGGCGACAGGCGAGATCCATGCCATGACGGCAGCGAAAGCCGAGGGCGATTCGGTAACAGTTCCTCTCACGCTGGGGCCGTATGAGGCGAAGGTGGTTGTGGTGGGGCCGCTGGCCAAGGCTGTTGCCGGCGCAGCGGAGCCGTCGTTTGTATCCGGTGCACCGGTTGCGGACCTGAGCGGCGACTGGAAGCTGGACCTGAACGGCAAGCAGTTGACCACGCCGATCAAGCCGTGGGAGGAGCTGGGATCGACGACGTTTGCCGGGCCGGTCACTTATACCATGCAGTTCACCCCAACCGCGACGCCCAAGGGAAAGCATGTGTACCTGGAGATCGCCGATGTGCATGACTATGCGCATGTGACGCTGAACGGAAAAGAGGTGGGCGCACGGTCGTTCCAGCCGTACCGCTGGGATGTGACCGGCGCACTGATTAAGGGATCCAACGATCTGAAGATCGAGGTGTATGCCAACGTCGCCGGAGGCGGGAGAGGAGCGGGCGCGCCGCCTGCCGCCGGTGCTGCTCCGGCTGCTGCTGGGGCTGGCGGTATGGCGCTGGCACAAGCTGGCGCGACGCCTGGCGCCGCTGGCGCTCCAGCTGCCGCTGGCGGAGGGCGTGGTGGACGTGGAGGTGGCGGACGTGGAGGACGTGGAGGGGCTGCTGCGGGAGCACCCGCTACGCCCGGAGCGCCCGCAGCGGGAGCGCCGCCCGCCGGCATGGGCGGTGGAGGAGGCCGCGGTGCGCCAACGCCTGCGACCTCGGGCCTGCTGGGCGGAGTCAAGCTGGTGGCCTACTAACCATAAACGAACAGCACACGATCCCAACCTCACTTATTAGTGGGGTAAGGGGTTGTGCGCTGCCAGCCATGCAAGTTCAGAACGAACTCCATCGACAGCAAAAGCTAATAGGATAGAAGTGGTTGCCGCGCAGTGGGGATGCGGTGGGCGAGGAGGGTGTGACTTATGCGGAGTGAGGTGTTGGCGGTACAGGTGGAGTCGGCGGCGCGAGCGGCGGGTCTGAGGGTGGTTTCGAGCGAGGCAGGGGACAAGTACTCGGGCGGCACGGACTCCAGCGACAACTACTCGGGCGGGGGGACAGCAAAGTTCCTGCTCGCGCTGGCTGGGGATGCGGCCCCGAAGGACAACAAGACGCAGATGTTGGAGCTGAGCGAACGGTTTGAGTTTGGGCGGCCCGATCTGCGGGACGGGGTGTACGTGTTTATGGATGAGGCGGCCAAGCGGCTGCGCAATCCGCGACCGGAGTGCTATGTGACGCTGCATGGTCTTCCGCTGAGCTTTGGGCGATTTGGCTGGCCGTTCCACGAGTCAACCTCAGGTGCGGACACGTCGTTGGTGCATGGCGAGGTAAGGCTGGCGGACGGCGGAGAGAGCGCGCTGCACGCAAAGATCGCCGCATCGATGACGGTGACCTTCCGCGATGTAGTGGCTGCGCCGGAGCAGCCGTTTGCCGAGGGAGTTGTATACAACGCGGTGCGCAAGACGATGGACCAAGGGCAGTTGGAACTAGTAAAGAGCGGGAACCGTCAACCAGTCCCGTTGACTACACGTTTTTACAGCCCAAAGTACAAGACGTTCAGCTTCAACGATACCAGCGAGGACCAACGCAAGAGATTTTTGGCGGGGAAGGCCTACTGGCTCTCTGGGGTCCTGGGGGCGGGTGAGCCGGTGTGGCTGCTGGACCCGAGGGACGCACAGTATCTGAATACAACGGTAGAGGAGTTGCGCGGGGCAGCGGCGGCGCTGGCGGCGGAGGGGTTACTGCGGCCGGCGGACGAGGAGTACGGGGCTGCGACGGCGAAGCTGATGGAGCGGCGGGAGTCGTATCTTGCACAGTTAGCTTGGATGCTCGAATTCATACGGCCGTCGTTCAACGAGGAGATGCGCCACGGCTTGACGAATATGTGAGCGGCTATCCGGGGATGTCCCTCATGGGAACTAGAAGACATATGGGATCAGCCGCCAGGTACGCCGCATGTAGTCGCTGTAGTCGGAGCCGAGTCCGCGCACGAGGGCTTGCTCCTCGATCGGGATTCGATACGCGTAGGCAGTTGCGAGGCAACAGACGGGTAAGAACATCGCCAGCCAGTTGGTCATGGTCATTCCAAAGCCGACCTGGGCCAGCAATCCACCGAGATAGGATGGGTGGCGAAGCCAGCGATACGGCCCCTGTTCAACGATGCGATGGTTCCTAGAGATCGCAACATCCGTTGTAAAGAAGCGGCCAAGGATGCGAATCGAGTACAGGCGGAGGAAAATTCCGCCGAGCCAGACGGCAATTCCGAGGGCAAACACCGTCTTCCAGTGCGTTCCCACGAAGAGGCTGGGAACTGTATCCGCAGCAATGAACCCGAGAGAAATGCCAATAAATACTGCCCCGACCACAACGAGCTTCGACCCTCGATCGGCTTTCTGCGCATCCGGTCCGGGACGCCGTCTAGCAATCATCAGCTCGGGAACGATCCAGAGCGCATAGGTTGCGACCCAAACGCCTGTCATGATCGGATGATGAAACACCTGTGGCGAACCCATATGGTGCTTTCCCCGGGAGTGCCTACTATGCACGATTGCATCATTCTACGGGAAGCAGGTACGGTGGGTTGGCTGAAATAGTTCGATTCACTTGAATCATTGCGTACCCTATCCATCTGATCCACCACCAGTGTTTCGGTTGTACGGCTATTGGATGAGGGTTTAGCTATTGTGGAACTTGCCGGAGATGCGGGGCCGGATACGCAGGGCGTGGATGGCTGGCAGGAACTTGGACACGATTGCGCCTGGGAAAGTGCCGGGGGTGGGACTGTCAGCTTGCAATGTGGAGCAGTCGCGGGTAGCATCCAAGCTAGAAACCGGCCTGCAAAGCAGGTGCGGGGGACAACGCTGGTTGAACCAACATTGAATGAACAGGGGTCCTGCTCGTATATATGGCTCGGTGTGCTGTCCGCCAGTTCGGAATGCCTGAAGAGCCACGGCAGGGTCCCGCCGTCTAAGGACGGGTTCACCAGCGCTTCGCCGCACGGCCCAGTGGGTCGGTTTTCTATTGCTTTAAAGCGCAGACGCGACGTTGGGGAAGGACGCGGGCGATGCCGTCTAAGAACATGCTGCGCAAGGGAGGCCGACGGCAGTCGGTGCGTGCCGAGTACCGGGCCACGCGCGGGGTAGAGGCCGAACCTGAAGTCGTTGTGCCGGTGCTCGATCTGGACGAGGACACGGAGATCGAGGACGGGGTGCGCAGTTTTGCGGCGGATGCGGCAGCGGCGGGGATGCGACTGGACGCGTACTTGGCGCAGGCGATTCCTGAGATCAGCCGGGCGCGGGTGCAACTGCTGATCGAGGCGGGACAGGTTCGGGTGGACGGAGCGGCGGCGAAGACCAAGCATAAGCTGCGCGGCGGTGAGGCCATCGAGATAGAGGGCGAGCCGCGTCCGGCGCCGCTGCGCGCGATGGCGGAGGAGATTCCGCTCGACATTCTGTATGAGGACAGGTTCCTTGCGGTGGTGAACAAGCCGGCGGGAATGATGGTGCATGCCGGGGCGGGAAACACGGAAGACACACGCAATCGCGGTACGCTGGTGAACGCTCTGCTGTTCCACATGGCGAAGCTGTCGGAGGCGGGAGGCGAGCTGCGGCCGGGGATCGTGCATCGGCTGGACAAGCAGACCAGCGGGGCGATTATGGTGGCCAAGGACGACGCGACGCATCGCAAGCTGGGTGAGATGTTCGCGTCGCGGCGGGTGGCGAAGACCTACCTTGCACTGCTGCATGGAGTGCTGGCCAAGGACAAAGTAACGGTGGACCTGCCGATCGCGCGCGATCTGGTGCGAAGAACGCGGATGACGACACGGCGAGCGGATGGACGCAGCGCGGTCTCTCACTTCTCGGTGGTGCAGCGGATGACGACGCGCTACGGCGCGTTCACGCTGGTGGAGGCGCGGATTGAGACGGGCCGGACGCACCAGATTCGGGTGCATGCGCAGGCGCTGGGACATCCGGTGGTGGGCGATACGCTGTACGGCGCGCCACGCGTGCTAACTCCTTGTAAACGAGAAGCAGATTCCTCCGCTGCGCTACGGAATGACAAACCAACCCTGCGGAATGACAAAAAAGAGCCAACCGAGGCAATCATGGGGCTGGAGCGGAACTTTCTTCATGCGGCGCATCTGGAGTTTGCGCATCCGCAGACTGGTAAGACGGTGGCGGTGGAAGCTCCGTTGCCACAGGAGCTGGAGAAGTTTCTGGCGCTGCTGAGGACGGAGCGGATTTGAGTTGATAGAATCATGCAAGTGAAGACATTGAACGAAATCGGTTGCGGAGTTGCACGGTACAGGAAGCTTGTTCTGTTTGTGTGGGTGGGAATGGCACTGGCGGCTGTAGCCCCGCGGGCGCAGGGGCAAGCGACAACGGCGACTGCCGCGCAGGCGAATCAGGCGGCGGCTCCAGACCAGGGCCAAGTGACTCAGACGCTCAAGGTGCCGGTCACCGAGGTGGACCTGGTTTTTACCGTGACGGACAAGAACGGGAAGTTCATCACGGGCCTGCATTCGCAGGACTTTGGGCTGCTGGATGACGGAAGGAAACCTGAACAGGTGTTTCACTTCTTCCAGCAGACGAGCCTTCCTTTGCGGGTAGGGATCATGCTGGACACCAGCAGCTCGATCCGGCAGCGCTTCCAGTTCGAGCAGGACTCTGCGAGTACGTTCCTGCTACAGGTGCTGCACCGCAACGATCGCGCCTTCGCGGAGGGTTTCGACGTGCAGATGGACTTGGAGCAGGGATTTACCAACAACATCGACCTGCTGAACCAGGGAATCCACAAGCTGCGTCCGGGTGGCGGGACGGCGCTATACGATGCGCTCTACTCGACATGCAAGGACCAGATGCTGACGCTGCGCGAGAGCGGGCCGGTGCGCAAGGCGATCGTACTGGTGTCGGACGGCGTGGACAACTACAGCCACGCGGAGGAAGAAGACGCGATCAAGGAGTGCCAGCGAGCGGACACCATCGTGTATGCGATCAGCACCGATATTAGCCCAACCAAGGACAAGCAGGGCGTCGATGCGTTGCGCAAGATTGCGGAGACGACCGGCGGGCGGCCCTTCTTTCCGGTGAAGATCGAGGACGTTGCCGAGGACTTCAATAGCATCGAAGAAGAGCTGCGCAGCCAGTACCTGCTGGAGTACCGGCCGGCGAACTTCAAGCAGGATGGGTCGTTCCGGACAATCTATCTGCAGGCCAACGACCCGCGCTACCACGTACGAGCGCATACGGGTTACTTCGCGCCCAAAGCGGCGGAGTAGAACACGACACGGTCTTAAGCTCTGCTTCAGCTTCCCGGAATAGTCTGACGTTGTATTCCGTTCCCCCGCTTGCGCACATGACATCCGCTCTCTCCATCGCGACGCTCTACAAAGAGGAACTGAAAGCTACGATGCGTGGCCGGTTCGCGTGGATCGGGGCGGCGGTGATTCTGCTGGCGGTCGGAGGGCTGGCGACCGTCGGTACTCAGGATACGTGGCTGGATGGATACGGGATCATTGCCTATGGCCTCGTCCCGCTCATGTTTATCCCGGTCGCGGCCGGAATGATCGCCAGTCCGCGCGCGAATCGATTTGTGGAGTGCGTGTTTACGGCACCAGTGAATCGCGGAGACTGGCTGGCGGCGAAATTCCTCGTACTGGTGACGCTGGCTGTGGCTTATTACGCGGCGCTTGTGCCCATGATGCTGGTGTATGCATGGCACGTTGGTATTCCTCCTCTGCTGCACAAGTTCCTGATCTGGACGCCCGGCCTGCTGTTTGCGAGTATCGCCGTCGGTACGCTGATCGGGGTGCTATTCATCGGTCGCAGTCTGGCAGCGCCCGTTGGGGCGGGCATGGGCGTGCTACTCGCGTACGCGTTTCTGATGCCGCTACAGGAACTGATGGTGGCGCAGGGCAATGGCGCGACGCGGACCGGACACCTGACACTGGCGAGTCCAGCTGTGCTGCTGAAGAACGCGCTAGGATTTGCACTGGCAACCAATCGCATTCCCACAACGACAACGCGGACGTGGATCAGCCTGCTGGCGGTAGTGGTTGGCGCACTGGTGCTGGCGGGGTGGGTGTTTCTGCGGGCGCAAGGCGTGGAGACATGGGAGGCTACGCGCTGCCAGCGATGGACGATCAGCTTGGCGATCCTCGCGCTGCTTCTGTTCCCGGCTTTCGTTGCCGATTGCAACTACGACACGGTCGCGCCTCGCGCGAACAACGCGCCAGCCATCCGGGGCCTGTCGTTCCGTGCGGACAGCGGTGCAGCCCTGGTTGTGCCGGGACGCTGGCCTCGAGGACGCTGCTGCAGCCCGGTGCTCAACCGGGATGAGTGGCCGCTTGGTACGGACGAACGCTCACAACGAGACCTTCTGCTGATGCTCCCGGTCAACGCCAGCCAGCGAGTCACCGATCTGCGCGCAAAGATTGACGGCGACGATGGACTGGAGATCGCTGCTGCTGCCGACGCGCTTAACCAGGCGGCGCCGCAACTGGAGACGCGCACGTATGCGAACGACTCCGGGCCGCAGGGCGCGGATGGCCAGCACATTGCCACGGGTTGGGTGGTACGCATCCCGGTTATGCTGGACCCGACGAAACCGTGGGACATCGGCGGCGACCGCTATCCTCTGACCATTGCGGCGACGTACCGGGTGGCGGGAGAGAGCCAACTGCGGACGTTCAACGCGCACGCGGCGATTGAGGCCGAGGTGGCGAGCGCGATCTACCAGATGGGACTGGCCGCGAGCATCCTGCCGCTGTTTTGCCTTGGGGCTGCCTTCCGGCGCTGGAGACGGACGCGATGAACGCTGCGAGCCAAATCCATATTGCCAGCGAATACGCCGTGGAGATGGACGGCATTACGCGACGCTTTGGCGACTTTGTGGCGGTGGATGGCGTCACACTGAAGATTCCCAAAGGACGGTTGTACGGGTTCCTGGGGCTGAATGGCGCGGGCAAGACGACGACCATCCGCATGTTGACCACTCTGCTGCCGCCCAGCGCGGGCAGCGCGAAGCTGTGGGGACATGACGTGGTGAAGGAGCCGCTGGCGGTGCGCAGCATGGTTGGGCTGGTGAGCGACGAGACGAGCGAGAGCCAATCGACGTGGACCGCGCGAGAATATCTTGCGTACTTTGCGCGGCTGCGCAACATTCCGGACGCGGGCGACCACGTGGAGCGCCTGTTGGATGACGTTGGGCTGGACGTTGCTTTTCGCGGGAAGCTGATCGGGACGTACAGCACGGGGATGAATAGGCGAGTGGAGATTGCGCGCGCCCTGATGGGCAAGCCCAAGGTGCTGTTCCTGGATGAGCCGACGCGGGGACTCGACCTGCCGGCGAAGCGCGAGATGTGGAACCTGCTGCGGCGGCTGGCCGTCGACGAAAACGTGACGACGTTTCTGAGCAGCCACGACTCGCACGAGATACGCAGCCTGTGCGACGAGATCAGCGTGATCAATAAGGGCCGGTTGGTGTATACAGGCGCTACGCGCGAACTGGGTGCCGACCTGGATGAGTTCGAGGAGTGCCTGATCGGGCTGCTGACACAGCAGGGGTAAGGGGATGGGCGGTTAGATTGATGGGGGCTCGGGAGGGTCTGGGCCGGGCAGAAGCCAAGTGGAAGAGGCGAGACATATGCACCGGGGCAAGGATGGCCCCCCGGATGAGGCGGTAAATCAAACAAAGGCGAGTTAGAGGAGGCCGATGGCCCGGCCAGCGATTCCCACGCCTAGCCAGAGCAGGAGGGAGACGACAGCGGCGGCTCGCGCCCAGAGATTGGGCTTGCCAGAGCCGGTGTGGCGCAGGGCGCGGCGGTGCAGCGTGAAGTAGAAGAGGATGGCGGCGGCGAGCAGGGCCATCTTGCAGCGAAAAGCAGGGCTATAGTAGCACTTGCCGGCTTCCTCGGAGAGCAGAGCGATGCCGGAGAGGACCATGACGAGTAGGCTGCCGAAGAGCAGGCGGCCGAGGTCGCGTCCGATGATGCGCGCCGACTCGCCCTTGAGGATGACACCGAGCAGGCGCAGGTCGATGACCAGGATGGAGCCTCCGAGGATGGCGAGGGCGAGCAGATGCACCATCTCGACGATGGCGAAGTCCCACTTGGAGGCCTGCATAGCATGGCCGAGTGGCGAGTGCGCGAGAGCCATAAAGAGGGGGTGAAGCGACATAAAGCAGGGTCCTTTCAGAAGTAGGCGATGGCGCGGCCCGCGACGATGACTCCGCTCCACAGGGTTAGCGAGGCGATGGCGGCGGCACGGGCGCGCCAGGGAGAGATGTGCAACGTCTCCCACTGGTGGACACGGCGATAGATGGTGGTGTGGAAGATGAGCGGGTTGAGGCCGGCGAGGGCGAGCAGGATGAGTTTGGCGCGGAAGGCGGGGTTGGAGTAGTTCTTGGCTGCCTCGGCCCAGAAGAGAAGGAAGCCGCTGACGAAGCTGACGGTGAAGCCGGACCAGGTGAGAGGCAGGACGCTGCGCGCGACGCGGGTGACGGGGATGGGGCGGAGAACCAGGCCCAACATGCGCAGATCGAGGACCGCGATGGTTCCGATGAGAAGGGTAATGCTGAGGACGTGGATGGATTCGATGATGGGAAAGGCGTTATTCGACTCGCGGATCATGGTGCCAAAGCTGGAGTCGTAGAGGAGTTGGCAGAGATGTTGCAGCAGAGGCATGGGCAGCCTTCCATCCTGACGGGAATTATTTACTGGTGCCGGGAAGTGAACCGTGGTCGGTGCCGTCGTCTCCGGGACCGCCGTCACCGGGGCTGCCGCCGTAGACCTTGCGGCCGTCGGGCAAGGTGACGAGGCGGCCATCGGCGAGGTTAGAGCCGTTCTTGGCGCGATAACCCTCCACGACGACCTTGCCGCCGATTTTGAGGTCCTCGCGCTTCCATCCGCGGCGGCTGAGCGCGCCGGGGCTGGCGCCTTCGACGCCCCAGTTGGTGACCTTACCCTGGGCATCGACGACGTCGATGTAGAAGTAGGTGTGGGGATTGGTCCGACTCGACGCGTGTGATCTTGCCGACCAGACGCACAGGCTTGGTACCGTCGAACTCCGCGGCGAAGGAGTGGTGCGCATACGCGGGGACGGCGGAGAGCGAGAGCGCGAGGGTGAGCAGAAGAGCGAAACGGGGCTTCATTGGGACGACCTTTCATGCGGCTGGCAAAATCATGGCTTGATGGGTACGGGGGATGGCGTGATATCCCACTTGGAAAATTGTTCGTCGATGCCGGGCTGCATGGCTTTGGCGGCGGCTAGATCGGCGTCGGCGGCGGCGTCGCCAAGTATCTGGCGGGCGATTCCGCGACCGTAGAGCGAGGAGGCTTTGCTGGGGTTGAGGGCTAGCGCGGCATTATAGTCGGCGAGTGCGGCGGCGGGATTCTTCATGAGGAGATAGACGAGGCCGCGACTGTCGAGGGCGGAGGGGTCGCCGGCGCGCAGGGCGAGCGCGTGGTTGCAATCGTCGAGGGCAGCCTGGAGGCTGGCCAGCGATGGAGTGCGAGACGCAGCGGTTGCGTAGGCGGCGGCATAGTCGGGCTGCAGGCGGATGGCCTGGTCGAAGTCCGCGATGGCCTGGAGTTCGTCACCCTGGTTGTGACGGGCGATGCCGCGGTTGTTGAATGCCTCGGGGAAGTTGGGACGGAGGCGGATTGGAGTGCCCGGCCTTTTCTGTACCAGTTTGAATGAGAGAAACTGGTCTTAAAAGGAGCGGAACATGGCACGAAGGACGAAGCACACGCCTGAGCAGGTGGTGAACCTGCTGCGGCAGATTGAAGTGGCTGTGGCCAACGGGAAGACAACGACGCTGGCGTGCAAGGAAGCGGAGATCACCGAGCAGACCTATTACCGCTGGCGCAAGGAGTACGGCGGGTTGCAGGTGGACCAGGCACGACGGCTGAAGGAGCTGGAGCAGGAGAACGCGAAGCTGAAGCGGCTGGTCAGCGAGCTGAGCCTGGAGAAGTTGGTGCTGAAAGACATCGCCTCGGGAAACTTCTAAGCCCTGAACGACGGCGCTGTGCGGCAGATCATGCGCAGGACCAGGGCATGAGCGAGCGTTGGGCGTGCCGGCTGGTGAACCAGCCACGCGGCACGCAACGCTACCAACTGACGCAGCGCGAGGACGAAGATGCACTCACCCGGGCCATCATCGAGTTGGCCAGCCAGTACGGACGCTACGGCTATCGCCGCATCACGGCGCTGCTGAAGCGGGACGGCTGGCAGGTGGGCAAGGACCGGGTGGAGCGCATCTGGCGTCGCGAAGGGCTGAAGGTGCCGCAGCGGCAGAAGCCGCGCAGACGGCTGTGGTTGAACGATGGATCGTGCGTGCGGCTGAGGCCGGAGCGCAGCAACCACGTATGGAGTTACGACTTCGTGAGTGCAAAGACACATGACGGAAGGACGGTGCGGATGCTGAACCTGATCGATGAACACAGCCGGGAGTGCCTGCTGGTCCGCGCCGAGCGGCGGTGGAGTTCGGCCAAGGTGATCGAGGCGCTGGCCGACGTGATGGTGATGAAGGGAGTGCCGGAGCACCTGCGCTCCGACAACGGGCCGGAGTTCGTGGCGAAGGAGTTGCGGAAGTGGCTGGCAGACACAGGAGCCAAGACGCTGTACATCGAGCCGGGCTCTCCATGGGAGAACGGCTACTGCGAGAGCTTCAACTCGAAGCTGAGGGACGAGTTCCTGAACGGGGAGATCTTCTACTCGATGAAGGAAATCCGGGTGCTGGCAGAACGCTGGCGCGTACACTACAACACAGTTCGACCACACTCGTCGCTGGGCTACCGACCGCCAGCACCAGAGGCGTGGATGGCAAAGAGCTTGGGGTATGGAGAAGTGGAAACCGCTACGCGCTTCCCACTTCTCCACACCCCCGACTGCGACTATCGATCGACAAAAATAGCCGCGCTACACTAACAATGAAACTGGTACAAAAGATCGGGCAGACCAACAGGGGCCTCGAGTACCTCCACGTCGCCGGCGATATTAGGTGACAATGCGGCGTACGCACAGTCATACATCGCCCCTTATTTAGCTTTTCCAGGCCAGTTGGCATTTACACCTCCAATTTATAGCGCTACAAACGGCGACATAACAGCGACTGTCAACGGGACATCGTTTACCATCTCGATTGTAGGAACTGGTGAAGTCCTCATTCAAGGCACGTTGCCTTACCCGGCGCGGAGCGTCGCATTATCTTCCACTGCCGTCTATTTCACGATGCCAGAAAGCAATTCTTTGGTCAGTCTTCCGATTAGTATTTCCAACTAGGAATCACTACGGACTGCGCGGGAGTGATCTCCCGCGCAGCTTCTTCCATGCGGAGCTAGTGTATGAAGTTATCTATATCGGTCGGCCTCATTGCGCTGTCGGTAGGTCTTTCATGCTATGGGCAGGATCGGCAGTTGTCCGGAAGAGATGGTCTGGGTGTCATCGCTACCCTGGCACCTAAGTCCACTCCAGGGCTATTGGGCGAGAGCGAGGATCGAAGGATATGGACAGGGGGAGCAAAGATTCAAAGGCGGTTATTGTCAGATCGAAATGTCAGGTTTAGCTATGAAGCAGGAATCATGCCGTTGTTTGAAGAGAGCGATCCAGTCCTCGTCGGTGAGATAGTGCCTATCGGGACGCCGTCCGTGACATACTTTTCTCCGCCCTACCGTCCCATCACTGCGGACGGTACGCCGCTTGGGGTACTTCTCCCGGGTGGCCCAGTTCTACCGGTGTACGGGGCGCGCGAGAGGACATTCGGGTTTGCCGCTACACCACTTGGGGTGCGACTGAATTTGCTCAACCGTTTTCCGATTCAGCCGTCTCTCGCTTGTGATCTGGGATTCGTCTACTCATCTCGGGATGTGCCGATCGATTATTCCTCACAATTCAACTTCACCGTGACAGTCGGACCCGGCGTGGAGATATTTACCTCTTCCCATAATTCGGTGCTCCTGGAGTACATGTTCCAGCATATGTCCAACGGCGGCTTAGGGCAAAACAATCCAGCCGTGGATAGTTACACCATAAGAGTTAGTTTGAGTCACTATCGACACTGATGCACCTTTATCATTGGCCTCGGAAAGAGGCGATCATCGGGTTACCTGTATTGCTCGATGCGGGAGAGGAGGGCGAGTTTGCGGGTGGGGGGGAGGAAGCTGGCTTCGACGGCGTTGGCGGCGAGTTCGCGGAGCTGGTCGAGGGAGAAGCCGAAGTGGGAGTGGGCGAGGGTGAACTCGTCGAGCAGGGAGGCGCCGAACATGGGTGGGTCGTCGGAGTTGAGGGTGACCATGAGGCCGAGGTCGAAGTAGGCGCGCAGGGGGTGGTCGTCGAGCGAGGGGCAGCAGCCGGTGCGGAGGTTGGAGGTGACGCAGATCTCGACGGGGACCTGGCGCTGGGCGAGGACCTGCATGAGTTCGGGGTCGTGGTGGGCGGCGAGGGCGTGGCCGATGCGCTCCGCTCCGATGTTGATGGCGGACCAGATGCTGGCGGGGCCTTCGATGATGCCGCCGGTTTCGCCGGCGTGGGCGGTGAGGCGCAGGCCGGCTTCGCGCGCCTCGGCGTAGAGAGCTTTGAAGAGGGATGCGGGGCCGCGGGCCTCGTCTCCACCAATGCCGATGCCGACGATGGAGGGATATTGGGCGCGGAGTTCGGCGGCCTTGCGGAAGACGCGGGCGGCCTCTTCGGGGCCGAAGTTGCGTACGGCGTCGATGAGCCAGTAGAGGGTGGTGCCGAACTCGCTCTCGCCACGGATTCGGCCGCGTTCGATGGCCTCGACGAAGGGTTCTACTTCGGTGTGCTTCCAGTGGTAGAGGATGCCGAAGGAGATGTAGACCTCGGCGTGGACGACACCCTGGGCGGCGAGGGCGCGGACCATGTTGTAGGTGATGAGTTCGTAGTCCGCGGGAGTGCAGAGGCGGGTGGTGACGGACTTGAAGGCGGCGAGGAAGCCGAGGAAGTCGTCATAGGTGTAGAGGCCGCGGGCGTCGTCGAGGGTGAGTGGGGAGGGGTCGTGGCGGCGGGAGAGCGCGACGAGGGTTTCGGGCTCGATGGTGCCTTCGAGGTGGAGATGCAGCTCGACCTTGGGGAGATTGCGCAGCCAGGTTGTAAGGTCGAACTCCGGGATGGGAGGCTTGCGGGTGGTCACATTCTTAGGCTAGCCGAGATTGAGTGGTTCGTCGCGTGGATTCGGAGGGTAAGGAGGATGGGGAGGGGCTGCGGAAGAGGTTTTGGTTGGGCTCAAAACCTGACCTCAGCGGCTAAAGCCGAAGAACAAATACAGCATTTGCGGCACGGCTGAAGCCGTGCCCTTAAGCAAAACAAGGTCCTTCCGCAAAGAGCCTTGGTTGCGCTGGAGGTCTAATTCTTTTTCATTGCCTTGGCCTTGAGACGTTGCATGACCAGGGGCGGGACGAGCGCGCTGACATCTCCGCCGAGCTTGAAGACTCCCTTGATGAGGCGCGAGCTGACGTAGGTGTACTGCTCGGTGGGCATCATGAAGAGGGTTTCGAGGTTGGGGTCGAGCTTGCGGTTCATCATGGCCATGGGGAACTCGTACTCGTAGTCGGTGATGGCGCGGATGCCACGCAGCACGGCCTTGGCGCCCTGAGAGCGGGCGAAGTCGACGAGCAGGCCGTCGAATGTGGTGACGGAGACGTTGGTGAAGCCGGCGGCGCGATGGCCTCGGAGATCATCTCGATGCGCTCGTCAACGGAGAAGAGGGGAGCGCCTTTGTCGGCGTTGCGCAGGATGGCGACCACCAGTTCGTCGACGATCCTGGAGCCACGCTCGATCAGATCCAGATGGCCGTTGGTGAGGGGGTCGAAGGTGCCAGGGTAAATTGCCTTAACATATTTCATGGCTAGAAGCAGGATACCTCAGGCCAAGGGGTAAATTATTAGGCAGTAGCCGTAGACTTGCATGGCATGGCGCGCGTCTGTCCTAGTAGCTACAGGAACTGGAAGGCGGCACGCCGTCCGGGCAGGAAGCGTCCAGGGCATACGGGCCGCAGGAATGCATATGGCGCAAGAAGAGGTCCAGATGTTTCCAACGACGAGTCTCTCCCTTGGCAGCGAGGAGCTGGAGACCCCGCTTGACGACCTGGAGAGCGTGGTTGCGCTGTACCAGCCGCGCGTATTCCGCTTCCTGCTGGCCACGTTGCGCGACCGCGACGCGGCGGAGACGCTGACCCAGGAGACTTTTTTGCGCGCCTGGAGCGCACGCGGTAGCTTCCGCGAGGACTGTTCTGTGGCGACCTGGCTGATCCGCATCGCGCTGAATCTGGCGCGCGACCACACGCGGACGGGACGATTCCGCTTCTGGAAGCGGGTTACCGCAAGCGCGGTGGATGTGGCAGAGGTTGCGGCGCTGGTTCCTGCGCGCGACTGCTCCGCCGAGGAGCACCTGATCGCGCAACAGCAGGTAGCAGAGATATGGCAGACAGTGAACAGCCTGAGCAGCCGGCAGCGCACCATATTTCTGCTGCGTTTTATGGAAGAGATGGAGATCCCCGAGATTGCAGAGGTCACCGGGCTGCCGTTGGGGACCGTAAAGAGTCACCTGTACCGCGCGCTTGCCATCATTCGCACGCAGCACAACCGTTCCGCGCAGAGCAGCACACCGCACAACTCAGCAGCACACAACGCAATCTTAAAGGAGACGCTATGACTCCTGAACTGGTACCACGAACTAAGACAGAACCGGGCGAAGCTCACCTGACGGGCGAGCAGTTCGGCGAACTGCTGGCGCGATTCACGGAGGCGGTGGAGCGTGAGCCTACGCCGGCCGAGGCCCATCTACAGACGTGCGAGGCATGCTCCGCGGAGCTGGCCAGCCTGCGCGAGGCGATCACCCTGTTCCGCGAGGCAAGCGACGCTTACGCCGAAAAGGAACTGCGCGGCATACCGCGATGGAAGCTACCGCGCCGGGCCGAGTTCAGGAAGGCGTTTGTGCCAGCTTACTGGATGGCAGCGGCCGCAATGTTTCTGACCGCGCTGTTCCCGTTGCAGGTGCTGCGCCGTCACGCAGTTGGGACGCCGCTCACGGTGGCGGCGACTGCTACGGTCAGCAATACGGCCAGTTCCTCGCAATCCGACGAGGCCCTGCTGGAAGATGTCAACCGCGAGGTCTCCAGGACGGTGCCAGCTTCCATGCAGGCGCTGGACGATCCTAGCGACAACGCGGCAGTAGCGGACAGCCAAAGCTCTGATGTAACAACGAACGAAAGGAAGGACTAACCATGACCCTTCGATTGACACACAACCCACTACTTTCCCTGGCCGCATTGGCACTGTGCGGCACGATCACCCTCACCCATTGGCGCCAGCGCAGCAGACACCCGCAGCTGCCGGCAGCAAACGCACCAGCGCCTGCTGCCGCACCCATCGAACGGCAACCACCGCCGGGCCCCGGAATGCAGCCCGGCATGGGCCGAGGAATGCATCCGGGAATGATGCGTCCCGGCATGGGCCATGGGATGCGACCGGACATGATGCCAGGCAGAGGCAATGGGCTCGACAACGCGCGCGGCGGCGGCATGATGGCCCATCGCAGCAACCTGCACGGCGGTTTCCATGGAGCACAGGGAGGCGGAATGGAGGCGGGCTTCGGCATTGCGCCTGCCGGGATTTGGTGGCGCAGCCCCATGGTGGTGCAGCGGATCGCGCTTACGCCTGACCAGACCAAGAAGATGGACGGCATCTTCGAGCAGAGCAGGCTTCAACTGATCGATCTGAAGGCAAACGTGGAGAAGCAGAATGCGATGCTGGAGCCTTTGTTGAGCGCCAATCCGCCAGACACGACCAAGGCAATGGCGCAGATCGACAAAGTGGCCGAGGCGCGCGCCGAGCTGGAAAAGGCGGACGCCAAGATGCTGCTGGGCATCCGAGGCGTGCTGACGCCAGACCAGTGGACCAAGCTGCATCAGGGTCGCGGAGCAGGTGGATTCGGCGGAGCCGGCGGACAGGGCGGGCCTGGTGGACCAGGCGCGACAAATGGCCCTGGCGGAGCAGGACGCGGACCGGGCGGTCCTAGTGGAGCCGGACGCGGGCCGGGCGGACCGGGTATGATAGCTCCCACCCCGCCGCAGTAGGCTGCAGCTAGATCAGTATCTAGGGGTACTCGGCAGACCGGGTACCCCTTATATTTGGTGCGGGAAAAATTAATGCAACTTTGAGGGCCAGCAGCCATCATGGTTGATGCGGCATACCGCGCACGCCACCGTCAACCTTAAGGAGCAAGTTCAGCAATGTCCGACTCCGCCAGCGCACAAACTGTTGCACCAATCGTAGTCAAACATGCCAATCCCGGGCCTCTGGGTCTTGCGGGATTCGGCCTAACGACGGTCGTCCTGAGCGCGATCAACGCAGGACTGCTGCCCCATGAGGCGGTACCGATCGTGGTGCCGCTGGCATTTGCCTACGGCGGACTGGCGCAACTGGTGGCCGGAGTGCTGGAGTTCAAAGCAGGCAACACCTTTGGCATGGTGGCGTTCAGCTCCTACGGGATGTTCTGGTGGTGGTTTGCGCTGTTGCAGTGGACGATCGGCGCGGGCTGGCTGAAGGCCCCACCGCCAGCTGCCGGAGGGACGGTGTTGCTGATGTGGGGCGTATTCACCCTGCTGCTTTGGGTTGTCAGCTTCCGCTTGAACAAGGCGGTGTGGAGCATCTTCCTGCTGCTGTGGGTTACTTTCTTCCTGCTGGCGTGGAGCGACTTTGGCTACAGCATTGGGCCGTGGACCTGCGGCAGGATTGGCGGCTACTTCGGTCTGCTGACCGGGCTGGATGCGCTGTTTGTGTCGTTTGTCGAGATACTGAATGCCACGGCGGGACGGGTGGTGATTGCGCTGGGCGAGCCGATCATTAGCTAGAAGATGGCGCAACGCAAAAAGTGCCGGAAGAGGAGTCTTCCGGCACTTCGTTGCACACAATTCAATCGTTACTTGCGGGTTTTGACGGCTTCGTGAGCGGCGACGGCGGCACCGGCGGGACGGGTGGAACCTCAACGGCCACCGTGGCGGCGTGGATGCCGAGCTTATTGCGCAGCTCGCTGTCGACGCGGGCGAAGACGTCCTTGTTCTCCTTGAGGTAGCCACGCACATTCTCGCGGCCCTGGCCGATGCGCTCGCCCTGGAAGCTGTACCACGCGCCGCTCTTGTCGACGATGCCGTGGACGACGGCGAGGTCGAGCGCGTCGCCCTCACGGGAGATTCCCTCGCCGTAGAGGATGTCGAACTCGGCGTCGCGGAAGGGAGCGGCGACCTTGTTCTTGACGATCTTGACCTTGGTGCGCGAGCCAACGACGACATCGCCCTCCTTGACCGCGCCGATGCGGCGGATGTCGATACGCATGGAGGAGTAGAACTTGAGCGCCTTGCCTCCGGTGGTGGTTTCGGGGTTGCCGAACATGACGCCAATCTTCTCTCGAATTTGGTTAATAAAGATGAGACAGGTACGCGACTTGGAGACGGTTCCGGTGAGTTTGCGCAGGGCTTGGCTCATGAGGCGGGCTTGCAAGCCCATGTGGGAGTCGCCCATCTCGCCGTCCAGCTCGGCCTTGGGAACGAGGGCGGCGACGGAGTCGACCACCAGCACGTCGATGGCGCCGGAGCGTACAAGGGCCTCGACGATTTCCAACGCCTGCTCGCCGTAGTCGGGCTGGGAGATGAGGAGGTTGTCGATGTCCACGCCGAGCTTTTTGGCGTAGGCGGGATCGAGCGCGTGCTCCGCGTCGACGAAGGCGGCCAGGCCGCCGGCGCGCTGCGCCTCGGCGATGATCTGGAGCGAGATGGTGGTCTTGCCGGAGGATTCCGGGCCGAAGACCTCAATGACCCGGCCGCGCGGGACACCGCCAACGCCGGTGGCGGCGTCGAAGGAGATGGAGCCGGTGGAGATGACCGCGATGGGAACCACGGCCTCCTTGGAGCCCAGCCGCATGACGGAGCCCTTGCCAAACTGCTTTTCCAGCGCTGCTAGTGCGGATTCGATTGCTTTGTTGCGTTCATCGGCCACGGCGTTATTCTCCTCGGTGGAAGGTCAAGAGGGATTCTAACACCCAAAATGGGACTGGGCGAAGAGAAAACGAAATTATTGGCAGTAATATATTTGGTACACCACGGGATTTGGCGGGAACTGGTGGGAACTTGCATTGCTAGTCTTCGTTCTTATCGTTGGTTGTATCAATCCTTCGCGCTAGTTCGCGCAACCCGCCCATGATGTGATCGGCACAGTGCTCAATCAGCCAAGACAGCCATGCTACTGCACCGAAACCGAGTGCGATTGTTTGCCAATCTTTCATTTTCAATTTTCTCCGCGAGAGACGGTTACAGTGTGCTACTATGCTACCTGCCAAATGAAAACCCCGCCTGCCAGGGCGGGGGTCTAAGATTCGGTGAGATGCGACTCTCTACGACCCATAATAGGGCTTGGAGAGTATCTATGTCAAATAACCATCGCTCCCTATCCATACCACCTCTTGTAGATTCGGCTGTTCATGGAGCTTGGCTACATGCCCCTCGGCGCAGACGGGTTTCGGCGTGGCATTTGCTACCTTCGTTCCTACTTCCCCCGGTGAAAAATCTTCTGAGATTCGTATATGCGCTACGATTGGCAACTCGCAGTGCTTGTGGTCACATGTCATCTCTACTCGCCAAAAGACCGATGACTGCGATTCTCGGTGTAGGATGTCATCGGGACGAAAACGGATGTCTGACACCTGATGAACGGACAGTCGTTCGCAGTGATTGCATACAAGAGTTAAAACTTCGCTATCCGTGGGCCAGTACGGTTGAGTGGACGTTGTATCTTGAAGGCTTCGATAGGGGAGAGCAATTTGCTCACCGCATGGACAAACGAGAATCGGGAACATAAGAGGTATCATAAACCCATGAAGCCACCACCGACCGATCCAGAATTTACCCGCTTCACGGAAGCCATGCGGCAGATTATGAAGGTGTCAAAGGCTGAGATTCAGGAGCGCATGGAAGCTGAGAAAAGAGAGAACCGGGCTAGGACTTCCGTTTCCCGCGTCCCTGTCTCCGCATCAAAGGGTTAGACACTACTCGCCGTCTTGCCGGTTAATTCTGAATACGTCAATCGTTTGTTTGCGATCTGCGAGACCGCCAGCATGAAACGATCCGCGTCGTCCAAAGGATTATCTTTGGTTGCGCGGTTGTTGTAGCGGAATACCTGCTCATCGGCGTAGCGGTGAAGGTGAAACGGCTCAACAGCGATATAGGTTCCCCTCAGACCGCGCTTGAGCAATGACCAGTAATTCTCGATTCCGTTGGTGTGGACTTCGCCGCGAACGTACTCATTCAGGTGATTGACGGTCTCATGGACGAAATCCATAGTCTTGAGTCCCATGTAATCGCGCAGGCCGTCGCTGTAGATAGTGCTGCCCTTTTCGATATTATTCAGGATCGCATCCATGAGCACTTCGCGCTTGACCTCCGGCAGGACTTGAGTCCGCACCTGCCGGGTCTCCCTGTCTACCATTCCAAAGACGGCGACCTTATCGGTTCCGCGTCCAGCCTTTGTTCTGTATTTGGGATTGCGCACCATAAGGCCATCCCCACCTGGAACGAACGCGTTCTTTTTGCGGACGCTGAGATGCCTGTTTCCAGGTGCCCCGCCGACATACGCTTCGTCGATCTCTACCGGCCCTCCATCATCCCCGCCCAGCTTCTCAAATGATTTGGTAAAGAGGGCATACCGGATGCGGTGCAGCATGAACCATGCACTCTTTTGGGTGATGCCTAAATCTTTGGCAATTTCGTAGCTGGAAATACCATTTTTGCAATTCACGATGAGCCAAACCGCAGTCAGCCATTTATCGAGCGGGATAGGAGAATCCTCAAAAACACTCAAAGTCTTGACGCTGAACTGCTTGTGGCATTCCTTCGCCATGCACTTCCAGATGCGCCGCGAGGTAAGATAAGACACTCGCTTGCCATCGCAATGCGGACACACCACGCCTTGCGGCCAGCGGAGCGCGGCAACAAATTCCACACAAACATCGGGGTCTGCGAAGTATCGGGTTGCTTGAATTAGGCTTTTTGGGACGTTTTCAATCGCTTTCATAGTATTTATATACTAAACATGCATGGTATGGTGTGTCAAGTATATTCTTGCCAAATTATTTTTATTATGTCCACGAATTCCAATTCCATGGACAGCTATAGCGCGGGCCTTCAGCCCGCAGTCTCCCGGGACGACATTACCTGGGGCTACGCCCCAGGCTGGTATAGAACGCGCCGATGGCGCTATTCGCCCTAGGCTGGTATGGTGCGCGCCGTTGGCGCTCAAGCCTGCGGGGGTGGAGTGTCGGGCGGCGTAGCGACTGGCGCTGCGGCTACAGCCGGTTTTGCGTCGGCTGGCTTGGCGTCCGGCGCTGGGGCGGCTTCTTGGGCGCGGCTTCTGTCTTGCGCGAGGGAGCAATGATGGCGTGCAGGGTGGTGCCTTCCATGCGCGGCATGAACTCGACCAATGCGGCGTCGCCGAGGTCCTGAATGAGGCGATTGACGATCTTGTAGCCGAGGTCGCGGTGGGCCATCTGGCGGCCCTTGAAGCGCAGCGATGCCTTGACCTTGTCGCCGTCGCCGAGGAAGCGGAGGGCCATGTTCTTCTTGGTCTGGTAGTCGTGCTCGTCGACGGTGACGGAGAACTTGACTTCCTTGATGACGATGACTTTTTGCTTCTTGCGCGCGGCGCGCTCGCTCTTGTCTTTCTCGTAGAGATACTTGCCGTAGTCCTGAATGCGGCAGACGGGCGGGACGGCGTTGGGCGAGATCTCCACCAGGTCGAGCATGCGCTCGCGGGCCATTTTGAGGGCCTCGAAGGGAGGCATGATGCCGAGCTGCTCGCCGTTCTCGTCGATGACGCGAATCTCGCGCGCGCGGATTCGTTCGTTGGTGCGGATGAAGGACTTTGCGGAACGCTTATCGATCGGGGGAATAAAGTACCTCCACAGCGCGCCTTGCGGCCGCCATGTCTCTAAAGGATTGGATTGCAAGCCTCGTCTGAAGGTTGCGTATAGCGGAAAGTATAGCATTGGCCGCTCGCAATCGGCTTTATACTTTGCCGCCGCAGGTGGTGGTGCCGTTTCCAGGCACCGTTCCCTCGGATAAATGGAGCCATAACGGCGTTTCCAAGTACCGACTCGACAGAACAATCGTAATAGAGCGCGCGCGACGCGCTGATCGAAGGATTGGGAGCATTCGACTAACTGAGGCTCATGCCTCTGACCGAGGGGTTTGTGTGATAGCGAGAGATCGAGATGGACGCTTCAGCAGGGGCCGAAGCGTCCAGTGTTGCGTCTATCGGGGAGGCTGATCGACCGGATTCAGGTGAGCAACAATCGTAACACGTGTTCCATTTGGATCCAGCACCGAAAATCGCCGTATTCCCATGGGCTTGTCTTCCATCGGCTCGATGATGGTCACTCCCTGCGCGATTGCTCGTTCGTGAATCTCGCTGACGCTTTCAGGGAAGCCCACATCTACGGCGAAGCCGGGAGGCAGCGGCATGGCGTCTGCGGCATCCGCATTGACGGTGACCTGCTGCTTGGGCTGAGTTGCAGAGGCTAGGATCATCATCCCAGCATGCTCCATTACCACATTGAAGCCCAGCACCCCTTCATAAAAGGCACGGCTCGCTGGCATATTCAAAGAACGTACATCTGGTATGGTACGAACGATGTTCATAGGTTGTCTCTCCGTGGACGGCTTGGTGCCGCCAGTTCGGAGGCGTCGTTGAACGTCCGCGTAGGATTGGCCGGTTCGGCGGGCAGTCTCCCGCACGATTCGTTTGAAATCTTTATCGGCCGTCATGGGCACGCCTCTCGCTCCCGCGACAAAGATCCCCAGCGTCCTCGTCCGAGAGCAGGCTGCCTCAAGTCCGGCGACCGACGAGGATATACTCCCCTTTGCCTCCATGAGTGTGATCCGGCTGGGGCGGATCAAAGAAGGTCAAGCGCGTGGCCTCGCTATAAGCAGCGTAGCCCGATCACGAAAAAGCTGTCAAGAACTCAGGTCGTATGTGCTGGAGGGGTGCTGATCGGTACTGGTAAATCGCCTTCTCGCACGCGATGGAATGGCAGACAAAATACAAACAGCTCCACCACCCTGCCGCAGGTAGTTTAATCTGCATACGTTTTGAAAGAGCCCGCCTTTAGCACTGAGGGAAGCTTCACGTCGAAACGACGCTACTTCGCTGACGCCATCTGGAGTTGGTATTCGGCGTAGTGGCCTTTGAAGTCGATGATGCGGAAGGCGGCTTGACATGTCTCAGACGGAGTTGTAATTTATAAGATACACGAGGGCCGCGGTGCAGGTTACGCCCAAAGAAATTCTGATCTACGAAACCGAAGATGGCCGCGCTCCCTTCAGCGAGTGGATGGAGCGGCAGAGCAAGCAGGTTTATGGCACCGTCATGACCCGGTTGGAGCGGGTCGAGATGGGCAATCTGGGCGACCATCGCAGCGTGGGCGAAGGCGTCCTTGAATTGAGGATCGATGTAGGGCCCCGGATATCGTGTGTATTTCGGCAAGGACGGCGAACGGTTGGTGATTCTGCTGATTGCCGGAACGAAGAAGACACAGCGGCGCGACATTGACACGGCCAAGCAGTTCTGGAGGGACTACCATGCCTAAGCGGACGCGGCCCTATCGCGAGTGGCAACTGGAGAAGCTGACCGATCCGGAGATCGCCGCGGCGTTTCTGAACGCATCTCTGCAGGAGGCGCCGGAGGTCTTTCTGTCGGCGCTGGGCAAGGTGGCGCAGGCCAATCGCATGTCCAAGGTTGCGCAGGAGTCCGGGCTACAGCGGGAGACGCTGTACCGGTCGCTCTCTGAAAAAGGGAACCCAACTCTGGATACTCTGACCGGTGTGCTGGCCGCGCTGGACCTGAAGATTGAGATTGTCAGCGCGAAGCAATAGCCGCTTATATTTCGGGCCTTCAGCCCTCAGCGGTTTCGAGGCCGGGAACCTGGGCCTCCGGCCCAGGCTGGTATATGACGCGCCTTCAGCGCGCTGCTAATCCGCAAGAGCTACGACAGAGATTCTGACTCTTCCCACCCCAGTCAGCAAAGCTGGCCGGGGACCCCGGCTTCGAGTCAGAATGACGACTCCCAGTTCTTGGCCTTGATACTTCGCCGAGCCAACTTACTTTGCCGCGGCCAGTTGCTGTTGGTATTCGGCGTAGGGGCCTTTGAAGTCGACGATGCGGAAGGCGGATGGGCCGCCCTCGAAGTGCCAGATGCGGGTGGCGACCTCGTCGATGAGGTCGAGGTCGTGGGTGACCAGGAGGACGGTGCCCTCGTACTTCTGCAGGGCGAGGTTGAGGGCGTTGCTGGCTTCGAGGTCGAGGTGGTTGGAGGGCTCGTCGAGGACGAGGATGTTGGGCTTTTGCAGCATGAGCTTGCAGAAGAGCAGGCGGGCGGACTCGCCGCCGGAGAGCGCGTCGGTCATCTTCATGCCCTCTTCGCCGCGGAAGAGCATGCGGCCGAGGATGCCGCGGATGTCTTCCTTGGTGGCGTCCTCGTCGAACTGATAGAGCCAGTCGTTGACGGTCATTCCCATCTGGATGGAGCTGGCGAAGTCCTGCGCGAAGTAGCCGATCTGCGCCTCGTGGCCCCACTTGACGGTGCCTGAGTCGATGGAGACGTCGGCCTCGTCGACGCCGGGCGCGTTGGCCAGCAGCGCCTTGAGCAGGGTGGACTTGCCCTGGCCGTTGCGGCCCATGAGGGCGATCTTGTCGCCGCGCATGAGTGAGGCGGAGAAGCTGTCGATGACTTGCAGCGGCGGGCCGTCCTGCTGCGCGTAGGCCTTGGAGACATCTTCGAATTCGAGGACGTGCTTGCCGGAGGGACGCGCCTGCTCGAAGCGGATGTAGGGGCGCTGGATGTTGGAGCGGGCCAGCTCGGTGGTGGCGAGCCGATCGACCTCCTTCTTGCGCGAGGTGACCTGGCTGGAGCGCGTGCCGCCGGAGAAGCGCGCGATGAACTCGTTGAGCTGGGCGATTTTCTTCTCGCGCTGCTCGTTCTGGCTCTCGATGCGGGAGCGGATGGCGGTCTTCTGCTCGACCATGTCGTCGTAGCCGCCGTTGTAGAGGATGATGGTCTCGTAGTCGATGTCGGCGATGTGGGTGCAGACGGAGTTGAGGAAGTGGCGGTCGTGGGAGATGGTGATGAGCGTGCCGTTGTAGCGGACGAGGAAGTCCTGCAGCCAGAGGATGGAGTCGAGGTCGAGGTAGTTGGTGGGCTCGTCGAGCAGAAGCGCCTGGGGTTCGCCGAAGAGGGCCTGGGCGAGCAGGACGCGGACCTTTTGGCCGCCCTGCAGCTCGGACATCTTGCGCTCGTGCAGCGCGTCGGGAATGTCGAGGCCTTGCAGCAGGATTGCGGCGTTGGATTCGGCCTCGTAGCCGTCCTCTTCGCCGACGATGCCTTCGAGCTCGCCGAGACGGCTGCCGTCGGCGTCGGTCATCTCGTGCTTGGCGTAGATGTGCTCGCGCTCCTCGAGTGCTGCCCAGAGCGGTTTGTTGCCCATGATGACGGTGTCGATGACGCGGTAGGCGTCGAAGGCGTACTGGTCCTGGGAGAGCACGCCGAGCTTGCGCGGACGGACGACGTCGCCCTTCTGCGGGTCGAGCTCGCCGGAGAGGACCTTCATGAAGGTGGTTTTGCCCGCGCCGTTGGGGCCGGTGAGGCCGTAGCGGCGGCCGCTGGTGAAGGCGACCGAGACATCCTCGAAGAGGATTTTTGCGCCGTAGCGCATGGTGACATTGGAGACTGAGATCATGGGGTACCTTCAAGTTTACAGGGAAACGGCGTAGTAGCATGGAGGCGCAAGTGAAGTTCATGAATTCGGGGCGCGAAGATCATGTCGAGGGGCCAGTTCCAGACGTGGTGCATCACCGGGCTATTTTGCATTGCAACGCTTTCGGTACAAGCGCAGACGACGGATTCGCCTGACCGCGAGGCTAAGTGGCAGCAGGATATTCAAGTGTTTTCTTGCTGATACCTCTAGAGCGGCACCATCACTACAGAGGGCAAAAGGACTT
This sequence comes from uncultured Acidobacteriaceae bacterium, assembly GCA_963799175.1. Classification (GTDB taxonomy): domain Bacteria; phylum Acidobacteriota; class Terriglobia; order Terriglobales; family Acidobacteriaceae; genus Edaphobacter. The sequence goes on along the minus strand of CAWCWC010000002.1, from coordinate 177,480 downwards.
CGCCAAGCTCTATCCGCCTGTGACCTTCGATTCCGCAATCGCCAGTTTGAAATCCGACATCCCTACAACCTCGGACGATGAGATTTCGTTCCGCCTCATGCATCTGATAGACAGCGCCCATGTCGCGCATAATGGCTCTTTCCCTCAGGGAGGCGACCTTCAGCGCCCGCCTGCCGCTGCGGTTTCAACTGGTACCCCGAAGGTCTGGCAGTGATGCCGCGTCGCAGGAGTACGCCGACGCACTTGGCGCGCTGGTCGTCAAGATCGGAGACGAGCCCGCCGGACCAGCTTCTCACCAGACTTGCGCCGTACATCTCTTACGAAAACGATTCGTGGCTGCATGTTACAGCGCGACGCAGTTTCTCCGTGAAGAGGCGGTGTTGCGGCACTTCAATCTGATCGGAGCGGATGGACGGGTTGCAGTGACGCTCGAAAAACCCGGGCAGCCGCCATTCACCCTCTCGGTTGCGTCTTGCCGATCCCATGCCGACCTTACTTCGCCTCACAGACGGGACTGCATCTTCCGACGCCTCTCTCCCATAGTCACCTGAACAAGATTACTGGTACCAATATCTGGAGGATTCGCAGACGCTCTACATTCAGTACAACGAGTGTGAGAACGATCCGAAGCTAAGCTTCAAAGACTTCACTGGGCAAGTACTGGCCGAAGCGGACGCCCATCCCGATCAAACGTGTTGTGCTTGACCTGCGATTGAATGGCGGCGGCGACTCGACCGTGATCGATCCGCTTAAGGACGGTCTGGATGCGCGTGCCAAATCCATTGGACATCTGTACGTGCTCATCGGTCCATGTACGTTTTCCTCTGCGATGATGAATGCGCTCGATCTGCAACACGGCATCAATCATACTCCAGCGCACAACAGTTTGAAGGCAACTCTGGTCGGCGAACCGACCGGTGGATGGCTGGAACACCTACGGCAATATCAAGCAGTTCGTGCTACCCAAACTCCAAGATCGCCGTCTACTACACGACGAAGTTCTTTGGGGAGACAGAACGCCGCGCCGTTCACTCCTCAACCGGAGATCTCCGCTCCCCGCACACTTGCCAACGATCTAGCCGGACGCGATGCGGCGCTGGAAGCTGCGATTGCGGCACCGTAGGCGGGCTATCCGAGAGAAAGACAACGACGGAGATTCTGACTCTTCGAGTCAGAATGACGACTCTTTGAAAATGCGGGGATTCTTCCCCATTCGCTACGCTCAGGGGTCAGAATGACAATTCATTTTTCTCTACAGCAATAGTGAAACTGCTCTACAGTCCCATGGTTTATTGGCTGCGGCGGGCGGGGCCGGAGCGGCTGCCACCCGGACGCGAACTGCTGCGACCGGGGACACCATTGCCGCGTCCGCCTGCGCTTCGTCCCGAGGAGAAGCCACCGGCGTGGCGGCTTCGGAAGCCATTGCGGCCGTTGCCGTTGGAGGAGCCGGCGGAGTGGGTCCTGACCTGGGTCTGGGCCGATGCGTCGCCCGACTTCCAGGCGCGTGTTTCAAGCGCAAGCAAGTCGGTGACCGGCGCGGTGAGATCGAGGGGCTTGTTGCGCTCCTCCTTCTCAAGGCCCTTATCGGCCTCGCTCCAATTGAACTTTACCTTGAGCTCGCGCTCCATGCGGCGCGCGTCGGAGCGCTCCTGGGGCATAACGAAGGTGGTGGCGATGCCGGTTGCGCCGGCGCGGCCAGTTCGTCCGATGCGGTGGACGAAGTCGTCGGAGCCATTGGGCAGGTCGTAGTTGACGACGTGCGCGATGTCCTGCACGTCGATGCCACGGGCGGCGACGTCGGTGGCGACCAGAACGCGATGCTTGCCGGTGGAGAAGCCCTTGAGGGCGGCAGTGCGCTGCGATTGCGAGCGATCGCCGTGGATGACGTCCACGTCGTGGCCGAGGCGCTCCAGCTTTTTGGAGATGCGGTCTGCGCCGTGCTTGGTGCGGGAGAAGACGAGGAATGTGCCGGTCTCCTCGCGCAGCATCTGGTCGAGCAGGCCGAGCTTCTGGTCCTGCATGACGGTGCAGGCGCGCAGTTCGACCTGGTCGCAGGGATGCGAGGTCTGGCCGATCTCGACATGCACGGGATTGCGCACATAGTCGCGCACCACCTCGCGGACGTTGCCGTCGAGCGTGGCGGAGTAGCACATGGTCTGGCGAGAGCGGGGAAGCGCTCCGACGATGCGGCGGATGGAGGGCAGGAATCCCATGTCCAACATGCGATCCACTTCGTCGAGCACCAGCATCTCGACCGCGCCGATGGAGACTGCGCGACGGCGGAGGAAGTCCTCCAACCGGCCGGGGGTTGCGACGACGAGGCGTGGGCCGCGGGCAAGCTGGTCGAGCTGAGTGTTCTCGCTGAGGCCGCCGACGACGAGTACTGCGTCGTTCTTGGCGCTGGGGACGAGCTTGGAATAATGTTCCAGCACCTGCATGGCAAGCTCGCGCGTGGGCAGCAGGATGAGCGAGCGGATGGGGCCGCGCTTGCCTTTGACGACGGGGAGCGGGTTGGCGTCCATGAGCTCGATCATGGGGATTAAAAAGCTGAGTGTTTTGCCTGTGCCGGTGGCGGCGGTGGCGAGGATGTCCGCGCCTTCCAGCGCTGGAGGAATGGCCTTGGCCTGCACAGGCGTTGGGGTCTTGAAGCCTGCCGCGCTGAGGCGGTGCTTCAGTCCATCGGAGATATTGAAATCGTTGAAGTGGACATTCTTCAGGAAGGGGAGGTGGGTGAGCGGATCGGTCTCGATCTCAGAGGCATCGACGATGGCGTCGATTGCCGCGGATTTGGCTGCGTCGTACGCAGGAGGAGGATAGTTAGTCGATGTTGCCTGGTTCATGTTGTAGTTAGATGTTTTGGAAATAGCCTCAGGCTCAAGAGTTGCGGATGTCAAAATGGTTCCTTTTCAAATTTTCTATGTGTGTAGATGGAGCGGCAAAGAAATGCAGTGGCGCCGAAGCACCTTGGGAATCTTGTAGTCAGCATTGCTGTCGCATACGAAGCGTTGCTGCTGCACGGCGAGACGCGTCCCATGACGCATCCTCAGCCAGAGCATCCAGCGCATTTTTTATCTTCCGAACCGGCCCAGGCGCACCATGACAAATGCCGTTACGGCAAAGTCACTCAACGCCCCCGTGGCCCAGGATGCAGAAGAACTGCGGTGGTAAGGGCAAATCGCAGTCTCTGGCCAGACACGGATGCAACTGGTAAGTTGCAGAATTAGGGTGTCCTTGCCTGCGATGCCTGCGCTGTTATCAGTCAAGCGCAATACCAGTGTAGCACAGTGCTGCGGCGAAGCGGACGAGGAACCAGATGAGTCATGGGGCGGGGGCGCGATGTTATTGCACTTTGCCCTGCGGTCTGAGGCGGCGCAACTCGTTGGCGCAGGCGATTGCGTTGAGCGCCGCGAGCTTGAGGTTGTCTGCGGCGAGCCATAGCCAGAAGCGATTGGTGGGAGCGTCCCCGTCCGCTGCAGAAGCGATCTGCAGCATAACGTCGGGTTGGCCGGCTGCGCTGAGATTGCTGGGCGGGTCGGAATGGGCATCAACCAGATCCACCTGCTCGCCATACGCGGCCGCTTCCATCTGGGCGACTGTGGCTGGGCGTTGCAACTCTACCAACAGCGACGCCACGTAGCCATGGAAGACCGGAGCCTGGACCAGATTGAGCGCCAGCGTCGGCAGCGCCTCTGCCGAGAGCGCGGCGTAGTGGGATGCGATGCGTTGTTTAGCTGCCTCCAGGTTTACCTTTGCCGCGCCGCCGAGCGAAGGCAGCAGATTGAAGGCGACCTGCGCGTCGAATTGTTCGCGCGGCAAGGTTTGAAAGGAGAGCAGGCTCACGGTCTGCTGATGCAGTTCGTCCATGGCGGCGCGGCCATGCTGGGATGCAGGCTCGAAGACGGTTGCGGAGACGGCGCGCAGCGGACGCCCTGCGTGCAGCCGGTCGATCGCCAGCAGAAGCATCAGCGCGGCAGGATGGGCTGAGACCACGGCGGGAGTGGTGAGGTCGGGTTCGCGCGTATTTGGGTGGGTCTGTTGGTTGTCAGGCGTCTCCGCGGAGAGAACGGCCCAAGGACCGCGCACAACGACCGCGGGCTCCGCCTCCAGAGCGCCGGTCATGTCGATGATGCTGGCCCCTGCCAGGCGCGCGATCTTCCAGTATTTAAGAGTGTTTGCGGGATCGCCGGCAAAAAAGACGAAGTCGAGACCGGCGAAGGACTCCGGCTCGATCTTCTGGATGAAGGAGACCTCGTCACCGGCGGTGGTCATCAGCCCGGCTGTGTGGTCATCGTCCAGCAGGGTAATGTCGCTGGCGGCCAGCGTGGAGTCGGCCAGGGAGTCGCTGAGCTCCTTGCCTGCCAGCGAGGAGGCCCCGACGATGCCGATGCGAAATTCTCTACCCGTCATCACGAGCTTAGTCGCCTCTCTCACTTCCAATGTGCTGCACTATGCCTTCCAACGGGGTGCAGCAGCCTTGTTACCGCGAACTACAGCTATGCTGGGCCGGACTGCTGGGAGTGACGCCGCCTGCGGCCCCAGGAGTAGGCCAGCCGCGCGAATACGCCAGAGATCAGGTATCCGAAGGCAATGATCATCAATGCCCACTCTGAGTTCCATGCGATCAGGCTGAAGATCACCGCAATCAGAGTGAAGAAACGAGCTGGATGGCGGTCGCCGGAGGTGACCTCCTTGGCGCTCCAGAAGCGCCAACTGCTGACCATGAGGAAGCCGGTGAAGAGAAGGAGCAGGAGCCAGACCAGGGAGACCCAAGGAATATAGATAGGAGATCCGTTGAAAAAGTGGACAACTGCTGCGACGATTCCCGCGCCAGCCGGTATGGGCATGCCGACGAAGAACTTGTGTCCCGGCTTGCCGGGGTTGCGCGGCTGCAGATTAGTGCTGATATTGAAGCGCGCCAGACGGCTGGCGCCGCAGACGAGAAACAAGAAACAGACGAAGACGCCGGCATGCAGCACGTTCTCGCGCAGGTCGGGATGGACCGTGAGCGGCAACATGCGGAAACCCCAGATGTAGGCGAGCAGGCTAGGCGCGACGCCGAAGGTGATGACATCGGCCAGGGAATCGAGCTCATGGCCAAAGTCGCTGGCAGTGTGGGTGACGCGCGCGATGAAGCCGTCCACGCCGTCCAATAGCGCCGCAACTCCAATGGCCATGGCTGCGTGATCGAAGTAGACCGGCTCGGCCACCGAACCCTGTACGCTCTGCGTCATGGCGTAGTAGCCCAGAGCAATGTTGCCTGCGGTGAACAGCGAAGGCAGGACGTACATGCCGCGGCTGGGACGGCGTGGCCGCATCTCAAGGCCGTTATGATCGCGCAGGCCCAACTGTTCGGCGGCCATCAGGAGGCCACCTCCGCGGCGACGCCGGCGGGCTCGCCGGCCACCTGCGGCATCACCGCAAGGACCGTGGACCCGCCGCGCACATGAGTGGCCAGGCTGACCTTGGGCACAGCGTCGGCGGGAATCAGAACATCGACCCGCGATCCGAATTTGATCATGCCGACGCGCTGACCGCGCTGAACGCGATCTCCAACCTTGACCGTGCAAATGATGCGGCGGGCAAGCAGGCCGGCGATCTGTTTGTAGCTGACTTCGCAGTCGCCCGCGTCGATCGCCACCAGGGTCTGTTCATTGGTCACGGCCGACATGGCACTCATGGCATTCATGAATTCGCCCTCACGGTACTCCACCGCGCGGACTGTGCCGGAGATGGGCGCTCGATTGACATGCACATCGAAGACGCTGAGAAAGATGCTGAGGCGCAGCCGGCTTCCGCTGGAGGTCTCAATCCACTCAGACTGGGTGATCACCCCGTCGGCGGGCGAGACGATCTCTCCCGGCCCGTTAGGTATGATGCGCTCGGGGTCGCGGAAGAACCACAGGAAACACAGCGCCAGCAGCAGAGGCAGCAAGGTCAGCGGCACCTTCTGGGTCAGCAGCCACAGAAGAATGGCGATCACACCCATCCCTAACGCATAGAAGTAGCCATCACGCACCATAGGCCTTCAGTATAAGGCCTGAGCGTGCAAAGCCCGGTAAACGGGAGGGTTGCAAAGGAGGTGCAAGCAGGGACTGCTCATGCAGTGCGCTTTACGCGCTTAGCGGACTGGAAGAGGAAGACGGCGAGGATGCAGATGAGCGGTTCCAGCGGATGGCGGAATCGGGCGTGAACGGTGACTAGATAGTAGGGGATAGGCAGGAGAAGGAAGGCCCAGGCAAAGAGACCGGCGGCGGGGATGCGGCGGCGGAGGGCCAGAGCGAGGCCAAGCAGCCCGGCAATGGAGATGAAGGCGAAGTTGAGGGTGCGGCCAGGTTCGTTGTACCAGGCTTCATCGGTGGGATGGGGACGCCAGCCAGAAGAAGAAGATGCGGCGGGCTACGTCTGCGGCGAAGTGGACGGGTGGGCGGCGATGAAGGCCTTAGCAGCGGCGCCGCGCTGGGCAACGTAGTGGACCTCGCCGAGCGACGCGTAGAGGCGTAGCTGGCGGGGCCTGGAAGGGATGGAAGTACTCCATGAGCAGGCCGTTGGAGCCGGGGCCGTTGCCCATGTAGAGCTCCGCGCCGAGGTTGCAGCGCAGTGGGATGAAGGCGTGGAAGGCTTGCCAGTTGCGGATGGATCCAGGGAGCGATGCAGGCGAGGAAGAGGAGGGCGGCGAGAGTGGGGGCGATTAGAAGATGGAGAATCTCACCCAAGCGGAGCTTGGATGGGGCACGCAGATTCGTGTCCAGTGCAGGAAGCAGAATCCAAAGGCCGCAGATGGGGAGGAAGATGAGGAGAGTGGAGTTGGAGAGGGCGATGAGGGCCCAGAGGAGGCCGAAGAGGAGCCAGGAAGTTACAGGGGACAGGGATTGACAGGGATCAGGTTGAGCTGTTGGCGGATCGAGCTGCCGATGCTCTCATGCGGAGGGCGAGGACGAGGGTGAAGGAGAAGAGAGCGGTGGTGATGGGCATCTCCCATAGCCAGCGGACGGCGTACTGCATGGCGGCGGGATAGAGCGCCCAGAGCCACGCGGACCAGAGAGCGACGCGGCGGTTGAAGCAGCGGGCGGCGATCTCGCAGATGGCGACGCGGTGGCGGCGGAGAAGACGGCTGTGATGGTGAGCAGAACCCAGGCGGAGGCGTGCGGTGTAAACGCCGAAGAGGCTGAATATGGCGGCCATCAGCAGGGGATAGAGCGGCGGAAGCCACGCGGTGGGGCCGGTGTGGGCGATGTACGCGTTGGAATGGGTCTGCGTAGCCATAGCCGGTGACCAGCGCGCGGGCGATGCGCCCCGCCTCCCAGCCGAACTGGAAGTGGTCTTCGGCAGAGGCGGAAGCGGTAGGTGTGGGCGAGGGTGATATAGAGGACGCGGACGAGGAGAGCGACCCAGAAGATGCGGGCAGTGGCTCGAAGTGGGTTGGCTGTGGGCGGATTGAAGAAGGCGCGGAGATCGGGCGAGCATTCGTTTCGATTCTAGACTGCCGGTGGCAATTAGAATTGTGGGATGGTTGCGATCAAAGTGAAGAAGTTGGTGGAGGCGGCGCGGATGCCGCGGTATGCCCATGCGGGGGAGTACGGCGACCTGGCGGCGGACCTGTATGCGTGCGCCGACGCGCGGCTGGAGGCGGCGGGCGAGGCGGGATCGACCGCAGCGGTGCCGACGGGGATTGCGATGGAGTTTCCGCCGACCCATGGAGCTTTAGTAGAGGACAGGTCGGGGCTGGCCGTGCGCGGGGTGACAACACTGGCGGGAGTGATCGATCCGGGATACCGAGGGGAGATTCGGGTGGTGATGACGAACCTGAACGCGGAGGCGGTGGAGATCAAGGCGGGAGACAGGATTGCGCAGTTGCGGATTGTGGCGCGGATAGAGGCGAGCTTCGAGGAGGTTGCGGAGCTGGGCGAGGCAGCAAGAGGCGCGGGGGGATTTGGGAGTACGGGGAAGTGAGGGTGAACCGACATCTAATACTTGAAATGTGGAGCACCCGGCATAGGAGAAAGTTTAGATGAAACAAGACCCGAGGTACACGGACTTGATGCAGGAGATCAAAGAGCGTTTGTATACGATTGAAGACGTATTGAGCGGTCGAACTGCACTCCATGGGCCGCTGGCACACGAATTTTGCTTTCTACAGCTTCGCATCATCTGTGAATGCATTTCCTATGCGTGCGTTATCGCGCACGCATACCTCGAGGAACTACAGGCACCAAAGTTTCAAAAGGCATGGTCAGCGGATGCGCTAATAAAGCAACTCAGCGAGCTGCATCAAGACTTCTACCCAAAGCCAAAGACGATGACCATTACGAAAAGCAGAGTCCAATTGGACGAGATCAACGCATCGTATCTGACAAAGGCCAACCTACAGAAATTGAACGGTATCTGTGGCGATAAGCTACACCGTGGTTCTCCCGAGAAATATGCCTTTAATCCGACACCGGAGCGTCTAGAGGCGGATCGACAAACGATTATCGATTATGCGAACGAGGTTTTCCGATTGATGGAGTCGCACTTGATGAGACATCGGGACAACGCACGGTACATCCTGTGTCGGTTTCGAGAGCGTAGCATGCCGGTGGAGGTGTGGTTCGCTGCCGCAGGCAATGAAGTCGCAACGCCGTTGGAAAGCATCTGTTAAATTCCTACCCCTTCGAGGTTCCCTGCTGAATCCTTCCACCCACATCTCAAAATCGAGATGTGTGGCACCCAGTATAGGTCGAGCCTTCAGCCCTCGTTCCAGTTAGGTGCGAGTACTTGGGGCGATGCCCCAGGCTGGTATAGGCCGCGCCGGTGGCGCTGGGCATGGTGGCACGCCGTTGGCGCTGGGCGCTCCGACCGGGATGACGAGTAGTAGGAGTAGGGGTGGTTGGCGGATGGTGCGGTGGATGACGTAACACGCGCCAGTCCAGGTACTGAGCCATGCCTAGTCAGCGAGCCGAACCAGCACTCGAAGTTGCAGCGCCGGAGGGTTTGGCGATAGCGGATTTCTTCCGTCGCTCGAAAGCTTGAAATCAGCCATGCTCCTTGTGTACACTTTTGTGTACACAAGGAGGCGTTTATGCCTGCGATCAAAGTTGGAGTGAGGGAGTTTCGGGAGCAGATATCGAGCTTTCTGGTGTCCAGTGTGCCCGTGGCAGTGACGCGTCGTGGGGAAACCCTTGGCGTCTATGTTCCCACGCCTCGCAGGTCAGCCAGGCCGGCAGAGCTAGCTGTCTTGAAGGATGCGGCAGATCGGCTTGCAGCTGAACTGCGAGACGTAGAGGAAGAGGACTTCGTGAACGAGTTCAAACAACTACGCCGTCGCGGGAAGGCTGCCGCTCGCTAAAAAGGCGGTCGTCGGCTCGGAATGGGGCCCTCAGCGGCTGAAGCCGTACTACAAATGCAGCGCTTACGGCACGGCTGAAGCCGTGCCCTTAAGCAAGACAAATGCGGGGATTCTTCCCCTTTCCCTTCGACTGCGCTCAGGGACAAGGTCAGAATGACAATTCAGGGGCTGGCGGTGCCGTGCGACAATAATCTTACCGAGCTATGCCTACCCGAGTTGAGCCAGCCTCCGCATCTCCGGCGCAAGCTGCCGACACAATCCAGATACCGACGCCAGCCGAGATCACTCCCGCGCTGCTGAAGACGCATAGCATCACTCCGGAGGAGTACGCCAGCATCGAAAAGAAGATGGGGCGCGACGCCGAGCCTGACCGAGTTGGGAATCTTCAGCGTGATGTGGAGCGAGCATTGTTCGTACAAGAGCAGCCGCGTCCATCTGAAGCGGCTGCCGACGCGGGGGACGCGGACGACGGGGCCGGGGAGCGTGGTGCAGGGGCCGGGCGAGAACGCCGGGATCATCGACGTGGGCGATGGGTGGGCGTGCGCGTTCAAGATCGAGAGCCACAACCATCCCAGCTACGTAGAGCCGCACCAGGGAGCGGCGACGGGCGTGGGCGGGATTCTGCGCGACATCTTTACGATGAATGCGCGGCCGCTGGCGGTGATGGATTCGCTGCGGTTCGGGCCGCTGGACGAGGCCGAGCCGGACGCGGCTCTGCGGCGGCGCAACCATGCGATTGTGAACGGCGTGGTGGGCGGGATTGCGAGCTATGGCAACTGCTTTGGCGTGCCGAACCTGGGCGGGCGAGACGAAGTTCGAGGCGTGCTACAGCGGCAATCCGCTGGTGAATGCGTTTGCGCTGGGGCTGGTGAAGAAGGACGAGATTTTTTATGCGAAGGCGACCGGCGTGGGCAACCCGGTGATCTATGTGGGGGCGAAGACGGGGCGCGACGGCATCCACGGCGCGACGATGGCGAGCGAGGAGTTCACCGAGGATACGGAGGCGAAGCGGCCCAACGTGCAGATGGGCGACCCGTTCATGGAGAAGCTGCTGCTGGAGGCATGCCTGGAGGCGATGGCGACCGGCGCGGTGGTTGGGATTCAGGACATGGGCGCGGCGGGACTGACCTGCTCGACCTGCGAGATGGGCGCGCGGGGCGAGCTGGGGCTGACGATTGAGCTGGATCTGGTGCCGCAGCGGGCGACGGGCATGACGGCGTACGAGATCATGCTCTCGGAGTCGCAGGAGCGGATGCTGCTGGTGGCCGACAAGGGGCGCGAGGGCGAGGTGCTGGCGGTCTTCGCGAAGTGGGGGCTGGACGCTTCGATTGTGGGGATTGTGACGGCGGACGATACGATGCGCGTGACGCACCATGGCGAACTTAGTCGCGGAGATCCCCAACAAGGCGCTGACCGACGAGGCCCCGGTGTACAATCGGCCAGTGGGAGTGTGGAAGGCGCCGGTGCCGATGGATCCCCCGGCGTGGGTGCTGGAGGAGCTGAAGAAGCCAAGGGACTATACGGCGGACCTGAAGAAACTGCTGGCCAGCGCGAACATCTGCGACAAGCGATGGGTGTTTGAGCAGTACGACTCGATGGTGCAGAGCAATACGGTGCAGGGGCCGGGCGGTGAGGCCGGGGTGATGAGGATAAAAGGGAGTGGCACTACGAAGGAAGACGGTCGAGCTTCGCTCGATAACCCACCCATCGCAAAAGGCGCGATGAATGGGGCACCCGGTTCGGTGGCGGGGCCGGAACGCGGGTTGGCGATGGCGCTGGCGGGCAATGGGCGGTGGTGTTATCTGGACCCGAAGCTGGGCGCGATGCATGCGGTGGCGGAGGCGGCGCGCAAGGTGGCGTGTACGGGGGCGACTCCGGTGGCGGCGACGAACTGTCTGAACTTTGGCAACCCGGAGAAGCCGGAGATCATGGCGCAGTTCTCGGCGACGATCGATGGGATCGCGGAGGCGTGCACAGCGTTGGGGACGCCGATTACGGGCGGCAATGTTTCGTTCTACAACGAGACGCGGGGCGAGGGGATCTATCCGACGCCGGTGATGGGAGTGGTGGGGATTCTGGACGATGTATCGAAGGCTGTGCCAAGCGGGTTTCAGCGCGAGGGCGACACGGCCCTATTTCTCTCTGCGTTTCGAGGCAAGGGACGCAAGGCTGAAAGCGATCTGGGGGCGGGAGCGTTCGCTCAAAGCGTTGGGTGGCCGCTCTGGGGCGAACCCGTAGTGCTCGATCTGGCGGAAGAGTCCGCACTGCATCAGTCGCTGGCAGCGCTGGCAAAGCGCGGGCTGCTCAATTCCGCGGCGGACATCAGCGACGGTGGCTTCATTACCACGGCGGCGAAGGCCGCAATCGCCGGCGGTCTGGGCGCGGAGATTGCGACCGGTACCCTCAAATCAGAACCGTATTACTTCACTGAAGTGCTTTTTGCGGAGATTGGTTCTTCGGTCATCGCTAGCTGTGCCCCTGCGAATCTGGATGAGATACGCGATGTTCTGAAGGAGTTCGCGGGGACTTATGTGGCCCCTCTCGGTACCGTCACCGGCAGGTCGCTACGGGTCAGCATCAATGGCGATACTGCGATTGATGCGCCACTTGCTGATCTGAAGCATCACTTCAGTTCCACACTCGAAACGCAGCTTGCGGCGGAGGTGGTGACCGCATGAGCGAGCGGATGATTATGGGCGAGGGTAGAGACAACCGCAGGTCCTTCGACTGCGCTGCTCACGCTGTGAGCAGCTTCGCTCAGGATGACACTTCTACAGAGATAGAGGATCAGGACAGCACGCCGTTCGACAAGCTGCGCGAGGAGTGCGGCATTATGGCGGTGTATGGGCATCCGGATGCCGCGCGGATGACGTACTGGGGGCTGTATGCGTTGCAGCACCGCGGGCAGGAGTCGGCGGGGATTGCCAGCGCGGATGGGCACGAGCTGAACGATATCAAAGGCATGGGGTTGGTGAGCGAGATCTTCACCGACGAGGTGCTGGCCAGGCTGCCGGGGAGTATGGCCATCGGGCACACGCGCTACTCGACGACCGGGGACTCGGCGCTGCTGAATGCGCAGCCGATTTCGGTGGAGTCGACCAAGGGGTTGATTGCGATTGCACACAATGGGAACCTGGTGAACCTGGGGAACTCCAGGGAACGGCTGGAGAGGGATGGCGCGCTGTTCCAGACGACCTCGGATTCTGAGATTATTGTGCAACTGATTGCGCACTCGCGGTGCAACACGCTGGTTGACTGTATTGCGGAGTCGCTGGCGCAGGTGGAGGGCGCGTTCTCGATTGTGATGATGACGCGCAACCGGATATTTGCGGCACGGGACCCGCATGGCTTCCGGCCGCTGAGTATGGGGCGGATTGCGGGGGTGGACGGCGAGCCGGATACGTTTGTGTTTGCGTCGGAGACCTGCGCGTTCGACCTGCTGCACGCGAAGTATGAGCGCGATGTAAGGCCGGGCGAGTTGGTGATGGTGAGCGAGGACGGGGTGACCAGCCGAAGGTTCGCTCCGGAGACAACGCCGCCGGCGAGCTGCATCTTTGAACACGTCTACTTTGCGCGGCCGGACTCGAAGATCTTCGGGCGCTGGGTGCAACAATCGCGCGACGAGATGGGGCGGCAACTGGCGAGGGAGAGCGGCGTGGAGGCGGACCTGGTGGTGCCGGTGCCGGACTCGGGCGTGACGGCGGCGCTGGGCTATGCGGCGGAGAGCGGGATACCGTTCAACTTCGGGCTGATACGAAATCATTACGTGGGGCGGACGTTCATCCAGCCGGAGCAGAGGACGCGCGACTTTGGCGTGCGCATGAAGCTGAACCCTGTGCGCAGCCTGCTGGAGGGGAAACGGATCATTCTGATCGACGACTCGATTATTCGCGGGACGACGAGCCGCAAGATTGTGCGCATGTGCCGTGCAGCGGGGGCGAAGGAGGTGCATATGCGCATCTCGTGCCCGCCGACGATCAGCCCGTGCTTCTATGGGGTGGACACACCGAGCAAACGGGAGCTGATTGCGGCCAACAAGTCGGTTGAGGAGATACGCGAGTTTATCGAGGCGGACTCGCTGGCGTACCTGTCGCTGGTGGGGCTGACGTACTCATGCACCACGAATGAGCCGGCCAATGGGCTGTCGCCGGCGAGCTTCTGTACGGCATGCTACACGGGGGTGTATCCGACGCAGTGGGTGGATGTGGAAGACATTCTACCGGCGACGGTGGGCGCATAAGGCAAAAAAAGCGAGCCACGGAAGGGCGCGGATATTTCCCCTACTTACACGCGCCGATCCGTGGCTATTCCTATCTACCTATCCGTCTTTCGTCTTGATGACAATTTTGGTTCAGACGCGAGAGAAATAATGTGATTTTAATCACATGTGTTGGGGTGGGGGAGATGGCCCTTGCGGGAACAGGCCGGACAAGCCAGTGAGCCGTGTGGGAAGCGGTCTAGCCGCGTCTCTCCCGCCCGTCCGGGTCCGGAGTGCTGAGAGCCAACATGCGTGCGATGTAATACAGCACGGTTGCAAATACGACGCCAAATGCCAATGGGGTGAACCACACGGTAATGCCTTTGCTGCGCCCCTGCGCTACCACCACCGTGGACCATGTGATGGCGGCAAATATCCAGGTCAACTCCGCCTTGAGCCATGCGACCATATCGAGCGCCAGCGGGATGGCTGCCGCGCGCAGCCTGGGGCTGACGGGTAGGCTGAATGAACCTGTGGGGGCGAAGGGGATCATGGTCAAGCCAAGGTAGACCACGCAGGTGATCCCTACGAGGAACCATAGGAACGACTTATCGTCCCAGCCGTTGGCGATGCCGTTGGCGGCGAAGTGGACCGGGATTCTGCGCGGCAGCTCGGAGTACTGAACGGCTACCGTGAGAATCGCGAACAACAGGCCGATGGTGGCGAGGAGTTCGCGTAGCGATTTCATGGCTACAAACCTCGCCAAAAATACTATCACCCTGACGGCTGTGATGACAGAATATGTGGTTAAAGAAGCCGATGCGAAGCGCGAAAAACGACCACGGACAGTAAGGGAGGAACACGGATAGGGCGGTAGCAGAGAGTCAGGCTGCCACGGTCTCCTATTGCACGGCAGATTTTGCTGGCTTCAGGCGCACCGTCAGCACGATGTGATAGATCGCTGTTGCAAACACAACTGTCAACGCTGTCAGAACGAACCATGTCTCTTCATCTGGGCTTTGTCCCCGCGCTTCAGCCACCATGAACCAAATGGCTCCTGCGAAGATCCATGTCATCTCGGCCTTGAGCCATGCGATCGCGGCGAGGCTAATCGGGCGGGCGGCGGCGCGCTGCTCTGGGTCAAAGGGAAAGCTGAAGCACCTGTCGGGAACGTAGCGGACCAGAGTCATGCCAACGTAGACCACGCAGGCAATTCCGACGAAAAGCCAGAGGGACCATTTACCGCTCCAGCCGTCGGCGACATTGTTGGCGTCGAAATGAGTTGGGAATTGTTGGGGCAGGGTGAAGCAGCCGTAAACAGCAGTGAGAATTGTGAACAATACACCTAAGGCGGCAAGGATTTCGCGCAACGCTTTCATTCGTGCTTAACCTCGCCGCGAATTCTAGCAGCAGCGGTAGTGTGGGCAGAATAAGACCTGGCGGAGCCGATGGGGAACGCGAATAGGACTGGAATAGGCGCAATAGATGTGATTTGGATTAGCAGTTCACAATTCAGTTTTGGTAAACTGATGAAAGTAAGACAGTTGTCCATACCCTGTATGAATACAAATGGTCTATAGAGCAGGCATGTAGTCGTCTAACGCATCAGCTTCTTCTCGTGCCACCTGAGAAAGCGCTGAAGTGTTGAGTCTTGGAGCCTTGTAGGGCAGTCGACGGGCAACCCGAGTTCTGTTTTCACCCGGAGAGCTAAGGCGCGATGGGCTATCGGATAGAACTGGTATTTCATGATCAGGGAGAACCCACCAGCCTTGCGCACGTCCTCAATATAGGTTTTTGGCATCATTCGGGCTACGAACAGGGGCGTGAGTTGCAGTTCCCGGCACATCTGGAGCTTTACGATGAACTCTTCTTGCGGGATGTATCCCAAGCGGTTCTTTATCTCTGTCCCATAGTAAACTCCATCGCGGTGGTAAATACGATCCAGATCATGCCCTGAACGTGACCAAGTACGATCACCCCAAGACCGGACATCGCGTCCCATAGGTTGAAATCCAACCTGCGGAAGGCCTGCGTCAAGCAGCAGTTCGCCTTGAACACCGAGAGCCCTTGTAAACGCTTGGTCTGAAAACAATCTAACCAGTTTGCGAACTTCCTCGGCTCTACGTTTCCAATAACGATTCCGTCGATGGAAATAAAAGCGCAGAGGGGTATTTGGCGACAACTCTTGCAATTCACTCCCCACCCTGCCGCTCACTCGTAAATCCTTAAGCGCACGCGTAGTCACCCAATGAAAGTAACGGTCTTCGAATTGCACCGCAAGTTGAGATTCGTAAAATACCTGCTCCGGATCAGCGTCGAAGAGAGCCAATAGCTGCGGCTGAAGCTCCTGTACTGAAGGATCATCTTCAGGCCGAGGGCGATGATCTTCATCGAGTTCGGGTTCGTAATTCTCAGGATCGTCCCAGCTCATTTGTGTTCTTACTCGCTTTAAATGTTTGCTATCTCCGAATAAAATCCGAAATCAGAAGAGGCCGAATTTACGGGGGAGTTCTATACCTAGATGCTCGTAGGCGAGGCGGGTTGCGACGCGGCCGCGGGGGGTGCGGTCGAGGAAGCCGATCTGGATGAGGAAGGGTTCGTAGACCTCTTCGAGGGCGTCCTGCTCCTCGGCGAGGGCGGCGGCGAGGGTGTTGAGGCCGACCGGGCCGCCGTCGTACTTCTCGATGATGGTGCGCAGCAGGCGGCGGTCCAGCTCGTCGAAGCCGTGGGCGTCGACCTCGAGCAGCGAGAGGGCGGCCTGGGCGGTGGGGCGGTCGATGCGGCCTGAGGCGCGGACTTCCGCGTAGTCGCGGACGCGGCGCAGCAGGCGGTTGGCGATGCGGGGCGTGCCGCGCGAACGCATGGCAATTTCAGCGGCGCCGTCCTGGTCGATGGGGACGCCGATGACCTCGGCGGAGCGCAGGACGATGATGCGCAGCTCGTCGTCGGTGTAGAACTCCAGGCGGAGGAGGATCCCGAAGCGGCGAGCGCAGCGGGGACGATAAAAGCCCGGGGCGCGTGGTGGCGGCGACGAAGGTGAAGGGGCGAATCTCCATGACGTGGGTGCGCGCGGCGGGACCCTGGCCGATGATGATGTCGAGCTTGTAGTCCTCCAGCGCGGTGTAGAGCTTTTCTTCGAGGACGGGCTGTAGGCGATGGACCTCGTCCAGGAAGAGGACCTGGCGTTCGCGCAGGTTGGTGAGGATGGCGGTGAGGTCGCCCTGGATTTGCAGGGCTGGGCCGGAGGTCTGCTGGAAGCCGACGTCAAGCTCGTTGGCGATGATGGTGGCGAGGGTGGTTTTGCCCAGGCCGGGAGGGCCAAAGAGGAGGACGTGGTCGAGGGCCTCGCCGCGGGTGCGCGCTGCCTGTAGGGCGATGGCTAGCTGCTCCTTCGCCTTCTCTTGACCGATGAACTCGGCGAGGCGAGTGGGGCGGAGCTTGAGCTCGAAGGCCTGGTCGTCGTCGACGCGGGTGGCGGCGACGAGGCGGTCGGCCTCGGGCGAGGTTTGCAGCTTCGGTTTGCTCGGGGGACTCACTATGGGCGATGGTACGGCGAAGGGAGATGCAAATCAAATATTTACCCAGGATAAGGACAAGGGCTATTTCAGAAACAAGGGCAAAGGCGAAATACGGGGATTCTGGCTGCGCCAGAATGACGGGCAAGAACAGAATCAGATTCCTCCGCTGCACTGCGGAATGACAAACCAAAAGGCAACGACAGAGATTCTGGCTGCGCCAGAATGACGAGCGAAATCGGGGGCTACTTGGTGTCGATTTTGAGGGTGATGTTGAACTCGGTGTGGGTGTCGAAGGAGCTGATGTTCTTGACTGCGCTCTTTTTGCCGTTGTACTCCGCCCAAAGCTCGTAGTCGGTGCTTTGCTGGAGTTGGCCGAAGCGGAAGGAGCCGTCGTCGGCGGCGATGTAGCTCTTGACGGCAAGGGTGCGGTCGTCCTTGAGGAAGATGGTGGCGCCCTTGAGGCCGGCGCCGGAGCTATTGAGCACTTTGCCCTGCACCACGCGCTGTGCCTGCTGCTGGGCAAGGAGCAGGGGGGCGGGCAGAGCAGGCGAAGCCAGCACAGCAAGGCAGCAGAGGAACGGCAGGTGGCGGACCAGCCGGATGAGAGGACAGGAGTGAGGGGTCATAGAGGCTACTATACGCGGGCAGGGCACGGCCGATGCCGGTCCTCCGAGTGCATTACTCCTCATCCTCTTCGATCGCGAGGGTATCGTCCTCGTCGTCGTATCCGACGATGTCGACTGGGGCGAGTTCGAGCGGATCGACGGAGACCACCTCCAGCTCCATGCCGCACTCATCGCACTGCACGGTTTCGCCCTCTTCAACCTCATCGGGGTCGACCGGGATAGGAGTATCGCATTCGGGACAGACAACAGCCATCGTAGGAGCCTCCGCAGCATTAGAAGTCAATTACGACCTTTGGGATGCCCCATCGGTCACTCTGCGCCACCCTCCCCGGGACCCACGCCCTGGGAAACGCAACGGCACACCCGCCTAGGGTTAGTTGTAGTAGCGACCTGGCGGTTCGTCAAGCACAGACGATTCCCACAGGCAATTGGTTTCAAAAAAAAATGAGCGGGCGGAGGATGCGCAAAAGAGACGCACTGGATGTGGTGAAATGAAGAGGAGGCGAGACCGATGGCGCGATCCAGCACAATCCCGATGAGCTTTCCGCCGTTCGCAGGAGTGGTGCGCAAACTGGTGCTGTGGAATGTGGGCATCTACTTCTGCTTGCTGGTGCTGGGATGGCTCCTGCCCGATGTGGCCGGAGCGTTGGTGGACCTGCTGCGGCTTCAGCCGTCGGCGGTGGCGCGCGGCGAGCTTTGGCAACTTGCGACGTACTGCTTTATTCACGTCGGGCTGTTGGAGATTCTATTTGCCATGCTGACGCTGTGGTTCTGCGGCTCGCTGCTGGAGGGCGCGTACGGCGGGCGCTGGCTGAAGGAGCTGTACTTCACGTCGGCGATCGGCGGGGCGGTGGTTGCATCGGTGCTCTCGTTCACGCATCTGCTGGGGCTTAGGCCTGAGAGCACATCCATGGGAGCGTGGGCGGGAATCTTCGGTGTGATGGTTGCCATTGCCGTGCGCATGGGCGATACGGAGTTTCTGCTGTTTCCGTTCCCGTTCACCATCCGCGCAAAATATATGGTGACGATCTATATATTGATTGCGGTTGCGATTTTGTTCATGAACCATGGCGCGTTCAGCGCGCTACTGCAGCTATCGGGCGCGCTGTGCGGATGGCTGTATGTGCGCCGTGCTCCGCGGCGGGGGATTGCGTTCGGCTTCGGCGAGTGGTACTTCGGGATGCGCAATGCGTACTACCGCGCCAAGCGGCGACGGGCTGCGCGCAAGTTCGAGGTGTACATGGGCAAGCAGGGACGTGAGGTCCACTTCGATAAAGAAGGGAAGTACCTCGACCCCGACGAGAAGAAGGACCCGAACGACAAGCGGTGGATGAACTAACCGTGCATCACCTTTCGTGTCGTCTGATTTAAGGCTTGCATTGGCCTATGCCTTGGCATATGCTTCAAATAGAGGTGGACTGCGATGGGAAGTGCGACACAAAGCCGTTCTGTCCGGCTCTTCCGCAATGGAAGAAGCCAGGCGATCCGCATTCCACGCGAGTTCGCACTGCCGGGGAAGGAAGCCATCATCTCGCGCGACCGCAAGGGGCGCCTGATTGTGGAGGCAGTCAAGAAACCGAACGCAATGGACTTGGTGGAACTGTTGCATACGTGGGAGCCGCTTTCCGATGAAGACGCCATGCCCCCGATTGAAGACTATCCTCCAGAGCCGTTTGACCTTTGATGCCTATCTACTTATTGGATTCCAACATACTGTCGGATATGATGCGCAACCCGCGAGGGCAAACAGCGCGCACGTTCGAGCGTAAGGCACATGAATTGGAAACAAGGTTGACCACAAGCATCATTGTGGCCTGTGAGATGCACTATGGTGCAGTAAGACGAGGATCCACATCTCTCGCGCAAAGAGTCGACCGAGTGCTCGCTTCCGTTGAGGTGATGTCGCTTTCAGCAGGAGCGGAGGAAACATATGCAACATTGCGCGCCGACCTTGAGCGGAGAGGCCAGGTCATCGGGCAGAACGACATGCTCATCGCCGCTCATGCACTCGCGCTCAACGCGATTCTGGTGACGGACAATGTTCGCGAGTTCAAGCGTGTGAAAGGTTTGAAGATCGAAAACTGGCTGCGCGCCTAGCTGCGGGTGGCTACGCGGAGGTGGAGGTCGCGGAGCTGGAGGTCGCTGACCGGGGTGGGTGCGTCGACCATGAGGTCGATGGCCTTGGCGGTCTTGGGGAAGGCGATGACCTCGCGCAGGCTGGTGGCGCCGGCCAGGATCATGACGATGCGGTCGAGGCCGAGGGCGATGCCGCCGTGCGGAGGCGTGCCGTACTCCAGCGCGTCGAGGAAGAAGCCGAATCGTTCGTGGGCCTCTTCATTCGTCATACCCAATGACCGGAAGATTTCGGCCTGCACGTCCTTGCGGTGGATACGGATCGATCCGGAGCCAAGCTCGGTGCCGTTGAGAACAACGTCGTAAGCGAGGGCGCGGACGGCCCCCTTGTCGTTAGTCAAGCGGCCAGCCTGAATGTCGTCCTCGTGCGGCGAGGTGAAGGGATGGTGCGCGGCGTCCCAGGTTTTGGACTCCTCGTTCCACTCGTACATGGGAAAGTCGGTGACCCAGACGAACTTGAAGTCGGCGGCGGTGCCGGTTTTGGCGAAGCGGCCATGCTTTTCGGCGAACTTTGCGCCAAGCTCGAGGCGGAGCGCGCCGACACGCTTGTAGTATCCACTGCTTGTCGTAGTTCCACAGCGTCGGGCGTGCCGACCTTAGGGGTGACGACAATCACGAGGTTTGCCACTGTCGAAGGCCATGGATATGGCCGATTCGGCCGGAACCCAGAAGGTCTGCGTAGCTTCGGCTCAGCTGTTGAGCAAGCAGATTCGGCAAGTTCTGATACGCAGGAGCGGAACCTAGCCGACGTAAATCCAGAATGTCTAGGCCACAGTTTCGCCGAACGAACCTCGAACTTCTCGAGATAAACGCTTTCGCGTTGGCTGCCACTTAGCTCGACCAGAGCGGGGAATTACGAAGCCGAAATACGGGCAGCTTCGGGTCGACCCTGAGGCGTGTCGCGCAACTCGGGCGTGAGAACTCATCGCTGAGCGAGACCATGGCGGGCAGGCGCATGTCGGGCTTGTCGATGCCGTAGTTGCGGATGGCCTCGTCGTAGGTCATGCGGACGAAGGGCGGGGTGAGCGTGACGCCGGCGGCGGCGAATGCGGCGGTGAGGAAGCCCTCGGTGACGCGGAAGACCGTGTCCATCTGCGGGAAGGAGATTTCGAGGTCGATCTGGGTGAACTCGGGCTGGCGGTCGGCGCGGAGGTCCTCGTCGCGGAAGCAGCGGGCGATCTGGAAGTAGCGGTCGAAGCCGGAGACCATGAGGATCTGCTTGAATATCTGCGGCGACTGGGGCAGCGCGTAGAAGCTGCCCGCGTGGACGCGGCTGGGGACGAGGTAGTCGCGCGCGCCCTCGGGCGTGGAGCGCGTCATGAAGGGCGTCTCGATTTCGAGGAAGCCCTCGGCGACGAGGTAGTTGCGGATGGCCATGGCGACGCGGCTGCGCAGGGCAAAGTTCGCCTGCATCTCGGTGCGGCGCAGGTCGAGATAGCGGTACTTCAGGCGCACCTCTTCGTTGGCGATGGCGTCTTCGGCGGGCGAGAAGGGCGGCGTTCTGGCATCGTTGAGCAGAAGGAGTTCGCTGGCGACGACTTCGATGTCGCCGGTGGGCATGTTGGGATTCTCCAGGCCGTCGGCGCGGCGGCGGACACGGCCCTTGACGGCGACGACGTACTCCGGACGGGCGGCGTCGGCTTTGGCGTGGGCGGCGGTGGCCTGCTCGTCGACGACCACCTGGGCGATGCCGGAGCGGTCGCGCAGATCGAGGAAGATGAGGCCGCCATGGTCGCGGCGGCGGTTGACCCAGCCCATCAGCACGACGTCCTGACCCGCGTTTTCAGCGCGAAGCTCTCCACACATCCCGGTGCGTTGCAAAGTGCCTAGAAAGTCTAATGTCACGATGTTCCTATTGTACGAAGTTTGGAGGGGCTAGCGGATGAGATGAATGTCGCAGGGTAATTGCAGCTTAGCCCAGAGCCGCTCGGCGGTGTAGACCTGGGCCCTGAGAGCTATACCCAGTGCCAGGCATGCACGGTCTCCGAGGGAGAGGCCAACGTGCGCGGTAGAAGTTCTTAAGGCACCTGTGATGGCGGCGTGTTCTTCCGTGAAGGGGACGACCTCTTCTACGACCGAGAGCAGTTCGGCCAGGGCCTGGCGCCCGGACCGTCCTCTGTCCGCCAGCTTGGTGTGAACTTCGGCTAAGTTGACGGTGCCGATAACGGCATAGATCAGGACTGCGGCGACCTGGTCTGCTCCCGGCTCGGCATCGAGAAGCGCCAACACTGCTGAGGCATCGAGAACATACTTACTCACGCGACGCCTCGGCACGCCGCTCGGCGAGCAACTCGTCGACGAGCGAGCGGCCGGGTTGACGATATGGGCGCATGAGTTCCTGTGCCCGCTGGATGGCCGCCTGCACCTCTTCCGGCGTTCTCCGTCGCGGAGTATTCCCGGATGAGGCCGCCTGGAGCGCAGCAGTCAGTACAAAACTGCTGACCGAGCGATTTGCTTTTGTAGCCGCCTCCGTCAGCACATGATGCTGCTCCGGTGTTGCGCGTACGCCGAGCGGCTTGCGGATTGTGGTCGAAGATGACATGCAGACATTATGTATACATTTTGTAGGCATGTCAAGACTTCAAGCGATCAGCTAACACTACTCTTTCCACTTTTAGCTGTTCGCCGGTTGCGAATGTCTTGACGGTAAGGATACCGGATGCGAGTTCATCTTCGCCGAGGATGACGATGTGGCGGGCGGCTTTATCCGCAGCCTCGAAGCTCTTTTTCAGGCGAAACGCTCCGTCGCCGACCTCGACGGATAAGCCAGCACGGCGGAGTTCGCGGGCCAAGGCGAGGGCGGCGGCGTTGCGCTCGGGGCCGAGGGGGGCAATGTAGGCGTCGAGCTTTTCCTCCCACATCTCAGAAGCGAGATGTGGGGCACCCGGTTTCGTACCCGCACCCGATTTGTTGACCTCCGACCTGGGCCTGGAGGGTGAGGATGAGGCGGTCTTCGCCGATGGCGAAGCCGATGCCGGGAGCGCGCGGGCCGCCGAGCATCTCGCTGAGGCCGTCGTAGCGGCCGCCGCCGAGGAGGGCGTTCTGCGTGCCGAGGCCGCTGGCTGGATCGCCGGACGAGGGGACGGTGAACTCGAAGGTGGTGCGGGTGTAGTAGTCGAGGCCGCGGACGAGGCGCGGGTTGACGGTGTACGGCACGCCGCAGGCGTCGAGCGCGGCGCAGACCTGGGCGAAGTGGTCGCGGCTGGATTCGTCGAGGAAGTCGGCGATCTTGGGCAGCGCGTCGATGAGGGCCTGGTCGTTGGGGTCCTTGGAGTCGAGGACGCGCAGGGGATTGGTCTCGGCGCGGCGCTGGTTGTCCTCGCAGAGCTGGTGCTTGATGGGGGCGAGGGCTTCGCGCAGGATGGCGACGTATCGCGTGCGGTCTTCGGCGGAGCCGACGGAGTTGAGTTCGAGCCGCCAGCCTTTTATGCCCAGTTCGTCGAGGAGAGTGGCGAGCATTTCGAGGACTTCGGCGTCGCGCAGGGGGCTTTCTGAGCCGGAGGATGACGGGGCCGAGGACCTCGACGCCGATCTGCCAGAACTGGCGGTAACGTCCGCGCTGGGGCCGCTCGCGGCGGAACTGCGGGCCGATGTAGAAGAGCTTCTGGAGCTGGCCGCTGTCGCCGAGGTTGTGCTCGATGTAGGCGCGGACGACGCCGGCGGTGTTTTCGGGGCGGAGGGTGAGGGATTGGCGAAGATTTCAGTAAAGTTGCCTTCGAAAATATTCGACTGTACGCCAGACTCTCAGTCGATCGACTATCGGTTTCCTTAGCCGGTATACGGACGCAGGCGATTACATAGATCGACCACATACTTGCTTTCTGGATCCATGGGCAAGTTCTGGCTGAGGAACCGGCTATCGCTTCACACGCGAATTCCTCGCTTTGAGACGGTTTAATTCAGATCGAGTCCGGATCGAACCGTCCCCGGAACATTACAACGCCTCAGTGATTTCATGTGCGTCGTCGTAGCATTGATGCATGCAGCGTTGAATTCAGCGCGGTCATACTGCGCGCGTGCGATAAATACGTCGATCATCATACGTTCGGTTAGCGCGCCACCAATGCAATCTTCTAACGCATCGTTATCGAAGCGCTCGCCGTCCTCCCAGGTGTACATCTCCTTGGAGACGATGTCGGTTTCTTCTCCAACGCCGCGGGCGAAGAGCTGGGTGTCCTCGAAGATGGGGGTGCGGATCTCGCCGAAGCCGTAGCGGGAGAAGACCGAGCGGGCGATGGATTCGACGCGGTTCCAGAGGGCGGTCTCGGGCGGGAGGAGGTCGCGGGTGCCGCGGACGGCCTTCAGGGGATTGGACGGAGTGGGCATGGACTTCCAGTGTAGCGAATGGCGGGGGTGGGGTGACAGCAAGAACAGACAGACGGCAAGAGCAAAAGCAGATTCCTCCGCTGCGCTGCGGAATGACAAACAATGAATCAGACAACCATAACGACAACCGCAGGTCCTTCGACTGCGTTTGGCGCGAGTGCGCGCCAAACTTCGCTCAGGATGACAACTTTATCCGTATCCTCCCAATCTGCGGGCTGTTGAGATTGACCCATGTGGCGGAGCGGGATACACTTGTTAAGTTTGGCAGGTTTGGCGAATGCATCCGGTGCTCCGGGTGCAGGGCTGGCAGGTTCCGGACACGGCGGACGGTTGCTTGAGGGAGTGCATTTGCGCTCCACAGGCTCGCGGCGGTTTCGGGATGGCCGGCTGGACACAGAGATTCTCTGGTTCGGTCCCCAGGCAAAACAATTCATGAAGGGTGCGGGCGCCGGAATGCCGCGCGCACAAGGGTTTCGTTATGTATGCAGTGATTCGTACCGGCGGCAAGCAGTACAAAGTTTCTCCGGGTGATACGTTCAAGATCGAGCGCACGGCGCACGAGAAGGGCGCGATCGAGTTTGCGGACGTGCTGGCGGTGAGCAGCGAAGAGGGCAAGTTCGAGGCGGACCTGGCGGGCGCGAAGGTGACCGGCACGGTGCTGGGCGAAGGCCGATTCGACAAGATCCTGGTGTTCAAGCTGAAGCGCAAGAAGCAGTACAAGAAGATGCAGGGACACCGGCAGGGCTTCGTCGAGGTTGCGATCAACGAGATTGTGGTGAACGGGAAGAGCTACAAGGCCGAGGCGGCCGCGAAGTGAATTTTTAATACGCTGCGGCCTGAGGGCCGCGCGAAAGAGGCGACGGAATGGCACATAAAAAAGGTTTAGGTTCCTCCAAAAACGGGCGCGACTCGAATGCGCAACGGCTGGGCGTGAAGGTATTCGGCGGACAGGCGATATTGGGCGGCGGGATCATCGTGCGCCAGCGGGGGACGCCGCTGAAGGCGGGCGCGAACGTGGGGCGGGGCAAGGACGACACGCTGTTTGCCAAGGTCTCCGGCGTGGTGCGCTTCCAGGACCGCGGGCAGCACGGGAGATTTGTGGCTGTCGATCCGGCAGAGGTGAGCACGGTTTCAGCGTAGGAGTCGAGCAGCTCTGAAGTCAGCGAAGGCCCCGACACTCGGGGCTTCCTGCTTTAAGGCGCGCAATCGATCTGCGTGTTCGCAGAAATCAGATCGCCATGGAGACATTCTCGGCGGAGAACTCCGGATGCGGCTGGCGGCGTGCTTCCGCAGTGGGTTTGGCGGGAGCACTGGGTGTGGCCGAAGCAAATACGGAGGTGGCTGGTTCGGAAGCTGATGCGGTCTGTTCCGCGGGAGCAGAGGCGGTCTGCGCTGGGTGAGCGCTGGGGACGGCCTTGTTCTTATAACACTGGCGGCAGAGCACGGGGCGGCCTTGCGTCGGCTTGAACGGGACGGTCGTCTCGATGCCGCACTCCGAACAGACGGTGCGCGTCTCGGTGCGCGAGATGCCAGCCGCTGCCGGACCGCTACCCGGAGCCGCGCCAGCAGCCTGCGCGCCACGCCTGGACTTGCAGGGCTTACAACGCTTGGGGTCGTTCTTGAACTGCTTATCCAGGAAGAAGAGTTGTTCCCCGGCGGTGAAGATAAATTCGCCGCCGCAATCAGTGCAGGTTAAGATCCGGTCTACGAAGTCCATACTGTTTCTCCCTTCGTGCAGATAGAGATGATCGTTCCCGGCTCCACGATTCGCAGATTGAGGGCGAAACGGGCTTTTTATTTCTGTGGTTTGGGAGCGCCCCCGTAAGGAAGACCGGATTTCCGGGCAGAGGGCCAGACGCGAGCGACTTTGGGGGCTGTCGAGCGGGGTAGGCAGAGGCGGTTGGGCGGGTTAAACATGGAGGCCGCCTGCTCCGGGTTGGAGAAGGCGGCAGCCATAGTTGAGCTTTGGTTGAGAGGAGCGGGACTAGTCCTGTTCCTTGCGGATTTTCTTGCGGTTGCGCTTGCGGGCAAGCGCTTCTTTGACGCGCTTTTTCTCGCCGGGCTTCAGATAGAAGGAGTGACGCTTCACTTCCTTGATGATGTCTTCGGTCTGGACCTTGCGCTTGAAGCGGCGCAACGCGTTTTCGAGCGGCTCGCCTTCCTGCACACGAATCTCTGCCAAGGGAAATACACCTCCAAATCGTCCCAAGTGGGCAGTATTCAGAATACCGCATATACGGGGTTGCGCGGCGAATTTCTGGCGCAGGGGAGAAGTTCGCTGCGGAGCGAGAAAGAAGTACCGAGGGCGTGCAATAATCCAGCCATGATTCGTGCTTATCAGGGAAGGCTTCCGGTGGTTCCCGCGACGTGTTACGTGGACCTGTCCGCGCAGTTGATCGGCGATGTGGAGTTGGGCGAGAACGCCAGCGTGTGGATGAACGCGGTGCTGCGCGGGGACGTGAACTCCATCCGCGTGGGCGCCAACAGCAATGTGCAGGACTGCGCGGTGTTGCACGGGATGCGCGAAAAATACCCCGTGATCGTTGGCGACTGGGTGACGATCGGACATAACGCGACGGTGCATGGATGCGTGGTGGAGGACCAGTCGCTGATCGGCATGGGGGCGACGATCCTGAACGATGTGCGGATCGGCGAAGGGTCGATCATTGCGGCGGGCGCGGTGATTGCGGAACACACGATCATCCCGCCCAACTCGCTGGTAGCGGGCGTTCCCGGCAAGGTGCGGCGTACGCTGGGCGACGAGGACCGCAAGATGATCCTGAAGTACGCGCAGGACTACCTGGACTACGTTGCGATTTATCTACAGGAGACGGAATAAGAAATGGATGCGACCGTGGAGGTTTTGTTTGCGTCCAATGAAATGATTGGGTGAGTTTTGCAGAGCTTCGTTGGCGCAAGCTGGCTGCAAAAGATGCAATGGGGCGGGTTTTAACTGTATATTTAAAGACCTAGCGTGCTCATCTCTGTTCCTGACTCTGTTTGGTTTGCTTCGGCGGACGTGTCGATTGAATCCCGGATCTGTTTTCGGGTTTAGAAATCGCAGGGTCGCAGTGTCTTCTTTTGGCTGGGGAACGAATCCTGCACCGGAAGGTTGCCATGAAACGATTTGATCGCTGTCAACGCATACCTGACCCGCAAGGGCTATATCATCCGCGCAATGAGCACGATGCCTGCGGCATGGGGCTGGTCGCGAGCATTCGCGGAGAGCAGAGCCACGAGATTATACGCAAGGGGCTGGAGGTCCTGATCAACCTGACGCATCGCGGCGCGGCGGGATGCGATCCGGAGACAGGCGATGGCGCGGGGATACTGATCCAGATTCCGCATACGTTCTTCCAGCAGGAGTGCGGCAAGTTGGGGATGCAGCTGGGCGAGCGCGGAAGTTATGGTGTGGCCATGGTGTTCTTGCCGGTGGACAAGCACAGCCGCTTACAGTGCGAAGGAGTGCTGGAGCGGATTGCGCAGTCCGAGGGGCTGAGTGTATTGGGCTGGCGCGACACTCCGGTAAACGGCGATTTAATCGGGCGTCAGGCGCGCGCCACGCAGCCGTACATCGAGCAGATGTTTATGGGTCGACCGGAGGGGATGGAGGAGGACGCCTTCGAGCGTCTGTTGTATCTGGTGCGCCGGCGGACGGAGAACGAGGTTGCACAATCGGAGATCGAGCACAAGGAGGACTTTTACATTCCTTCGCTCTCCTGCCGCACCATCGTATACAAGGGTCTGATGCTGGCGCCGCAGATTGAGAAGTTCTATTACGAGCTGGCCAATCCCGCTGGTGGCAAGCGCACTGTGCCTGGTACACCAGAGATTCTCGACCAACACGTTTCCCAGTTGGAAGCTGGCCCACCCGTATCGCTACATGGCGCACAATGGCGAGATCAACACCATTCGCGGCAATGTCAGTTGGATGAGCGCGCGCCAGTCTGTGATGGACAGCCCGCTCTACGACGGGCAGATCGAGAAGCTGTATCCGGTGATTTCGCCGGGAGGAAGCGACTCGGCGTCGCTGGACAACGCGGTGGAGTTCCTTTTTCAGTCGGGGCGATCGCTGCCTCATGTGATGGCCATGCTGATTCCCGAGGCATGGGCAGGCAATCCGGATATGGATCCGAAGAAGCGTGCATTTTACGAGTACCACGCGTCGTTGATGGAACCTTGGGATGGGCCGGCGTCGGTGTGCTTCACCGACGGCCGCGTAGTTGGCGCGACGCTGGACCGTAACGGGTTGCGGCCTGGACGATACATCGTAACCAAGGACGACCTGGTGGTGCTGGCGTCGGAGGCGGGCGTTATCGAGGTCCCACCGGAGGACGTGCGCAAGAAGGGCCGGCTGCAGCCGGGGCGGATGTTCCTGGTGGATACGGTGGAGCACCGAATTATTTCGGACGAGGAGATTAAGCAGTCGCTGGCTGGGCGCCAGCCCTACGCGGAGTGGCTGAAGGAGCAGCAGGTACTGCTGGACGATCTGCCGGAGCCGTGGCGTGTGATCACGTCGGACCCGGAGACTCTGCTGCGTCGTCAGCGCGCCTGCGGATACAGCGAAGAGGACTTGAGGATCCTGCTGAACCCGATGGGATCGAAGGGCGAAGAGCCGATCGGGTCGATGGGAGCGGATACTCCACTGGCCTGCCTCTCCGACCGGCCGCAGCAGTTGTTCAGCTACTTCAAGCAATTGTTCGCGCAGGTGACGAATCCGCCGATCGACCCGATCCGCGAAGAGCTGGTGATGTCGTTGATCAGCTATATCGGGACGGAGCGCAACATTCTGAACGAAGCCCCGGAGAACTGCCACACGCTGAAGATCCCGCACCCGATCCTGACCAATCGCGATCTGGAGAAGCTGCGCCACATCTCGTCGGGCGATCTGCTGGCGACCACGCTGCCGACCTTGTTTCGCGCGGCCGATGGGGAGATGGGCCTGAGACATGCGCTGGACGACCTGAGTGAGCGCGCGGCGTACGCGGTGGCCTCGGGCTACTCTTTGTTGATCCTGTCGGACCGCGGGGTGAACGAGACGATGGCGCCGATTCCCAGCCTGCTGGCGATGGCGGCGGTGCATCACCGGCTGGTGCGAGACAAGACGCGCACCCAGGTGGCCTTGATTATCGAAAGCGGAGAGCCGCGCGAGGTGATGCACTTTGCGCTGCTGATCGGCTATGGGGCAAGCGCAATCAACCCGTACCTGGCGTTCGAGACGTTGCGCGACATGAAGCTGCGCGGGCTGCTGGCGGACGATGTTACAGCCGAGTACGCGGAAAAGAACTTCATCAAGGCGATCAACAAGGGCCTGCTGAAGACCTTCTCCAAGATGGGGATCAGCACGCTACAGAGCTATCGCGGGGCGCAGGTGTTCGAGGCAGTGGGGTTGAATAAATCCCTGGTGGACGCCTACTTCTCAGGGACCGCCTCGCGGGTCGAGGGCGTTGGACTGGATGTGCTTGCGCGCGAGGCGCAGATGAAGCACGCGTACGCCTTCCAGCCGTTGACCGAGTCGGAGACGGACCTGGTGGTGGGCGGGCAGTATCAGTACCGCGAGGGCGGCGAGTACCACCTGGTGAATCCGGCGACCATCAGCAAGCTGCAGCAGGCGGTGCGGCAGAACAGTCCGACGACCTTCCAGGAATACACCGACCTGATTGACGGGCAGAGCAAGGACCTGTGCACGCTGCGCGGCCTGATGCGGTTGAAGTACGCTGATGAGCCGCTACAGATCGAGGAGGTGGAGGCGGCCAAGGAGATTGTGAAACGCTTTACCACCGGCGCTATGAGCTATGGCTCCATCAGCAAAGAGGCGCACGAGACGCTGGCCATTGC
This sequence comes from uncultured Acidobacteriaceae bacterium, assembly GCA_963799175.1. Classification (GTDB taxonomy): domain Bacteria; phylum Acidobacteriota; class Terriglobia; order Terriglobales; family Acidobacteriaceae; genus Edaphobacter. Next base: position 147,516 of record CAWCWC010000002.1, on the reverse strand, counting down.
GATGAACCGCATTGGCGGAATGTCCAACACAGGCGAGGGCGGCGAGGACCCGGAGCGCTTTGTGCGCGACGCCAACGGCGATCTGCGGCGCAGCGCGGTGAAGCAGGTGGCCAGCGGGCGGTTCGGGGTGACGGCCCATTACCTGGTGAACGCCGACGAGATCCAGATCAAGATGGCGCAGGGCGCCAAGCCCGGCGAAGGCGGGCAGTTGCCGGGGCACAAGGTGGACGAGATCATAGCTCGGACGCGCTACTCGATCGCCGGGGTAGGGCTGATCTCTCCTCCGCCGCACCATGACATCTACTCGATCGAGGACCTGGCGCAGTTGATCTACGACTTGAAGAATGTGAACCCGAAGGCGCGCATCGCGGTAAAGCTGGTGGCGGAAGTTGGAGTGGGCACAGTGGCCGCGGGCGTCTCCAAGGCGCACGCCGACGTGGTCCTGATCTCCGGCGACAATGGCGGCACGGGCGCATCGCCGCAGAGCTCGATCAAGCACGCGGGGCTGCCGTGGGAGCTGGGCCTGGCGGAGACGCAACAGGTGCTGCTGCTGAACGATCTGCGCAGCCGCATCCAGGTGCAGACCGACGGCAAGCTGCAGACTGGGCGCGATGTGGTGATTGCCGCGCTGTTGGGGGCCGAGGAGTTCGGCTTCTCCACCATGCCGCTGATCTCCATGGGCTGCATCATGATGCGCAAGTGCCATCTGAATACCTGCTCGGTGGGCATTGCCACGCAGGACCCGGTGTTGCGCGCGAAGTTCCAGGGACAGCCGGAGCACGTGATCAACTTCTTCTTTTTCCTGGCAGAGCAGGTGCGTCAGCACATGGCGAAGTTGGGCTTCCGCGACGTTCGATGAGATGGTAGGCCGGGTGGACCGCATCGATGCGGCGACGGCCGATGCGCACTGGAAGGCCAAGGGCATCGACCTATCCTCGATCCTGTTCGCGCCGGAGCTGCCCTCGCATGTGGGGCGGCGACGCACCAAGGACCAGGACCACGGGCTTGCTTTTGCGCTGGACCATGCGCTGATTGAACAGGCCAAGCCGGCGCTGGAAGAGAAGAAGCCGGTGCGGGCCAGCTTCGCCATTCGCAACGTGCATCGCACGGTGGGCGCCATGCTGGGCGGCGAGATTGCGCGCCGCTACGGCGCGGACGGACTGCCCGATGAGACTATCCATTTCCGCTTCACAGGTTCTGCGGGACAGAGCTTTGGGGCGTTTGTCCCGGCAGGCGTCACGCTGGAACTGGAGGGCGATTCCAACGATTATGTGGGCAAGGGACTCTCCGGCGGGCGCATCATCGTGTATCCGCCGAAGACGTCGAGCTTCCTGCCCGAGGAGAGCATCCTGGTGGGCAACGTGGTGCTGTACGGCGCGACCGGCGGCGAGGCGTTCTTCAGCGGCATCGCGGGCGAGCGGTTTGCAGTGCGCAACTCCGGGGCCACGGCGGTGGTGGAGGGTGTGGGCGACCACGGCTGCGAGTACATGACCAAAGGCACGGTGGTAGTGCTGGGCCCGGCGGGGCGCAACTTTGCCGCCGGCATGAGCGGAGGACACGCCTATGTGTACGACGACGAGGGCGACTTCTCCACGCGGCGCTGCAACCGGGCGGGCGTGGACCTGGAGCCGCTTCAGGCGAGCGAAGACGTGGAACTGGTGCGCGGCCTGATGCAGCGCCACATCGATCTGACGGGCAGTCCTCATGCGGCATGGATTCTGGAGCACTGGGAGACAACGCAGGCACGGTTCATCAAGGTCTTTCCGCACGAGTATAAGCGGGTCCTGGGAGTGGCGCGCGCCGATGCGGTCTACGCGTCGCCGGTCGCCAAGATCTCTCCGGCAAATGTGTCGCCCATGGTGGCGACAGGGCAGGTGCAGCATGGGTAAGGTCACGGGTTTTCTTGAGATTCAGCGGGAACAGCCAACGCGACGCAAGGTGGAAGAGCGGCTAGAGGACTGGTTTGAGATCTACCAGCCATTCAGCGAGGCGAAGCAGCGCGAGCAGGGAGCGCGCTGCATGGACTGCGGCGTGCCGTTCTGTCATACCGGATGCCCGCTGAACAACCTGATCCCCGACTGGAACGACCTGGTGTACAACGCACGCTGGCCGAATGCCATCCGGCGACTGCATGCGACCAACAACTTTCCGGAGTTCACCGGGCGCATCTGTCCTGCTCCCTGCGAGGCTGCCTGCGTGCTGGCCATCACGGAGCCGGCCGTCTCCATCAAGCTGATCGAGCGCAGCATTGTGGACCGTGCCTGGGATGAGGGATGGATACAGCCCGAGCCTCCCGAGCACGAAACCGGACGCCGCGTGGCGGTGGTGGGCAGCGGACCTGCGGGACTGGCGGCGGCACAGCAACTGCGCCGTGCAGGCCACTCGGTGACCGTGTATGAGAAGAACGACCGAATTGGCGGACTGATGCGTTATGGTATCCCCAACTTCAAGATGGAGAAACGTATTCTGGACCGGCGCCTGGAGCAGATGCGGGCGGAGGGGGTGGCGTTTGTGCCCAACGCGCATGTGGGGGTGAATATCCCCGTGGAGTCGCTGGTCGACGACTTCGATGCAGTGCTGCTGGCTGGCGGCTCGGAGCATCCGCGCGACCTGGCAATCCCAGGCCGCGAACTGAAGGGCATCCACTTTGCCATGGAGTTTCTGCCGCAGCAGAACAAGCGCTGCGAGGGCGACGTGCTGGACGCTTCGCTGGATATTCTGGCGGAGGGCAAGCGGGTGGTGATCCTGGGCGGTGGCGATACCGGCGCGGATTGCCTGGGCACCAGTCTTCGGCAAGGCGCCAAGAGCGTACACCAGTTCGAGATCATGCCCAAGCCGCCGGACCAGCGCGCGGCCTCGACCCCGTGGCCGATGTGGCCGCTGCAACTGCGCACCGAGAGCAGCCACGAAGAGGGCGGAATCCGCGACTGGGGCATCAACAGCGTGAGCTTCAGCGGGGACGAGCAAGGTCGCGTGACACATCTGCACGCAGTGCGGGTGGGACCGCCGCCGAGCTTTACCGCGGTTGCGGGCTCGGAGTTCACGCTGGAGGTCGACCTGGTGCTGTTGGCACTGGGCTTCCTGGGGCCAGTGCGCTCGGGAATGATTGAGCAGCTTGGGCTGAAGCTGGACCAGCGCGGCAACGTGGCCACGGACAAGGACTACGCGACCTCGGTGGAGGGCGTCTTTGCCGCGGGCGACATGCGGCGAGGCCAGTCGCTGGTGGTATGGGCGATTGCAGAGGGGCGCAAGGCAGCCGCGTCCATCGACCGCTACCTGGCCGCAAAGCCCGAGTCGCAGTCTATGGTAGAACGCGTTCTGGTGTAGCTGAAGAACCCAGACATACTTGACTGTAAGGCGGGCCGGTGCAGGCACAGCGCCTGCTTGCGGAGAGGTGTGGCGTGGGGTAGCTTCGTAGATATGCAAGAGTTCTGCCATCGCTGCGGGGGGGAGCTGCCGGAGAAGAGCGGGGAGTCGCCCTTCTGCCCACAGTGCGGGACACCGCAACTGAGCCTTGCGTTGGAGAACCAGTCGGCGCAAACAAGCGGGGAGGCGGCGGAGGCGGGGCCGGGAGCGACGAGTAAGGTCGCGATTCCACCTCCGAGTCCACGGCAGGTGGAGTGGAAGACGGCGATCCGCTGCGCGGCGGCCGTGGCGGGGGTGGGAGCGGTTCTGAGTGCGGGAGCGATCCGGGTGGAGGTGCTGTCGTCGGTGAGCTTTCTGTGGATCATGAGCGCATCGCTGATTACGCTGGGGTTCTACCAGAAACGGAGGCCGGCGGCGTGGATGGATGTGCGGGTGGGAGCGCGCATCGGCGTGGTGGTAGGCGTGTGCCTGGCGTTGGAGCTGGGGATTGCACTGGCCGGGGCAGGGCTGGTGGCGCGCTTTGGGATGCACGCCATGGGGAACTTCGACGCGCAGATGACTGCGCAGGTGCAGAAGGCGGTGCAGCAATCCTCGACACCGGTTCCGGCTGCGATGGTTGAATTTCTGGGGTCGCCTGAGTTTCGCGGAGGCATGGTGCTGGCGGGCATTGCGTTCCTTTGTGTGGGGCTGGTGGTGCTGTCGACGCTGCTCGGGGCGTTTCACGGTCTGCTGCGGATGCGCCGCCGGCAGGCGGTCTAAGACGGTTCCTCTGCCGGGAACTAATTTGCACAGGGCCAGGCAACCCCAGGCAACCCGAGCGATCCCTTCTGGAATCTATGTTCATGTGTTATTGCGTTTCCGGATGTCACCGGACGAAGCGACCTGTTGAAAAACCCAAAACGGATGTGATTTCTATCACAGCTTTGACCTCAGTAGTCCTTATATAAGTTGTTCCGAGGTTCACGCTAATGCTCAAAAGATGCGTCAACCCAGCCTGCCGTGAAGAGTTCAAGCTTCTCAATGGCGGCGATCTCTATGCACTTGAGCGGCGATCCGATAACACAGAGTTCTTCTGGCTTTGTTCCGAGTGTGCTGTCAATTTCGATTTGTATCTCGATCCTGCGGGTTGCGTCTCGATACGACTGTGGAACGCCATCAACCACGCCCAGCCGCCGCATCCAGATGCCAATCTGCGTCTCATCTCTCGCCAGACGAGACCCCGGCCAAACGCGATGCCCTCCGGCGAACGGGCTTCGACTTTTGTGTCGATCCACGAGCCGTTTTCCGCTGCTTTCCGTATGCGGGGCGGCCTGGAGAGCTGAGTTGCGCGACGGGGCCATTCTTTGTGAGATCGGTCCCCCGCGGCTGAAATCAACAAGGAGGTGACATGGCAAACCAACCAGTTCCCGATCCGGCCATGCGAAGCAAAGGTGCGTCCAGCAATCCGACTCCGTGGACCCGCGACCTGCATGCTACCCACCGGAAGAAGGCGGTGCGGCCCGTCGAGACGGGCGTATCTTATCTCTGCTCCGCCTTTCTTGCGGAACGGGGTTGCCTCAGTCCAGATAAGCCGCAGAAGCAGACCGCTGCCTGAGCGCTATCTCTCTCCAATCGACTGAGTTCGGCTCCTGCCCATCCGACGCTTAGTCCATCATCCAGCGGTAGCTCATACTGGCGATGAGGCGAGTTACGAGCTTTCCACTGTATCTGGGCTGGATTCCAAGCGGAGAGCGGAGAGATGGTTTGCGGCACAAAGGGACGATAGTGCTGCTATCATCAGCTTCGGCGGTGTGAACGCCGCAAACAACCTATGAGCGATACCACGGAAGCGACCAAGAAAGAGGGCTCGCCGGAGAAGTCGAGGCTGCGCGAGAAGGGCCGGCTGATGTCGGCGTCGGAGATTGAGCGGACGCTGGTGCGGCTGGCGCACGAGATTGTCGAGAAGAACGAAGGGGCCGACAACCTGGGGCTGATCGGCATCAAGCGGCGCGGCGTTCCTCTGGCCGAGCGGCTGGGCAAGCTGATTGCCGGTATTGAGAAGCGCCCGGTGCAGACCGGCGTGCTGGACATCAACCTATACCGCGACGACCTGTCGACGACCGGGCCGCGGCCAACGGTGGTTCCCGGCGAGATCGGGTTCGACGTGAACGGGCGCGACATTGTGTTGCTGGACGATGTGCTATACACCGGGCGCACGATACGGGCGGCGCTGGATGCTCTGTTCGACCACGGGCGGCCGAAGAGCGTGCAACTGCTGGTGCTGATCGACCGCGGACACCGCGAGCTGCCGATCCAGGCGACCTATACCGGGCGCACCGTGCCGACCTCGAGGCGCGAGATCATCGAAGTGAAGCTGAATGAGATCGATGGGCAGGAGCAGGTGCTGCTGGTCGAGTTGGTGGACTGAGGCAGGCAAGAGTGGCGCGAAGCGAAAGCCATGTCCCAGGGGCTAAAGCCCCCCAACACTACAGGCCCGAATTGTCCGGGCTAAAGCCCAGACCTATCTCAGAATCAACAAGGGTTGACTGCAAACAGGGGGTGGGGCTATGAATTCCTCGGGGGTAGCGGTGGGATCGCTGCTATCGGTGGAGCATCTGTCGGTGGCCGATGTGGCCGGGATTTTGGCGATGACAGCGCGGCTGGAGCGCATGGATGCGGCTGATCGGGCTCGCCTGCTGGTGGGGCGGACGATTGCGCTGTTGTTCTACGAGTCGAGCACGCGGACACGGACCTCGTTCGAGTTGGCGGCCAAGTCGCTGGGCGCAACCACAACGCTGGTCAGTGACAAATCTTCTTCGATCGAAAAGGGCGAGAGCCTGAAGGACACTGGACTGACGTTGCGCGCGCTGGGCGCAGAGGCGATTGTGCTGCGGCATCCGTCGTCAGGCTCGGCGTCGCTGCTGGCGCGGGTGACCGGGCTGCCGGTGCTGAACGCGGGCGATGGGATGCACCAACATCCGTCGCAGGCGCTGCTGGACCTGCGGACGATCCTGCTGCGTCTGGGACGGGACGCAAGTACGGTGGATGCGAAGACGCTGGACGGCGTTACGGTGGTGATTACGGGAGACATTCTGCATAGCCGAGTGGCGCGGTCGAATGCGATGTTGCTGCCTCGGCTGGGCGCGCGAGTGGTGCTGTGCGGACCACCGGAGTTGTTGCCGGAGAGCGCGCTGGGAATGGCTGAGGGCATCGAGGGCTCCGGCAGCATCGAGATTGAGCGCGACTTCGGACGCGGACTCGCACAGGCCGATGTGGTAATGATGCTGCGCATCCAGAAGGAGCGGCTGGCGGGCTTTGACCTGGACCAGGCGGAGTTTATCGCGCGCTATCAACTGAGCGCGCAGCGGCTAGCGGCTGCTACGCCAAAGTTACTGGTGATACATCCGGGGCCCATCATTCGCGGGCTGGAGATTGCCGGCGAGGTGGCGGATGGCGCGCAGTCGGCGATCGAGGAGCAGGTGAGCCAGGGGCTGGCGGTGCGGCGGGCACTGCTGGTGCGGGCGCTCGGGGTGACGGCATGAGGCACTTCGTGCTGTTTTGGACTTCGTGTTGCTCCTCCCGATGGTCGGCGCGAAATTCATCTGGCGACCGCCGGTGTTTCTTGTGGAGATGGGCATGAGCGACTTGCTAATTGTGAATGGGCGAGTGGTGGATCCTGCGAGCGGGACCGATGGGCCGCGCGATGTGCTGGTGCGCGATGGTCGGATTGCGGCGGTGGAGATGCCGGGCGGGCTGGCGGTGATTGCGGTTGCGGAGCGAATGGACGCGGCGGGGATGGTGGTTGCGCCGGGGCTGATCGACATCCATGTACACCTGCGCGAGCCGGGGCAGACGCACAAGGAGACGATTCGCACGGGGACGGCGGCGGCGGCGGCGGGCGGATTCACCACCGTGGCGGCGATGCCCAATACGACCCCAGTGAACGATTCGGTGAAGAGCCTGCGGTGGATGCTGGATGCGGCGCGTGGGCCGGTAGTGAAGCTGCTGGCGATGCCGGCTGCAACCATTGGCAGCCTGGGTGTGGAGCTTACGGACTACACGGCACTGGTGCGCGCAGGAGCCGTGGGATTTACCGACGACGGCAAGCCGGTGCTGGATGACGAGGTGATGAGGGCCGCGCTGGTGGCTGCGGCGGAGCTTGGCGTGCCAGTGTCGCAGCACGCGGAAGACACGCGCCTGACGGCTGGATGCAGCATGAACGCTGGGCCGGTTGCGTTCCGGCTGGGGCTGCACGGAATGCCGGTAGAGGCGGAGGCGCGGATTGTGGAGCGAGACATCCGCCTTCTACAGGAGATTGAGCGAACGGAACGGGTGAAGCCGCATCTGCACGTGCAGCATGTGTCGACGGCGCGCGCATTGGATGCGATTCGCCGCGCGAAGGCGGAAGGCTTGCATGTGACCTGTGAGGCCGCGCCGCACCACTTCACACTGACCGATGCCGCAGTCGGCGACTTTGACACGAATGCGAAGATGAATCCGCCGTTGCGCGCGGAGGCGGACCGGCAGGCGGTGATTGCCGCGCTGCTGGATGGCACGGTGGACTGCATTGCGACGGACCATGCGCCACACGCGAGCCACGAGAAAGAGGTTGAGTTCGAGCGCGCGGCGAATGGGATTACGGGTCTGGAGACCGCGCTGGGACTGGCGCTGCGCGTGCTGCATCGTGAGCATGGAATGCCGTTGGCGCGAGTGACTGGCGCTGATGAGCGAGCAGCCGGCGGGGGTGATCGGGCTGAAGGATCGCGGGGCGTTGCGGGTGGGGAGCTGGGCCGATATCGTGGTCTTCGACGCGGCGGCGGAGTGGAAGTTCGCGGCGAAGGATTCGCGGTCAAAGTCGAAGAACACGCCCTTTGACGGCGCGTCGATGCTGGGGCGAGTGCGGGCGACGGTGTGTGAGGGAAGGTTTGTGTATCGGGCGTAACTTTCAGACGCGGGCGATCATAACTTCTGTTGATTTCATCAGGGCTGCCGCGGTCTGTCCGTTACGCAGCTGCATCTCTCGGACGGCGTCGGCTGTGATGATGGAGGTGATGCGCTAGGATTGGGGCGGCTCTCCAATTTGCAGGACGACCTTGGCCAGGAGACCGCTGATTTTGACCTCGACGATGGTCCCAATGAGTTGATTGCGTCCGCTCACATTGCGGAAGCGCTCGCGCGAGGTAGTGGACGGATTGGCGGGCGCCGGCAGGTATCGCTTGAGCGCGCCCCGAGGGATGCGATGATGGCCGCCGGGAGTCTTGATGGTGTGCAACTTGCCGGCGAGGATCCACTGTTTGATGGTGGGGTAGCTGACGCCGATGGCGGCTGCAGCCTGGCGTGGAGTGAGAAGGGTGTCGAGCGATTTCATCGGGGTCTCCGTTTCAAATCGTATAAAAACGTTATAACCGATCGCATAAAATTTTTAGATGCTGAGACTATGTCCTTTTAATCGCATCCTCGTGCCAGCCATGGTGCTTTGTGGTTGGTCCGCAACCGCTGAAGCGCAGACGGGCGCGGCGCAGGGTTCGTTTATCGAGCGCTACCAAGCTCGGGTGACGGCGACGCAGAGCCAGCAGCCGCACTGGATCACGCCGCTGGTGCTGGTGACGCCGCGGCTGGAGCAGGAGGTGCGCTCGGACTTTGTTCTCCAGACGAATGCGAAGCTGCAGGACACATGGAACTATGGCAACAGCAAAGGGCTGGAGATTATTCCGTTCAGCAGGGTTGAGTTGCTGTTCAACTTCCCGCCGTTTTTCAACCACGATACGGGCGCCAAGGACGGTTTCGGCGACGTGTCGTTCAACAGCAAGTTCCGCATCGTTTCGCGCAATGAAGAGAGCGGCAATGCTATTGTGACGGCGTACCTGGCGGCGACGGTGCCCACTGGCAAGGACGCTAACGGAAGCTGCTGCGCGGTAGTGACGCCGTCGATTGGAGGCGGCAAAGGTGTCGGGTTGCTGGCGCTGGAGACGACATTCGGCGCGTCGCTACCGGTGACTAACGCGACCGGGTTGGGCCACACGATGACATGGAACAACGTGGCGCAGTACAGGCTGGCGCGGACGGGCGTGGCGCGGCTGTTCTGGCCGGAGCTGGAATTTAACTCAAGCTTCTATTCTGGCGGCCCGAACGATGGCAAGATTGCCACGTTTGCGACGCCGGGGCTGGTGATCGGGCGCGTGCCGCTTAGCCATGATGCGTCGGGCAAGCCGGGGCGGCTGGGGCTGACCTTCGGCGCGGGCGAACAGATTGCGCTTACCCACTTCCATACCTACAACCACGGGATTGTGCTGACGGCGCGGATCCCGTTCTAGGCATGCGACAGGTGGGGTGGATAGCCTCCGGAGGTTGGGGGCCGTCGAACTCGCGCCGGAAGATCAACAAAAATAATCCTTTTCGTTGAGGCGCACCTATGCCCGGAATGTGCATCTTACTGGAATGACGGGTTGCGGATTCAAGCTTGATCGAGTCCTCCCGCGATGCTGCGCTGTGCGTCGGACGGACGAGTCGGCGCGGAAGAAACCGAGGGCGAAACGATGAAGACGAATCGAAGAGCAGAAGCGAACTGGAAGCGAGCCGGAGTAGCGCTGGCGCTGGCCGTGGCGATGATGACAGGTTGCGCGTCGCAGCAGGACAAGGCGATCGAAGCGGCGAAGAAGCAGGCGGCGGCCAGCGGACAGGCGCAGCAGGTGGTGACTGTGGACAAGGCTGGGAACACCACCACGACAACCATTCAGCCACCAGCCCCTGGGCAGACGGCGGAGGCGATTTCGACGACGACGTCCCCCCCGCCGGCCCAGACGCCGGGTGGCCCGCTACCGACCGCTCCGGGGACGTACTATCAACCGGCCGGAACGGTGCAGACAGTTGCGGGAGGGCCGCCAGTGACCCAGCCGGCGGACGTGAACATTCCCGCCGGAACGGAGCTTGCGATCCGCATCAATCAGACCATCAGCGTGAAACACACACCGGCGGGCTCGCCGTTCGACGGCGAGGTGGTGGAATCGTGGGTGGATGGGAACGGGCGTGTGGTGCTGCCCAAGGGCACGCCAGTGGGCGGAGTTGTGGATGAGTCGCATAAGAGAGGGCATTTCAAGGGCTCGTCGATTCTGGAGCTTCGGCTGACCTCGCTGACGCTGAATGGGACGCGCTATCCGCTGGAGACGCGCGACCTGACGCGGACGAAGAAGGGCAAGGGAAAGCGGTCGGCGGCGATGATTGGCGGCGGGACAGGGCTGGGAATGCTGATCGGCGGCGTGGCCTCGGGAGGCACGGGACTGCTGATCGGCGGGCTGGCCGGCGGCGGCGCAGGCACGGCGGCGGCAGGGATGACGGGCAACAGCGACATCGTCATTCCGTCGGAGTCGATTGTGCGCTTCAGGCTGGCGGACGATCTGACGCTACAGGGGTAGAGGCTCGTTCAAGGTTCGAGAGAAAGGCCCATCCCGGCGGATGGGCCTTTTGCTGCGGGTCGCGATGGAGATTTTCTACTGCTGAAGGAAGGCGAGCAGGTCGGCGTTAACCTGGTCTTTGTGGGTGGAGCAGAGGCCGTGGCCTGCGCCGGGATAGACTTTAAGCGTGGCTGCGGGAATGAGCTTCGCGGCGAGCAGCGCGGAGGCGGCGATGGGGACCATCTGATCGGCGTCGCCGTGCAGGATAAGGGTGGGGACGTTGAACTTTTTGAGGTCTTCGGTGAAGTCGGTCTCAGAGAAGGCTTTGACGCAGTCGTAGACGGCCTTGAGGCTGGCGGTCATTCCCTGGCGCCAGAAGCTGTCGCACAGCCCCTGGGAGACTTTACTGCCGGGCTGGTCCGCTCCGTAAAAGGGAGCACTGACGTCTTTGAAGAACTGGGCGCGGTCGGCGAGGATGGAGGCGCGGATATGGTCGAAGACCTCCATGGGCAGGCCGCCGGGGTTGGCATCGGTTTTGAGCATCAGCGGCGTCACTGCGCCGATCAGCACCGCCTTGGCGACGCGGCCTGAGCCGTGGCGACCGATGGTGCGGGCCACCTCGCCGCCGCCCATGGAATGCCCGACGTGGACGGCGTCTTTCAGATTGAGGGACACGACGAGTTGGGCCAGATCGTCGGCGAAGGTGTCCATGTCGTAGCCCTGCCAGGGCTGGCTGGAGCGACCGTGGCCGCGGCGGTCAAGGGCTACACAGCGGTAGCCGCGCGAGGCCAGAAAGAGCATCTGGTCCTCGAAGGCGTCGGAGCTGAGGGGCCATCCGTGGCTAAAGACGATGGGCTGGCCCGTGCCCCAGTCCTTGTAGTAGAGCTGGGTGCCGTCCGTGGTGGTGAATATACTCATGGGTGGGTTCTCCTTATGTCCAGACGGTTGTGGCAATGGTCTGGCAACATCGTATGATGCCGAGGACGCGGCGCGCGGGGAAGCTCACGAGCCCAGGAAAAGGAGAATCCACCGTTAGAAGCGGAGGAAGAAGCTGAAGGTGGGCTCGCTGGTGCGCGTACGGCGGGTGATGGTGAGGTAATTCTGCTGGAAGTCGGGCGCGAGATAGATGAGCTGGCGGAAGCCCAGGCGGACGCCGAAGTGGCTGGCGGGGAAGTTGTCCTCGACGCCGAAGTTGTAGTAATAGGCAGCGCGGTACTGAAAGGGAAGGCCCTCGCCGCCGCCGGGGGTGGGTTTGAAGCGGATGGTGCCGCCGCCGGCCCCGAGGTAGGGTTGGACGCCGAAGAGCTTCGGCGTGTGGGCGACATAGCCGAGGGTGAGTTCGCGGACGCCGGTCTGCGCGCTGCGCAGAATACTTGAGGTGAGCGGCGGGGTGAAGGTGTAGTTCTGCGTGCTGCGGGAGCTGCCGAAGTTGAACTCGTATCCCAGCAGGGGTTTGGCAGTGTAGCGCACGGTGAGGAACTCGCTGATGGTGCTGCTGGGGGAGATGAGCAGGGTGTTATGGGTGGAACTGGCGTCGCGCTGCTCGATACCGGAGACGCTGGTGCTGAAGATGCCTGTGATGCCGAAGGCGAGGTCGAAGTGCTCCATCTGCTTCTGGAAGGGCGTGAGCGGCGTGGCTTCCTGTCCAACTGCCTGCGATGCGGTGAGGCTGAGAAGGCACAGCAGAAGGGCCGGGACGAGCAGGCCGGTTCCAGCGGGGAAAGATCGGCGAATCGAAATCGGCATGAAGAACGGACTCCCTTGCAGCGAAAAATGCGCTTCTGTAAGTCTACTCTGCCGGAAAGGTTGATGGTGGAGTGCATGGCGATGAGTTCGGCTGGTATCATCGGTGCGATCCAGATCAAGCTGAATCGGCAGGAGCGCAGGGATGCAGGTTTCGACATCGACTGGCAGCAGTACGGCAGAGAGCAGCAAGGGCGTAGCGGTGTTTCCATTGGGGCAGATGGCCCTGTTCGTGATGGTGCTGGTGCTGTTCTTTCTGTGGGGGATGTCGAACAACCTGACGGACATTCTGGTGCAGCAGTTCCGCAAATCGTTTGAACTGTCCCGGTTAAGGGCGCAACTGGTCTCGACGGCCAACTTTACCGGCTACTTCTGCATGGCGATCCCGGCGGCGCTGGTGATGCGGCGCTGGGGATACAAGGTGGGCATGGTGACTGGGCTGTGCCTGTTTGGGGCGGGGATGGTGTTGTTCTGGCCAGCGGCGCTGATTGGAAAGTATCCTCCTTTTCTGGTGGCGCTGTATACGGTAGGATGTGGCGCGTCGATCCTGGAGACGGCAGCCAATCCGTTCATGGCGCAGTTTGGGCCCCCGCCGACCAGTGAACGGAGGCTGAACTTCGCGCAGTCGTTCAACCCGCCGGGAACGATCCTGGGAGTGTGGATTGGCAGGCAGTACATCCTGTCGGGGGTGGAACTGACCCCGGTGCAGGTGGCCGCGAAGAAGGCAGCCGGGACGTATGTTGCGTATCTGCATACGGAGATCATGCGCGTGGTGCCGACGTATATCGCGCTGGGTTCGGCGGTGCTGCTGTTCGCGCTTGCCCTGTCGCGGATGCGATTTCCGACGATCACCAGCGAGCATGAAGGCGACACGGGCGGGCACGGCAGCTTCCGCGCGCTGGCGCACTATCCGCAGCTATGGTTCGCGGTGGCGGCGAATGTGTGCAATGTGGGCGGACAGATCTGCATGTGGAGCAACATCATCTTCTACCTGAAGCAGTACACGCCGCTGGGTGAGAAGACGGCAGCCAACTACATCGTTTACTCGCTGGTGGCGATGCTTTTGGGGCGGTTCCTAACTACTCCGCTGATGAAGTACATCTCGGCCAGCAAGCTGCTAGGCATATACGGCGTCGCGAATGTTGTGCTGATGGCGATTGCGGTGGTTCGGCCGGGGATGATCGGGGCGTGGGCGATTGTGGGCGGCAGCTTCTTCCTGTCCATCATGTTCCCGACGATCTTTGCGCTGGGGCTGAAGGGGCTGGGCGAGAACACCAAGCTGGGCGGGTCGTTCCTGGTGATGGCGATTGTGGGTGGGGCGCTGTTTCCGCTGCTTCTGGGCAAGATTGCGGACATTACAGGGAGCATGGCGCTGGGCTACCTGGTGCCTCTGGTCTGCTTTGCAGGCGTGGGGGTGTATGGGTTTATAGCTCCGCTGATCCTGCCTCCGCCGGGGATGACCGACCCGGAGGCGGGGATGATTGCGGCCGAGCGGGGGTATGGGATTTAGGGTGGTTGTATAATTATAAAATTGTAGTTATAATTAAAGAGTGACTGGCATTCGGTTTGAGTGGGACGAGGCCAAGAACCTCTCCAATCGGCGGAAGCATGGCGTGAGCTTCGAGGAGGCCAGTCGGGTATTTCTCGACCCGCTTTATGTCTCCGTGAAGGAGCGAATCGAGAGCGACGAGGAGAGATGGCGAACGTTTGGAACCGTCAAGAATTTGATGGTGCTGGTTGTGGCACATACCCTTCGCGAACTCTACGATGAAGGCGAAGCGGTGGAGATTGTCCGGATTATCTCGGCGCGAGAGACGACCAGAACGGAGAGGAGGTTTTATGAAGACGAAAATAGTTAGTTACACACTCGAGACATTGCCTCCTTTGACCAAGGCGCAGCTAGCAAACCTGAAGCGGCTGGCGGCGCGGCCCGCCAACGAGATCGACACCAGCGATATACCGGAGTTGACCGAGGAGCAATGGAAGACCGCGGTGCGGGGACGATTTTATAGGCCAGTGAAGCGGCAGATTACGGCACGTGTGGATGCGGACGTATTGGACTGGCTACAGTCGCAGGGCAAGGGGTATCAATCGCGCATCAATGCTATTCTGCGGCGGGAGATGCTGGAGTCGGTGCGGTCGGCGGGGTCGAAGTAGGTTGCTGCGGTTCAGACGGAGGCGGCGAAGGTTTTGTCTTGAGTGGTCTGGTCAGATTTGCCTGCGAGTAGGCCAGCGATGGAGATATCTTCGTCCAATGCGTCCCAGTGCAAGCCTCGGCTGCTGATGCGCACCTGCTCGCGCTCGGCTGGTGTGGCGCGCAGAAGGCGTGGGAACCAGGCCAGCGGGACTCCGATGATACGTCCGTCAGCCAGCTCGACCCATAGACTGTCGGGATCGAAGCGTACACGCGTTGCTTTAGCCGAAGAACTCATTCCATGCCCTTTCGATCCGATCTTTGTTTGTCTCGACGACTTCCAGCAGCTCGCGAAGAATCCGGGCGTCGTAACCATCATTGTAGGCTACTCTAACCTCAGGTTTCAGCCAGAATTTTGCTTCCATTTCATCTTTCTCAACATGAATATGAATCGGTTCACGCGGTGTTCCTTCGTTCGAGTAAAAGAAGAATTTGAAACTGCGATAACGAAAGACTACTGGCATGAGGTTTAGGCCTTTGTGCCTTTGATGCGGAAGATGTGGGCGGTGGCGCTGGGGTGGATGGCGACGTAGTTGCTACGGTCGTGCCACAGGTAGTGGTTGCCGGTGAGCAGGTCTTCGACCTCGAAGTTCTCGTTGTGACGGATGCCAAGCTTCTTGAGGTCGAGATCGACCCAGCCCGATTGCTCGTAGCGGGGGTCGAGGTTGACCACGACCAGGATGACGTTGGCTGGACTCTCATCCGTAGCGAGGGCGGATTTGGAGTAGGCGACAATCTGCGAGTTGTCGACCGGGTGGAAGTGGAGCGAGAGGTCGCTCTGTAGTGCGGGGTTGGTGCGGCGTATCTGGTTGAGCAGGGCGATGAGCGGGGCCATAGAGTTGGGGTCGCGGCGGTCCCATCGGCGAACCTGGTACTTCTCGCTGTGCAGGTACTCTTCGCTGCCGGGGCGGATGGGGACGTGCTCGCCAAGTTCGAAGGCGGGACCGTAGATGCCATAGCTGGCGGCGAGCGTTGTGGCGAGGATGAGGCGCTGCTGGAAGGCGGCGCGGCCCCCGGTCTGCAGCGTGGCATGCAGGATATCGGGCGTGTTGGGCCAGAGGTTGGGGGTGAAGAAGTCGCTGACGGGCGGCTTGGCGATTTCCTCGAAGTAGGCCTGCAGTTCGGACTTTTCGGTGCGCCAGGTGAAGTAGGTGTAGGACTGGGTGAAGCCGCGCTTGGCCAGCCCATACATGACGTGCGGGCGGGTGAATGCTTCGGAGAGGAAGATGACGTCGGGGGTGTCGTGGCGAAGCTCTGAGATGCACCACTTCCAGAAGGCGAGCGGCTTGGTGTGCGGATTGTCGACGCGGAAGACGCGCACGCCGCGGTCGATCCAGAACTGGAAGACGGAGCGCAGCTCGTCCCACAGGCCGCGCCAGTCGGGCGATTCGAAGTTGAGCGGATAGATGTCCTGATACTTTTTGGGGGGATTCTCGGCGTACTGGATGCTTCCGTCGGGGCGGTGCAGGAACCAGTCGGGATGCTGAGTGACCCAGGGGTGGTCTGGGGAGCACTGGAAGGCGATGTCGAGGGCCAGCTCCATGCCGTTGGCGTGGACGGCGGCGACCAGGCGGTCGAAGTCGGCGAAGCTGCCAAGTTTGGGATGGATGGATTTGTGGCCGCCCTCCGGGGAACCGATTGCCCAGGGGCTGCCCTCGTCGCCGGGGCCGGGTGCGGTGCTGTTGTTAGGGCCTTTACGGAAGGCGCGGCCGATGGGGTGGATGGGCGGGAGGTAGAGGATGTCGAAGCCCATGGCTGCTATCTCCGGCAGCAGGAGTTCGACGTCGGCGAAGGTGCCATGGCGGGTTGGGTCCGGCTGTTCTTCTGTAGCCGCAGGCTGGTCTTCCGTTGCCGCGGGCGCTGTGGAGCGGGGGAACAACTCGTACCAACTGGAGAAGCGGGCGCGTTCGCGGTCGACCCAGAGGTAGAGTTCCTGTTCGATGGTGGAGGCGAAGCTGAGGTCGGGGTAGCGTGCAGCGAGCTCTTCCTGCGGTGCAGTGAGCGGGTACTGGTAGAGGGCGGATTTGTTGCCAGCCAGCGCGCGCAGCGATGCGGCTATGGTCTTTAGCTGGGTTGCGTCGTCGCCCAAGGCGCGGGCCGCGATCTGGTCGAAGAGGGTGGCGCCGATGGTGAGCGCGAGTGGGATATCCTGCGGTGGCAGGTTGCGTATTTCCGGGTCGGGGCTGGCAGGGTCGGGTTGGGCCGCGAGACGTTTTTTGAGGTCGGCGCACCAGGTATCGAAGTGGTCGACCCAGGCCTGGATGGTGAAGCTCCAGGAGCCGATCCTGTCCACAGTGAACTCGGCGGACCAGAGATCGTTGCCGAGCGCGGTCATGGTCATGGAGTGCCAGCCTGGGTCGCTGTGGTGCTTGTAGAGGAGGCGGGCCAGGACGTGGTCGTGGCCATCGGAGAAGATGGCGGCGGAGACTGCGACGCGGTCGCCGAGGAAGCGGCGAGCCGGGGTGCGTCCACAGTCTAGCTGTGGCTGGATGTCTTCGATAACGACGCGCTTTCGGCCTTCGGCAGGTTTCATTTGGTTCCGATCTTCAGAGTGGATTGCATCATCATGGAATCGCTTCCTTTGCAGGAAATGGACATTTCTTCTATCGGCAGTTAGCAGCATCTTACCGAAGCGCCAGCTGAATCAACCCAAAGAGTACTCCATTTTCGCCTTATGATCGATGAGGAGAGATTGTAGGGTAAGACGGGAATGTTGCAATTCGACGAAACTTTTGCGATGCGGAGTCGTATCCTTAGGTAGGCGAATCATTGCATATTGGTGGAACACGGGTTCAGTGTGTGTGATTCCATGGCCTTGCCCCGGAGGCAGGTGCCCTTAAGGAACTCGATGGCAATTGGAAACAACTCGATCTCACTCAGGATTGCAGTCAGCGCCGGACTTCTGTGTTCCTTGGCGGGGGGGGCGTGTTTCGGGATAGCGGCGCATGCCCAGGCTCCCGCGCCGGCGGCGTCTGTATCCCAGCTTGGCACAGTGAAGACGGTATCCGGTAACACGGTTATGCTGGCCACGGACGCCGGCCAGACGGTGACGGTCACTGTTCCCAGCGGGGCGCAGGTGCTTCAGCTTGCCGTTGGCAGCACGGACCTGAAGACAGGGAAGCCCAGCCAGTTCTCCGAGATAGCGGTGGGCGATCGTGTTCTGGCGACCGGCAAAGGCGGGCAGAGCGCGACGAACTTCAATGCGCTGCGCATCATCCTGATCAAGTCCACGGCGATCACGCAGATGCAGGAAGCACAGCAGGCCGACTGGAAGGCGCGCGGGACGGGCGGCATCGTAAGTTCGGTCGATTCCGTCAAAGGCACCATCTTATTCGAGTCGGGCTCCAAGAAACTGACCATCCTTACCTCCAGCACGACCAAGTTTCGCAGATTTGAGGATGGCTCCGTGAAGTATGAGGATTCCAAGCCGGGGACGCTGGCCCAGATCCGGCCCAAGGACCAGCTACAGGTCCTTGGCAACAAGTCCGCGGACGGTCTTACCATCCAGGCCGAAGAGATCATGAGCGGCTCGTTCCTGAACCTGTCGGGCCTGCTTATGAGCATCGATCCGGCAACGGGGAAGATTACCTTCAAAGACCTGGCGACCAAGAAGATTATGACCGTCAATGTGACGTCGAACTGCGATATGCGCAGCATACCGTTGCAGACGGCGACGATGTTGGCCATGCGCAGCAACGGCGGCGGTGGAGGACGCGGCGGAGGTCGTGGCGGACGCGGTGGCGGACGCGGTGGCGGCGGTGGTGGCGGTGGCGAGGCGAATGGAGAGGCTGGCGGTGGTGCTTCTGTTGCCAATGCAGCGATACCCGACGCGGCGCTGGCAGCCATTGGCGTCGATTCAACCTTAGGAACGACTGCTGCCGGGGCAGGGGCAACTGGCGCAGCAGCCGGAAGCGCGACACAAGAGGACACAGCAGGCGCTTTCCGGCGCTCGGCAGGAGCGGACCTCTCGCAGATGATGCCGCGTCTGCCCGCGATCAAGTTGACCGACCTGAAGATCGGCGATGCGGTGATGGTAGTGGCGTCCGAGCCATCTCCCGGAGCGAGCACAGTGGACGCAATCACACTTCTTTCCGGGGTTGAACCGATTCTGACCGCAAACCCGAATGGCGGTATGAGCCTGGGGATGAGTATTGGTGGCGGCGGTGGCGGCGGCGGAGAATAATGTTTTTCAACTTTTGCACGACACGTTTTTATCGAGGAGTTGGGATGTCTTACCGAATGCGTTGGTTGGTAGTGGTGCTTATTCTGGTTGTTCCGGTTGTATTGGCCCCGTTTACGATGATGGCTCAGCAGCCAGCGTCCACCTCGTCCGCTACGGTGCATGGCATGGTGGTGGACCCAGACGATGCCTTGATTCCGGGCGCGACGGTGACTCTGACGCCGGCCTCGGGCAGGGCCCAGACCACCACCTCGAAGAGCGATGGCACTTACAGTTTCCGCGTGCCCGCAGGCACATACACTTTGAACGTCAAAGCGGCTGGCTTTGCCAGCTTTGCCAAGCCGGCGATCCAAGTGGCTACTGGAGCGAACCTGAATGTGGACGCCACGATGGCGCTGGCCGAGGAGCAGCAGCAGGTTAACGTGACCACGGACACGGTCTCGTTGAGCGTGGACCCGGACAGCAACGCCAGCGCAACGGTGATAACGGGAGCGGCCCTGGACGCGCTGTCCGACGATCCGGACGATCTGCTAAGCGAGCTTCAGGCGCTGGCGGGGCCTGCGGCCGGACCCAACGGCGGGCAGATTTACATCGATGGATTTACCGGCGGGGAACTGCCTCCGAAGTCCTCGATTCTGGCCATCCGCATCAACCAGAACCCGTTCTCGGCGCAGTACGACCAGGTAGGCTATGGGCGCATCGAGGTGATCACCAAACCGGGTACGAGCACATTTCACGGCAATGCCTCGGGCCAGTTCCAGGACAAGGCCCTGAATACATCATCGCCGTATCTGGGTGCGCAGAACGTACAGCCGGACTATCACACGATCTTCTTCATGGGCAATGTGACGGGACCGATCCGCAATGGGATGTCGTTTACGCTTTCGGGCTCTCGCCGCGATGTTTCTAACAACTCGATCATCAATCCCAATGGCTTCTATTCGAATTCCCCGAATTCCGTGGTGCTGTGCGCGCCCAAGGACATGACCTGCACCAACAATCCTTTCCCCTACACGGCACGCGCGTTGTCCTCGCCGTCGACGCGCTGGGAGATCAGCCCTCGAATAGATACCATGCTGGGCTCGAAGAACACGATGACGGCGCGTTATTCCTATGAAGCGGGGAACAACAGCGTCAACCCCTCGGTGAGCAGCGCACTGTTAAGAGTCTCCAGCGGCGGCAGCTCCGAATCGACGGTGCAGATCAGCGACACGCAGTTGATCAGCAGCAAGGTGATCAACGAGTCGCGCTTCGAGTATCAGCACGACTCCTCGAATTCGATCACGCCGGGCAATAGTCCGTCGGTCAGCGTAAATGGCGGATTCAGCGTCAGCAGCGGCAGCCAGAGCAACAGTACCAGCGACCACTATGAGGTGCAGAACTACACCTCGATCCAGTTGACCAAGAACTTCGTCCGGTTGGGTGGGCGACTGCGGACGTCGAGCGAGTCGAACTTCTCCAACGGCGGATCGTATGGCTCGTTCAGCTACAACTACACACTGGACCCATGCACCGACCCGAGCGTGACCACTAAGCCGAGCAACTGCCTGGCCAATATGCCAAACCCCAACACTCCTTGCTCGACGGCCAACATGACGGCCGGGTCGCCGCTCTACTCGTCGTACCAGTGCGGCATTGTCAACAGCTTCTCGTACACGGACTATTCTACGGGCATTGAGACGCCCACGATCAGCGCACGGGAGACCGACGTTGGGCTCTATGCCGAGGACGACTGGAAGGTGAACCCGAACCTGACGTTCAGTTACGGGGTCCGATACGAGACACAGAACGTGATCAACAGCGCGCACGACATTGCGCCTCGCCTCTCGTTTGCCTACGGCATTCCGCGCAAGAGCGGAAAGACGATCACGGTGCTGCGGGGCGGCTTCGGCGTCTTCTACAACCGCTTCGGGCTGGGCAGCATCCAGTCGCAGATTGCCAACAACGGAACCAATTCGGCGAGCTATTCCTATACCACTCCCAATTCCATTCCTGCTTCCGCAAACTGCAGCCCGAATTACTCTGCCGGGTTCTTCACCAATGCCAACAACTCCAGTTGCGTATCGCCCGGCGTGAACCCGGCCCCGGTCAATCCCACACTGCTTGACCCCAACCTGCGCAGCGCGTATACGGTGGAGTCGGCGGGCACGGTGGAGCAGCAGGTGGGCAAGTATGCCAGCGTGACGGTGACGTACCTGAATGCGCGCGGCTTTCACCAGTTCGTGACGCGCAGCATTCCGGTCACGTCGGTTGTGAACGGCGTACTGACTGGAGCGATCGACCGTATCAACCAGTCGGAAGGCATCTTCTTTCAGAACCAGCTCAACACCAACATCAACATCCGGACTCCGAAGGGCATCAATATCTTCGGATACTACTCGGCGAACTGGGCTGATTCCAACGACGCAAGCATCACCAACCCGTTCAGCTCCACGGTGGATTATGGCCGCGCTCGGTTTTCGGTGCGCAGCCGGCTGACGTTGGGCGGCAACCTTACGCTGCCCTTCAAGATTTCAGCCAGCCCGATGCTCTCTGCGCAGTCGGGTAGCCCGTACGGTATCACGACGGGAACTCCGGAATACATTACGTTGCCTGGAACGACCAACGCGATTTCGTTGGGTGGAAGCGTGCGACCAAGATTTGCGTCAGGCTTCTCCGCAGCCAACGCGAACTGCCTGGTTTGGGCCGACTTCGACGCCACGACACCGTATACCCCAGGCGCGGTTAACAACCAGATCCCACTCAACTTCTGCACTGGGCCAGCCCAGGTATCCCTCAACCTGAGGCTGTCGAGGGTCTTTGGTTTCGGGCCAAAGACAGAGGCAAGGCTCTCTGCCGAACAGGCGGCGAGAAATGCCGCACGGCAGCAGGCCGGAGGCGGAGCGGGCGGGCCGGGTGGACCGGGGTGGGCCTGGTGGACCGGGTGGTGGCGGACCGGGTGGTGGCGGACCGGGTGGCGGCGGCTTTGGCGGTGGTGGTGGCGGCGGCCGTGGCGGCGGTGGTGGTGGCGGCGGCCGTGGCGGCGGCGGTGGAGGCTTTGGCGGCGGTGGACGCGGAGGCGCCTCCCAGACGGGCCGGAAGTACAACCTGACCCTCGGCGCGCAGGCATTCAACCTGTTCAACGAGGTGCCGTACTCCAATCCGAACGGCAGCTTGAACAACCAACAGTTCTTCGGTAAGACGACGAGCATTCAGGGCGGCAACTCGGTACGGCGAATCACGCTACAGGCGAGCTTCAGCTTCTAACCAGTTTGCAATCAACACGGGGCGCGGCCAGAGATCTGGTTGCGCCCCGTGTTCTTTGCTGCGTGCGGAGTTACTTCGACTGGAAGAGCTTGAGGTCGATGGCATCGCCCATGGCCTTGTAGCCGGGATCGTTGGGGTGGAGGTGGTCGCCATGGTCGTATGCGGGAAGGAAGATGGTGGGGTTGGCGGGGTCCTGGGTGGCCTTGTCGAAGTCGATGAAGCCGTCGATCTGGTTGGTGGTGCGGATCCATTGGTTGACGGCCTGGCGCATGGTCTCCGCGGCGGGTGAGTCGTACTTGGACTTGCCGTCGGGGGTAAGGGTGGCGGCGTAAACCTTGATGGCGTGGGCATGGGCTCGCTCGGTGAGCTGGGTGAGGCCGAAGACGAGGTCGTCGGCACTTACGATGCCGTTCGGCCGGACGGGGTCAGTGGCGTGGCCGATGTCGTTGATGCTCTCCAGGATGATGAGGTATTTGACGCCGGCCTGGGCAAGGACGTCGCGGTCGAAACGGGCCAGAGCGCTGGGACCGGTAACGTCATTGAGGACGCGGTTGCCGCCGATGCCCTCGTTGAGTACGGCGAGGTTGGCGGTCTTCTTGTCGGCGAGCAGGCGGCGAGCCAGCTCGTCGGGCCAGCGCGCATTGGCGTTGTTGGTGGCGAAGGCGCCGTCCGTGATGCTGTCCCCGAGCGCGACAACGGCGGCGCTGTCGGCGGAGACCTTGACATCAACGCCCTTGACGAAGGGCCAGGAGCGAATTTCGGTGGGGTTGTCGAGGGTCTTGGCTCCGACGACGTTGCCGGGAGCAGTGTAGCTTGTCTGATTGGCGCTGCCATGCTGGGAGAGTTGATGAATGGTCTGCGCGGGAAGGAAGAAACTGATGGCGAGATCAGCGGCGGCGGGCAGCTTCACCATGGCGGGGTCGCTGACCACCAGGGCTCCGGGGGGAATGACGACCGAGGCGCGTCCGCCAAAGGTGAGGCTGGCGGCGGAGACCAGATTGATGGTGCTGCCGCCCTGGCTGACAGCGACGTGCGCCGCGCCGATGGCGAGCGGCTCGGTGCCGAACTCATTGGTGAAGATGACACGGAGCTGCGGGCCGCCGAGGGAGACATGCACGATCTCGCGCAGGGTGGCATCGGCTGCGCCGTAGAGGGGGGGGCGTGGAGGACCCCCGGCTTGCATGACTTGAGGAGGTGCGCCGGTCGTGGGCTGCACGGGTACAGCGGAGGGTGCTGTAGACGTTGCGGCTGGCGCGGCAGGTGCGACTGCGTTCGCCGGTGGCGCGGCGATGGGCGGCGCTGGCGGGCGCATTACGGGGAGCGAATTGTTGCCAGCGAAGGGTGCCGTGGCCCAGGTGCCGACCCAATGGTCGGGCGGGGGAGCGGCGAAGGATGTGGAGGCGATGGCGGCGAATGTGAAGAGTAGAAGCAGGCGGGAGATTCGCGGGTGTGGGGTCATGAGAGAAGGTCAACCTTGAGAAATATATTCGGAGCGGTACTATCTTACGCCGATCTGGAAGTCCGAGGGAAAGTTGGAATGCAGCTTGGTTTGGCGGAGGAATGTGGATTTCACGTATAGTGGCCTTCGGAGAAAGAACAGGGAGCAGGGAACAGAGAACAGGAAACGATTGGGGAACTATGACGATGAGATGGGCGCAAGTTATTCTATTAACTATGATGACTACACTTGGAGCACAGGGCGCGGTAACGGCCACAACCGTGACGAAGGCCGCATTTGGCAAGCTGACGGATGGAACCGCGGTTGACGTTTATACGCTGAAGAACGCCGATCTTGCGGTGCGGCTGACGAACTACGGAGCGCGTGTCGTCTCGATTGAGACGAAGGACCGCGACGGCAAGATGGGCAATGTGGCGCTGGGATACAACTCTGCCGAGGGATACGCGGCGGAGGGGAACCACAAGACCTACTTCGGCGCGATTGTAGGGCGATACGGCAACCGGATTCGCGGCGGCAAATTCACCATTGACGGGCACACGTACCAGGTCCCGCTGAATAACGGCGCCAATGCGCTGCATGGCGGACCGGTTGGCTTTGGCGACCATGTGTGGACGGGCAAGGAGATTCCCAGCGGGGTGGAGATGTCGCTGGTATCGCCGGACGGCGACATGGGATTTCCCGGCACCATGACGGCGCATGTGCGTTACACGCTGGTGGGCAGCGCGCTGCACATCAACTACTCGGCGACGACCGACAAGGCGACCGTGGTGAACCTGACCAACCACACGTACTTCAATCTGGCGGGCGATGGCAGCGGCACTATCCTGTCGCAGGTGATGCAGATCAATGCCGACCAGTACACGCCGGTGGACGCGGGGCTGATCCCGGTGGGCGGGCCGAAGCCGGTGGCGGGAACGCCGTTCGACTTCAATAAGCCGACGGTGATTGGGGCGACGCATCAACTTTGCGGACGAGCAACTGAAGATTGGCGGCGGATATGACCACAACTGGATTCTGAGAGGGGCGGGAGCAGGAAAAAACCAGCCGGGCGAGATGAAGGTGGCGGCGAAGGTCTACGACCCGAAGACGGGGCGCGTGCTGACGGTGTCTACCACGGAGCCTGGGGTGCAGTTCTACTCCGGCAGCTCGCTGGATGGCGCGTACAAGAGCGTTAATGGCGCAGTTTACGCGAAGTACACCGCGTTCTGCCTGGAGACGCAACACTATCCCGACTCGCCCAACCAGCCTGCGTTCCCAAGCACGCTGCTGAGGCCGGGGCAGACGATGCACTCGGAGACGGTATTTGCGTTCTCGGTGCAGAAGTAGGGACGAGTTGTAAGTTGTAAGTTGTGAGTTGAAAAAGCAACGACGTAGATTCTGACTCTTCGAGTCAGAATGACGCCCACAGAGGTCCATGAATGACATGGAACGCAAAGCAGCTATTAATTTGTTTTCTATGTTTGACTGGGATCGTTCCGCAGCTTTATGCGCAACGCTGTCCTGTCTGCACTAAAACCGGCATAGATATGCCTATTTCACTCGCTGCCGGTACCGTGCGAACGCCTGAGTTCGCGGCCCAGAGCAAATACTACAATATCGATATCGATGCGAAGTGGCTGCTTCCGGCCGATGAGTTGAGATGCAGGATGGGCTTCGCGGTATCCCCTTCGGACAATCACTGTAAATGGGAGCCGTTGCTTGAGACAAAATGGAGAGTGCTCGAAGGAGATCGCGTTATCGCCGAAGGCTATGACAAGGGTCGAACCGGTAGCTTTGACGCCGATAACCATTCGCTAACAAGAAACATCGCTAACTTTAGGGGAGAATCCCATCATAGGTATATTGTTGAACTTACCTTCATGAAGGATGCCAGCGTCCTCAACGTTACACAACCTCGTCTGATTGTAGAGCCACCTGGCTTTTCTATGTGAGCTTAGTGGCCGCTGGACTACAGCTTGCGCTGTAGGTCTTCGGCGATGAGTTTGCCGTGGAAGCGGCCATTCTCGATGAAGATTTCGTTGGTGCGGCGACCGCCAAGGATGACTCCGGCGAGGTAGATGCCAGGGACGTTGGATTCCAGCGTGGCGGTGTTGCAGACCGGGCAGCGGTCGTTGGCCTCGTCGAAGCGGATGCCGAGCTTCTCCAGGAAGCTGAAGTCGGGGTGGTAACCGGTAAGCGCGAAGACGAAGTCGTTGGCGAGGGTGAGGCTGCCGAGCGGAGTGGCCAGGATAACCTCGTCCTCGGTGATGCGGGTGACGTTGGAGGAGAAGTAGGCGGTGACGGCGCCGTCCTTGATGCGGTTGTTGATGTCGGGCAGAATCCAATACTTCACATGCTTGTGCATCTCGGGCTGGCGATGGATGAGGGTGACGCGCGCTCCATGACGCCATAGTTCGAGGGCGGCGATGGCGGCGGAGTTCTTGCCGCCGATGACGGCGACATCCTGGCCATAAAAGGGGTGGGGATCGTTGTAGTAGTGCTGCACCTTGCTGAGTTCTTCGCCGGGAATGCCGAGCAGGTTGGGCAGGTCGTAGTAGCCGGTGGCGAGGACGAGCTTGCGCGCGCGGTGCTGGATAGGCCGCCCGAATCGGTCTGAAGTGTGGACAACATAATCTCCGTCGCAGCCAGTGACGCGCTCCACCGTCTGGTAGGGGCGCAGGTTGAGCGAGTAGTGCTCAGCGACCTTGCGGTAGTACTCCAGCGCCTCCACGCGGGTGGGCTTCTGGTTGGGTGTGGAGAAGGGCATGTCGCCGATCTCCAGCAGCTCCGGCGTGGTGAAGAAGGTCATATGCTCGGGATAGTGGAAGAGCGAGTTGCAGAGGCATCCCTTATCGACCAGCAGAGCGCTGAATCCGCGGCGCTGGGCCTCGATGGCGCAGGCCATGCCGGTGGGGCCGGAGCCTATGACGAGCAGGTCGTAGAGGGTGTTGTCCCGCGCAGGGAGTTTGCTGAGAGTGGTAGTGTCTTCTTGGCCCATGATTCGATTCTACTGAAGCGTCCTCCGCGCGCTAAATCCGCGCGGCGGATCGGCATTGTTTGGCACGGGTGTACCCGTGCCCTTAAGCAAAACAACTACGGAGATTCTGAGCCAAAAGCGGCCCAGAATGACGACGCGCTGGGACTGGCGGCTTAGAGATCGACCAGTTTATGGGCGATGGTGAAGAGGGCGAGTTCGAGGCGGGTGGAGACGCCGGTTTTGTCGAAGACGTTGGAGAGGTGACGTTTGACTGTCTCCTCGCTGATGTTGAACTGCTTTGCAATGTCGCGGTTGCTGCACCCCTCGACGATACAGGCGACGACCTCAAGCTCCCTGGGGGTGAGGCCGTAGGTCTTGCGATCGGGAGCTGCCGCCGCCTGGGCCATCAGCTGCTGCAGCGCTTTAACCAGGTTTGCGACGCGTTCGCCGCCGATCCAGTAATCGCCGCCCAGCACAGCGCGCAGCGCCTGCGTAAGGTCTCCCGCGACGGAGTCCTTGAGCACGATCCCGCGCGCTCCGATCTGTAGCGCCTCGATGATCTGATGCTGCGTGATGGTGCTGGTGAGCAGCACGATCTTGACGCGTGGCGATCTGGTCATGATCGCCCGCATGGCTTCGAGGCCTGGAAGCCGAGGCATCAGAAGATCGAGCAACAGGATGTCCGGCTCGAGTTCGAGGGTCTGGGTGATGGCATCGTCGCCGTCCTCCGCCTCACCGACCACTTCGAAGCCCGGCTCGCTCATCAGCATGTTGCGGACGCCGAAGCGGACCACGGGATGATCGTCGGCAACGACGATCCGGATGGTTGCCAGGGCAGGGGAGGGTGGAGAAGAAGGACTTGCGGATGGCAGGTTCTTATCGGCTTTTGCAGTCATTGGCGTGACCTCGCACATCTCAACCGGGAATATTCGCTCAAGCGCGTGAACCAAGAATACGCTCAAGCCGGTCGCATGCGTTTGTCAACTCATCAAGAGAGTTAACTGTCTGCACACCCTGCGCAGCGGCGGCATGGAGTCCGTTTGCCTCCAACTGCGCCGCCATCCGGTGCAGCTCGGTTGCGCCCAGCATTCCACAGCCTCCCTTAATGGAATGGGCCTCGCGCACAAAGGCCGCGCCATCGCGCTCTTGCGCATGCCGGCGCATGGAGGCGATGCGAACTCGCGTGTCGTCCAGGCACATTGCGTATAGCTGACGGAGCTGCGGCGTGGGCATGGAAGCCGCAAGCCGTTGATAGACCTCAAGGTTCAAGACAGACAGGTCGCCCGGCCTGCTGTCTGGGAGAGCTTCGGCGGGCTGCTGCTGCTGAGGCTGGCTGCGCGAGCGTCTGCCGGAGACAGTCTGCTGCGCTGAAGAGGCAGAGATCGAGATCAACCTCGCATTGGACGGCGATCGGCCGGCAGGGCCGCGGACAACAGTCCATCTCTCCCGCCTGGCCGTAGAATTGGGCGCGCAGGAGGGACGATTTTGCGCCTCCAGAGCGGCTGCGATCTGCTCCATGGTGAAGGGCTTTAGCAGAAAACCGTCGAAACGCGCGATGAGCTGGCCGGGCGGGCGGCTTCCGCTCATTGCCAGCAGGAGGGTCTCCGGGGGACAGATGCGGCGGAGCTCAGCGGCCAGCCGTGCGCCGGTGAGGCCGGGCATCTGCGCGTCGGCCAGCACAAGGCCGGGCGCGTCGGCGGAATGGTGGATCTGGGCGATCGCGTCCTCGCCGGAGTCCGCGCACTCGACCTCGTAGCCTTCGGCCTGGAGCAGCACCGAGAGCAGATCGCGGCTCATGGAGTCGTCGTCGATGACCAGAACGCGCACCGGCTTGGATGGAGGCGTCACGATTGCCGAGTAGAGTATCAGGCACAGCATCCGAGCGCCACTGGGCTGGGAGGAATTTTGTCCAAGTGGATTTTCGTGACCCCGCGGGGTTTGAGGCGTTAGAGTAGTTGCCATGACAGACCACGGCGCTCCGGGGCAACAGAGCAGCAACGAGGGGAACGAAGGCCAGCTACAGCCTGCGGCGCTCGAAGAGCGGGTTGCAAGGCTGGAGCTTGCGATAGCCGCGCTACAGCGCAAGATTGCCACCGGGCCGGTTGATACGCGCGACGCGTGGAGAGCAGCTACTGCTGAGCGGAGTGCATCTCCTCCACCACCGCCGCGTGTACCGGTCACGGAGTCTGAGCGCGATGCACGCCGGTTGGCCTCGGAGATGTGGGGAGCGGCCTCGCCGCGCACTGCAATGCCAGCTGTGCCAGAGTCGCGCGAGTCGTTGGAGAGCCGCCTGGGATCGCACATCTTCAACCGTATTGCAGTCGTACTGTTACTGATCGGGACGGCTTGCTTTTTGAAGCTGGCAGTCGATCGCCGGTGGATTGTGCCCAGTCCAGCGGGCCGGGTGATTGCGGGGCTGCTGGCTGGTGCGGGACTGGTGCTGTGGTCGGAGAGATTTCGGCACAAGGGCTTTGCCGCGTTCTCTTATTCGCTGAAGGCAGTGGGCAGCGGCGTGCTCTATCTCTCGCTGTGGGCTGGGTTTCAGCTCTACCACCTGCTTCCAGCGCCGGCAGCCCTTGTGTCGATGATACTTGTGACGGCGTGGAATGCGACGATGGCGTGGGCGCAGGACTCCCAGTTGCTTGCTGTGTATGCGCTGGCCGGTGGTTTCGCCACCCCCATGCTGCTCTCCACCGGCGGCAACCATGAGAACTTCCTCTTCACCTATCTACTTGGCATCGACCTTGCAATTGTTGCGCTGGTCCGCCTGAAGGCATGGACGCGCCTGCTGCTGGGGGCATTCCCGCTGACGGTCGCTTTCTTCATTGGATGGTATGCGAGTTATTACAAGGCAGAAGAGCTGGCAACGACGGCAATTTTCATCACGCTGTTTGGATCTGTGTTTGCGAGCGTCGCACTGCGACAGAGCGCGGGTCAATCTCCACGGCGCGCAACCCTGGTGGGGGAGATTTTGCTGCCGCTAGCGAATGCAGCATTTGTTGCGCTGGCGTTCTACTCCGTGTTGCAGGACTCCGGCCACCACGCATTGCTTCCCTGGATGCTAGTGGTATTAGCCGCAGCATATCTTGGCCTGATGCGAGCGCCGCAGTCGCGGACTGCATCCGCGGTACACCTCACGCTGGCGGTTATGTTGCTGACGATTGCGATTCCACTGAAAGCCAACGGGCACTGGATCACGGTTAGCTGGCTGGTGGAAGGACTGGCCCTGCTGTGGGTGGCCGCGCGATTAGGCACAGACGATTCCTCGGAAGGCTATGTGCCGCGCACGTTGCGCTGGCTGGCCTCGGCAGCGCTGCTTCTTGGATTCGGTGGCGTCTGTATTCACTTGATTGGGGTCGCGCAGGAATTTGATGTTTCGTTCTGGAATAAGGGAACGGGCACGGCACTGGCCGGAATTGCGGTGTTTGCCGCGGCGGCGCGGTTGGCGTTGCGGGCTTACGGCAACGATGCGAAGTCCGCGCGCACTGAGGTATGGAACAGAATGGCGATGGGAAGTTTCCTGCCTGATCGCGCTAACGGCAGCGCTGCTGACGCTACGCGAACTTGACGTCGTCGTGGTTCGCGGTATATCCCGCACCTCATCTCCCCATTTTGTTCCGCGGATTTTGTTACAGCGCTTCTGGGTTTGGCGGTGCTAGCGGGCGTGGTCCGGGTTTCCATTCGGATAGCGCGCGGGCAGACGGAGGCTGCCTTCTGGATGGAATGCGCGGTGCTGTCAACGATAGCGTTGAACCTGATCGCCGTGCTGACAGGTGTGCGCGAGATTGCGGCTATCTGGGAGCGC
Organism: uncultured Acidobacteriaceae bacterium; assembly: GCA_963799175.1. Classification (GTDB taxonomy): domain Bacteria; phylum Acidobacteriota; class Terriglobia; order Terriglobales; family Acidobacteriaceae; genus Edaphobacter. The sequence continues at coordinate 117,197 of CAWCWC010000002.1, read as the reverse complement.
TCCTCTGTGACCACCCCAGACGCGGCTTTGCAGCAGGCGCTGGCCATCTCCGGCTTCCTGATGGTCTATGGCGCGGGGCTACTTGCTGTGGGCTTCTGGCGGCGCAGCGGATTCCTGCGCTGGCAGGCACTGCTGCTGCTGGTCTTCACCATCTTCAAGACCTTCCTCTATGACATGCGCAACCTAAGCGAGGGCTATCGCGTAGTCAGCCTGCTGGGGTTGGGCGCATTGCTGATGGCGATCAGCTTTGCGTATCAGAAGGACTGGCTCAACCTGCGTGCGGCGGAGGGACCGAAGGGCGCCGGCGGGAAGTCCGATGCGGAATCCGGGGCTGAACGATGAAGGGTGCGACGCTGCTGGCGATTCTGCTGTGGCAGGCAGCGGCAGCGAACGAGCCGCCGGTGGCGCAACCGGGGACGATGCGCTACGAGCGTGCGATTCGCGTTGCAGCAGGCGCAGGACAGGCGTGCGCCGTGCTGGACACGCCGATCTTCGCCCATGCCGCTCCGTCGCTGACGGATGTGCGCATATTTCCGGCGCAGGAGGCGGCTGCGGGCGCTGCGGTGCATGAGGTTCCCTACGCGATCACGCTGAGCGAGGCGGTGAGCGAGGAGACCGAAACGGCGCGAGTGCTGAATCTGGGCGTGGGCGCGAGCGAAGGGCAGATCGTCTTCGATCTGGAGATGCCGGCGCGGGCCTATACCGGCGTGACGCTGGAATTCGATCCGGCGGTGCATGACTTCATCGCCACGGCGACGGTCTCCGGCTCGGACGCGCTGGGCGGACGCGGCAAGGCGACGGCGCTTGGCTCGTTCACGCTCTTCGACCTTGCTTCGCAGCATCTCTCGCGGGATACGACGATTCCGTTACAGGAGTCGACGTTTCGCCATCTTCATGTGGACACTCATTTTTCTGCCGCGCCGGGTTCTGCGGCGCGCTTCGTTCCGGAGATGGTGCGCGGCGCGTCGGTGCCACCCAGCCGCGAGGCGCAGAGCCTCTACACTACGGTTGCGAGTGTCACTGTCCCAACCACCGGTGTTCTGGCCACTCCCCGTAAGACGCGATTCGACCTTCCTCTTCCGCTTCGTGTCCCAGTAGAGCGAGTTTCCTTTGATCTTGCGCCCGGCTATAGCGGCAACTTCAGCCGGGACGTAACGATCTATGCCAGTTCAGACGCCAGCATTGCCGGTACCAATGCAACCGGCGGCATGGCCGAACCTAATCGGAAAGCTGACCGGAACCATCTCGCGGGTGCACACTCCACGCAGGAGGGCCGCATGATCGACCATCAGCAACTTTCGGTTCCGGCAGTGCTGGGAGCCAATCTGCAGCACGCCGCGCGCGTCTGGATCGAGATCGAAAACGGCGACGACCAGCCGCTGCCGATTGCCGCGGTGCGGCTGGAGATGCGCCAGCGGAAGATCTGCTTCGAGGCACCGGTTGTGCGGCCACGGCAGAGATGCGAGCTTGGCACTGTACTACGGCGATTCCAGGCTGGAAGCTCCGGAGTATGACTACGCGCGGCTGTTTGTGGCGTCGCGCACGGCGCTGGCGGCGGAGCTGGGGCCGGAGCGGCTGAATGCGAACTACCGCGCCCCGGCTGCGCCGCTGCGTCCCTTCGCCGAGCGGCATCCCGAGCTGCTGTGGATCGCGCTGATTGCGGTGATCTGCGCGCTGGGGGTGGTGGCGCTCAAGGCTGCGCGGAATGTGGGGCGATAGCCGCGACTGCAAGAGCAGAATGGTATAACAGTTATACCTCTATGAAGAAAACTCGTAGCAAGAATACGGCGACGGCGGAGAGCATCGCGAGGATGGCGGACAAAGGACAGGACATCTCGCGCTTTTTTACGAACGATGGGAAGATGATGCCGCCGTTGGTCCAACGCGTGAATGTGGACTTTACGGCTTCCATGCTGGATGAGCTGGATCGCGAGGCGAAGGAGTTGAACATCAGCCGGCAGGCGGTGATCAAGACGCTGCTGCGCCGGGCGCTCAATGAGCAGTATGTGGCGGCGGCGGCGAGGCTGGCGATGAAGTGAGGGCGGTGATAAAGCCACGTTTCAGATGCAAGATTTGGGGCACCCGGCCTGTCAGCTCAAACGACCAGAGAAGTAGTAACCGCTGCCGTTAGTCAAACCCATTGTCATATCGCCTCTGGAACTGCTCCCGGAGAGTGGCGTTCGTCTGATCCAGGAGATCAAGCTTCAGTTTATCCAGGTGGTCTTTTAGCGCGACAGGAAGACGCGCAGGGCTGATGATAACCTGATCGACCTCGGGAATGAACATCAATGCGGTTCCATCGGGCGGTTCCCCGAGTCCCACCCCTTTACTGGTTCCGTGCTGCATGATACAGACCACAACGGGCTCCTGCGTAAAGTCGCTCTACCAACGCATCGCCGTAGACATTGAAATGCCTTGGGAAGACATGCTTCACCCCTGCCTTGAATCTCTTCTTTGAGCCGCCCGATACGAACAGTGAACCAACTAGTTCGAAATAGCTTAGCAGCCCGTGGTGCAAGTCCGGGTTCGTTTTCCGGATTGTGTTGGAGTATCCACAGGGATCGTTCGTAAGCTGTGTTCATGGCGATGGGGAAGCGGCAGCATCGAGAGCGGCAAGAGGATTTGTGGGTGGCGCATACGGAGTTGGCCACCGCACCGGGACATCCATTTTATGAGCGATTGAACGCGGTGCTGGACGCCGAGGGCTTCGACAGGTTTGTCGAAAGCCTGTGCGCAAGATTCTATGCTCCGCAGTTCGGACGCCCCTCGCTGACGCCGGGGATTTACTTCCGCTCCCTGTTGATTGGGTATTTCGAAGGCATCGGGGCCGAGCGCGGCATTGCCTGGCGCTTGGCGGATTCGCTGGCGTTGCGACGTTTCGTGGGCATTGCGTTGGACGAATACACGCCGGACCACTCGACGATCTCGCGCACCCGGCGGCTGATCGATCTGGAGACACATGCGGCTGTGTTTGCGTGGGTGTTGGATGTGTTGGCGCGGCGCGGACTCATCGTGGGCAAGCGCGTGGCCATCGATGCCACCACGCTGGAGGCCAACGCGGCGATGCGCTCGATCGTGCGCCGCGACACGGGCGAGAGTTATGACGATTTTCTGAGTGGATTAGCGAAGGCCTCGGGGATTGAGACGCCGACGCGGGAAGACCTGGTGCGGCTGGATCGCAAGCGCAAGAAGCGCACCTCGAACAAGGATTGGAAGAGTCCGGCGGACGAGGATGCGCGGGTTGCGAAGATGAAGGACGGGCGCACCCACCTGGCGCACAAGGCCGAGCACGCGGTCGATCTGGACACCGGCGCGGTGGTGGCAGTTACGTTGCAAGCGGCGGACAAGGGTGACACGACAACGCTCGACGAGACGTTGTGCGAAGCAGGTATGGCGGTGGCCGAGTTAGTCCGGAGTGAGGCCGAGTTACAGCCGGACGATAAGCCCAGGGTCAACGTCGATGGGATCGAAGAGTTGGTCGCGGACAAGGGCTATCACAGCGGCGCGGTGGTCCAGCGGATGAAGAGCTACGACGTCCGCAGTTATATTCCGGAGAAGCGACAGAAGGGGCGGCGCAACTGGGAGGGCAAGGACGAGCAACAGCAGGCGGTGTACCAGAATCGGCGGCGGGTGCGAAGCGAGTATGGCAAGAGCTTACTGAGACGGCGCGGCGAATTGGTCGAGCGCAGCTTCGCCCACTGCTACGAGACCGGCGGTCTGCGGCGCTGTTACCTGCGCGGGCGGGAGAACATCCTGAAGCGGCAGTTGGTCCACGTCGGGGCCTTCAACTTGAGCCTGATCCTGCGCAAGCTGATGGGCGCTGGAACGCCACGGGAGCTGAAAAACCGAGCCGCAAGCCTCGTTTTGCGCCTTTTCTTGTGGATTACCTGCCAAGTATCGCTGGAGGGCGCGTTGGAACTGGGATCGGCTGCCGCAGCCGCCGCTCCCGCAGCCAATCGCCCCATCAAGCTACAAACACAGCCATGCCAAAATCAGGCCCATTGCACCACGGGCTGTTAGGCAGATGTGAAGCACTGCGAAGCCGGAGTGCTCAATTGCATCAACGTGGTAGCTGGGTCTCCCGCCCGGTGCCTCAAGAGTAGTTCCGCTGTTGGCAATCATGTCGGCGATGTGCAGCTGCCAACCAAGGGTTTGCGCGTAGAACAACTCGACCTTCTTCTCGATCGAGAGCGATCCGGTGAACTCCGTATGCTGGTGCTTGTAACTGACCCACATGGGTGTCGACCTTTCTGAAGCATCCACAAGCATCTAATACTGTAGTAATTGTCGGTTATCGCCCGGCATCGGTTGACATTGAGAGGCGACGCCTGCAAAACTTTCCCTGTGGCGTAGTCATGGTGGAATCATCTTTCACCACAAACCGATGGAAGGCAATAGGAATGTGGTGGTGTAGGTATAGGTCGGGCCTTCAGCCCTCTGGGGTTTGGGGGGGTGGAACCTAGGCCTGCGGCCTAGGCTGGTATAGGACGCGCCGTTGGCGCTTGGGCGCTAGCGGAGGGCGGCGTCGACTTCTTTGTAGTAGTCGGGGGATTTGAGGATTTCGCGGGGCTTGGAGCCGTCGGCGGGGCCGACCAGGCCGTCGTGCTCCATCATGTCGATGAGGTGGGCGGCGCGGCCATAGCCGATGCGCAGGCGGCGCTGCAGGAGCGAGGTGCTGGCCTTGCCGAACTCGAAGACGAGGCGGACGGCGTCGTCGAAGAGGTCGTCGTCTTCCTGGCTGGACGTCGCCGTTGGCTGCGGCGTTGGCGTCGTCGTCCTTGGGGCCTTCGAGGAAGCCGTGGACGTACTCGGCCTCACCCTGGGCCTTCCAGAATGCGGTGACGGCGGAGATCTCTTTTTCGGTTACAAATGGCGCATGGACGCGCTGCACGCGGCTGGTGCCGGGGGGAAGGTAGAGCATATCTCCCTTGCCGAGGAGGGATTCGGCGCCGTTGCTGTCGATGATGGTGCGCGAATCGACCTTGGTGGCCAGGCGGAAGCTGATGCGGGTGGGGATGTTGGCCTTGATGAGTCCGGTGATGACATCGACCGAGGGGCGTTGCGTGGCGAGGACGAGGTGAATGCCGACGGCGCGGGCCATCTGGGCGAGGCGGGTGATGGACTCCTCGACGTTGGCGCGGTCGAGCATCATGAGGTCGGCGAGCTCGTCGATGATGATGATGATGTAGGGCAGCGGCTCCTGATCGACGTCGTCGAAGAGGTAGTCGGAGTTGTTGTCGAAGAGCTTGTTGAACTGGTCGATGTTGCGGACGTGGTTGGCGGCGAGGAGCTTGAGGCGGCGCTCCATCTCGCGCACGGCGTTGCGCAAGGCGTTGGCGGCGAGCTTGGCGTCGGTGATGATGGGGGTGAAGAGGTGCGGGATGCCCTCGTACATGCCCAGCTCGACGCGCTTGGGATCGACCAGGATCATGCGGACCTGCTCGGGCGTGGATTTGAAGAGCACGGACATGATCATGGCGTTGATAGCGACGGATTTGCCCGAGCCGGTGGAACCCGCGATGAGGATGTGGGGCATGGCGGCGAGGTCGGCGGTAACGATGCGTCCGTTGATGTCCTTGCCGAGGGCGATGGCGAGCTTGGATTTGGATTGCGCGAAGGACTCGCACTCGACCACGTCGCGCAGCCAGATGGTCTCGCGGCCATGGTTGGGCACCTGGATGCCGACAGTGGACTTGCCGGCCATGCGCTCGATGAGGATGGATTCGGCGGCCATGGCAAGGCAGAGATCGTCTGCGAGACCAGTCACGCGGGAGTATTTGACGCCGGCGTCGGGGTGGAACTCGAAGGTGGTGACGATGGGGCCGGGGTTGATCTGAGTGACCTGGCCGTTGACGCCGAACTCGGCGCACTTCTGCACCAGGGTGCGGGCTTCGGCGCGCAGTGCCTCTTCGCGGACGACGGGAACCTCGTCGGAGCGGTAGAGCAGCGAGGAGGGCGGGAGTTTGTATCCGCGGATGGACTTGGGCGTGATGGTGACCTGCTTGATGTCGGCGTCGGCGCGGCGGCCAAAGGCGATGGAGTTCGGCGGGGCCTGGGTGCGGAGTGGGCGCAGTCTCGTCCATCCCACCCATGCGGCGAGACTGCATGGATGGGGCACCCGGCGCGGCTGTGGGTTGCGGAGTGCGAGCGGGAGGCAGTTCGGGAAGTTCCAGGCGCGTGGCTTCGTCTGAACTGCGGGCGCTTAGCGGCGCGGCGGCGGCGGCCAGTTCAGCGGCGAAGGGCGCTGCGGCTGCGGCGGCGGTGCCGATCGCGGTTGCCGGGGGCGCATCGACATGGGTGCGGGGCATGGACTGCCATACCGAAGCAGGAGCGTCCACTGGCTGATTGGCAGCGGCATCCGGCGGCGTGGCGGCCAGAGCCTGCCGGCGGCGCTTGCGTCCCCACCAGCCGAAGAGGCCGCCCAGCAGTGTGGAGTGGGCGTTGCTGTCTTCCACGTGCTTGTGCTGGAGTTGCAACTCCAGTCCTGCCTGATCGAGGGTTTGTTCGCGGCGGCTAGTGAAGGCTTCACGGGAAGGTTCGGGCGCGAGGTTGGGCTGTAGCAAGAGAGCGGGAAGAGGTGAGTCGGCGTGCTCCTGCGATGCGGCCTGCTGGCTCAGGGCGATGTGTTGGCGCAGGGCGCGTTTCTCGGCGCGGGCCAGGGCGCGGCGAGTGCGCCAGTTGTGCAGGCGATCGAAGAGGGCGCGCAGCAGGGAGAAGTGCTCCTCCATCCACTGACGGGCGGTATGGAAGGTGAAGGTGGTGGCCAGGTAGATGGACATCAGGACCATCAGGGCGAGGACGATGGAGGCGCCGGGAAGGTTGAGGTAGTGGACCATGGCATCGGCCAACAGGCGGCCAGTAACGCCCTCGATGGGCAGGGCGTGACGCCAGAAGAGGGTACGCGGAAGCAGGCCGATGGCCGCCGGCGCGAAGACCACCCACAGGCCGAGTCCCAGGAAGCGCGCCATCGCCGATCCGGCGGGACGCTGTCGCATCCAGCAGAGGCCAAGCCGGCCGAGGACGATGGGCAGGAAGAAGGCGGCGATGCCGATGGTCTGGAGGATGAGGTCGGCCAGCCATGCTCCGGCCAGACCAGTCCAGTTGTGGGCAGGACCCGCAGCCAGACGCGCGGCCAATCCGGCGGAGTTGCGGGTGCCCGCGGCGAGTCCGCCTACGGTGTTCGCGGAGGGGTCGGTTGGGGTGTAGGTGAGCAGCGCGAGGAGTAGCAGTGCGGCGGAGACCAGCACCACGAGCCCGAGAATCTCGTTGAGGCGGCGGTTGCGGGTTGGAGTCGAGACCAGCCTGAGTGGTTTCATGGGAGCAAGCGCGGTGCCCGGTTTGGGCCTCCTTCGCGTTCTGTCCGCGTCCGGACGCAGCACTGTGTGGCGTACGCCGAGGCACGGGCAGACTGAGGGCCGGAAACCGCTAGAGCTTCTCCGATTATCCCAGAGCTGGAGCGGGAAAAAAGAAAAGTTACCGATGTGGACTCAGGATGCAAACCCATGGGGCGGGAGGCATGGGAGAGCATGGGAGTCAAGTGCCCGCGCGGTGGGCCGATAGGAAGAGAGAAGGTCTGAGGGCAGAGGACCGCGCGCGATGCCGTGCATGGGTCGCTCCGTTGGGTTGCGGTGCAAAGGATGATTCGGATGAATCACAGAGGATTGGGCCTTATGCCGAAGATAGCGATCGGCTTCGGATCGCTGCTTGCGATCATCGCGGCGATGGGCCTGGTTGGATACCGGTCGGCGGCCACCAGCGAGAAGACCGCGCATGAGATGGAGTCCTACTCCTCCATGATGGACATGACCAGTTCGATGCAACAGGCCATCCTGCTGGTGAGAATCGACACGCGCGATGTGCTGATGGGCAGAGGAAATGAGAGGCCGCATCTGCTGGAACTGCGCGTGGCAGAGTACCGACAGGCGATGGACGATCTTATACCGCTGGTTACCAGCGAAGAGGACCGCGCACTTTGCACACAAGCAGTGCTCGCGGCGGACAACTTCTTCATCCGCAACGACAAGGCGATCGCCCTCTATAACGGTGGGGACGAAGCTGGGGCAATCAATCTCTATAAAGAGTCCGATGGCTCCGTTCTCAACAACGCGTTGACTACGGCGATGCACGATATGACGGCGGCGTTTTGGCAGCAGCGGCAGGATGCGCTGAGCCGGCAGATGACAACCGACCGCAGGTCGAAGACCCTGATGCTGATTCTGGCGCTTGCCGGCCTGCTGGTGGGATCGACGATCGCCTACGTGATTGCGCGGTCGATCGTCCACACCATTCACGGAATGTCGGAGATGATCCAGACCCTCTCCTCCAACAATCTTGTGGTGGATGACATGGAGGTCGTGAGCGACGATGAGATGGGCAGGGCGGCAGTGGGACTGAACACGATGAAGAACGGCCTGCGCCGCATGATTCTGTCCATTGCAACGACGGCGGAGAATGTTTCTGTATCGAGCCGGGAGATCTCGGCGACGGCGGCACAGGCCGCCGGCAGCGCAGAGAACCAGAAGCAGCAGGTGGGGCAGATTGCGACCGCCATGCAGCAGATGACGGCGACGGTGCGCGAGGTCTCGCAGCACTCGAACACCGCGGCGCGCTCCGCCAAGAGCGCAGCCGGGAGCGCCCGCGAGGGCGGCAGGATTGTAGAGGACGTGCTGGCGCGGATACACGGCATTGCCCAGTCGGTGGGGGAATCGGCGGCGAAGATCGAGCAACTGGGCGCCAGATCCGACGAGATTGGCAGGATTGTAGGGGTGATCGGCGAGATCGCCGAGCAGACCAACCTGCTGGCCTTGAATGCCGCGATCGAGGCAGCGCGCGCGGGCGAACAAGGGCGTGGCTTTGCCGTGGTTGCGGGCGAGGTGCGCCGGCTGGCGGAGCGGACCGCAGGCGCGACCAAGGAAATCTCAGCGGTGATTCAGAATGTGCAGTCGATGACCGCGGATGCAGTGCGGCAGATGCGCTCCGGAAGCGCAGCAGTGGAGCAAGGCGCGGAGGTGACTGGCTTTGCCCGCGAGTCCATCGAGAAGATTGTGCGCGAGGCAGACTCACTGGGTAGCATGGTGGCCCAGATCGCGTGCTCGGCAACGCAACAGGCCGCGGCGACCGAGCAGGTGACTGCCAGCATGAGCCAGATTAGCGAGCTTGCCCGCGAATCCGCGGAGGGATCGCAACTTTCGGCCCACGCCTGCGAAGAACTCCTGAACCTGGCGCTGGGACTGCAGAACATGGTGGACCGGTTCGATGTGGGCCAGCGCGAGAAGGACGAAGTGAGAACCGAGGCGGCGATGCAATGGGGCGATGCGGCCTGAAGAGGATTTAGAGGGACCGGGTTGAATCTCAACGGCCGTGGGAAGGGTCGGGCGTTGTGGCGGAGGTGAGGTCTATGTCGAAGCGGGCAGGGGCGGGAGTGTCGCAGTTGCCATCGGGTGCATAGGTGCGGGCACAGGCCTGGGTGATGGATTTGCGGCGGGGTGACTGGGCAAACTGCCAAGCGGTGGCGTCCAGGGTGCCACTGAGGCTGGGCGGAGGCGGCAGCAGGACGCAGCCGGGTGCGGGTGGGCAGGCGTCCTGGATGACCCAGAACGCGATGGGGTGCAGGTGGCCGTCAGCGACGCGGGCGCGAATGTCCTGAATCGTGGTGATGGTGACGGGTTTGCCGTCGGGGCCGCGGCCGTCGGCGACGGGCTGGCCACTGGCGTATACGCCGGGGAGGAAGGCGGATTGTGCAACGGCCTCGGTCCACGCCAGCAGGTAGTCGGCCTGTTCGGGGAGCAGGCGGCCGCCCTCTTCCTGGTCGAGGAAGAGGATTGTGCCGGGAGGAAAGCCCTCGCGCTGGGCTGCGGCGACGGCGGCAGAGGCGTCCTGGCGTCCGAATGCGGCAGGAGACTTGCCATTTTTGGCGGCGCGGGTCAGCTCCGCGTCGAGACGGCCATTGGCGAGGACCAGGAAGCCGAAGCCGTTGCGCAGCAAAAGGTCGCGCTTGCCAAGCCAAGTGTTTTTAGTCTCGCCGGGCGGGTTGGTGAGCCAGTATCCGGTGAAGGAGAAGAGCTTGCGCAGTTCGGGCACGACGGCGTCGCCGGGGAAGACGTTGCGGTCGAAGCCGAGATAGGCGGGGGCGGGGGGCTGGTCTGGAACCGACGGCGGCTGGGCGAGCGCGGCGGCTGCGATGATGGCGGAGAGGGCGACGGCTGCGAGGAGGAGGGGGCGCAAGGAATGCTCCTTTATTGTGAAAAGAACGACCGGAAATTTTGGTCGAGTCTTTAAGGGTACGTCATAACTCACATCTCAAGATCGCAATGCGTGGCGCCCAGCCCAGGACCACTTCTACCGATTATCGGCGTGTAGAGAGGGCTCTGGGCAAGTCTGGGGAGCTTGTGCTACCTTTTCAATCCATGAGCACAAACCTTGAATGGCAGACGATCGACCCGCGATTCCCCATTGGACCCTATGCCAGCCCCGGCAATGTTGCAGCCGCTGAAAGAATCGACGCGATTGCGACGTTGGAGGGGCTGCCTTGCCATCTGCGCGATGCCGTCGAGGGGCTGGACGAGAGCCAGCTTGACACGCCCTATCGGGAGGGTGGATGGACGGTGCGGCAGGTGGTGCATCATGTGGCGGACAGCCATATGAATGCGTTTGTGCGTCTGCGGCGGGCGCTGACTGAAGACTGGCCGCTGGTGTCGCCGTATGACGAGAAGGGGTGGGCGCTGCTGATCGATTCGGCTACGGCGCCGGTCGGGCTCTCGCTGGACATTATCGAGGGACTGCACGCGCGCTGGGTGCGAGTGCTGGAGTCGCTGACGGCGGATGAATGGCAGCGCGGCTTCAAACACGCGAAGATGGGGCCGATGACGGTGGAGGCTGCGACGCTGCTGTATGCGTGGCACTCGCGCCATCATGTGGCGCATATTACGCATCTGCGCAAGAAAAACGGCTGGAAGTAGTGGATTGCAGCAAGGTCTTGTTAGACTTTGCTGCACATGACACGGCCAGGAACCTCCTCCGCCGAACCCGTACAGACCGTCGCGCAGATCGCAGTTGCGCTGGAGGAGTTCCTCGCCGAGCACCCGAAGGCCATCGTGGTGGAGGATGGCAAGGTGCTGTTCGACATGCGCGCGGCGAAGTACGCGCTGGCGACCGAGCACGGGCGATGCACCCTGCAGCTTTGGAGCGAGGAACGGAATATTGTCCGTCGGGTGAGCACGGCCATCGAACGCGGCACGCTGCGCGACAGAATGCTTCGCATGACGACGCAGCGCTTTGGGCAGACGCGGCCCGGGTCGCTGGATCTGTTGGCGGACCGCGACCGGCGCACTCCTTCGACGCGCGAGGCCACGCGAGTGCGCTACCTGAAGGCCCTGGAGCGGGTGATGCTGCGCGGCGGCGATGGGTGGGGCGAGTGGACGGCGGAGGGATTCCGCACCGCGATGGACCTGGAGAAGAGCTTTGGACCGGCCTATGCACGTGGATCGCTGGTGCATGGACAACAGGCATGGGCGGTGATCGGGGTGAATGCGGAGGAGACGCAGGCGACGGTCGACGGCATCCTGACGCTGGGCGTTCTGTGGCTGGCGCACTGCCGCGAAAACAGCGGCGACCGCAGGCCATGGCGACAATATCGAGGGCTGCGCCTGATTGTGCCGCGCGGAATGGCGACACTGACCGCCTCGCGGCTGCCCTGGATGAATGCGGACGCGGCGCAGTGGGAGCTGTGGGAGTTCGACCAGAAGACCGAGGAGATGGAGCAGCGCGATGTCGCCGACCACGGCAACCTAAAGACCCGGCTGATCCACACTGCCAATGAAGAAGCGGCGCAGGAGCGATTCGCAGAGTCCCGCGTGCGGGTGATGGAGCTGGTGCCGGAGGCGATGCGCACCATGGTGGAGCAGAGGATTCGCAGCGGCGCGGAGATGGCGTTCCTGCTGCATGGGCTGGAGTTTGCGCGGGTGCGCATGGGCTACGCGGGCCAGAGCTTTAACCGTGTGCAGGAGATTACGTTTGGCGCGGGCTCGAACGAGACTCCGCTGACAGACGAGAATGCGGGCGAACTGCGCGAACTGGTGGCGCGGCTGTTTGAGCGGCGAAGTGAGAGCAGTGACAAGCGCGACGCACTGTATCGCATGCAGCCGGAGAGATGGCTAGAGAGCGAGCTGCGCAGGGACATTTCACTGATCGATGTGCGGCTGGACCGGGAGCACGTGTTCACGCAGGTCCCCGCGTTCGCGGCTGCGGACCGCGGCATGCTGGACCTGCTCTCGGTGGACAGGGACGGGCGGCTGGCGGTGATCGAGCTGAAGGCCGACGAGGACTTGCACCTGGCGCTGCAGGGGTTGGATTACTGGGCCCGCGTTCGCTGGCACCATCAGCAGAATCCTGAACCAAACTCAGGGCTGGGAGAGTTTCAACGGCATGGATACTTCGGCGGCGTGCGGCTGGCGGAGGGCGATCCACGACTGTATCTGGTGGCCCCGGCGCTGCGTGTGCATCCGGCGACCGATGTGGTGCTGCGCTATCTTTCGCCGATGTGTGGAGTGGGTCCTGGTGGCGCTCGATGAGCGCTGGCGGCGGCAGATTAAAGTGGTTTGGCGCAAGCGCAGCGGATACGCCGCGAAGGTGCAAGCGAATTGTTAGTGTGTGCGGTTTAGGATAGCGAACATGAGAATATGTTGGAGAGCGGGAAAATTTCATCCTCATGAGCCAGTGCGAGCAGAGGTGCTGGCGGGAACTGCGCTGGCTTCGTTCGGAGCGCGGGCCGCCGCGTTTGCGATCGATTTTTTCACGGTGGTAGCGGTGTACTCGCCGCTTTATATTGTGTTTGAGTATCTGCTTTTCAGCGAATGAGAGGCGTGGCACCAAAGGACATCAACATCCATCTGGACTTCGGATGGCATGATATTGGCAGTCTTGTGGCGCTGGTGGTGTACTTCGGCCTGCTGGCGTATTGGTGGAATGGGCAGACCCTTGGCAAGCGGCTGCTGAAGATCCGAGTGGTGTCGCTGGTGGGGAAGCGGATTACGCTGTGGCAGTCTGTGGAGCGCGCGCTAGGCTATGGCGCATCGGCGCTGGAGGGCGGATTCGGATTTTTGCAGTATTTTATCGATGGCAACCACTGCTGCGTACACGACCGGATGGCGGAGACGATTGTGGTGAAGGAGCGGCGTTTGGTGAAGGTTGCGGCCTGAAGGGTAGATGCGGGAGAGATCGGAAGATCGAAAATGTTCAGGAATAGTGCGTGCCGGGCGCTGTTGCTTCTATATGGGCTTGTTGTCTGGTGCTCGGTTTGCGTGCGGATGCGGCGCGTAGCAGGGCCAATGTGGACCGGGGATGGAAGTTCCTGCTGGGCGATGATGCGCAGGCCAGCGAGCCGGGGTTCGACGACAGCAAATGGCAGTATGTGAATCTGCCGCATTCGTTCAGTGAGCCATACTTTCGCTCGCCGGATTTTTATGTGGGGTATGGATGGTATCGGCGACACATCGGCGTCGGCGCAGGTGCAGTGAAAGAACAATCGTCGCTGGAGTTCGAGGGCGCGTTCCAGGACGCGGAGGTGTGGGTCAACGGAAAGCGCGCGGGTGAGCATCTGGGCGGATATACCGGGTTTTCGCTGGACATTACCGGCGACCTGCACACCGGAGACAACGTGATCGCGGTGCGGGTGAACAATCTGTGGAATGGGCAGCTCAATCCTCGCGCGGGAGAGCATGTATTCAGCGGCGGCATCTATCGCGATGTGTACCTGGTAACGACGGCGGCAGTGCATGTGCCGTGGTACGGGACGTTTGTGACCACGCCGAAGGTCTCGGACGACGCGGCAACGGTGGATGTGAAGACCGAGGTACGAAACTCGTCGAATGCGGCGGCAACGGCAGTGCTGAAGACGGCGATCCTCGATCCGGCGGGGAAGCAGGTGGCGGAGTACTCGTCTGAGCAGAAGATCGACGCGGACGCGCTGGTGACGGTGGATCAGAGTGGTGAGTTGCGCGGGCCGAAGCTGTGGTCGCCGGAGACGCCGCGGCTGTATACGGCGGTGAGCCGCATCTATATCAAGGGCGCGCTGCAGGATGAGTTCCGTACGCGGTTTGGGATTCGCTGGTTTACCTGGACGGCGGACGATGGATTTGCGTTGAATGGCAAGCATCGCTACTTCCATGGAGCGGATGTGCATCAGGACCACGCGGGCTGGGGCGATGCGGTGAGCGATGCGGGCGCGCGTCGCGATGTGGCGATGGTCAAAGATGCGGGCTTCGACTTCATCCGCGGATCGCACTACCCGCATAAGCCTGCGTTTGCCGATGCGTGCGACGAACTGGGCGTGCTGTTTTGGTCGGAGAACGACTTCTGGGGGATTGGTGGATACAAGGGCGATGGCTACTTCAACGCCAGCTCGTATCCCACGGTGGAGGCGGACCAGGCCCCGTTTGAGGCGCATGTGTTGCAGAGCCTTGCCGAGATGATTCGCATCAATCGCAATCATCCGTCGATCATTGTATGGAGCATGTCGAATGAGCCGTATTTCTCGCCGGCGACGGTGATGCCGAAGGTGCGCGCGTTGCTGGCGAAGGAGGTTGCGGAGAGCCATGAACTGGACCCAACGCGGCCTGCAGCGATTGGCGGGGCGCAACGCGGTAGCATCGACTTGATCGGCGATGTGGCTGGGTACAACGGCGACGGCGCGCGGCTGTTCCTGCATCCCAAGGTGGCGAACGCGGTGACGGAGTATGGGTCGGCGCGGGAGGACAGGCCCGGGACGTACGATCCGCATCTGCGCGATCTGGCTGGGCAGCCGGAGTTTCCATGGCGCGGCGGGCAGGCGATCTGGAGCATGTTCGACCACGGATCGATTGCGGGTATGGAGGGGACGACCGGAATTGTGGATTATTTCCGGCTGCCCAAGGGTGGCTGGTACTGGTACCGGAATGCGCTGGCAAAGATTCCGCCGCCAGAGACGGCGCAGGCGGGGACGGCGACAGGACTGAAGCTGACTTCAAGCAGTCCGGTGATTGAGCATGCGGATGGCACGGACGATGTGCAGGTGATTGTGACCGTCGTCGATGCGGCGGGCAAGCAGTTGAGCAATACGCCTGACGTGACTCTGGAGGTGGTGAGTGGCCCGGGAGGATTTCCCACGGGCCGGGCAATAATATTTAGCAAGGGGACCGATATTCCGATTCAATACGGTCAGGCGGCGATTGAGTTTCGCTCGTACTACGCGGGTACGACGGTGATTCGCGCGACTTCGCCGGGACTGCCGGAGACGCGGCTGACCGTGGTGTCGAAGGGAGCGCCGCAGTATGTTGCGGGCAAGTCACCGGAGTTTGAGCCGGGGCCATATGTGCGCTTTGTCGGGCGGCAGCAGACGGCGGCGGATCAGGTGGCGAACATCGCGCTGGACCGGCCGACCAATGCCAGCAGCATGGCGGAGGGGCACCAGTCGAAGCTGGCGAGCGACGGCGACAACGCGACTTACTGGGCAGCCGATGCGAGTGCGAGTGGGCCGCAATGGTGGGAGTGCAATCTGGAAGGTATCTACGACGTAAGTTCGATGAGTGTGCGCTTTGCAGGGGCGGGAAGCTACGCGTATGAGATTCAGGCCACACCCGACGACCGCGTGAAGTGGAAGACCGTGGTGAAGGGAACGGTGGTGGCCGCGGGAGCGCCCGTTACGATTGCTCTGCCGGCGGGGACGCGGACGAGTGGCCTTCGGATTGTGCTGGATTCGGTGCCTGCGCGCGCAATACCGGGACTGGCGGAGGTTGCGGTGCGGGGGGCGCGGGCGAGGTAGGAGTTCCAGATTGGATCTTCCTACACGACGCGGCGGCGGCTATTTATCTTCGATAGCGGTTGGATGTGCGCCAGTGAAGGGGGAACAGCAGGGCTGCTGGGTGGGGACGAACTCCATGAACTCGACGCGCGTCTTGTCCGGATCGAAGAGGTTGAGCTGCACCTTGCCGTCGAGCCCCATCTGAGTCTTACTACAGTTGGCGCCTTCGCAGTGATTGCGCGCCAGCGCGGTGGCGGCATCCTGCATATGGGTTACGCCGAGTGAGAAGTGGTCCGACATGCCGGACTGCGACAGGTTGGGAGTGGGCGCGGGATTGAGCATGTACTCGATCCAGTCGGAGCCATTGGGGACCTGTAGGGCGACCCAGTCGGTGACATCGGCGTTGCGACCGCCGTGCCAGTAAGGGCCGGAAGCCGAGGATGGTTTGCCAGAAGGCATCTTCCTTGTCGCGATCATGGACCATGAAGCCGACGTGGATGATGCGTGTGCTGGTTGCATCGGGCGGGATGGCCGCGGAGGCGACAGGCTTCTCGGAGCCGCTCTGGACGAAGACGAGGAGGTTTCCCTCCGGATCGCGCACGGCAAACTGGCCATTTGCGAGCGAAATATCTGGTTTGATTCCGTGGGCCTGAAGGTAGCGCTGTAGCCCGGCTGCGTCGCGCGTGGTGAATGCGACCGCGTCCAGGCGGACGTTGGGCTGCGGCGGAGGCGTGGTGAGCACCTCGATCCACTGTGCATTGTTGACAGGGTAGAGCCACATGCCGTCGACCTGCTTGCGTTCAAAGCCGAGGGTGTCGCCGTAGAACTTCTGCGCGCCGGCGGGATCGGTGGTGTAGAAGCGCGCAAAGGCGATGCCGGTGATGGCGGGGCGCGTGGATTGGGCAAGGAGCGGAGTTGCAATGACGAGGAGCGGCGATGCGAGTGCGAACACACATAGCAGACCGATGAATGGTTTCATGGGATGAAACTGTAGGGGCGGAGGGTGGGAATAGTCAATTGGCGACTGTGCGAGATGATTATTGCACTACGAGAATTTGGACATATCAACCCATTCGCCCGTGCGAGGCACCAGCATCTCAAACATGCCCCGCCTTTCCTCTCTGGAATGAAGCGGAAATGTTGCAAAATGTCTTGCAGAAGATGGCGTTGACCTGCTCCATGTCTCCGAATGAACCTCCTCTGTCTCCACTTCGATTGAAATTGCATTGAGATCGAGGTCGTAGCACTCAGCATAGGTACTGTGCGCTGGGGATGGAAAGGAATCTTTGAAGCGAATTACTGCTGTCCGGGGAAAATTATGTGAGGTTGGTGTAAGCGATTGAGTGCCAGCGGGATACGCAGTATTGGCGCCGGGAACGATTTGAAATCGCCGGGGGCGAAAAGGTGCTTGGCGGCAGGGTTCGGAGGGGCAACAATGCGGGATGAACTCTGGCCGGATGGTGTTTGCGCAACTGATCGATTATCTGCCTCACAAGCAATTCCAGAAATGCGTGGCCCGCTACGGCGGAGATCGCTACGCGAAAAACTTCTCCTGCTGGGACCAGTATCTGGCGATGGCCTTCGCGCAACTGACCTATCGCGAGAGTCTGCGCGACATTGAGATTTGCCTGCGTTCGGTGGGCAGCAAGTTGTACCACATGGGTTTCCGCACCAGCGTGGCGCGCTCGACGCTGGCCGACGCCAACGAATCGCGGGACTGGCGCATCTTTGCCGACTTCGCGCAAACATTGATTGCCACCGCACGCGATCTGTATGCTCGCGAGCCGATGGGTGTCGATCTCGATCAGAGCCTGTATGCGTTGGATTCGACGACCATCGATCTATGTCTGTCGCTGTTTCCGTGGGCGAAGTTTCGCAGGCACAAAGCCGCCGTCAAGATGCACACGCTGCTGGATCTGCACGGCAACATCCCCACGTTTATCCGCGTCACCAGCGGAGATGTGCATGATGTGAACCTCCTCGACGAGATACTTCCGGAGACGGGGGCCTTCTATGTAATGGATCGTGCTTACATCGACTTTGCGCGGCTTTATAACTTCACACTCAGCTCGGCCTTCTTCGTGGTGCGCACCAAATCCAACGTGCTGCTCGAACGGCGCTACTCGCATACAGTAGACAAGAGTACTGGCGTGCGCTCGGATCAGACCGTCCTTTTGTCGTCGATAGAATCGGCCTCGGTGTATCCGGACGCGCTGCGGCGCGTGAGTTATTACGACGCCGAGACCGGCAAGCGGTTGAAGTTCCTGACCAACAACTTCACCCTTCCCGCGCTGACCATCGCTCGCATCTACAAGCAGCGCTGGCAGGTGGAACTTTTCTTCAAGTGGATCAAACAGCACCTGCGGATCAAGGCTTTTTACGGCACCAGCGAGAACGCGGTGAAGACCCAAATCTGGATCGCGGTGAGTGTGTATGTGCTGGTCGCCATCGTCCGCAAGCAACTGGGGCTGGAGGCCAGCTTGTACCAAATCCTACAGATTCTCAGCCTCACGCTTTTCGAGAAAACGCCCATATTGCAGGCACTTCAGGCAACCGACTCCCAATCCGATTTATACGATTCCTGCAACCAACTGATTCTGTTTAACCTTTAACCGGACAGTAGTGATTACAGATTTTCCTTGCGGAACGAAATTCTCTAAATGCCGCAACAGTGCCGGGCTGCATATTAACCTCGGATAATGAGCGGTCTTTTCTATATTAACCGCTTCAACTAATGCCGGACCCCAAATCGCATTTTCGACATGGCGAATATCTCCGATTGTAATTCCACCACGCGTAGGAAATCCGAAACAAAGGAGTGGATGACAGATATTACTGAGGATATCAAATATCCTATAACCAGAACTCGGCAACATTGACACTGCAAAGTTGTCAGAAAACATAGCAAACTCAATCGTCATATATTCAGTGTTGCCTATAGGAGAATATACATCGATCAATTTCTTCTTCTGTTCAATATGAAATACTCCTGCATACTTCTGAACTTCCTCTATAGCTCTTTTGACCCGGATTAACACTTTAGGGTCTGGGCTATTGCAAGCATTAGTCCATCCGATAATATCGCCATATGCAACAATCCGTTGTGTGTATATCTCAGCCTTGTCAGACATGGTCTCGATCTCTGCGGACATTGATTGAAATCCTCCACCTAATCACAATACGCAGCGGTTGAGGCGAAAAGTTCCTGTTTGGTGATTTCGGTCTCCTGCTGGGGTTGGCTGGCGCGGTTGGCGAAGAAGGTTTCGACGGCGGCGAGGACGGCGGGGCCGGAGCGGGCCTCGAAGATGGACTTGCGCAGGCTGGAGCCGTTGGGGATGCCGTGGGTGAACCAGGCGGCGAACTGCTTCATCTTGCCGACGCAGTCGCGGCTACGCTGTTCGCGGGCAACCTGGCCGGAGGCGATGATAGCTGCGGCGCGCGCGGCTTCGGCAGCCTCTTCCAGTGCGATCTCGTCGACCAGCATCTGGAAGTAGGTGCGGATCATGCGATAGCGGTCCTGATCCGTAGGAACGTCGTAGGTGCCGACGCCGGTGGCTTCCTTGGACGCGGTGTACTGGGCGATCTGGCGGAATATCCACGGGTTGGCGGGCGCGCCGCGGCCGATCATGATGGCGTCGCAGCCGGTGGCGTGGACCATGGCGGCTGCGTCTTCGGGGGTGCGGATGTCGCCGTTGCCGATGACGGGAATGCGAACCGCATCTTTCACGGCGGCGATGTACTCCCAGCGTGCCTGGCCGGTGTAGCCGTCCTCGCGGGTGCGGGCGTGGAGGGCAACGGCGTTGAGGCCGCAGTCCTGTGCGAGGCGGGCGAGCTCTACGCAGACGATCTCGGCGTCGTTCCATCCCATACGGAACTTGACGGTGAAGGGGATGGAGACTGCGGCGCGGACAGCGCGAAAGATGCGCTCGATGAGCGGCAGATCGCGCAGCAGTCCGGAGCCTCCGTTGCAACTGACGACGCGCTTGGCGGGGCAGCCGAGGTTGAGGTCGACCAGGTCGAAGCCGCAGTCCTGCACGATGCGCGCGGAGTCGGCCAGCGTGGCGGGGTTGGAGCCGAAGAGCTGCGCCGAGATGGGATGCTCGTCGTCGTAGTAGGTGAGGTAGCGCTTGCGCTTGGACTCCCTCATGCGGGAGAGACCGTCGGCGGAGGTGAACTCCGTCATGATGAGGCCGCAGCCGGACTGCTGGTTGGTGGTGGGGGCGCTGATTCCATCGCTCAGAGAAGCAGATTCCTTCGCGGCGATGCCGCTGCGGAATGACAAGGGATTCGCGGCGAGTTTTTGGTCTGTCGAAAAGACGCTGGCGTTCTTGATGAAGCGGCGGAAGACGGTGTCTGTGACGCCGGCCATGGGAGCGAGCACGGTGGCCGGAGCAATTCGCACGTTGCCGACGGTGAAGCTGGCGGGGACGCGGCTGTGCTCGGGCATCGCGTAGGTGGCGGGCGAGTCCCAGTGTTTCTTCTCGAGGGTGTAGCGCTTCTTCATCTGATTACGCGCGGATTTCCCAGTCCGCTTCGTGCTGCTGGATGTAGTCGTCGGCAAGCTTGGCGATCTTGGCGCGGAAACGCTCCGGTTTGATTTCCACATTCACTTTTGGCTCTTCATCGACTTGAGCCTTGATCGCAATGAAGCCGATTCTGCCTATGCCGTCTTGCGAGAACGACTTCTCCAGCAAGACTTCTGATACGCCAAACGGACCCCTATGGTAAGGATCGAGGTCAACTACCGCAATGTACTTGTAATTTGCAGAAATTGCTGCAAACTGGTCTATTTTGTCTTCGATTGAGCGTCCCTCATGTACTATATCCAGTAATCCATCGCTGAAGTATTTCCGCGCGAAGAGGAGAACGGCATGGACATCTCCGACGCCATCGCGGTTGATGGCCAGGACATCAACTTGATGGCCATCCCAAATCGCGTCGATGTAGATCTTGGGGACAGAGAGTCGCTGTTCAAAGAAAGAAAGCACTGCATTCTTAGCTCGCCCAAGCCGCTGTTCTTCATTGATGTCCATGTTTCCACCCTTCGATATTGAGTTGACTTCCGATTTTGTCGGCCCACCGTGCGAACCGTTCAGCTTTTGTGAAAAGCATCTCGTAATCCGAATGTTCCAAACGCTGGTCGCCGTATGCCACAAGATTCTTCTTCGAAAGAAGAAACCGTAGATGTTTGAAGCCTGCTTGATCTTCCAGATGTTTTGAAGCCAACAGCTTTTGAAGCGAATCTGCGGATTTCTGATGATCGTCCGCCGAAAGTTTTTGGTCTCCCAGGCCGAGGCGTAATGCATCGCTGTAAGAGACTGCGGAATGGATGGCGAGCAATGCTGAGGAGTTCCAATAGGACTCATCGGTGCGTGTCAACTGCATCCCTTCAAGGAAATCCGTTGCGCGGTGGATGTAGTGCTGCACTTGCATAGGAGCATTGTTCCACATTGCTAAGTTTCAGGCTAAGCAAAAGGGCCTCCGCGGTGGCGGAGGCCCTTCGCGTGAAAACGGTTGAGGTTACTTGGCGGCCGCCTTTGCGGTTTCGGCTTTGGCCGCGGCTTCGGCTTTGCCGGCGTCGGCGTTGGCCACCTTGCGGCGGAAGCGCTCGACGCGACCGGCGGTGTCCACCAGCTTCTGCTTGCCGGTAAAAAACGGGTGGCAGGCGGCGCATATTTCTACCACCAGCTCGCCCTTGTGCGTTGAGCGGGTGTCGAACGAGTTGCCGCAGGCGCACTTGACGTGAATGGTGTCGTACTTTGGATGGATTGCAGCTTTTGGCATGGTTCTCTCTTTCTTATGTCGGATGTTGCCTGCCGGCTCGCGGTTCGCTTGCAACGGGTGGGTCCACCATCACATCGATCGGCCTGTCGCGCCGCCCACAGAGCCCCTGTCAATTTCAGGGGCACGATGGCACACTGACCTAATTTTATCATGGCAAGCACTTACGGTCGTAGCCAGCTTTCGGTAGTGGTTCAGTTTGTCGAGAAGCATTCCCTCGGGGGCTAAAGAGGATGCTGAAAAAGTCGAGATGTCGATTTAAATCTGCCCTCAGCGGCTAAAGCCGCATTGCAAATAAAGCATCATACGGCACGGCTAAAGCCGTGCCCTTAACAAAAACAGGGTTTTTCAGCACCCTCTAAAGCACGATTTTTTTTGCATTGCTTACTGACGGGTTGAAGCCCGTCCCTTTCAAAACAACTGAAGACTGACCCACCACGAGCTTTCCTCTTTTGAGCTTGGATTCCCACACGCGGCAATTCGATTCAAGTGCGGCGGCGAGTGGCGGGTGCTGCGATACTTGGGGGATGGAGTTGCTGGCGATGGAAGAGATTTGCAGTTTGTGCGAGGGGTCGGGGCTGCGCATTGTGCAGGAGGGCGGGCGGCAGGTGGCGCGGGGGTGCGAGTGCCGCGTGACGCGGCGCGCAGTCCGGATGCTGGAGCAGGCGAAGATCCCGCGACGGTATGAGGAATGCACGCTGGAGAACTTCGAGCCGAAGTATGACGGCGCGGACAGGAGCTTGCAGACGGCGCTGGTGCAGGCGCGCGGATTCGTGAAGGGCTATCCGGTGGAGACCGATGGCAAGGGGCTGCTGCTGGTTGGGCCGGTGGGTGTGGGCAAGACCCATGTCGCGGTCGGTATTCTGAAGGAGTTGGTGCAGGAACGCGGCGCGCACGGCCTCTTTTACGACTATCGGGAGCTGCTGAAAGAGGTGCAGAACAGCTACAACCAGAAGGTAGCGGCTACCGAGCTGGAGGTGCTGCGGCCGGTCTTCGAGGCCGAGGTGCTGGTGCTGGACGAGCTGGGCGCGGCCAAGCCGAGCGACTGGGTGTGGGACACGGTGGCGCACATCCTGAATAGCCGCTACAACGACCGGCGAACGACAATCATCACCACGAACTATCCCAACACGGAGGCACTGGGGGCGACTCCCGGCCGCAGGACGGGAAAGAAGAGCGCCGAGCAGGAAGACGCCGAGCGGGCCATGAGCGGAGAGACTCTGGGCGACCGCATCGGCGAACGGATGAGGTCACGGCTACAGGAGATGTGCGTGGTGGTGGAGATGCGCGGCAAGGACTTCCGGCAGAGCGTGAAGCGGGCCAGCTTCGGGTAGGGGAGGACTTCGGAGCCGTTTAGGTCGCGGCTACGATTAGAAGCAGGCTGACACCACCGACGCACGTGACCCAATAGAGGACGTCGCCTGGATGGGGGACGCAAGTGCCGCGCGGCAGATGAACCACATCGGCTGCGTGACGGGCCGCCTCCTCTGCCTGAAGCAACTGGTCGTTGGTGGGCTGTTGGTTGGCGGCCACTCGAGTGCGCACGGGGTCAAGACCCTGGCGGTACGGGAACATAGGAGTGGCTGCTTCGGGGTAGGCTGTGGGATTAGCGGTCATGGGTGACAACTCCCTTTGCCGCGCAGGCATTCGCGCGATGCTGTTTGTATCTCAGATGATCTGCGTTCGACGCGCCCCTTTTCCGGTCGTGCCCGAGGGTTAACGACAAAATCACCTTAGGCTGGTACTTATGTGAGTGGGTATCCTCCTTTTGGGTCAATTGGCGACCTATTTGTGGGATACATTACAGACCCCATCGCGAGGTATAGAATTTCGGCTTATGAGTGAAGGGTACGATTCCCGTAGCGGCGGGCAGGGCGAGCCGGGCAGAGCTGTGCCGAATGGGGCCGCCGGCGAGGCGCCAGGCGTTTCCGCCAGTGAAGCGCCGATCTTTACCACGGAGCCTGAGGAGCGCAGCGGCCTTCCGCTGGCGACGTGGGGCGTGGCCGCGCTGATTGTTCTGGTTGCTGTCGGTGCGCTGCTGATCTTTGGCTGGAAGAAGCCGGTGCCTGCACCCAACACGCTGCTGCCCGCGGACGCATACGCGGCCAGTCTGCCACTGACCCAGTTCGCGATGAGCGAATCGACGAACCTTACCGGAGGCAAGCAGACCTATCTGGACGGCCACATCGGCAACACCGGCGACCGCACAGTGGTTGCGGTTACGGTGCAGGCGGTGTTTCAGAACGATGTGGAACTCGCGCCGCAGATTGACACGGTGCCGCTGACACTGATCCGCACGAAAGACCCGTACATCGACATTGAGCCGGTGGCCGCGGCCCCGCTAAAGCCGGGCGACGACCGCGAGTTCCGCCTGACCTTCGAGACGGTACCGGAGAACTGGAACCAGCAGATGCCCGAGGTGCGCGTCATCCACGCCGAGTTGCATTAGAGATGGTTGTCGATTGTTATTCAGCATACAACTGAGAGCCTGCTATACGAGCGCGGTCTCTTCCAGCGAGGGGTCTGACTCGCCGGACGAGGGCTTTCTAGAGCGTCTTCCTGGGGCGGATGCGATGGCGGCTGCCAGCAGGTCGGCTGCTACCGGGTATGCTCCTTCGGGCGAAATCTGCGGAAAGTACGCGTTGGAGAGGTACTGGCCCAACATGCGGTGGGTATTGAAGAAGATGCCATTTACGCCGATGCAGTGCTGCTGCATGCGCGCCCACGCGTGGGGTCTTTGGTATAGCGGCGCGATCAGGTTCTCCAGCTTGTCGTAGAGGCTGGTAGCCTCGGCCTCCTCGTCGTCTGTCTTATCGATGGCCCATCCAGTGACGTTCTCCGCGCAGCCCTCGATCCACCAACCGTCGAGCACGCTGAGGCTGGGCACGCCGTTCAGTGCGGCCTTCATTCCGGAGGTCCCGGAGGCTTCGTAGGGGCGGCGCGGCGTGTTGACCCACACGTCGACGCCCTGGGTCAGCAGGGCGCCCAGCTCCCAGTCGTAGTTCTCAAGATAGAGGATACTGACGCCGGCTGCCTCCAGGCTGGCGGCCGCGGCGAAGACTTCGCGGATCAGGCCCTTACCCGCAACGTCCGCCGGGTGCGCCTTGCCGGCAAACAGGATCTGCAGCCCGCCGATCTTTTTGGCGATCTTGGCCAGCCGCTTGGGATCGGAGAAGAGCAGGCTGGCGCGTTTGTAGGTTGCCACGCGGCGAGCAAATCCCAGGGTCAGGACCCTTGGATTGAACTGCTGACCGGTGCGCCGGGCCACTTCATCGAGCAGGCGCTGTTTAGTCTTGACGTGGCAGTCCGCGATCCTGGACAGCGCGACGCCATAGATGGAACGGAAGTACTGGTTGTCGCGCCGCCACTCCGGGATACCGTCGTCGAGCACTGCCTGCAAGGGCTCGGAGATCCAGGTTGCCGCATGGACGCCGTTGGTTATGGAGTGGACACGGTACTCGGGGAACATCTCCTGCGAGACCTTGCCGTGCTGCATGGAGACACCGTTGACATAGCGCGAAAAGCGCAGGGCGAGATAAGTCATGTTGAGCAGAGCATTGTGCAGACAACCGAAACGTTCGATGGCATTGCCGCGCTGTGAACCGAGCACGGCGTACATCTGGTCTGTGCCGAACTGGTCGTGACCGGCAGGCACCGGGGTGTGAGTGGTGAAGACGCAGCGGTGTACGATAGCAGCGACGTCTTCCTCGGTCGCCTGTTCGAGCGAGGCAGTGCCCATGCGCTCCTCCAGCAGCCCGATGGTAAGCAGTGCGGCATGGCCCTCGTTCATGTGGTAGACCTCGGGCTCCACGCCAAGCGCGCGCAGCATGGCAACGCCGCCCAGGCCGAGTACGGTCTCCTGACAGAGGCGGTAATAGGAGTCTCCGCCGTAGAGGTAGTCGGTGAGGCGGCGGTCGTAAGGAGAGTTGCCCTCCAAGTCGGTGTCCAGGAGAAAGACCGGGACGATGTGTCCGGCGACGCCCATCACATCGAAGCGCCAGGCGCAGATCGAGAGTTCGCGCCCCTGTATGGAGATGGTGACCACCTGACGCGCGCTGGGAAGCGCGTTCTGGGGCGACCACGGCACGTCGGACTCGGTCTGCTGGCCGACTGCATCCAGGTGTTGGCGGAAGTACCCGCGACGATGCACCAGGGAGACCGCGACCATGGGCGCGGCCATATCCGCGGCGGCGCGCAGTGTATCTCCGGCAAGCATACCAAGTCCGCCGGAGTAGGTAGGCAACGCTGGGGAAAGCGCAATCTCCATGGAAAAATATGCGATCCGGAGCGCGGCAAGGTCGGGACAGCCAATATCGGGAACGAGTGGACCAGGGGTAGGCAGGCTCATAGGAGAAGTCATCCTTTAAAAGCAGCAAGATCCGGGTTTGCAACCTGGGCGCAGATGTATCGCCTCTGTCTATGTCTGGGTACAAGCTGTCTATTTGATGAAATTGACTGGCGACGGTTGCATTATGAGGGCCGTCGACCGTTGTGAACAGTTTAGCAAAGTAAGCGTCAGCGAACTACGGATAGCGAGAAACACCCATCGCGCATGAGTGTCGAGGGAAGATAGATTTCCCCGTGGCCCTACTGCTGGAGGTCCTTGAATCCGAACTTCATGGCAAGCCCAAGGAAGGCGGCCAGCGCCATGGCCAGCGTCGTCCATGGTGCAGCAGAGCGGAGCCGCTTGCGTAGGACCTCGATCAACAGAATCAGGGCAAAGATCGCCAACATCAGTAGAATGCCGTCCCACTCGAAGCCACGAGTCCCGTTGGCCCACGATGTGACGTAAGAGATGTTGCACAGAGGCAGGACGAACGTGCCAACTGCAAACACGACCAGGAACAGTACGAACTGCAATAGAGCGAAGATGACATTCTTGATCAAGGCGACTCCTCCGAACCGGTTTGCATGGACTCACGGGTCCGCTTTCCAATCTTAGAACTTGCCGGCCCACCTTGCGAGACCGAATCAGCCTAGGGTGAAGCGCGTCTGCTGCTTCTCGCGGTGGCGTTCCAGAGCGAGTACGATCAGCCGGTCGATGAGCTGCTTGTAAGGGATGCCGCTGGCCTGCCAAAGCTTGGGATACATGGAGATGCTGGTAAATCCGGGCATGGTGTTAATTTCGCTGAGATAGATGCGCGGCTTTTTAATTTTGCGGCCCTTGGCGTCACGTGCCGGTTCCATGAGGAAGTCGACGCGGGCCAGGCCGGAGCAGTCGCAGGCGCGGAAGGCGGCCAGCGCCATCGCGCGGACCTGTTTCGATTGCGAGGCGGTGAGTTTGGCGGGAATGATCGGGATGGAGGGGTCTTCGGGCGAATCGGCGTACTTCGATTCGTAGTCGTAGAACTCCTTGTTGGGGACGATCTCGCCGACCATGGATGCCTCCGGTTCCTCGTTGCCGAGAATGGCGACCTCGAACTCACGCGGTTTGACGCCTGGACCGCCGACTCCCTGCTCGACGATGAGCTTGCGGTCGAAGCTGGCGGCGAGGTCGAGGGCCGCGGCCAGCTCGGCGCGGGCATGGACCTTGCTGATGCCGACCGAGGAGCCGAGGTTGGCGGGCTTGACGAAGAGCGGATAGCGCAGAGACTTTTCGATGAGCCGGGTGACGCGTTTGGGGTCGGCGCGCCACTGGCTGCGCAGCAGGGCGACGTGCGGCGTTTGGGGCAGGCCGGCGGCGGCGAAGAGCCGCTTCATGGTGTCTTTGTCCATGGCGGCTGAGGAGCCAAGAACGCCGGAGCCGACGTAGGCGATGTCGGCCAGCTCGAAGAGGCCTTGGATGGTTCCGTCCTCGCCGAAGGTGCCGTGCAGCACGGGGAAGACGACGTCAAAGGACGCGGCTAGCGGGTTGCCGGGCTGCACGAGTTCGGCGGTGGTGCTGTGCTCCATGAGGTCCGTGGCGCGACGCATCGGGTGCGGAGGCGGGATGCGGAGCGGTTCGCCGCTGCGCAGGACGGCGGCGGCAGTGGCGAACTCCATGCCGGCCTCGGAGGCGGCTTGGTTGGAGTCGCTGAGCCGTGACGGCGCGGGGCCATCGATCAGACGCTGCGACGCCTCGCCGCTGAGCCAGCGGCCCTGCTTGTCGATGGCGATGGGCACTACCTGGTAGCGTTTGCGGTCGATGGCCTTGAGGATGGAGGCGGC
The DNA here is from genome assembly GCA_963799175.1 of uncultured Acidobacteriaceae bacterium. Classification (GTDB taxonomy): domain Bacteria; phylum Acidobacteriota; class Terriglobia; order Terriglobales; family Acidobacteriaceae; genus Edaphobacter. The sequence goes on along the minus strand of CAWCWC010000002.1, from coordinate 89,494 downwards.
CGAGAGCAGCGAGACTTCGTGCTCGCCGGAGCGCCCGCCAAAGAGAATGCCGATGCGTAGTTTTTTCTTCATTGAGATGTTGAGAGAGCCGGAGCAAGTCCAGTATAAGCGCAGCAGGATTTGAGGGCAGGACTTGCGCAGTGCGAGAGAAGGTACGCGGGAGTGGGGTAGACTAATCCACGGTGCTTAACAAGCTGATCTTCGCGAACCTTACCCACAGGCCGGTGCGGACGCTGTTGAGCGTGCTGGCTATCGCGGTGGAGGTGACCATGATCCTGACCCTGGTGGGCGTAAGCCATGGCACGCTGGACTCCACCAAGGACCGCGCCAAGGCGGTGGGCGCGGACATCATGGTGCGGCCGGCTGGGTCGTCGGTGATGTCGAGTCTGAGTGGCGCACCGTTGAGCGACAAGTATCTCACGTTACTGATGCAGCAGCCGCATATCACTTTTGCGACGGGCGTGGTGGTGCAGTCGATACAGTTTCCGGACTCGGTCTTTGGGATCGATTTCGCAGCCTTCAACAAGATGAGCGGCGGGTTCGAATACGTTACGGGCCGCGATCCGATACACGACGATGACATGATCGTGGATGAGGACTACGCGAAGAAGCACCATCTGCGTGTGGGTAGCACGATCGACTTGATTGCGCACAGTTGGAACATCTCCGGAATCATGCATAGCGGCAAAGGCGCGCGCATCGCAGTGAAACTAAGCACGCTGCAGGAGATCGTGGGAACTCCGGGGCATCTGACGATGATCTACGTGAAGCTGGATGATTCAGCCCTGGCGGACCAGGTGGCGGACCAGCTCAAGGTGGCGTTGCACGATGATCAGATTTACTCGATGAACGCGTTGCTGAGTGCATATGACGTCAGCAATGTCGGAATGCTACGGGATTTCATCGACGTGGTGATTTTCGTGGCGATGGTTGTGGGCTTCATCGTGGTGTTCATGGCGATGTATACAGCGGTGCTGGAGCGGACGCGGGAGATCGGGATCATCAAAGCGGTGGGCGGTGGGTCGGGGCTGGTGCTGAGCATTCTTCTGCGCGAGACGGTGCTACTGGCGGTAGGCGGGACGTTGCTGGGGATTGTGATGACCTACGGTTCGCAGTGGATGATGAAGCACTTTGAGCCGGGCAGCCTGGTGCAGGAGACCGTGTATTACTGGTGGCCGATCGCGGGCGGGATTGCGGTGGTAGGTGCGCTGCTGGGTGCAGTGGTTCCGGGCATGAAGGCGGTGCGGCAAGATGTGACCGAGGCACTGTCGTATGAGTGATGGCAAGGCAGGTAGGGTTGGGGCGGTTGCGCAGTCGGCGGTTGCAGAGCCGATCATCGTGGTGCGTGGGCTGACCAAGGTCTACCATGTGGGCGAGGTGGACGTTCATGCGCTGCGCGGAGTGGACCTGGAGATTGCGCGCGGCGAGTTTGTGGCGATTATTGGCGTGTCGGGGTCGGGCAAGTCGACGCTCTTCCACATTCTGGGAGGCCTGACGCCGGCAAGCGCGGGGACGGTGGTGATCGACGGCAAAGACCTGGCGCGGATGTCGAACCGCGAGCGGACGGACCTGCGGAAGACGACCGTGGGATTTGTCTTCCAGAAGTACAATCTGCTGCCGACGCTGTCTGCCGAAGATAACATCAAGATCGTGGAGTACATTGGCGGGCGGGCTACAAAATTCACGCCGGAGTTCGAGGAGGTGCTGAAGCTGCTGGGCATAGACGACCGGCTGAAACATAAGCCGCGGGCGCTGAGTGGCGGGCAGCAGCAGCGGGTGGCGATTGCGCGCGGCATTGTGAACCATCCGGCGATCCTGCTGGCAGACGAGCCGACGGGCAACCTGGACAGCCAGAACTCAACCGCCGTGCTGAAGGTGATGAAGGACCTGAATGAGCGCACCGGGCAGACCATCCTGATGATTACCCACGACCCGGAGGCTGCGTCCTACGCCAGCCGCAAGGTCCATATCCGCGACGGACGGATTGTGTAGGGGCAAGACGCGGGATTGGTGAATGATAGCCCAAAGTCCTTAGAGCGCTGGCAGCCGCTTGTGGACGTAGTGTAAGAGGGCTAAAGAGTCCGGGGAAGAGATAGACTGAATGATGAGCGGAGGTTCGTATGCGAAAGAAAGTAGTAAGTATTGTCGATCGTTCCTTTTCACCGCTGCGATATCGTCCATTGCAAAGGATTCATCTTCCAGGTTGAACCAAATCTGTAAGCGATGTTTTTCTGCTTGAGCCGATTAAACTAAAGGAGATCCAGGCGATCCGATCGAAAACTCTCTAGAGGTTGTCGAAGAGTCGTAGCATCCTATGTAGAATCTTCGGGATTATGCCGGTAGGGTTCGCAGCCGATCCAGCCCGAGGCATCGAATATCCTGTTTACATCGTTGGTGTAATTGATTCTCCCAGAGAGTACTCCCGCGATTTGCGCGGAAATCCGCTCCGCTTCGATGAACGTGACTGAGGACCGTTGGTCAGTGAGCTGCTTGCAAGCTGAGGGGTATAACCGTTTCGAGTGCCAGCGACCAAAGAAGAGTGGGTCTAGAGCTTACTGCCTTACAGGCTTTGTCCGACCTCAGGGCCCGGGAGGTCTTGTACAAGGCGGGTGCTTGAGATCAAGATGAGAGTGCCGACAAATTCACAACTCATTATCTCCAGATGGCGGCGGAGAAGACTTGCAAAGCACACCTTACCATTGCAAACGGACATGACAGTGTTCGCAAGACTCACGCCTATGTTCAAAGGGTTTTGCCGATAATTGCGCGATATTTCTACTCGACTAACAAAGATAGCCAACCACCGAGTTGGCAGATGGAGCGAATCAAGAAGCTTGCACGTGAAATCGAAGTGATTGCCCCGGCCTGCCATGCTGGCGATGTCCGCGAGGACAACAGTGAGTACCCGTGGCTCAACGGCCAAGGAAAAGTGGAAACGCCTGCGGCAACTTCGCCATTGTTCGGATCTCTGTCCAAGTAAGCGTGCCTCCGGTTTTGAGTGACGCACGAATCGCATCCCTAAATGTCTCGTAGGTCATCGCGGGTGCGTTCTTTCGTGGCCTGTTCCAATATGGGTTCTTGCACTTTGGGCAGACGGTTGGTTCGATCTCCGCATCCTTTGGAACCCACTCATGGCTACACCGTTCGCAACGGTAGCCCATAACCGTTATGGGGACTCGCGCCATCATTTCCCTTCAGATAATATCCCTGGAATAATTATACTTCACTGTGTTTTGTTTGTAAACATAATATTATATACTATATTATTATATAGTAATATAAAATCCAAATATGACGACAATGAACTACCTGTGGCCAGCGGATCGCCTCCGGATCATCTCACATTGGTCGAGGTGTTTCGATCAATGTAAGCGGGACGGTAAGCAATCTGTTTACACCCAGCCTGGACGCTTTATTTGGGTGAGTAAATCTGCGAGACTGGAAGTATGAGCACAACCATGACCAAGGTATTGACCGACCGGATCAACCGGATTGAAGTTTCAGCGACCATGGCGATTACCGCGGAGGCGCTGAAGATGACGGCGGCGGGGATCGACCTGGCCAACTTCGGCGCGGGCGAGCCGCACTTCGACACGCCGCAGCACATCAAGGACGCGGCGATCGCGGCCATCGAGAAGAATTTTTCGCGCTATACGGCGGTGGCCGGCATCCCCGAGGTGCGCAAGGCCGTGGTGGAGCGCCATGCCGCCGACTTCGGCTCCAGCTACACGATCGACGAGTGCGTCTTCAGCGCGGGCGGCAAGCTGGCCATCTTCAACGCGGTGCAGGTGCTGGTGGACCACGGCGACGAGGTGATTCTGCCGGTGCCCTACTGGGTCTCGTTCAAGGACATCATCGAGTACGCGGGCGGCAAGGTGGTGTATGTGGAGGGCGACGAGCGCGAGGACTTCCGCATTACGGCCAAGATGATTGAGGCGGCGATTACTCCCCGGACGAAGGCGATTATTCTGAACTCGCCGTCGAACCCATCGGGCGCGGTGGTATCTGCTGCCGACCTGGAGGCGATCGTGCGCATGGCCCATGCGCGCGGCATCTACCTGCTGCTGGACGAGTGCTACGCCTACCTGACCTACACCGGCGTTCCGGTGAGCGGCGGGACATTTACGGATTGCAAGGAGCATGTGATTATTCTCGGCTCATTGTCGAAGACCTACGCGATGACGGGCTGGCGCGCGGGTTTTACCCTGGGGCCGAAGCAGGTGATCTCGGCGATGGGCAAGCTGCAGTCGCAGAGCACGTCGAACACGACCAGCTTTGTGCAGAAGGCGGCGGTTGCCGCCCTGACCGGCCCCCAGCAGTGCGTGGCCGAGATGCGGGCGGACTTTCTGAAGCTGCGCGACCGGGTTCTGGCCGGGCTGAAGACGATCCCAGGGATCACGTGCTCGGTGCCGCAGGGCGCGTTCTATGTGTATCCCAATGTGAGCGCGTTCTTCGGCAAGGGCGGATTGAAGACGGCCTCGGACGTGGCCAGCAAGCTGTTGAGCGAGGCGCGTGTGGTGGTGGTTCCGGGCGAGGCGTTCGGCACCAGCGAACACATCCGGATCTCCTACGCAGCCTCTGCCAGCGTGGTGGATGAGGGCGTGAAGCGGATGCGCGAATACTTCGGCAAGTTGAGCTGACCTGTACTTCGCAGGCCCTGGCAGGCGACGGAGCGGGAAGATGGTCGCCGATTGCCGGTTCATGCTGCGCGCGATTCACTAGAATAGAGGTCTATGGAAACTGCGGATGGGTTGGCCGGGCCTCGATTTGCTCCTGTGATTCTGGCGGGCGGCAGTGGGACGCGCTTCTGGCCGCGCAGCCGGCGGGCGCACGCCAAGCAGGTGCTGGCGCTGGATGGCGAGAAGACCATGATCCAGCAGACACTGGATAGGCTGCTCCCCCTGGCCGCAGCGGAGGATGTGTGGGTCATCACCAACAAGCTTCTGAGTGCGGTGATCGCAGAGCAGATGCCGCGCGTACCTCGCAGCAACATTCTTGCCGAACCGGAAGCGCGCAATACGGCCCCAGCATGCGCTCTGGCGGCGTTTCTGCTGGAGCCGGCGGCGCCGGAGACGGTGATAGGCATCTTCCCATCCGACCATGTGATCCGCAACAATCCCCGCTTCGTTGAGGTGATTCGCGCAGGTGTGAAGCTGGCCGCTAGCGGTGAGCGGATCGTGGTTCTGGGTGCGCCGCCGACGCGGGCGGAGACAGGATATGGCTACATCGAACTGGGCGACGCCGTGGATGCCGCCAGCGTGCCCTGTGGCGATGTGCCGGTGCGTCGAGTGAAGCGGTTTACTGAGAAGCCCAATCTGGCACGTGCCGAGGAATTTGTCGCGTCGGGCAACTACGCGTGGAACGCGGGGATCTTTCTGTGGAGCGCGCGCACGCTTGTCAATGCCATTCGCGAGCATGCCCCGGCGATGGCCCCATTGCTGAAGACGATCGCCGCGGCCCATAGAGGTTCGCGTTCGGAGTTTGAGCATGTCCTCGCTGAGGTCTATCCGCTTTGCCAGAACATCAGCATCGACTACGCGGTGCTGGAGCCGCGCTCGGCCAAGGGCGAGCTGGGGTCGGAGATCTACTGCCTGCCGGCGGACTTTGCCTGGAACGACCTGGGATCGTGGGCTGCACTCTACGAGCATAGGATCAGTTGCGCTCCGGAGCTGGCCTACCTGGAGAACGTGTGCGAAGGCGCGAGTACGCAAAGCGTCGTCATCGATGCGCAGGGAAACTATGTGTACGCGCGGGGCAAGGTGGTGGCGCTGGTCGGCGTCAACGACCTGGTGGTGGTGGAGACCTCGGACGCGCTGCTGATTACAACCAGGGAACGCTCGCAGGATGTGGGCAAGGTGGTGGCGGAGTTGAAGGCGCGCGGCCGGAACGATCTGATCTGAAGCTGTAGATTCAAAGGCGGCGAAGCGACTCGCGTTTCGCGCAATGCACTCACGGAGAATTGAAGGAAGAGATGGCGGAGACGAGCACTGCGGTCAAGTTCGGGACGGACGGATGGCGCGGCATTATTGCCGACGACTTCACCTATGCCAATGTGCGCGTGGCGGCGCGGGCGATTGCGCACTACGTTCTGCAACACGAGAACGCGGCGCGCGGCGTGTGCATCGGTTACGACACGCGCTTCGGTTCGCGGGCCTTTGCGATGGTGGCGGCCGAGGTGCTGGCCAATGCTGGAATTCCGGTGGCGCTGGGACCGGAGATTGCGCCCACGCCGGCGCTGAGCTATGCGGTGCGCGAGCGCAAGGCGGCAGGCGGCGTGATGATCACGTCCAGCCACAATCCGGCGCAGTGGAACGGCGTGAAGTACAAGGCAAGCTACGGCGGCTCGGGCAGTCCGTCGATCATGGCCGCGATTGAGAGCACTCTGGGCGATCCGCTGGCTGACGCCGCGGTCCCGGCCAAGATCGAAGAGGTCGACTTCAACCCGGAGTATATCGCGGCGATCGCGCAGTTTGTCGACCTGGATGCGATCCGCGCGTCCGGCTACAAGTTTCTAATCGACTGCATGTACGGATGCGGGCGAGGTGTGATTGCGGGGATATTCACGCGCGCGGGTATTCCGTTCGTCGAGATACGCAATGAGTTGAACCCGCTGTTTCCGGGGATCAACCCCGAGCCGATCCTGCCTCACATTCATGCGACACAGTTGGCCGTGGTGGCGGAGAAGTGCGATGCAGGGTTCATCACCGATGGCGACGCGGACCGCATCGGCGCGGTGGACGAACAAGGCAACGTGGTGGACGCGCACAAGGTCTTCTCGGTGCTGCTGTACTGGCTACTGACGCGCAAGGGCTGGCCGGGCGACGTGACCCGCGCCTTCAATACCACTAAGATGATCGACCGCATTGCGGCCAAGTACGGACGCACGCTGCATGAGCACGGCATCGGGTTCAAGTATGTGTGCGACCTGATGCTGCAACAAAATATTCTGATCGGCGGCGAGGAGTCGGGTGGCATCGGCATCAGACGCCACCTGCCGGAGCGCGACGGCCTGCTCAATTCGCTGCTGCTGGCCAACGTGATGGCGGACGAAAAGAAGACGTTGGGCCAACTGGTGGCCGCGCTGCAAGAGGAGTTCGGCGAGCACCAGTACGGGCGCATCGACATGCGCATCGACGAGGAGCTGAAGCGGTCGGCAATTGCACGAGCCGGCGCGCTGGTTGCGGGCGACACCATGGCCGGGATGAAGGTGCTGCGCGTGGAGACGATGGACGGGATTAAATTCTTCCTCGACAATCCAGCCGCCGCGGGCAAAAAAAATGCGGCGGAGACGTGGCTGCTGCTGCGCGCATCGGGGACGGAGCCGCTGCTGAGGGTCTACTGCGAGAGCTGCTCTGTGGAATCCGTAACACAAGTGCTGGAGGGCGCGCGGGCGTTTGTGATGGCGGGGCGTGCGGCTTGAGCGAGACGGCTGCGAAGAATGCCAAGGAGTCGTTGACGGTCGAGACGGTAACGGTCGAGGCGAGGGGGCTGCTGTTCGACATGGACGGCGTGCTCATCAGCTCCACCGGCTCGGTGGTGCGCTGCTGGCAACGCTGGTGCAAGCTGTACGACATGCCCAATGCTGCGCAATTTCAAGTTCCCCATGGCACGCGCGCAGTGGACATTGTGCGCATGCTGAAGCCGCAGTTCGACGAGGCCCAGGTGGCCGAAGGGCTGCACACGATTGAGGAGTTGGAGTTGGAGGACACGGCCGACCTGACCGTGCTGCCTGGAGTAAAGGCGTTGTTGGAACGGCTTCCACCGGAGCGTTGGGCGGTGGTCTCGTCGGCGACGCGTCGGCTGTTGATTGGACGGCTCGCTGCGGCGGGACTGCCGGTTCCAGCACGCTATATCAGCGGCGACATGGTGGAGCGCGGCAAGCCCGATCCCGAGCCGTACCGGCGCGGCGCGGAGCTGCTCGGGTTTGCGCCAGAAGACTGCGTGGTGGTTGAGGACGCGCCCTCGGGCGTTGGTTCGGGTCTGGCTGCGGGATGCCGCGTGCTCAGCGTGCTGGGGACGCATCCGGCGGAACAGCTACGCGCCGCGACGTGGCTGGCGCGGTCGCTGGAAGAGGTCGAAGTGACGGTAAAGCCGGATGGGCTGGAGCTGCGGTTCAAGCCGGTGGATTGAGTTTGTATCCCACCCATCGCGATAAAACTGCGATGGATGGGGCACCCGTCATTTCGTTTCGCGCAACACATCCGCAGTCTGCTCACAGCACAGTGGGCAGGCCAGCCAGCGCCATGGCGATCTCCTCGGCGGGATACTCGTAGTTCTGCAGCTTGCCGGCCTGGTAGTCGATGTAGGACTGCATGTCGAAGTGGCCGTGGCCGCAGAGGTTGAAGAGGATGGTGCGCGGCTTGCCCTCGCGCTTGGCTTCGAGCGCCTCGTCGATGGCCCCGGCGATGGCGTGGTTGGACTCCGGCGCGGGGATGATGCCCTCGGCGCGGGCAAACTGGATTCCGGCGGCGAAGGCGTCCAGCTGCTGCACCGAGGTGGCCTCGATCAGGCCGAGGTCCTTGACGTGCGAGACCAGCGGGGCCATGCCGTGGTAGCGCAGGCCGCCGGCGTGGATTCCGGGCGGCATGAAGGTGCTGCCCAGGGTGTGCATCTTGACCAGCGGAGTCAGGTGGCCGGTGTCGCCGAAGTCGTAGGTGAACTGGCCCTTGGTCAGGCTGGGGCAGGCGGCGGGCTCGACGGCGACGATGCGCGCGTGGCCCTGTGCCCTTGAGCTTGCGGCCCAGGAAGGGCATCACCAGTCCGGCGAAGTTCGATCCGCCGCCGGTGCAGCCGATGATCACGTCGGGCTCGTCGCCGGCCAGGGCCATCTGCTCGATGGCTTCCAGGCCGATGACGGTCTGGTGCAGCAGGACGTGGTTCAGCACGCTGCCCAGCGCGTACTTGGTGTTGCGGGTCCTTGGCGGCGACCTCGACGGCTTCGGAGATGGCGATGCCCAGCGAGCCGTTGGAGTCGGGATGCTGCGGCCAGGATGGCGCGGCCGACCTCGGTCTCGATGCTGGGGCTGGCGGTGACGGACGCGCCGAAGGCCTCCATCAGGGCGCGGCGGTAGGGCTTCTGGTCGTAGCTGACGCGCACCATGTAGACCTTGCACTCCAGGCCGAAGAACGCGCAGGCCATGGCGAGCGACGAGCCCCACTGGCCCGCGCCGGTCTCGGTGGAGAGGCGCTTGGTGCCTTCCTGCTTGTTGTAATACGCCTGCGGGACGGCGGTGTTGGGCTTGTGCGAGCCGGCCGGGCTGACGCCCTCGTACTTGTAGTAGATGTGCGCCGGGCGTGTCCAGCGCCTTCTCCAGGCGGCGCGCGCGGAAGAGCGGCGAGGGACGCCACTGCGCATAGACCTGGCGCACCGGGCCGGGAATCTCGATCTCGCGCTCGGTGCTGACCTCCTGCAGGATGAGGCTCATGGGAAAGAGCGGGGCGAGATCGTCGGGGCCGAGGGGCTTCAGCGTTCCGGGATGCAGGGGCGGCGCCATGGGCTTGGGCAGGTCGGCTGCGATGTTGTACCAGGCGAGAGGAATGCGGTCTTTGCGGCAGATTGTATTGGATGGTTTCCATGCGCAACATTCTACCGTGCTGGTAGGAAGTGCGTTGTGGCAGCGGACACAGAAGATGAAATTCGGTATGCAAAAAATACCGCCGGAGCCAGGGCACCTGACTTCGGCGGTTTTCAAGTGAGGTGTCGTACAGCTTGGTTGCTGCGTCGTTTAGTTCAGTACATCCACATAGCGGGCAATCAGCACGGTATTTCCCGAGGTGGGGTCCTTGACCAGCAGGCCAACCACGCGCACGCTGCCTGTGACGTCGCCGAGCGTGTTGAAGCCGTTACGGAACTTCGTGATGCCGGAGGTGTAGACGGTAACTGTCTGCGGAACCAGCAGCCCGGCGAAGCCGTTGACCGTCATCTGGAAGGTCCCGGCAGTCGTGTTGATGGAGCTTGCCACGAAGGTCCCATTGAAGCCCCAGTGGCGTAGCGCCACCCGTGCGGGCGTGACCGCTGAGCCGGATACTGCCGATGCCGGACCGCCGATGGCGACGTCCTGCCCAGCCAGAAGATTGCTGGAGTTGAAGAGGAACTGGGACAGCGTGTTATGCAACCGGTAGATGTAGAAATTTTCGCTGGCGTTTACATTGACCGTCGCAATCTGCCCTAGAACGAGGCTGGTGGTGGTGGGCAGAAGGCCGCGCACATACAGATTGAAGCTGGTGGCCGTTCCCGTGGCCGGCGTCACGTAGGTGATCTGGCCGGTGGCATAGAAGCCGTTCTGCGAGAGGATGGCAACCTCGTCCGCGTCGATGGTTGCGTCCGCCTTGTCCAGCGTGCCGGAGACGGCCACGATGCTGCTGGTGGTGAGCGAGCTAATGCTCTCGCTGTTGTCCCATGCGGTACTGCCGGTCACGTTGACGGTGAACTGGCGGCCATGCGGGCCCTGAACGACGAAGGTCTGCGCGGTGGTATTGACGCTGACCACGGCCGCGTCAAACTCGTCGATGTATGCGCCAGAGTCGCTGTTGGCAACCGTGCTGACATTGAAGGTGGGCGTCACCGATCCGGTGATCTGGCCGCTACCATCCACCAGGATCGATTTGCGCAGATTGAGGTCCAGGCGCAGGCCGACCGGCGCACCCGACTGGGTGACGACCAGGGGCGTGGCTAGCGTGACGTTGACGGTGGACGTAGTGAGGGTTGCGGCTTCCGACACGATGGTAGGCGCGCCGGAACCCGTATTCAGATAGCTAAGATTTGCGGCGCCGAGCGTGATCTGCACGCTGGTGTAGGTGCCGGCTGGAACGTCGTTCATGTCCATCAGCGACTGCAGTCCGTTGTAGCGCGCGAAGTCGACGGTGGGCGTGCCGCTCACCAGCGAGACGCTATTCCCTTTGGCGTCGATGGCGTTGACGCTCTGCACTACGACGGAAAACGAGGTGACGGCGGACATGGGAGCATCCGTGCCGATGACGAAGGAAGGGCCGGGTGTGCCGGTGGCCGGTGTGTTACCCCCGCCGCAGCCCGATGCCAGCAGCGATAGAACGGCGAGAGATGCGAGTGAGAGCATATAGGTTCGGCGGGATAGGAACGACAAAGACGACATGGGACACCTCTCAATATTTTTTGCGTGAGCCGCAACTTATCGGAAACGGGCGCTGAGTTGACAACTAGGCCACTCTTCCAGGAATACCGACCTACTGCCAGGCGCGCTCGCGTGCGTACAACGACTGAACTAACTGCATAGGATGCCAGGTGAGTCAACCTAGTTGCTCTCGCCCGTCCCATTACGCAGACACAAGGCGAAAGAGTTAGTTGCGCGAACGGGTTAATTAAATTTGTGCATGGGGTTGTAACATTCGAGTTACCAGATGGCTTGGCGTGGCTGCTTTGCTCTTCTAAACTGAAAATGCTTCGTCCGGGCCTTTGCGCGAATCCAATAATGGTTAGCTCCCACGGAGGCTATTGCCATGGATCGACGGATATCGGCTACAGCATTGATTTTTTGGGCCGCTAGTGGACTTGCGCAGGCCGTCGCTCCACCGGCGGCAACTACTCGTCCCAAGTTCGATGCGTTCGAGGTGGCGACCGTGAAGCCAGTGGACGCGGACCTGAAGGCCGGGCGGATGTTCAGGATGGAGGGGACGCATCGTTGGGTTGCGACGAATTTCTCGCTGGAGGCGCTGATTGCGCTGGCGTATGACCTGAATTCGCGGGCGATTTCCGGCGGGCCGGGATGGATGGACGAGCAGAAGTTCACCATTGAGGCGGTGACGCCCGGAGACGTCGCGCCGACGAGGCTGGAGCAGATGCAGATGTTGCGGGCTCTGCTGGTGGAGCGGTTTGCGTTGAAGTTCCATCGGCAGGATAAAGAGATGTCGATTTACCAACTGAGCGTGGCGAAGGGCCAGCCAAAGCTACAGCCGGCGGCCAAACCGGACGATCCACCGCAGATTTATGGGGTGGTGTTTCCGGATAGGATTGAGGTGCCGGCGCGCAGTGTCACGATGGACGATTTTGTGGCGATGCTGCAACGGGCGACGCTGGACAAGCCGACAGTCAACCAGACCGGGCTGACAGGGAAGTACGACTTCGACTTGAAGTTCGCGCAAGATGAGTCGCAGTATGGGGGACAGCTTCCGAAGGCCCCAGAAGATGCGCAGAGCCCGCCGCTGTTTACGGCAATGCAGGAGCAGCTAGGGTTGAAGCTGGTGGCGACGCGTGGGATGGTAAGTGCGATGGTCGTGGACCAGGCACAGAAACCTTCACCAAATTGAAGGGAAACAGTCGGTAGTCGAAAGTGCCGGCTTGCAAGGAAGGCATATGTTCTGGAACCCGGTTGCATCGAAAGCATAGATGCCGGGTAACAGGACATGGCTCTTCGGCTGTGCATTTTGTGAACTCTACCTGGGCGCATGGATAGAGCATCGCGTGCGCGGCGCAGGATGCGTGGTTAGGGATGGACTCTTCGGGTGTGTATTCTTAAAGCGTATGAGCGATCGGGCGGAAGAGCTTCGGCGGCAGATTCTTGAGTTGACGGCGCAGTATCACGCAGCCAAGTTTCCAGTGCGTGAGTTTGTGCCGGGCGAGTCGGTGGTGCCTGTGTCGGGCAAGGTGATTGGTGCCGAAGACATCTGCTCGGTAGTGGACTCCGCGCTGGACGGATGGTTCACGACGGGGCGCTTTGCCAGGGAATTTGAGCGCAGGCTGGCCAAGTTCGTCGGTGTGCGTTCGGCTAGCCTGGCGAACTCTGGATCGAGCGCGAACCTGGCGGCGCTCAGCGCGCTGACCTCGCCCAAGCTGGGCGCGCGCCAGTTGAAGCCGGGCGACGAGGTGCTGACGGTTGCGGCGGGATTTCCCACCACGGTGAACCCGATCTTCCAGAATCGGCTGGTGCCCGTGTTTGTGGATGTCTCTTTGCCTACCTACGAGATCGATACGACCAAGCTGGAGGCTGCGTACAGCCCAAAGATGAAGGCGGTGATGATTGCGCACACCCTGGGCAATGTATTCGACCTGGATGCAGTATCGGCCTTCTGCAGGAAGCATAACCTGTGGCTCGTCGAGGACTGCTGCGACGCGCTGGGATCGACATACAAGGGGCGCAAGGTAGGCACCTTTGGCGATATTGCGACGGTCAGCTTCTATCCCGCGCACCACATTACGATGGGCGAGGGCGGCGCGGTGCTGACCGACAAGCCAACCCTACAGGTGCTGATCGACAGCTTCCGCGACTGGGGGCGCGATTGCTGGTGTGAGCCGGGCAAGGACAATACATGCGGCAAGCGCTTCGACTGGCAACTGGGCACGCTGCCCTGTGGATATGACCACAAGTACACCTACTCGCACATTGGCTACAACTTGAAGGCGACTGACATGCAAGCGGCCCTGGGGCTCTCGCAGATCGAAAAGCTGCCGCACTTTATTGCGCGCCGCAAGGAGAACTTCGCCTATCTGAAGCAGGCGTTGAAGCCGCTGGAAGAGTTCCTGGTACTGCCGCAGGCCAGCGAGCACTCCGACCCAAGCTGGTTCGGATTTTCCATCGGCGTAAGGCCGGATGCGCCGTTCACGCGCGATGAACTGACCGGCGCGCTGGAGGCGAAGAAGATCGGAACGCGGCTTCTGTTTGGAGGGTAACCTGCTGCGCCAGCCGGCATACGAGGGCTGGGAGCATCGCGTGGTGGGCGAGCTGCCGAACAGCGACTTTGTGATGAACCAGGTCTTCTGGATCGGCGTCTATCCGGGGCTGACGACCGAGATGCTGGACTTCATCGTGAAGACGGCGATGGAGTTTGTGGCGTCGGCCAAGAGCGGGCTACACGTGGTCTCGTAATCCACGCCAGTCGGATCCATCGTGGGGGCATCAATCCTGATGCATTCAATCAACATCTTGCAATGTGCGCGTGCTTGGCGCATGTGGCTACATGGCTGGGGGGTGGTGGGGGTCGACGGGGTTGGTGCTGACAATCGCGGGACTCTTGGCTCCGTTGGGGTTGACCGAGTCGCGCAGTTCCTTGGAGGGCTTGAAGAAGGGAACGCGCTTGGCCGGCACATCGACGCGCTCGCCGGTCTTGGGGTTGCGCCCGATGCGGGAGTTTCGCTGCCGTGTGCGGAAGCTGCCGAAGCCGCGAATCTCGACCTTGTCGTCGGCCTTGAGCGCACCGATGACTGACTCGAAGAGGGTATCAACGATGATCTCTCCGTCGCGGCGGGTAAGGTCTCCGAGTGCGGTTACTTTGTCGACCAGATCGGCTTTTGTCATCGTGTTGTCTCCTTGAGGCATGGGCGATACATCTAGCTTATCGCTGATTGTAGATGGGATGCGGGATTTTTGTCCGCGGTGCGGAAATAATTTGACCGGGGCAGGGCGGTCGTACCCAAAAAAAAGCGGCACGAACGTTGATTTGTCCGTGCCGGGAGGCCAGTGACGCAACTCAATCGACCAAGGACGCCGGATTTCCCGGTTCTGGCCGAATGTCTTGAGCGAACACCGCTCTGGATTACTAGAGTATCACGCAGCGGGGGCGTGAGGGGCGCGCCGGGGTTCAGGCGGCAGAGGTGGGGAAGGCGGCGCTGAGCCGGCGTGCCATGCGGGCGTCGCGCTCGGTGATTCCGCCTGCGTCGTGCGAGACCAGCGCGAGTTGGACCAGATTGTAGCGGATGTCTATGTCGGGGTGGTGCTGGGCCTCTTCTGCGATCTGGGCCACACGGTTGACGAAGGCGATGGCCTCGACGAAGGAGGGTAGCGTCCAGTCGCGTACGAGCTTGCCGTCTTCCAGGGCCCACTCAGGCAGCTCGATCAGCAGGTCGTGAAGTTGTAGTTCGGAGAGCTTCTCTTTGGTGGGTTCCATAGGGCTTGTCCTCGGCGAGTGGATCGCACAGCGATGGTAAGCCGGGCGCTCTGCTAGGCGCAAACGGAGCGAACTCCCAGTTGCCGGAGGTGCGGTTCTAAAGGGTCACGCCAAAGGTGCCGGCGGGGGCGTGTTCCACCTCTTTGCGCAGGTCGCTCCATAGCTCCACGGGCAAGTCGAGGAAGACGTGGACGATCTGTGGATCGAACTGGCTTCCGCTACAGCGAGCAATCTCTTCACGGGCCTGGGCGAAGCTGAGTTCCTTGCGGTAGGGGCGCTGGGAGGTGATGGCGTCCAGGGAGTCGGCGATGGCGAAGATGCGCGCCCCCAGCGGGATCGCTTCGCCGCGCAGGCAGCGCGGATAGCCGGAGCCGTCGAAGTTCTCATGGTGGGCATACACCAGTTCGGAGGCGTCTCGCAGGAAGGGGATCTTATGCACCATCTGGTATCCGCGCACGCAGTGCTGATGCATGATCTCGGTCTCCTCGGGGGTGAGCGCTCCTCGTTTGAGCAGAATAGCGTCGGGGGTGGAGATCTTGCCGATGTCGTGCAGGAAGGCCGCCCGTGCTATGAGGCGCAACTGCTCCTGGTCGAGGCCCAGTTCGCGGGCCAGTGCGATGGTGTAGGCGGTGACGCGGCGAGAGTGGCCTTCGGTCTGGGCATCGCGCAGGTCGAGCGCATCGCCCATGGCCTCCAGGGTGATGTCGTAACTTCGTTCCAGGTCGTGCATGGTGGCGCGCAGACGGCTGGTGCGGAAGCTGACGATCTGCTCCAGGTTCTGGCGGTACGCGGCGTTCTGCTTCAGCAGGCGGCCATGCTCCAGTGCATGCAGGACGACCTCCAGCAATTGTGCGCGATCGAAGGGCTTGAGCAGGTAGTCGATGGCGCCGCGGCGGAAGGCGTTGGTGACGACGTGGATGTCGTGAATGGCGGTCAGCATGACCACGGGCACGCCAGGGTGATTGCGGCATATGACGTCGAGCAGGGTGAGCCCGTTGGCGCCGGGCATCATGACATCGGCCAGAACAAGGTCGCAGCCTGGGTCGTCCTGTAGATGGAGCAGGGCCTGTTCGGCATCGGCCACCGCGCTGACGTCGTATCCGCTGCGCCCAAGCATCTGCACCAGAGCGCCGCGCACGGTGGCTTCGTCGTCAACTACCAGGATGTGTTCCTGCTGACCGGAGACGGTCTCCTGCTGCTCCCGCGCGGTTGCAAACCGCACCGGCATGAAACCCTGCTGCGTCTGCGCGATTTCCTGCTGCATGGTCGATGCTCTCCGCCGCCCCGCGGTCCAGGGTGTGGCTTTGGTTGCTCTCCAGAATCGCTCCAGGGCTTCGAGACGGTCCGCGGGCACGGCCATTCTGCAGCCGGTCGAAGCGGCGAGCAGGTCTCTTGTGTCTATCGGCCATGCGAGGCGTTCCATCAGCCGCATATAATCGAGTGTGAGCGATCTCAAAGCAGGTGGGGATAATTATGAATCAAGAGCAGTGGACCGCGGTAGACCGTTACTTTGTGGAGCGGCTTATGCCCGCCGATCCTGTTCTGGAAGCTGCACTGGAGGCGAATGCGGCGGTTGGATTGCCCTCCATCGACGTCTCCCCGGTGCAGGGTAAATTCCTTCATCTGCTGGCCCTGACGAAGGGGGCGCGCAGGATTCTGGAGATTGGCACACTCGGCGGATACAGCACCATATGGCTGGCGCGGGCCCTGCCTGCGGGCGGCCGCCTGGTTACCCTGGAACTGGACCCAAAACATGCCGAGGTTGCACGGGCGAACCTGGTGCGAGCGGGAGTATCTGAGATGGTTGAAATCCGCATCGGGCCCGCGACCCAATCGCTGGCACAGCTTCAGGCTGAGGGGGCAGAGCCGTTTGACCTCATCTTCCTCGATGCGGACAAGCCCAGCAATCCCGCATATTTGCAATGGGCGCTGAAGCTGGCACGCCGGGGATCGCTGATCGTCGTTGACAATGTAGTGCGTGAAGGGAAGATTGTCGACCCTGCCAGCACGGCCCCGGATGTTCAGGGAACGCGTGCTCTGTTTGAGATGCTTGCCGCGGAACCCCGGCTCGCATCCACGGCCATCCAGACGGTGGGGAGTAAAGGATATGACGGCTTCGCGATGGCGGTGGTCCTCGGAGAATGACTAGCCTGCCAACTCCGGTCAGGAGTCCTTTTTTGCATCGCGCGCAGCGGCCCGGGCGGCGCGGCGGGCGGCGACCCATCCTTCTTTGGTGACCTGGTGGGCGCGCCCAATGGCCAGCGCTCCGGCAGGAACGGGGTGCGTGATGCAGGAGCCCGCGCCGACGTACGATCCGTCGCCGAGGCTGACGGGCGCTACCAGCGTGGAGTCGGAGCCGACGAAGACTCCATCCCCGATGGTGGTGGTGTGCTTCCGCTCTCCGTCGTAGTTGCAGGTGATGACTCCCGCGCCGACGTTGACGCCCTCGCCGATGACCGCATCGCCCAGGTAGGCGAGATGGTTGGCCTTGGAGCCGCGACCCAGCGTGGTCTTCTTGGTCTCGCAGAAGTTGCCAACGTGGGCCAATTCACCGATCCTGCTTTCGGGCCGCAGGTGGGCGTAGGGGCCGAGCACCGCGCCGTCGCCAACCTCCGCGCCGTCCAGAATGCAGCCGTTGCGTACGACGACGCCATTGCCCAGCTCGGAGTTTTGGACCACCGAGTAAGAGCGGATGAGGCACTCCGAGCCGATGCGCGTTGCGCCCAGAAGCTGCACGTACGGCTCGATGACCGTGTCCGCGCCGACGCTGACCTCGGCGTCGATCACGCAGGTATCGGGTCGAAAGATGGTGACGCCCTGGGCCATCAGGCGGCGTGCAGTAGCGGCTCGCATGGCCTCGTCCAAGTGCATCATCTCAGCGATGGTGTTGGCCCCCAGCACCTCGTCCACACTCCCGGCCTGCAAGGCCACGACGCGCTGCCCGTCTGCAACCAGCAGGGCGGCTACGTCCGTCAGGTAGAACTCGCCGTGGGCGTTGTCGCAGGAGAGCCGGTCAAGTTTGCTGAACAGCGCGGCGGTCTCGAAGCAATAGATTCCGGAGTTGATTTCGGGCGCGGCAAGCTGTGCGGGCGTGAGCGCCTTCTGCTCGACGATGGCGACGACCTCGGGCTGGCCGGGAGCGAGTCGCAAAACGCGTCCGTAGCCGGTGGGGTCCTGGGGAACCGCGGTGAGGATCGTCATAGCGGCGCGTTCCTGCAGGTGGAGCTGGCAGAGCGCCGCGAGCGTCTCGGTGCGGATCAGCGGCACGTCGCCGGAGAGCACCAGCAGATGTTTGGGAAGCGGGCTGCCTGAGAGCTCCAGCCATGCCTTGAGAACCTGCATGGCGTGACCTGTGCCGCGCGGATCTGGTTGCGGGACAAACGCGACACCTGTGGCAGCCACCGCAGCCTGCACACGCTCCGCCTGGTGGCCGACGATGCAGTAGATCCGGTTAGAGGCGGCCAGCGTCTTTGCCGCACGGATGACGTGCAGCAGAAGGGCGCATCCGCCTACCTCGTGCAGCACCTTGGGCCGCTTGCTGTTGAGCCGCGTGCCTTTGCCCGCGGCCATGATGGCTACTGCAAAACCTGTCGCTTCCATGTCTCCGCTATCTTCTCACTTCTCATGGTGCAGCGCCACGGAATCCTCCGCCGGACAGCGGATCGTCGCGATTTGCGGCAGCAGAGCGTCAGCGAGCGGGCAGCGGGGTATCGAGCAGGAGTTTGATGGCCTGCTGGTAGCTCATGGCGGGGACGGGTTGGTAGTCCGCAGTGTCGAAGACGAGTCGCTGATGGACGGTCTTGACCATGAGGGCGCGCAGATTGAGCTGCTCGACGATGTGCTCGACGATCCAGCGCTGTCCTCCCACATTGGCCTGCTGCAGGATGACGCTGCCGCCGGGATAGAGATGGGCGACGATGCCCCATCCGATATTGACGGCGCGCGTGAGACTAGCTTCCAGGCGCACCATGCGGCGGCTGCGCGGGTCGATCCAGACACGACCCTGAAGTCCGGTGAGAGGCTCGGCTTCCATCGTTGGAGGCGACCAGGCGGGATCGGGTTTGAAGTCGAGAACGACGAGGGCGGGGTCGCCGGTGGGCTGATTGGGGAGCTGGGGCTGACCGGCGGCGTAGCTCCATAGCATGGCGTCAGGCATCAGCTTAAGCAGGCTGACGCCCATCTGCTTGTTCTCCTGCTCGCGGTGGATGTGGCGGGCAAAAGCGGCGGGCGAAGCGAGCAGGTCGTTGAGGCGCTGGCGTTCGGCTGCGTCCTCGACTGGGGTAAGGGGGCGGCCGTCGCTTTGCAGGTTGCGGCCGACACTGCCCTCGGGGGTCTCGATCTGGTCGCGCAGGTGGTCCCCCTTCTCGTCGATCACGTGCAGGCGATAGCGCAGGAACGAGTCGGGATGCTGGATGACGAGCGCTTCGTTGTTGGCGCAATCGACGGCCCAGGAGCGGGCGGGCGATGCCGGCAGGGAAACGCCGGAGGCAGGCTGCGGCGGGACCGCCGGACCGGCTGCAGGGATGCGCGCCGGGCTGACCGTTGCAAGCAGCAGGACGAACCAGCCGTACGAAACCCAATGCGCAGGGTACCCGTGCCGCGAGGCGCTCCGCTGTGAGGAATTGCTTGGGGAACGGGTTGCGGGCTGGGCGGCCGTGTGTGCTGGTGTCATCGTTTGGGGAGAATGCATTCTGCCGTCGTATTGTTGGACGCGGGCCAAGGCGGTAAGGATTCCTTGCCCGCGAGCGCGGGGAGCGGCTGGCGTCTGCCATCCTGAGTCTAACCTGCGTTTATGGTGACGGTTTGCCTCCGGAATTTGGGCTGGAGATCGTTGGGCAGGTACTATGGGAGTGTCCAGTTACCATCATTGCAGCGGGGAGAGCGACAAACAGATGAAGCCAGCTGAAGGTACGACCGTTATTGGCAAGTCCGTCACCATCCGAGGAGAGGTGACAGGTAAAGAGGACATGTATATGGACGGCGTTGTGGAAGGGATGATCGCGCTGCCTGAGAACCGCCTGACGGTAGGACCGAATGCGCGCGTCCTGGCGGATGTGGATGCGCGCGATGTGGTGATCTTCGGGTTGGTCGAAGGCAATCTCCGGGCATCGGGAAGGGTTGAACTGCGTGAGTCGGCGGTGGTGAAGGGAGATATTTTTGCGGCGAGATTGTCGATCGAGGAGAACGCCAACATGAGGGGCCGTGTGGATCTGTCGGAGACCGTGGCGCCCGCAGTCACAGGGCGGCTGCCAGGCACGGAGGACCCTGCGACGGACACAGCGGTCTTGAACCTTACCTGAGCCGGAAGGAGGCCGAACGATGAGCAACTTCTTTGGCGGCAAGGACAAAGTCGGCGGAGCGGTATCGGATAACGAACGTGTCTCGCGCTATTCCAGCGGATGGGGCCAACTGCTGCAACGGCTGCACAGTGAGGAGTCACTGCGTGTCCTGGATATCGGTCCGACGTCGTCCACCAATATCAACTTCATCACTTCGCTGGGGCACAGTATCTACCTGGCGAACCTGGTGGAGGACGCGGTCAAGCACGATTGGACGCTTCCCCAGGAGAACGTCGTGGCGGCGCGCCACGATGTAGAGCGGTTTCTGGCGGCGCACCTGAACTTTTCCGGGCGTGGATTCGATGTGGTCTTGTTCTGGGACACGGCGGACTATCTTCCCCAGGAATTGCTGTCGCCCGTGCTCGAACGCATCCACGCGGTGATGGTGCCGGATGCACAAATGCTGGCGATGTTTCATCCTGCGACCGGAGGGTCTGCCATGGGGGCGGCGAAGGCGGACTTCCACCGCTACCACCTGACCGATCGATCGATGGTGGACGTGCAGCGCGCGGGGGAATATCCCCAACTGGCAAACTATACGAACCGCCAGATTGAACGGCTACTCGCCTCGTTCAAGGGCTTTCATTTCTATCTGGCCAAAGACAACATGCGCGAGGTTGTGGTAACGCGTTAGGTGGATGGCTGTCCTGAATCTGAATTAAAAGCAATAGCACAACGTCCATTGCTGAAATGGGCGCTGCGCCATCGCTGATAAGACTGAATAGATCGGTATTGGCTACTTGGAGGCTGCGGCCTGTTTTCTGCGCTCTGCCCAGCGCTTCTTCATGGCTTCTGCGATGCGCTTGCGGCCCTCGGGGCTGATCTTGCGTTTGCGCGGCGCAGCTTTCGCGACGGTCTTGGCATTCTTACTTCCCTTGGGGCGGCCCCGGCCCTTGCCAATCTTCACCACGGTGCCCGAGAGTAGTTCGCGTGCCTGCTGGAGTTTCGAAATCTGGGCGTCAATTTCCTCTAGAATACGGCTTACTTCCACGTGTTGCCTCCTTGTTGCGATAGGGAGTTAACTTTTCTATCGTTTTCTTCCGCTGCGTTGTCCGGGATACTCCAATGGCTCGTGACTGCCCACCTAGTTGTAGGTCCGTGATTAAGTGTGCTCTGCAAAGAATACATAAATACATACATTCTTGCAAATACATTGATTGGTTCTTTGTCGATTACTTTGTCGCCAATATTTGAGGAACGATCGACGGCAGTTATTGGGTATGCGACTAGGTGTTAGAGGAAGCTACTTCATGGGTGCGTACTCGCAGGGGACCATCCGGTCGCACCACCCTCGGGCCCATTTGACCGGTTGCGATGCCAGCCAATAAAGCAGGACTTACGCACTCCGCGAGTCGATGCAGTTGGATTGGGAGGCCGGTTCTACTGTTATTTGCGCGACGATGGTAGACTGCATATCAATGCGACTGATTCCTGTGCGGTTGTGGGCGTTGGCGATTTTATCGGGTGTGCTGCAGGTGTTGCCCTTTCCTATGGCGGGACCTGTTCCGGTTTGGCGAACGGCGTTCTGTTTGTTTGCACTCACACCGCTGTTGTTGGCGCTTGCGGGTAAGGATGCGAATGGACAGCCTATTCGCGCTATCCAGGGCGCGGCGCTGGGGTATGTCTCTGGATTTGTATGGTATCTGGGGAATTGTTATTGGGTGTATGAGACCATGCACCTCTATGGGGCGATCGCCAAGCCTGCGGCGGCCGGGATTCTGGTTCTATTCTGCCTTTACCTCGGGCTCTATCATGCGCTATTTGGGGCGCTGATTACTGCGTTCCGGCAAGTTCATATAAAGGGAAAAGAACTGGGAGTACAGGGGGCGCTTCTTCTTAGCCCGTTTGCCTGGGTCGCGGTGGAGCTAGCGCGGGCGAGGATTACAGGGTTTCCCTGGGACCTGCTGGGTATTACGCAGGTGGACAATGGTTTGCTGACGCGGCTTGCTCCCTATTTCGGAGCGTATGGACTTTCATTCGCGGTTGCCACGGTAAATGCGCTTTGGCTGGCGAGGATTACGCTGAAGCAGCGGCGCTATACGCGGCCCGCGCTTATGTTGACTGGAGTCGCGTTTCTATTGCTGTACGTTGCCGTCCTAAGACGATCTAGTCCCCCAATCCACGAGGGAACGCAAGCCACGGCGACTCTGGTGCAAGAAAACCTGGAAGTAGGTGCGGATGGCGGCCAGCGCAGGGCCACCACTTACAAAGAGTGAGATGCTGGAGACGTTTTCGGAGGTAAGCCTCTTTCCTCCCAATGGGGGCACCTGCGATGGAATCCCTGAACTGGGAGGAACTCAATGTTCAGGTCCTGTCCCGGCACAACAGAGCGCCGGCCCCAATGGGGCGCGATATTTGCAAAGGACAGATTTGCTCGTGTGGCCGGAGTCGCCGGCCGGGTTTACTGAGAGCGATCCGGAGTTTCGCGCGGCAATCTCCAGGCTGGCGCGCGCGGCAAATGCGCCGGTCATTGTAGGTACGATCGGGATCGATGCGGATCGCGCGGTGAAGCGAGGGTATGACTTATATAATTCCGCGGACTTTATTCGCGCCGGATGGGCGTGTAGCAGGACGTTACGACAAAATGCACCTGGTCCCATTCGGCGAATATGTACCCTACAAGAAGCTGTTCTTCTTTGCGGGTAGCCTGCTGCAGGATGTAGGCGAGTTCGATCCTGGGCGGCGCCGGACGCTCTTTAAGACGGGGGGACACGGCTATCGGGACCTTTATCTGCTATGAGTCGGTCTTTGGCGACGAGATGCGACAGTATGCGAAGATGGGCGCGGATGTGCTGGTGAATATCTCCGACGATGGATGGTATGGCGATACCAGCGCGGCGTGGGAGCACCTGAATATGGTGCGCATGAGCGCCATCGAGAACCATCGCTGGGTGCTGCGCGCCACCAATACCGGGGTAACGGCGGCGATCGATCCCTATGGACGGGTTGTTACTTCCACGCCGCGGCATAGACGCACAAGCCTTCGCGTGGGCTTCAATTATGAGCACGATGTTACTTTTTATTCCGCGCACGGAGATATATTCGCGTATTTCTGCGCACTAATAACGGCGGGTGGTTTGGGGCTGGGGTTGCTGCGCAAGACGACTTAGAGTAAGTCTGTACAGGTGGTCGAGATTCCATCAGCGGCTAAAGCCGCATCAATCATAGTCATCTTGCGGCGGGACTAAAGTCCCGCCCTTTCAAAACGGAGACTGATTCAGGGCTTTCCTAGCTGATTGCCTCGTCCCAGTTCTCCAGGTAGGATTTGAAATCGGCCATGAATTTTCCTGCGTCCGCGCCATCCACGATACGGTGGTCGAAGCCCAGACAGAAGCGCTGGACGGAGCGGATAGCGATGGAGTCGTACCCCTCCGCGTCTGTGACGACCTCGGCCTCCTTATTGAGTCCTCCGATGCCGAGGATGGCCGCCTGCGGCTGATTGATGATAGGCATTCCGAACTGCTCGCCGAAGATGCCTGAGTTGGTTAGCGTGAAGGTGCCGCCCTGTACCTCGCCGGGTGATAGCTTTTTACCGCGCGCGCGCTCGGCGACATCGGCGATGGCGCGGGCAATGCCCAGGAAGTTCTTCTCTTCGGCCTGTTGGATAACGGGAACGATGAGGCCCCACTCCAGCGCCACGGCGATGCCGATGTTGATGTTCCGGTTGTAGCGAATAGCGTCGCCCTCGACCGATGCATTGACGATTGCGTGCTTGCGCAGGGCGACGATTGCGGCGCGCGTGATGAACGGCATGTAGGTCAGCTTGACCCCGGTACGCTGTTCGTACTTCGACTTCTCCCGCTCGCGCAGGCGGACGATGCGTGTCATGTCCACCTTGAAGACGGTGTGTACATGCGGGCTTGTGTGCTTGGATTCGACCATGCGGTGCGCGATAATGCTGCGCATCTTGGTCATGGGAACCAGGCTGCCGGGTGCGGGAGCCGGGGCGGAGGGTTTGGCGGGAGCTGGTGTAGGCTTGGCCGCGGGATTCTCAATAAAGCCGAGGATGTCCGTCTTGGTGATGCGTCCAGCTGGGCCACTGCCGGCGACTCGGGCAAGATCGACGTTGTTGTCCTTGGCAATCTTACGCACAAGCGGCGAAGAGCGCGGACGTTCGCCTGCGGTTGCCGACGCAACTGGGGTCACGGTTGCAGGCGCGAGTGGCGTGGGTGCGGAGGCCGCGGGTGCGGACGCTGCCGCTGGCTTGCCCTTGCCGCCGCCGATGACGGCAACCACCATGTTGATGCCGACGGTCGAGCCTTCGGGATATTTGATTTCGATCAATGTTCCCGCTGCAGGTGAAGGGATCTCCGCATCCACCTTGTCGGTGGAGATTTCGAAGAGCGGCTCGTCGCGCTCAACCTTGTCGCCGACCTTCTTGAGCCACTTGGTGATGGTACCCTCGGTGATGGATTCGCCCATCTGCGGCATTGGTACCTCTGTGCCGGTTGCGTCGGACGGAGAGGAAGTTGGGGCTGCGGGGGGAGTCGCGGCAGGCACTTCATCCGGTTCGCTTGCTGGAGACACAGCCGCTGGTACTGCATCTGCATTGGCTGGAGGCGCAGCCGCACTGCCTGCCGCCTCGGCGATGACGCAGACCACGGTGTCGATGTGCACCGTGGCGCCCTCGACGACCTTGATCTCCTGCAAGATTCCCGCCGCGGGGGAGGGAATCTCGGCATCCACCTTGTCGGTGGAAATCTCGAAGAGCGGCTCGTCGCGCTCCACCTTGTCACCAACCTTCTTGAGCCACTTGGTGAGGGTACCTTCGGTGATCGATTCGCCCATCTGGGGCATAACTACGTCAGTCGGCATCGGATTCCTTCCAGAGTTGGTGGGCGCCGCAAATGTGCCCGTGCGCTTTTGGATTATAAGGCTTGTGCCGGTGGTTCGCTTGAAAAGGGAACGCGGACCGCACTCTATAGATGCTCGCGAGGGCACATGCGGCACTCAAATTATCGACCTTGCAATTCGATTGCCCGATAGCGCGAGGAGTTGCTCGATCGAGTCGCACCAGAGAATCTGCCGCTGGAAGACACGTCCGAAGTTACGTGCTGTCGCCAGAATTGCGCGGGCCATCGTGGGCTCCATGCCGGCGGCAGCCTCCAACTCTAGACTGGTGACTCCTCGGTCCTTGATCCCGCAGGGAACGATCCAGTCGAAGTCGCGCAGGTCGGTGGTGACGTTCAGCGCAAAGCCGTGCGAGGTGACCGCCTGCGATACGTGGACACCGATTGCGGCCAGCTTCTTCTCGTGTATCTCGCCAAAGGTCCAGACGCCGGTGCACTTGGGAATGCGCTTGGCCATCACGCCAAAGTCGGCGCAGGTGCGGATCAGCGCCTCCTCCATTAAGCGGACAAAGTCGACAGGGCCGAGATGCGGGCCGCGCTTGCCGGGAAAGTCTCCACGCAGATCGAAGATGGGATAGCCGACCAGTTGGCCGGGGCCGTGGTAGGTGACATCGCCGCCGCGATCGATCTCATGCACCTCAACCCCGTGGCTGGCCAGCCACTCGTCGCTGACCAGGATGTTGGCGCGCGATGCGTTGCGGCCCAGCGTCAGCACCGGCGGATGCTCCAGCAGCAGCAGCGTGTCGCCGATGAGGCCCTGCTTGCGAGCCGCGATAACGCGCCGCTGGATCTCCAGCGCTTCAGCGTAGGGAACGCGACCGAGAGAAAGGAGATGGATGAACATGGCTGGCGATCCTGGCCGGAATGCGAATTCACGCTGCGCCGTTTCTATTCGGGCTTCCAAACGCCGTGTTGGCGCAGGGCAGCGTACATCGTATCGGGAGCCAGATCGGGACCGCAAGGCCAGGTGACCGCGCCGAGCTCGATGCGGGCTTCCGCGAAGCGAGCGGGATTGGCCAGGACAGCGAAGACACCGGCGTTGGGCGAGTGGATGAGTGCCGACATTTCGACCGTGCCCTCGGTGCCATCGAAGAATCTGACCCAGAGACTGTAATTCCTGCCTGTGCGCACCTCTGCCACATCGTCTGGATGATCGCAGACGATGGGCGGAATCAGGTCAGGGGTGCGATCTGCAATGGGAGCGCCTTGACTTTGCATATCTCCAGTCCTCCATCAACTCGGCTTGATGCTCCGTGCCCACTCGAGCGCTAGACGCTCGGCGACGGGCGGAAGCCTGCCTGTAAGCATAGCCAAACTTTGGATGCTCACGGTCGCCTTGTAGCCAGAATACCTCACATGAAAGTGCGGCGGTGCGTGGTCGTTCCAGTACATCTGCACAAGGATACCGTAGAAGTTGGAGATCGTTGGCACAGGCTATAGCTCCATGGCGTGCTCGATCAGCAGCTTGTGCGCTCGTCCGACAAATTCATCCAGCGTGACACTGCCCTGGTCGCCTTTGCCGCGGGTGCGCACGCTGACGCTGTTGGCGGTCGATTCCTTGTCGCCCAGGATGAGGATAAACGGAATCTTCTGCAGGCCGAAGTCGCGAATCTTGGCATTCATCTTCTCGTTGCGTGCGTCGAGCTCCACGCGCAGGCCGGCGGCTTCGAGCCGCGCTTTGACCTGCTCCGCGTAGACCAGATGCTTGTCGCTGCTGATGGGGACAAGGCCGACCTGCACCGGTGCAAGCCAGAAGGGAAACGCCCCGGCGTAGTGCTCGATCAGCACGCCGAAGAAGCGCTCCACAGAGCCGAAGAGCGCGCGGTGGACCATGACGGGCTGATGCAACTCGCCGTCTTCTCCCTTGTATTGCAGCTCGAATCGCGCGGGCAGGTTGAAATCGAACTGCACGGTGGAGAGCTGCCACATGCGGCCCAGCACATCCACCAGCTTGATGTCGATCTTGGGGCCATAGAACGCGGCTTCGCCTGGGATGGTGCGGTAGGGAATCGCGCGGCGATCCAGTGCATGCTTCAGCGAGTCGCTGGCGCTCTGCCAATTGTCGGCCGAGCCGGTATAGTCTTTCGGCTTGGCGGGATCCCAGGTGGATAGTTCGACCTTGAACTCTGAAAAACCAAACGTATTCAGCACCGACTTCGCGAAGTCGATGCAGGCGACGACCTCGTCTTCGATCTGGCCCGGGGTGCAGAATATGTGCGCGTCATCCTGGGTAAAGCCGCGCACGCGCAGCAGGCCGTGCATGGTGCCTGAGCGCTCGTAGCGGTAGACGTTGCCCAGCTCGGCGTAGCGCAGCGGCAGGTCGCGATAGCTGCGCGGGTTGCTCTTGTAGATCAGGATGTGGCCGGGACAGTTCATCGGCTTCAGGCGGTACTCGGCGTCGTCCAGCTCCATCGGCGGGTACATGTTCTCGTTGTAGTAGCCCTCGTGGCCGCTGATCTTCCATAGTTCGCGACGCATGATGTGCGGGGTGAAGACCAGATCGTAGCCGCGCCGGACACACTCCTCGCGCATCCAGTCTTCCATGGTTTTGCGGATGAGCCCGCCCTTTGGGTGCCAGAAGATCAGCCCCGCTCCGGCGACCTCCTGGATCGAAAACAGGTCGAGCTGGCGACCCAGAACGCGATGGTCGCGCGCCTTGATCTCCTCCAGCCGCTTGAAGTGCGCGTCTAAATCTTTGCTGGAAAAGAACGCCGTGCCATAGATGCGCTGCAGTTGCTGGTTCTTCTCGTCGCCCAGCCAGTACGCGCCCGCGATGGAGGTGATCTTGAAGGCCTTGACCCGGCCTGTGGAGGGAAGGTGCGGACCGCGGCAGAAGTCAGTGAAGCCGCCGTTCTTGTAGAGCGAAATGGCGTCGCCGGACTGGGTGAACTTCTCGATGAAGTAGACCTTCATGAAGTCGCCCTGTGCGGCGTATTCGCTTAACCCCTTGTCGCGCGGCTCTTCCACGCGCACAAAGGGTTCATCGCGCGCGACCACCTCGGCCATGCGAGCTTCGATGGCGGCCAGATCGGCCTCTGTGAAGGGTGTCTCGCGATAGACGTCGTAAAAGAAGCCATTATCGGTGGCGGGGCCGTGGCCGAGTTTGGTCTCGGGAAAGACTTCAAGAATTGCGGTCGCCATCACATGCGCGGCAGAGTGGCGCAGCACCTTGAGCGCGGCCTCGTCGGCCTCCTTCAGCAGCCATAGCTCCACGTCTTCGTAGAGCGGGGCCGCGAGGTCCACCAGCCGGGTTCCGTCGTCGCCTGTGCCGGTCGAACCGTACATTGCGGCTTCGGTGTCTGAGCTGGCGTCGGCGCGTGTGGGTGCCCCAGGTCTCGATTCTGAGACCTGGGTGGAACTCGCCAGCGGGCGGATGCGTGCGACGACCACTGCGGCGGCCAGCCTGGGCGAGATGCTGGTGGCGATTTCAAAGGGAGTCGTCCCGCGCGCGACCTCGCGCCGTGACCCATCGGGAAGCTGGACTTGAATCTGTTCTGTGCTCACACCTACAGAATACTTCGTTCCGCTGTTTGGGTCATCGGAAGCAGCGAAAAGAAGTGCGCGGCGGCACGAATCGCCCAAGACTTTGGCAAGAGGTTTTAGCAACCGATCCGAATGGGATAAGCGCAAAGAGCAACGGGCGCGCCAGTTTGGCGACTCTCCCGCTGCTCTTCACCCTTTGAGACAGCTCTATGCGGCCTGGTTGCTCTGCTCGGCTGACGGGGGTGTCGCCCGCAGAGTCATGCGATTGGCCTTCGCCCACATATGTCCCCACGCGATTCCGATGAGGGGAGCGACTGCAACGATTACAAATGCCAAAGCTACCGCATTCCGCATAGTACGTTCTCCTTGTGTTACCCTCGGCGGTTTGGTGGGGCCGAGTCGGGGTCGGTAAGGACCAGGATGATATGTGGGCCAGCACCCGCCATCACTGGTGAGTGCTATTGAAACTATCAAGGGGGATTGTCTCTATAGCCATCCCACATAAGATTGTTACGCGAACATCCGAGGTAACACGATGGCACTTTGGTGGTATGCCAAGCGCTGGGAAGCCGCAGTTCGCGCGAACGGAGAGTCGCAACCGGGTGCCGTCCAGGTCCGTCTACGGCACCTTAAAGACAGGTTATGGCTTATGCGAGGTCTGCCCGGAAATACTTGAGTAGCGTATGACCTCCACGCTGGAGATTGCGATCAGGCCCTCGTCCACCATCGCGTCCAGATGCGGCAGCATCCGCTCGATCTTCTCTTCGGTGTCGATCAGGCTCAACTGGATCGGCGCGTCGCTGGAGAATATCCAGTGGCTGGCGTGGCGGATTCTGGTACTCGGTCCAAAGCCTTCGATGCCGCGATAGACCATCACCTCGGCCATCTCCAGCTCGCGACACTTGGCGAAGATCGCCTCAACCAGCGGCTTTCCCTGCCACTTGTCGTTCTCGCCGAAGTGGACGCGAAGCATGCGTGCCTGGAATTCTTCTTTCATGGCAGCTCTCCCTTCACGCCGAAGCGGTCTTGTTCGACGCCTCTGCCGCATCGATCTCCAGCGCGCGATGCGTGTACTTGATGATGTCGACATCCGACAGCACGACCAGTCCCTCTTCGACCATCTGCTCGACCAGCGGCATGAAGCCTTGCAGCTTCTCCTCCGTGTCGACGACCGAGAGCATAATCGACGCATCGCGCGAGAGCGAGAGCGGCTTCTCCTTCTGCGCACGCCGATGCGCTCCGTAGCCCAGAATGCCGCGATAGACTGTAACACCGGCGATGTCGTTGGCGCGCATCGCCTCCACCAGCGCCTTGAAGAGCGACTTCTCCTTCCAGCGATCGCTCTCGCCGACGTAGATGCGCATCAGCTTGGCCTTGCCCTCGATCTTCAGGTGCGCAGCAGGTGTGGCCTTGGTCTGCTTGGAACTCTGCGCGGGCTTTGCCACGGTCGTCTCCTGAATCTCGATCATCCCGCTGCCAGCGAGTTCTTCCAGCTTGCCCAGCAGCTCGTCGACCTTCTCCCGCGACTCGATGAACTCGACCTTCAGCGGCATATGGTCGGAGATCTCGACGATGCTGGCCGAGTGCATGTGGTGATCGGCGCCAAAGCCCGCCACGCCCTTCAACACGGTCGCGCCGGAGACGCCGCGATAGAAGAGAAAGTCGAGAATGCTGGAGTAGGTCGGGACGCCGTGATGCGTCGATCCCTCGCTCAGGTAGATGGAGACCTTGACTGCCTTGCCGGCGCTCAACATATGTCCTCCTTCAGAGGTATTCCGCAATTGCGATGCCCGCCCATGTTGCGACGAGCCCCAGAACCAGGCTGCCCAGTGCGTAGAGCGCAGCCTCCAGAAACGCTCCGCCGCGCAGGATCGAGAGCGTCTCCCACTCATACGTCGAAAAAGTGCTGTAGGCGCCGATGAATCCGATGGGCACCAGGAATCTCCACGCCGGGTTTAACGCCGTTCGCCGGGCCAGAAAGGTCAGCGAGAAGCCGATGATGAGGCAGGCCGTGAGGTTGGTGACGAAGGTCCCATAGGGAAACCTCGTGCCCAGCCTGCTGGCCACCGTCGAGCCGACCCAGTACCGGGCGATGGAGCCAAGCGCGCCGCCCACCGCGATCAAGAGATATTTCTGCAAACGACTGCCTCCATACCTATGCTATCAACTGTCTCCTGGGTGCTGCTTACGATCTTATGCGCATCTTCGTCGTGCCGCGCGCAGGTATGGCCGCGCGATGCGAGAGAATAGAGGAGGAGTGGACATGGTCCCAGCTTCGGTGCGCGGATTGCAGCGCTCGCCGGCATTCATCGGGAGAGACGGCAATCGACGGAGATGAGGGAGCAATCTTGAGCGGTCCGGATGAAACATTTCGCGCGGGCACGGAGGCGGTCGAACCAGCCGGTTTGGGTGAACCATCAGACGCGGTGGAACTGCATAGCACAGACGAGCAGCACATAGAAAGCAGCGCCTCGCATGCGTGGCGGGCGCTGCGCCATCGCAACTTCCAACTCTTCGTCGGCGGGCAGAGCATTTCGCTGATCGGCACATGGATGACGCGCGCGGCCACCTGGTGGCTGGTCTATCGCCTCACCCATTCGGCTCTGCTTCTGGGCACGGTCGGCTTTGCAGGCCAGATTCCGACGTTATTGCTTGCCCCGTTCGCAGGTGTTTGGGTGGACCGGCTCAACCGCCAAAAAGTGCTGGTGTGGACACAGACGCTGGCCATGGTGCAGTCGCTAGCGCTGGCCGGGTTGACGCTCTCCGGACGCATCACGATCCCCTGGGTGCTGGCCCTCAGTACATGCCAGGGACTCATCAATGCCTTCGACATGCCGGGCCGCCAGGCCTTCCTGGTGCAGATGGTGGAGGACCGGCGGGATCTGGGCAACGCCATCGCCATCAACTCGTCGATGGTGAATGTGGCGCGGCTGATCGGCCCGTCGGTGGCCGGAATGCTGATTGCCGTCAGCAACGAAGGCTGGTGCTTTCTGACCGACGGCGTCAGCTACCTGGCCGTCATCGCGTCCCTGCTGATGATGCGCATCCACACTCCCGCCGCGAAGCGCGCAGCCACATCCATGCTGCACGAGTTGAAGGAGGGATGGACGTACGTCTCTCAGTTTGTGCCCATCCGCACCATCCTGCTGCTCTTCGCGGTGGTCAGCCTGATGGGGATGCCGTTTGTGGTGCTGATGCCGATCTTCGCGGCGCGCGTGCTGCGCGGAGGCCCGCACACCTTCGGCTTCCTGATGGGAGCTATGGGGTCGGGCGCGCTGGTGGGCGCGCTGCTGCTGGCTGCTCGACGCGGCGTGCTCGGCCTGGGCCGCAAGATCGCCATATCCAGCGCGGTCTTTGGAGCGGGACTGATCGGCTTCGGCCTCTCCCACTACTTCTGGCTGTCGATGGGGATGATGCTGGTGGCAGGATTCGGCATGATGCAGGGCATGGCGTCCAGCAACACCATCATCCAGACCATCGTGAGCGAAGACATGCGCGGTCGCGTGATGAGCTACTACACCATCGCATTCGTGGGCATGGCGCCCTTCGGCAGCTTGCTGGCCGGATCCATGGCGCACGCCTTCGGCGCGCCCCGGACCGTGATCGTGAACGGGGCCATCGTCATGCTTGGCGCTGTATGGTTCGCCACGCGACTGCCCGCCGTGCGCCACGCCATCCGCCCCATCTATCGCGAGATGGGCATACTGCCCGTCGAAGTCGTCAGTGGAATGACCAGCGGTGGCGCAAGCTGAGCTGTTGCCCGATGCATCCCTCGATCCGAAAAGCCAGCTCTACCGGTACGCTGTGTGCAGAATCGGCATCAGACAACTTGTGTCCTCTGGCGAAACAGACCAGGATGAATCAGGCTTGCAAACCGCAGGCAGGAGAAATAAAACCATGCATGACCACAGCGACGAAGCACACGAGCCGGACTTTACGCCGACCTACCAGGAGGAATCGCATAAGCAACCTTACTGGAAGCGCGCTCATCTGGATTGGCGCGTCTGGGTTGCCGTCTTCTTCCTCTTCGCGGCCATCGCCGTCTATGTCTGGACCGTCGATCTCTCCATGGTGCCCCGCGCCTGAGTGAACAAATTCACTCCGCCAGAGACCTATGCGCTGCGCGCCTGTAGCAGCGCATTCACCTTTGCCATCACCTGAAATGCGTCGGCGACATAGACCACATCGGCCTTGCCGCGCGTCCATCCGCAGTTTGGGTCGAGGCTGATGGCGCGCCGTTCCCCGATGAAGCGCCAGCCCACAACATGCGGCTCCTCGCCGTGGCAGCAGGTGGAGAGCCCCTTGGCGTGGCGCGGAGTCGAGCCGGTCTGGCCGATCTGGTTCATGTGCGTGAGGAAGGGAAGCACGGACTGCTCCTCGCCGGGGCCTTCCGCCTTCTGGTCTGCCAGCGACTTGCTGCTTCCCAGCGATGCGCCGCTGAGGCGCAGGAACGCGAGGATCAGTTCTCCGGCCTCGGCGACGTGGATCTGCCCGTCGGGCTGCTTCTTGGTCCAGCCTGCCCCGGCGACAAAGAGCAGCCGCGCGTCCGGGCGGATGGTCTGCGCATCGCGCATCGGCGAGCGCAAGCCTTCGACCGTCGTGCGCGTGGAAGGCAGCGTGACAGCGACTGCCTCTACCTGTGCGCCGGATGGCTCGCCTGAAAACACCGCATGGGTTCCCGCGTCCAGCAGCAGGAACCACGGGCGCGCGTCGCGGCTGATGGTTGCCTCAATACGTTGGCGATAGAACCAGCGCGTCGCGTCCACGGCCTCGTTGCTGGAAAGAGATGTGATGTGCGTGTCGATGAATCCGCCTAGCCGATGCGCCACTCCGGCGGCGACGCGCACAAATCGCGAACTGCCGGGGGCCAGAACAATGCTGGCCTGCGCTGCGCGGCACAATGCCTCGCATCCTGCGGCATCGGTTGCGTAACGCGGCTGCGCAAAGGCCTCTCCCGTGACGGCGAGCATGCGAGTGCCGGTGGCCGCAACGGCACCAGCCGCAGAGTTTGCGGCTTCCCCGGAAGCGAACCCAAGCATGCCGATGGTCAGTGTCGCAGTGTGTTGGCGCGCCAGCTCCAGGCCAGCAGTGACCGCCTCCAGCGAGGCCTTGGTCAGCGCCGAGCCGCTTTCATCCACGTGCGTCAGTACCAGAATCGTCTCCATTGTGCTCACTCCGCCCCGATCCATTCCACGAGTTCGCTGGCGATCTCATCGGCTGACATATTCTTCTCCACCCGCGTCTCGCGCTGTTGTTTGGGCAGGCCCACCGAGACGTAGCGCAGGCCATTCGCCGCCAATTCAACGCGCTTGGCCTTCTGCAACGCGGGCATGATGCCGCGCATGTTTGCCATGCCGGTCTGCGGATTGTTGCGCGGCTCGGCAAGATTGCCCGTCGCCCATCCCAGCACGGCAGGTGTGCCCGCGCACACCGAGACCTGATGCCTGCCGCCCTCCACACGCTCCAGCACCTCGAACGATCCGTCCTCGCGCAGCGTGATCTGGTCGACTCCCTGAAACTGGTCCGTGATCCCCAGCCGCTCGCCGACGAGTTGCAGCGTCACGCCCGCGCCGCGCGTGGCAGACTCCCATCCGCCGAAGAGCAGCAGCCGCTCACGATCCAGCCCCGGCAGCGCGGCGATCGCCTCGGCCAGCGCAGCCGCCGTGGAGTGCGCGTCGGGAAAGCCGCCGATGGGGCCGTCGATAGGTACCAGCTCAAACGCTGCCTTTTGGCCCACCGTCATCATAACCTGTTGCAGCTTGGCCTTCGGGCCGAGACTCACCAGCCAGAGCTTGCTGCCGGGGTTTGCCGCCACCAACTGCGCCGCCTCGTACAGCGCGCAGGCTGCCCACGGGTCCAGCACCGCGGGTAGCACCATCTCGTTCTTCAGCCCCGGCCCATTCGGCCCGGTCACCGGCTCCAGAGTCTGCAGCGGATCGGGAACGATCCCCGCGCAGACCACAATTTGCAATGCTTGTGCCATTATTTTCCTTATTCATTGTTACGGTTGCTGTATTGAAAGGTACGGGCTTCAGCCCGTACATAAACGACCCAAAATTTGAGGGGCTTCAGCCCCTGAGGGAATGTTAGTTTGCTAAAGGATGCTCATGTGCATATGTGCAATAAAGAAGCAAATCGCATTTGGAACATTCGGGATTCTTCGTTGGGTGGCATAGAGTATCGCCTATTGTCCATAATGGCAAATCTAGTTGCCACGGTTGAGATGGATGTAATTCGCGGGCTAGTTCTACAGCATCTTCAGGACTCGCATTTTCGCCGAAGACCGCGCGTCCAAGGACTCGGCAAACATGGACATCTGCTTTCACGTCGCACTTTCCGGACACATAGCCACAATCCATGAGTGCCCCTACAATCATCCTCGAAAGCTGCGGGCCAGCGCCGATGTAGAACAGCCTGCATAGCACATCGAACGAATCGCCATTTTGCCAAATTCTCCTTGCGTCACCCTCGTAATGGAAGTAAACGCTCTTCGCTATCGCCCACAAGCGGTTGTGGGCATTGCGCATCCAATGCAGTTCACTTTCCTTGAATTTCGCCTCGGACGTCCATTCCATTTTTGGACAGCCTGCAATAACTTCCCATAGATCGTCAGGATCTCGTAGCTTTTCATGGATGAAACGACGCCCGTTATTCCAGGCAATTTTTTCATCGATCCGATATTCGAGCAAGCAACAAAATAGAAACTCATTGGCGACTTTTTTCGGACAGGTCTCGACTGAGAAATCCGCAATGGGACCCCAAGTTGTCCTTGCAGTGTTCCTAGGCATTGCAAGTAGTTGGTGCGCAATCTGTCTCATGATTTCGTCTCTGTTGGAATCAAAAGCCATATGCAATGCCTTCCCTCAGGGGCTAAAGCCCACATTCATTCTACTCAGTTGACGTACGGGCTAAAGCCCGTACCTTTCAAAACATATACGCCACAGTGTTCTTCGGAGAAGAATCAGTTCTCCGCGGAGTGTAGTCCGCCCGCGCCGGCGCGGAAGTCTATGTTGGTGTGTTCGCCGAAGGGCGTGTGGGCGCAGTTCCACAGGCACGCGCCGCAGTGGACGCATTTCTCGCGCTCGAATGTGATGGTATTGTCCGCAGTCTGCGTAATGGCCTGGCCGGAACACATGGCGACGCATGTCTTCTCCGCGCACTCGGCGCAGAGATGCGGGTCGCGGAAGACGACGTGGTCGGCGAAGCCCGTCATCGCCTGCACCTTGCCGCCCATCAGCAGCGCGTCCTGCTGGGTGACCAGCAGCCGTCCGTCGAACGCGATCTCCGGCCAGCCGCGCGCGGTCATCAACGCCTCGTGCAGCGGACGCCCGGCCAGCCGCGCCTCCTTTGCCAGCCGCTCGGCCTCCTTCGCTTCGACGCCTGCAACCTCGCGCGGCTCGAAGCGGCGAATCTGTTCACTCGCCGATGGAATCGTTCCGCCCAGCGAGAGCTTGCCGTGCGTGAGTCCAGCCAGCGCCATGCCGATCAGCCCGCGCACCAGTCCATGATGGAATCCGTTGCGCGCGTTCTTTGCCTGCTCGGCCTCGCGCTCCAGCGAGCTTGCGCGGCGTCGCGCAACATAGGCGGCGAACAGGTTCTCCTGGTTGAAGGGCTTGTCCGCGCGCAGCAGCTCCACCACCGCATCGGCCAACTGCACGCCGGTGGTCCACGCCTCATCCACGCCGGAGTTGGTAAGCATATTCGTGCTGCCCGAGCCCTCGCCGATGCGCGCAAATCCGTCGCCGGTCAGGAACGGCTCGCCGTGCTTGCCCGACTCCTGCAACGACTTCGCGCCCCACGAGCGCAGCCTGCCGTCTTTGAGATAGCGCCACAGCGCCGGGTGCTGAATATAGTGCTGCAAGGTGCGGTACGCGGTACGCGTGGGATCGCCCATCCACGACGGGACGAAAATCCCAACCGACACCAACCGATCCGGATGCACATATAGGAAGCCGAAGATCTCCGGCTCGGGAAATCCAAAGGTATGCCAGACGGTGCCCGGTTTCAGCGGCGAGTCATCCGGCAGCTCGATTACCATCTTCATGCCCAGCGCCCACTCGCTCTGCGCGTGTGCCGGTGGCATTCCCAGACGCCGGTCGAGCGCCTGACCCACTGCACCCACCGGCCCATCGCCCACCACAGTCAGCGGCGCGTGGACATCCATTCCGGCCATGAACCCATCGGCTGGCTCGCCGGTGCGATCCACGCCTTGATCGGCGAGGCGAATACCTTTGACCGAAAAGCACTTTTTTCCCGCGTTCGCGCAAGGCTCGCCGCCTCCGCAGGGTTTGGCGCCTGCGCAAGGCCCGCTGTGGAAGATCGGTTCGCTCACTGGCGTTCCCGGCCAGATCTGCACCAGTCCCGTCGCCATCAACTGCGCGCCGACCCACTGGTTGAACTGGCCCATGGAGAGCAGCAGCCCGCCGTGCTTGTGCAGGAAGGCCGGCGTCCAGGGCAGCTCGTACGCGGAGTCCTTCACGCCCAGCAATCCGCTCAATCCGCGCAGCATCGCATCGCCGACGCGTAGCGCGAACGACCGCCGGCTCGCGCCGATAGGATCCAGCAGATAGAGCACTCGCTCCTCGGCCACCGGCGTGGCCATGGGAATTTCCGCCGGATTCAGATCGGGAAAGCTGGCGCGAATGCCCCTGGCTCGCGTGACCACGCCGCTGACTCCCGCAGCAATATCGTCGGCGCGTTCGTAGCAGAGCACCTGCAACGGCATTCCCGGCGCAACCCGGCTGGCGAACGCGGGGTCGTCGGGATGCGCGATCCACTCGCGTGTCAGCGTGGTAAGGAAGCCACCCATCGCAGGGCCAAATCCGACGCAGGCGATGTCCACCTCCATCGTCGCGCGATCTATATCTGGAGCCGCGGCGCTAAGTGGAGCTACGGCGCTCTCTTCTTCTGCGGTGGTTTCAGCAGTTGCCCGGTTGGCGGCAATGGCTTCGCCACTCATGCGGGATAGTCCAGGGCTTCGGGGATCATCACCTTGCTTAGCGTATCGGCGGCGCGGTCCTTGGCCAGGCGGCAGCCGCTGAGGCAGGTGCAGAGCTTGTTCTGCATGCGCTGGAAATCGCTCGATCCGCCGCATCCCGCACAAGGCCCTGCCTTATGCGGATGGCTGCCGTCCGCGCCCACCACGTCGATGGCGAAGGCCGAGATTCCCGGCATCGTCTCCTCCAGCTCTTCCAGCTCCCGTACCGTAAAGCAGCGCTTGCCGCCCTCCTCGTCCCAGGCGGGATGCAGGTTGTATCCGAAGACCAGCTCGGCGCATATGCACGAGACCTCGCCTGCCGCACGCGCCGCCTGCACATGAGCGAGGTCGCTGAGGAACTGCACGGTCCCGGCAAGCCCCTCGGCGGCGACCGCATCGTCCCCGCCGCGCGCCTGCAGTTCCAGCACATCGAGGATCTGACCGCGCGAAGCCAGCAGCCAGCACAGCGCATCGGCCAGGGCAAAGGTCACTCCCTGGCGCTGCCCGTGGTACAGCTTGTTGCCCGCCGGATCGGTGGCGTTCTGCAGATGGGCCAGCGTCCACTGCCACATCTCCATTGCCGAAGCCAGGGTGCATGCCCCGGTCCCCGGATGTTCACCGGCGATCTGCCGCATCTCCACAATCCACGCGCGGAACTGCGCCAGAAAGACATCGCGCGTCATGGTAATGGTCAACTGGCGGCGCTGCACCGCCTCCGGGCCTTCGTAGGTCGCCTCCAACTGCGCGTCCATCCACTTGTTGGCCAGGAATCCGGGGCAGTCCTCGGTGATACCGTAGCCGCCCATCAGGCTCACTGCCTCGCGCAACATATTCGCGCCAACGCCGGTGTTCCACAACTTGGTGGCGGGACACAGAACATCGGCTACGGAGTCCTTCAGCACGAAATCCACCATCGGATCGTTGGCCAGCGCTTCGCGTCGCGGATCGTTTAACTCCATCCCAAGCAACGAAATCGCCCGCTGTTCGCTCTCTTGCAGCGCCTTAAGCACCGCTCGCTTCCCGCTGACTCCAAGCTCATTCATCAGGGCGTTCTTCTGCTTCTCCAGCGGCTCCAGCTCATCGAATATCCGCGCCGCGGCAAAACCCAGCGACGCGGCGGCCTCGCCCGTGGCCCACACGTCGACCAGCCGGTGCAATGCGTCCTCGCGCTGCTGGATGCCAAGGTCGTAGCGCATAGAGCCGGGCTTAACGCCGGCCGCGCCATGGAAGCGCTCACGCTGATAGCGAATCACCGGCTCAACCGCGGACAACAGCTTGGCCGCGGTCATCAGCCCAACCGTGACACGGGTTCTGCGGAAGACCGCCTCGATCACCTCGCCGTGGTTGAAGTTGGGCACGATGATTCCATCCTGCACGGTGTATCCGCCCACAATGCGGCTGGCCGGGACCTTCAGGTTGAAAATCGGGTCGCCGGTCGAAGAGAGTTGATGGACCAGCTTCTTGGTTGCCGTCCCGCGGTCGAAGATGCCCTCGTCGCCATCTTCAAGAATCACCACGCAACTTCCCTTGATGCGATGGTCATCGGAGATCACCGCCGCGGTGACAAAGTTGGCGAAAGCGATATTGGTGATGAAGCGGCCGCGCTTGTCCACCTGCAGCAGAGGCTCCGCGCCGTCCTTCCACTCGGCGATGCGCAGCTTGCCGCTCAGGATTCCTGTGTCCACGCCGACGTAGGGAAGCGGCTCGGTCAGCGCGAAGGCCCCGCGCCAGGGCTTGCGGTCCTCGCCTGCCTGCGGCGGAGCGGCCAGGGTCTTGTAGTGGTTCACCTGCTCGGCGGTGCCGCACTCATGGATGGGAGCCAGCGCCAGAAAACTCGCCAGGCTGCTGGTGGCTGCGCCGCCATCCACCCAGGCCAGCTCAAACGCAGCCAGCGACAGCGCAAGGTTCTTTGGGCCAACGATGAATCCACCCTCCTCCGGCTCCATGAAGGCTGCGGTGATTCCGGCGCGATCGAAGGCTTCCATCATTTCGGCCTTCGCGGGGGTCCACTCGTGGCTGTTGCGCTCGCCCGCAGCCACCATGCGCGCTACCGTCGTCCGCGCCACTGTGCGCGCCGACTGCACCAGCATCTGCAGGTCGAAACGGTCGGCAAACCGCCATTGGATCTGGCGCACCGCATCGCCGGGAAGCGTATGCATGGTCTTCACTTCTGGTACCGCAGCCGTAGCCATAGATCGGGGACCTCGCGCAGTAGCCCTGATTGTCTCAGACTGAGGCAGAAGCGGTTTGTGACCATCATCACCATCTCTGTCTCACCCTCTGTTGCCGGGCGCACGACGCCACCGCCCAGATCCAGCAGCACTCCCATGCGCGGCACATTCAAAAGCCTGGGTGCAGCTATGGAACGGTCGGATTACAGAGGATTATGGGGGTAATCCTCCAACGCCGCCTATAATAGGCTATGGCAATCACTCCAGCGGCCCCGGAAAGCTCCGGGAGAGCCGTACCTTCAACGCTGGAAGGGACGAGTTCCGACTCCATTAGGACGGACGCAGGCAAGGAGCGTGAGGCAGCTTTGCCGCCCCTGTCTCCTGGGTCCGCGCCGCGCACGACGCTGCCGGCCGGGACCGTGGGTGCCTTCTCCGAAGAGGCAAAGGTCATCCCCGCGGAGGAGTCCTCGGCAGGGCATCTTGCCGGCTCCAGCGCGGCCACCATCAGCGAGATGGACGCCAAGTTCGCGCGTCTGCTCCACGAAGTGCATCAAAACCGGCCGGGCGACGATCTGGAGATCATCCGTCAGGCGTGGGCCTTCTGTCTGGAGCAGCATGAGGGGCAGAAACGTGCCTCCGGCGAACCCTACGCGGGGCATCCGCTGGAGGTGGCGCTGGTGCTGGCAGAGCTGAAGATGGATTCTACGGCCATTGCGGCAGGCCTGCTGCATGACGCCGTGGAAGACACCGACGTGACCACCGGAGAGATCGAGAAGCGCTTCGGCGAGCAGGTGGCGCACATCGTCGAGGGCGTCACCAAGCTGGACAAGATCAAATTTGCCAACCGCGAGGACCACCAGGCGGAGAACATCCGCAAGATGCTTCTGGCCATGGTGACTGATGTCCGCGTGGTCCTCATCAAGCTGGCCGACCGCCTGCACAATATGCGCACCCTGGAGCACCTGGAGCAGGAGAAGCGGCAGAAGATCGCCAAGGAGACGCTGGACATCTACGCGCCGCTGGCCCACCGCCTGGGCATGGGCAAGCTACGTGGCGAGCTG
Organism: uncultured Acidobacteriaceae bacterium; assembly: GCA_963799175.1. Taxonomy (GTDB): domain Bacteria; phylum Acidobacteriota; class Terriglobia; order Terriglobales; family Acidobacteriaceae; genus Edaphobacter. The sequence goes on along the minus strand of CAWCWC010000002.1, from coordinate 48,757 downwards.
GAAGACCTGGCCTTCCGCTACACCGATTCGTTCGCATATGAACAACTTTCCACCGAGGTGGATGCGCTGCGCGGCGAGGGCGAGGTCTTCCTCGAAGGCATTGTCAAGACGCTGGAAGGCAAGCTGCGCGAGCACAAGATCGCCGGCCGCGTGGAGTGGCGCATCAAGCGCCTCTACTCCATCCAGCAGAAGCTCTCCGAACAGAAGATCCCGCTGGACCAGGTCTACGACCTGCTGGCCATCCGCGTCATCTGCCAATCGGTGCAGGACTGCTACGCGGTGCTGGGCCTGCTGCACTCCATCTGGCGGCCGGTGCCGGGACGCATCAAGGACTTCATCGCCATGCCGCGGCCCAACCTCTATCAGAGCCTGCATTCCACCCTGATCGCACCCGGCGGCCACCAGTTCGAGGTGCAGATCCGCACCGAAGAGATGCATCGCGTCGCTGAAGAGGGCATCGCCGCGCACTGGAAGTACAAGGCCGGCGACAATGTCAGCGCCAAGGACGAGGCCCGCCTCGCCTGGGTGCGCCAGTTGATGGAGTGGCAGCGCGAGATGTCGGACCCCAACGAGTTCATGTCCACGCTGAAGATCGACCTCTACCCCGAGGAGGTCTACACCTTCACTCCCAAGGGCAAGGTGGTGGTACTGCCCAAGGACGCCAGCCCCATCGACTTCGCCTACGCCATCCACACCCAGGTGGGCAATACCACCACAGGCGCCAAGGTCAACGGACGCATTGTTCCGCTGCGCACCAAGCTGCGCAATGGCGACATCGTCGAGATCACCACCCAGGCGGGACACACTCCCAGCCGGGACTGGCTCAGCTTCACCAAGAGTTCGCGCGCCCGCAACAAGATCAAGCACTGGCTCAATGAGCACCAGCGCGAGCGCGCCATCGAGGTGGGCGGCAAGCTGCTGGAGCGCGAGGCGCGCAAGTACAAGATGGCGCTCTCCAAATACCACGAGGCCGATTTCGACAAGGTCGCCGCCGAGTATGGCCTAGGCTCGCAGGCCGAGCTGATGGCCGGCGTGGGCTTCGGCAAGTACTCCGCGCGCCAGGTGCTCAACAAGCTGGAGCCCGGTTCTACCATGGCAGTCGAGCCCGCCAGCCGATTCCAACACCGGCATCGTCGGCAACACCCTGGGCCAGATGTCCGACGCGGTCAAGCGCGTCTTCTTCGGCAAGGGGTCGGAGTCGCTCCAGGTCGAGGGCCAGGACGACCTCCTTGTCTATCGCGCGCGCTGTTGCAACCCCATCCGCGGTGAAGAGATCATCGGCTATGTAACCCGCGGCAAGGGCGTCGCGGTCCACGCCCGCAGTTGTCCCAATGTGCAGAACCTGCTCTACGAGTCGGACCGCAGAATCCAGGTGGAGTGGGCCCCGTTGCCCGGAGATGCGGGGGCCGAGGGCGCGCCCAAACCCCAGACCTATCCCGTCAAACTGACCGTCCTCTGCGACGACCGCGCCGGCCTGCTCAAGGAGTTCACCGCCATCATCTCCGACGAGGGCACCAACATCCGCTCCTCCAGCTCGGAGGCAACCGATGACGGCGGCGCGGTGGTGGACTTCGTCGTCGAAACCGTCGATGTCCGCCATCTCAACCGCCTGGTCGACAAGCTGCGCCGCGTCCAGGGCGTCCACGACGTCCAGCGCGTGCAGAAGATATAGTCTTGGTGTGCGGCTTTACTCTGCCTTGTACTGACATCTGTGAGTGCCGTCTTAAGACACTGAGACTCAGGAAGGACTCGAGTTTCGCAATGCCACAACCACATCTAGAACGGGTTCTCGTGACAGGAGCCACCGGAACTCTCGGGTATAACATCGTCAGGCACCTTGGGCTGATGCATCCCGCAACATCTGTTCGCGTGCTGATGCGACGGCTGGACGACACGCTCTTCGCGGACCTCGCGAATGTAGACCTCAAGCAGGTCGATATCGCGGACACCACGCGCCTGATGAAGGCGGTTCTGGACTTCCAGCCGACTGCCATCATCCATTGCGCAGCCAGTGGAGTACGCCCATCGAAGATCGGATGGTTCGATCTCATCCGGCTGAATGTCTCCGCCGCCGTAGCGCTCTTCGAGGCATCCTGCGAGATCGACCGTTGCCACTTCATCCACATCAGCACCGGCCTTGTCTATGCCGATCAGAGCAGGCCATGCCGCGAGGGCGACCCAATTGACACGCTGCACCCCTATGGGGCGAGCAAGGCCGCGGCCGATTGTCTGCTGCGTGCCGGAGCCGAGCGGCTGAAGCGACATCTCACCGTCCTGCGTCCGTTCTCTTTCACCGGCCTGCATGATGGAGGCGACCGGCTGTTTCCATCCCTGCTGCGCAGCGCGCTGAAGGGTGAGCCGTTCAGCATGTCGGCCGGCACGCAGATCCGCGACTTCTGTGCCGTGCAGGATGTGGCGGAGGCGGTTTGCCTTGTCCTCGAAGAGGGAATGCTACCCGGACGTGATGTGTTCAATCTCGGCAGCGGTCTGTCGATCTCGCTGCGCGGCATCGTGGGTTCGGTCTGCCGTCAGCTTGGACTCGATGTAGATCTCCGTCTGGGAGATATGCCTTTCCATCCCTATGAGCCGATGAACCTGGTGGCCGACATCCACATGGCGCGGTCGCTCGGCTGGCAGCCCAGGACGAACCTTGCCTACGCCGTCTGGCAGCTTGCGCAGTCGGAATTCCCAGAACTCCAGGTTGCCCAGCCGGAGCAGTATCGATGACGCAAACTGACCATACGCCTGACTCTGTCGACTTGACCGTGATGCTGCCTGCATACAACGAGGCCAGCCGCATTGCGCGATCTGCTGCCCACGATCAAGGCCGCGGCAGCCGCGCTGACACCAAATTATGAAATCCTCATCCTTGACACGCAGACTGCAATGGACGATACCGCAGAGGTATGCGCGGTCAACGGCGTGCGCCACATCCGCCGCTCCGGGGGCAATCAATATGGCGACGCCATCCGCACCGGCATCGCCGAGGCGCGTGGCACGCACCTGCTCTGCATGGATGCCGACGGCTCGCACAACGCCTCGTACTTCGCCTCGATGTGGGGACGGCGCGAGAGATTTCGACATTGTCATCGGATCGCGCTATGTCGCGGGCGGACACACCGAAAACCCTGCAATCCTCATCTGGATGTCCTATATCCTCAACCTTACCTTCCGCGTGGTCTTCAACCTCCATGCCAGGGACGTGACCAACAGCTTTCGGTTGTATCGCACCGCAATCCTGAAGCCGATGAAGATGGAATCGAACGACTTCGATATCCTCGAAGAGATTTTGATCAAGGCGGTGACCTGCCGTCCGCCGGCGCGAGTATGCGAGGTGCCCGTGACCTTTGGTCGCCGCAAAGCGGGCGAGAGTAAGCGCAAGCTCCTCCAGTTCGCGCTTGGTTACTTCAACACGTTGCGGAAGCTGCGCAAGTTTCAAAAGGCCGCACGAAAGCGAGATAGAGTCAAAATGAACGCTCTGATCACAGGCGGATGCGGGTTCGTCGGCAGCAATCTCGCAGCCCACCTGCTCAGCCTGGACTTCGTCCGACCAGAACAAGGTCACTGTCTTCGACAATCTCTCGCGCCACGGCGCGTCGGAGAATCTCGCATGGATGCGCACCCTCTCGTCCGCCGGGCAAAACCCCATCGAGTTCCTCCAAGGCGACATCCGCAACGCCTTCGACGTCGAGGCAGTCGTCAAGACACTCCAGCCGGACGTCATCTTCCATCTTGCCGGGCAGGTTGCCATGACCACATCCATGCGAGAGCCCGCGCCGCGACTTCGAGATCAATGTGCTCGGCTCCATCAACGTGCTGGAGGCAGTGCGGATCTATACGCCGAAGACCGCGATCATCTACGCGTCAAGCAACAAAGTTTACGGTAACCTGGGACATCTCGATCTGGTCGAGACGGCAACCCGCTACCAGCCTCGCGCCTCGCAGAACGGCGTGGACGAATCCGTCGCGATCGAATTCCACACCCCGTACGGCTGCTCCAAGGGCGCCGCCGACCAGTACATGCAGGACTACGCGCGCGGCTTTGGCTTGAACACCGTGGTCCTCCGCCACTCGACCATCTACGGAGGACGGCAGTTCGCCACCTACGACCAGGGATGGGTCGGATGGTTCTGCCGCCAGGCCATCGAATCGAAGGCCAACCCCTCGCGCCCGCCATTCACCGTTTCCGGCGACGGCAAGCAGGTGCGCGACCTGCTGCACGTCTCCGACGCGGTGCGCTGCTATGTCGCTGCGTATGAGCACATCGCAGCCGCTCGCGGCCACGCATTCAACATCGGCGGAGGCATGGAGAACAGCATGAGCCTTCTAGAACTGCTGCACTATCTCGAAGATCGGCTCGACCTCAAGCTCCGCTACACCCATCTGCCGTGGCGGCAGAGCGACCAGAAGTTCTTTGTCGCCGACAACTCCAAGGCCTGGCAAATTCTCACTGGGCACCCGAGACCCCGAAAGAAGAAGGCATCGAAAGCGTCCTAAATTGGGAGAACCTCGCCTCGACGCTCGCCTGATTCAAGAGGCGGGAAGTCCGGCGCGACTGCGCTCTGGTTCGCCCATGCGCTCTCGTTGCATCCTGCCCGCCGGACCATCGAAGTATTCGCTGCGCATCGGCGACCGCGCCGCGACAACCAGCAGCGCAAGCAGAAGCAACAGCTTGGCGTCCCCCGCGTAGAGCATCAGGAACGTCAGCGGAGAGAAGAGCAATCCATATATACAGGCGAATGCGAGCATCGAAGCGTATGAGATAGTCGTCTTGCCAGCGGCCACTTCGCGCGTCAGGAACACCAACAGAGTGGCAAATGGGAGATACAGGAACAGCAGCGTATAGTCTCCGGAGACCGGCGGGAAAAGCGTCACAGCCACGGCCAACGCGGTCAATTGGTTGAGCATTGGCATCCGGTAGAAGACGGCAATCAACAGTCCGAGTCCGGCGAAGACGACAAACGGGTAGACGCGCACTAACGGACGCACCCCGTGCCATCCACCAGGCTCCGCGCGCAGTTGTGTCACCTCTACAAGCGCCTTGACCGGATAAATGCCGCCCATCTCGACGGTCACCGCGGCTGACTTCATTCCATCGAGCAGGGAGTGGTTGAAGCGCATCTCCTCAACAGGCGTCAAGTTCGTAACATAACGGGCCACATAGAGAGATATTCCGGGTTTTAGGCCCTGGTAGGCCCTCCAGGGGTTCGGTCCCAGGACCGTCAATGCCGCCAGTAACATCAAGCCAGCGGTTGCCACTCCAAGCGCCGCCTCCTTGTACCTGCGATGACGCAGCAGGAGCAGAAGAAAAAGGATGGTAAATGGCTTGATCGCGGCCGAGAGCCCGATCAGCACTGCTGCTGAGCGGGTTCTCCCCCGCAGAAGTAAGCAAAGGCCAGCAGCGGCCAGCGCCCAAACAACGGCCTCGATATTTCCGCGGTCGGCGACAAACCACATCGGATAGCCCAAAACGGCGGTGACGACGATCGCGGCGGCGGCGGAGAGTCGAACTGCCCTGCCTGGGCGGCAGGCACGCCACGCTACAAAGGCAAAGCCGACGATGCAGATTGTCAGAAAAGTCAGGAAGGGCCGGACTGGATGACCGGGGAAGGGATAGAGCAGTAGTTTGTATACGAAGGCGGCGGGCGCGGGATAAGTGAAGATGGGAAGCCCGGCGCCCAGGGCTGCCGCTCCTCGGTATAAGTGCGCGGTCTTGTCAATATAGTTGGTCAGGTCATGAAACTGGTCGTATTTGGCAAACAACGGGCGGGTCATAAAGATACCGCTGAACCAATAAAAGGCCCAGCTCGCCGCTGTGACCGATACGACCAGCAGCGCATACAACCATAGCGCAACTTCTACCTGAGATGCAGCATGGACAGCAGCGTCTTCTCTGCGCAAACGTCCCTCCTACACGGCAAACACGGCCCTACTGGCTCCATCCAACTCTCGCGGATGCATAGATTGTACCGACGGCCGCGCCTGCCTGTTCATGGAGTTCGCTGCCTCCAGACGTATGCCCAATGATAAAGTTGAAGACTCAGGAAGGGCCTGGCTTCGCTAAGCCTACCCATAATCGGTGTGGTACGAGTCAGGAGTAGATATTGCACCTCAGGAAGATGGAAGCAACTGACGAGAGCGCCATTTTGCCCGATCCGAACCTCCCGCGGTTTGTCTCAAGCTGTAGGCGCACCTTCGGCGACCTCTGTTACGACGCTCTCTCCCGCTACGGATTCTTGTCTCTCCTGCTGCTCCTAGCTCTCGTATTTACCAGATCGATTTACGAAAGCCATCAGAAAGCTCTCTGGTTTGACGAGATTTTTACAGCCATTGTCGCTACCCAACCTACCTGGCATAGGTTCGCCCAGGCGATGCCCGCCGACGGCAACCCTCCGCTGTACGCCCTGCTCACGCGACTCTCCATACACCTATTCGGCTTGACAGACCTGGCGATACGCTTGCCTTCCATTCTGTCGTTTCTCGCCGTACTGGCTGGGGTATATGTATTTGTCCGCCGAGAGTGCGGAGTGGTCTTCGGTCTGCTTGCCGTCGTGCTTACCTTCTCCGAGCCTGGCTGGACCTATTCGTTCGAGGCGCGTCCCTACGCGCTCCTAACGGCGTTCATGATGCTCGCGCTTGTCAGTTGGCAGTCCGCGGTACACGCTGCCGAGGCAACGCCCCCGCGACCCCGGCGGCTTGCTCTGGCTGGAATGGTCGTCGGTATCGTTGGCTGCATGCTCTCCCACGACATTGGCATCGTCGAGGTTGGAGTGCCACTGCTCTTTGGCGAGGCCATGCGTCTCTATCGCACACGCTGCCCGGACTGGCCGGTCCTCGCCACCGCACTGACCGCCATCCCAGCTCTCGCCATTACCCTACCCATGATGCGCCGCACCAGCGATCTGCTGCTCACTTACGCCCATGCAGCGATGCGCCCGCTCACGCTGGCCAAACTCCATCAGTACTGGATCGACAATCCGAAGCCAAGCCTGCCCCTGGTTCTCAATTCCAACCTGATTGAGATTACTGCAATTATTATCCTTGTCTCATGGACACCGCGCTGGCTCAACCGCTCTCGGACTGTGATTCCGGCACATGCCGAAGAGGGTACACCTGTTCGTCCGCCTGCCCACATTATTGCTGCTGCTCTCGGCGCAGCGCTGCTGGTCCCCGCGACCATGCTGGCCATGATGTTCTCCACCGGGTACTATAACTGCCGGTATGGTATTGGCTGCATTGCCGGAATAGCCATGCTTTCGTGTCTGCTACTCGCCAGAGACGGTCGCAGACAATGCACGATTTGCTTGAGCCTTATAGCGTTCCTTGTCCTCATCTACGCACACGTGTGTATCGCCGAAATCCGGCATCGACATGGGCAAGCCGAAGACATAGCCCCCGTCTTCTCGTCCGACCGCAGCGGTCTTTCCATCGTAATCTCGGACCCCTTCAACTATATCCGGACATGGTGGTATGCATCCCCCACCATGAAAAACCAGATCGTCTACCTGACAGATAAATCAACCGCTGTTCAACAGGGATATGAAGTGACTGAGGTTGCCCTGACGTTTGAGAAACCGTTGATCTCTGCTCGACTGGAAAATTGCAACGGCTTTCTGGCTGCCCACGACCACTTCCTCCTGGGTACGGATGGCGACGTTCGGTTTCTCTTCTTGAAAGACCGTTTGGAAGGTGCAGGCTATCGAGCCACCCTGTTGAGAAGCGACGGCTTCAACAATATCTATGACATGCAGCGAATAATGTTGCCAGGTATTGGGGACCCTGTTAACACAAGCAGATAAGTTGTCCGGTTAGACATCTTCGGCACAAGGAATCGGCCATGTAGTTGCCGGGGAGGAGTTGCTTGCGAAAGACAGTTGCAAGCGCGACAATCGAGCCATCTTCCTGTAGACGAAAGCGCTATATGGCACAAACCAAGACCATGATTACAACCACTCAGGCCCCCAGGGCAATCGGCCCCTACTCGCAGGCTGTGCGAGTCGGCGACCTGCTCTTCACCTCCGGCCAGATCCCACTGGATCCGGCCAGCGGAGCGCTGATCGCAGGCGGCATTCGCGAGCAGACCAAGCGTGTGCTGGACAACCTGGCGGCCGTGCTGGAGGAGGCCGACCTGGACATGGCCAACGTGGTCAAGACCACCGTCTTCCTGAAAAACATGAGCGATTTCGCCGCCATGAACGAGATCTATGCCCAGTACTTTGCGCCGGAGGGCGTGGTGCCGCCGGCGCGGTCTACGGTCGAGGTGGCGCGCCTGCCCAAGGACGCGCTGGTGGAGATCGATGTGATCGCCACACAGCCGTAAATGCAGTTGGTAGTGGTTAGTTGGTAGTGGGTAGTCGAACCATTGAGTGGAGTTGCACATCGAATAGGTGGGAGGGTTTCAGAGATGGCTGAGACGACACCAAGACCAGGCGCTGCGGCAGGCAGCGATGCGGCGTCCAGGCAAAAGGTTCAAAAGACGGAGGCCGAGTGGCGTGAGCTGCTCACTCCCGAGCAGTTCCATGTGATGCGCCAGAAGGGGACCGAGCGGCCCTTTACCGGCGCGCTGGTGCACACACACGACGACGGCAGTTACCACTGCGGGGCGTGCCATGCGCCGCTGTTTACCTCCGACACCAAGTTCGATTCAGGCTGCGGATGGCCCAGCTTCTATCTGCCCCAGTCGCCAGACGCCATCGACGAGAACGAGGACCTGTCGCTGGGAAGGCGCCGCATTGAGGTCACCTGCTCCGCCTGCGGCGCGCACCTGGGCCACGTCTTCACCGACGGCCCCCAGCCCACCGGTCTGCGCTACTGCATCAATAGCGCCTCGCTTGCCTTCGAGAAGAAGTGAGGACAGGCAAATAGTAAAGAATGATGCGGGGATTCTTCGCAGCGCTCAGAATGACAAACTAAATAGCACACATGAAAAGCCCCAGCTGCGAAACTCCCAGCCGGGGCGTCCTGTTCTGTGAGAAAAACTCTGTTTAGGCTTTGACGACCTTACCCGTCTTGATGCAACTGCTGCATACGCGGATGCGCTTGCTACCGCCCGCAACCGCGGCCTTCACCGGGTGAAGATTAACATTCCAGCGACGCCGCGTGGTGTTGTTGGCGTGCGAGATGTTGTTTCCGAACTGCGGCCCCTTGCCGCAAATGTCGCATTTGGCTGCCATGGTCAATCTCCAATCCTGAATTGCAGCAACCTTCACTCGGCGCACGGGAACTACCCGCGGCTTGCGCGTCCCGGCACTAAACCATTCCGAGAAGTGAAGGGGACAGGCACACAAGGACTTAAATCCCCGATCTCTATCCTGTCTAACTGCTTCTGCTAATTATGTTACCACCGGCGAGGCCTAGGTCGCCACTCAAGACATCCGGCGCGTCGCCTTTTCTCCGGAGGTCAGTCGATCGAGATCTTGCGCAGCAGTTTGAAGTCGGAGAGCATCTTGCCCGTGCCCAGCACCACCGAAGCCAGCGGGTCGTCGGCGATCGACACCGGCAGGCCGGTCTCTTCGCGGATGCGCTTGTCCAGGTTCTTGATCAGCGCGCCGCCTCCGGTAAGCACGATGCCGCGGTCGGAGATGTCCGCCGAAAGCTCCGGCGGCGTCCGTTCCAGCGCCACGCGGATGGCGTTGATGATGGTCGAGACGCACTCTGCGAGCGCCTCGCGCACCTCGGAGTCTTCGATGGTGATCGTTTTGGGCACGCCCTCGATCAGGTTGCGTCCCTTGATCTCCATGGTGATCGGTCTGTCCAGCGGGAAGGCCGAGCCAAGTTGCATCTTGATCTGCTCCGCCGTGCGCTCGCCGATCAGCAGGTTGTACTTGCGTTTCAGGTAGGTCACGACGGCCTCGTCCATCTGGTTGCCCGCCATGCGCACCGACTTGGAATAGACGATGCCTGAAAGCGAGATCACGGCGATGTCCGTGGTCCCGCCGCCGATATCCACCACCATGTTGCCGCCCGGCTCGGTGATGGGCAGCCCAGCGCCGATGGCTGCCACCATCGCTTGCTCGACCAGGTGTACTTCGCTCGCCTTCGCGCGGTAGGCCGAATCCATCACCGCTCGCTTCTCCACCTGGGTGATCTCCGACGGCACGCCGATCACGATCCGCGGATGCACCATGCGCTTGCGGTTATTGTGCGCCTTCATGATGAAGTAGTTCAGCATCTTCTCGGTATGGCGGAAGTCGGCGATCACGCCGTCCTTCATCGGCTTGATGGCAACGATGTTGCCCGGCGTGCGGCCAAGCATCTCCTTGGCCTCCTTGCCCACCGCCTCCACCTCGTTGGTCAGTGTGTTGACCGCGATGATGGAGGGCTCGTTGACCACGATGCCCTTGCCATGCGCGTAGACGAGCGTGTTCGCAGTCCCCAGGTCGATGGCCAGGTCGTTGGAAAATAGACTGAACAATGAGCGCATGTTGTGGATGCGCGAGTACCGCATTTGATAACCGTCGGAAGACATTGGGCAACTGATTCCTGACAATGAAGTTGAATTCCTATTGTAAGGCTTTGCGAAGATGACTGCCGGGGAAGGGAAGTTTTCAAACGAGCGACTCACAACATTAGGTCACCGATGGCGCACAATCGAGCAATATTCTGACAGTCTGCTCAGATCGACAATCCACTTTATTTGCTGGAGTCACTGCAACGAGAAGCGGCTCTTTAAAACCACCCTATATATCCATTACAGATGTCTCTGATTTAGCCAGCCAGCTTTGCGCTCGCCAGACGGTTCAAACTCACGCCCTGGTCCGCTGCCTGCATGGCCAGCGCGCGGTGGACCTGGGGAGGGATTCGAACGCGAAACTCGCCGCTATAATGTTTTTCAGCTAGCGGCACGGGGACAGGCTCGCCATTCGATTGCATATCCGCAACCGCTTCGGCGGCAATCTGGCGGATGCCCGACAACGCCTCCAGCGGCGTCGAAGCCAACCACGAGAGCGAGGGAAGTTCAATGCACAGCCCCAGGTACTCTCCATCTTCCTGCGACCAGGTGACGCGATAAGTATAGTGGTCGACGCTCATCGTTTTTCCTCCTTTAACTTGTCGATAGCCAGCAGCACCTGCCTGACCTGATAGGCCTTTGCGCTGCCCTTGTCGTTCTGGATATTCACACGAGGATCCCCCGGCCAGGGTGTCTTGAGGATGACGTGACTGCTGGCGGATTGTCTCGGCTTACCGAAAGACTCCTCGCAGACTTTCAGCAGATCGGAGAACCTCACACTTGTCGGCTCTCGACGCATCCGATCGAGGATTTTCGTCGAAGAAGCCATGCTGAAAATGGTATCAATAGTGGAACCATTTTGTCCAGAGGACAGACAGCAAGGGCAGAAAAATCGTATTCGCCGCTGACAAGCAGAACGCTAAGCGAAATCGCAAGCCATGAGTATTTGGTACCGTTGGATATATGATCCTAGGCGTTCCCAGGGAGTTGAAGGACCACGAGAGCCGAGTCGGCGTCACTCCGGCCGGTGTCCACGCTCTGGTTGCCGCAGGCCACACCGTGCTGGTGGAGCACAACGCCGGCGAACTCTCCGCCATGCCCGACGACGACTTCCAGGCCGCCGGCGCAGAAATAGTCGGTTCCGCCCATGACGTGTGGCGGCTGGCCGAGATAGTCGTCAAGGTCAAGGAGCCCATCGAGCAGGAGTATCGCTACTTCCGCGAGGGTCTCATCCTGTTCACCTTCCTGCACCTGGCCCCGGTGCGAGCACTCACCGATGAGCTGCTGACCAAAAAAGTCACCGGCATTGCCTACGAGACGGTGCGCGACCGCAACGGCGCACTACCCCTGCTGACTCCGATGAGCGAGATCGCCGGTCGCATGAGCATCCAGGTCGGCGCGGCCTGCCTGGAGAAGGAACGCGGCGGACGTGGGGTCCTGCTGGGCGGCGTTCCCGGCGTTCCGCCCGGCAACGTTGTTATCCTGGGCGGAGGCATCGTTGGCAGCAACGCTGCGCGGATCGCCCTCGGCATGGGCGCGAAAGTCACCCTAGTCGATATCAACCTCAACCGCCTGCGCGAGCTGGACGACATCTTCGGCGGTCGCCTGCACACCCTTGCCTCCAATACCTACAACATTGAGCGCGCCGTGCGCACGGCCGACCTCGTCATCGGCTGCGTCCTGATTCCCGGCGCGGCTGCGCCCAGGATCGTCACCCGCGCCATGGTCGCCAAAATGATGAAGGGTTCCGTCATCGTAGATGTGGCCATTGACCAGGGCGGATGCATCGAGACCTCGCGCCCCACTACCCATTCCGACCCCTCCTTCCTGGTCGAAGGCGTCGTCCACTACTGCGTCACCAACATACCGGCCGCGGTCCCTCACACCTCGACCCTGGCCCTTACCAACGCCACCTTCCCCTACCTGCTGAAGTTGGCGAACATGGGCGCAAACGCGGCCATCCGCCAGGACGCAGGTATCGCCCAGGGCGTCAATACCTTGCAAGGCACGCTCACCTGCAAGCCGGTCGCCGACTCGCAGCAGCGCGACTGGCAGGCTGTCGCCGAGCTGGTTTAGCGAAACCACGGTCCATCCCGCCTATAATCGTCTCACTGCGAGGAGGGAGTTCATCATGGGCAGGAGCGCAAGCCGGAGGAAGAGCGTCATCATCCTTCTCGCCTCGGTCGCGCTACCTCTGCTGGCGGCCTTCACCGCACTGACCGCCTTCAACCTCAAGTTCCTCAACCCAGCCACTACCGGCGAGATTGTCGTATTTACCGGCCTCTCCGCTCTGGTATTTCTGATCTTTGTTGCTGTGCTTCTTCTGTTGGCGCGCAACGTACTCAAGCTCTACGCCGATCAGCGCAGTAGCGTGATGGGCACGCGACTGCGCTCGCGCATGCTCTGGGGAGCGGTGCTAGTCTCGCTGGTCCCCATCGTCTTCATGTTTCTCTTCAGCTACGGTCTGATGAATCGCTCCGTCAACACCTGGTTCTCGCAGCCGGTGACCGAGATAGACAACGACTCCAGCCGCATGGCGCTACAGCTTGCCCAGTACACCTCGGCCAACGCCCGTACCGAAGCGGAGTCGATTGCGGTCTCACTGGACGTGACCGAGAGCATCTGGGAGGGAGCCAACGGGAAGCAGACCGCGCCAGACCTGGTAGGCATCGACAGCGTCCTGCACCAGCATGCGATCAGCCTACAGAACGGCTTTGCCATCGTCTACCGCGATGGACGCGCCATTGCCTCTTTCCAAATGCCGCAGCGCACCGGCGTGCCGGCCCATGTAAAACCATGGATACCGCAGCAGAGTTCCAGCGATGAGGATAGCGACGGCGTAACCGGGATGCCGTCCGTTCACAGGCCCGGCGACGATCGTGTGGTGGATGAGTCCTACGACGCCGCCATTCTGGCCGCGGCGCAGCGCAACGATCTGCCCATCTTCTCCCAGGGCGACACCGACTACTCGCTGGGTACCGCCGGCATGAAGCAGGGCGGCATCGTGGTCGTGGGCATACCAACGCCATTCGGCATGTCGGCCACCGTGACCGATCTGCAAAAGGCCGTCGACGATTATTGGACCATTCACCGAAGTAATCGCCAGGCGCGCAATCTCTATATGCTGCTTCTGCTGCTGATGACCACGCTGGCGCTCTTCGCATGCAGTTGGCTTGCGCTCCATCTCTCCAAGCAGGTCACCAAGCCGGTGGAGGCGCTGGCCGACGCGATGCAGGCCATCGCAGCCGGAGACTACGCCCACCGGGTGGGAGAGAGCGCCACCGAAGAACTGGGTGAACTGGTGCGCAGCTTCAACCACATGGCCGCCGATCTGGAGCAGAGCCGCCTCGCGGTCGAGACCTCCAACCTACAGCTTTCAGCCGCCAACTCTACCCTGGAAGCGCGACGCAGCGAGCTTGAGACCATGCTGGAGACCATCCCAAATGGCGTTGCCACGCTGGATACACAGCGCCGTATCGTGCTGGCCAATCGCGCGCTGACTGAGATGATGGATCCCGGCGGCCAAACGCACTTCATCGGCAGCTCCATCGAATCCATCTTTCCCGCCGAGGCCATGGAGACGCTGGACCGCCTGCTACAGCGCAGCCATCGCATGGGCTCCGCCTCGGGCGAGATAGAGATGACGGTGGCGGGCGCGGACGCCAGCAGCGGCAGCATCATGGTTCTGTTGGTCACCGTCGCCCTGCTGGAAACAGGAGTGGGAAGCGAACACATCCACCACGGCTACGTTCTGGTGCTGGAGAACGCCACCGAGTTGCTGCGCGCTCAGAAGCAGTCCGCCTGGCGCGAGGTCGCCCGCCGCGTCGCCCACGAGATCAAGAATCCGCTCACCCCCATCTCGCTCTCAGCCGAGCAGATTCATCGCCACATCAACCGCCTTGGTGCAACCCTCGCCTCCGCCCAGGTTGAGTCGCCCTCCATCGCCGTTATCCGCCGTTCCAGCGAGGTCATCAGCTCCGCCGTGGAGACCATGCGGACTCTGGTGGACCAGTTCGCCTCGCTGGCCCAATTTCCCACCGCGCAGCCGCGCCCCGCGGACCTCAACCCCATCGTGCAGAACTCGCTCACTCTCTTCGCCGGTCGCCTGCACGACATCCGCCTCATCCAGCACCTCGCTCCCGGCCTCCCGCTCGTCCTCGCCGACCCCGAGGCCACCAAGCGCGCCCTCGGCAACCTCATCGACAATGCTGCCGAGGCCATGCAGCAGAGCCTGCTGCGCGAACTGCGCATCAGTACCGCGCTGCTGCCCAGCGGCATGGTGGAACTCACCGTCAGCGACACCGGCCCCGGCCTGACCGACGAGATGCGCGAGCGCCTCTTCCTGCCCTACTTCTCCACCAAGCAGCGGGGCACCGGCCTCGGCCTCGCCATCGCCGCTAAGATCATCCAGGAGCAGCAGGGAACCATCCGCGCCGAGAAGAACGATCCCGCCGGCGCAAGGTTCATCATCGAACTGCGACCTGCCTCCGAAGCCGAAACATCCGAGCATGCTTCATCCGTTGCCGCCGTAACGACAAACGGCTAACGGAATAACCGGAAGAAGAAAGAGAATCTTGTGAATCAGTGCTTTCGCTTCAAGTTCAATCTGTACGCTCAGTATTTGCTTTTCGCCGTTACAGGAGTTGCGGTAGCAATCCCGGCCGTTATTGCCCAGGCAAAACCGGCGCCACATGCGGCTCAGGCATCCGGTGTTACCGGTACACCCGCCAAGCGAATGGAGTTTGAGGTGGTTTCGATTCGACCGAGCTGGCGGTGGCTCCCAGAGATGGAGACACTAGAGATTCAACCGGATGGATATACCGCAAGAGCCCAGCCGCTGGTGTCAACCATTGCGTTCGCATATCTACCGCATTCGCATGAATGGACACGTGAGTCGGAGCCTTTGAAGCAGCCAGGTTGGGCACATGATAAGTACGACATTCAGGCGAGGGTAGCCCCAGCCGATATGGCGGAGTGGCAGAAGCAGGGACGGCAGGGTGGAGAGATGCTGAGCGCGATGTTACGGAGTATGTTGGAGGACCGATGCAAGCTCGCTGTGCATTGGGTTCCAGGCCAAACTTCAGGGTATGCGCTGGTGGTCGGTAAGCATGGAGCGAAGCTAAAGATGTCGATTCCCGGCGAGCCAGTCCCGCCAAAGGGCATTCCGATTAGACTTGGCATGGTGACGGTTCCCGGCACAACCTATTTCCCTTTCAGCAAGGGTGAAACGAGAACAGGTATGCCTATCTACAATATTTCAATGGAGGTGCTGGCGGGATTTTTGTCGGAGTTGGTGGAAACGCCTATTGTGGACAAGACTGGGCTCACAGGCAACTACGATCTTGTGTTGAATAAGCTGCCGATGGAAGATCGATCGGAGTCCGATCCCGGCCCATCGATCCAGTGGGATCTGGATGAACTTGGCCTTAAGCTGGTGCCGATGAAGCTGCCGACGAGGAGACTTGTGATCGACCACATCGAGAAGCCTTCAGCCAATTAGCAGAACCACGAACACGTCAGATCAGTTATGGAAGACTAGACTCAGAAGGTACCTCGAACCTTGAAACGGATCTCATGAACCACGTACTGATCGTTGACGACGAAGCTGAAATCCGCGACTCGCTGGAGGGCATCCTCAGCGAAGAGGGATACCTCGTCACCGCCGCCGCCACCGCCCACGAAGCCCTCATTCTGCTCGCCGACGCCCCGTATGACGTTGTTCTTCTGGACATATGGCTGCCCGACCGCGACGGCCTCGACGCGCTCACCGACATCCGCCAGATGGACTCCGCGCACCTGCCTGAGGTCGTCATCATCAGCGGCCACGGGACGATCGAAGCGGCGGTGCGAGCCACCAAGCTCGGGGCCTACGACTTCCTGGAAAAGCCGCTCTCGCTCGACCGCACCCTCATTGTGCTCAAGAACGCCATCAGCGCACGCCAGCTCCGTGTGGACAACCAGGAGTTCCTGCGCCAGCTCGCCTTCCGCTCCTGCGTCACCGGCGACAGCGTGCCTATGAAGGCCCTGCGTCAGCAGATCAAGCTGATGGCCCCCACCAACGGTCGCGTTCTCATCTACGGCGAATCGGGAACAGGCAAGGAGCTCATCGGCCGCGCCATGCACGCGGAGAGCCTGCGCAAGGACCGTGTCTTCGTCGAGCTGAACTGCGCCGCCATACCTGAAGACCACATCGAGACCGAGCTCTTCGGCTATCGGCGCGGAGCCATGCCCGCCGGACCTGCCGGTGCACGCCTCCGAAAAACGCGGCACGTTTGAGCGCGCCGACGGCGGCACACTCTTCCTCGACGAGGTCGGCGACATGAGCCTCAAGACCCAGGCACGCGTCCTGCGCGCGCTGGACGAGCAGAGCTTTCTGCCGGTCGGCGCAACCCACCCCGTCCATGTCGATGTACGCGTCATCGCGGCCACCAACAAGGACCTGGAAGAGGAGATCGCGCGCGGCAACTTCCGCGAAGACCTCTTCTACCGCCTCAACGTCATCCCGTTCTTTGTCCCGCCCCTGCGCGACCGCAAGGAAGACATTCCGCTGCTGGTCAAGGAGTTCCTGCAGGAGTTCGGCCAGCAATATGGCCGCCCGCATGTCGAGATGCATCCCGACGCACTCGACGCCCTGCGCCAGTATAACTGGCCCGGCAACGTCCGTGAGCTGCGCAACCTGGTCGAGCGCGTCCTCATCCTCAACCCCAAGGCCCAGCGCATCGAGCGCAAACACATTCCGCCGCTGGTCTCGCGCGAGGCCGCTCGCGATGGCGCAAAGTCCGCATCCCGTGGCGAGGAGTTCTCCACCCTGCTGGAAGCCCGCGAGGCCTACGAACGCGACTACATCCTGAAGAAACTCGACGAGTGCGCCGGCAATGTCACCCGCGCCGCCGAGGCCCTCGGCCTGGAGCGCAGCCACCTCTATCGCAAGATGAAGTCCCTCGGCGTCAACGTCAAGGAGTAGTGCAACCTTTGCATTGTCATTACGAGCGCAGCGCGTAGTCGATGAATATGCGGTTCTCTTGAGTCTCAGCATCCCTCCGCGTTATCGAACTGAAAATATATTTCAATTACCCTTTTGCCGGCGCCTCTGAGCGTGGTAAATATTGCTGTGTTTGATCAATGTTTTGAAAAAGGAGAATTTATATGAACCCACACGGTTTTTCTGCGACTCTCAGCCAAAAGACAGCCGACAACTCCAAGTCATTACCACCACTCACGCCATCCCCTACTGGGCTACCACCTCTGACCAAACAACTGCCACCGTTGTCCAACCCTAAATCGCCACCTCTAGTTCGCATTGACGTGGAGTGATCTGGCCTATGATGCAATAATGTTCCACAAATGATTTGCTCGAGGTGTACCGTGAGGCTACTCATACTCTGCGGGCTGGCTGCGGTTAACTGTCTGGCTCAGACAGCACAGACAACGTCGAAGACTCCGCTTGCTTGGCAAGCAAGCGAGGCCGCATTAAGCAGACCTGTTCAAGAGGGTTCTAAGAGTTTCAAAATCATACCCGGTGACCCACGATCCGCGGTATTTACTGTTGTCACCTCTTGGATCCCAGGAGAAGAGAAAAAGGGCAACTTTCGATACAGGATATCGGCCTCTAGTATTGCTCCATCCACGAACACGCAGGACACAGTTAGTTCGTCTGCGGATTATGAGGCGAATGTGGCGTATCTGAGAAAAGTGGCAGCTTGCAGCTTGTCATTAGAGATTTACGACGATGGCGGATTCCTCCTGCGATCTGCACACGTAAGCTTCTTGCAGAATGTCAATGGGGCAGGTCAGCTTCTTGGCTTAGACTCAAACAACTCATTCCAACTCGATTTGGCGAGCTATCGCAGCTTCCTAAGAACACCAATCGAATCGAGTTGGGAAATGAGCTGGAATTGTGATTAAGCCCCTCGGCGTCAACGTCAAGGAGTAGCGGACCCCCGTTGCAGAAGGATTCCGATCTGCATCGGAAGCTGGCATGCGTCCAGCGAATAATCTTCCGCTTGACAAATTCAAACATTTGTTTCATGCTGTTGTTTGAATATGAACCGAGTCCGCCCATCCAACGGATCGAAGACAGCCAGGCGCAGCCGCAAGCCGGCGGTCTCCGACCCCACGCGCGACAAATTACTGGATGTAGCAGGGCGCATCTTCGCTGACCGGGGTTATCGCGCGGCCACCATCCGCCAGATATGCATTGCCGCCGGAGCCAATGTTGCCGCGGTCAACTATCATTTCGGAGACAAGCTGGGCCTCTATACCGAGGTGGTGCGGCAGTCCGCGCGCATCGCTGAATTTCAGGCGGCGCAGACCGTGATCGACCAGGATGCGCCCGCGGAAGATGTCCTCCGAGCTGTCATCCGCGCCCGTCTGAACAGTCTGTTCCGGGGGGACCGGCCAGACTGGAACTTCCGGATCATGACCCATGAGCTGGCGCAGCCTACGCCGGCGCTGCGGCGGCTTGTGAATAAAGCTGGACAGCCATTGTTTCACCGTATGCTCGAACTCATCGGGGGCATGATCGGCTTGCCTGCGGAGGACGAGAGCACGCGACTCTGTGCGATCAGCCTGTTGGGGCAGATCATGGTTTACGCGCTGGCTGCTCCTCTGGTAACTGCAATCTGGCCGGAGTTCGAGTTGACGCCCGAGCAAGTGGATCGTATTGCGAATCACATTGCGGACTTCTCTCTCTCGTATATTCAGAACTTCCGCGCGAAGACCTCAACACAAAGCATCAAAGCAACCGTACGAACAGTAAAACCGAGGGCAAGTAAATGACTGAACCCACACCTCCGAGCCTGTCGCAGCAGGCCGAGACAACTGCGCAGCCGGATGCCGCCAATCCCGCTGCATCAGGACGAAGCCTTAGACCGCGTATCATCATCGGCGCGGTGCTGCTGATTGTCGTCGGCATCATCGTATGGCGAGTCTTCTTCTCAACACCATCGCTGCCCGCCAGCATCGTTGCGGTCAGCGGACGCATCGAGGGAGACGACTCCGCCGTCGCTTCCAAGACCACAGGCCGCATCCTTGAGGTCCGTGTACGCGAGGGCGACAGCGTCAACGCAGGAGACGTGATCGCCATTCTCGACGACGCGCAGGTTCGCGCGCGCGAAGATCAGGCCCAGGCTGCGCTCGCGGCTGCCGAAGCGAGGGGCGAGGCCGCGCACCAGCAGATCGCTGTCCTGCAGCAGCAGTTGGACCAGAGCCAGATGCAGGTGGGGCAGTCGAAGTTCGACACCGAGGGCCGCGTTAAGCAGGCTGGGGCCGAGCTCGCTGCCGCGCAATCCGAACTGGCACAGCAGCAGGCTGCCTATCAGATCGCTGCCTTCGACAAGGACGCTTACACTCGTCTCGCGAAGTCCGGCGCCGTTTCGGAGCGCCAGGGTTTGCAAGCCGCCGCTTCCGCCGATCAGCAGGCCAATGCGGTAGGCGCCGCGCAGCGCCGCGTCGATGCGGCACAGGACGCACTGACTACCGCGCAGGGAATGCTCTCCAACCCCGCTATCCGCGAGTCGCAGGTTGCGCTGGTGAAACGCCAGATTGCAGAGCAGCAGGCTGAGATAGCGAACGCAACCGCTCAGACACAGCAGGCCCGCGCCCAGCTCGCCGAGGCCGAAGACAATCGCAACGACCTCACCATTCGCGCGCCATTCACCGGGACCGTCGTTACGCGCGCAGCCGAGCCAGGCGAAGTTATCCCTGCGGGAACCGCGGTCATCACGCTTCTGGACCTCACCAAGGTCTATCTGCGCGGCTTCGTTCCAGAGGGCGATATCGGCAAGGTCAAAGTTGGCCAGCCCGCGCGCGTCTATCTCGACTCCAATCCGCAGAAGCCGGTCGACGCGTATGTCTCGCGCATCGATCCCCAGGCCACTTTCACGCCGGAGAACACCTACTTCCGCGACGACCGCATCAAGCAGGTGGTCGGCATCAAGCTGCAATTGAAATCCGGTTTCGGATTCGCCAAGCCCGGAATGCCCGTCGATGGCGAAGTCCTAGTCGATGGCAGCACCTGGCCAAAGGCTACGCATAAGTGATCGCCGCGACTCCAGATCGCGAAGTTGATCCCAACGCTGCACAGCGCGTCGCCGAGCCGCCAGCCATTGAAGCTCGCGCCCTCAGCAAGCGCTACGGCGAAGTCGAGGCTGTGCGCGGAATCAACTTTGAAGTCCATCCCCGCGAGATATTCGGACTCATCGGCCCCGATGGCGCGGGCAAGACCTCGACCTTCCAAATCCTCGCTGGCGTGATGGAAGCGAGCTCCGGCGATGCCAACATCTTTGGCCGTCCGGCGCGCGAGATGCGTTCGCAAACCGGCTACCTGACGCAAACCTTCAGCCTCTATCCCGACCTCACGGTCGCGGAAAACATACGTTACAGCGGCGATCTTCGCCGCATCGATCCGCAGGCGATCCTCGACCGCGGCCAGCAATACCTGCGCATGTTCGACATGCACCGCTTCGCCGACCGCCTCGCCGGAAAATTGAGCGGCGGCATGAGGCAGAAGCTCTCGCTCATCTGCGCTCTCGTTCCCCAGCCTCATGTACTGCTGCTCGACGAGCCCACCACCGGCGTCGATCCCGTATCGCGCCGCGAGTTCTGGGACGTGCTTGCCCACCTGTCGTCGGAGGGCCTCACCATCCTGGTCGCTACACCCTACCTCGATGAGGCAGAGCGTTGCCATCGCATCGGCTTCATGCACCAGGGCGAGATCCTCCGCATCGGCACGTCGGAGGAGCTGTGCGCGACCCTCAACGCAAAGCGCATCGAGCTGCGCACACCGGACCTGCGCAAGACGGAGCGCATTATCTCTGCGCAATCCGGCCCCGGCAAAGATATTCTCGACGTGCAACGTTTCGGCGATCGCCTCGACCTGCTGGTCCGCGATCCCGATAAGGAGCAGAAGCGGGTCACCGAGGACTTGTCCCGCGCGGGAGTCACCATCGACGAGATGCATGTCGATCAACCCACGCTGGAAAACACCTTTGTCGCCCGCTTGCGAGCATTGGGACTGAAGGCAGAGACGGCTGAGTTTCCGGCACGCCACGACCACAGCGATCTGCGCGGCGAGGTCGCCATCGGCGCAACCAATCTCATCAAGCAGTTCGGAGAATTCACCGCGGTAAAGAACGTCAGTCTGCAGATACGCAACGGCGAGGTTTACGGCCTGCTGGGCGCCAATGGCGCGGGCAAGACCACAACCATCCGCATGTTATGCGGCCTGCTCGAACCTACCAGCGGCAGCATGGAACTGGCCGGCGCACAGGATAATCTGCGCACGGAAGCGGTGCGCAAGCGCATCGGTTATATGTCGCAGAAGTTCTCCCTGTACGACGATCTGACGATCCGCGAGAACCTCGACTTCTTTGCCGGCGTCTATGGAGTCCCCGATCGGGAGCGCGAAGAAAAAATCCGCTGGGTGCTCTCCTTCTCCGGTCTCGAGGGCAAACAGGAGCAGATCACCGGCAGCCTGCCCGGCGGATGGAAGCAGCGCGTTGCCTTCGGCGCAGCCATCATGCACGAGCCCGACATCCTCTTTCTCGACGAACCAACCTCCGGTGTCGATCCGCTGGCACGCCGTGCGTTCTGGACCATGATCAACCGCCTTGCCGATGGCGGCGCAGCCATTCTCGTCACCACCCACTATCTGGAAGAGGCCGAGCAGTGCAACCGCCTGGGCATGATGGTCGCCGGCGAGCTTGTTGCCGAGGGAACGCCCAGCGGTATCAAGGGCCGCCAGTCCGGACATCTGATTCTGTTCATCGTCGATCAGCCGCAGCGCGCCGTGGACCTGTTGAAGCGCTCCACCGAGAGCTGGCGCGTTTCGCTCTTCGGCAAACGCCTTCATCTCATCGCAGAAGACGCACCGGAGATCGCCATTCGCGCGATTACAAAGCAGTTGGAACAAAATGGCCTGCACGTACTCAGCGCGCGCGAAGACCGCTTCTCGCTGGAAGACGTCTTCATCTCCATCGTCGAGAAGGCGCGCCTCGAAGGCAAGGTGGCCATTGAGAAATAAACGGGAGCAGCTATGAGAAGAATCCGTGCCCAGGTACGAAAAGAACTCACCCAGATCGTTCGCGACTGGCGAACCCTGGCCCTCGCCCTTCTGCTTCCCGTGGTCATGCTACTGCTGATGAGCGCCGCGCTCTCGCTCACGGTCAGCAATCTGCCCATCGTGGTGCAGGACTTCGACGGCTCCTCAACCTCCAACAACTTCATCGATGCCTTCCGCGCATCCATCTCCTTCCATGTCGTGGCCTGGCCCATCGATCAGTCCGCCGAGGCGGCGCTTGCCTCCAACGCCGCGCGCGCCGTGCTCATCATCCCACCCCACTTTGGTCGCGACCTGACCAGCGGCGTCCAGACGCCCGTACAGTTCATGCTGGACGCATCCGACGCCAATACCGCCAAGCTGGTCGCCGGAGACGCCAGCCTCATCACCGCCGCATACAACCGGCAACTGTCCAACGGCAGCCAGGCCGCGCCCGTGCAGGCCGCCATACGCCTGTGGTTCAACCCCGGCCTCTCGTCGAAGAAGTTCTACGGTCCCGGAGTCTTCGTACTCGCCATCTCCATGTTTCCGCCGCTGCTGGCCGCACTGGCCATGGCCAAGGAGACCGAGCAAAAGACGATCCTTCAGGTTTACGTCTCCAGCATCTCTGCGCACGAGTTTCTGATGGGCAAGATTCTTGCCTTCATGGCTGTCGCGCTCGGCGAGACAGTCGTCATGTCCGGGTTTTTATTCACCTACTTTGGCCTCAGCTTTGCCGGAGATCCTACGCCCGTTATCGTTGCCACCATCTTCTACACCTTCTGCGTGGCCTCGTTCGGCACCATGGTCGGCGCGGTCATTCCCAGCCAGACTGCGGCCCTGCAGGCGGTCGCGCTCGGCGGATTTTTGCTGGTTTTTCTGCTCTCCGGTCTCATGTTTCCCATTCAGAACATTCCCATCGCCCTGCGCTGGATCTCCAACTTCGTCTGGGGCCGCTACTACATCGAGATCGTGCGCGACGCTCTGCTGCAGGGCGGAGGTTGGCCCGCCGTCTGGTACAAGGTGATCATCATCGCCGTCATCGGGACCATCTTCTACACGCTTGCCTGGCGCGGCATGAGACGCATGCAGGTGAAGGCATAGCCATGAGAGACCTCCTCAATCGCCTCTTCAACTACCGCCTGCTCGCCCTGGTCCGTAAGGAGTTCAACCAGATTCGACGCGACCGCCGTCTACAGCTCTCGCTTGTCCTGCCGCCGGTCCTGCAGCTCACGCTCTTTGGCTTCGCGCTCAGTGCCAACGTCTCCGATGTCCGTCTTGCCGTGGTCGACGACAGCCATTCGCCGGAGAGCCGCGAGCTGATCTCTACCCTCACCGAGAGCAAGAGCTTTCGTCTCGCCGGCTACTACCCCTCCGTCGATCGGCTGGGCGATGCGGTCAGCCGTGGCAACGCCGACGCCGGAGTGGTCGTCCCCTACGACTACGCCCGCGACCTCGCCCGCCAGCGTCCCACCACCGTGCAATTTCTGCTAAACGCCACCAACGCCAACACTGCCACCATCGCCCGCGCCTACGCCGAGGGCGTCCTGCAGAGCTACAACAGCGGGCTGCAGCAGCAGGGAATTCGCCTTCAGGTTCAACCTGTCGCAGCCGACAGTCTCGCGCGCCGCGGTCAGGTTGCGCTACAGCCCGCGTTCCTCTTCAACCCCGGCCTGGTCGATTCGTGGTTCATCGTCACCGGTGTGCTCGGTCTGCTTCTCATTTTGAACAGCTCCATCGTCTCCTCCGCCGCCATGGTGCGCGAGCGTGAAGCCGGCACTATCGAGCAACTCCTCATGTCTCCCGCCAGCACCACAGAGATCATCATTGCCAAGATCGCTCCGCTCTTCTTTCTTCTTACCCTGATGATGTTCGCGGCCCTCGCAGTCGTCCGGCTGGTCTTCGGAGTTCCATTTCGCGGCAACCTGCCGATGCTGCTCGGCGCGGGCTGCCTGTGCATCCTCTCCGGCATCAGCATCGGCACTGTCATCGCCACCTTTAGCCGCTCGGCGCAACAGGCGCAGCTCACCAGCTTCTTCGTCAACCCGCCGCTCTCCGCTCTCTCCGGCGCGCTCAATCCCGTCGAAGCCATGCCCAAGTGGCTGCAACCTCTCACCGTGCTCAACCCGGTCCACCATTTCGCAACCATCGTCCGCGGAAGCACGCTGAAGGGAAGCGGCTTCATGGACCTCTGGCCAAACTTTCTTGGCCTGCTCCTCTTCACCGTCGTTCTGGTCGCACTCAGTATCACGCGATTCCGTAAGCAACTTAGCTAGCAAAGGAACATCGCCATGAATCACTCAAAGATACAATCCGCGTCGATCCTAACCATCGCTGCCATCGCGCTCCTCGCGTGTGTGGGAACACTCGCAATCTCAACCCAAGCCTCTGCCCAGAGCGCGGCGCAGCCGCAGCACACGCTAGCAAGCCCGTTGCCACTCTCAGGCCGCGCAGGCAACAGCGGCTCTGTTACCGCGATCGAAGCCCCCATCGCCGGCACCACCAACAGCGTGACGACGATCAATCCCTCGGTACAGGTGCAGGGCCCGTACACCGGAAGCGCATCGAGCACTGCGAAACTTCCATTCGCCGGCAAGCTCTCTCTGCGTGACGCCATCGAACGCGGCCTCAACTATAACCTTGGCTCGGCAAACCTCAACCGCGCTGTCACCCAGGCCCAGGGTCAGAGCCAGGTTGCACGCAGCGCGCTGCTTCCCAACGTCAGCGGATACCTCGCGGAGAACCTGGCGCAAACCAACCTCGCCGCCCAGGGCCTGCGCATTCACATTCCCATCCCGGGCTTTAATTTCCCCACCATCGTCGGCCCGTATAACAACATCGACCTACGCGGCAGCGTTTCGCAGTCGGTCGTCGATCTCACCGCATGGAACAACTTCCGCGCCTCCAGCGAGCAGGTCCATGCAGCGCAACTCTCCGCGCGCGATGCGCGAGACGCCGTCGTCCTCGCGGTCTGCGGCGAGTACCTCCAGATCATCGCCACCAAAGAGCGAGTCGCCTCCGCCCACGCGCAGCTGGATACTGCCACCGCTCTTTTCCAGCAGACGCAGCAGAAGCGCGCCGCAGGCGTTTCGCCCCAGATCGACGTAGACCGCAGCGAAGTTGAAGAGCTGACCCAGCAACAGCGCGTCATCTCGCTGGAGACGGAGTTGGCCAAGCAGAAGATCGCTCTCGCGCGCATCACCGGCCTTCCGCCCAACGACGCCTACGAACTCGCCGACGAGGTCCCCTTCGCCGCCGCGCCCGCTCTTACGGAGGACGACGCCATCCATCGGGCCCTTGATCGCCGCTCCGACATCAAAGCCGCCGAGGCGCAGGTTCGCGCCGCCCAGCGCGCCCTGGCCGCGGCCCACGACGAGCGTCTGCCCTCGCTCTCCATCAACGGAAACTACGGCTCCATCGGCACCAACCCCGCGCAGGCCAGCGCAACCTTCTCCGCTGCCGCCACGCTCAGCATTCCCATCTGGCAGGGAGGCCGCGCCGAGGGCGACATCAAAGCCGCACAGGCCGCGCTCGCCCAGCGCCAGTCTGAGATGGAAGACCTCAAGGGCCAGGTGGAAAGCGATGTCCGCAACGCCTTCCTCGATCTGCAGGCCGCAACCAGCCAGGTCAAGCTGGCCCAGCGAAACCTTCAGGTCAATCTGGAGACGCTCGACCTTACCCGTCAGCGCTTCGACGCCGGAGTCACCGACAATGTCGAGGTGGTGCAGGCGCAGGAGTCGCTTACTTCCGCCGAACTGGACACCATCAACAGCGTCTTCGCCCACAACCTCGCCAAGCTCAGCCTGGCCCGCGCCATCGCCAGCGCCGCCGACAACCTGCAGCAATTCCTGAGCCTGCAATAGCGTTTATTCTTGCCGCTCCTGCGTCGTCGGATTCTGCGACTCGGCCGCTTTGCGCCACGACGGCAGGCCGGCTGCGCTCTTCGTCTTGGCCTGTGTGTCCTCCGGGCTCGACACACCAACCAGCCGAAGCATCATACCAAGCACGCGCATAAGAGGATTCATCGTCGTTGGCTCCTGCAACAAGGCTACGCTATCCTTAATAGATGAGCTTCGGTGTACGTCGTATCAGATATTTTCCCTGCCGAACAGTCCCACCTCCGGTCATTCTGCTTTTTGCCGCAGCGGCCACTCTGTTCGCGACGATTGCCGCCGCGCAGGTGAATCCTCCCAAGCTCCCGCCCGATGTCATCGTATTCACCAATGGCGACCAGTTGACCGGCCAGCTTGAGCGCGGCATCAACAACTCCATCGTCTTCAAGAGCGATGTGGCCGGTGAGATCACAGTCCCACTGGACAAGGTCAAGTCGCTGACTGCCGGCGGCAGCTTCGCCGTCCTTGGCAGATACGGTCTCATCAGCCCCGGCGCGGTCACGCGGGGCACGGTCCAGTTCAGCAACAAGACCCTGTCCGTCACTACGCCCAACGCTGCAATCGAGACCTTGCCTCTGGACAAGATCGCCTACATCATCGACCAGCCAACCTACAATCGCGAACTGGCCAAGCGGCCCGGCCCGCTCTACGGTTGGAACGGATCCGTCCATGGTGGGGCCACCGTTGTGCGCTCCACCGATAACGGCACCACCTACACTACGGGACTCTCGCTGGTCCGCGCCATTCCCGCCGTGCCCTTCCTGCCCGCGCGCAACCGCACCAACTTTGACCTGCAGGAGACCTACGGCAAACTCACCTCGCCGGTGATTCCCCAGACATCTCCGCCCTCGCCGCCCTCCATCGCGCTTACCAGCATCTTCCACGCCCATGCTGAGCGCGACGAGTATTTTTCCCCGCAATTCTTCGCCCTGGCCCAGATCGGCTTCGACCACAACTACGCACAGGGCCTCAATCTACAAGAGACATTCGGCAGCGGCATCGGTTGGACGACACTCAAGTCCTCGAGCCAGCAGATGGACGTGAAGGCCGACTTGCACTACGAGAAGCAGACCTTCCAAACTGCCTCCAGCGACCAGAACCTGGTCGGCTCAACTCTCTCCGAGGCATACCACCGCAACCTGCCGCGCAAGCTCGTCTTCACCCAGTCGGCCAGCGTTCTGCCCTCATGGAACAACTCCAGCGCCTACTCCGCCAACGCCATGCTGGGGCTGGTGATGCCTGTCTTCAAGCGCCTAGGCCTCACCGTTAGCTCCACCGACAACTTCCTCAACGACCCCTCCGCCGGTTACAAGAAAAACAGCTTCCAATTCGTCACCGCCGCATCCTATTCGCTGAAGTGAACGCATCGGGAGGTTGCATGTCCACCACGCCCGCCGGTTTCGACGAAGTCTTTGCCACGCTCAAGCAGGTCTTCCGCCGCCATCTCGACCGGCTCAGCGTCCAGTCTGACAGCGCGACCGATTACACGCTCGTTGGCCGCAAGCCTTCGCCCTTTCCCCAGCACAAGGGTCACCCTATGTACTTTGGCTGGTCCGTATGGGCAAGGCGTACGTCAGCTTCCATCTCCTGCCGCTCTACATGAACCAGTCGCTCAGCGGCACTATTTCCCCCGCGCTCAAAAAGCGCATGCAAGGCAAAGCCTGCTTCAACTTCAAGACCGTCCCGGATGCCGACTTGCTCGCCGAACTCGAACGCCTCACCTACGCGGGTTTCAAGTCCTTCGACGACAAAAACTGGGTCTAGCGCTGCTCCCCCTATGGCGTGGTCAGAATCTTCATTACCGGATCGGGCAACTGCTGGTCCGCGTTCTTCAGCAACAGCGTCACCTGCCACATCTGCGTATCCGTCAGCACTTGGTTGAACGCGGGCATCCCGCTCAGCCGAATCCCATTCGCCACCTTCCAGTAGGTCTCGCCCGGCTCGTCGTCGCTCACCCCCACCACGTTGCCCTTGGCGTGCTTCTTCCATAACTGCGGCGCCGCCGGGTACATGGTCTTGGCGAACGCCACATCATGTCCCGGAGTGCCATGGCACGCGGCACACTGCGCGCGGTACACATGCGCGCCGCCCTCGAACGCGTCTTCGCCGGTGCCGAACGGAGCCACCTGCATCTGGCTTGCGATGCGCGCCTTCAGCGGCACGCTCACAATCGCCTTCTCGAAGGGAAACGGCTTGTCCGCGGTCGCTACCGGCAGCGATGCCCCATCGCAGATAGGCCGCCGCGCCGCCCACCACCACGGCCACGCCCAGCAGGAATCCCAGGAAAACCTTGCCGCTCCCGCCGCCCGAAGCTCTGCTCTTCGCCATGCCAATCCTCCCCTTCATCTCCCGCGCCGCGCCACGAAGCCGCGTTGGATGTTCTAATAAGATGTGGCTGCGGGCGGACAAGCTCCGCCGCGCCGACCTCGCCTCCACCGGGTCCTAAAATGGAGGCGCGCAGGAGTTCTCGTTGATCGTTCGTTCGCCGTCCCGTTTCGTTCGTAGCATACAGCTTTTGCAGGCAGTCTTGTTGCTCGCCGCACTCACGGCCTCCTCCGCCCTGGCGCAGTCCGCGCGCATAGCCCCCCGCGAGACCAACGCCAATCGGAAGGCACGTATCGCCCGCCAGATAACCGACACCTACACCCATCGCTGGGAGGTCGCCGGCGGCGGCGGATATCTTCGCTTCCGCTCCGGCCAGTTCACCCAGAAGAACAGTGAGATCGCCTTCTGGCTCAACACCACCTACTACTTCAACCGGAACCTCGGCCTTACCGGCGAACTGCGTGGCGCATACGGCAACGCCAAGATTCAGAACTACAACCCTTACGCCTCCACCGTTGGCCGCCCGCAGATCTCCGAGTACCCCTTCCTCGTCGGCCCCACCTATCGCTTCCGCCTGCGCCAGAAGACCGGCCTCAGCGCCTTCATCCTCGGCGGCACCGCCATCGGCAAGTTCGACGGCGACTCCAAGGGCATTCCCGCCGCCACGCTCGGCCTCTGGCCCTCCACCAGCGCGCGCCCCGCCTTCTCCGTCGGCGGCAGCCTCGACCTCAACCTCTACCCCAACCTCTCCTTCCGCATCACGCCCAGCTATACCGGCACCACCTTCGGCGGCTCGCTACAGAACAACGCCGGCTTCGAGATGGGCCTGGTCTACCGCTTCGGCCGCCAGAAGTAGCCCGGTCAGCGCTCACCACCATCCAGCGAGTCACACTCCCTCCGCACGTAACCGTCATCTTTCACCTCTCCTAAGCAATTAGGATGGTAGCGCAACTCGTCGGAGGCATCATGCGCACCGTCATCTTCTGTTTCGCCCTGATCTCCTCATTCGCCGCCGCTCAAACCACGCCCCAACAGCCGCGCCCCAAGAAGGTACTCACCCCGGAGCAGATCGCCTACCAGGCGCAGATGAAGACCTACGACGCCGAAATCGCCCGCCTCCGTGACGAAGCCAACTCAGCGTACTCCGCCGAAATTGCCCGCGAAAAAGCAGGTGACTGCCCCAACTCCACCAACACCTACGACTTCAACATGTGTCTCTCCCACGAGGAAGAGATCACCCAGGCCAACTACAAAGTCTTCGTCACAACTCTCCGCGCAATGCTCGCTCTCCCAGAGCCAGCCATGCCCGGCGAGTCACCCTACATCGGCCCCACCGGCCCCGCAGCCACTCCCGCCGCCAATGCCGCCGCCTTCGACGCCGCCGAATCCGCCTGGCACGCCTATGCCACCGCCGAGTGCAACGCTGTCGACACCCTCTGGCGCAGCGGCACCATCGTCAACGAAATGGTCGGCTTGTGCAATCTTCGGATGGTCCGCGCCCGCCTCCACGAGCTAGACGATCGCCTACGACATGCACTCGCACCGCTAGTCGCTGTTCCTCCATCACCACCCCACGCCCCCCGCAGGTCTAAAATTTAATGCAGCGACGATAAAGGACCCCACCCCTCTATGACCATCATCCGCCAGGACGACGTAATCCGCAGCGTAGCCGACGCGCTGCAATACATCAGCTTCTACCACCCGGTCGATTACATCGCCAACCTCGCCCGCGCCTACGAGATCGAGCAGTCGCACGCCGCCAAGGACGCCATCGCGCAGATCCTCATCAACTCCCGCATGTGCGCCGAGGGCCATCGCCCTATCTGCCAGGACACCGGCATCGTCACCGCCTTCGTCAAAGTCGGCATGGAGGTCCAGTGGGCGCCGTCCGCCAAGTACGGCATGATGTCCATGCAGCAGATGATCGACCAGGGCACCCGCGAGGCCTGGCTCAACCCCGACAATCTCCTCCGCCCCAGCATCCTCGCCGACCCCGCCTTCACCCGCAAGAACACCGGCGACAACACCCCCGCCATGGTCGTCGTCGAACTGGTCGCAGGCAGCAGCCTCGACATCACCGTCGCCAGCAAGGGCGGCGGCTCCGAGGCCAAGTCCAAGTTCGCCATGCTCAACCCCACCGACTCCGTCGCCGACTGGGTGGTGAAGACCGTCCCCACCATGGGCGCCGGCTGGTGCCCGCCGGGAATGCTCGGCATCGGCATCGGAGGCACCGCCGAAAAATCCATGGTCCTCGCCAAAGAGTCGCTGATGGACCCGATCGACATGCACGAGCTCCTCCAGCGCGCGGCCCCGGCGCGAAGCTCACCAACATCGAAAACCTCCGCATCGAGCTCTACAACCGCATCAACCAGCTCGGCATCGGCGCGCAGGGCCTCGGCGGACTCACCACCGTCCTCGACGTCAAAATCATCGACTGCCCCACCCACGCCGCCAATCTCCCCGTCGCCATCATCCCCAACTGCGCCGCCACGCGCCACCTGCACATCCGGCTCGACGGCACTGGGCCTGTGCGCCGTCGCCCCGCCCGATCTGGCCGCCTGGCCCAAGCTCACCTACGCGCCCAGCAACGCCCGCCGCGTCAATCTCGCCACCGTCACCCGCGACGACATCCAGACCTGGAAGCCCGGCGAAGTCCTTCTGCTCACCGGCTCGCTGCTCACCGGCCGCGACGCCGCGCACAAGCGCCTCACCGACATGCTCAACCGCGGCGAAACCCTCCCCGTCGACCTGCGCGGCCGCTTCCTCTACTACGTCGGCCCGGTCGAGGCGGTGCGCGACGAGGCAGTCGGCCCCGCCGGCCCCACCACCGCCACCCGCATGGACAAGTTCACCCGCCAGATGCTCGCCAGCACCGGCCTGCTCGGCATGATCGGCAAGGCCGAGCGCGGGCCGGAAGCCATCGCCGCCATCCGCGAGTTCCACTCCGTCTACCTCATCGCCGTCGGCGGCGCGGCCTACCTCATCTCCAAGGCCATCCAGTCCGCCCGCGTCCTCGCCTTCGCCGACCTCGGCATGGAAGCCATCTACGAGTTCGACGTCGTCGACATGCCCGTCACCGTCGCCGTCGACTCCGCCGGCACCAGCGTCCACACCACCGGCCCCGCCGAGTGGCAATCCCGCATCGCCCAGCACCTCCCCAACACCGCCATCCTGCAATAAATGGGTGGAGTGTCACTACACTGGGTGCCCCATTCATCGCGCCTTTGTCTTATGCGATGAGTGGGCATCGCGCGAATGCGCGACCGCTCCCGCCCATCTCCACTGTCCTGGGTGCCCCATTCATCGCGCCTTTGTCTCATGCGATGAGTGGGCATCGCGCGAATGCGCGACCGTCCCTACCCATCTCCACTACATTGGGTGCCCCATTCATCGCGCCTTTGTCTCATGCGATGAGTGGGCATCGCGCGAATGCGCGACCGTCCCTACCAATCTCGTCTAAGATAGCTGCATGCCAATCGGCCTAAAGCGCTACCAACAGACCGGCGATTTTCATTTCATCACCTTCAGTTGTTACCAGCGCCTCCCCTACCTCGCCGGCCCTCTGGCCAAACAAACCTTCGAAGAAATCCTCGAAACCATCCGCAAGCGCCACGGCTTTTACATCGCTGGCTACGTCCTCATGCCCGAGCATGTCCACCTGCTCCTCAGCGAGCCGAAGCAGATTCCTCTGGCTTCGATGATTCGCGTCCTCAAGGGCGAGACATCAAAGCGTCTGAAAGGTATGCACGTTCAATTTTGGCAGCGCCGCTACTACGACTTCAATGTCTTTACCGAAGACAAGAGAACTGAGAAGCTGAGATATATGCACCGTAATCCGGTTGTTAGAGGTTTGGTCAAAAAGCCGGAAGACTACCCGTGGAGCAGCTTCCATCACTGGTCTACCGGAGAAGAAGGCCGTGTCGAGATTGAATCCCAATGGACCGCTCGCCGCCGAGAGTTAGCGCAGCAATCCCACTCATCGCGATAAAGCCGCGATGAATGGGGCACCCGGCGAATAGCGGCCCTGAACCTTTAAGTAGTGACGGGTGCCTCAACTCTCGATTCTGAGATGGGTACATCGCGCGAAGACGCGACCGGGGTCCCCGGCGAGCGGACTTGGCTCGCTGGCCTGCGGGACCGCTCCCGCTCCTCCACCCTTCGCGCCGCTCTACGCCGCGACTATGCCGCTCCAACCACCAGCACTCGCCCCGCACCTTTCGACGCCGCGCGCGGACGAATCTCGATCACCACATCGTGTTGCAGGGCCGTTACGAAGTGCATCAGCCGCTCCACCGAGAACCCCTCCAGCTTGTATCCCTTCAGCGCCGACACCTTCGGCTGATTCACACCCAGAAGCCGCGCCGCCTGTGCCTGCGTCAATTTCCGCTTCTCCAGAATCTTGTTGATCGCCACGCACAGTCTTAGCTTCGTCCCGAGCTCCTCGGCATTCGGCAGCCCAAGGTCCGCAAACACATTGCCCGAACCCACCTCGAAAATTAGTTCTTTATTCGCCTTAGCCATGTCGCGCTCCAAATATCTCCCGGTGGATTCGCTCAGCGTCCTTCAGCCGGCTCGCAATCAAATCCTGGTCAGCCTTGGGAGTCTTGATTCCGCTCTTCGATTTCTTCTGAAACGTGTGCAGCACATATACGGCCTCTGCAAATCGCACCGTGTAAACCGCTCGAAACGTATCGCCGCGATGGTCCTCGACCACCTCCATCACACCCGGCCCTTCGCCCTTCCACGGCTTGGCATCCGGATGCTTGCCGCCAAACTGCGCCGTCCCAAGCGCCGCCCCAAGATCGGCCTGAACCTCTGCTGGAAACGTCATCAGATCCTTCTTTGAAGAACCGACCCAGATCAGCGGCTTCTCATCTGCGGCGAGGTGCTCTCGTGCCATTGGTTATCCCAATTTAAGGATACACCCATTCGTCCGTATGGATGTGAAAAATCTTGGCAAGCCTATATCTCGATTCTTAGATGGTGCACTGCGCGAAGGCGCTACCGGGGACCCGGCGAGCGGACTTGACTCACTGGGGTGGGCGACCGCTCCCACCCTGCTACCCTTCGCGCCGCTCTACGCCGCCCCAAGCACCATCAACCGCTCCGCATCCTTCTACGCCCTGGGTATGCTAAAGTATCCATAGGTAACACCTTGGAGTACCTCCATGCCCACCACCTCCACGACCAGTCTCAAACTCGACCTCGAAATCAAAGACCGCGTCCAGCGTCTCGCCGCAGTCCGTCGCCGTTCGGCCCACTGGGTCATGCGCGAAGCCGTCGAACAATATGTCGAGCGCGAGGAAAAGCGCCTTCAGTTCCACCAGGACGCGCTTGCCGCCTGGGCCGACTACCAGGCCACCGGCCTGCACTTCACTGCCGCTGAAGCCGACGCCTGGCTCGCCAAACTCGAAGTCGGTGAGGAAGCCGTAGCCCCCGAATGCCACATCTGATCTGGACTCCACCGGCGCTCCGCGACATAGCCCGTCTCCATACCTTCCTGGCCTCCAAAAGCCCCGACGCCGCAAGCCGCGCCGTCAAGGCTATTCGTCATGGCGTCAAAATTCTTGGACAGCATCCTGAGATCGGCCGGCCCATTGAAGAAATGCTGCCCGAGTTCCGCGAGTGGGTCATCGAGTTTGGCCAGGGCGCCTACGTTACCCTCTACCGATACGACGGAAAGCAAATCGTCATACTCGCCGTCCGCCACGGGCGAGAAGCAGGCTACTGAGCACACAGCCGTTTGACACTCGACTCTCGAATCTGTGATGGGCGCATTGTGCGAAGGCGCGACTGGGGTCCCTGGCGAGGGGACTTGGCTTGCTGGGGTGGGCGACCGCTACCGCCCCTCCAATCTTCGCGCCGCTCTATTCCGTGGCTACGCCGCGACCCCACGCGGCACTTTGCCCCAGCGGTGTTCCAGAAAATCCGGCAGATAAAGCCCATCGTCCAACTGCGGCCACCACACATCCCGGCCATGCGGCCCAATCCGTAGGTCGGTTGCCTGTTCGACCGTGGCATTCTTCAACTCGCCCAGATCCTCGCGCGGAATCAGCAACCGCCGCCCGTCGTTCAGTCGCAACATCAGGAGGTCCAACTCAGGCTCAGGCCGGAAGACGGCCTCAACGATGCGCGGCTCACTTTCATACTGCTTCGCCTGTTCAATCGCCTCGTCGATCTCTTCGTCCGTCGTCAGGTCGTTAGGATGCCGATCCATGTGTCTTCTCCCAAAGATGCCTCAACTCGGCGGCGTGGGCTGCCGCTACTTCAAGAATACGCCGAATGTCGCTTCGCTTTGCGTTAGCCGGTTCCACGGAGTCCCAGCGCCTTGACCTCCGTACAGTCCCATTCGGAAGCAAATCGATGATTACTTCCGTCTCGGCATATCGTCCATGCACATGCGGTGGCAGATGGTCATGCGAGTACGCGAGAAACCACACGCCGTCAAACGTCTTCGTGCCCACACCCTTACTTTAGTCTCCTGCTCTGAATCCGGCAAAGGGAAATAGCAACGCCGCCGTTTTCATCGAGGCCGCATCGCCGTCTCCGCGCGGCCCTGCTCGACAATCAAACCCCCACCCCGCTATAGTTTGTACAATTCAGCAACCGGGAAAAGATCACATTGAAACTATCTACCGAGAAGGGATACCTTCCACTTCTCTTCTTGTTCGCGGCCAGCGGCTTCTGCGCGCTCATCTACGAAGTCGTCTGGTACCAGCTACTGCAACTTGCCATTGGATCGACCTCGGTCTCCCTCGGGATACTGCTCGCCACCTTCATGGGCGGTCTTTGCATCGGCAGCCTCTGGCTTCCCAACCTGCGCGCCATGCAGCGCGCCCCCATGCGGGCGTATGCCATGCTGGAAGCCGGCATCGCGGTGTGCGCTGTTCTGGTCGAGCTTGGACTGCCGTACCTGGACCGCGCCTACATTGCCGGAGCAGAGCACGGGCTGCCCAGTATGTTGCTGCGAGGAGTGCTTGCCGCCGCGTGCATGCTGCTGCCCACCATCCTGATGGGCGCATCGCTGCCCACCATCCTGCGCTGCTTCCAGCATGAGCAGGACGACACCGTCACGCTCGCCTACTTCTACGGCGCGAACACGTTTGGCGCGGTCGCGGGCTGCATCGTCGCGGGATTTGTGCTGCTTCGCTTTTACAACGCGATGACCGCCACCTTGTTTGCGGCTGCAATCAACCTGGCTGT
Organism: uncultured Acidobacteriaceae bacterium; assembly: GCA_963799175.1. GTDB lineage: Bacteria > Acidobacteriota > Terriglobia > Terriglobales > Acidobacteriaceae > Edaphobacter. Next base: position 12,849 of record CAWCWC010000002.1, on the reverse strand, counting down.
TGCCGCATTCAGCCTTGCCCTGGCGCGCCGTATGCCTGTCGTGGAGCCTACAGTGCAGGAGACATCCCCTGCGCCTGTCACCGGCCATGCGGCTGGAGCGCGCTGGCTGGTGTACCTTGTCATTGCGCTCTCCGGCGCCACCGCTCTCGGCGCCGAAGTGGTGTGGACGCGGCTGCTCAGCATGCTTCTGCTGGGCACGGTGTACGTCTTCTCCATCATCCTCGCGGTCTTCCTGCTCGGCCTGGCCGTCGGGCAGCGGCATATCGACCCGCGTCCTGCGCAGGATGAGCATGCGACCGCACGCTCCGGGCTTGGATGGTCGCCAGATTATGCATCGCCTGCGGCATCGCATGGACCGCATTCGCCATCATCCACGTGCTTCCCGGATGGATCGACGATGTGTTGACCACGTCAGGATGCATGGCGAATCTACTGGCTCGACCTCAAGCGCTGCCTGGTGGCGATCCTTCCCGCGACGTTCTTCTGGGGAGCGAGTTTTCCGCTGGCCTGCGCCGCGTTGCAAGAGCCGGACGACGATCCGGGTAAGATCGCCGGCAAGGTCTATGCGGCGAATACCCTGGGCGGCATCGTCGGCGCGCTCGCCGTAAGCCTCGTCCTGATCCCCTGGATCGGCTCGCAGCAGACGCAGAAGCTGCTTGTGATCGTCTCCATCACTGGCGCGCTGGTCCTCTATTGGCCGCGCCCTGGTTACCGCTTAAAGGCGTTGCCGCCGCTGTCGCCGGTGTGGTCCTCGCGATGGTGCTTGCTGGGCAGTATCGATCCGGTTCCCGGCGAACTCATCGCCTATGGCCGCATGATGGCCCGCAACGCAGGCGGTTCGACTGTGCTGTATACCGCGGAAGGCAGAAACTCGTCGGTCGCGATCACACAATGGGGCAATGGCACCATCTACGTCAACGTCAACGGCCACGTTGAAGCCACCACCGAAATCTATGACATGAAGCTGCAGCGCATGGTTGGGCATCTGCCGGCGCTGCTGCATCCCAACCCGCAAATCGGTCCTCGGCATCGGCTTCGGCGCCGGCGTTTCGGCGGGGACGTTTACCTTCTATCCCAGCATTCACGAGATCACGGTCTGCGAGATCGAACCGGTGATTCCTCCCGCATCCACGCGCTTTTTCGGCAACGAGGACTACCACGTCGCGCTCGACCCGCGGACCCACATCGTCTTCGACGATGCGCGCCATTACCTGTTGACCACCACCAAGAAGTTCGACATCATTGCGTCCGATCCGCTCGACGTCTTCATCAAAGGCACCGCCGCGCTCTACTCGAAGGAGTACTTCGAAGCGGTGAAGGAGCATCTGAACCCAGGCGGCATCTTCACCCTGTATGTTCCCTTGTACGAGACCGACGAGCCGACCATCCGCAGTGAACTCGCGACCTTCTTCACGGCATTTCCCAACGGCACCGTCTGGGCCAACCTCCGCGACGGCTTGGGCTACGACATGGTTTTCATGGGGCAGGACGCGCCCTTGAAGATCAACCTGGATGAAGTGCTGGCCCGCGTCAGCCGCCCTGACTTTGCCCGCGTCAGGGAATCGCTGGGTGAGGTTGGCATCAGTTCCATTACAGATCTGTTCTCGACGTACACCGGGAACGCGACCACTCTCGCACCCTGGCTCAAGGGGGCCGAGATCAGCACGGACGACGACCTGCGCCTCAGCTACCTCGCCGGCTGGGGCATCAATTCCGATCTTGAGGACGTTCTCTACCGCAAGATGCTGGTGCTCCGCAAACCGCCGGTCGGCCTATTTACCGGCTCCCGAGACCAGATGGATCGACTCTTCCATCAGATGGAGATGCCTCCGCCGTCCTCCGATACAGAGTAGAGATGTGTACCCCAACTCTCGATTCTGGGATGGATGTAGCACGCGACCGGGGTGGGCGACCGCTCCTGCCCTCCACTCTTCAAGACGCTCTACGCCGCGACCCCACGTCCCATTTTGCCCCAGCGGTGTTCCAGAAAGTCTGGCAGATAGAGCCCATCGTCCAACTGCGGCCACCAGACGGCGCTGCCGGTCGGCACAATGATGAGGTCGGTCGCCTGCTCCACCGTGGCATTCTTCAGTTCGTCCAGCTCCTCGCGCGGGATCAGCAGCCGCCGTCCATCGCTCAGCTTCAGCATCAGGAACTCCAGCCCCGGCTCACCACGGTACGCCGCCTCCACAATCAGAGGCTCCTCCGGCGCATTGCGCGCCTCTTCCAGCGCCGCCTCAATCTCTTCGTCTGTGGTCGTCAAAACCCAATCAGCCATTGATGATCCTCCAAAGCTCCATCAGCTCCGTAGCAGGTTTCGTCGCCGTCCGCAGAACATGGTTCACGTCCGACTGCTTCGCGTTCCGGGGACGAATAGGTTTCGTCCTGTGCGCCAGGCGTTCCGTGCCGTTCACCAGCTCTACAAGAACTTCGACTCCCGCATAAAAGCCATGCACATGCGGCGGCAGATGGTCATGCGAGTACGCGACAAACCACACGCCGTCGAACGTCTTCGTGCCCACATCTCCACTCTAGCCGCGTGGCCCTTTCCTTACAACAGTTTTCCTGCGCCAATCCGTCCCATCCACGCGCCGTCTCGCAACTGATATTCTCAACCTGCGATGGCAACTGAACCCCGCACCTCCGAAACATCCGCCGCCAAGCCCCCCATATATTTGCTCGACTCGATGGCTTTCATCTTCCGCGCCTATCACGCCATGCAGCGCCAGCGCCCCATGACCACGCGCACCGGCATCCCCACCGCGGCCACTTATGTCTTCGTCAACATGATCAACAAGCTGCGCAAGGACTTCGCTCCGCAGCTACTGGCCGCCGTATATGACCTCTCCGGCCCCGTCTTCCGCGACGAGCGCGCACGCGAGATGAAGCCTCTGCGCAAGTGGAACGTCAAGACGCAGCAGTTCGACGAGGTGGATTACGCAGGCTACAAGGCCAACCGCGCCGAGACCCCTCCCGACCTCATCCAGCAACTCCCCTACATCCGCCGCGCGCTGGAGGCCTTCCGCATCCCCATCCTCAGCTACGAGGGCTTCGAGGCCGACGACGTCATCGGCACCCTCGCCGCCAAGCTCTCAGCGCTTGGCCACCGCGTCTTCGTCGTCTCCTCCGACAAGGACATGATGCAGCTCGTAACGCCCGAGGTCAGCATCCTCAATCCCACTAAGGACAACCTAGTACTCGATCCTGCTGGAGTGGAGTCCGTCCTTGGCGTCCCGCCCGAGCGCGTCGTCGATGTGATGGCCCTGCGCGGCGACGCGGTTGATAACGTCCCCGGCGCGCCCGGCATCGGCGATAAAGGCTCCGTCGAGCTCATCCAGCAATTCGGCTCGGTGGAGGCCGCGCTGGACGCCGCAGTCTCCACACCCGACTCCATCAAGCGCAAAGCGTATCGCGAATCGCTGCAAAATAATCGCGACAATATTTTGCTGTCGAAGGAACTCGTGACGATCCATACCGAAGTCCCCATCGAGTTCTCCCTGGACGAGATGCGCACTCAGCCCGCCGACAATGCCGCCTGCCGCGAGCTCTTCTCCGAGCTGGAATTTACCACCATGCTCAAGGACCTCGCGCCCGCCGCCGGCAATACCGCACTCGAGTTTAACCTCAAGCCCACCGACGAAGAGATCGCTGCCCTCCTCGCCGCCGCCCGCACCGCCGACACAGATCGGGTGCCCCATCCTGCGCATCGCGAAGGGTGGCGTACGAACGGCCTCGCCATCGCCATCTCCGAAGACGCGCGAGCAATTTCGGAAGAACTTTCCGCCGATTCCGATCCAGAGACCGGCGAAGCCGAGCCCGAGCCGCCCCCCGCCGAGACGATGGACATGTTTGCCGCGCCCGTACCCAACGCAGTTCCTGCGTCTTCGGCTTTGGCTACCGATCCCTGTTCCCTGGTCCCTTTTCCCTGTACTTTAGGCCTCTCCGTCGACGGCGCCTCTGCCATCGAAGTCACCCTCGACGCGCCCGGCCTCCGCGCCGCCCTCGAAGACACAACCATCCCCAAGCTGGTCCACGATCTCAAGTCCGTCCTGCGCGCGCTCGCCCCGCACGGCATCACTCTGCGCGGAGACATCACCGACGTCATGTTGCAGAGTTACCTCATCAATCCCACCCACGGCTCGCACACGCTCGTCGACATCGCCGCTCGCTCCACCAATCGCGCGCTCATCCATCAGCCGACAAAATCGAATCCCGCCGATCCCAATCGTCTCCCCGAGGCCGCCGCAGCCATTGTTCGCCTCGCCCGCGTCTTCGCTACGCAGATGGCCGAAAGCGACGCGGGTGCCGCATCCTCAGACTCAACCCTCGGCCCCGTCCAATCCGAGCCACTCCTTCATCTCTACCGCACCATGGACCTCCCGCTCGTCCCCGTCCTGCTGCGCATGGAGCAGGCGGGCGTCCGCATCGACACCGCCGTTCTCTCCGCCATGTCCACGCGCCTCGCCGTCGAGATGGACACCCTCGCCGAGCGCATCTTCGCCTCCTCCGGCCATCGCTTCAATCTCAACTCGCCCAAGCAGCTCGGCGACGTGCTCTTCAACCGCATGGCCCTCCCAAAGCCCTCCAAACACGGCAAGGGCAAGGTCATCTCCACCGCGCAGGATGTCCTCGAAGAACTCGCCGAACTGAACCCCGTCCCCGCGCTGGTACTCGAGCATCGCCAGCTCGCCAAGCTCCGCTCCACCTATCTCGACTCACTGCCGCACCTCGTCGACGCTGAAGGCCGCGTCCACACCACATTCAACCAGGTCGGTACGGCCACCGGCCGCCTGTCGTCGACGAACCCCAACCTGCAAAACATCCCCGTCCGCACCGCGCTCGGCCAGGAGATTCGCGCCGCCTTCATCCCCGCCCCCGGCAACCTGCTCCTCTCCGCCGACTACTCGCAGATCGAGCTGCGCCTCATGGCCCACTTCTCGCAGGACCCGCTCCTGCTCAACGCCTACCGCACCGGCCAGGACATCCACACGTTGACAGCCTCGGAAGTTTTTGGAATTCCCGTGGCTGAACTCGATAAAGAGACGCGCAACCGCGCCAAGGCCGTCAACTTCGGCATCGTCTACGGCATCTCCCCTTTCGGCCTCGCCGCGCAGCTCGGCATCGACCAGCACGAGGCCCGCGCATACATCGAGAAGTACTTCGAGCGATACTCCGGCGTCCGCGCCTTCATCGACCGCACGCTCGAAGCCGTCCGCCGCGACCAGCTCGTCCGCACCTGGTTCGGCCGCGTCCGCCCCATCCCAGACATCTCCTCGCGCAACCCCAATCAGCGCGGCTTCGCCGAGCGCACCGCCATCAACACGCCCCTGCAGGGCACCGCCGCCGACCTCATCAAGCTCGCCATGATCCGCATCGACGCCGAGCTAGCCAGGCGCAAGCTCCGCTCCCGCATGACCCTCCAGATCCACGACGAACTGCTCTTCGACGTCATCCCCGCCGAGGCCGATGAACTGCACCCTCGTCAAGCACCAGATGGAACACGTCGCCGAATTCAGCGTCCCCATCCTCGCCGAAGTAGGCCTCGGCCCCAACTGGCGCGACATCAAGTAGCGTGGCGTCCTAATTTGCTTTTTTGGTGTACATTCCGGTATTTCAGCCGTCTTTTATGGCGTCGAAAACCGTAGCACAAAAATCAGTGGACATGGCTTGTGACCAGTGGGAGGATTTAGGGCATGGTTGATACCCCGAGCATTCCGAACGAACCGGGTCCCGCGCTATCTAAAGCCAATATCTGGAAAAGTATCTTCGGATGGAAAGCTCTATTTCGCTGGGACGTTTTGGGAGCGGTTGTACCCGGCATCTTTATTGCTGCGGGGTTGGGTATGATAGGCATTGATTGGTTTCCCTACCATCTATTGCTATCCCAAATCTGCTTCGCTATTGCAGGGGTTCTGTGTGTTGTGAAGATCATCGGACACGCGATTGAATCTAAAGATACCGTTCATTCACGATGGATATTTGGAATAGTTCTTTGCGCGATTTGCGTTGTTGGTGATCGTTGGATCATTTCAGCAATCCAGTTTCATAAGAAACTGGTTGATCTAACACCCTCGATCCTACCGCTTCCGAAACCAGCAACAAATGAACCTCTACATAGCCCCACAGTCATTAACGAGACAAAGCCAGCGCATTTTGAACTGAGAGACCCAGGATTCAAACAACTTCCGAACAGCCCTCCATTTCGATTGATGATTCTAATGATAAATACTGGCGAACAATCCGCATTTGATTTGGAATATCAAATTGTGATGATGGACCAAAAAAACTATATTGTTTCTGCTCCTAAAATATCTGGTTCAGTTGGAGGAGAAATACCACCAAATTCGCCAACGCCATACTATAACGACACAGTTCTAATACCGAAGAATATGCCACCGCAGTTTATTGTTCTCCGTCTTCGATATAAAGACGCTGAAGACTCCAAAACGATCAAGACGCAGATGTTTTACATGCAGTGGTCAGGCGTGGTGAACGGTATAACCTCTCCAGATTTTACATATGTAAGTATTGAGCAGAAAAAAGAATTGAAATCACGTGTGGATGGTCTGTTGAAGACTAAACAGTAGTGAGGCGGGTTGTCGGGCGCCCCAGTCATCGCGTCTTTGTCTCATGCAATGAGTGGGCAGGGGCACCGCGCGAACCGCTCTCCCTCGCCCATCCCTAAAATCTCGCCCGCAGCTCGAAGCTCTGCCAGCCTCAGCGCGCGGCCTGACGGGTCTGAACGCCGACGCGGGGGTCGAATTCGGGCGCGGCGGAGGCTGCGGGACGACGGCGCGCGCGTGCGCGGGTAGCCGCCGACTGCACCTGGTCGTTGATGGCGAGGAAGGCGTGCAGCGCCCGGTTCACCGAGGCCGAGTCTGGGAAGAACGGCATCAGCGCCGGATCGAGGACGACCACGTTCGTTCCCTGCTTCAGCAGGTTGGCGTACTTGCCGCGTGCAATGGTGGGCGTCGCTGTACTCTCAGGCTTCTTCATATAGGTCTCGTTCGGCCGGGGTCGCGGGCCGCGCGCTGATGATTCGGATAACTCCGTCTTCCTCATTATGAACCACAAAGAGGAGACGGAGCGAGGTGGAAAGTCCAAGGTTGATGAAGCGTTCATCGCCCGGCTGCGAGTGGTCCGCGTCATGCCAGCTCGCCGCGTTCGGGTCATAGAAGCTGGTAACCGCCTCGTCGAAGGAAACGCCGTGCTGTTTCAGGTTGCTGGCGGCTTTGTCCGGGTCGTACTCGAATCTGAGAGAGGGAATTGACATGCCGGTGTTCTACACCTGATTGCATGGTTCTCGGTTGCAAGATGAGCGATGTCGCCAAGATGAGCGATGAAGGAAGATGCAACAGGAGGATGGTATCAGAAGTGGTTGCCGGATGCCGCACGTCTGACATCCGCCGCGAAAGCGGGTAATCTGGTTCCAACCGCCATGCCCAATCCCAAGATCGCAATCCTGCTCATCGACTGTCCCGACCGCAAGGGAATCGTTGCCGCCATCGTCAACTTCCTCGTCGAGCGCTACGACATCAACATCCTCAACGCCGACCAGCATCAGGATGTCGAACTCGGCCTATTCTTCATCCGTGTCGAGTTCGCCACCGACGCCGCCGGCTTCAGCGAAGCTGCATTCCGCGCTGCCTTCGAGCCCATCGCCCGCGAGTTCCAGATGAACTGGCGCATCGAGTTCGCCGACGCCGCGCAGAACGTCGCTCTCTTCGTCTCGCAGTACTTGCACTGCCTCGCAGACCTGCTGCTGCGTCACCAGACCGGCGAGTTCCGCTGCAACCTCGCGCTGATCGTCAGCAACCACGAGGCCGCGCGCCCGCTGGCCAAGTTCCACGGCATCCCCTTCCACTACATGCCCGTCTCGCGCGACAACAAGGCGAAGGTCGAGGCCGCGCAGCTTGCCCTGCTCGCCAAGCACAAGATCGACCTCATCGTTCTGGCGCGCTACATGCAGGTCCTATCGCCCAAGTTTGTCGCCGCCTATCCGCGCCGCATCATCAACGTCCACCACTCGTTTCTGCCCGCCTTCACCGGAGCAAAGCCCTATCACGCGGCCTTCGAGCGCGGCGTCAAGCTCATCGGCGCCACCAGCCACTACGTTACCGAAACCCTGGACGAAGGCCCCATCATCGAGCAGGATGTCACGCGCATCTCGCAGAACGACCAGCTTCCCTCGCTCATCCAGAAGGGCCGCGACCTGGAGCGCATGGTCCTGTCGCGCGCCGTGCAGTGGCACCTTGACCACCGCATCCTCAGCTACGCCAACAAGACCGTCATCTTCGCCTGAGTCTTCGGCGCGGAGTTCGTATGCCGTTTGCAGTTCGCCCACATTTCGACTGGCGACTCCGCAGCCACAGCCTTGCGCTCGGCGCGCGCACGCTGATTATGGGCATTCTGAACGCGACGCCCGATTCCTTCTCCGACGGCGGCCGCTTCCTCGATCCTCGCGCCGCGCTCACCCACGCGCTCCAGATGCTCGACGACGGCGCAGACATTCTCGATCTCGGCGGCGAATCCACGCGCCCCAACTCCACGCCCATCACGCCGCAGGAAGAACAATCCCGTGTGCTGCCCATCCTGCGCGCAATGCTCGCGGCGCGTCCCGACGCCATCCTCTCCATCGACACCTATCACGCCGAGACGGCACGCCTCGCCATCGAATCGGGCGCGGAGATCGTCAACGATGTCAGCGGATTCCTGTGGGACGAAGCGATGGCCGCGACCTGCGCCTCGCTCGCCTGCGGAACGATCATCATGCACACGCGCGGCCGCCCGCACCAGTGGCGCACGCTGCCCGCCCTCGCGCCCAATGAAGTCCTCCCGCTCGTCCTCCGCGAACTCCGCGCCCGCAGTGAAGCAGCGCTCGCCGCAGGCATCCGTCGCGACTCCATCGTCCTCGATCCCGGCTTCGGCTTCGGCAAGGCATTCGACGAAAACTTCCCCCTGCTCGCCCGCCTCGACGCGCTCCACGCCCTCGGCTTCCCACTGCTCGCCGGCCTCTCGCGCAAAGGCTTCCTGCGCCATGCACTTCAGCAAGCTGAATCAACCCACGCGCCGAATCCTGTTCAATCAACGCATCCAAACCATGCGCTTCAGGATGCGACCACCGCCGCCAACACCGCGGCCATTCTCGCCGGGGCCCACATCCTCCGCGTCCACGAAGTCCGCCCCGCCCGCGCCGCCGCAATCGCCGACCGCATCCTCGCCGCCCGCTAAATCGGTTCGATGTCCTCGCCCGGCAACGGCGCATCCTCTGCGGAAGCTGCGATCGACAACGGTTGGTTCGGCTTCCAATCTTCAGCCTGCAGCGAGTGCATCTCCAGAACGAGTTCGTTTGTCTCTGTCAACTCGGCGCCGTTGCCGCCATATTTTTGCAACCTTCTTCCCAAGGAAAAAACCCCGCCCCGGCCTTCCATCTGGGTCCGCGCCTTCTCCCATGCTTTGGCTGTACTCTTCAGCCTCTCGCCGATCGCTGAGAACGCGTCATACAGGCTTGCCACCTTGTCGTAGAGGCTCATGGCAGTCTCTTTGATGACCTGTACATCTCGCGCCGAATCTGCCTGCTGCCATCCATACGCGATGGCTTTCAGCAGCGCGATCAGCGTTGTCGGAGTCGACAGGATGACTCTTCCCGATCCGTATTCGATGAGCGTTGGGTCTGCCTCCAACGCTGCGCTGAACAGGGCCTCCTTGGGCAGGAAGCAGATGACAAAATCCGGGGAATCCGGGAACTGCTTCCAGTATGCCTTCGTCTCCAGCACATCCAGGTGTGCGCGCACCTGCGCCGCGTGGCGAAACATCTGTCTCTTGCGCTCCTCCGGGTCCGCGGTGTCGATCGCCTGTAGAAATGCGTCCATTGGCGTCTTCGCGTCCACGATGATGGTCCGCTTGTTTGGCAGGTAGAGCACGCAGTCCGGTCGTTGCGACTCGCCGGACTCAAGCCGTACAAATTTCTCCAGATCGAAGGAGCAGTATTGCACCATCCCGGCGAACTCGATGCAGCGCTTGAGTTGCAGCCCACCCCAGGCCCCGCGCGTACCCGAGTCGCGTAGCGCGGAGACCAGCTGGTTTGTCTCTCCGCGCAGAAGCTCATGCGTCTGCTTGATATTTCCGATCTCCGTCAGAACGGTCGCATACGCGCTCTCGCGCTTCAGTTCCAGCGCGCTTGTTTCAACCCCCAGCTTTTCCAGGGAGGCCTTTACGGGCTGCAATAAATCTTCCACCGCCTGCTTGCGCATCTCAAGGTCGGTCTTCGCCTCCTTCTGCTGTTCGCCCAGCTTCTCTTTTGCCAGGTCGACAAAGACGCTGTTGTTCTTATGCAACGCGTCGGCCGCCAGCGCAGCAAACGCGTCCTTGAGCGCCTGCACGTCCTCGGTCCGTTGTCTCGCCGATTCCTTCAGGAAATTGATCTGGGCCTGCAACTCGTTCTCACGCGCAGCGCTCCGTTCTTGTGCCAGGCTGCGTTCGCTCACAAACCACCTGTGCGCGATCAGCCATCCAGCCACCGCGCCCGCTACGAACACAACCGCGAACCACACCGCCAACATGATTTGCATTCCATAAATCTACGCCAGTTGTTCGCCAAATCCCAAGTCAAAGTCTCATCGACGGCAAATGTCCTGCGTCGGAGTGTGGTTTCTGGATCGAACCTTGCACCCAAATCGCCCGCTTTGCTTTACACTCGGCTAGGCGCTCGGTATCCTTGAGACTTGCGCACCCGGCTCGGCGCACTCTTGTGCCGCGGCCCGGCCCGCATCGGAATTTGAGTCGGCACGCATCGGGTTTGAAAAGAAATACACACAGGAGAACGAAATGGCAGCAGTTGATGAAAAGGTAAAACAGATTATCGTCGAGCAGCTTCAGGTGGATGAAGCCGAAGTCACCCCAGGCGCCAGCTTTCAGGAGGACCTCGGCGCGGACTCGCTCGACCTCGTCGAACTGGTCATGCAGTTCGAAGAGGCCTTCGACATTCAGATCCCCGACGAGGACGCCGAGAAGATCAAGACCGTCAAGGACGCCGTCGACTACATCGAGAAGAACCAGAAGGCGGCCAAGTAAGAATGGACGCCACGCATTCGTTGCAGCAGCAGCCCTGGCGGCGAAGGGTCGTCGTCACCGGAATCGGCCTCGTCTGCGGGGTCGGCAAGACCGCGCCTGAACTCTGGGAGGGCCTGCTCGCAGGCCGCAGCGGAATGGCGGAGATCAAGGCTTTCGACCTCACCGGCCATCCCGTGCGCATCGCCGCTGAGGTCAAGGACTTCGACCCGTTGCGCTTCATCGAGAAAAAGAGGCGCGCAAGATGGGCCGCTTCATCCATTTTGCGATTGCCGCCGCGCAGGAGGCCATGGACCACTCCGGCCTCAGGATCGACGAGTCCAACCGCGACCGCGTCGGCGTCCACATCGGCTCCGGAATCGGCGGTTTCGACGTCATCGAGCGCGAACACTCGGTGATGCTGGCCGGAGGTCCGCGCAGGATCTCGCCCTTCTTCATTCCCGGCGCCATCATCAACCTCGCCGCCGGCCAGGTCTCCATCCGCTTCGGCGCGCGCGGCCCCAACGAGGCCACCGCAACCGCATGCGCCTCGTCGGCCCACTCCATCGGCGACGCCTTTCGCATCATCGAGCGCGGCGACGCCGACGCCATGATCGCCGGCGGCACCGAGGCCGCCATCACACCCATGAGCGTCGGAGGCTTCGCCGCCATGAAGGCCCTCTCCACCCGCAACGACGACCCCACCCACGCCTGCCGCCCCTGGGACAAGGACCGCGACGGATTCGTCTGCGGAGAGGGCGCCGGAATCCTCATCCTCGAAGAGCTCGAGCTGGCCCGCGCCCGCGGCGCTCGCATCCTCGCCGAGATCGTCGGCTACGGCATGTCCTCCGACGCATACCACATGACCGGAATGGCCCCCGAGGGCGAGGGATGCCGCCGCGCCATGAACGCCGCCCTCAACTCTGCGGGCATCTCGCCGGACAAGATCGACTACGTCAACGCCCACGCCACGGGAACGCCGGTCGGCGACTCGCCCGAGTCCAAGGCCATCGAGAACGTCTTCGGCGAGCGCGCCCTCAACCACACCCTGCTGGTCAGCTCCACCAAGTCCATGACCGGCCACCTGCTGGGCGGCGCGGGAGGCCTCGAGGCAGGCATCACCATCCTAGCCATGCAGCACCAGATCGCCCCGCCCACCATGAACCTGGACCAGGCCGATCCCGTCTGCCGCCTCAACTACGTCCCCAACAAGCCTCAGGCCGCAAAGATCGACTACGCCCTCTCCAACTCCTTCGGCTTCGGAGGCACCAACGGCTCCCTCGTCTTCCGCCGCTGGACGGAGTAGGCCGCCGCGCAGTTCACCGTCGCCGGTTCAGTTGTCATTCTGAGCGCCTGCAACCAAGAATCCCCGCATTTTTCTTTTGCCGGTCCTTCACTCGCGGGATACTGCATCGCTCGTACTGGTGCAAATCCGCAGTCAAGCTCTGGCTCTTGAATCGGTTGCATCGGTGTAAATCGGTGTTAAGCCTTTGTCTAGCTGAACGCCGCCACTGACGCCACGGCGATCAGCACGACGAGCAGCCACCAGCCGATTACCACCGCCGCCGCCTGGCCCAACGACTTCTTCGACACTGTCTTCATCCCCAGCACCGTCAGCGCAAGCGTCCACAACTTGATGGCGTCGAACTGGGCGAGCAGCGCCTTCAGCCACGGGGCCGCGTCCGGCAGATAGTACGCCAGGTTCGTCCCGATGGGGTTCTGCATATCGAAGCTCTCCTGGTTGCTGCCAAAACACACAGTCAGGATCGTCAGCAGAGAGATCAGCAGATACGGCAGCGA
>CAWCWC010000001.1:0-234659 GCA_963799175.1 uncultured Acidobacteriaceae bacterium | reverse complement strand
CTCCGGCGGCCGAACCTCAGTGAAGCGGCGCCAAAGCGCTCGCTGTCCTCACTTGGCGCGAGCCTATTCGCGGCCTACTCACCAAAAACCCAGGCGGGAGTTGAGCCTACTGAACAATCACGAGGCGCAGATGCGGCACCGGCCTTCAGCGCTTGTACCCGGCTTTAAGTTATGCCAACGAAATCTTGGCTCCGGCTGATTCGGACTTGATCGAGTCGAGATTAATTTCCATGTTTGGCCATGGCCGAGCTGACAGCAGCTCCTCGCCAGGGCGATCGCGGTCGTCAGTAAGTTCTGACCATGCTCGGGATATCTTTCTCGGCCACTGAGCGTGGCCGAAAGATCCGCTGAAGTGGAGCGCATCGCGACGGAATTGAAGCCGATCACCAATCCCAACATGGCGTCGGACCTGACGACCGCGATCGCCCTGGCGAGCGCTGCTGTAGCTGGGGCAATCGCCAACGTGGAAATTAATCTCGACTCGATCAAGTCCGAATCGGCCGGGAGCCAAGAGTTCGTTGGCGTGGCGCGAAGCCGGGTACAAGCGCTGAAGGCCGGTGCCGCATCTGCGCCTGGCTCGTGATTGTTCAGTAGGCTCAACTCCCGCCTAGTTGGGTCAAGTCCTGGCCAATAGGCTCGCGCCAAGTGAGGACAGCGAGCGCTTTGGCGCCGGCTTGCCACTGAGGTTCGGCCGCCGGAGTGGTTCCTCCGTTCGGTTTGAGCACCAGGGCAAACGCATCTTAATCGCTATATGCCGCGCGGCTATGTAGAAGTGAGATGGGGATATGGAAAATCCCCTGAAGTACTTTGCTGAGTTGAAGGACCCGCGGGTGGAGCGAACGCGGGAGCATCTTCTGGAAGAGATTCTCTTGATCGCGATTGCGGCGATTCTGAGCGGCGCAAACGGTTGGAACGAGATCGAGAACTATGGCAAGGCGAAGCGCGAGTGGCTGAACAGTTTTCTGCGCCTGCCGGGCGGGATTCCGTCTCATGACACGTTCAACCGTGTCTTTGCGGCTCTGGCCACCGAGGAGTTGGAAGAAAGCTTTGCAGCGTGGGTTGGCTCGATTGCCCGTCTGACCGCCGGCGAGGTGGTGGCCATCGATGGCAAGACCTTGCGTGGGACACGGACCACGGCAGGCAAGGCGCTGGTGCACATGGTTTCGGCCTGGGCCAACTCCAACAACCTGGTGCTTGCCCAGCGCAAGGTCGACGACAAGTCCAACGAGATTACGGCGATCCCCAAGCTGCTCAAAGCCCTGGAACTGAGCGGAGCGGTGGTGACCATCGATGCCATCGGCTGCCAGAAGTCCATTGCCAGCCAGATCGTCGCGCAAAGGGCCGACTACGTGCTGGCGGTGAAGGAAAATCAGCCTTCCCTGCTGGCCGACATCAAGGACTCGTTTCAAATGCTGGCCGCCGATAGCGTTGATGAAGAAATCGACTGCGGGCATGGGCGCGTAGAACGCCGCACCTGCTCGGTGCTCGCAGATCTGAGCTTATTGGATGCGCCCGGAGAATGGGCCTCTTTACAAGGGTTGGTGCGCATCCAGGCCGAGCGTTATCACAAGGCGACCGGCAAAAGTGAACGCGAAGTCCGCTACTACATCACCAGTCTCAAGCCCGATGCCGCGCGGTTGAACGCAGTCATCCGCCAGCACTGGGGCATTGAAAACAAATTGCACTGGGTGCTCGATGTCGGCTTCGGCGAGGACCTCAGCCGCAAACGCGCCGGGCACGCCGCCCAGAACTATTCCATCCTCACGCGCATCGCCCTCAACATGCTCAAACAGGACAAAACCTGCAAACTGGGCATCCACGGCAAACGGCTGCAGGCTGCTTGGGACCACGAATATCTGCTCCGACTACTCGGAGTCCAAAATTAGATGCGTTTGCCCTGGATGGCGTACCCGGCGTCACGCCTGCTTTGCGGCTGGTTCGATACAATCCAATTAAGAACCCTGCTGCTCATTTTGCGCATCTATTATGGGTGGCAATCTTTTTCCGGCATCAGCGTTTCGTTGTGAGTTGAACAATCTTGATTTCGTCGAAATACTTCGTTGGGGAGTACGATCCGTTCCTGTGCCTGCGCGGGCCTGCTGAGCCTTGCGGTTCTGGCCGCGGGCGGGCGCGCAGACGCTGAACGTGCAGGCTCCCGCCACCACGGGGCAGACGGCGTCCAGCTTTCAGGGCAGCGTGGCCACGGGCGAGGCGTCGGCGCAGCCCATCGACCTCTCGCTCGACGACGCCATCCAGCGCGGCCTGCAAGACCAACCTGGGCGTCATTCTGAGCGGCACGCAGACGGCGGCGGCGCGCGGCCAGCGGCTGAGCCAGTTGCAGGCGCTGCTGCCCTCGGTGGACTTCAAGCGCCAAGGAAGCCGTGATGCAGGTGGATCTGCCCGCCGAGGGCTTGCGCATTCCCGGGCTTTCCCACGATCATCGGGCCGTTCGGCTATCACCGATCTGCGCGCCTCGCTGAGCTGGTCGCTGGTGGATGTGGCCTCGCTGCGCAACTACCTGGCCGCGCGCCACAACTTTGCCGCCGCGCAGTTGTCGGCCCAGGACGCGCGCGACCTGGTGGTGCTGACGGTGGGCAACGCCTACCTGCTGGCGCTGGCCGACGAGACCGCAGGTCGACCAGCGTGGAGGCGCAGGTGGCCACGGCCAAGGTTTCGCTCGACCAGGCGGTTGCCAATCACCAGGCCGGCACGGCGCCGCTGCTCGATGAGCTGCGCGCGCGCGTGGATTACCAGTCGCTGCGAGCAGCAGTTGATTGTGGCCCGGAACGCTCTGGAAAAAGACAAGCTGGCGCTGGCGCGGACCATCGGGCTGCCGCTGGCGCAGAGTTTCAACGCTGGCCGACAAGGCGCCCTACGCGGCCTTCGACCAGATCGATGTGGATGCGGCCATTCGCGCAGGCGCACGCCAACCGCAAGGACCTGGCCGCGATGGTGGAGCAGACCAAGGCGGCCGAGGAGCAGCGCAAGGCGGCCACGGCGGACCGGCTGCCCACGCTCAAGTTCGACGGCGACTACGGCGACATCGGCGTGAACGCTGAGCCACTCGCACGGCACCGGCGACGCCACCGGCACGCTGAGCGTTCCGCTGTTCAAGGAGTTTGCGCTGCGCGGCGAGGCGCGAGCTGGCGCAGGCGCAACTGGATACCGCGCAGGCGCAGCTGAGCGACAAGAACGCGCAGGTGGACGCCGATGTGCGCGACGCGCTGCTGGACATTGCAGTCG
The DNA here is from genome assembly GCA_963799175.1 of uncultured Acidobacteriaceae bacterium. GTDB lineage: Bacteria > Acidobacteriota > Terriglobia > Terriglobales > Acidobacteriaceae > Edaphobacter. Next base: position 231,416 of record CAWCWC010000001.1, on the reverse strand, counting down.
GCGCAGAAGCAGGTGGAGGTGGCGCAATCCAGCGTGGACCTGGCCAACGAGGCGCTGAACGAGGCGCAGCAGCGGTACGCCAACGGCGTCAGCGACAACCTGGCCGTGAGCCAGGCGCAGCAGTCCGTGGCCCAGGCCAACGATCAATATGTGGCCAGCCTCTACCGGCACAACGTGGCCAAGCTCAGCCTGGCGCGTGCGCTGGGCGCGGGCGCAGAGCTACAAGAACTATCTGGGAGGAAAGTAAACGTGGCGGATTCAACTCCAACACCGGCCCCGAACGAACCGGATCGCAGAGACTGAGATCGTGCAGCCGCAGTCCCGCCGCAGGGGCATCGTCATCGTCGTGATCGTGGTGCTGGCGCTGGTCGCCGCTCGGCTTCTGGTGGCGCTCCACCTTCAGCGAAGACACCGACGACGCGCAGGTGAACGGCCACCTGATCCAGGTGAGCTCGCGCATCGCCGGCCAGGTGCTCAAGGTGGACGTGGATGAGAACCAGGTGGTGAAGGCGGGCGACCCGATCGCCGAGCTGGACCCGCAGCGACTACCAGGTCGCGGTGGAGAACGCCGAGGCCGCGCTGGCCAGCGCCCAGGCCAACGCCGCGGCGGCCAACGTGAACGTGCCCATCACCACCGTCAACACCGGCAGCAATCTGAGCTCGGCCGGCGCCGATGTGAGCGGCACGCAGGCCGGCGTGGCGCAGGCCGAACAGCAGCTTGAAGCGGCGCAGGCGCAGCGTGGCCCAGGCCCAGGCCAACAACACCAAGGCCCAGGCCGACCTGGAGCGCTACAAGCCGCTGGTGGAGAAAGACGTGATCAGCAAGCAGCAGTTCGACGCGGCCGTGGCCGCGGCCGACGCCGCCAAGGCCGCGCTGGCCGATGCCCGCGCCAGCGAGCAGGCCGCCGGCGACGGCGTGCGCGTGGCCCACGAGCGCGAGATCGCAGGCGCAGGCGCATGCTGAAGTACGCCCAGACCGGCCCGCAGCAGGTGGCCGCGCAGAGTGCGCGCGCCAAGCAGGCGCAGGCCCAGGTGCAGCAGGCGCAGGCCCAGCTGGACCAGGCCAAGCTCAACCTGAGCTACACCAAGATCGTGGCTCCGGCGGCCGGCATCATCACCCGCAAGAGCGTGGAGATCAACCAGAACGTCTCCGCGGGGCAGAACCTGCTGACGCTGGTCTCGCTCGAGGACCTGTGGGTGACGGCCAACTTCAAGGAGACGCAGCTGAAGCACATGAGCGCCGGGCAGCCGGTCGAGATCGACGTGGACGCGACCGGCAAGACCTACCACGGCAAGGTGACGCAGATCGGCGGCGCGACCGGCTCGGTGCTGTCGCCTGTTTCCGCCGGAGAACGCGACCGGCAACTACGTGAAGGTGGTGCAGCGCGTTCCGGTGCGCATCGACTTCACCGATCTGGCCGAGCGAAGACCCCAACCATCTGCTGCGGCCGGGCCTGTCGGTCGAGCCCAAGGTGCGCGTGAAGTAGTAGGACAGCTTTCAGCCATCAGCTTTCAGCCCCCGGCCCGCACGTCAAGGGCCGGGGGGGTTCCTTTTTGAGCGATCGGCCGTCCACAAAGCCATGATCCCTCCATAAAGCTTTCATCCCTCTACAAAATTGTCATCCTGAGAGGCTGTGACTTTTTCGATGCTCTCTGGAATATGGAGCAGGTTTTCCAGATGGATGCAGTTTATAAGCAAGACATGAGCGAATTCTGTGGTGAGCAGACCCATTCAGCAGTGCGTTTGCGGAGGCCGGAGCGTCGTCAGGTGGCGATGTTGATCCATTGCCCAGACGATCTGGTGAGTGCGAACCATCCTGTGCGCATGGTGATGGCGGTGGTGGAGAAGTTTGACCTGGAGCGGTTCCACGCGCCCATCAAGGCTCGCCAAGGGCAGGCCGGCCGGGACGCGACCGACCCTCAGCTTCTGGTGGCATTGTGGCTGTACGCGTGCATACGCGGCATCGGCTCGGCGCGGGAGCTTGCGCGGCGATGTGAGGACAGTGCGGCTTTTCGCTGGTTGTGCGGTGGGGTGGGAGTGAATCACCGCCTGCTGTCGGATTTCCGCACCGATCACGGCGCGGCTCTGGACGAGCTTTTCACGCAGGTGATCGCGTCTCTGGTGGACAAGGAAGTGGTGCGGGTAAGCCGCGTCAGCCAGGACGGAGTGCGGGTTCGGGTGAGCGCGGGGGCAAGCAGTTTTCGCCGTGAAGAGCGGCTCGAGAAGCTGCTTGAAGAAGCTCGCCGTCACGTGGACGAGTTGCGGCGGCAAGTGGACTCCCCGGAGCATGCGGCGCTTTCGGCGCGGCAGCGTGGAGCGCGTAAACGGGCCGCGGCCGAGAGGCAGCGGCGGCTTGAGGAGGCCATTGCGCAGTTGCCGGAACTGAAGCAGAAACAGGCCGAAGCGGCGCGTCGTGCGGGCAGGGGCAAGCGCGGCCAGCAGATCCGGGCGCGTCAGCCGCGGGTCAGCACCACCGATGCCGAAGCGCGGGTCATGAAGATGCCCAACGGCGGCTTCAACCCGGCGCTGAACGTGCAGTTGGCAACCGATACGGAAAGCCGCGCCATCGTGGGCGTGGAGGTCAGTAACGAAGGCAGCGACAGCGCCGGGCTGAGCGAGCCGATGCGGCGCCAGGTCGAGCAGCGAACCGGCGGCAAAGTCCGGCAGCAGTTGATTGACGGCGGTTACATCCGCACACAGGACATCGAGCAGGCGCAGGCCCATGGAGTGGAACTGTTCGTGCCGCCCAAACCCGCCAGGCAGGCTCGGAATCAGGACCGCGAACTGGAACCCAAACGCGGAGACACAGAAGCAGTACTGGCCTGGAAGCAGCGCATGTCCAGCGAGGAAGGAAAACAAATCTACAAAGAGCGGGCCTCGACCAGCGAAACGGTCAACGCCGACCTCAGAAGTTATCGTGGCCTGAGCCAGTTCACGGTGCGGGGGTTGCAGAAGGCCCGGTGCGTAGCGTTGTGGTGCGCGCTGGCCTACAACCTGATGCACTTCGCTACCGTGCTGTTGAGCTAACCGGCCAGAAGGAGCAAAAGCACAGGCCCGCGGCAAGCGAATCAACGTGAAACTGAAACCCGGCGCACCATCGAAATACCACTCGACCTCGACACCGCCGAGCAAAAGCGCAATTTCGACTGCTCCCGGTGCCGAATTTCGAATTTAGTGCATTTCTCACACGCACTGCTTTGGGGTGGTGTTGAGCTAATTTCAGGTAGGGTGGCGGTTGTTTGTTGGCGACTGCCTGGGTCAGGTGAGGTTTTTAGGCCTTTTCTATGCTCCGGCTCTGTCCCCGGCCTGGCTTTTGCGCATGGCTCCGCCGGCCGATGATCCCGGTGAAGGTGGAAGACGCGGTTGGCGGGGCTACGGCGGGCGTCAGCAGCGCAGGGCGTGGAAGGCAGCTGCGTAGATATCTTTCCACGGGTAGGCCGAGCTGAGCTGGAGCAGCACTCGTCGCACGCTGACGCGCACCAGGGCGCCGATTTTGAGCAGCTTCAGGCGGATTGTGTCCACCTGCGCCTCGGCCCACGCGGTACCTTTCAGTCCCAGCCGCCGCAGCGCTTCCATCAGTGTGTAAGCCAGCGCGGAGAAGTAGAGACGCAACTGGTTGCCTTTCATTTCGTCGGTGGAGAGCCGGTCGGCAAACAGGCACATCTGCTCCTTGATGCGGTTCTCCATCTCTCCTCTGGCGCAGTAGAACTTCTCATATAAATCCTGCGCGGCCCACTGCTCAGCGGTTAACGAGGTGACCACGAAGCGCGGGTTCTCGCCTTTATCGAGATATTCCGCCTTGGCCACCACGCGGCGTGCGCGCGACCAGCTCTTGTGGGTCTGGTAAGCGAACTCGGCGAAGACGCGGGCCGCTTTTCCGGTGCTCTGATGGAGCATGCGGGCTTGGTGCATCCGGGCGCCGATGATCTTGCCCAGCCGCTGGTTGCGGGCCAGGCCGAAGGCGTAGTCGACCCTGTTCTCGTCCTGTTCGCACCAAGCCATCAGCTCTTCGCGGCAGAAGCCGCTGTCGCCGCGCAGTACGATCTTCACCTCCGGCCAGCGCTCGCGCAGCTGCTTTACGATGCGACCGACCTCTTCGATCGAACCGGCAGCAGCATCCTGGTTGGCGGCCCTGAGCCGTGCGCACAGCACCTGATCGCCCGCGAAGATGTACAGCGGCAGATAGCAATAGCTGCCGTAGTAGCCGTGGAAGAAGCGCTCCGGCTGATGGCCGTAGAGCGGGATGTCGGTCGCGTCCAGATCCAGCACGATCTGGGCAGGCGGCGCGGCGTGCGACTCCAGGTAGAGGTCCGTTAGCAGCCGGTCCATCGACTCGGCCGAGTAGCTGATCTTGTGATAGCGCAGGCTGCGGCCGGTCAACTCCAGCCGGTTCAAGGTGCTTTTCCCGGCCAGCGGCTCATCCAGTTCCCGCTTGCCGCTGAGCAGCGCCAGTAACGGATCGCTGCGCAGCTGCTCGTGATCGTTCAGGTCCTCGTAGCCCAGCGCCAGACCATAGATGCGCTGCGCCAGCATCTCCGACAACCGGTGCTTGACCAGCAGCGGCGACCGGCCGTCGATGAAACAGCTCGCCAGACGGCCCAGCAGATTGATCTTACGGTCTACCTCGCGCAGCAGCGGCGACCCGCCATCGCTGGAGACCTGCCCGGCGGTAAAGCCTGCTTCCACGCGGCGCGAAAAATGAGCTGTAAATGTGAACGTTTCTTGGTTACACTCTGTCATCAGAAAGGCCGCCTCTCCTCGGCCAAAACTACGTCTTGACAACGCAGTTATGCCATGAAAAGACGGCCTTTCCAACACTTTTTCTATATATCGTCACCGCAATCAGCAATGCACCCGTGAGAAATGCGGGCTAGATGCTAATACTGTTCACTTAACGAAATCTGTGGCATTCTGTATGAGGCAAAGACAGGAGGCCACAGGTGGCGCGTACGGTTGCGGAACTCCCTCCGGGTGCCCGGATCACGGACTACATCAGCCTTGGCGTAATAACCAAAACGTTTCCTCTCTCCAGCATCGAGCCTGTGCTTTCAAACACAGGGAAGTCCAGCATACGTCAGCGCGATCTGCCGGCGCAGGTGGTTGTCTACTACGTCATCGCTCTGGCGCTGTACATGCAATCGTCCTATCGCGAGGTATTGCGTTGTCTTCTGGAAGCAGTCCAGTGGCTGCGCGATCCCTCGGCCGGTGTGCGGGTGGCGGGGAAATCGGGGATCTCGCAGGCCCGTACGCGGCTGGGCTGGGAGCCACTGCGGCAGTTGCACGATGAGTTGGTCAAGCCGATCGCAGTGCGCAACACGCGGGGCACGTGGTATCGGAGTTGGCGGCTGGTGAGCCTGGATGGCAGCACCCTTGATGTGGCCGACGAGAAGGCCAACGAAGATGCATTCTCTCGCCCTGGAGCCGGCCGCGGTTCAAGCGCTTATCCGCAAATCCGTTTCGTATCCCTGGTGGAGAACGGCACACACGTGCTGTTCGGCAGCCAGATGGGTGGTTACCAGACGGGCGAGATCACGCTGGCTAAAGCGGTGCTTCCACGCCTGAGAAACGGCATGCTTTGTTTGGCTGATCGAAACTTCTTCGGCTTCGAATTATGGCAATTGGCACGGGGAACCGGCGCCGATCTGCTCTGGCGGATGAAAAAGAACATGCGTATGTCTTGCGAGAAGCGTCTGCCCGACGGATCCTATTTGAGCCACGTGTATCCCTCCGAGCGAGACTGGCGGCACAAGACCAATGGGCAAGCCTTGCGGGTAATCGATTATCGCCTGGAGGGAATCGAGGGTTGCGAACCGATCTATCGACTGGCGACGACCATCCTTGATCCAGCAAAGGCCCCAGCTGGCGAGTTGGCAGCTCTCTATCATGAGCGCTGGGAGATCGAAACTGCCTTCGATGAACTCAAGACTCATCTTCGCGGCGCGCAGATCGTACTGCGCTCGAAGACACCGGATCTGGTGCGCCAGGAGTTCTACGGTCTGCTGATGGCCCACTTCGCTATCCGCGGTCTGATGCACGAAGCCGCTCTCAAGGCTGACGAAGACCCTGACCGGCTCTCGTTCCTTCACGCCGTGCGCGTGATCCGTCGCAAAATAGCGTCCTACAGCGCTATTCCCCCCTCGGCAGAGGAGGGCCTTTCATAAAGCGGTTCTCGATGAGATCCTTCAGGAACGCGTCGTCTCCAGCCGTAACCGGCGCAATCCCCGCGGCGTCAAGCGCAAGATGAGCAACTTCCCGCTTCGCCCGCGGCACATCAAGCCTCTTCCGCCAATCGACATCCGAAGGGCCATCAGGATTATTAAGTGAACAGTATTAGGGCTAGAACCTATCTCGCCAACGCACCATGAGAATAAACCCTTGCTTTGTTGTTGAGTTTGAAGCAAATCAGAGGTATGGCTGATCTGAACGATGTGCAATGGGAGTATATCCGGGGGGTCATCGAGTGGGATCAACGGCAACGGCAACGAGCCGATGGACGTGGTGGCCGCTGGAGCGACGCCCGCCAGGTGCTGAATGGGGTGTTGTGGATTCTTTGCACGGGCGCACCGTGGCAGGATCTTCCGTCACGCTACGGTTCCGTATCAGACCTGTCACCGGCGTTTCCAGCAGTGGCAGCGCTCAGGGTGCTGGACGGCTTGCTATGGGCGCTGTGCGAAGACCTTCTGGCACGCGGGCAGTTGGGACTGGAGGAGGCTTTCATCGACGCCTCCTTTAGCGGGGGCAAAAAGGGGGGCGATCGCATTGGTCCAACGCGCTGCGGCAAAGGGAGCAAGATCATGGCAATCGCAGACAGCCATGGTCTTCCTATCGCCGTCGGGGTTACGAGCGCTTCGCCGATAGAAATGGAGGGTGAAGCGGCTCCACGCATTCGCCGCCGAACGGGAGTCTAGAATAAACTGTAGTCGGTGTGGCGCTGCAAGCGGCTTAGCGCCGTGGTCCGTCGTTGTCATACGCTTTCTCCGTTGTCATGCAAAACGGCCCTACAGGAGCGAATTGGGCGGAAAAGGCGGAGAATTTGGATGCGGCGGAAATCGCCTAAGCTTCCTATTTTCAATTGATTGCCAATGAAATCAGCGAGATGGGCATTCGTGGGGACTGGAGGGCGCGGCTTTAGCCGCGCCGCCCAATCAGAGCGTGCCTGTGCTTTGAAAAGGCGCGGTTTTAACCGCGCCGTAAATGCCCCCAATAGAACCGCGGGCTTTATTGAGGACTGCATAAGTAATGTCCGGACAAACGCGCCGGAGGCGCAGAGTTGGTTAGCCCCGCGCTTCAGCGTGGGGAAAAGGGATTCCACAAGTTCGTTACGGAGTCCCGTAGGGACGGCGCAAGGACATTATTTATGCAGGAACCAATCGCCCTGAAGGGTACGGGCTTTATTGAGGACTGCATAAGTAATGTCCGGACAAACGCGCCGGAGGCGCAGAGTTGGTTAGGGACAACTTTTAAGGTGAAGGGTACGGGCTTCAGCCCGTACGCCAAATCAAGCAATGAAACCGTGGGCTTTAGCCCCTGAGGGAATGTCGGTTCCACGCCAACGACTTGTTCAGAGCAACTCGACACGTACCTTCCCTTTCCTGGAGAGCGATAGATGGATGAGAAGGAAAGAAGAGAGCACAAGACCTGGATCGGCGTTGACATTGGCGGCACCAAGACCGCTGTTGTCCTTTCATCCCATCCGCCGGCTATGCTGGCGCGCATTGAATTTCCCACCTTGCCGGATCAGGGCCCGCAGCGGGCCATCGAACTGATCAAGCAATCCATTCACCGGCTCATCGGCTCACCGGGCATCGACCAAATCCAGGCTGGGCGACATCGGCGTAAGTTGCGGCGGCCCGTTGGATCAGGCAGCGGGCGTGATTCAGGCGCCGCCCAACCTGGCCACATGGGTCGATGTGCCCATTACCTCCATTCTGCGCCGGGAGTTCGGGCTCGCTTGCAGAATGGAAAACGACGCCAACGCCGGGGCGGTTGCCGAGCATCGGTTCGGAGCGGGCCAGGGCACGCGCCACATGATCTTTCTGACCATGGGAACGGGTTTCGGCGCGGGCGTAATCGCCGATGGCCGTCTGCTCAGCGGAGCATCGGGCCAGGCCGGCGAGATCGGCCATGTCCGGCTCACTGCCTCGGGGCCGGTCGGGTATACAACAAGGCAGGCTCGGTCGAGGGATGGGTAAGCGGCGGCGGAATGGCGCAGGTGGCGTGCTCAGCAAGTTGAGGCCGCGATCGGCGACGGGCGAGGCCACAGCACTTGCCGCCAGGCTACAAGCCAATGGAGTTCTGACCGCCAAGGACGTTGCCGACGCCGCGCAACAAGGCGACGAACTGGCCCAGCGAATCATCCATGACACTGGAAGCCGCCTGGGCGAGGCGTTGGCGATCCTGGTCGATCTATTCAATCCCGAGCGGATTGTGATTGGAGGGCTGGCCATGCGCATGGGCGAAAGCCTTCTGGCCCCGGCGCGGGTTGGTCATGCAGCGCGAGGCGCTGCCCGCCTCGGCAAAGATCTGCCAGATTGTCCCGGCCGCATTGGGAGAGCGAATCGGCGATGTGGCTGCCATCTGCGTCGCCATGGGTCTTTAATCCAGCAACATGCCGGCGCAAACTAAATTGCGGAGCGGGGTCGAGTCTTTCAATAGAATAAATAGAAGCAGCAGAATAGAGCCAGGCCCGGATGGCGAAATTGGCAGACGCAGCGGACTTAAAATCCGCAGGCAGCACACTCCGTGGGGGTTCAAGTCCCCCTCCGGGCACCAATAAAACAATAATGTTTTCATATATTTCACTGTATTCTGCGGCTCTCGTTGTCGTGGCCGGGGCTTTCGGTTTTTGCGCTTAGGGGGGCTAAACGGCGAGCTTACGAGCTTTTCCTCTCGCGCCCGAAGTTCGACCCCGGCTCCAGCGCATTCAAAATCTCGATCGCCCGCCCGCTCGCCTCGTACACCTGAATCCCCTCCGTCGGTGCGTGTGGTAGCTTTCTTGTGTGTCCACCACCAACACGCTAGCCACCGGCCAAACTGAGCCTGCGCAGCCGGGTTCAAAGCGGCGATTTACGTCTTGGCACGGCGCCACGGCCGCGCTCCTGGCGCTGGGCTATTCCGGCTATTATTTCTGCCGCTCCGATCTCTCCGTGGTGTTGCCCGATCTGATTCGCGATCTGGCGCGTCATGGCATCACGCCGACGCAGCGCAAATCCGCCTGGGTTTCATGGCCTCGATGGGCACTGTCGCGTATGCGTTGGGCAAGTTCTTCTCCGGCGCACTGGCCGACACCGCGCGGAGGCCGGCGTATTTTCCTGGGCGGCATGGCCGGCTCCATCGTTTTCACCATCGTCTTTGCCATGAGCGGCGGATTTCCCATTTTCACGCTGGCGTGGATTGGCAACCGGCTCTTCCAGTCGCAAGGCTGGGCGGGACTGGTGCGGGTTTCGTCGCGCTGGTTCTCCTACTCCACCTACGGCAGCGTGATGGCGGTGGTGAGCCTGAGTTTCCTGTTTGGCGACGCGGGATGCCGCTGGATGATGAGCCAACTGCTCGCCCATGGCGTGGGCTGGCGCGGCGTCTTCTTTTTGCCGCGGCAGCGCTCGGGGTCCTGTTGTCTCATCAACCTGCTGCTGCTGCGCGAGACGCCCGCCGAGCGCGGCCTGCCCGCGCCGGAAGTGAATCCCAGAAATGTGTATGCGGACGAGGAGCCGGGCGCCGAGCAACACGCAAAAAATCGGCGCGATTTTGCGCCCCCTTCTCACCAGCTTCGCGTTCTGGCTGGTTTGTCTGCTGGCCTTCGGCACCACGCTGCTGCGCGAGACGTTCAACCTGTGGACGCCGACCTATTTTGTGCAGTTCGTAGGCCTGCTGCCGAGCGTGGCGGCCAGCCGCAGCGCGCTTTTCCCTCTCTGCGGCGGCATCTCCGTGCTGCTGGGCGGGTTTCTGAGCGACAAGCTCGGCCCCAACGGGCGCAACGTCCTGGTCGTGGCCGGGATGACGGCATGCACGGTGTGCCTGGCTGCTGATGGGCCGCGTGCCCGGCCACGCGGGAGCATGGGCGCCGACCGTCCTTGTAGGGCTGGTCGGCTTCATGTTGCTGGGACCATACTCCTATCTGGCCGGCGCCATGTCGCTTGACTTCGGCGGCCAGCGCGGGAGCGCCACAGCGGCGGGAATCATTGATGGATTTGGCTATATGGCGGGTTGGCTCTCGGGCGACACGGTGGCGCGGATCAGCGTTGCGTTCGGCTGGCGCAGCGCATTTCTCGCGCTTGCCGGGGTTTCGTTCCTCACTGCACTGGTCGCGCTGGTGTTAGCGTTGCATCAGAGAAACCGCAATATCCGGAATGCCTGACCGGGCCGGCGCCCTATCAGCCCGTGGTGAAAGTCGGGCTTTGAAAGGGCACGGCTTCAGCCGTGCCGTAAGAGCCGCATAAAACGAGGGCTTTACAGGCTGCGGAAAAACTCATTCGGAGTTGCAAGAAGTGTCAGGGCACGACTGGGCACCCTCGGTCGCTGCCGCAAGTGCAGCAAAATCAACGAGGGCTTTAGCCCCTGCGGTATGCTCTTCGGGAAATTCGCCTCCTATTTCCCCTTTTTCCGCAGCCTGTTTAGCCCCTGAGGGAGGCTCCCTTTTTCAGAACTGCATTTATGCAACCGGCCCTATGGCGCGGACGTGGCTTCTGAGCCGATAACAACAGCAATCCAGTCACAATCGCAGTCGAGCATGCGCTTCATTTCCGGGCGCTGCACCACCGCTCCTGATGCCGGGCATGGCTTCATCGGCGTATCCTGCCTGACAGCGGACCCCTCGATTCCGCGGTTGATTTGGGACGGCGGGAGATTTATCCTTCTTGCTCCGACCTCGTTATCGCGGCTCCTCTTTGAGAGCCGGGGAGGCGGTATTCTTAGCCGGTATTTTTCTTGAATCCACTTCTCTGTTCTATGCGGAGACAGGCACCATGGCCCTCCAATCGGCAACATCCGCGCGCGGCGCGGCAGGCGCGGTTCAACCCATCCCGGTGGTCCTCAACGGGCGTTCGCTCGAAGCCAACCGGCGGCATTCCCCTCAATCTGGACTGGGTGGAGAGGGTGCGCGTCAACACCAGCGCGGTGGAGCGCCGCGCGGCGACTCACGTTACCCGCCGCACCGTCAAAAAGGAGAACCAGGCAGCCTGGCTGCTGCGCGCCATCGCCTGCATGGACCTCACCACGCTCAGCGGCGACGACACGGCCGATCGCGTCCGCCGGCTCTGCGCCAAGGCCCGCAACCCGCTGCAGCGGCACCTCGTTGAGGGGCTCGGTATCGAGGATCTCCATCTGACCGTCGCCGCTGTCTGCGTCTATCACGCCTTTGTTGAAACCGCGGTCAAGGCGCTGGAGGGATCGGGCATTCCCGGTGGCCGCGGTCTCGGCCGGATTTCCCGCCGGATTGTCGCCGCTGGCGGAGCGGGTTGAGGAGATTCATCGCTCGGTGGAAGCAGGCGCGCAAGAGATCGACATCGTAATTACCCGCGCCCACGTCTTCAACGGCGATTGGCAGGCGCTCTACGACGAGATTGCGGCCTTCAAGCAAGCCTGCGGGCCGGCGCACATGAAGGCGATCCTGGCTACGGGAGACCTGATGACGCTGCGCAATGTGGCCCGCGCCAGTTGGGTGGCCATGATGGCCGGCGCGGATTTCATCAAGACCTCGACGGGCAAGGAAGCTGTGAACGCCACCCTCCCCGTCACCCTCACCATGGTCCGCGCCATCCGCGACTACGCGGAGTGCACCGGCATGGCCGTCGGATTCAAGGCGGCCGGCGGCATTCGCACCGCCAAGCAGTCGCTGGACTGGCTGGCCATGATGAAGGACGAGCTGGGGCGTCCATGGCTTGAGCCGTCGCTCTTCCGCTTCGGCGCCAGCGGCATGTTGGGCGACATCGAGCGCCAATTGGAGCATCATCTCACTGGCCGTTATTCGGCGGCCTACCGTCACCCCATCGCATAAACGGTTTTCGAGCATTGGAAGGAGACGCTGTGAGCATTGCCGAGAAGTTCTACACCATGGAATACGGAGCCGCGCCGGAGGATCCCAAGGAAGCGGTCCAATGGCTGGAGCGGCATCATCGCCGCTTTGAGGAGTTCATCGGCGGGGCATGGGTTAAGCCGGCCGGCGGCGAGTATCAAACCACCAGCGATCCCTCCTGCGGCGACACCCTTGCCGAGGTCGCCAAGGGCAATCTCGATGACGTTGAAGCCGCCATTGCCGCCGCGCGCAAGGCTTTCCCCGCCTGGCAGGCGCTCAGCGGGCACGAGCGGGCGCGGTATCTTTATGCTCTCGCCCGCCAGGTGCAGAAGCACTCGCGCCGCCTGGCGGTGCTGGAGTCTATGGACAACGGCAAACCCATCCGCGAGAGCCGCGACATCGATATTCCCCTGGTGGCTCGCCACTTTTACCATCATGCCGGCTGGGCGCAACTGCTCGAGTCGGAGTTTCCCAACTACACGGCCTGCGGCGTTGTCGGCCAGGTCATTCCCTGGAATTTCCCCCTGCTGATGTTTGCCTGGAAGGTGGCTCCGGCGCTGGCCGCGGGCAACACGGTAGTCATCAAGCCGGCGAAATACACGCCGCTCACCGCTCTCGCCTTCGCCGAGCTGGCCATGGAAGTGGGCCTGCCTCCCGGCGTGCTCAACGTGCTCACCTGCGACGCGCGCACCGGCCAGGCGCTTATCGAACATCCCGGCATCGACAAGATTGCCTTCACCGGCTCCACTGAAGTCGGCCGCATCATCCGCAAGGCCACCGCGCAATCGCCACAAGAAGCTCTCGCTCGAACTGGGCGGCAAATCGCCCTTCGTCGTCTTCGACGATGCCGATCTCGACTCCGCGGTCGAGGGCCTGGTTGACGCCATCTGGTTCAACCAGGGCCAGGTATGCTGCGCGGGTTCGCGCCTGCTGGTGCAGGAACGCGTCGCTGAAACCCTCTATGCCCGCCTCCGCGCCCGCATGGAAACGCTGCGCGTCGGTCATCCGCTTGACAAGTCGATCGACATCGGCGCGATTGTCTCGCCGGTGCAGCTTGAAACCATCCGCAAGATGGTCGACGCGGGCGTAGCCGAGGGCGCGCATTGCTGGCAGCCGCACAACCCGCTTCCCGACAAGGGCTGTTACTTCCCGCCCACTCTGCTCACCGACGTGCATCCGTCGGCCACCGTAGCGCAGGAAGAGATCTTCGGCCCGGTGCTGGCCGCCATGACCTTCCGCACCCCGGCCGAGGCCGCCGAGCTGGCCAACAATACTGTCTACGGGCTTGCCGCAAGCATCTGGAGCGAGAACATCAACGTAGCGCTCGACCTCGCCGCTCAGGTCAAGGCCGGCGTGGTCTGGGTCAACTGCACCAACCAGTTCGACGCCGCCTGCGGATTCGGCGGCTATCGCGAATCCGGCTATGGCCGCGAAGGCGGACGCGAGGGCATGCTCGAGTATCTGACTCCGAAATGGCTGCACACGCTGCCCCCCGCTCGTGCCACTGCGAATCGCGCATCGCCACTCCGGACGACCAGGAAAGCTCTGCGTCGGCTGAAACCTCGGCCGAAACCCTCATCGACCGCACCGTCAAGCAGTACATCGGCGGAAAGCAGGCCCGTCCTGATTCCGGCTACTCCTTCCCCGTCTACGGTGCGCAGGGCCAACTGCTCGGCGAAGCTCCGCTCGGCAACCGCAAAGACATCCGCAACGCGGTAGAAGCCGCGCGCGCCGCCTCCGGCTGGGCCAGATCGAGCGCTCATAACCGCGCCCAGGTCATCTATTACATCGCCGAAAACATGATCCAGCGCCGCGACGAGATCGCGCACCGGTTGGCCGCGGCCGTCGGAGAGGAGCAGGCGGCCCTGGAAACCGATCTCTCCATCCAGCGCATCTTCACCTATGCCGCGTGGGCCGACAAGTACGACGGACAAGTGCATCATCCGCCCGGCCGCAACATCGCCATCGCCATGCCTGAGCCGGTAGGGGCCATCGGCATTCTTGCCCCTGCTGAAGCGCCGCTGCTCGGCTTGCTCTCGCTGCTTCTGCCCGCCATTGCGGTGGGCAACACCGTGGTTGCCGTGCCTTCGGATCGCTACCCGCTCATTCTCGGTGACCTGTACCAGGTGCTCGACACCAGCGATCTGCCCGGCGGCGTGGTGAACCTTGTCGCGGGCAAGCCGGCAGAATTGGGCAAGACCCTCGCCGAGCATGACGGCATCGAGGCCATCTGGTGCTTCCGTAGCGACGAGGAAGCCGCGATGGTGCGGGCCGCCTCCATCGGCAATATGAAGCAGGTGTGGACCAACGACGGCCACGAGTACGATTGGTTCAATCCCGCCCAGGCCGAAGGCCGCTGGTTCCTGCAACACGCCACGCAGGTCAAGAACATCTGGGTCCCCTACGGCGAATGAACCCTGAATAAGCCCAATCCGCGCCCCTTTCGCCGCCCACGCTTCCGCGCGAACCCCTGCCCGTCCGCTACTGCGATCCGACCTATCGGCAATGGGTAAGTCTGAAGGGTACGGGCTTTATTGAGGACTGCATAAGTAATGTCCGCACAAACGCGCCGGAGGCGCAAAGTTGGTTAGCCCCGCGCTTCAGCGTGGGGAAAAGGGATTCCACAAGTTTGTTACGGAGTCCCGTAGGGACGGCGCAAGGACATTATTTATGCAGGAACCAATAGCCCGAACATTACCCTCGCAAAATGAATGCGGGCTTCAGCCCCCGAAGGAATGCCCCCTCAATCCGCCCCACGATTGCCCCCGGCCACCCTTCTGCCATGCGGCCAATTTAGCCCGGGTGCATCCGCGAATAGCGATACAATTCCAGCGAGCCGGAAAAGTCGAATTTCCTTCCAGCGGAACCCGCCGGGGACCCTCAATTCGCGGCCATCGATCTCAGGCTCTTTCGGAGAATGCCCATGCAACCAGGAACCTACCGGTCTTTTGCCGTCTGTCTGTTAACCCTGGCCATCGTTTTGCCGCTCCTTGCCGCCCCAACCCCCGTCAAGGTCTGGGAAGAAAAAGTCACCATCCCCACCTACCTCATCGGGCCGCCGGACCCCAATCCGCAGTTCTATTTCGGAGGCGCTTCCCAGGGCGCGCAGCATCGCATCTATCCCTACCCCGCCTACGACAACCTCACCACCGAGAAAAAAGACAAGACCTACAACATGGTCTTTCTCGAAAACGAATATGTAAAAATCGGCATTCTCCCCGAACTCGGCGGCAAGGTATTCGAGGCCCTGGACAAGACCAATGGCTACGATTTCATCTACCACCAGCACGTCATCAAGCCTGCGCTCATCAGTCTTCTCGGCGCATGGATCTCCGGTGGAATCGAATGGGACATCCCGCACCACCACCGCGCCACCAGTTTCCTCCCCGTGCAATACAAGATCGAAGAAAACGCCGACGGATCGAAGACCGTCTGGGTAGGTGAGCTGGAACTGCGGGATCGCATGGGCTGGGCCGTCGGACTGACGCTGCATCCCGGAAAATCCTACCTCCAGGCTTCCTTCCGCATGATCAACCGGACCCCGGTCCCAACCTCGATGTTGAGCTTCTCCAACGTTGCGGTTCACGTCAACGACAACTACCAGATCATCTTCCCGCCCAGCACGCAATTCGTCACCTTCCACGCCAAGCGCGACTTCACTACCTGGCCCATCGCGACCACCAAGTACGCCGGATCGGACTTCACCAAGGGCGTTGACGTGAGCTGGTACAAGAACCATTACAGCGCGACTTCCATGTTTGCCTGGAATTACCAGGACGATTTTCTGGCCGGCTACGACCATGGCAAAAACGCCGGCATCCTCAGCATCGCCGACCACAATGTCGTTCCCGGCAAGAAATTCTGGACCTGGGGCAACGGTCCCCGCGGCCTGGCGGCTGAAGATGAGCTCACCGATTCCGACGGCCCGTACATCGAACTGATGGTGGGCGCATATTCCGACAATCAACCCGATTACACCTGGCTCCAGCCCTATGAATCCCGTCTGTGGACGCAATACTGGTATCCCTTTCGCGGCATCGACGGCGTCAAGAACGCCAACCTCGAAGGCGCCGTCAATCTTGAAGTCAAGGACGGCAAAGCTACGGTCGGATTCTATTCAACCCAGGAGCGGCCCTCGGCCACCGTCACGCTCAAACTCAAGGACCAGGTCTTGTTAAACGAAAAAATCGCGATCGGCCCCGCCCATCCTTATGTGAAGGAAGTCAACTTGCCCAGCGGCGCGGATGAGCACGATCTGCGCGCCTCCATGCAGGCCGACGGCAAGGAATGCGTCGCCTATTCTCCGGTCAGGCTTGAAACCGAAAAAATCCCCTCGCCGGTGGTTGACCCGCCGCCGCCCGCTGCCATCAGGACCAACGAAGAGTTGTACCTGACCGGCTTGAGGATGGAGCAGTTTCATTCCCCCAGCGGCGATCCCAATGCGTATTGGCAGGAGGCGCTGCGGCGCGACCCCGGCGACATCCGCGTAAACACCGTGCTCGGCATTGACGCCATCAAGGCCGGCCGTTATGCCGATGCGGAAAAGTTCTTGCGCAAGGCGCTCCAGCGCTCCACCGCGAGTTACACATCGCCTAAAGACGGTGAAGCCTTCTACTACCTCGGCCTGGCCCTGAAAGCGCAAGGCAAGCTCGACGATGCATACGCCCAGTTTTATAAATCCACCTGGAGCGCCGCATGGCGCTCTCCAGGCTATTTTGAGTTGGCTGAGATTGCATCGGCGCGAGGCGACTTCGATGCGGCCCTCACCAAAGACGAAGATGCTCTCGAAGCCAATGCCCTGAATATCCGCGCCTTGGCGCTGAAGGCCGCGTTGCTGCGTCACGCCGGGCGCACCAACGAAGCGCTCGCCGCCGTCTCCGCCATTTCGAAGATCGATCCTCTCGACGTGCAGGGAATCGCCGAGCGCTGGATGGCGGCGAAATCGCCCGCGAGCGACGCGCCGCTGCTCACCACCATGAACGCGCATCCCGCAACCGCCCTCGAGGTTGCCGCCGCCTATATGGATGCCGGACTATGGCAGGATGGCACCGCGCTGCTCACGCACATCGTCAACGCGGCTCCTGACAAATCCAAACTCTCTCCGCTGGTCTACTACTACCTGGGCTATTTTGCCGGGCAATTGCACCAGCCCGGCAAGGCCCGCGACTACGATCGCCTGGCTGAAAAGGCCCCAGCGGATTATGTCTTCCCGTTCCAGATGGAAATGATCGCCGTGCTCGGCGATGCCATGCGGGTCGATCCATCCGATTCGCGCGCCCCCTACTATCTTGGCAACCTGTTGTATGACTGGCAGCCGCTTGAGGCCCAGGCTCTCTGGGAAAAGTCTGCCTCCCTCGGCGCGGATTTTCCCGTCGTCTACCGCAACCTGGCCATGGTCTACACGCGCCAGGGCAATCAGAGTGACAAGGCGCTGGCCGCTCTTGAAAAGGCCGTCCAGGTCGGCGGCAACGCCATGGTCGTCAATGACCTCGACAAACTCTATGAAGAGAACGGCGTTTCCCCCGAGAAGCGCTTGGCCCTCATGGAAGCCCATCAGGCAGTCATCAACCGCGACGAAGTGATCGCGCGCGAGGTCAACCTCAAAATCTATGCCGGAAAGTTTGACGACGCCATCCAATTGCTGCAGTCGCGATTCTTCCGCGCCTGGGAGGGCGGCGGAAGCTTTTCTCTGGGCGACTCATGGATCAACGCCCGTCTGGCGCGCGGTCATCGGCAGATGGTCGCCGGCCAGTACGCGCAGGCGTTGACCGACTATCAGGCGGCTCTCGAGATCCCCGTCAGCCTTCAGGGAGCGAGCGGCGATGTGAGCGGCCGCAAAGCCGAAATCTCCTATTGGATCGGCAATGCGTATGAGGCGATGGGCGATCGGGACAAAGCCCGGCGCTTCTGGAGCGAGGCGTCTGCCGGTTCGCCCCCAACTCCCCGCAATTCGGAAAACTCGCCCGGCCCGCAATTCCGTCGCGGCAGCGTCGGCGGACTCGCCGCCGGTGTCCACGTTGAGCAAGCCGCGCTCTACTACCAGGCCATGGCTTTCCAGAAACTTGGCCAGCCGGATCGCGCCAGAAAAATCTTCTCGCAGTTGATCGATGCAGGCGCAAAGGCGCTGGGCACGGCGTCCAATCCGGGCGCTCCGATGCAGCCCAACGCCGCTTCGACTCAAAACGCCCAGCTCGCCGATGCCCACTTTATTGCTGGCCTTGGCCAACTCGGCCTGGACCATCGGGATCAGGCCCGCCAGGAATTTTCCCTGGCCCTCAAAGCCAGTCCCGATCATTATGCCGCCATGAGGGCGCTCACCGACATGAGGCCCTGAAGTTGCGCAAACCATTGTCAGCGGGTGAAAGGAAACCTCATGACTCTGCCGCACACGTACATAGCCGCACTGGTGCTCACCATTCTCACCATGCTCTGTTGGGGCTCATGGGCCAACGTGCTCAAGATCGCCAAAGGCTGGCGATTTGAGCTCCTCTACTACGACTACTCCATCGGAGTGGCGCTGGGCGCTGCCATCGCTGGCCTCACCTTTGGCACCTGGGGATCTGACGGCCTCGGCTTCGCCGCCGATCTCGCCCACGCGGGCCGCATCAATATCCTCTGCGGATTCTTGGGCGGCGTCATCTATAACCTCTCCAACATCCTTTTGGTTGGCGCCATTTCTGTAGCCGGAATGGGCGTAGCGTTTCCCATCGGCGTGGGCTTGGCGCTCATCGTCGGCGTGGTTTGGAACTACCTTGTCAACCCCCAGGGGAATCCCTATCTGTTGTGTGCCGGTGTCGCTCTGATTGTCGGCGCCATCGTCGTTGACGCCATCGCCTACCGCGCCCACGCCGTCAGCAAAAGCACCGCCGGGGACGAAGCGGATGCCGCCGCCAAACGTGCAGCCACCTGGAAAGGCATCAGGCTCAGCATCGTCGGCGGCATTTTGATGGGAACGTTTTACCCGCTCGTCGAGATCGGCAAGTCGGGTGAGAAAGGCCTTGGCCCCTACGCGGTCGGATTCGTCTTTAGCCTCGGCGTGCTGGCCTCGGTTTTCGTGTACAACCTCTACTTCATGAGATTCCCGATCGAAGGTCCGCGGCTGAGATTCTCAGATTACCTTCGCGGAAATTCGTGGGTACATTTTCTCGGCATCGTCGGCGGCGTGGTCTGGATAGCCGGTTCGCTGTTCAACTTCGTGGCCGCCAGCGCTCCGCGGGAGTTGCAGGTGGGTCCCGCGATCAGCTACGCCATCGGCCAGGGCTCCACCATGGTCGGCGCGCTCTGGGGTGTCCTGGTATGGCGGGAATTCGCGGGAGGCGGGCCGCGCGTCAACCGGCTCCTCGTGCTCATGTTCATTCTCTTTGTCACCGGCCTTGGAGTGGTTTCAATCGCGCCGCTCTATGCGGCTCGCTGACGCGGAGGACAACGTGGAACCTCTACTCCTCGGCGTCGATGTCGGTACCAGTTCCGTAAAGGCCGTCCTTCTCGACCTGCGCGGAAACGTCTGTGCCGTCTCCCAGGCAGACTATCCCCTCCATCACCTTCGGCCCGCGTGGGTTGAGCAGAACCCCGAAGATTGGTGGCAGGCAACTTGCCGCGCCGTTCGCGAGACCCTCGAAAAAGTCGAGCATGGGCGGGAAAGGCTTCTGGGTCTGGCCGTCAGTTCCCAGGCGCCCACCTTGTTGCCGCTTGACAGCTCAGGCCGGCCGCTGCGTCCCGCCATGATCTGGATGGACCGCCGCGCCGAAGCCGAAGCGGTAAGCCTCACTGAAATGCTCGGCGCGCAGCAAATCTATCGCATCACCGGCAACCGCCCCGACGCTTTCTACGTGGCCGCGCGTTTGCTCTGGCTGCGCAATCACGAACCCGAAATCCTCAAGCGGACCTGGAAGTTCGCTCAGGTGAACGGCTACATAAACTACCGGCTTACCGGGCGTCTCACCATGGACCCCGCGCACGCTGTTCTCTTGCAACTGCGCGACTACGCCACCGGCGAGTGGTCTCAAGCGCTTTGTTCCGCTTGTGGAGTGGATCCGGCGCAGTTCCCCGAGGTCATGGAAGGCCACCGCGTTCAGGGCGAAGTCGCTGCGGAAGCCGCCGAAGCTACCGGCCTCAAGCCCGGCACCCCGGTAATGGCCGGGAACATCGACAGCCCGGTTGCGGCGTTGGAGGCCGGCGTCACCGAGCCCGGAATCGCCGTCGAAATGACCGGGACCTCCACCGTCGTCATCATCCCCAACGACCGTGGCGTCACCGAGCCGGCGTTGATCGCCATCCCCCACGCGTTGCCGCACATTCACCTGTTGCTCGGCGCCATGGTCTCTTCGGGTGGTTGCCTGCGCTGGTTTCGCGATCAGTTCTCACAGTCCGCGGACCGGTCCGTGCACGAAGGCGGCCCCGAGCCCAGTCCCGACGCATACGATCAGCTCACGCGGCAGGCAGCCAGCATCGAGCCGGCCAGTGGCGGGGTCATCTTCCTCCCCTACATGATGGGGGAGCGGTCGCCGCTTTGGCATACCAATGCCCGCGGCGTGTTCTTCGGTCTCTCGCTGGCCACGCCCAAAGCCGCGCTGGTGCGCGCCATTCTTGAGGGCGCAGCCTTTGCCCTTCGTCACAACGTTGAGGTCGCGGCCCGCGCCGGCGCTGAAGTACGGGAGATGAGAAGCGTGGGCGGGTGCAGCCGCAGCGATCTATGGAATCAGATCAAGGCGGACGTTCTGGGCATGCCGCTGCTGCTGCCGCGCGCCGCGGTCGGCTCTCCGTTCGGCGCCGCCATCCTTGCCGGAATGGGGACGGGAGCCTTTCCCGATGTTCGCAAATCACTTTCGGAGATGGTGCATCTTGACAGGCGCTTCGAACCGAACCCGGCCAATCACGAAAAGTACACGCAGATCTACCGCGTGTTTCTGGAACATCTATGAGCACCTGAAGAGCGACTTCGATCACGCCGCCGCCATCGCCCCGTGAACCTTCCTGAGTAATTGGGCGGTTCGTTCGATCTCCGCCGCGGCCTTCTCCTCCGGCCACCCCAGAACCGGCGAAACCACGCCGGCCAGCTCTTCCAGCAGCGGCCGGTTCACCTCTCCCAGAATGCCCATCAATGTTCGTCTCATGATTAGGTCGTCGAGGTGAACGACTCGCTCGTTGAGCGCAATGATATTCGATCTCCCGGCGTGAGTAGCCGGGGTGGCAGTGGAGCGGCGCATCCGGGCCCGCCTGCATATAGGCAGCGACGCGATCCGCGCCGGTGCCATAGCGTTCCTCCAGGGCCGGCAGCCGCTCCTGTGGCAGTCCGGTGCCCTGCGGCAGCCGGGGATAACCCTTGCCGCCGCCGATCGGAACATCCGCCGAGCTGCGCACGCGCGGGCGGCCCAGCACTCGCAGAATCTCGTCGGCAACCTGCTCGGCAAGCGCGCGGAAGGTGGTCCACTTTCCGCCCACCAGCGAGTAGATCGGGAAAGTCGATTCCGTTGCCCGCCGGCAGAACCGGAAAGCTGTGGTCGCGGCTGATCTGGCCCGGCGTCAGAGCATTGCTGCGCGGCAGCGGGCGGACACCGCAGAACCGGAAAACGACATGCGACCGGTCCACGTGGATCGAAGGGAACGCCTGGCGCATGGACTTGAGAAGGTAGTCCACCTCGCCTTCGTCGCAGGCTGCATCCGGATCGTCCGTGGGAATATCCGTTGCGCCGGCGATCACCTTGCCATCGACCGCATAGAAGATGCAGATGCGGCCGTCCCGGTTGACGAAGTAGATCATGTCGTCCCCGGTGGCTGCCACCAGTTCAGGGTGGTCCAGCACGATGTGGGAGCCCTTGGTGCCGCCGATGAACTGGCTCGCGCGGCCGAAGCTCGCGATTGGTGCCGTCGATCCACGCGCCCGTGGCGTTGACCACGATCTTCGGCCTCACTTCGCAGGTCTCGCCGGAGACCTCGTCGCGCAGAACGACCGCGCCGCCCGCCGCGCTCTGCAGCCGAACGTAATTCATCGCATGCGCCCCGGAACACGCGGCTTCAGCGTCCTGGACCAGTTCCAGGCATAGCCGTTCCGGATAAGTGATCTTCGCATCGTAGTAAGTTGCGGTGCAGATCACTTCGGGATTCAGTGCGGGCCGCAGCGCGAGGGCCGCCCGCCTTGAGCGGAACCGGTGCCGCGGCAACGGAGACTTGCGGCCGGCGAGAAAGTCGTAAAGCGTCAGACCGGTCTTTATCAGCAGCGCCCCTCGATTGCCCGGCTTGGTGGGCCAGTTCAGCAGATTGCGAATCCCTGCAACCATCCCCGACGTCCAATTGAAGATCGGAATCGTTGTAGGCAGCGGCTTGACGTAGTGAGGCGCGTTTCTGAACAGCCGGTTTCGTTCCCTCAGCGACTCGCGCACCAGCCGGAATTCCGCATTCTCCAGGTAGCGAAGGCCGCCGTGAATCACCCGCGTCATCGCGGCGCTGGTTCCGGCGCAGAAATCGGACTTCTCAACCAGCAGTACATCGATTCCCTGCAGCGCCAACTCGTTGAACAAGCCGATTCCGTTGATGCCGCCGCCAACAATCAGAACAGAAACTTCAGGATGATCTCTAAGAGTGCGGAATTCAGGTCGCATTGTCGTTCCTTGGAACTGCCTGCAAAAATCGCGTTTTGGAAGGGCGCGGTTTCAACCGCGCCGCAAGAGCCGCATGGAATCTGGGGCTTTACAGGTTGCGGAAAAGCTCGCTCCAGCGAAGATTCTCAGAAGCTTTGTATCAGGGCACGACCGGGGCACCCTCTGGGTCGCGTGCCGCAAGCACAGCAAAATCAACGAGGGCTTTAGCCCCTGAGGGAATCTCTTTGCCGCCCCCGATTCCAATTATGCAGCCGGTTTTAGTCGCCCCATCAGCTCCGGTCCGCCGTGATGGTGACCGATGCGCCGGCCAGCGACAAGGCCGACGCAGTCAGCCGCATCTCGCCCGGCCGCCCGTTCGATTGCACCAGCGCCAGCGCCCGGCCGCCGAAAGCCTTGCGCCGATTCCCTTGGTAGCTTTCGTGGCTGTCCGCCCGGCCGTTATCCAGCCCGAGTATGCGTCCCGGGCCGCTCAGCTCAAACTCCAATTCGTTGTCTGCTTCAGGCACAACCCGGCCCTCCTGGTCCACAATCTCAACCGCGACGTGGCAAAGGTCGTCCCATTCGGTGCCGATCCGTGTCCTGTCCGCGCTCAGGCGAACCGCCGCCGGACTCCCTGTCGTAACTCGATCCACCGTCAGCACGACTTGCCCGTCCTTTGTTCCAACCGCCCTCAGCGTGCCGGGCTGGTAGGGCACATTCCATGCCAGATGAAGATCGCCGGTAGTCTGCGGTACCCTGTCTCGCGCCGGAAAATTGGCATACTTGTTCTCCATGCCGGTCTCGGGGAACATGAAGCCCTGCGCGCCCAGGCTCTTGCCGTTCAAAAATAATTCCACGGTGTCGCAGTTCGTAAAGCAGATCACCGGGATAATCTCGCCTTCCTTTCCCGCCCAGTTCCAATGCGGAGAAAGGTGCAGCACCGGTGCCTTCGTCCACAGGCTCTTGTAAAAGTAATAGCCGTCCTTTTGAAAGCCGCAGGTGTCGATCACCCCGGAGCGCGACGACTTCGCCGGCCATCTGAGCTTCGCCCAGGTAGTCGATCCCGGTCCACATGAAGTCGCCGCTCACGTAATCGTAGACCTGGGTGAACCGCTGCAATTGCTCTACCTCGATGCGCTCGTTCGATGCCGGGCCCGCGCCGTAACTGGCCGGGCTTTCGCCGGGATAGAAGCTCGGCATCGCCGCCGTTTTCAGTTCCCATAAAACGCCGCTGCGGAAAATCGTGTCGATCGATGCTGTAAAACTTTTCGCGCCGGTCCCGCCAGCGGCCAACGTAGTTGTATCCCACCACGTCCAGCTCGGCGAGAAACTCCGGCAGCGCATGGTGAGGTTCCGCGACAATCTGGTCGCAGGCCACCGTAACCAGCCGCGTCGGATCGCTCGTGTGCAGGATCTTGTTCAGTCCGCGCAGAGTTTCCACGCCTCGGGGCACATCCTGGTCCGGAACCTCATTCCCCGCGCTCCAGATCACAATGGACGGATGATTGCGGTCGCGGGAGATCATGTCCGCCATATCGCGTGCCGACCACTCGTCAAAATACCGGTGATAACCATAGAGCGGCGTCTGTCCCTTGGGCTCCCGCCATTCGTCGAACGCCTCCGCCATCACCAGAAATCCCATCGTGTCGCAAAGATCGAGAAACTCCTCAGTGTGCGGATTGTGGCTGGCGCGGATGGCGTTGCAGCCCATCTCTTTCAGCACCGCAAATCGCCGCTCCCAGATCCGCTTCGGAACCGCGACCCCGACCGCGCCCCCATCGTCGTGCAGGCAAACTCCATTCAGCTTGACCCGTTCGCCATTCAGCAGAAATCCCTTGTCCGCATCGAACTCGATGGAGCGGATGCCGAAAGCAGTCCGCGTTGAATCGGCCTCCTTGTTTTCCTCATGCAGCACCTGCCGTGCGGAATACAGTATACGGAGTGGTGTTTGACCAGAGCATGGGCTGGGGCACGCCGATGCGCTGCACAAAAACATGCTCTCCGCCGGCTGGAATCTCCGCATCTGTTTCCGCCGACTGCACAACCGCCCCTTCTGGTCCAGGATCGCTGTCGTCAGCCTGCAGCGCGCACTCCGCCCCAGCTCGTTCCGCACCCGCGTTGAAATCTCGACAGCGGCATTTTCCTTGGTAATCTCCGGCGTGGTCACCCCCGTGCCCCATTGATCGATGTACACCGGCCCGGTGTTGATAAGCCAGGTATGGCGATAGATCCCCGAGCCCGAGTACCAGCGCAGATTTGGCTGATGTAAATTATCCACGCGCACCGCGACCACGTTTGGCTCATTGCCGAAATGAAGATGCTTGCTCAGATCGTAGAAAAATGGAATGAAGCCATAGGGCCGCGTGCCCAGGTGCTGGCCGTTGATCCACACATCGCTGCACTGGTACACACCGTCAAACTGCAGCAGCATGCGCCGCCCCGCATCACTCTGCGCAAGCCGGAACGATTTGCGGTACCAGCCAATGCCGGTGGGCAGGTAACCTCCCTCGCTGCCGCACGGTTCGGTTTCGCTGAAGGGTCCGGCAATGCTCCAGTCGTGCGGCAGATCCACGGCTGTCCAGTTCCCGCCGGTCGCGTCCGGCGACTGCCCATTGGGAATATCCCCTCGTGAAAAGCTCCACCCGTCGTCGAAGCTCGATTTGCGTACCATCCCCTCGCGCCCGTCTATTGGTTTCGCTTCAGCCGCCGCCTCGCCTGCCAGTGCATTGTCCAACCCCATCGCCGATCCAACGCCAAGCAGCGCCGCATCGCCCAGAAAGGCTCTTCGCGTCAGTTCGCGACTCATGGTGCCGTTCTCCTTTCAAATCTGAGGCCCGTCTTCGCCTCCCCATTTCCCCGCGTCAGTAGGTCGCAACCGACACCCGCAGCACCTCGGGTTCTGAACTGAAGCTGAGTCCCCAGTCCGTTTGATCGCCATTCAGAATGCGCATGAACTTGAATGCGCCGTTTTCATAAGTGCCTTCTTCCACGCGCAGGAATTGCCGATGCTGCCACTTGCCGTCGATCTGCGCCGATGGCGTCTGTCCGGCTTCCATTCACGATCTGCTGCGACTTCCGCTGCTGCTCGGTGCCGGCCGGCCGGAAATCGACGCGGCAATAGTATCCGGCCACCAGAAACTGGTTGTCCTTCAGTTGAGCGACCAGGGCGCGCCCGATCGGCTCGGGATTTCCTTTCGCGGGGGCTCTTCCGGCCGCTCCATAGGAAACCACCGCGTCCCAGTCTCCAAAATGAAGCGTCTGCGTGGGCTTGCCTTCCACTTCCGCCACCGCCTGCAGCTTGCCCTCGAAATTAAGGCGGGCCACATCGCGCATCATCGGACCGATCAGCCGGTAGTTCTGCGCCGTCGGCTCCAAAAATGCGTCCTTCGCATCCCCTCCGCCGTTCTGCGCCGGACGTGTCCGCGTGTAATCCAGGCCGAACGGCGAGTAGCCGATCGCCTGAAGGCCCAGCGCGGAGAAAAGGAAACGGGCGGCATGCGGTGTCCCTCCTCCGGTCTCCGGAATGAACAAGGCGTTGTCCGGGCGATGATAGAGCTCCATCACCTTCAGATACCTCGCCGTGTCAAGAAGGTAGATATCGGGCGCGAGGACGTCGATCGCCGGCGCCGCCGCCTTCCAGATGGGAAGCACGTTGTCCGTGGGGCCGCCGCTCTCGTAGTTGACCGGGACCTCCGGCTTGAGCGGATCGCGCAGCGCGGCATTGACATAAAGCGGCAGCGGATAAACAGCCTTGCCCGCGGCGGCAACCTGTCCCACGTAGCGGGCAACCGCCCAGGCATGGAAGTTGACTTCCGCCTCGGCACCGAAGGCCTCCTGCCAGTTCGCCGGCGTTCCAGCCGTCTTGTCCATGGCCTTCAGCACTTCGGCGGGAACCGGAGCTGCAAAGAGCTTTTTCCGCGGCCTGCGAGTAATCGCGGACAGTTCCCCATGTGCCGGTTTCGTTCTCCACCTGCACCATCAGCACCGTTCGCTCCGGATCAGCCTCCTTGAGGTGCCGCATGAAGGCGGTGAACGCGCGCATGTCCGCCTCCAGCGATGCTGTGGCAAACGGAGACGGCGAATCCACCAGCTCGCCGTTCTTGTTGGTCACGTGGAAGTAGCGCTCCGGCTCCAGCTTCATCCATTCGGGCATGTAGTGCTGGCTGCCGTTCTTCCAGGTGCCGAACCAGAGCAGAACCAGATGGACGTGATGCTCGCGCGCCTGGGCGAGGATCGTATCCACCGCCGAGTAGTCGAACTGTCCCGGCTTCGGCTCGAACTGCTCCCAGTAGATCGGAGTCTCCAGCGTATTGGCGTGAAGGTATTCGATGGCCGGCCACACCTTCGGCAGCGTGGCCGGCCAGTCGCTGGAGTTGTTCGATTGCGCGCCCAGCATCAGAAAAGGCGCGCCGTCCACGATCAGGGCGTAACGCCCATCCTTCTCGACCAGGCGGGGAATGGGATGCTCCTTCACCTGCGCCTGCAATGCCAACCCGGCAAACGATGCCGCCAAACTGACGGCGATGACGAAGTTCTTCATCGTCTTCAATCCTCATCTCTTCCGCGCCCGCATTACACGCTGTCGGGGCGCCGTTTTTAAGTACGCAAGGAGTGTACGCCGCAAGGCCGCCTCATCGAATCGCCATCAATCAAGATGACCTGAAGCCGACGCTGGTCAGAAACCAGCCCGAACGTCCCTGAAAGTCCCGCGCCGCATCATCTCTGTCGTCCATCCACTCTGTCGTCCGCCCTCTCTCTCCTTCATCCTCGCTGTCATCCTCGCCTCCATCCTCGCTGTCATCCTCGCTGTCATCCTGAGCGACCGCACGCTGAGCAAAGCGAAGCGGTAGGGAGTCGAAGGATCTGCGGTTGTTCTTCCTTGCGCAAAGCTGGTAATGGCTCAGCTTGAAGGGCACAGGCTTTAGAAAATCACGCTTCGCTCACGCACCGGGACTTCGATCTGAACTGGCCCCGGGATGGGCTCACCGAAACCTTCGAGTTCAACTGTAGTCAACAAGAACGTTCACGCGGCTCCCGCTTTCGGCGCCTGAACGCCGCCTGACTGGTCCGCATCCGTGAGATTTCTGTCAACCCCTGCTTCGTGAAGAGTGACATTTCCACCACGGCGCGTCCAACAATGAGCTGCACATCTAAAAACTATCTCTGACGGCCGATTGGCCTTTGTCACCTGTGTCTATTTATTACCTTGGTAACGATGAACGCTTAAAAACTGTGACTCTAATAACCGAGTGCAGGCAAAAAGCAAGATATACTCCATGAAGAACTCGTGGTGCCTTGCGCCACTTCATTTGCACTCATTCAATACCTTACGTACTGAAAACGCCTTGGAATGACCGAATCCGCATCGGGTATCAAGTTAAGAGAAAACTAATCTTTGTCGAAGACCCTGCGGACTTTCGGATGCATGAAAGGGCGTGAATACTATGGGACGGAAAGCAGCATTTTACCTCTTTTTTACTGGTGTACTGTGTCTCACCGGCTGTATCGGTGGCAGCTTCATTTTACCCACATCCCCAGCCATAACGTCCGTCAGCGTCTCCTGCACTCCTGCCAGCGTACAGACGGGCCAGACCAGCCAGTGCTCGGCCGTGGTCTCCGGAACTGGCACCTATAGCTCCGGCGTATCCTGGACTGCGGTCTCGGGGACGATCTCGAGCTCCGGCCTCTACTCGGCTCCCTCAACCGCCACCGCTTCCGGATCCGACACCATTACTGCTACTTCAACCCAGGACCAGACCAAGCTCGGAAAGACGATCGTCGCCATCACCACCGCGATCGCCCAGCCCACCGTCACTAAAGTCACTGTTGTCGCAACGCCCTCCTCCATCACCACCGCGCAGACCGCAACCTGCGTCGCCACCGTGTCCGGCACCGGCGCCTACAGCTCCGCCGTCACCTGGTCAGCAACCGGTGGAACCATTACCTCCGGCGGAGTCTTCACCCCCTCCGGCACGGGAACCGGCAGCTGCATCGCCAACTCCGCCCAGGCGGGATATACGAACGTTTCCGGTTCGGCGCCGATTACGATCACCGCTCCTCCGCCAACTGTTACCAATATCAATGTTGTCGCAACGCCCTCCTCCATCACCACCGCGCAGACCGCAACCTGCGTCGCCACTGTGACCGGCACTGGAGCCTACAGCTCCGCCGTAACCTGGACAGCAACCGGAGGTACGATCACCGCTGGCGGAGTCTTCACCCCATCCGGCACGGGATCCGGTAGCTGCATCGCCAACTCCGCCCAGGCCGGATACACCAACGTCTCCGGTTCGGCGCCGATCACCGTCACCGCCCCTCCGCCCACGGTCACTAAGGTCACCGTTGTCGCAACGCCCTCCTCTATTACCACCGCGCAGACCGCAACCTGCGTCGCCACCGTGACCGGCACTGGCGCCTACAGCTCCGCCGTAACTTGGACAGCAACCGGAGGTACAATCACGGCTGGCGGAGTCTTCACCCCATCCGGCACGGGAACCGGTAGCTGCATCGCCAACTCCGCCCAGGCCGGATACACCAACGTCTCCGGTTCGGCGCCGATCACGATCACGGCCGCTGCGCCCACCGTCACTAAGGTCACCGTAGTCGCAACGCCCTCCTCCATCACCACAGCGCAGACCGCAACCTGCGTCGCCACCGTGTCCGGCACTGGCGCCTACAGCTCCGCCGTCACCTGGACAGCAACCGGTGGAACCATCACTTCCGGTGGGGTGTTCACCCCCTCCGGCACGGGATCCGGCAGACTGCATCGCCAACTCCGCCCAGGCTGGATACACCAACGTTTCAGGTTCGGCGCCGATCACGATCACCGCCCCTCCGCCCACCGTGACCAATATCGCCGTTGTCGCAACGCCCTCCTCCATCACCACCGCACAGACTGCAACCTGCGTCGCCACCGTGTCCGGCACTGGCGCCTACAGCTCCGCCGTCACCTGGACAGCAACCGGTGGAACCATTACCTCCGGCGGAATCTTCACCCCCTCCGGCACGGGAACCGGCAGCTGCATCGCCAACTCCGCCCAGGCTGGTTACACCAACGTCTCCGGTTCCGCGCCTATCACCATCACCTCCGCTCCCTTCACCATCACTTCCATCACCGTTGCGGCAACACCCTCCTCCATCACCACGGCGCAAACTGCGAACTGCGCCGCCACCGTTTCGGGCACCGGCGCCTACAGCTCCGCGGTTACTTGGACGGCTACCGGTGGAACCATCACCTCGGGCGGAGTTTTCACCCCCTCCGGCGCCGGAAATGCAACCTGCACCGCCAACTCCGCCGCGGCCGGATACACCAACATTTCCGGCTATGCCGCCATCACGGTCACCACTGCGCCGCCTGTAATCACCAGCGTCACGCTCGCCTGCATCCCCTCATCCATCACTACCGCTCAAACTTCCATCTGCACGCCCACAGTCACCGGAACCGGAGCGTACTCAAACACGGTGAATATTTCGGTGAGCCCTGCAGCGGACGGAACCCTGAGCGCTACAACGAGCGTGGCCTCCGGGACCCCGGTCACCTTTACACCTGCGACTACCGGCGCGGAAACAGCGACCATTACCGCTACCTCAACTGAGGACTCCACCAAGTATGACGCGGTGACCGTGACGGTGACCGTGGCAGGCGCCGGGCCCACATGCGGCGGTATGAGTTTGGGAGATGAGGCCAGTCTCAATGGATTCGTCCCCTTCCCATCCACGGCTGCCTGGAACACCGATATCTCCGCGGCCCCCCTCGATCCGAATAACACTTTGATTACGACCGCCTCCGGATTTGCCGGTCTGCATCTGCATCACGACTTCTCCTCGGTAGCCGGTGGAGACTACGGGATCCCGTACGTCGTGGTCGACTCCAGCACTCAACCCATGGTTCCTATTAACGTGGTCACCTACGCCAGCGATAGCGATCTTACGAATGCCCCGTTCCCCATCACTGCTCCCATCGAGGGGGCGCCGGCAGATTGCACAGGCGGACCGAATAACTATATTGGTGACCAGCACGTCCTGGTGTTGGACCGTAAGGCCTGCTTCCTGTACGAAACCTACAATACGGTTCGTTGCAATGGAACTTGGGCCGCCGACTCAGAGGCGCTTTGGGACTTGCAAGATTATGAGCAACACCCTTGGGGCTGGGGTTCGGCGGATGCCGCGGGGTTGCCCATCTTTCCCGGGCTTGTGCGCTATGACGAAGTCGCTTCCGGCGCCATCAATCATGCCATCCGCTTCACCATGGACCAGACTAAAGACGACGCCAACGACGGATATTGGGTTGAACCGGCCACCCATGCCGCAGGAACTCTCTGGGGGGCGGTTAACGTGATGGGAATGCGCATTCGGCTCAAGGCTAATGTCGACATCTCCAGCTTCTCCGCCGCCAATCAGGTGATCCTCACCGCAATGAAGAAATACGGCATGATTCTCGCCGATAATGGCGGCTATTTCTTCTTTCAGGGGGTCCCGGACCCGCGATGGAACGACGACGATTTGGGAAACCTTGATTCCATTCCGTCGTCCGACTTTGAAGTCGTGCAGATGGCGCCAACCTATCCGGGTTGGGACGCCAACACAGCTCCTACCGGCGCGACGCCAACCATCAACAGCTTCGCCGCGTCGGCAACAACCGTTGCTGCTGGAACGCCCATCACGCTGACCTGGAATACCAGCAACGATTCGTACGACTTCATCGACAAGTTAGGCGGTGTTCGCGGGGGAAGCATGACTACTACGCCCACCGCTACCACCACCTATACACTGACCGCAACTAACCAGTATGGAGCTTCCACACAGCAGGTTACGGTCGTCGTTCATTAGCCACGCTCGGCATGTAGATTCTTTGTAACCGCAATCCGGCTGACTCTCAGTCGCCCCAAACCGCCGCCTTTCAGGCGGCGGTTTGTTCTGAGATGCGGCTCTTGGATGATCGTGATTCCTGCGCAAAAGGCGAGTCGATCGCCGGGTATGGAATCGTACAGTAATGCCGCGCCGGCCGCTGCTCTTGGTCACGCCGGTTTAACGCCAGCCGGCTCGCTGTCGGTCCTCCGCGCGGCATTCATGCCCATGCGAGCAATGTGATAGCATTCCGTCGATACGCCTGTCGTTTATTCAGGAGCGGGAATGCGGGAGCGCAGGGTCGGAATCATCATGAACGGCGTCACCGGGCGCATGGGGCTCAATCAGCATCTGATCCGGTCCATCCTCGCCATCCGCGAGCCAGGGCGGCGTGGCTCTCGGCGATGGCAGCGTGCTCATGCCGGATCCCGATCCTGGTGGGCAGGAATGAAGACAAGCTGAAGGCCATCGCCGCCGCGCACGGCCTCTCTCGCTGGAGCACCGACCTGGCCCGCTGTCTCGACAACCAGGAAGACACCATCTATTTCGATTCCGGATCTACCGGGATACGGGAACAGAATGTGCTGCAGGCGATCGCGGCAGGCAAGCACGTCTACTGCGAAAAGCCGCTTTCGACCACGCTGGAAAGCGCGATCAGGCTGGCCAAAGCCGCAGCACAAGGCGGGCGTGAAGCATGGCGTCGTTCAGGACAAGCTCTTCCTGCCCGGCATTCGCAAGCTGCGGCGGCTCATCGATTCCGGCTTCTTCGGGCGCATTCTTACGGTGCGCGGAGAGTTCGGTTACTGGGTCTTCGAGGGAGACTGGCAGCCTGCGCAGCGTCCTTCGTGGAACTACAGGAAGGAAGACGACGGCGGAATCATTCTCGACATGTTCTGCCACTGGCGCTATGTTCTCGACCACACCTTTGGCGCGGTGCAGGCGGTTTCATGTACCGGCGCAACGCATATTCCAGAGCGCGTCGATGAGGCGGGCAAACCCTACAAGTGCACTGCCGATGACGCCGCCTACGGCATGTTCGAGTTGCAGGGCGGCATCTTCGCGCAGATCAACTCATCCTGGGTCACGCGCGTCTATCGCGACGAACTCTTCAACCTTCAGGTGGATGGCACCGAAGGCAGCGCCGTCGCGGGACTGCGTGACTGCAAGATTCAGCATCGCGTCAACACGCCGCGTCCGGTATGGAATCCCGACCTGCCCAATCCCTTCAAGTTTCGCGATCAATGGGCCGAAGTTCCCGACAACGCTGAGTTCGACAATGCATTCAAGGTGCAGTGGGAGATGTTTCTTCGTCACGTCTGTTCCAGATGCGCCGTTTCCCGCATACGTTCGTCGACGGCGCGCGCGGCGTGCAATTGGCGGAACTGGCGCACACTTCGTGGCGCGAGCGCCGCTGGGTCGATGTTCCCGAAATCTCCCTCGGCGCTTAGCCAGGCGTATTTCCACGCAGACACTTACCGGGGATCGATATCGCATGGCAGATAAGTCAAGGCTCTCGCTGAATCAGATCACGACGGCCAACTGGAGCGTCGCCGAGGCCGTGGAGGGCTGCGTGCGCCACGGCGTTCCGATCAATCGCGCTATGGCGGCACAAGATTCAGGAGGCCGGCCTGGCAGCGTGCGTGCGCCTTGTGAAGGACGCGCAGTCTGCACGTCTCCAGTGTTTGCCGCGGCGGAATGTTCCCGGCGCCGACTGAGCCAGAGCGAAAAAAGAATATCGAAGACAACTTCCGCGCCGCGGATGAAGCCGCCGCGTTGCATGCGGATTCGCTGGTGATGGTCGTCGGAGGCTGCGCGGAGGTCGGCCTCGAAGAAGCTCGCAAGATGGTGGCCGACGGCGTTGCGGCGCTGGTGCCTTATGCGCGCGAGCGCGGCGTGCGCATTGGCCTTGAGCCGCTGCATCCCATGTATGCCGCGGAGCGTTCCGTGCTGGTCACAATCGGTCAGGCGCTCGAGCTGGCGTCGGCCTACGATCCGCGCGAAGTCGGCGTCATTCTCGACACGTTTCATATCTGGTGGGATCCGCAGGTTGCGGAGCTGATCGCGCAAGCGGCAGGCCGCATCTACGGCTTTCATGTCTCCGACTGGCTGGTGCCGCTGCCCGACATCCTGCTCGGCCGCGGCCTGATGGGCGACGGCGTGATCGACAACCGCAAGCTGCGCCGCCTGTCGAGCAGGCCGGTTACACGGGACCGATCGAAGTGGAGATCTTCAACCGCGCGCTTTGGGATTCCGATCCCGACGATGTGCTGAAGCAAGTGATCGAGCGATTCGAGAAGTTTGTTTAGCTGAGAGGGCGCAAGTGGAAGTCGAACGACACCATTAACTCCGCAAGCTCTGATGCCGGCGATCAATCGCGCCGTCGAGCTTGCCTCCGCGAAGACGCTGCGGCTCGAACGGCGCTGGAAGGTCGCGGACGGCGCGCCTGTCTTCACGGTCGGCGGCAAATACACGGCGCGCAGTTGGACGCAGTGGACGCAGGGATTTCAGTACGGCAATGCGCTGCTCTGCTTCGATCTGACCGGCGACGAAGAATCTGCTGACGCTGGCGCGCCGGCATGTCGTGGCCGATATGGCCGAGCACCTGACGCACACCGGCGTTCACGACCACGGCTTCAACAACATCTCCACCTACGGCCATCTGCGCCGGCTCATGCTCGCCGGCCGCATCGAGACGAACGAGTGGGAGCTGCACTTCTATGAGCTCGCGCTGAAAGTGAGCGGCGCGGTGCAGGCCGCGCGCTGGACCAGCCTTCCCGATGGCCTCGGCTACATCCATTCCTTCAACGGCAGCCACTCGCTGTTCATCGATACCATGCGCACCCTGCGCGTCTGCGGCGTTGCGCATCTTGCTTGGGCACGCGCTGGTCGGCGAGCAGGACGAGCGCGTGAATCTGCTGGGCCGGCTGCTCGCGCATGCAAAGACCTCGGCGCAGTTACAACATCTATTACGGCGAAGGACGCGACCACTACGATGTGCCGGAACTGCGCGGCCGCACGGCGCATGAAGCCATCTTCAATCCGGCCAGCGGCGCGTTTCGCTGCCCATCTTCGCAGCAGGGCTATTCGCCCTTCACCACGTGGACGCGCGGGCTGGCGTGGGCCATGCTGGGTTTTGCCGAGCAGCTTGAGTTCATCCAGTCGCTGCCCGACAGCGAGTTTGGCGTCGATGGCCTTCCCGCCAAAGCCGAACGCCTGCGCGATGCTGGAGCGGGCCGCTCGCGCCACCTGCGACTTCTACATCCACCAGGCGAGCGCGCTCGACGGCATCTGCTATTGGGACACAGGCGCGCCGCATTTGCATCGGCTCGGCGATTGGAAGGCTAAAGCCGCCGATCCCTACAACGCTTATGAGCCGGTCGACTCCTCGGCAAGCGCGATCGCCGCGCAGGGACTGATCCGTCTCGGGCATGCGCTTGGCGATGCAAGCTACATGCAGGCCGGCCTGACGGTCGTTGCAGCGCCTGCTTCAGGAGCCCTATCTCTCGACCGATCCCGCATCACGAAGGAATTCTGTTGCACAGCGTCTATCATCGGCCCAACGGCTGGGACTCCATTCCCTCCGGCGCGAAGATTCCGTGCGGCGAGTCAAGCATGTGGGGAGACTATCATCTGCTGGAAGCTCTGCTTCTGGTGGCGAGGCTGGCCGATTCAAGTTACTACACTTTCTTCTAGCTCGCGATGTCACAAGGCTAGAAAGGACGGCGACGATGCTGCATCAAGGAAAAGTTGCTCTGGTGACCGGCGGCGCGCGCGGCATCGGCCTTGGCATCGCGCTCAAGCTGGCGGAGGCCGGCTTCACGCTTGCCATCTCCGGCAGGCGCGCCGCACGAGCAAGTCCAGCCGGCTCTCGACCAGATCAAGAAGCGCAGCGGCGCCTCCATCTATGTTCAGGCCGATGTATCCGAGCGGCGCTGACCGGGCTCGCCTGTTGCTGGCGGTGGAAGAGAATTTCGGCAGGCTCGACGTTCTGGTGAACAACGCGGGAATCGCGCCGCGCGTGCGCGCCGATATTCTCGAAGCCCGCGAAGAGAGCTTCGACGAATTGATCGCGACCAATCTCAAGGGACCCTATTTCCTCACCCAGGCTGTTGCGGCATGGATGATTCGCCAGCAGGCGAGCGACGCCCAAGTCCATCGCGCCATCATCAACATTAGTTCCGTCTCCGCCACCGTGGCCAGCGTCAATCGCGGCGACTATTGCATCTCGAAAGCAGGCATCGCCATGGCCACGCGGCTGTGGGCGGTGCGGCTTGCGGAGTACGGCATCGGCGTGTACGAGGTGCGCCCCGGCATTATCGAGACCGACATGACGGCAGGCGTCCGCGACAAATACGACGCGCTGATTGAAGGCGGCCTGCTGCTTGAAAAGCGCTGGGGAACTCCCGCGGATGTGGGCAGCGCCGTATGTCTCCTCGCCAGCGGCGAACTGCCTTATGCAACCGGCTCGTCCTCGTCGTCGACGGCGGACTCACCTTGCAGAGACTGTAGCGCAACGACCAATACTCCGGAAGGAACGCATGGATAAGTCTCCGCGGATGGCGGAGCAGACCGGCGCAGCCTCTATCGGCAAGCCGGCCGCGGCGAATGCCGTTCCTTGCAATCGCGATGGGGGTTTGCGGTTTCTTCGGGAATCCTCGGGATGGATTCTCGATGCATTCACATTTTTCATCCTCATCTTTGTCGTGGATGCGCTGGCCGCGAGCTTCCATGTCAGCCAAGGCCGCCATTGTCTGGAGTATTACCATCACGCTGGCCACGCGGCCCATCGGCGCGCTGATTCTTGGCTCCATGGCAGATCGATTCGGCCGCCGCCGCCCGCTGATTGCCTGCGTGCTGTTCTTCTCCATCTTCACGGCGCTTACGCCGTTTGCGCCAAACTACACCGTCTTCATCCTCTATCGCGCCCTCTATGGCATCGGCATGGGAGGGTACTGGGGGATCGGCGCATCGCTGGTCATGGAGAGTTCGCCTCCGCGCTGGCGCGGCCTGTTCTCCGGAATCATGCAGGCCGGCTATTCGCTGGGATACCTGCTGGCCGCGGTTGCCATCCGCACCATCCAGCCGCGCTTCGGATGGCAATGGATGTTCCTCTCGAGCCTTTTCATCGCCGGCCTGGTTGCGCTGCTCACCGTGCTCTCGCCGGAACCGTCCGGCGTGGAAAAAGAATCGCGCCGCGAGCTTCGCCGAAATTCTGCGCACCCCTTTCATTACAAGAAGGACTTTGCCTATCTTGTCCTGCTGATGACGGTGATCACCTGCCTGTCGCACGGCACTCAGGACTTATACCCTGACTTTCTCAAATCCGTGCATAACTTATCGACTGATGTTATCTCGAATCTTACCGTCCTCTATAACATCGGAGCTAGCAAGACGACGGTTTAAGGTATACATAATACTTCACCGCCATTACCGCAATCGGGAGAATCAAGTCCGCCAAAGCCAGTCAGCAGCGTGCTCTTGCCGCAACCTGACGGGCCGCACAGCGCTACTGTCTGACCTGCGGCGACCTCAAGAGAAGCCCCCTTCAAAACCGCGATCGCTCCGTCGTCATAGCTCTTCCACATATCTTCGGCGCGCAGGACGATGCGATTCTGACGGCTCATTTGTAGCGTGGGTAGATTCACTGAAGCGCAGCGCCTCCACCGCTCGAAGGCGCATAGCATAGGCAGCGGGATAGAATGCACCAGCAATGCCGGTAAGTAAAGCCAGCACAATCACGATCAGCAATCCGACCGGTTAGCAATACGATGAGTCGAAGCGGTCAGACATAATCATCCCCACTGCCATTGCCGTTATGCTTTGTAGTGGACTGATATGGCCAACGCCAATAGTCCGAACTTTGCCGGCTGAAATGTGTGCCTCTTTTCCTGTTTCATCATTCCTCTACACCTCTCCCTCGACAATGATTCTCTTCTGCTCTCTGCCGTGAACAATCAGATACACGGCAGGAACGAGGAAGACAGTTACGACAACGGATACAGCAAGGCCACCGATGATGGCACGAGCCAACGGCGCATATTGCTCACTGCCGGCCTCCATGCCAAGAGCCATTGGAATCATACCGAGCAGCGTTGCCAGAGATGTCATCAGAATTGGCCGCAACCGTAGACAGTACGAGTCCCGAGAACACCCCACGCCAAAGAGCCCTCCGCACGAAATGCTGGCCCATCTGATGGAGGCCCGCGGAGTAGTCCAGGCCGCGGTAGTGCCGGACCGGCATCCCGCGGTCGACCCTCATGCGTGCTGTCCGGGCGCGGAACCAGCACTGCCAACATTGCCGTGCTTTCGAGCCTACGTCCACGTCTCCCCCGAGTGCTCTTATGGAATTTCCTCGACCAAGCCGCTGAAAAACGATGGAAGACCTGCCCACTCGGTCACGGCGTTCTTTTGATTTGCGTTACGGCCCAGTCCAAAACTTCAATGAGCTTCGTTGGCGTCGCCCTTCAAAAAGGCGCAGGGAATCTTTGCCCACTTTTCGACGGCCTTATCTGAAATCAATGGTGCCAGATCTGATACAAGAGTATACCGCCGATTACCAAGGCGATAAGTACACCAACTCCAACGATGATGCCCGCAACTTTCTTCGCGGCCCTGGCGGACGCGTAGCAGCTTTTGCACCGCAATCCGCACCACCTGTTTTCATAATACCAGACGAGGATGCTTCTGACGTGCAGGACACAACTCGGGACGTTGCAACTTTGGCACCTCGTGGTCGCCGTCGCCGTACAAGCGTAGCACTTCGGTCCTTCCGGTACTGGCGTTGCTGGCCGGTTTGGATTACCACAATGCGGGCACGCTTCGGCATTCCTCGAAATCTCACGGCCACACTCCGGGCACGGGATAAGCGATATTATTAAAAACATTCCGTTAGACCCAACAGAATTTGACTGGAATGAGTTTGCGAAAAAGAGCAAGGGGCTAACTAACTTTTATTCTAAAATAGATCCTTTAATCGGGAGAGTGTCAAACATCTTTTTTGTATTTGGATTTATAGTTGCTTTGATTGCTTTGTTTGCCGCTCCTTACCCGTACAATATAATCATTGCTTGTTTGTATTTGTTTTTGCTTTTGCTTAGAATCTTCGGCATAAAACCTAAATCACTAGGAAGTATTATTGAAAAACAAACCAAGGTTCCTCTGTCTTTTGCAATTTTGCGAGTTGTTTCTCCGGAACAGAAATACAGGTAGGCCGCACGCGGTTGCTGACAAATTCGGCAGATACTATTGCTTGGTATCTAAAGGCCATTATGATTTAAAAATAGAGAGAAAAAATCAGGACGGCTCGTATTTGCGCCAGTACTCTACTCAAAAACTTCAACACCAAAAAGGGGATTGTGAAAGAGAGGTTCATGGTTGATGTTTTGAATTTAGGCGAACTGAATTTAGATTTCTAAAAGTATTATATACTCAAAACGAAAAGGCTTACATGGCCTTTGCTCGCGATATTTCGACAACCCCACTTATTTTTTAGAGAGTTTCCCATGAGACGCAGAACTTTTCTACAGAGTTTGGGAGCGGGTTTCGTTTCATCTTTGGTCGTGCGGAGCCGGTCCTTGGGCGTCATCGCCCCCTCTGACCAAGTCAACGTTGGCATCATTGGCGCTGGTGGAGGCATCGGCCTCGGAGGACACGTCCAATGTCTCCGACAAATGCGGAGATGTAGGGTAGTTGGCCTGTGCGATGTGGACATGGAACACCTGAACATGGCACGTGCCATGATTCCTGACGCAACAGGATACAACGATTTCACGAACTCCTGATCGCAATGACATCAACGCTGTGAGGATCGCCACGCCAGATCCACTGGCACGCACTTCTCACAGTCCTCGCCTTCCAGGGCAGGGAAAGATGTCTACTGCGAGAAGCCTGTGGCTCACAACGTTC
Organism: uncultured Acidobacteriaceae bacterium; assembly: GCA_963799175.1. Lineage (GTDB taxonomy): Bacteria > Acidobacteriota > Terriglobia > Terriglobales > Acidobacteriaceae > Edaphobacter. Next base: position 192,076 of record CAWCWC010000001.1, on the reverse strand, counting down.
ATGAAGCCAAAGCCATGCTGAATGCTGGAAAGCGCTACAATCGTGTTTTCCAGTTGGGAACGCAACTTCACGCATTCAGCAACTACCGCCGGGTCGTTGAATTGATTCAGGCGGGCGTCATCGGAAAAATCCACACCGTGAGAGCGTGGAAAGGTGGCTACTACCCCAATCCACGCAAAGTGTCGCCATGCGATATCCTGTCTGGCTTCAGCCACAACACGTGGCAAGGTCCGGTGCCCCGGCGTCCATACAACCCGAACTGTGTGCATGGACTCGGGTTTCGTATTTTTTGCGACTACTCATTCGGCACCATGGCCGACTTCTGGTGCCACATCAGCGATGTGGCATTTGGCGCTCGGGTCTGCATTGTCACTTATCCAGACAAGAGGCGAAATCGACACGCAAGGCGTGTCTGATGTTCCTCGTTCAATCGAAGCTGACTACGAGTTTCCAGAAGGCATCAGATTCTTCTGGACAACTCAGCCGCCCGAGATTCTGCAATATCTCCAGATACAGGTAATTCAGACATCGGTTGTGTTTTAGAAGGCGCAGACGGAATGTTTTTCTGCGACTATAACGCGAGAGTTATAGTCCGTGATGGAAAGCAATTCAATCAATGCGCCGAAGACGCAAGTCCCGAAAACCCTGCCTCGGGGCAAGAACCAGTTCGCAGACTGGCTCAACTGCATAGCGAGTCGAGGACTCACCGATAGCAACCTGCCGTACGCGGCAAACCTCACTATACCGATGCTCCTCGCCAAGGTCTCATTCCAAGGTGGAAGAAAGCTCACGTGGGATGGAGCGAATGGTCAGTTCATCGGCGACGAAGAAGCCAATCGGCTCCTGGCCGTGTCTATCGCGAGCCATGGGTTCTGCCGAGAATCCGACCGGGCATGTGTGCAAAGCCAAGCACGCATGCCCTCTTTTTTACAAAAGAATATTATAAAAAATTTGATTTTTTGAATAAATAGCCAACAATAGTGAAACGAAGGGTAGGGTAATTATTGATTTTCATCTCATCTAATGATAAACTTGAGATGAAGAAGCACGTTGGCTTAGTATTATGCGGGAAGTAGCTTGGTTAACGCATCAATACTGGTTTTAATAGAATCAGCCTTATGCATAAGTTCCAGCCAAATTAATCGTGCAGACGTATTTACGAATTTTGAAAATCACCTTTTAATTGAGGTGGGTTTGGTCATACAATGAATGAATTAAATAAAACATATAATAATATGCAAAAGGGAATTTCAACTTTAGTCGGCGTCATAATTATAATTGTCGCCGCTATTATTCTTGTACGGTAAAGCGGTTGTGAGTTGTTAGTTCTAAGTAAGAACCAAGACCGCAACGTCGGAGAGGCGTTGAAGCGAATGCGAGTGCAAAGAAAAACGCCCATCCTGAAACCGGCATGGCGTTTTAGTTGTGTGTGCTAATGATACGCTTATGCGCTCATGGACCTGGGGAAGGGCACGACCATCTTGCGTGAAGCTCGGCGCATCACCTCAAGCTCGGCGGGAGCGAGCAGCTCGGGCGGCATGCCACCTACCGCTACGAAGCCAGGGCTGTCGCCGAGGACCTGTGAGATTCGGTCCCAGCGCAGGAAGGCCGACGTAGTCGGCAGGACGATGATGACGGCGCTTGGGCTCGGCAGAGCGAAATAGGCGGTCCAGATGGCGAGTACCACGCAGATGACGACGCCGTTGACCAGGTTGTATGCCGTCCCATCTTGGGGTTCAAGGCCAGCCATGCCGACTGCACCAGGTCGTTGGTCGCCATGACGCCGAGACCAGGCTGACGCCGAAGATGCGGCTGCTGTAGTTGAGGCCCATGGGGCGAATGGCGAAGCAGACGAAGAGCAGCAGGCAGAGGGTGAGGATGCTCTGGGTGCGCTGCAACTGGGAGATGGCGGCAATGAGGTATTTCTGCCCGTCATGTCTGGGGCAAAGGCAGAGCCAAGCGCCACGACGACCGAGATGGATGCGGCCCAGCGGAAGACCAGCATTCCGAGCTGCTGCAGGCCCTTGAGCGGGGCCATGGCAAGCCGGAAGACGCTATAAACAACAATAAGCGCAAGGATCGACTCGAGCGCGAAGCAGACCCAATAGACATAGAAGTACGCGACGTAGGCGCTGTGTCTAACAGAGTCGTTAGCGTGAGTTATTTTGATATGAAGGAGAGGAATTAAATGATGTCCGAGAGGAAGCGAGTGGCAAGGAATGCGCCCAGCGACCAATACTCCGGCCACTGCTTCTTCAGGGTGATGGCGCACAAGGCCCGAGGCAGAAGAAAACCTCGAAGTAGCCGAGCGAACTGAGAATCTGTGTAGTGATCACATGCATATCCTCTGGACAAGTTGAGGATAACTTATCCAGAGGAGATTGAACAAATATTTTTCAGATCCTTGGTAACCGCGGCAGATTACTAGCAGGAGCCGGGATCGCTGGGTGGGCAGTCGGGATCGGCATCGCGCTCGTCTTATGGATATTGACCGGTGCCGAGATGGTGGTCTTGGACGAGGACGCATTGGCGTACTGTTGCGATGGCTCCGGTTACGGCGAGGGCGATGACGAGGCTGCGAACGAATAATTTCATGGTATGACTCCCTTTTAGTTACTCTTGGTGGGCTGAACAAAATAAATATATGGACAAAACAACCAAGACAACTCTAAAATGTCCTGTTTAATAAGCATACTAAAATCAGTAACATAACCGCCTATCATACTTATATGGTTACGAAGGTAACCATGTCTGCGAAATACTATTGATTTGGCCAGAAATCTGCATTTTTCCCTGAGAAAGCGTCTGTAAAATCCCCTCAAAAAGAGCTGAATTACCCACTTTTATCATGCTCTTTTCCACATTCTCTACATCTTTTAGGGCAGATATGCAACTTTAGTGGGATTAGGAGCATCTGATCAGGCCATTTTGAGGTGGATGACCGGCTGTGGCAAAGGGGGAACAGGTACGTTCGTAATCGGAAAATGCGGGGCAGAACCAGCTTTATGGGGTTGATTTGCCGAGTTGAGCGATCCAGTTCTCAGATGGATATTGCACCCACTGTTGTCCGACGCATTTCACGGCGCACATAAGACAGTCTCTAGCGTCCGTAGGTGCCCATGGTCTGGGTTTGGGCGAGGATGTGAGGGGCGATGTCGCGCTCGAGTTCGGATTTGCTGGCGCCGGGCTTGAGGTCGAGGCGTGCGTCGAGCGCGTAGAGCTTGAAAAAATAGCGGTGGGGCTTACCCGGCGGCGGACATGGGCCGCCATAGCCGATGCGCTGGAAGTCGTTGATGCCCTGACGGGCGCCGTTGTCAAGGATCTCGACCTTGGGCACGTCTTCGGAGAGAAGCGTGGCGCGGGCAGGAATGTTCCAGAGGAGCCAGTGGGTCCAGGTGCCCATGGGCGCGTCGGGATCGTCGGCGATGAGGGCGAGGGACTGGGTGCCGTCCGGCGCTCCAGACCAGGTGAGCACAGGCGAGAGATCGGCGCCATCGCAGGTGTAGCGCGCGGCGATGGGGCACCGTTGGAAAATGCGATTGAGCTGATAGTAAAGGACATAGTTCGAACTCCTGGGAGTGGGCTGCGGATGGATTGCGCCGGATGGGAGGCGGGGAGACGGCTCCGCGAGCACATGCGCAGGGCGATGAACGGAACCAGCAAAAGCGCTACGAGGATGACGATCGGCGATTGGCGACGCTTGCGCATGGAGCGAACCCGGCGGAGAGAATAGTAGCACCGCGGAGGAGGTGAGCTGGGTGGGGGGGGTGACAAAGTAGGAAACGGAGGCGCGGATTCTGCGCTCGGGGTGGATTTTAGCGAGACAATAGCGGATATATATCTGAGGTTGCTGGAAGGCGGCCGGGAGTTTCAGTGAGGTTGGGCCGCACCGGCATGGGCCAGGGTGTGGAAGTGCGCTTGAAGGGAGAAGCGTGATGCATATCGACGGCAACCAACTGGACGCGCGGAACGAGATGTACGCTCTGGCGGAGGCGGCGAAGAGTGAAGCGAAGAAGCAAGAGGACGAGCGAACCCGACGCAAGCTGCTGATTGCGGCGGCGTCGAGCTTGCCCGGCGAGGCTGAGGACTGTGTAGTCAAACTGAGCGCGGACCACGAAGGCGAGGAGCAGGCGGAGGCACAGGGCGGGGAAGACGGGGACGGGCAGAATCCAGAGGAAGAGCCGGGTGAGGAAGACGTGCTTTCGGACTACGCGTAGTTCCGAATCAAAGCTCAGGCTGGTTTGGGTGAGAGCCAGGCGGCGGCTGTCAAACAGACCGTAATCAGGGCGGAGAAGACGATGGGGGTGGGGAAGGCGTATCTCCAACTCACGGTTGTGACTGCTGCAAAGCAGAGGGCGAGCGCCCAGGCAATGCTTCGTACTCGGGCCAATATCGCTGGCGGTAGATTGCTCAGCAGCCAGGCCAAGACCGCGGCGAACACAAGAAAGACGGAGAAATAAAGCCCGAAGGCGCTGAAGAAGTCCCAATAGGTGCGGGTAAAGCCTTGCGCATTGAAGGGTACGGAGCGCATGAGCGCAAGGCCGCGTCCGCTCCCCATTCAGGAACATTCTGGCGAAAGCCAAGGGTGTGGCCGGCGGCAAATAGCAGCATAAGAACCGAAGCGATTCGGTAGAAGATGGGCGGTTTCACTTGCTGCCTCCTGATGATGGGTGGAGGAAGATTATCTGGCCCTGCGACGGGAGTTGCGATCCTGCTCGCGTTCCCAGTTTTTGTAGGACTCGGGAATTGCGTCTTCCGGGCGGGCGGTTGGCCTCCTTTGCGATGCAGCAGCGCAGTGGCTTTGTCGATTCGGTTCTGCGTGGGAGGGCGACGACGTGCGATCCACGCCTCGTTTTCCAAGTACTCGACTTTCTCGGCTACGCGGCTCTGTTTTGCTGGCATAGTCTCCTCCCGCCCTGCGATCAGTATAGAGGAGGAGGATGGAGCGGGGGCGGTTTTGAGGGGGAGCTTGGGCGGGCGGGGTGAGCGAAGGGATCAGGGAACAGGGATCAGGAACAGGCAAAGGCGGGAGAGGGAGTGAGGGAATGGCTGCCCCATGCATTCACCCCAGCGAGCAAGCTCGCCAGGGACCCCCGATATGCGATGAGACCGCATGAATGGCGCAACACAATTATTTTGTCGGTGGGCCGAACGCGTGTTGTAAGATCATCCACTGGAATCCAGCATGAACTTCGGAGGTTTCTACTTTGAAAGCTAAGGTTACTACTGTCCGTAAGGGCAACGGTACGGTGAAGCGCAGCGTAAAGCCACCGACTCCGAACTCGTCGGATACTTGTTTTGTGATCTCTCCATTCGGTGGTTGGTTTGACAGCTACTATGTCAATGTTTTTGAGCCTGCCATAACTAAGGCTGGACTTTTAGCTTGTAGAGCCGATGACCTCTATCGTCCTAGTTCCATCGTCCATGACATTTGGAGCTATGTTCGTAAAGCCAAGGTATTGATCGCTGACCTCACGGACAAGAATCCTAATGTTCTTTATGAGCTAGGCCTCGCTCATGCAGCCGGCAAGCCGGTCATTATGGTCACGCAAGTCTTGGATGATGTACCTTTTGACTTGAGAAATCTACGCGTTATCACATATGATTTGCGCGATCCCGCATGGGGTGTCGATCTTTGCAATAGGATCGAGAACTCACTCAAAGAAGTGCTTGCCGCCCCCGAACTCGCCGTTCCTCCAGCTTTCTTGAAGGAGAGAAAGGAGACGCCGGTACCTACAGTCTCCCCCCTTGAAAAAAGGGTGCTTGATCTAAGCCAACAGGTCGAGAGCTTGAGACGTACTCAGATCGTCAACAGACCCCATAGAGAGGTCGCAGGTCCAGATGAAGCTCGTGCATTGGTATCTACATATATTCGTAGAGGTATGCCCGACGAGATGATTTTTGATCGACTAGCTGAACGAGGTGTTCCTTCTGAGTGGTTAAGACGGAGATTCGGAATCTGAGAAAAACTCAAAAACAGATGCCTATCGATTTGGATGATGTTGTATTACCCGTAGGCGGCTAATCGAATGCAGATCAGTCGTTGCGCGCTGCGCGCTTCACTCCGGCCTTCGGCAGAGCGGAAACGCCTTCGGCGCGATTGCTCTTGGCACGCGTAAACGCGTGCCCTTCCGGGGTGGTGGTGAGATTCGGAATTTCTGCGGCTCGACGGCATGAGTGAACGCGTGCCGAAGAGTTGCATCCCCCCTTATTGTTCTGTCGCTGGGATTTCGAGGTGAAAGGCGGAGGAGTAAGGATAGAGTTCGGCAGCGTACGAGGTTGGCGCGGACGGGGTTCTGGTGGATGTAGATGCGGCGGGACTCGAAGTGGTCGCGGTCAAGGATGAGGTGGTCGGCGAAGCCGCGTTGCCAGACGGGAAATTTCGAGCCGATGCGGCGAGAGAATCCGCCCTTGATGAGGTTCATGGTCTGTGCGATGGTTTTGGTGTTCGGGGTAAGAAGCAGGTGAACGTGGTCGGGCATAACGACGAAGGCGTGGAGTTTGTATTCTCCTTCGGTGCGGTAGTGTTGGAGGGTTTCAAGAAGAGATCGGCGTTCGCGGGGAGTTGGAAGAGGCGACGGCGGTTGTAGGTGATGGTGGTGATGAAGAATGTGCCGGAGGTGGCGGTTCTCGGGGGGATGGCCATGGAGGAAGTTTATTGGCGGGGCGGTCGGTTGTAAAAGAAGGAAAAAAGTGGAGGGGCGTTTACGGCACGCGTGAACGCGTGCCCTTCCGGCTGGATTACTCTTCGGGATTCTTTTTGTTGCGGGGGCGGATTTTGAACCAGATGGGGGAGCCGATGAAGCCGAAGGCGGCGCGGATCTGGTTGGCGAGGAAGCGCTCGAAGGCGAAGTGGAGTTTGACGTCGCGGTCGGTGAAGAGGACGAAGGTGGGCGGGGCGACGGCGGCCTGGGTCATGTAATAGATCCTGACGCGGCGGTTCATGGGGACGGAGGCGCGCTGGAAGTCGACCTTGGCGAGGAAGCGGTTCATCTGGCCGGTGGTGACGCGCTTGCGGCGCTCGCGGGCGACGAGCTCGATCTTCTTGAAGAGCGCCTCGATGCCCTTGCCGGAGGCGGCGGAGACGAAGACGAGTGGGGCGTAGTCGAGATACTTGAGGTGGTCGCGGACCTGCTGCTCGTAGACTTTTGGAGGTCGGCGAGGTTGAGGTGCGGTCGAGCGTTTGCGTCCCACCCATCGCCAAAGGCTGCGATGGATGGGGCACCCGATTGGTGTGACTGTTGGCGGGTTGGGTGCATGCAGGTCCCACTTGTTGACGACGATGATCACGGAGCGGCCGGACTCGTGGGCGTAGCCGCCGATGTTGGCGTCGAGGGCGGTGACGCCTTCGGTGGCGTCGAGGACGAGCAGGCAGACGTCGGCGGCCTCGAGGTGCTTGCGGGCCATGATGACGGACAGCTTCTCGGCCATGAGCTTGGTCTTGCCCTTGCGGCGGATGCCGGCGGTGTCGACGAAGCGGAAGTCGTGGCCGCCGCGGGTGACGACCTCGTCGACCGCGTCGCGGGTGGTGCCGGCGATGGGCGAGACGATGGCGCGGTCGGTGCCGGTGAGGGCGTTGAGCAGGGTGGATTTGCCGACGTTGGGGCGGCCGATGATGGCGATCTTGGTCTCGTGCTGGACGAAGGAGCCGTGGGAGCGGAGGCTGGCGGGGAGGTGTCAGTTGTGGTTGCGGTTGTCAGTGACGCCACCGCGATCGGAGAAGCTGCGCCTGAAGTCGGAGTCGTGGGTTCGACTCGCGGCTTCGGTGAGCATGGGCGTGGGATGGCGGCGGGAGCGGGGAGGGCGGCGAAGACCTCGTCGAGCAGGTCGCCGATGCCGGAGCCGTGCTCGGCGGAGATGGCGAGGACGTTGCGGAAGCCGAGGCGGCGGAAGTTTTCGGCGGCGGGGGCGAGGGCTTCGGTGTCGATCTTGTTGACGGCGAGGAAGACGGGCTTGCCGCCGCGGAGGAGGAGGCGGGCGAGGGCGAGGTCGGGGGGGCGAGCTCGGTGCGGCCGTCGACGACCATGATGATGGCGGCGGCTTCGGCGAGGGCGACCTGGGCCTGGCGGAAGATTTCGGCGGGGATGAGGGCGGCGTCGTCGGGGACGATGCCGCCGGTGTCGACGATGCGGGCCTCGGCGGACTGCCACTCGATGAGGCCGTAGATGCGGTCGCGGGTGATGCCGGGCTCGTCGCCGACGATGGAGCGGCGGGAGCCGGTGAGGCGGTTGAAGAGCGTGGACTTGCCGACGTTGGGGCGGCCGCAGATGGCGATCAGGGGGAGCGCGCGGGAGGCGGCCGAGTCGGCGGCGAGTCGAGAGCTGGGCGGCGAGGAGTTCGGCGTCGCGCCAGGCGCGGGTTTCGGCGGGGGATTCGGTGGGCGATGTTGGAGGAGTGCGGGTTGCTGGCGGCGGGTTGGCGGCGAGAGCGCGGGAGGTGCGCTTGGGGTGGTGCGAGTGCGGGAGCTTGCGGGGTTGGGGGCGATGGTTTGCGGGTCTCGCGCTCGGGCGAGCGGGTGGGGGTGCGCTTCTTCTTCTCGAGCGCGGCGCGCTTGGTGGAGAGGGCCTTGCGCTTGCGGGGATGCGACCGCTCCGGTGGTGGGTGTGGTGCGCGGGGCGCGGCCCTTCTTGGGGCGGGTGGAGGCCTGGCGATGCTTCTTGCCGAGGCGTTTTCGGTCGTGGCGTTGCGCCATGGGGAGTGCCTTCCGGGAGACGCGATGCGCCTGAATCATTATAGGGAGGGGGAAGGGATGACATGTCTCCGAAGCCGAGACATGGGGCAACCGGCTATAATCCTGAAATCACGAGGTCTATCATGCCTGACGTTTCCACAATTGATGGTTTCGATCCACTGGCGGTCGATGATGGCGCACCCAGCGCCTCGCTTTCGATAGTGTTTGAGGATGCTCGTAAGCGAATCGTCCAGAACATCCTTAAGGCTATACGGGCATGTTCGATCTTTTCTCAGAAGTTCTGCAAAACTCCCTTGACGCTGTGCAACTACGCCAGCGGCTGGAAGGCGCATCCTACAAGCCCCACATTTGGATATCGATTGACATTCCGGATCGTGTCGTACGAATAACGGACAACGGCATTGGCATGAGTGAAGAGCAATTCAAATATTGTCTAAGGCCCAATGTCAGTTTCAAGCAGAATATTGACCTTCGCGGGCACAAAGGCGTGGGAGCAACCTTCCTTGCCTATGGGTTCTCATTCCTTAAGCTGCAAAGCAAGAAGGATGGTACCGAAGTTGCCGCTGTCTTGCGGTCGGGGAGACAGTGGGCTGAAGACAACAGTGGCACTGTCCCACGTCCAAAGCTCGAGGAAGTTCCATTCGAGGTCTCTGAGCTATCACTCGAGTCTAGCGGAACGTCGGTGCAGATTACAGTGGGGAAGAACGCTGACGAGAGGCCTAAAGACCTCGGATGGATTGGCGCTCGGACTGCTGATCAGTGGTATGACGTCCTCCGCATTCAGACACCCCTCGGCGGTATCTACCTTTCATCCGCTCCGTTTTATCCAACGGTTACTGTATCAGTCAAATCCCCTGAAAAGACGGTTACGGAAATCACACGCGGACGGGCCGAATACTATTACCCGCATGAGATTCCCAATATCAAAGCTCAGAGCCTGCGCGATACCAAAAGTGCTGCTGACGCAATTCAAGGCGATTCCGATACAAAGATGCTCAAGCTCTCAGCCGAGTTCAAACGTCTTCAGTGCATCTATGAGATCTGGACCAAGGATGAGATATTGAGCGACGGCTCGGATTTTCTGACCTCTCCAGGGTTATCAGACGACGAGAAAGAGTTAGTAGACAGGCACCAGATCATGATTTATGGATGTTTTCTTCACTCCGCGAAGATGTGGACGGAGTTCAACGAGGTGGTCTTGGGTCTCAGAAAAGGACAAAAAGTTATCCGCGGCGGGCTCCAGATGGCGTGTGACTTTATGGCGCAGGGCGACCTCTCCGTCATTCCTCTAACAAGCGCAATCGGCTACCAGGCAAATTCTCACATAATCGTGCATTTCACAGATGGAAACCCCGACATGGGGCGAAAGGTATTTCAACCTGACTCACGGCACTAGCCGAGAAGCTAGCCGTCCGAACAGTGACAGTATTTCGGCGATATTTGAGATTCTGCGTCCTGACACAGGGGCACAATCCATTACCGTTGATAAGAAAATCTACGAGTGGAAAAAAGACCAAGAGGAATATCGCGTTCTAAATCCGCTCGCTTTCGTGTCGAATGAACAATCACTCGCAGTCGTTTCTAAGCCACGTCAGGAACAGGATGTTATTGCCCTGTTCCACGAGCTGATTGGAATTGGTGTTCTAAAGGGATTTCGGTTTCTGGGAACTAGCCAATCCGACCGTTATGATTCTGTTTTTTTTATGGAGTATCTCGAAAAAGACAATGTCTATTTCGAACCAAAGTTGAACCGATTGGGAATAAGTAAGGATTTCATCCTTCCTGTATCAACGGAGCCGAAGATCCTAGAGTATAAGTTTGACTTCGAGAGTCTAGTCAACGATTTTGAGAAAGAAGAGAAGTTTGCAAAACACATTGACCTAGTCGTTTGCTGGTCAGTTCGCGGGAATTACAAAGAACGGTTCTATTTACAGTCTATGTTGGTCGGTGATGAGGGATCAGTGAGACAGATTTTCGGTGCAACCCATCGGGCATTCAGTCATGGGTCTAATCAACCTGAATTTGACTTGATCGTGCTCGATGACCTTATGAACTGGCTTCAGTCTCCAATCGATGAAGAGGCACGGCAAAAGCATCACTATGGAGACAGTTAGAATTAGCGCAGGGTGGTTTCTACCAAAACTGACCTCAGGGGCTAAAGCCACGTTGTAATGGGAACGCATACGGCACGGCTGAAGCCGTGCCCTTAAGCAAGACATGCTGCAGAAAAGGTTTGATTACCGCATAATGCAGAAGGCCCTGGGCTAAAGCCCTCCGGATTTATTGGTCAACTTCGTGTGGCTGAAGCCCCACGCTCCCTCCGAGAGCAAAGGCAATGGGCACACGTCCCGACTAGGCAGCTTGTTTGCGAGCTATGGCTGACCTCTCTGCGGGGCGTTTTGATTTGCTTGAGCGGGGCTTGTGGGGGCGGAGTTTGGGGGCGTCGATGACGGCCAAGGATGAGCCTTCGATTTTTTGCAGGTAGGAGACGATCTCGAAGAAGTTGGTGATGGTGGGGTTTCCCCTGGGGCCGAGCATCTGCATGAGGGTCTTGGAGGAGCGGCCGACGGCCTCGCCCAGCGCGACGAAGCCGAGTGTTCCGTTGATGTACTTGCGCAGGACGGATTTTCCGGTCTCGACATCGCCGGAGACGACAGCGCCGACCGCCTCGCGCAAGTAGGCCCGGCGGTACTCCGCGCTGTTCTGTAGGTCTGCGCGAACGGTTTCGTTGAAGTCCTTTGTTGTTCCCATCTCAGCTTCCTTTCCCTTGCTTGTATTGCTTCCAAAGCATCTTTGCCACGGCGATGTCTGACGATTGCCGCTGCTTGGTTCCACCGGCGAGCAGAATGACCAGCGTCTCGCCATCCATGCCGCAATAGATGCGATAGCCGGGGCCGAAGTCCAAGCGCAACTCCGCGACGCCGGCGCCAACGCTCTTCATGGCCGATGTGTTGCCGCGTTCCAGCCGATCCAGAGCCACGTCGATGCGTGCGCGCGTCGTGGGGTCCAGCTTGGCACGCCACGCGCCGAAGTGATTGCGTCCGGCGTTGTCGATGTACTCGCGGACCTGGATCATGCATCAATAGTAAAATATATTATACCAAATGGCAAGAACTATAAGGCGGTCGTTCGCTGCCGCGAACGATAACCCACCCTTTCACGATGAAACCGTGAAAGGATGGGGCACCCAAGACGTACCCCACCCATCGCGTGAAGCAAAGACGCGATGAATGGGGCACCCAGTTTTGTGGAGGTATCGACGATATACTTGGGGGGTGGAGAAGACTTTCTATATCGAGACGTTTGGATGCCAGATGAATGCCCATGACTCGGAGAAGGTCATTGGGACGCTGGAGCATGAGGGGTACATGCGGGTGGAGGATGAGGCCGACGCGGGGCTGATCCTGTACAACACCTGCTCGATCCGCGACAAGGCGGAGCAGAAGGTCTTCCACCGGCTGAATGAGTACAAGCGGCTGCAGGGCGAGGGGAAGCGGTTCGCCGTGCTGGGATGCGTGGCGCAGCAGGAGGGCGAGAAGATCTTTGAGCGCGCGCCGTATGTGTCGATTGTGTCGGGGTCGGCCAGCTACCGGAAGCTGCCGGAGATGCTGGTGCGGCTGGAGGCGGGCGAGCGGCGGATTACGGGGCTGGACGACCGGCAGACGGAGGAGACATTCGACACGGAGTTTACCGCGCGGACGAACCCGCATCGCGGGTACATCACGATTGTGGAGGGTTGCGACAAGTTCTGCGCCTACTGCGTGGTGCCGTATACGCGGGGGAAGGAACGGTCGCGCGACGTCGGCGTCGGTGATGGCTGAGGCGCGGCGGATGGCGGATGCGGGGTTCACGGAGATTCAGTTGCTGGGGCAGAATGTGAACTCGTACCGCGACCCGAGCGGGCAAGATGAGCTTTGCGGAGTTGCTGGCGGCGGTGGGCGGCGTGGCGGGGATTCGGCGGGTGCGGTTTACGACCAGCCATCCGAGGGACTTTACGCGGGAGATTGTGCAGGCCATCGACGCAGTGCCGACGCTGTGCGATCATGTGCATCTGCCGGTGCAGTCGGGGTCGACGCGGGTGCTGGCGGCGATGGCGCGGGAGTATACGCGGGAGTGGTATCTGGAACGGATTGCGTGGATCAAGGCGGCGCGGCGTGAGATCAGCATGACCAGCGACATTATTGTCGGGTTCCCGGGCGAGACGGAGGCGGAGCTGGAGGAGACGGCGACGCTGCTGGAAGAGGTGAAGTACGACGCGGTGTTCTGCTTCAAGTACTCTTCGCGGCCCAATACTCCGGCGACGGGAATGGCGGACTCGATCCCGGAGGAGGAGAAGGCGCGGCGGCTGCAGGTGATTCTGGATCGGCAACGCGAGGTGCAGCGCAAGGGCTATGCTCGTCACCTGGGGCAGGTGATGGAGGTGATGGTGGAGGGGCACAACGCGGCGCGCGGACAGGTGGTGGGACGCAGTTCGCAGAACAAGACGGTGAACTTTACGGTGAAGCAGGCGATCCTTCCGGCGGTGGGGAGCTATCCAATGGTGAGGATCACGGAGACGTTTCCCAATAGTTTGGTGGGCGAGGCTGTGGCAGGATGAGGGAGGTGGGGGGATGAAGACGGCGAGTGGACGCGGGGAACCGGCGGCGGCAGTGCAGGCCGAGGTGGAGATGCAGATTCGTGGGCTGATGATCGATCCGCTGACCAATATGCCGATTGTGGTACTGAAGGACGTGGCGAGCGATGCGGTGCTTCCGATCTGGGTGGGGATATTTGAGGCGAATGCGATTGCGCTGGAGCTGGAGAAGACGGCCATGCCGCGGCCGATGACGCATGACCTGATGCGCAACCTGGCGCGGGCACTGAATGGGGTGGTGCGCAAGGTGGTAGTGAGTGAGCTGCGGGACGACACGTTCTTGGCGGCGATCTGGATGGAGCAGGACGGGGAGACGGTGGTGCTGGATGCGCGGCCTTCGGATGCGATTGCGCTGGCGCTGCGGTGGGACTGCCCGGTCTACGCCAGCCGCGCGGTGCTGGACAATGCGAAACAGGTTGCCGAGGGGCCGCAGAATGCGAGCGGTGAAGAGATGCGGCGCTGGCTGGAGAACCTGAATGACGACGATATGGGGCGCTACAAGATGTAGGCACTTCGTGCTATATTGGACGGTGCTTCGCACCGTTCTCGACGCTTCGCGTAACCCCTTAAATAACAGCAGCAGGCGTAGCGGGGATTCAGAGAAGTTCGGCTGGATCGGGTGGAATGCCGGTGAGGGAGTGGAGGAGGGTGTCCCACAGATCGCCGTAGCGGTCCCATCCGCCGAGGGTTTTGACGCGGGCGAGGGCTGCGGCTGACATGCGCGAGCGGAGAGCGGGGTCGTCGGCGAGCTGTTGCAGGCGCTCTGCGAGGGCGATGGGGTCGCGCGGTGGGATGATGAAGCCTTCGATGCAGTTGGTGAAGAGGTCTTCGGCGCCGGTGGCGGCGGTGGCGATGACGGGGCAACCGCAGGCCATGGCCTGGCCCTGGACGAGGGCGAGACCCTCTTCGACGCTGGGCAGCGCGAGGACGTGGCTGCGCGCCATGATGCGGGCAAGCTCCGGCTGGGGAATCGATCCGGTAAAGGTTACATTTTGGGTGGGGAGGACGGCGAGCATCGGACGGACCTCGTCCTGCACCGCGCCGACGAGGGTGAGGCGCGCGCGTGGATGGCGCAGGCGGGCAAAGGCCTGGAGCAGGTAAGGAATTCCTTTGCGTAGGCTGATCTGTCCGGCGAAGAGGACTTCGAAGGAATCGGATATCGGAAGTGCGGGGGGATGCGGTTGGGTGGGTACAAACTTGTCGAGGCGGACGCCGTAGGGGATGACGTGGAGCTTTTCCGCGGGGACGCCCATCTGGATGAAGGAGCGGCGGGCGACGTTGGAGGGGACAGTGATGGCGTCGGCGAGAGCGTAGATGGCCTCTTCGCGGCGAAGGATGTGAGCGGGCGGCGCGATGGTGGGGACGCCCCAGCGGCGGTACTCGGCGGCCATGACTTCGTCCTGAAAGCGCTGGTGGGTGGAACCGCGGTCGCAGATGAATTTTCCTCCGCGCGACTGCACCAGCGGACCGGTGGTGAGGCCGGCGCCGGAGATTGCGATGAGCACGTCGCATTGCTCAATGTTGCGGAAGAGCCAGTTGTCGAAGGAGTCGGAGACCCAGCGATTGAAGCGGCCCTGAAGCGTGTGCGAGTAGAGGGGTGTGCCGCGCAGCAAGATGTCGAGGGTGTGGACTGGAGGAAAGGTGCGGACGAGATGGCGGGGCAGACCCTCGCGCCGGAGCCGCGCCCACGGCCAGGTGGAGTAGATGCGGCGCAGGTGGTTGCGGCGATGGAGCTGGTGGGCCAGCTCGAAGTGATGATAGACGCCGAAGACGGCCTGAGTGATCTGCATGATGGTCCTGATCTCAGATGCTAGAGCATTTTCGGAGACGGAGCGGCAATTTGCGTTTTGACTATACGATCCAGCCGCAGAGATGCGCGACCTGCTCGGCCCACTCTTCCTCGGTGGGGATGTGGGGAAGGTTGGCGTGGTGGTGGCGGCCATCGAGGACGCCGTCGATGGCTGCGGCGAGCGCGGCGGTCATATTGTCCGGACCTCCGGTAAGGATGGTGGCCCAGGGAGTTTCGAGGAGAATGTCGGAGACGCCGGAGTCGCGGTGGAGGAGGACTGGAATGCCGCGCTGTAGTGCCTCGATGGCGGGGATGCCATAGCCCTGGACGGCGGGCATGAGGAAGAGATGGGCCTGATCGTATAGGGTCTGGAGTTCCTGGTCGGAGACGAAGCCGTGAAAGTGGACGCGGTTGGCGATACCCAATTGGGCGGCGAGTTCGGCGAGCGGGGCGAGCAGTGGGCCGCCGCCGGCGAGGTCGAGTCGCCAGTCTGTCCATACATCGAGAGGCGGAAGGGTGGCTTCCAGCTCTGCGAGGGAGAGGAGAATCCAGTCGATGCGCTTGTTGGCTTCGATGCGGCAGACCGAGAGCAGGCAAAGCGTGCCGCCGGGCTGAACGGGGCGGATACGAAAGAGGCGCTCCGATGTAATGAGGCCACCCATGCGCGCGATGTGGGCTTCGACGTGGAAGTCGCGGCGGCATTGGGAGCGGAGATACTCGCTGGTGACGATGGTGTTGCCACCGCTGGCGAGGCCATGGGCGATGATGCGGTTGTAGAAGGCGATTCGCAGGCGATTGGTGAGGGGGCGTGTGGCGGCATCCCCGAAGAGCGAGGGGGTGTCGTGCATGAGGGTGTGAAATCCTCGCAGGCCGGCGAGGGTGGAGTGCAGTGCAGGCTGATAACCGGAGACGAGAGGATGAGGCGCGCCGGCGGGGAGGGACCTGAAGTAACGGCGGAGGGCTGCGATGCGACGACGCGCTCCGGATGCAGGAAGAACGACGACAGGCAGCGGGTGGGAGGCGAATTGCGCCAGGTTGATGTGGTCGGCGTAGGTGACGATGTGGCAGGGAAGATGGCGTTGATGGAGCCAGCGGGCGAGGGCGAGAGCGCTGCGCTCCGCGCCTCCGAACTGCACGATCTCGGTGAAGATAATGGGGCGGGACCCGGCGGTGGGAGGGGTTGAAGTCATGGTCAGCGGAGAGAGAGCGAGTCGAGCGCGGTGAAGAACTCTGGGAAGGAGATGGAGGCGGATTCCGCGCCGAGGATTTCGCTGTCGCCGGTGGCGCGGAGGGCAGCGATGGCGAAGGCCATGGCAATGCGATGGTCGGAGCCGGAGTCGATGGTTGCGCCGTGGAGAGTCTGGTTGCCAGGGACCTCGAGGCCGTCGGGATTCTCGGTGAATGTGGCACCCATGGCGCGGAGGTTTTTTGCGACCAGCGCGATACGGTCGGATTCCTTGACGCGAAGCTCCTGGGCGTCGCGAATGATGATGCCGCAGGATGTGAAGGGCGCAATGGCGGCGAGTACAGGAAGCTCGTCGATGAGCTGCGCGGTGAGGTCCCCGCTGATGACGAAGGGAATGGGCGTGCGGTTGGCGGGTGTGAAGTTGGCCTGATTTGAATTGACTTGAATGGTGCCGATGAGCTCGCCGTAATGCTCTTCGACGGTGAGGATTTTGATGCGGCCGCCGAGCGCGGCGATGACGTCGAGCAGGGCGGCGCGGGTGGGGTTCATGCCGAGCGAATCGAGGACGAGGTTGGAGTCTGGAAATAGAAGCGCGGCGCAGAGGAAGAAGGCGGCGGAGGATATGTCTCCGGGAACGGTGGCGTCGATGGCATGAAGGCGCTGGCCGCCGGGAATGGAGAGACGCGCGGGTTGGTTGGGGCCACTGGCGGTATCTTCCAATCCGCGGGCGTAGGTGCGAGTGAGGGTTGCGCCGAAGGCGAGCAGGGCGTGCTCGGTGTGGTCGCGGGTGCGGATGGATTCGCTGAGGCTTGTGGTGCCTTCGGCTTGCAGTCCGGCGAAGAGGACAGCAGTCTTGACCTGGGCGGATGGGATGGGTGTGGTGAAGTCGATGGCGTGGAGAGGAGTGCCGTGGATGGTGATGGGCGCATGTCCATCCACCAGATCAATTTTTGCCCCCATATGGCTGAGAGGAATACGGATGCGCTCCATCGGGCGGAGGGTGAGGGAGGGGTCGCCGACTAGGGTGAAGGTGTGGGGATGGGAGGCGATGAGGCCCGTCAACATGCGCATGGTGGAGCCGGAGTTGCCGCAGTCGAGCGGCGCGGCGGGCTGGCGGAAGGCGCCGGCGACGCCGGTGATCTGGATGGTGTTGTCTGGGTTGCGGAGGACGGTGGCGCCGAGGGCCTCCATGCAGGCGAGCGTGGAGTGGGGGTCTGCCCCGGTGGAGAAGTTGGCGAGGCGCGAGGTGCCATCGGCCAGGCCGGCGAGCATGGCGTAGCGATGCGAGATGGACTTGTCGCCGGGAACGGTGAGGGAGCCTTGCAGAGAGCGGGCGGGGCAGATGATTACTGTGGACATGCGTGTACCAGTGTAGCGCGGGGAAGAGCAACAACAGATTCCCTTCGGGAATGACAAAAAAGAGGATAACCCACCCATTCCGCCAAGAACGCGGAATGAATGGGCACCCAATTGTGCGACACGGCGTCAGGTTCGGAGGATGAAGGCGTAGGCGTAGGGGTTGGGGGCCTTGTCGGGGAGGTTGAGGGTGAGGCCGGTGGCGTCCTGGGTGAAGGGGACGGGGCCGACGCCGATGAGTTCGACACGCTGGATGGGCTTGGGCAGTGCTGAGCTGCCGCGGGTCAGCGTCTTGATGGTCAACTTGCCGTTGGCGGGCCAGCCGAGGGCGAAGGCGTAGACGGTCTCTCCCTTACGGGTGAAGCGGATGTCTTCGCTGGTATAGGCGCGCTGATTGCGTTCGTTGAAGCTGGCGCTGGCGGCGACGTCGGGCGGGCCCTCGCCGTAGACGGAGAACGGGCGGGTGCCGTAGATGGCCTCTCCGTGCTTGGGAATCCAGGTGGCGATGGCTTCGAGGAAGGCGCGCTCGTCGGAGTCGATAACCCCGTCGCCGGTGATGGGGATATCGAGCATGAGGTTGCCGTTCTTGCTGACGATGTCGATGAGAGAGTGGATAACGTAGGTGGGCGTTTTGTAGCCGTGGGCGTTGAAGAGGTTGATGTCGTAGTGCCAGTTGCCGATGCAGGTGTCGGTCTGCCAGGGCTGGGCAAGGATCTCGTTGGACTTGCCGCGTTCCATGTCGAGGGTGAAGGCGCCGGATTCGGCGGGTCGCGTGTCCTTGGTGGTGAGGACGACGTCGAGCTTGCCCTTATCGCGGACGCTGACGTTGTAGTAGTGGGCGGCGATGGAGAGGCCGTAGATGCCGTGAGGAAGTTCGGAGTCGTCGAAGTAGAGAAGGTCGGGCTTGTAGCTGTCGACCAGGTCCTGGGCGCGGAGGAACCAGTTCTGGGCGAATTTGGGATGCGGTGAGGGAGACGTCCTCGTGCCACTTCTCATCGTTGTCGTGGAGCCACTTGGTGGCTTCGGCGATGGTCTTGATGCCGTCCGGCATAAGGACATTGCGGCCGGTGTAGAGGTCCTGCGGATCGAGGCCCTCCCACCACTTGCCTTTGCCGTCCGCCTTGGTGAGGGTGTAGGCGTCGTAGTGAACGCCGGCGAGCGGACCTTCCGCGTCGTAGTTGTAGGAGGTTTGCAGCCAGTTCCAGGCGTGCGAGCCGTGGTTGGAGACGGCGAAACGCAGGCCATGCTCGCGGGCGATCTTGCCGTAGATGCCGACGATGTCCTTCTTAGGGCCGATCGGCGACGGCGTTCCAGGGATTGTAGCGGGAGTTGTAGGTGTCGAAGTTGTCGTGATGGTTGGCGAGGGCGGCGAAGTACTTTGCCCCGGCGGCGACGTAGAGATTCATCAACTCTTCGGGCTTCCAGTTTTCCGCCTTCCAGAGGTTGGTGAGCTCCATGAAGCCGACCTTGGAGGGGTGTCCATAGGTGGCGAGGTGGTGGTTGTACTGCTTGTGGCCCTGGATGTACATCTGGCGGGCGTACCAGTCTCCCTGGCCGGGGACGCACTGCGCGGACCAGTGGTTCCATATGCCGAACTTGGCGTCGCGGAACCAGTCGGGTGTCTTGTAGGCGTTGAGCGAATCCCATGTGGGTTTGAATGGGCCGGGCGCGATGCGTGGCGCGGGCGCTGTGGCGGCTGCCTGGGCGAGGAGACTGCGTGTGGAGATTCGGGAGGCGAGGGCCGCGGCGGGCGCGGCGGCGAGGGCGGACTGCAGAAGACGGCGGCGAGTGAAGCGTCTAGTGGACATGCGGGAGATGATAGACGCGGAGCGAGTGGGTGGGCAACCCACCCATCGCGATAAGGCTGCGATGGATGGGGCACCCGATTAAGTGGTACCACGCTCAGGTTCGGAGGATGAAGGCGTAGGCGTAGGGGTTGGGCGCCTTGTCTGGGAGGTTGACGGTGAGGCCGGAGGCGTCCTGGGTGAAGGTGAGCGAGCCGGCGCCGATGAGCTCGACGCGCTGGATGGGTTTGGGCAGAGCTGCAGCGCCGCGGGCGAGGGTCTTGATCAGGAGCTTGCCGGTGGCGGGCCAGCCGAGGGCGAAGGCGTAGACCGTGTCTCCCTTGCGGGTGAAGCGGATGTCTTCGGAGGTGTAGGGGCGCTGGGTGCCCTCGTTGAATCGGCCGGTGACGATGTCGGGCGGGCCTTCGCCGAAGACGACGAAGGGACGGGTGCCGTAGATGGCCTCGCCGTGCTTGGGAATCCAGGTGGCGATGGCCTCGAGGAAGGCGCGCTCGTCGGCGTCGATGGTGCCGTCGCCCTTGACCGGGATATTGAGCATGAGGTTGCCGTTCTTGCTGACGATGTCGATGAGCGAGTGGATGACGGAGACGGGCGTCTTGTAGCGGTGGTTCGTGAAGAGGGAGAGTCTCGTAGTGCCAGTTGCCGATGCAGGTGTCGGTCTGCCAGGGCTGCGGCTGGATGCCGTTGGTCTTGCCGCGCTCGATGTCGAGGGTGAACGCGCCGAGGTGCTCAGGCTTGATGTCCTTAGCGGTGAGGACGACATCGACGTGGCCTTTGTCGCGCACGCTGGAGTTGTAGTAGTGGGCGGCGATGTCGAGGCCGTACTGGCCGAGAGGAAGCTCGGAGTCGTCGAAGTAGAGCAGGTCCGGCTTGTAGGTGTCGACCAGGTCCTGGCAGCGCAGGAACCAGTTCTCCGCGAATTCCGGGGCCTGAGGAGGAAGCTCCTCGTGCCATCCGGCGTCGTCCGGCCGCGTGGAACTTGTTGGCGTCGGCGATGGTCTTGATGCCATCGGGCATGACGAGGTTGCGGCCGGTGTAAAGCTCCTGGGGGTCGAAGCCCTCCCACCACTTGCCCTTGCCGTCGGCCTTGGTCAGGTTGTATGCGTCGTAGCGGACCCCGGCCAGCGGGCCTTCGGGATCGTAGTCGTACGCGACCTGCAGCCAGTGCCATGCGTGCGAAGAGTGGTTGGTGACGGCGTAACGCAGCCCGTGTTCTTTTGCAAGCTTCGCCCAGATGCCAACGATGTCTTTTTTTGGGCCGATCTTGACGGAGTTCCAGTTGTGGAAGCGGGAGTTGTACATGTCGAAGTTGTCGTGGTGGTTGGCGGCGGAGGAGAAATACTTCGCCCCAGCGGCGACGTATAGATTCATCAACTCTTCCGGCCTCCAGTTCTCCGCCTTCCATAGGTTGTCGATCTCCATAAAGCCGAACTTGGAGGGATGGCCGTAGGTCTTGAGGTGATGGTTGTACTGGGGATGGCCCTGGATGTACATGTTGCGCGCGTACCAGTCACCCTGCTCGGGGACGCACTGCGCGGTCCAGTGGTTCCATATACCGAACTTGGCGTCTCGGAACCAGTCGGGAGTGGTGCAGGCGGTGAGCGATTCCCATGTGGGCTGGAAGGGGCCGGGTGCGATGTGGACCGGCTGGTGCGGGCCCTGGGGCACAGGCCCTCTCTGTGCGAGAAGATTGCGGGCTGAGAATTTGGAGGCGAGGGCCGCGGCGGGTGCGGCGGCGAGTGCGGACTGCAATAGGCGGCGACGGGAGAACCTGGTTGTAGACATGCCAGGAATGATAGGCCGATGGTAAAGGCGGAGGCAAGATACGAGTTGGGCGATGAGCGAGAAGATCAGGAAGCGGCTGAAGAGGATGCAGTATGGGCGGCGAGCTCGGAGAGGATCTTGACGCTGGCGGAGGCGCCGATGCGGGAGGCGCCGGCGTGCAGCATTGCGGAGGCGTCGGCCAGGGAACGGATGCCGCCGGAGGCTTTTACGCCGGCGAGGGAGCCGACTACGCCGCGCATAAGGGCGATGTCGTCGACGGTGGCCCCGCCGGTGGAGAAGCCTGTGGAGGTTTTGATGAAGTCTGCTCCGGCTGAGAGGGAGAGTTCGGACGCGCGCAGCTTTTCCTCGAAGGTGAGCAGGCAGGTCTCCAGGATGACCTTGACGATGGCCCCGGCTGCGTGCGCGAGCTCGACGACAGCGTGGATCTCGTGCTTGATGGCGTCGTAGTCCTGCTTGGTGGCGGACTTGAGCAGGCCAATATTGAGCACCATGTCGAGGTCGTGGGCGCCGAGCTTGAGTACGCGTGCTGCCTCGTCGCGCTTGGAGGCGGCGAGCGATGCGCCGAGGGGGAATCCGAGGACGACGCCGACCGGGATACCGGTCCCGGCGAGGGTTTCGGCGGCGCAGGCGACCCACGAGGGATTGACCATGGCGCAGGCGAAGCGGTGCTCGGCGGCCTCGTGGCAGAGACGGATGACCTGGGAGCGGGTGGCCTCAGGCTTGAGCAGGGTGTGGTCCAGGACAGCAGCCAGTGCGATGGGAGATGAGAGAGCGTGCGCAGCAAATGCGGTTGCATTGAACGGCTCATGTTCGGTGATTTTGACGCTGGGGCTGGAGGATGTTGAAACGGCGTTCATTGATCTCCCTCGGGGCGGATGGTGACCGTCCGCACTGTTCTATCATAGGACGCTTGCAATTGGCTCAATGCAGTCCAGCGCGAGGAGGAAGGGTGAAACATACGTTTATATTTCATGCCAGGGAGAAGTGTTTAGAGTAAAATTTTCCCGCGTGGGAAACCAATTATGCATTGCGGCCAGATTTGGCATTGCTGCGACGTGCCAGCCGGCAGTAATTTCTGGAGGGTGACGATGAACATTTTGACGAAGCGGATTGGATGCGCGCTGTTGATGGGAGTACTGCCGCTGCTGGTTGCATGCCAGCGGCACAGCAAGAGCGAGCGTTTTTACCTGGTTGCGGACGCCGTCAAGCATCCTTACTGGCAGTCGGCGTGGGCGGGTTTTTCCCATGCGGCGGACGAGTATGGAGTGACGGTGGACATGCGCGGGCCGGATGGGTTCGATCCGCAGGCCGAGGTGACGGAGTTCCGTGCGGCGGTTGCGCTGCAGCCTTCGGGGATCCTGGTGCAGGTGGGCAATGAGGCGCTGATGCGGCCTGAGATCGATTCGGCGGTAGCGGCGGGGATTCCTGTGATTACGATCGACTCGGATTCGCCAACGAGCCACCGGTTGTTCTTTATCGGGACGAACAACCTGCAGGCAGGGCGGCTGGGTGGAGCGCGAGTGGCTGCGCAGTTGAAGGGCAAAGGCAACGTGGTCTTCTTTACGGTGGCGGGGCAGCCGAACCTGGAGGAGCGGCTGAAGGGCTATAAGGATGCGCTGGCAGCCTACCCGGAGATCAAGGTGGTGGATGTGTTCGACATGAAGGGCGACTCCGGCCTGGCCATGGACCAGACGTCGCAGTATCTGGCGAAGACGGGGGCGGCGAAGATCGATGCGGTGATCTGCCTCGAGTCCACATCGGGAAAGGACGTGGGCGAGGCGTTCAAGCGGGACAATGCCAAGGGAACCCTGCTGGTGGCCATGGATGCGGATGTGGCCACGTTGAACCTGGTGAAGGATGGGACGATCGACTCAACCATCGCGCAGAAGCCGTACACCATGGGGTTGCTGGGACTGAAGGCGTTGGACGATGTGTATCACTATCCGGTGAAGCCGCTGGCGCAGGACTACGCACTGACAGCAGTACGCACCGTTTCCGGCGTTTGTTGACACTGGGGTGATGTTGGTGGATAAGAGCAATGTGGACGCGGTCCTGAAGAACGAGAGCGGGGCGGCCGGGACTCAGTAGGCGGGATTGCGGCTGCAAGGGGAGGGGCACAGGAGTTGGGAACTTGGTGCTGGTGTTCCTTGTCCGGCGAATGTATGTCTTGACAAGTTCGCAAATTGCGAATTAGATGGATAGAGAGGCCAGAGTTTGCACGTCATAAGCAGAAAGAGATTGCTGGAGGCGGCGCTGGAGCATGGCGACCTGAACGCGCCGCTGGATGTGTGGTATCGCATTGCGAAGAAGGCGGAGTGGCGATCGCTGGAGGATGTGCGTAATGTGCTTCCATCAGCCGACGGGGTAGGGAAGTACACGGTGTTCAACATCAAGGGGAATGCGTATCGGCTGATCGTTGAGATCAACTACAGGACGGGGCGGCTATACATTCGGCATGTGTTGACCCATGCCGCGTACGACCGAGGAGGGTGGAAGAGATGAGCGCACTGACGGTGAGTCCGGCGTACACGGCGTTGCTGGCGCGGGTGCCTCCGCGTGTGATCCGTACGGAGGAGCAGAACGAGTATTTTATTGCCGCGCTGTATGAGTTGGAAAAGCGTGCCGCACGGTGGAACAAGGCCGAGGCAGAGATGGCCGACTTGTTGACATTGCTGATTGAAGACTACGAGGAGAAGAACTACCGGCTGCCCAAGGCGTCGCCTCTGGAGACGATTGCGTTTCTGATGGACCAGCACGGACTGAAACAGAAGGACCTGGTGGATGTCTTCGGGACTGCGAGCATTGTGTCCGAGGTGATGAACGGCAAGCGCGAGTTAAACAAGGCGCAGATTCGGCGGTTGAGCGAACGGTTCGGGGTGTCGCCGGAGTTGTTCTTCTGAGGTGGAGTGTAGGGATGATGGCAAAGGTGAAAGTTGAAAATCAGGCTGGTCACATCACGACCGGCGACGTACTTGTCGATTTGGGTTTTACGCCGGAGGAGATTCGTGAGACTGAGGTTAAGGTGAAGATTTGGCGCAAAAATCAACGTATAAAAGAGGCAAACGCAAAATGCGGGGATTCTTCCCCTTCGACAAGCTCAGGGTCAGAATGACAAGTTCTTGTTGGATACGTTTCGTCAAACGAAACTGAAGTTGGCGCGCAGTCAGTGGGCGGGGTTGTTGGGGTAGAGGCGGATGTCGGGGACGTTGCGGTAGATTTCGGCGAAGTCCATGCCGTAGCCGATGACGAACTCGTTGGGGATCTGGAATCCGACGTAGTCTGCCTCGATGGGGACGAGGCGGCGGCTGGGCTTGTCGAGGCAGGTCGCGATCTTGAGCGAGGCGGGCTTGTGCTGCAGCATGAGGCCGCGCAGATAACTGAGGGTGAGGCCGGTGTCGAGGATGTCTTCGACCAGGATGACGTGGTGGCCGTCGATGGGGTTGTCGATGTCTTTGATGAGGCGGACGGCCCCGGAGGATACGCGTGCGCGGCCGTAGCTGGAGACGGCGACGAAGTCGAAGGTGTTGTCGATGGTGATGGCGCGTGCAAGGTCGGAGAGGAAGATGGCCGCGCCCTTGAGCACGCCGATGAGCACGATGGGTTGGCCGGTGGGCTGGCCGATGTAGTCGGCTGTGATCTGGCGGCCCATCTGGGTGACGCGCTCCGCGATCTGGGCGGCGGAGAAGAGCACTTGCATCCCGGAGGCGGGCGGGAAGACGGCGGGAGCGATGGGCAGAACTGGGCTGGTGGGCATAGAGACAGGGTAGCGTATGCGCGGGGGAACGGTCGAGCGGAGGATGTGGACAAGGATTTCGGCGTAAAGCGCATGGGCAGATATACTTTGAGGGGAAGCGAGGATTATGGTTCCCTATCTGCCTGCGATTGGACCGCTGCACCTGCCGTTCCACCTGGTCTTCGGGCCAATCCACCTGGGCACCTTCGGGCTGCTGTTGTGGCTGGCGGCGGTGGCGGCGACGATTGTGCTGTACAAGAACTTCGCGCGAAACGGCGTGGACGCGGATGCGATCAACATCGTGGCAACGGTGGTGGTGGCGGGCGTGATAGGGGCAAAGACGTGGCACGAGCTGCAGGACGTGAGCGAGCTGCGGTTTGCGCTGCGAACGATCGCAGCGCCGGGATGGCAGCATCCGATGCAGGTTGTACTTGGCTTTCTTGCCTGGTTTCGCGACGGGTTTGCGTGGTTCGGCGGGATGGCGGCGGCGATTGCGGTGCTGATGGGACTGGGGCGCGGGACGTTCTTCAAGGGGCCCGGCTGGAAGTCGCTGGCAGACCCCGGCCCTGTGCCTGGCGCGCGCCTGGGAGCGCTGCGCATGCTGGACCTGGCGGCCCCGGCGGCGGCGCTGGGCTATGGCGTGGGACGCATCGGATGCCTGCTGGCGGGCGATGGCGACTACGGCATCAACACCACTCTGCCGTGGGGCGTGCATATGGCGAAGAACGCACTGGTGCCGCCAACTCCCCCGAACGCGCTGGTGCAGCCGACGCCGATCTATGAGCTGCTGTTTTCGCTGGCGGTCTTCTGGCTGCTGTGGAAGCTGGGCGAGCGGGCGAAACCGGTGGGCTGGCTGACCGGGCTGTACCTTCTGCTGAGCGGGATAGGGCGGTTCCTGGTGGAGTTTGTGCGCATCAACCCGAAGCTCTACTTCGACAAGACACTGAGCAACGCGCAGGTGGCTGCGTTGGCGAGCGCCCTTGTGGGATTGGCGGTGCTGTTGGCGGCGCGCAAGATGGACGTGCCTTGGGTGACGAAGCCGGACGCGGAACCGGGGACGTGATGGCGGGGAAGCCAAACCGTGGGAGCGAATCCCGCGATCGCGGCGCAGGCCGGAAAACGCTCGATCGGAGCCTGATGTTTGCATGCTGCATGCTGTTCGGGCTGGCAATGATCGCCCAGACGCAGGCGAGCGGGGATGGCGGATGGACCTGGTATGCCACGCTTATGCGCGGCGGAAAGCACCTTTACCGGGACCTGCATCTTGCATTGCAGCCGCTGTACGTGCTGGAGACGGCCTGGTTCCTGGGACTGCTAGGCAAGGGATGGTTGGCATCGAAGGCGCCTGCGGTGCTGCATCTGGTGGCGTATTGCGCCGGCCTGCTGCTGCTGGTGCGGCGATCGGAGCTATCGGATGGCGAGAAGGCTGTGGTCCTGGGGTGCGGCTTCTTCGTCTCCATCTGTTTTGAGGCGTACCGGTTCGACGACTACCATGTGCTGGCTGATTGCTTTGCTTTGTATTGCCTGGTTGCGCTTCTTCGCGTGCAAACGGCGCCCAGCGCGCGGGCGGTGCATCTTCTGGGCGCGGTGCTTGGAGTGCTCTGCGGCCTGACCCTGACGACCCGGGTGAACGACGGCGCGGCGCTGTTGGTCGCGGTAGCCATCGGCCTCGTCTGCCTGGCGCCATCGCAGCGGCTGCTTGCCCTGGCTCTGCTTTTCATGGCGTGCGGTGCGACAGTATGGCTTGTGGTGGGCCTGACAGGGGATTCGCTGCGCGATTATGCGACCTACTCCATCTTCCACGCGGCGGGGAGCAAGGGCGGAACGGGCAGTGTGCTGCTTTACCCACTGCAGTTGCCGGTCAATACCTATCTCTGGCTGAAGGACCGGCAGTACCAACGGGTGATTGCGCATGGTTTTGCGGTGGCGCTGGCGTGGGGGCTTCTACTGCGTCCGCTGACCCGCAGGCGTGGACGGCGAGAGCTTGCCATGGCGGCGGTTGGGGCGCTTCTCGTTTTTTTTCTTCTGCGACATATATACCGTGCGTTTCTGGACATTACGCTGGTGATGGGCCTATCGGCGGTGGCGGTGCTGGTTGGCTACGCGCTGGGTCTGCTGGTGTTGGCGCGAGTGCTGCGCTGGATGCTGTGGCCGGCACGCGGGATTGGGTGGGGCCGGCGCGAGATTCTGTTGCTGGTCCCGCTGGGGCAACTGGCCTCCGGATCGATGTCTTCGGGCGGGACCCACCTGGGACTTTATGGTCCGGTGGGGTTGCTGATTGTGCTGTTGCCAATCTGCTCTCCGATCCGAATCGGCGCGGAGTGGGCACGCGCCACGCTGGTTGCGGTTGCCGCACTGCTGCTGTGCAGTGCGGCCCACTTCAAGTGGGACGATCCCTACTCGTGGCATACCTACCGGGAGAAGCCACTGTTCACGGGGCGCGAGTTGTACAGGCATCCGGTGTACGGGCCAATGGTGATCGACCGCGATCTGCTGGCGATGATCGAGCCGGTGTGCGCGCGAGTTGGCGACGGCGGCCCGGGCCACGAACTGCTATCGCTGCCATTTTCCTACGCAAACTACTTTTGCAATATTCCGCCCTGGCATGACTACGTGCAGACGTTCTTCGATACGTCGAGCAAGGAGACGATCGATGGATTGATGAACGAGTTGCAATCCTCGCCGCCACAATGGATTTTTTATCAGAGGCAGTTGACCACGCTGCGCGTGCATGAGCTGGCGTACAACCGCGGAGAGCCGCTGGAACAACGGCGTCTGGATGAGACGATCGAGCGGAAGCTGGCCGACGGGAACTGGCAGGCGGTGTATACCAGCGACTATGGCAACACCCAGTGGTGGGACAACCATTGGGTTCTGATACGGACGCGCTAGTCAGACCGCTCGTTGAACAGGGTACTGGGGAGCGGAATGCAGATGCTGGCGGCGAGCAGCACCAGAAGCGCTATGCACTTGAAGACGCCGTGCAGGGCCAGCATCGGCTCGGTGGCCATGATCCAGGCGCAGGGAAGCAGGAAGCAGAGAATTTTTCCCATGGACATCGGCGTTGTGCCAGGGACAACGTCCTGGAGCAGGAAGATGAGGAAAAAACCCATGGGGACGAGAAGCAGGACCAGGGTATAGTCTCCGGCGACAAGGGGAAGGACCAGCGTGACGCAACACAGGGCGAAGATCTGGTTCATCACGGGCTTTTTCCATACCCTCCAGAGGACGAACAGGGCGATGACCGCGGCCAGCGGCAGATAGAGTTTGTAGAGTGTCCAGGCGAGGGGATTGTTCGACTGCACCGTGTAGTCGATGGGCGGGAAGCTGAATCCATGATTGTGCAGGATGCGGGTGATGGTCTTGACGGACTGGAAGAGGGAGTGGTCCCCAGTCATCTCGGGGATGGGACGAAAGGCGACGATGTAATCGGAGAAGAACGTGTCCTTGCCGGTGATGGAGCGCCAGGCGCGCAACGGGTTGCGATCGATAGCGAGCAGCGAGGCAAGGGTGACAGCGGCAGCGGAGAGGAATCCCAGGGCAAGCTCGCGAAATTTCCGATAGCGCGCCAGAAGGGCAAACCAGAGCACGGGATACGGCTTGACGCAGGAGGCGATGCCAAAGGCCACGGCCGAAGCGCTGTAGTGCCGGTGCGCAAAGAGGGCCGCTCCGAGAGAGACAGCGATCCACAGCAGGCCTTCGATGTTGCCGCGCATGAGGACCTGTAGCGTGCCCCAGCCGAAGAGGCTGGTGGCGAAGATGGTGGCACCCATATACCAGCGATAACCATCCAGCCGCCGCACCCTTCGCCAGAGCAGAACGCAGGCGGCGAGCACTGAGCCGAGCACGGTTGCCAGCAGAACCGGCACAGCATAGGGAGCGCACGTCTGGAGCAGGAAGAGGTAGATCGCGACCCCAAAGGGAGGATAGTTTCTGGGAAACAAGGTTCCATTGAGATTGCTGAAGTTGGGCAGGCGCGGGGATTTCCATATCTGGTGTTTGCCGGAGAAAAGCAGCAGATCGCCGAAGCGCTGCGCCCGGTCGCCGAGAGGAAAGAGATGGCCGGGAGTGTCCCTATGCACGGCGAACCAGAACCAGACTGCAAGGTCCATCGCAATGCAGAAGAGCAGATAGATCAGGACTGCCGACTGAACGTTACGACGGCCGGATTGCAGGTCCAATTTAATGTCCAGGGGCAGCACCTCATCGGTCCTATGTGCGAGGCCGGGGTAAACGGCACGAGTCAATTGCGCTGCCTCAGAATACACGAGGGAAGCGTTGACTCTGCTCAGGTAAGATGGTCGGGAGGCAGGACCAGTGAGGGGTGCGGAGGTGCTTGAAGGGCTGCGAGTGAGTTGGCGGGAGGGGAAGACGATGGTCCGCCTGCTGCGCGCGCTGGCGGCGGCGACGCTGGTTGGGGCGTTCGTCTTTATGGTGGTACACACCCTGCGCTGGCCTCTGATGCAAGATGCGCAGGTTCTGCACTACGTCAATTTCCTGACCGGCCATGGATTTGCGCCGTACCGCGAGATCGGCGATATGAACATGCCTGGGGCGTACTGGATGGAGCGCTTCGGCATGACGGTGTTTGGCGCGGGCGACCTTGGATTTCGCGTTTACGACATCTTTCTGATGGTTGCGATGACGGGGGCGATGGTTGCGATTGCATGGCCGTACGACTGGCTGGCCGGGATGTTTGCAGGCGTTCTGTTTGCCGTGATCCACGCAGCGGATGGCCCCAAGGGGGCAGGGCAGCGCGATGCGGTGATGGCGGTGCTGATGGTAGTTGGCCTCGCCTTTCTACTGCACTCGGTGCGCAGCAGGGTGGCGGTTTGGATGGCGCTGGGAGGGTTCTTCTTCGGGCTGGCGACGGCGGTGAAGCCGACCATTGCGCCGCTTGGCCTGGTGCTGTTGCTGATGGCCGCAGTGGTGCTGCGCAAGCGGGGTGAGGGCACGGCGCGATTCGTGGTGTTCGGATTGCTTGGCGGGGCCGTGCCGGCTGTGCTGTTTTTTGCCTACCTGCTGCACTATCGCGCGCTGGACGCTTTTATTGCCATGAACCGCGAGGTGACCGCATACTACTCCCATCTGTATCGCATGTCGTGGCTCGATCTTCTGCGCGAGTGCATGCCGCGGCCGATGCGTCTGCTGGTGCCGTTCGGCCTGGCCGCCGTGGCGATGAACCCCGACCGGAGAAACTGGGAGCGATGGGCGCTGGCGGCGGGGGTTGCCTTCGGTGCGTTCAGCTTCTTCGTGCAGGGAAAAGGATACTACTACCAACGCTATCCGCTGGTGGCGATGACGCTGCTGTGGTTTGCCATTGAGCTGAGTGTTGCAGCGAGGCGAAGAGGCGTGGCACGCGCGATCGGGACTGCCGGACTGGCGATCGGCATCTTCGGCCTGACGCCGTTATTTGCAGCGCGCGCTCGGACGGTCTTCTACTCCAACATATTTACCGAGACGCTGGAGGCCGACCTGCGGCAGATTGGCGTGGCTGGGCTGCAGCACAACGTGCAGTGCCTGGACATGGTGGATGGCTGCATGAATGCGCTGTACCACCTGCAGATTGTGCAGCAGACGGGAATGACGGGTGACAACCTGCTGTTTCCTCCGGACGCGTCGTTCGCCGTGGTGAAGCAGGCCCGGCAGACATTCTGGGAGGGACTGGTGGCGCGCCCGCCGGACGTGTTTGTGATCAGCGACGAACAGTTCATGGACGCCGCCTCGTTCGACAAGCTAAACCGGTGGCCGGAGTTTGCGCTGTATCTTGCGGAACACTACGACCTGCGCAGCGCGCACAGCTTTCCCATTACGGTGGCCTATCGGATTTATGTGCGCAAGGGCAGCTTCGCGGAGGGGCCGGAGCTGTAGGGTGGGGTGGGACTCCTGCGCCGAACGGCTTGCGTCGTCAAACAAACGTATTCCTTGTGATGTTGAACTCCACTCATTCCGCAACCAATGCGGCATGAGTGGGGCACCTGACATTGTGGAAAAATGTTCTTGACATAGAGAACTCTATAATGCAGAGTATTGTTGTGGAGGGACGATGCGATGGCAGAGTTCGAGCAGGAAGGTGGCGTGACACGGGACGACCTGGTGCAACGCGTGGCGCTGATGGAGTCGATGATTGCGGAGGGACGGCGGTATACCGGGCGCAACGCATGGATTTTTGTGCTGTGGGGGCTGGTGGACTTGACGGCGTGGGCCTGGCAGAACTACTCCCCACATTTTGGCGGACCGTGGGCCTGGCCAATCTGCCTGAGCACGGGTGTGGTACTGACCCTGGCCGGCAAGATGATGCAGAAGAGCGACAGGGGTTACAGCAGGAATGATGCGTGCAGCCGCGTGATGGCGGTGTGGGGCATGATGGGGCTGGCGATGGGGATCTATACCGCGAGCGCAATACTGACGCACTTTAGCTGGCAATACTCGTACATCGCCGGCCTGCTGATGATGCTTGGCATGGCGCACGCCATCAGCGCGATGTTTCTACGCTGGCGGATGCAAGGTTTTGTAGCTGCCGTCTATTGGGCCGGTGGAGTGGCGATCTTTGTATGCAATTCGTGGAGGGCGACGAATGCCATCATGCTGTTTGAGATGGGCATCGTGATGATGCTGTTCGGGCTGTATGCGATGGGTAGAGAGTCAAGCCGCGATGGAAGTAAAGGAGGATGCGCATGATCAACATGGAGAGCGAAGACGGTACCACGCGTGAGGATCTCGTGCAGCGCGTGGCGCTGATGGAGGCGATGATTGCGGAGGGACGGCAATCGACCGCACGCTACGGATGGATGTTTGTTCTGTGGGGGCTGACGTACTTTGTGGCCATGGCGTGGACGGTGTATCTGCCGCTCAAGGACTGGGCATGGCCTGTGTGCATCGGCATCAGCGTCGCTATCAGTGCGATCAAAGGTCGCCGGCACGCGCGTAAGAACCAGCGTTCGCGCAGCATAGAAGCAGTATGGCAGGTCTTTGGCGCCGGGATCACTCTCTATGTGATTGGCGCGATTGTGAGCGCACATGGCACACAGCCAGCGTACTACGCTGCGATTATGTTCTTCATTGGCCTGGCCCATGGCATCAGCGCGCGTATTCTGCGCTGGGGAGCGCAGGGGCTGGCGGCGGCCGTCTGGTGGGCGGGCGGAGTGGCGATGTTCTTCTTTACGACGCGGAACGAGACGCTTGCCATCTTTCTGACAGCCTCGTTCTTCGGGATGATTCTGTTCGGGCTGTATGCGATGATGCTGGAGCGGCGGCGCGCGGCGACTTTGGAGTTGCATCATGCCTGAACTGCCGGAACTCGACCCCGTGGTGCATGGAAAGCTTCGGCTGGCGGTGCTGTCGCTGCTGGTGAGCGTGGAGGAAGCGGACTTCACCTGGCTGCGCGACAAGACGGGATCGACCGACGGCAACCTGGGCGCGCAGATGCTGAAGCTGGAAGAGGCGGGCTACGTGGCAATGCAGAAGCGGTTTGCTGGACGCAAGCCGCAGACGCTGTATCGCATGACTCCGGCGGGGCGCAAGGCGCTGGCGAAATATGTATCGGCGTTGAAGCTATTGCTGGGTGCGGCGCTTTAGAGAAACTTACGGGGCCAGTTTTCATCCGATTAATAACTGGGAGGGAAGATGCGGGATCAATTTGGATTGACTCTGATGGCAGGAGTGTTGCTTGTGGCGGGCGCGGCGGTTGGGCAGACCGCTGGTGCGACACAGAAATCTGGCTCGACGCAGGCGACACAAATCACGAGCGGCAATGTGACGTTCGATGTGGCGTCGGTGCGGCAATCGCCTGAGCCTGATATGAAGGCGATGATTGCAGGACTACAGGCGGGCAAGCTGCCGAACTCGGTCCATATCAATGGATCGCGAGCGACATTCACCTACGAGTCGCTGAAGGACCTGATCATGTACGCCTACAAGCTACAGCGATATGAGATCGGCGGGCCAGAGTGGATGGTGACGGACCGGTTCGACATTGAAGCGCGACTGCCGGATGGCGCTTCGAAGGACGATGTGCCGGAGATGCTGCGCGCGCTGCTGAAAGAACGATTTAATCTAACGACACACAACGAGTTGCAGGAGCAGCCGGTGCTGGCGCTGGTGATTGGCAAGGGTGGACCAAAGCTGAAGGAGTCTACCGAGAAACCCGTGGCGCTGGACGAGAGTGAGCCGCTGAAGGATGGCGAGACGCAGAAGGACACTCCGGACGGGCCGATCCGTCTGCTGAAAAATGCGGACGGATCGACGACCTACAATATGGGTGTGAGGGGGACCTTCACGTTGAAGTACGACGGCGAGAGTTCCTCGATGCACATGGGCGCCAGCTCGATCACTATGAAGGGATTCGCCATGATGTTGAATACGCTGGGCGCAGGACAGGGACGCCAGATTGTGGACATGACGGGCTTGACGGGGCATTATCAGGCGGCGGCGGATTTTTCGCTGATGGACCTGATGTCGAGCCTTCACGACCAGGGCATCAATCTACCGACCGGACCGAGGGGCGGCGGGGGAGGTGGGGAGGCAGACGATCCGGAGGGTGGCGCGACCGTCTCCGCGGCGCTGGAGAAGCTTGGACTGAAGCTGGAGAAGAGTAGGGCGAAGGTGAATCGATTAGTGGTTGACCACGTGGAGAAGCTGCCCACGGAGAACTGAGGGTGCGTGCCAGTGCCTAGGTTGCCGTCTTGCTCAGCTTGCTGTGGCGGATGCTGTAGCCGAAGTAGATGGCCATGCCGACCACGAGCCAGATGACTAGGCGGAGCCAGGTTTCGCCGGGCAGACCGAGCATCATGGCCAGCGAGATGAGGATTCCGAGGATGGGGGTGAGCGGAGAAAACGGCGCACGGAACGGCCGCGCCAGCTCTGGACGGCGGAAGCGAAGCACCAACACGCCCGCGCAGACGATGATAAAGGCGAGCAGGGTGCCGATGCTGGTCATCTCGCCCAGTTTGTCCAGAGGGATGGTCGATGCAAAGACCGCGACTACTACGCCCACAGTAATAGAAGAGATCCACGGGGTGCGGAATCGAGGGTGAATATTGCTGAATGTTGTTGGCAGAAGACCGTCCTTCGACATGGCGAAGAAGACACGGCTCTGGCCGAGCAACATCACGATCATGGTGCTGGTGAGTCCACCCAGTGCGCCCAGCTTAACCAACAGGCTTCCCCACTTGACGCCGGTGACATCAATGCCGACAGCCAACGAATCGGGCACGTTGAGATAGTGATAGTTCACCAGTCCGGTGAGGACAAGCGCCACCAGTATATAAAGTATGGTGCAAAGTACGAGCGAGCCGAGAATCCCGATCGGCATGTCGCGCTTGGGAGTTTTGGCCTCCTGCGCGGCGGTCGATACCGCGTCGAAGCCGATGTATGCGAAGAATATTACGCCTGCTCCGCGCAGCACGCCGGACCATCCGAACGATCCGAAGCTGCCTGTGTTGGGGGGAAGAAAAGGATGCCAATTGACCCGCGGAAGCTCTGGATGATGCAGCAACGCCACTCCACCGATGGCCAGAAAGATGAGCAGCACAACGAGCTTGATGACGACGATTAAGCTGTTGAAGTTTGCCGACTCGCGAATGCCGATGACAAGGATCGTAGTGACCATCAGGATGCCCAGGAAGGCGACCAGGTTGAAGTCGCCGTGGCGCTGGGGCAAGGTGGCGGGATCGATGCCCAGGACGGCCAGCTTCTTTGCCACTCGCCCAAGAAACTCCCAGTTGCCATTGTAGAGGACGAAGACGGAGCCCGGAGTTCCGGCCAGCTCAGGCGGCAGGCGCAGGCCGAAGTCCTGCCCCAGGCTGAGGACGTATCCGCTCCATCCGGAGCAGACCGTGGCCGCGCCGAAGGCGTACTCGAGGACGAGGTCCCAACCGATGATCCAGGCGAATATCTCGCCCAGGGTGGCGTAGCCGTAGGTATAGGCCGAGCCGGCCACCGGGATCATGGCGGCGAACTCGGCGTAGCAGAGGCCCGCGAAGACGCATCCGACGGCGGCGACGATGAAGCTGTAGACCACAGCAGGGCCCGCGTATCGAGCGGCCGCGGGGCCGGTGAGCACGAATATCCCGGTGCCGATGATGGCGCCGATTCCCAGGGCAACCAGACTGCCCGCACCCAAAGTGCGCTTCAGCGTGTGCTCGCCAGTTTCGACGGCCTCGCCCATGATGGCTTCCAGCGGCTTGGTCCTAAGCAGCATCGACATTCGCGGTTCGATCTCCTAATCCTTCGTCATCTTTCAACTAACTTGCGTCTTCTATCGCGGTCGTTGCCACCACGCCCAGGCGCTTCCATAGCAGATAGACCGGTATCCCAAGCAGCACAAGGACAAGACCGGGCCATGTGTACTGCGGTTTGTAACGCAGGAGTACAACACAAATCCATGCAGCCATCAGGATATAGAGAGTAGGAAGAATTGGGTAGCCAAAGGCACGGTAGGGGCGCGGTGTATCGGGCTGGGTGCGGCGCAGGACGAAGAGGCCGGCGATGGTGAGGATGTAAAAGACAAGCACCGCGAAGATGACGTAGTCGAGCAGTTGGCCGTAGCTGCCGGAGAGACAGAGCAGGCAGGTCCACGCCCATTGCACCCAGAGCGAGTTGACGGGGACGCCGCTTCGCTTGCCCAGAGTACCGACGGACCGGAAGAAGAGGCCGTCGCGTGCCATGGCGTAGTAGACGCGCGCTCCGGCGAGAAGCATTCCGTTGACGCAGCCGAAGGTGGAGACGAGGATGGCAGCGGCCATGAGACGGGCGCCGATGGCACCGAAGGCCGACTCCATGACGGCAGTGGCGACGCGGTCTTGGGTGGCGAACTGGATGCCGCGCCCGGCGAGGGTGGATGCAGTTGGCGAGCCTGCCATGGGAAGAACGCTGAGGTAGACGAAGTTGCAGGCGATGTAGAGAAGCAGGACGACGCCGGTGCCAAGGGCGAGGCTGAGCGGGAGATTGCGGCGCGGGCTCTCAATCTCGCCGGCGGTGAAGGTGACGTTGTTCCACGCGTCGGCGCTGAAGAGGCTGCCGACCTGCACTACTGCGACTACGGTCAAGAGACCGACGAACACGGTCGGGCCGCCAACGCCGACCTGCACTGCGCGAGTGGTGTGCCAGCCCGCGCCGGCCCAGAAGTTCTGCCATCCTTGTCCAAAATTGGCTGCGATGGCTGCGGAATTCTTGGCGACGAGACCGACCAGAACGACGGCGGCGAGGGCGAGGACTTTTGCTGATGTGAAGACATTCTGTACCGAAGCGCCAAGCTTAATACCGAAGGTGTTGAGCAGTGTGAGCAGAGTGATGATGACGATGGCGGCGAGGTTCGCGGTGTTCAGACCGATGTCCATGTTGCCGAGGACCATGGGGCCGATGGGAATTGCCGGGACGTGCGCTATGTGCCAGAGCCAGTGGCTGGCGCTGACGGAGGGAAAGAAGACGCCGAGGAACTTGCCGAAGGCGACGCCGACGGCGGCGATGGTCCCGGTCTGGATGACGAGGAAGAGGGTCCACCCGTAGAGGAAGCCGCAGAGCGGGCCGAGCGATTCGCGCAGATAGACGTACTGGCCGCCGGCCTTGGGCATCATGGTGGCGAGCTCTCCGTAGCTAAGCGCGCCTATAAGGGTCATGAGGGCGGTGACCAGCCATGCGGCAATGAGCAGGGCGGGCGAGCCTACGGTACGACCCATCTCGGCGGAGACGATGAAGATGCCCGACCCGATCATGGAGCCCATGACGATGGCGGTGGCGGAGAAGAGTCCCATGCCGCGCACAAAATGCGGGACTGTCACGCCGCCCGCAGCGTCGTCATTCTGGGCGGAGCCCAGAATCTCTGCAGTTGCCTTTGGATTGGTTGGCCTGATCACGTTCCCTTAGTTCTATCGCAGACGGGCGAGAAAGTCGCGTGCCACGCGCTCGACGGTCTGTCCGTCGGCGAAAAGAGCGGAGATGACGGCGATGGAATTTGCGCCGGCATCGGCTACGCTGCGCGCGTTGTGGCGGGTGAGTCCGCCGATGGCGACCAGAGGCTTGTGGGTGAGAGCGCGAGCGCGGCGCACACCTTCGAGACCGACGACGGGGTCTGGCTTGCGCTTGGTGCGGGTGACAAAGACGGGGCCGATAGCGATGTAGTCGGCGCAGCTTTGATCGGCGAGGCGAATCTGCTCATAGGTGTGGGTGGATACGCCGACGATGCGATCG
Source organism: uncultured Acidobacteriaceae bacterium (assembly GCA_963799175.1). Classification (GTDB taxonomy): domain Bacteria; phylum Acidobacteriota; class Terriglobia; order Terriglobales; family Acidobacteriaceae; genus Edaphobacter. The sequence goes on along the minus strand of CAWCWC010000001.1, from coordinate 154,908 downwards.
GGACCGACGATGCGGCGCGCGTCTTCGGGAGAGAGATCGCCCTGGCCGACGTGGACGCCGTCGAAGCCGGCCAGCACGGCGAGGTCGGCGCGGTCGTTCATGATGAGACGGCAGGAGCTGGTGGACATTACGTCGCGCAGGATTGCGGCGGCGCACAGAATCTCCTGCGGCGAGCCATTTTTATCGCGGTATTGCACAAGGCCAACGCTCGCAGTACGTAGGTCTCGGGCAAAATCAACCAGCGAAACGCCACGCGCCGCGAGGACTTCCGCATCGACAATGACGTAGAGGCGCGGCAGAATCATATACCGTTCGACTGCCAAATCTCGTCCATAGTCTTTGCTGAAATAAGACGATCCCGAGTTGTATATCTCAAGTTCTGAAAATTCCTAATTTTGCCATTCTTGACTAATGGAATAGGTCCAATGGCTTTGGCAGGTTCCGCGAAATTAATCACATACTTCCCAGAATCTTTCCAAGGCTCGATGGATTTAACTGGCGCTAAATGCGTAATCGCGGAAATTGGTGCAACGCGATAAATCGCAATGTTCTTAATTTGATCGCGCATTGACCCGTGTATCCGTACTGAATACCAACGATTCTCTCCGAGGAAGGTTTCTTGAAAGCCATCTTCGTGCGCAGGGACAACGATTGTATCAATCTCGGAAGCAGATGTTAATTGCTGCGTATGCTCACCCGAGATTGAGATACTGGATTTGTATTCAGGCTCAAGATCAGCCAAGAATGGCTCGAAGTGGAAACCCTCTTCATGATCCGCATTTGAATATCTAGCCAGTTGGAGAACTTCGACGCCAAACAGAAACTTGCGGGCTAGAATCGACTCAAGATTCTCCGGAATTTCGTCAATAATAACCAGCGCAGCGAATGGACTTTCAAACACTAACCAATCGAGCATGTGATCGAGATTTCTATACTGATGCTCGGACGCATACAATTCGCATTTATGATGAGCAGCCGTGTCAGACTGTAATGCCTCCAATAGAATCTTTTTTACCGCTCTCGGCTCAGACTCAAATGAGAGAGAAAACTGTAGTATTTGAACGGCAATGTGTCGCAATGGATCATGAGCGCAAAGTTCATTTTCTACAACGAATAGCCGAGGTTTTGCTCCCGTGAGATCAATTAGGTACCCATCGGGAATATTGCGTAAACCACCCTTAGAACCTATCTTTTTCTTGACATCCAAGTAAATGCGGTTTAATCCAAATAGCTCAACTTGGAGTTTAACTACAGCCGCCTCTAACTCCGCTTCATTTGCATAAGGAAAGGCGACGTATTTCCCTGACTTAGACCAGAAATGCTGCATAATTAACTCACCTTCTGACGCTCGAAGAAGCGCTCCATGAACTTGGTGTCGAACTGGCCGGCGCGGAACTCGGGGTCGTCGAAGATCCGCTGGTGGAGCGGGATGGAAGTATAGATTCCCTGGACTACGAACTGCGAGAGCGCGCGCTGCATCTTGTTCATGGCCTCTTCGCGATTGGCGCCGAGGCATATGAGCTTGGCAATGAGCGAGTCGTAGTAGGGCGGGACGACGCCCTCGGCGTACTGGGCGGTGTCGACGCGGACGCCGTTACCGCCGGGCAGGTTGAAGGCGGTGATGGTGCCCGCGCTGGGGGTGAACTTTTCGGGGTGCTCGGCGTTTATGCGGCATTCGATGGCGTGGCCGGTGATGGCGACGGGGCTGGTGATGATCTCGGAGAGACGCTCGCCGGCGGCGATGCGAATCTGGGCCTTGACCAGGTCGATGCCGGTGACCATCTCGGTGACGCAGTGCTCGACCTGGATGCGGGTGTTCATCTCGATGAAGTAGAGCTTGCCGTCCTCGTCCATGAGGAACTCGATGGTGCCGGCGTTCCAGTAGCCGACGTCCTTCATGCAGCGCTCGATGGTGCGGCCCAGTTCGGCGCGCAGCTTGGGGGAGACCATAAGGCTGGGGGCCTCTTCGATGAGCTTCTGGTGGCGGCGCTGGATGGAGCACTCGCGCTCGCCCAGGCTGAGGACGTTACCGTGCTCGTCGGCCAGGACCTGGAACTCGATGTGGCGGGGGCGTTCGATGAACTTTTCCATGTAAAGGTCGCCGTTGCCGAAGGCGCCCGCCGCCTCGCCAGATGCCTGCTGGAAGAGCGCGGGCAATTCCGCCGCGGAGCGACAGATGCGCATACCGCGCCCGCCGCCGCCGGCCGCGGCCTTCAGCATGACGGGATAGCCGATGGAGCGGGCACATTCCAGGGCCTCGCTCTCGGTGGAGATGACTTCATCCGAGCCGGCCAATATGGGGACTTTGGCCTTCTTCATGGTCTGGCGCGCTGTGCATTTTTCGCCCATGAGGCGGGTGACCTCGGGCGGCGGGCCGATGAACTTGATGTTGGAAGCGCGGCAGACTTCGGCGAAGTTGGCATTCTCGCTGAGCAGGCCGTAGCCGGGATGGATGGCGTCCACGTCGGCGATCTCGGCGGCGGAGATGACGGCGGGAACGTTGAGGTAGCTCTCGGCGGAGCGTGGCGGGCCGATGCAGATGGCCTCATCGGCGAAGCGGACGTGGAGACTGTTGCGGTCGGCCTCGCTGTAGACGGCGACGGTGCGAATGCCCATCTCGCGGCAGGCGGAGATGACGCGCAGGGCAATCTCACCACGATTTGCAATCAAAATCTTACGAAACATGTCCCGCCTTTGAGTAATTTACAACCCTTTGCCTGACCTCAGCGGCTAAAGCCGCAGTTCAAATTCAGCATTTACGGCACGGCTGAAGCCGTGCCCTTAAGCAAAACAAGATCGGTGTTCCATCCGTATTGATCGGTGTTAAGTCTTTCGTCTTTATCGCGGGCGGATGGCGAAAAGCGGCTGGCCGAATTCGACCGGCTGGCCGGTAACGGCGATGCGCTTGACGACTTCGCCGGCCACGTCGCATTCGATCTCGTTCATCAGCTTCATGGCCTCGACGATGCATAACACCTGGCCCACTTCAACCTGGTCGCCCACCTGGACGAAGGTGGGCGCGCCGGGCGAGGGCGAGTCGTAAAAGGTGCCGACGATGGGCGACTTGACTTCATGCAATTTCTCCTCGGCGGGTACTGAGGGCTGTTCCGCGGAGGCCGCGCCCAGGCTTGAGACACTGCCGGACGCGCTTGCGGCCAGTTGTTGGGCCACCGCCAGATCGGCCGCGGTCGAGCCGGCAGCACCGGCAAACTTGATGCGCACCTTGAGGTCGGTGCGCTCCATGTCGAACTCAGCTATGCCGTTTTCCTTCAGGAAATCGACCAGCTCGCGCAGCTCCTTGAGCTTGTTGCTGTCCTTGCTGTCCATCGTTCCTCTTTCTCGCGCCATAAACGGGCCCAGTGGATCTAGTGTTCGCTTGAAGCTCAAAGCTCGTACCCGGCTTACAACTCGATCCAGGCCTTGGGGCTTGGAGTGAGAATCTCGCAGCCGGAGCGGGTGACCAAGACCGTATCCTCGATGCGCAGGCCGAACTTGCCGGGCATATATACGCCGGGTTCAATTGTAACGATCATTCCGGCTTTGAGCTTCTCCGTTCTCTTGGCGGCGAGGCGGGGCTCCTCGTGGATCTCCAGCCCAAGGCTGTGCCCGGTGGAGTGGGTGAACCACTGATCGAGCTTAGCGCGGCGGAGGACGGAGCGGCATACCTCGTCGACATCGCCTGTGACGACGCCGGCGCGGACGGCGGCGACGCCTGCCTCCTGCGCCTCTAAGACAGCATCGTAGGCAGCGCGTTCGGCGGCACGGGCTGGGCCGATATGGATGGTGCGGGTCATGTCGGAGCAGTAGCCATCCAGAAGCACACCGAAGTCCAGGGTGACGAATCCGCGCCGGGGAAACTTGGCCAGAGTGGCGTGTCCATGGGGGCGGGACGAACGCTCGCCGCTGGCAATGATCGTCTCAAAGGACATGCCCTCGGCCCCGGCGAGGCGGGCTGCGTGCTCCAACTCAGCGGCGACGGCCATCTCCGTCATGCCGGGCTGGATGAAGGCGAGAATGCGGTCGAAGAGCTTGCAGCCGAGCGCGGCGGCAGCGCGCAGCTTGGCGATCTCATCGGCGTCTTTGATCTGGCGCAGGCGGGCAACCAGCGGGTCCAGAGCGACGAAAAGGGAATGGCGCTTCTTTGCGGGGACGGACTTGCGCATGTGGACGAGGGCGGCTACGGTGGTCTGCGTCTGATCGAATCCGCAGCGCTTGACACGGGTGGCGGCGATCCACTCGCAGGCCTCGGTGAGCGGCGGTTTGGTGGCAATCACCACCTGGGTCCCCACCGCCTCGGCATGGGCCTGGGCGATGTAACGGCCATCGGTAAAGAGCACGGCGCGAGCCGCCTTGCGCGAAGCCTTAGGCGAGGGGCAGGGAAGCACCAGGGCCGCGCTGGAACCGGTAAAGCCGCACAGCCAGCGCACATCGGGAAGGTGCGTGACCAGAAGGGCGTCTACGCCTGCCGCACGCGCGGCACCGGCCGCTCTCTTCTTGCGCGAATTCAAGCTCATCCGATCATTCTACCAACACGGCGGGTAGAGCAATTGGCAAACGTTGGGCAATCTGTAAAACCATATGAGAACGGGTATCATGCAGTATGAGCGGATTTGTGGCCGATCCACCCTTGACAGAGCGGAAAAGCATCCTGACCCGGCGCAACTTCCTGCTTGGTTCCGCAGCCGCGGCGGGCGGGATGGCACTCTATTCGGGCGAGATCGCACGCCACGAGATCAGCATCGAGACCCATACGCTGGCACTGGCGAAGCTGCCTGACGCCTTTCGCAACTACCGCATCGTTCAGATCAGCGACATTCACTTCGATGAGTACACCGAGCCGTCGTTCGTGCTTCGTGTGGTGGAACAGGTGAACCTGCTGGCGCCCGATCTGGTGCTGCTGACCGGCGACTACATCAGCAATACCCCTTTAGGGCAGCAGTTCGCAGCGCGCGCCATGCTGCGATGCGCCGATCAGTTGCGCAAGCTGACCTGTCCGCTGCGCTACGCGGTGATGGGCAACCACGACTCCATCCTGGGACCGCCGCTGATTCGCGCAGGGCTGGCTTCGGCATCGATCCCAATGCTGTTCAACCAGCACATCGCGATTGAGCGCAACGGGCAGAGGCTGTGGTTGGCGGGCCTGGCAGACCCCTTATCCAACGTGCCCAACCTGCAACATGCCATTCCGGCGAATGCCGACGGCCCGGTGATCCTGCTGTGCCATGCGCCGGACTACGCCGACAACGTGCTGGCGCACGGCTACGGGGCAGTGGTGGACTTGATGCTGGCGGGGCACTCCCACGGAGGGCAGGTGCGGCTGCCGATTGTGGGAGCGCTGCATCGCGTGTACGGGGCCGAAAAGTACGTCCAGGGGATGTACCAGCTTGGCGGAATGCAGCTCTATGTGAACCGGGGGATCGGGACGGTAGGCGTGCCGTTCCGGCTGAACTGCCCGCCGGAAATCACGCTGTTTACGCTACAGAACAGTGGATAGTGGATAGTTGTCAGCGGGTAGCTTTGAAACTTTATGCGAGCAACAACTAACCACTATTCACTACCAACCTGTCTTACCTTGCGCGGCCGACGGGCTTCTTCTCACGGGGCATGACGGAGACGTTGGAGGCGGCCTTCGGGCCGCTCATGCGCACCATCCATGCATCGAGCAGGCTGCGCTTGAAGCGCCAGCGGTTGCCCAGTTTAAAGGCTGGAATGAACCCCTCGGAGGCGTAGCGGTAGAGGGTGTCGCCGCTAATTCCCAGATAATCCGCTGCCTGGCGGATATCCATCACCTCACGCATCATCTGCTGGACTGCACCCGCCATGGAAGGACGCTCCTGAATGCCGAGGATAACCGGGCAAAGGCCTGACAAACCCGGCAATCCCTTTTGTATCCTCAAACGAAGGACGAGGCAACAGGATTCTGACTCTTCATGCGGAAGTCTATGTGTTAGCTACTAACTGATTGATAAACAAGGAGAGGTAGTTGGCGCTTCCGTGCGTTTGCCGAAGGGCCAGACGATCCGGTGAACGCAGCTTCTTCCGCTGCGCTGCGGAATGAAAACAAATGGGCTGCGACAGAATAGCGGTGGTCCGCCGCCCGCAACTCACAATTTACATCTGACAATCGTTCTACTTTGCGGGCTGAAGGCCACGGATGACGGCGAAGATGTCCTCGCCGACGGTGCGCGTTTGCGCGACCGCGTCAGCGATGGCAATGTCGCAGATTTGGGTTCCCTTGAGCACGGCCATTCGTCCGAACTTGCCTTCATGCACCATGTCGATGGCCGCCATGCCATAGCGGGTGGCAAGCATGCGGTCGTAGGCCGTAGGCGTACCTCCTCGCTGGGTATGGCCGAGGTTGACGGCGCGGGTCTCGTAGCCGGTGCGTTTCTCGATCTCCTCGGCCAGCACCTGTCCGATGCCGCTGAGGCGGGCATGGCCGAAGGAGTCCAGCTTGTCTCCCACGGTGACCTGCCCTTCGACGGTGGGCAGCTTGGCGCCCTCGGCGACGACGACGATTCCGAAGCGCTTGCCGCACTCCCATCGCGCGCGCAGTAGACGCACCACATCGTCCATGTCGATGGGCTTCTCTGGCGTGAGGATGACGTCTGCTCCGCCGGCGATGCCCGCGGTAACGGCGATCCATCCCGCGTCGCGGCCCATGACTTCGACCACCTGGACGCGGCTGTGCGCCTCGGTGGTGGAGTGCAGGCGGTCGACCGCCTCGGTGGCAATCATGACGGCGGTGTCGAAGCCGAAGCAGGCGTCGGTGCCGCTGAGGTCGTTGTCGATGGTCTTGGGAACGCCCACGACTTTCACGCCGCGCGCGGCCAACTCCACTGAGATGGACTGAGTATCGTCTCCACCCATGGCGATCAACGCGTCCAGCTTCTCGTCCTGGAAGACCTGGAGACACTTCTCGAAGCCGCCGGGAATCTTCTTCACATTGGTGCGCGAAGAGCGCAAGATGGTGCCGCCGCGATGCAGCATTCCGCTCATGGAACTCATGTTGAGCGGCATGGTGCGGTCTTCCAGCACGCCGCGCCAGCCTTCCATAAAGCCGATGAACTCATCCCCGTAGTGCAGCACTCCCTTATGCACTACAGCGCGAATCACAGCGTTCAGGCCAGGACAGTCCCCGCCCCCCGTCAACATACCTATGCGCATGGAAGAACCTCTGAGTTAGAAGATGTTCGATCAAACACATGATACTGCAAGCAGGGCAGAGGTTTGGTGAGCGATGTCACACAGCTTGGGAGGCGCGAGGACCGGCGAAGCGGCAGCGAGCGCAGGGTTGCACGGTCTTTCGGATGGCGCGGTTGAGAAGCGCGGCATCGAAAACGTATGATGAAGACCACTCCGCTGGTTGCGGAGTCCCGGACAGGAAGGGAGCAGGGCCACATGCCGAGGGCGAAGGAGTTTACGGTAACGATTGAAGACAAGCCGGGCGCGCTGGGTAGGTGCTTCCTGGCGCTGGCGGAGCGTGGGGTCAACATCCTGGCCTTTCAGTCGTATGTGGAGGAGGGCGAGAGCCTGACGCGCTTCCTGGTGGATGACGCGGAGGGTGCGCGGGCCGTGCTGGCCGGGAAGGGCATGATCTTTGAGGAGACGGAGGTGGCCGTGACGCGGGTGGCGCACCGTCCAGGCGAACTGGGACGCGCGGCTGCGCGGCTGGGCGAACACAAGATCAACATCGACTACTCGTACTGCGGGCTGGAGCATGGATCGACGCAGGAGGTGGTGGTGTTCGGAGTGGACAACCTGCCGACGGCAGTAAAGCTGCTGGATGAGCTGGCCTGCGCGGGTGCTGCATAAAGCAGCGGGCATCCTGAGGGACGGACGAGGCTTCATCTTGTGCAACGCAGACATTTCGTTTGCGAGGACTCCCTGGTGCCTCCGTGATACAGGTCACATCCTACTGTGACGGATGCGCACTATAAGCATAGGGGTAGCATAAGGGGGCTCGAATATGAAGAGAAATACGTCTCGTCGCGATTTTCTGTCTACCGGGTTGATGCTTCCGGTGGTGGGTGCTGGTTCCAGCCTGGGAATTTTGAACCTTTCCGCGCAGACGCCCGCGGGGAATACGGCATCGCCGCTGAAACTCAGTTACAAGACGCTGGGCAAGACGGGGCTGAAGGTGACCTCGGTGGGGATGGGATGCATGATTACTTCCGACCCCAGCGTGGTGACGCGCGCGGCCGATCTTGGGATCACTTACTTCGACACGGCGCGCGGCTATCAGCATGGCAACAACGAGCGCATGGTGGGCGCGGCGCTGGGCAGCAAGCGCAAGCAGGTGGTGCTGTCGACCAAGACCGAGGCGCGCGACAAGGCGGGAATGGCGAAAGAACTCGACACCAGCCTGAGCGAGCTGAAGACGGATTTTGTGGACGTGTGGTATCTGCATGGCAAGAGCAACCCGAGCGAGATACACGACGACATGATCGAAGCGCTGCAGCTTGCCAAGCAACAGGGCAAGGCGCGGTTTGTAGGCATCAGCACGCATAGCGGGCAGCCGCAGTTGATTCCCTGGATGGTGCAGAAGGGGGCGTTCGACGTGGTGCTGTCGGCGTTCAACTTCAGCATGGACCCGGCGGTGGAGCAGGCGATCGATGCGGCGGCCAAGACGGGCATGGGCGTGGTGGCGATGAAGGTGATGGCGGGAGGCGCTCGCAACCAGAAGCCTGGGCAGACCCTGCTGAGTGCGCTGAAGTGGGTGACCAACCATCCCAGCGTGGCGACCACCATTCCAAGCATGACGGACATGGCCCAACTGGATGAGAACGTGCAGGCCATGGGGAGCACTCTGACGGCAGAGGACCATAGGGTGCTGGCCACGCATCTGAAGATGATTGAGGCGGAGTACTGCCGCATGTGCGGGAAGTGCGACGGCGCCTGCGCGCAGGGTCTTCCGGTGGCCGATGTGTTGCGCTATGTGACCTACGCCGACGGATACGGCCAGTTCGCGCTGGGACGTGAGAGGTTCCTGCAGATGGCCAGCGAGCATGTGGCGGCGCGCTGCGAGAACTGCCCCGTGTGTACGGTGCAGTGCCCGTTCGGCGTGAAGGTGCAGAAGCGGATGAAACAGGCGCAGGAGCTTTTCGCATGAGGGTTGTGTATCTGGCGCTCGCGGCGTTTCTGCTTACGGCAGGGACGGCGCGCGCGCAGGACTTTCTCAGTTGCCAGCTTGCGCCGGGATGGACGCAGAGCGAGGCGATCCATCCGTATACGGCGGACAATCTGTACGACTACAAGGACGGCGGAGCGGAAGGCTACCTGATCTACGGCTTCGCCGGGATGAGGTCGCTGAACTGCAAGTCGGGCGAGAACGCGCTGACCATCGATGTGTCGGAGATGAACGATGCCGACGCGGCGTATGGACTGTTTGCGACCAACCGCGATCCGCGGATGCCTATCGCCAAGATCGGGATGGGCGGACAGGTGCAGGCGCAGAGCGCCAGCTTCGCCAAGGGCAAGTACTACGTGGAGATTGTGGTGAACGCTGCCGACCCTAACAGCGATCGCACGGCGGAGCTGACGGCCCTGGTCAACAAGATGGTGCAGCGCATGGAGGGACGGGAGACACCGCCAGAGGCCCTGGCGTGGTTTCCGACAGAGGACCTGAGTTCGACGGGGGTGGTTCCGGAGAGCGTGCTTGGGCTGAAAGAACTGAAGCATGGCTATGTAGCAAAGTACAAACAGGGGCAGGCGTTCGTCGTTGTGGAAGATACGCCAGCGTCGGCAGCCGCGGTGCTGAAGGTGCTACGGCAGAAGTATGACGGCGCAGCAGACGCAAAGGTTGGCGACGAGGCGTTCCAGGCGAAGGCACCGTATCTGGATGGGATATGCATCTTTCGCAAAGGAAGAACGCTTGGAGGATATGCCAACCTGCCGACCGCGCAGGAGGCTGCTACGCAGGCGGTGAAGCTGGCGGCGCGGATTCCTTAGGCGAGAGAGCTATCTCCAGCGGAAGATGCGGACGGATACGGCGAAGGGCACGGCCAGCCAGACGAGCAGGACTGCGATGGGGGCGAGCATGTGTTGCAGGCCGATGCCCTGGAGCATGTTCCCGCGCAGGGCGTCGATAGCGGCGGTGAGAGGCAAGGCGCGCACGATGGGTTGAATGACGGCGGGGAAGCGCGTGGCGGAGAAGAAGACTCCGGACAATATCCACATGGGAAGCATGACCAGGTTCATGAGACCGGAGGCGGCCTCCATGGTGCGGGCGCGGGAGGAGACGAGCAAGCCAAGCGCGGAGAAGGAGAGCGAGGCCAGCACGCAGAGCAGGGCCAGTTGCCAGAGCGATCCGTGAAAGGGCACGGCGAAGATGAGGCGGGCGAAGCCGAGAAATACGACGACTTCGAGCACCAGCATGGTGAGGCGCGAGATGAGGTAGGCAGCAAGAAACTGCCAGCGACGCATGGGGGATGCGACGAGGCGCTTGAGCAGTTTTTTCTGGCGGGCCTCGACGATGGAGAAGCCGATGCCCCAGATAGCCGAGCCCATGAGATTCATTCCCAGCAGGCCGGGAACGACGAAGTCGATGTAGCGCGAGCCTGGTTGGTGGACGAGACGGTTCACGGAGGGAACAGCATTGTGCTGTCCGGCTGCGGTCTGAAGGGCGCGATCGGCGAGAAGGCGCGCGGTGCGTGCATCGGGATTGGTGTCGTCGAACTGGTAGGCAACGCCGTCGGGCTGCTGGATGGCGAGGAGCAGAATGCTGCCGTTGGCAAGGGCGCGCGATCCGGTGGACTCGTCCATGGTGGACGCGGCGAGGCCTTTGTCGGCGGCGAGGGCGCGCTGTGAGTTGCGGCGTGGTGGCGGCGACCTGTAGCACATCCGCGGGACGATTGCGGAAGGCGATTCCGAGACCAACTGCTAGCAGGATGGGAAAGATAAAGACCCAGAAGATGGCCTCCGGCTCGCGCAGGGTGAGGCGGAAACGCATGATGGAGAGTTGATAGAGGCTGCTGAGCTGGAGTTTATTCATCGCGCAGGTTCCTTCCCGTCAGCCCGACGAAAACGTCCTCCAGAGTGGCGGAGTGGGTGCGAAACTCGCTGAGGTGCAGACCCTGGCGGTCCAGTTCGGCAAAGATGCGCGGCACCGCGGTATGCAACTCGCGGACCGACAACTGATGCAGGCCGGCTGCGGAGCGGTGCGACTGCACGCCGGGAATCGCGGTGAGTTGGGCAGTATCGAGCTGGATGTTTTCGTTCCCGCTTCCAACGATAGCGAACTCGACGATGTGCTCTCCGCCGATGGAGGCGATAAGTTGCTGCGGAGTACCGAGAGCGAGCACACGACCGTGGTCCATGATGGCTACGCGGTCGCAGAGGCGCTCGGCCTCTTCCATGTAATGGGTGGTGAGGATGATGGTGCGGCCAGCCTGCTTGAGCTGATCGACCAGGTCCCAGAGATGGCGGCGGGCCTGGGGATCGAGGCCGGTGGTGGGCTCATCGAGGAAGAGGAGTTCGGGTGCGCCCACCAACGCGCAGGCCATGGCCAGGCGCTGCTTCTGGCCGCCGGAGAGTGTGCCGACGCGCGCGGCGCGCTTCTCTTCGAGTTGCGCGGTGCGGATGGATTCGTCCACCGGGATGCCGTGGCGGAAGAAGCTGCGGAAGAGGCGCAGCACTTCCTCAACGGACAATTTATCCGGGAACTGCGTCTCCTGAAGCTGCACGCCGATGCGCTGGCGGAGTTCGTCGGCGTCGGTGCTGCCAGTTGAGTCCAAGCAACTCGACGGTTCCCTGGTCAGGTGCGTTAAGCCCTTCGCAGATTTCGATGGTCGTGGTTTTGCCCGCGCCGTTGGGGCCGAGCAGGCCGAAGCACTCCGCGCGCGGCGACTTCGAGGTCGAGGCCGTCGACGGCCACCACATCGGCGAAGGTCTTGCGCACTCCGCGCAGAAGCAGCGCGGGAGATTCGGCGGATATGTGGGAGACATCGTGGGACACGGCAGTGGCTCCGGAAGCAGTCATCGCGAAGAGTCTAGGTAACCGGCGAGGGATTGAAGAGGGCGAAGTCGTTATGCAGGCCCCAGTGGTCGGCCCATGTCTGTTTGCGTCCACTGGCCACGTCGAGAATGAGATGGAAGAGCTGGGTGCCGACCTGCTCGATGGTGGCGTCGCCGGTGGCGATGGAGCCGGCATCGAGATCGATGAGGTCGGGCCACCGTTCCGCCAGCGAAGTGCGCGAGGCCACCTTGATGACGGGGACCATGGCGAGTCCGTAGGGTGTGCCGCGCCCTGTGGTGAAGACGTGCATGTTCATGGAGGCGGCCAGTTGCAGCGTTCCGCAGATGAAGTCGCTGGCGGGAGTGGCGGCGAAGATGAGACCCTTGGTGGTGACGCGCTCACCGTGGACCGAAGACGCCGGCAAGAGCGCTGGTACCGGATTTAGCGATGGCTCCGAGGGCCTTTTCGACGATGTTGGTGAGGCCGCCCTTCTTGTTGCCGGGACTGGGATTGGCGCTGCGGTCTACTCCGCCACGGTCGAGATACTGGTCGTACCAGGCCATCTCGCGAATGAGGTCGAGCGCGACCTGCTGGTTTGCGGCGCGCGCTGTGAGAAGATGAATGCCATCGCGTACTTCTGTGACCTCGGAGAACATGACGGTTGCTCCCGCGCGAACCAGAAGGTCCGACGCGTAGCCGACTGCGGGATTGGCGGTGACGCCGGAAAAGGCATCGCTACCGCCGCATTGCAGGCCGACGACGAGGTCCGATGCGGGACGCGTCACACGCTGGCGAGCGTTGAGTTGCGCGAGACGCGTTTCGGCAAGCTGCATGATGGCGGCGACGATTTCGCCGAAGCTGTGGTGCTGCTCGTCCTGCATACGCACGATATAGGGAGCGGAGGTGAGAATCGGCAGCGTGTTGGAAGGCAGCAGGCGGACCGGCTGAAGCTTCTCGCATCCCAGGCTGACGACCATGGGCGCGCCGCCAAGATTGGGATTGAGGCTGATATTGCGCAGGGTGCGGATGGGGATCTCCGCGCCGGGGGCATCGATGGCCACGCCGCAGCCGTAATTGTGGGTGAGCGCAATGACATCGTCTACGTTGGGGTAGCGGGGCAGAAGCTCGGCCTTGATGCGCTTGACGGCGAAGTCGACGGTTGCGGCAACACACTGCACGGTGGTGGTGATGCCGAGGATATTTTTTGTGCCGACAGAGCCATCGTCGTTGAGAAAACCTTCAAAGGTATAACCCTCCAGCGGCGGCAGGGTCGGCGGAGTAGCGGTTGCCAGCGGAAGATTATCCAGCGAGGGAACGACAGGCAGACGCATTCGCTCCTCGTGTACCCAACTGCCGCGTGCAATGGCGCACTCCGCGTAGCCGATGACAGACCCGTAGCGAATAATGGGCGCACCGGCAGCGATATCGACCAGCGCGACCTTGTGCGCCTCGGGAACGTCTTCGATCAGAGTGAGGCCGGAATCGAACTGCGTACCGGCGGGCAGACCACCCTGGTTGACGATGATGGCCACCGTATCGCGGGGATCGACTTGCACATACAAAGGGCGCAACTTCTGTTGGGTTGACATGCGATGGTCCTCGGACGGCGGAGCGTTTCGGTGCGGCGTTACGACTGTTGCAGCTTGCCTTCGACCAGACGAGTGAGATGCAGCGGGTTCTCATCCTGCAAGGATTCAGGCAACAATACAGCGGGAAAATCCTGGTAGCAGACGGGGCGAAGGAAGCGCTCGATGGACATGGCGCCGACCGAAGTGACGCGGCTGTCTGAGGTCGCGGGCGAAGGGCCGCCATGCACCATGGCGTAGCAGACCTCGACGCCGGTGGGGAAGCCGTTGACGATGATGCGCCCCGCACGGCGCTCGAGCAGAGGAAGAAGCGTACGGGCAAGCGCGGTGTCCTGCTCCGCGAGATGGAGGGTTGCGGTCAACTGGCCATTGAGATATTCGGCGACGGCGATAAGTTGTTCGGAGCTGGTGCATTCGATGAGCAGGGCAGCGGGGCCGAAGACTTCCTCTAAGAGATTGGGGGAGTGGAGGAAGTGTTTCGCGGAAGTTGCGAAGAGCATGGGTTGGCCGGCGAAGGAGCCGGGCTGCGGCTCGCCGCCGGCGGAGAGCGAGCGCACTCCGCTATCCTGCGCCCACTGCGCCGCACCGTGACAGTATGCGCGATGGATGCCGGAGTTGAGCATGGTGGTTGCGGACTTGGCCTGGACGCAGGATTGCGCGGCATATTGGAAGCGGTCGAACTCCGGCCCAGCAAGGGCGATGACGATGCCGGGCTTGGTGCAGAACTGGCCGGTGCCGAGAGTGACGGAGTCGATGAGTCCCTGTGCGATAGATTCGGCCCGCTGGGCGAGCGCAGCGGGAAGAAGAAAGACGGGGTTGATGCTGCTCATCTCTGCATAGACGGGGATGGGGACGTTGCGTGCAGCCGCAAGCGCGACCAGTGTGCGACCGACCTTGCGCGATCCGGTGAAGCCGACGGCTCGAATGGCGGGATGCTGAACGAGGGCTTCGCCAACCGAGCTGCCGCTGCCGACCAGGAGGGAGAAGACGCCTTCGGGTAGGGCGCAATCGGCGACGGTTTTTTGAATGACGCGGCCGACCAGTTCGGCTGTGCCGAGATGCGAGGAGTGCGACTTGGCGACCACCGGGCAGCCCGCGGCTAACGCAGCGGCGGTATCGCCACCGGCGATGGAGAAGGCCAGGGGGAAGTTGCTGGCGCTGAATACGGCAACGGGGCCGACAGGAATTTTCTGTGCGCGGAGATCGGCGCGCGGCGCAGGCTTGCGGTCGGGCATGGCGCGGTCCAGCGTCGCGTTGAGCCAGCGGCCCTCACGCGTCAACGAAGCGAAGAGGCGGAGCTGAAAGACGGTGCGTGCCCGCTCGCCCTCGACGCGACCACGGGGAAGCCCCGACTCCGCGATGACGCGTTCTACTAATAGCTCGCCGAGATCGAGAATGCCCTGGGCGATGGCTTCGAGGAAGGCGGCGCGCCTCTCCAGGCTGAGGGTGCGAAAGGGATCGAAGGCTGCCTCGGCCAGTTTGCAGGCGGCGTCCACATCGGCCGCGGAGCCACCACCGAAGGATGGCTCCAACTCCGCGCCTGTTGCGGGATTTACCGCGCGTAACGTGCTCTCGGTTCCACGCACCGCGCGCGCGCCAATCAACATTTCTCCAGTGACCTTCATTTTGGTGCTCCTAACTCCATGGTACGGCGGCGGGGCCTTGGCGAAAAAGTCAGCGAACCAGGCAGGGCCGCTTGGGATTGAACTTCCAGCCAGGTGCCAGAAACTGCATGGCGCGGGCATCGTCGCGGGCGCCCAGTCCCATGGTATTGTAGAGCGCGTTGGCGCGCTCGATCTGTTGCATGTCGATCTCGACGCCGAGGCCGGGACGCTCGGCGAGCTGGATTTTGCCATCGACGATTTGCAGCGGCTCTTTGGTCAGGCGCTGACCATCCTGCCATATCCAGTGGGTGTCGATAGCGGTGACTCTGCCAGGCGCGGCGGCTGCAACGTGGGTGGCGATGGCGAGAGAGATGTCGAAGTGATTGTTGGAGTGTGAACCCCAGGTGAGGCCAGCATCGCGGCAATACTCGGCCACGCGCACCGAACCCTGCATGGTCCAGAAGTGGGGATCGGCAAGGGGAATGTCGATGGCGTGGAGTTGGACGGCATGGCGCAGCTCGCGCCAGTCGGTTGCAACCATGTTGGTGGCGGTGGGCAGGCCAGTGGCGGAACGGAACTCGGCCATGATCTCGCGCCCGGAGAAACCGTGCTCGGCGCCGCAGGGGTCCTCGGCGTAGGCGAGCAGATGCTGCTTGCCGGAACAGAAACGGATAGCTTCATCGAGCGACCAGGCGCCATTGGGATCGAGCGTGATGCGCGCGTTGGGAAAGCGCTGAGCGAGCGCGGCGACCGTCTCCATCTCCTGTTCTCCGGCGAATACCCCTCCCTTGAGCTTGAAGTCGTTGAAGCCGTAACGCGCATGCGCGGCCTCCGCGAGGCGGAGAATAGCTTCGGTGGTCAGGGCAGCCTCACTGCGCAGGCGCAGCCAATCGTCGCTGGCATCCGGCTCGCTACGATAGGGAAGATCTGTCTTCGTCCGGTCGCCGATGAAGAAGAGATAGCCGAGGATATCGACGCTGGATCGCTGACGGCCTTCACCCAGAAGATCGGCGACCGGGACGGAAAGAAATTGGCCGAGCAGATCGAGCAGCGCCGACTCGATTGCAGTGACGGCATGGATGGTGGTGCGCAGGTCGAAGGTCTGTAGGCCGCGCCCCTCGCGGTCGCGATCGGCGAAGCGCGACTGTGCCTCATCGAGTATGGCGTTGTACGCAGAGAGCGGCTGACCGATGACCAGCGGCTGCGACTCTTCGAGCACACGGCGAATCTTTTCTCCGCCGGGGACCTCACCCACGCCTGTGTGGCCCGCGCTGTCGGTAAGGAGAACGAGATTGCGGGTGAAGAATGGGGCGTGCGCGCCGCTGAGGTTGAGCAACATGGAGTCCGTTCCGGCCACTGGAACGACGCGCATGGCGGTGACCAGCGGCGTTTGTTCGTGTGCGATTTGTTGGAGAAGCGGATTCAACGAAGTTCTCCACGGCTGCACTTGCGCATCACAATGTTGCCTGCGCGGAAAGAGGAAGCTCCAGCCGCTTGATCTCGCCGACGATAACAACATAGCTGAAGATGGCGAGTAGGGCAGCGGCGGCGACGTAGATCAGCGCATCGTTGAAAGAACCCGACTTGCTGCTCACCAGGAATCCAATCACGATCGGCGTCGTGATCGTCGAAAGATTGCCGAACGTATTGAAGACTCCGCCATTGACTCCAATCAGTTCCTTCGGCGAGGTGTCCGCGATCACCGTCCAGCCCAGCGCACCGAAACCCTTGCCGAAAAATGCAAGCGACATCAGCACCATCACCAGGGTCTGCGCGTTGGTGTAGTTGCAGGCAATCATAGTGACGGACAGAAGCATTCCGGCGATGATGGGGGCCTTACGGGCGAAGGTGAGCGAGTGTCCCGAGCGAAGAAGCCAGTCCGAGGAGATGCCACCGAGAATGCCACCGGTAAAGCCGCAGAGTGCCGGCAGCGCTGCCGCGAAGCCGGCCTGTAGAATCGTCATGTGCCGCTGCTTCACCAGGTACGACGGAAACCACGTGAGGAAAAACGTTGTCAGTGTGTTGATGCAAAATTGTCCGATGTAGATTCCAACCAGCATCCGCTGACTCAGAAGCAGCTTGAGCGTGGCCCAGGTAAGCGGATTGCGACGTGCTACAGAGGAAGAGTCGAGATTGACCAATCCTCCGCCGCGCTCTATGTAGTCGATCTCGGACTGCGAAATGAGTGGATGGTCTTTGACGTTATAGACCAGCTTCCACCACGCGAAGGCAAGCAGCCATCCGAATATTGCCATGAAGTAGAAGCAACTGCGCCAACCGTAGTAGGTTGTAAGCCATCCAAAGGGCCCACCAAAGGCGACCAGGGAAAAGTACTGCGACGAATTGAAGATGGCACAGGCGCGACCGCGTTCGGCGGTGGGAAACCACGAGGCGACGATGCGCCCATTGCCGGGAAAGACGGGCGACTGCACAAGTCCTGAGACCAGGCGCAAGCTGAAGATGATAGTGAAGACCATTGCCGCGGGCGCATATCCCGCAACCCCAATGAAAAAAGCGCTGATCGACCAGACAACGATGCTGATGCCATAGACCCGCTTGGAGCCGAAGCGGTCGAGCAGCCCTCCCGAGGGCAACTGGCCGGCGGTGTAGGCCCATCCAGCGCCGGAGAGCAGCCATCCCATCTTGATTGGGTTCAGCAGGAGTGCCTTCTGCATGGCCACTCCGGCGACGGCCAAGGCCACGCGATCGCCGTAGCTGAAGCAACTGGCAATGAATAGCATAGCTACGATGAGATAGCGGATGTGGGTCTGTCTGTCGGGACTCACCGAATTGTTGTGTGGGTTCACGCGCGCCCCGCGATCAGCCTGGAGAGAGCATCCAACTCGGAGTTGTCGAGGTCGGTGAGGGGTGGGCGCACCGGACCGGCTGGGCGGCCAACGGCACGCATCCCGGCCTTGACGATGGAGACCGCATAGCCCTTGCGCCGGTTGCGAATATCGATGTAAGGCAGAACGAAATCGCGCAACTGCTGGAAGACTTCGGCGTGATCGCGGCGGCGGACCGCGGCGTAAAAATTCTGGGCAAACTGTGGAAGGAAGTTGAAGATGGCCGAGGAGTAGGTGGTGACGCCCATCTCGAGATAGGGCAAGGCGAAGGTCTCCGCGGTGGGCAGTCCTCCAATGTAGGTGAGGCGGTCGCCCATGCGCGCGTAGATGCGTGTCATCAGCTCGATGTCGCCGTGTCCATCCTTGAAGCCGACCAGGTTAGGGCAGCGTTGGCAGAGGCGCTCCAGCCAGACCTCGTTGAGGATGGCGTTGTCGCGGTTGTAGAAGATGACGCCCAGGCGAGTGGAGGCGCATACGGCCTCCGCATGCGCGACCAGGCCCGCAGGGTCGGGGTTGACGAGGTAGGGAGGAAAGAGCAGAAGGCCATCGGCCCCGGCAGCTTCGGCGGCCTGCGCAAACTGCTTTGCCATGGCGGTGCCGTATCCGCATCCGGCGGCCACGGGGACGCGCTGATTGGTCTGCTCGACCGCGGCCGAGACGACGGAGGAAAATTCCTGCAGGGTGAGGGAGAAGAATTCACCCGTACCCCCTGCCGCAAATAGACCTGCCGGTTTGTGCTGCAGCAGCCATTCGATATGCTGGCGGTATGCATGCTCGTCGAAGGCGAGGGCATCGGTGAAATGGGTGACCGGGAACGATAAAAGGCCCGCTCCGATCTTGCTGGCAAACTCTTCCGCTGAGATCCGGGACATGGGGTTCCTTCGAGGGAGATGGCGAAGTACACAGCGCAAACTATAAAGAACCGGGAGAACGGGAGACAAGCAAGGGGCGGAGTTGCAAACCGGAGAATTGGAACTAAGTGATTGATTTAATGGTGAGAGCGCTGGGGCTCGAACCCAGGACCAACGCCTTAAAAGGGCGATGCTCTACCAACTGAGCTACGCTCTCGCACCACACTCCAACGGTAGCATAAATTGCAGGATTGCGAGGTGCGTGGGAGGGCGAGTGGAGAGCGATTGGAGAGGGAGACAGCGGGCGATTGGTGAGGAAGGCGTGTGCTGTGACCTGGGGCGTCGGACCGTTGTCGCTCGGGTCGCCAGTCGATGAAGCAGAGGAGATGGATAGGAGAGATTTTAGAGGCAAAGTGGTTGAAGGGGTGATACTTAAGTCGCATGGGGTACGCATATAAGTCGCATGGATGGCGCATTGACTTGGCCGGAAGGTGAACGTAGGCTTGAAGAATAGCATGGAATAACGGTGTATAAGTGGTTTTGATGGAAGCGAATACACCGGGTCGGATGGACTCGATCACGATGCGGCAGAGGGCCAAAACGGAGCTGCAATGGACTCAAGCGGCAGAGAAGCAGGCGACGAAGAAGCCGTAGCCGGTACCCCGGAAGATGTGGCTTCGCTTTATACGTGGGCGAATCTGCAAGGTGCGAAGTACCGCGACTTTTCGGCGTCGCGCCGGGAGTACCGCGCGCAAGTGCGATACCGGGCTGCGAAGGCGATACAAGAGCGTGAGTTGCGGGAGCAGGCGGCGGCGGAGGCAGCAGCCGCCACAGCGGAGCAGGTGGAACTGGCCCAGATGGCCGCCGCCCAACTACAGGAGGGAGACGCCAAGCGGGGGTTGCGGATGCAGTCGTTGGCGAGCGCGGAGGAGGCGGCGCGCCGGGTGACTGCCGCACGGCTGGAAGCGATCCATCGCGGCGAAGCGGCGGCCCATGCCGCAGCCATCGTGCTACGCGAAGAGCGCGAAATTGCATCGGCCCATGCCTCGGCCAGGCGGCAGGCGTTGCGCTATGTAGAGTCCGAGGAGCGGCGGTGGCAGTTGGCGGGGCCTCAGCCACGCGGCGCGAGGGGCAGCTCGACTACTGCGTCGGGCGACGCCCCAGTGGCACAGTACGGTTTTGGGGGCCAGGACAGTGCGGAGACGGATCGCTGGACGATAGACCGCGCACTGAGGCGAGAGCTTTCGGTGGAATTGCCGCACTATGGCAGGGAGACCCAAGGCGCCGCGGAAGTGGGAGCGAAGGTTGATGCCACGGAGGCGGAGGCCGGGCTCACGGGACCGGCGTGGTTGTATGCTTCGCAGACCCCGCCGCTAACGAAACTGTCCGAGGCGATCGAGCAGCTCCCCTCGGGGGCGATGCCAGGAGGAAAGGCGGAGGTACGGGGAGGAGAGACGCTACAGGACTCGCGGGAGCGGGTTGCGGCGCGGTGGTTTGCGCTGAAGGGGGTGTTCGAAGAGGTTGCGTCTGAGTTGCCGGCGATGCTGCCGGTCAGGCCACACGACGCGCAGACGCCGCTGCTGGCGTTGTTCTCGCTGGCCGGCGGGGTTGGCAAGACAAGCCTGGCGGCTACGCTGGGACGGGCACTTTCGTTGCAAGGGGAGCGGGTGGTGTTGACGGACACGACGTCGAGCGGCCTGCTTCCGTATTACTTTGGGGAACGCGAGGTGCGTCCCGGCGAGGTGCGCTCCTTCCTGCCGCCGGAGGGAAGCAGCGGAGCTGCGATCTCGCTGGTGGTCCGCGATGCGGCGGGAATGAGCGAAGACAAGCGGTGGCAGGAGATCCTGACCGAAGAGGTCCTACGCAATGGCCAGGGCAACCAGCGCGCGGTGCTGGATCTGGCGTCGGGGTCGAGCTGGCTGATACGGCGCATGGCGGACATGCATCCCATTGTGCTTGTGCCGGTGACGGGAGACATGAACTCGGTGATCGGCCTGCAAGCGGTGGAGCGGGTGTTCCGCGGCATTGTCGACAGCGATGGCCGGTCTCTGCTGCCGTATTATGTGCTGGACCAGTTCGATGTGTCTCTTCCGCTTCACCTGGATGTTCGCGAGGTGCTGCGCCGCCAGCTTGGAGACCGTCTGCTGCGATTTGTAATTCGCCGCTCGCCGGCGGTGAGCGAAGCACTGGCCGAGGGGATGACGGTGCTGGACTACCAGCCGGACGCTCCGGTATCGCAGGATTACATGGATGTGGCCGCGTGGCTGCGCAGCATCTCTCCGTCCGCGACGGCTGGGACCGCCAACCTGCTAAGAGGTACGCCGTGAAGCGCTCGGCACTGTGGAGAGAGTTCGAATCGGCTGACACTCTTATGTCGCGGATGCTGCGAGCCGCGGTGCTGGCAGGCGGGGTCCTGTACCTCGGCTTTACCGGAGTGCTTTCACTTAACTGGCCGCAACAGCTCATCCTGGCGATGTTGACGGTCCTGCTTGCCGTCTGGATGGACCGCGGCTCGAGTTCGTATCCGGTGACACTGACTCTGATGCTGCTGTCCCTCTACTCCACGTTTCGCTACGGCTTTTGGCGAGTTTCTTCCGTAATTGCGTACTTCCGTGATCCAGGAACGCACCGGAACATTCTGGATGCGTTCTTCATCTGCCTGCTGCTGATGGCGGAGTGCTATGCCTTCTCGGTGCTTGTGCTGGGTTACATCCAGATGCTGTGGCCGCTGCGGCGGATGCCGGTGGCTCTGCCTGGCGACCTGAAGGAGTGGCCGTCGGTGGACGTACTGGTCCCGACCTATAACGAGCCATTGAGCATGGTGCGCTTCACCGCGCTGGCAGCGCTGAATATCGACTGGCCGGCGGAGAAGCTGCACGTCTACATTCTGGACGACGGCAGGCGGAAGGAATTCCGCGCGTTCGCCGAAGAGGCAGGCATCGGGTATATGACGCGCAACGACAACCTTCATGCCAAAGCGGGCAACATCAACTGTGCGCTGGCCCGGACGGAATCGCCGTTTGTGGCGGTCTTCGATGCGGACCATGTGCCGACACGCAGCTTTCTACAGATTACGATGGGCTGGTTTCTGCGCGACCGCAAACTGGCCATGCTACAGACGCCGCACTACTTCTACTCTCCCGACCCGTTTGAGCGCAATCTGGGCCACTTCCACGTGACTCCCAACGAGGGTGAGCTTTTCTACGGCGTGGTGCAGGACGGCAACGACTTCTGGAACGCGACCTTCTTCTGCGGGTCCTGCGCTGTGCTGCGGCGCAGAGCGCTGGATGAGGTGGGGGGCATTGCGGTGGAGACCGTGACGGAGGACGCCCACACCTCACTGCGCATGCAGATGCGGGGATGGAACACGGCCTACATCAACATACCGCAGGCGGCGGGGCTGGCGACCGAACAGTTGAGCGGGCATGTGCGCCAGCGCATCCGCTGGGCGCGCGGGATGGTGCAGGTGCTGCACCTTGAGAACCCTCTGTGGGCGCCCGGACTGAAGCCTGCGCAACGTCTGTGCTACTTCAATGCGATGTTGCATTTTCTGTGCGCTCTGCCGCGGCTGATCTTCCTGACCGCGCCGCTGATCTACCTGGTGCTGGGGCAGACCAACATTCCCGGCTACTGGATGACGATCGTGGCCTATGCGGCGCCCCACCTGGTGCTGTCGAACCTGACCAACTCGCGCATACAGGGACGCCACCGGCACTCCTTCTGGAACGAGATCTACGAAACGGTGCTGGCGCCCTATATTTTTCTGCCCACAATGCTGGCGCTGTTGGGCGCCGGGAAGAGCGTCTTCAACGTGACGGCCAAGGGTGGCGTGGTCAACCGGGAATTCTTCGATGCGCACATTGCCCGGCCGTACCTGGTGCTGCTGGGGTTCAATCTGCTGGGACTGATATGCGCCGTGGCGCGTGCGATTCAGTTTCCCACGTTTGCTGTCGCGGGGTGGAGGAGCGTTCTGAACTGGCCGGCCGGCATGTACGACGGAGGCCATCCGGGAACGGTCTTCATGAACGTGCTGTGGACGCTCTTCAACGTGGTGCTGCTAGGGGTTGCCATCGCGGTGGCGCGAGAGAGCCGGCAGCGCCGCCACACGGTGCGCATGGCGAGAACTGTGCCGTCGGACATTCTGCTTGGCGACGGCTCCGTGGCCCAGGGGGTTACCAGCGATATTTCCAACGGAGGCGTGCAGGCGCGGATACAGGGGCCCATCCATGCCGCAGTTGGCGATTCCGTGCGGTTCGTCTTCCCCGTGCTGGATGGGACAGCGACACTGCCGGCCAGGGTGATTGCCGTCGAGGGAGAGATGCTGCGCGCGAAGTTCGACTCGCTCAGCCTGCAGGAGACAGAGGCCCTGACCATGATCCTGTACTCGCGGGCGGACACCTGGCTCAGTCCGCGCGAGGAACGCGAGAAGGACCATCCGTTGGTCAGTCTCCGGCACATCCTGCGAGTGTCGCACTACGGCTTGACGCAGACGGCGCGTTCGTTGCTGGGAAGACCTTGGAGGAGCAAGATCGCCGCGAAGCAGGGTTTGTCCAGCAGCGCTGTGCTGCTTATTATGCTCGGTCTGCTTGCCTGGGGCAGGCCGCAAGCGGCACGCGCGGCACAGGCAGGCGGGACGACCGGCGCGAGGACGAATTTGGCGGCAGGGCAGGCCGATGACCTCGGTCTGCTTCCGCTTCCGTTCTATGGTCCCGCGACGGCGCTGCATCCGGAAGTGCCGATCGTCTTCCTGTCGCCGCCGACGCCCGATGCAATGCGCGCGGCTGGCATTATCGCTTCGTGGTTCGGCATTCTGACAGACGGCCATGCGGTGCGGTTTCCCGTATCGCTGGGGACGGTTCCCAGCGGCAACGCAATCGTGATTGCGGAGAAGGCGGGGGAGATCCCAGCTTCACTTGACATGACAGTAGTGAGCGGGCCGACGCTGGCGCTGCGCGCCAACCCCTCCGACCCGAACTCGAAGTTGCTGCTGGTGACAGGGAGGGATACAGACGAAGTGGTGAAGGCGGCGATGTGTCTGACGCAGGGGTGCGGCCTGTTGCAGGGCGGCAAGGGCAACATTCAGGACCTGAGGATGCCCGGCCCACGCCGGCCGGACGACGCACCGCGATGGCTGAGCACGGAGAGGAACACAGAGATTGGCGAGATGGCGCAGAGCGGCCAACTGCAAAGCGACGGGAGCGCCCCAGTGTCCGTGACCCTGCGCCTGCCGCCCGGCCTGTACTACGGACAGACGCAGAACCTGGCGCTGCATCTGGGCTATCGCTCCAACGGCGTACCCCTGGGCAGCCTGAGCACGCTACAGGTGACGATGAATGGGGTGTTCGTCAGTTCGGTCCCCATGCCGCACAGCAACACGGCGTCGCAGGTGCTGAAAACCGTGGTGCCGGTTCCGGTGGCCGACCTGCGGCCCTTCCGCAACACGCTGATGCTGCGCCTCGCCTCCCAGAGGGCGAAGCAGGCAGAGGGTGACGAGACGCAGCCGGGCAGCCTGGAGGGCGCGGTGCTGCCGGACTCGTATATCGATCTTGCGGGGACCGCGCACTGGGCGGTGCTTCCGGACCTGGAGCTGTTTGCCAGCGCAGGGTACCCGTTCACGCGGATGGCAGACCTGGCGGAGACGTTGGTAGTGCTTCCCGCACAACCCACGAGCGGCGAGCTGGAGGTGTTCCTCGACCTGATGGGGCACTTCGGAGCGCAGACCGGCGTCCCGGTGCTGAACGTGCGCGTGACCGATGCGGCGGGTATGAGCAAGGACGGCCGCAAGGACACCCTGGTGGTGGGTAGCGTGGACGACCAGCCCGCGCTACAGACGTTGAACTCCGCGCTGCCTGTGGGAGTGGATGCGAGCGGGTTGCACATCCACCGCACGAAGGGTTTCTTCCACGGCCCCGAGAACGCGTGGTGGCGGGTGCGCAGCTCGGACCATGGGCAGCCGGATGAACTGGAGACGGTGGCCAACCTGCCCGATGCGCTGATCGAGGGCGCGGAGTGGCCGCGCGGCTCACAGCGCACCGTGGTGGTGGTGCTGCTGCACGGCCCGGCGGCGGCCGGGAAATTGCTGGCGGCCTTTTCGCGCAACTCGCAGTCCCCGGCCATCTCGCAGTCGGTGAGCGTGCTGCACGGCGCCAGCTTCTCCTCCTACCGGATCGGAGACGAGGTCTACCATGTGGGACAGATGCCTCTGCTGCTGCGCGCGGACATCATGCTGGCCGAGTTCCCCTGGATGATTGTTCTATTGGCGGCGATCTTCTGCTTCCTGATGGCGACCCTGCTGTGGGCGATGGTTCGGCGGCGGGCGCGGGCGCGGCTACAGACTGGACTGTAGAGCCAAGAACGTCTCTTGCAGCCACGCGCACAACTCCGTCTGCATGAATTTGAGCTTGGCTCCCGGCGATTCTTGGGTACCCTGAAAGAAGTGGTCCGCTCCGGCGATCCAGACCAGGCGCTTCGGCTCCGGCGCGCGCTGGCAGATAGCGGTCAAGAGTTCGCGCGGGGCAAACTCATCATGGTCTCCGCTGATAAAGAGCTTGGGCGCGGAGCATTGCTGAAGAAGGCCGTAGGTATAGTTGCGCCCTGAGGCCTGGACGGGAAGGCCAAGCGCGATCAAGCCCATTACGCGAGGGTCGCCGCAACAGGCGCGAAGTCCGACCTGCGCGCCGAAGGAGAATCCCGCGAAGAGGATCGGCGATGAAACTTGGCGTCCAGCCAGTCGAGGGCGGCGCGCACGTCGTCCTGCTCGCCGTGGCCGTGGTCGTGTGCGCCCTGGCTCAACCCCACACCGCGAAAGTTGAAGCGCAGCACGGGAAGCCCGAAGGACGAGAAGGCCTTCATGGCGTGGTAGACAACTTTGTTGTGCATCGAGCCGCCGCCCGATGGATGGGGATGGCAGACCAGCGCCGCATAGGGCGCATTCGCGCTTCCCGTGTTGAGAAGAGCTTCGAGCCGGCCGGCCGGGCCGCGCAGATTGTCCAGCGAGCGAACCTGCGCTGCGATTTGCGAACTGAGGGCTGTCGTCATCCATCTTCAGTCTAATAGGCGGGCGTTGGATTCAACGCGGAAGGCTATCGGGTTATTCTGTAGCTAATGGCAATCGACGCAATCGACCTGACTCGCAAGCTGGTCAACATTGAATCCACCTCCTACCACGAGGGCGCGGTTGGCGCATTTCTCGCCGACACACTCGCTGCGCAGGGTTATGCCGTGGAACCCATGGCTGTTGACCAGCACGATCCCGCGTGCAAAGAGGGCGAATCTGCGGGCGAGCGATTCAATGTGTACGCTGCGATGCAGGGAATTACGCCCGACGTGGTGTTGTCGACCCACATGGACACAGTGCCTCCGTTCTTCGGATGCACGGAAGACGAGGAGTTTTTGTACGGACGGGGAGCGTGCGACGCCAAGGGAATTATCGCGGCGCAGGTGGCCGCGTCGGAACGTCTGCGCGAGGCGGGAGTGAAGGTTGGCCTGCTCTTCGTGGTAGGCGAGGAGCGCGACTCGTCCGGTGCGAAGGTGGCCAACCGCAACCCGCGCGGATCACGCTTCCTGATCGATGGCGAGCCGACCGGCAACCACCTGGCACTGGCCACCAAGGGAGCGCTGCGGGTAGAGCTGCGCGCGCATGGAAAGATGGCGCACTCGGCCTACCCGGAGCTGGGCGAGTCGGCGATTGCCAAGCTGGTGGAGGCGCTGCACGATGTGCTGGCAATGGAGCTGCCGATTGAGCCGGCGTTCGGCGAGGCGGGCGCGACGACGGTGAACATTGGGCTGATCGGTGGCGGCTACGCGCCCAACGTGGTGGCGGACAAGGCCGAGGCCCACCTGCTGGTGCGCACCGTGGGGCCGTCGCAGGAAGTGACGGATGCGATCCGGCGCGTGGTTGCCGGACGCGCCGAGGTGAACACTTCGCTTGACCTGGCGTGCGTGAGGATGAGGCGCGTGGGCGAGCTGCCGACGATGGTGGCGAAGTTCGCCACGGACATTCCGATGCTGACGGCTTGGGGCGAGCCGTTCCTGTTGGGGCCGGGATCGATCCATGTGGCACACACGCCAAATGAGCGGATCAGCAAGAAAGAGCTGCTGGAGTGCGTGGATTTGTATGTGGGGCTCGCGACTCAACTTACAACTTAGTTGCGAACCTTGAACGTTACATGTAACAATTGATTCATGAAGTCAGAACGGCGACAGACCGGAACAACACCCGAAGCGGAAAAGAAGAAGGCTTCTGCCAGAGACCGTGTGCGCAAGCACCGCGAAGCCCTCCGTGCGCGTGGGCTGCGGCCTATTCAGATTTGGGTTCCTGACACGCGCAAGCCCGGCTTCGCCGAAGAGGCCCGCAGGCAGTGCCTCGCACTGCGTGACGATCCGCAGGAAAAGGAAATTCTGGATTTCATTGAACATGAAATGGATTATTCCGGATGGGTTTAAACCGGGGAGACATTGCAATTGTGATAGCGCCGGGAGACTACGGGAAGCCAAGACCCGCGCTTATTCTCCAATCCAATGCATTCAAACAGACTGAATCTGTGGTTCTCGCACTCATTACGAGCGATCAGAGACCTGAATCGGTGCTGTTTCGCAAAGCCATTCTCCCAACAGATGGGAACGGACTGCGCCAGCCGTCGGATGTGATGCTCGACAAGCTTGTCTCCTTGCCTCGCGAGAAGGTCAGCGGCGCTGTCGGACATCTAACCAGCACTGAGATGGCGGAGATATCCTCTTCGCTCGCGCTATTTCTGGGTATGTGAGTGAAACAGTCGCACAGAAGAGACACCAGTTTTCCTCATACCTCGAACGCCTAGAATCAATCCATGGCTGCTGAGTTTACCCATCTACATCTGCATACGGACTACTCGCTGCTGGATGGCGCGTGCGACGTGGAGAAGCTGGTGAAGCACGTTCACGCGCTGGGGCAGACGTCGGTGGCGATGACCGACCATGGCAACATCTTCGGCGCGGTGCATTTTTTCAAGGCGGCGAAGGAGAAGGGGATCAAGCCGATCCTGGGCTGCGAGCTGTACATCTGCAAGGAAGAGGACCACCGGGCCACGCCCGATCCCGACCTGAAGTACAACCATCTGCTGGTGCTGGCGGAGAACGAAGAGGGCTATCGCAACCTGGTGCGGCTCACCAGCGAGGCGGCGCTGCATGGCTTCTATCGCAAGCCGCGCATCGGCAAGGAGTATCTGGCGAAGCACTGTGCGGGGCTGATCGGATTTTCAGCGTGCCTGGCGGGCGAGGTGGCGCAGCACATCATGGAGGGCCACTACCGAGCTGGCCAAGGCTGCCGCGGGGCAGTATCAGGAGATTTTTGGGCGAGGCAATTTTTTCCTGGAGATTCAGGACCACCAGCTGGGGCCGGACAAGAAGGTGTGCGATGCGATGTTCCAGTTGGAGAAGGAACTGGACATCCCGCTGATCGCGACCAACGACAGCCATTACATTGGCGCGGACGACAGCCGGGCGCACGAAATCCTGCTGTGCGTGCAGACGGCGGGATCGATGAACGATCCCAAGCGGTTTAAGTTCGACAGCAACGAGTTCTACATTAAGTGTGCCGACGAGATGGCGCGGCTATTTGCGCATGCTCCGCAGGTGGTGAGCGGGACGATGCAGTTCCCTGAGCGCTGCAATCTGAAGCTCTCCAAGGTGGAAGATCCGTTTCCTGAATTTCCCGTGCCCGAGGGCGAGACGCTGGACAGCTACTTCGCGAAGGTGTGCCGCAAGGGGCTGGAGAAACGGCTGGCCACGTCGATTGAACATCTGCGCGCGAGCGGGCGGCTGAAGAAGACAATTCCCGAGTATCAGGCGCGACTGGAGCGCGAGATACTCTGCATCCAACAGATGAAGTATCCCGGCTATTTCATGATTGTGTGGGACTTTATCCGGTATGCGCGGGAGCACTCGATTCCGGTGGGGCCGGGGCGTGGGTCGGCTGCCGGGTCGCTGGTAGCGTACTGCATGGAGATCACCGACATCGACCCGCTACAGCACGAGCTGCTGTTCGAGCGCTTCCTGAACCCGGACCGAGTAAATATGCCGGACATCGATATCGACTTCTGCATGAACCGGCGGGGCGAGGTGATCGAGTACGTCCGCAGCAAGTACGGCGACGACCAGGTGGCGCAGATCATCACGTTCAACACGATGGCCGCGAAGGCGGCGATCAAGGACGTAGGGCGCGCGCTGGACATGCCGTACGGCGAGGTGGATCGGATTGCCAAGCTGATTCCGTCGACGATTGGGATCACCATCGACCACGCATTGAAAGATTCGCCACCACTGGCCGCAGCTTATGAGGGCGACCAAAGGATTCGGGAGCTGATCGACACGGCGATGCGGCTGGAGGGACTTGTCCGCGGCGCGGGAGTTCATGCCGCAGGGGTGGTGATTGCGCCCAAGCCGCTGACCGAGCTGGTTCCGGTGACTCGCACCAAGGACGAGGCCATCGTGACCGCGTACGACATGAAGTCGATCGAGGAGATGGGCCTGCTGAAGATGGACTTCCTGGGCCTGACCGCGCTCACCGTGATCGACGACGCACTGAAGCTGATCCGGACGACCAAGGGCGTATCGCTAGACCTGGCCACCATCGCGCTGGACGACGCGACGACGTATGAGCAGGTCTTCCATCGCGCGCTGACCTCGGGCATCTTTCAGTTTGAATCGAGCGGAATGCGCGATGTGCTGCGCCGCTACAGGCCGAACAGTGTTGAAGACCTGACGGCCTTGAACGCGCTCTACCGCCCCGGCCCCATAGCGATGATCGACGACTTCATTGAACGCAAGTGGGGGCGTCGCGCGGTCGAGTACGACCTGCCGGAGATGGAGACGATCCTGCGCGAGACGCTCGGCGTGATGGTGTACCAGGAACAGGTGATGCAGATCGCCAACGTGGTTGCGGGTTACTCGCTGGGCGAAGCCGACCTGCTGCGCCGCGCCATGGGCAAGAAAGACGAGAAGGAGATGCATAAGCAGCGCGCGCGCTTCATGACCGGCGCGGCGGCCAATCATCATCCCAAGGAGATCTCCGGCAAGATATTCGACCTGATGGCGCAGTTCGCGGGATATGGTTTCAACAAGTCGCACGCGGCGGCCTACGCGCTGCTGGCGTACCACACGGCGTGGCTGAAGACGCACTATCCGGTGGAGTTCATGGCCGCGCTGCTGACCAGCGAGACATCGAAGCCGGAGAATGTGGTGAAGTACATCTCGGAGTGCCACGAGATGAACATCCCGGTGGTGCCGCCCAGCGTGCAGGTGTCGGATGCGAACTTTACGCCGGTGAAGACGGATGCGGGTGAGGCGATCGGGTTCGGGCTGGCGGCGATCAAGAACGTCGGGCACAACGCGATTGTGTCGATCCTGACGGCGCGCGAGGCGCTGCGCAAGGAGGGGAAGCAGGGCTTCGCCAGCCTGTGGGAGTTCTGCGAGAGGGTCGATCTGCGGCTGCTGAACAAGCGGGTGCTGGAGTCGCTGATCAAGGCGGGCGCGATGGACGCTTTCGGGCCGCGCGGACAGGTGGCCGCGGCGCTGGACAAGGCGATTGAGCGCGCGCAGAAGTCGCAGAAGGACGCGGCGGCGGGACAGAGCGGACTGTTCGGGAGCATCTTCGACGCCGGCGATGCGCCCGCCGCGAGACGCGAGGCCGAAGCGCTGCCACCCGCGCCGGACTGGGACGAGCACACGCGGCTGCAGAACGAGAAAGAGGTGCTGGGCTTCTTCGTCTCCGGCCATCCGCTGGACAAGTACCGCGAGAAGCTGCGCAACCTGAAGGTGGTGGACACGGCGACGGCCGTCGAGATGAAGCCGGAGCCGCAGAACTTCCGGCGCGGCCAGAATGAGCAACAGAACGAGATACAGATTGCCGGAGTGATCGGCGGGTTGAAGGTGGCGAAGTCGAAGCGCTCGGGCGAGATGTATGCGCAGGCCACGCTGGAAGACAGCGTGGGCAAGATCGAGCTGATCGCGTTTTCGACGCGCGTACCAGAAGCTGGCGGAGAAACTGAAGATCGATGTGCCGGTGCTGGTGCGCGGCGTGCTGCGCGGCGAGGAGGACTCCGCGCCGAAGCTGGCGGTCAGCAATATTCAGGCGCTGGAGGATGTGGTGGTGAAGCTGCCGGAGTCGCTACGGATTAAGGTTCCGCTGCGCAAGGACGACGCCGCGCTGCTGGAGAAACTACAGGCCATTTTTGTAGCTGCGCCGGGACCGGGCAAGCTGCTGCTGGACCTGGAAGAGGCGGGCGAGTTCTGTGCGGTGCTGGAGCCGCACGACGTGAGCGTGTGCGCGCCGACCGGTTGTTTATCGACCGCGTGGAGGAGCTGGTGGGGCGCGGCGCGGTGAGTGTGATCGATTAGCTAGCGGTTGATAATGGCGACGCGGAAGACCGGCTTGGCCTTCTCGGCTGCATCCTGCTCGTAGGTCTGCGACGTCTTGGATGGGTCGTAGTCGCGCCAGAGCCAGGCCATCGACTCCGGCATCTCGGCTTCGCCCTGCGAGGGGTTATGGGTCCCCTTGCCGAAGCTGAAATGGAAGTCGTAGCCGTTAATGTGGAAGGCATTGGCCATGCGGATGTTGTCCAACGGCCAGCTTCCGTGGTTCCTCTCCTGATCGTTGGCGCCATCCTGCGACCAGACGCGGATGTTGCGCTTGGGGCCGCGCAGCACCATGTCGGGGAAGTCCTGACCGCCGGCGATTACGTCGGGGCGCTCCTGCCACTGGATGGCTGCGAAGCTGCCGATCCAGCTCTGCACGCGGCTGAACTGATCGGGCATCTGCCATGCCACATTGAAGGCGCAGATGCCGCCGGAGGACGATCCGGAGATGGCGCGGCTGTAGGCGTCGGTGCGGACATTGAGCCCGGCCAGCGCTTCGGGCAGAAGCTCGTCGCGCAGGAAGCGCACATAACGATCGCTGACCGTGTCGTACTCGGTGGAGCGCATCGCGTCCTTCAGGGTGCGATTCTGCTCGGCCGCGAAGTGGGTGACGAACTGATACGTGGGCGTGCCGGGCGAGTCGGTCACGTCGCCGGGCATGGTCATGACGAAGATGGTGACCGGCATCTTTTTGGCGGCGATGAGGTTGTCGAAGACGTTGAGCGCCTGCAGGTTTCCTTCGCGCCGGGTGTAGCTGACCCCATCGGTGAAGACCATAAGCGCGGCGGGAACTTTGGGGTCGTACTGGGCGGGAACATAGACCCAGTAATCGCTCTTCATGCCGTCGTAGATTTTGCTGACGTGTACGTGCATGGGCGAAAGCGTTCCCTGGGGCACGCCCGGCATGGCGTACGACATGGGCCCGAAGGCGGGCATGTCGAGCGAGCCGCCCAGCGCTGTGCCGTTGACGAGGTAGTGGAAGGTGTGCGAGGTGCCGGTTTTGATGTCGGTAGCGCTGGCATACCAGAGTTTGGAGCCGGCGATCTGCTTCATGGGCGCGGGTGCGCCGTCGTCGAGGACCAGCGATGGCTTTGCGTCGGTCTGGATGGCGAAGAAGAAATCCGGGCCGTGGCCGAGCCACGCGGTGCCATCCTGCAGGGCCTTGGCGTCGAAGCTGGCGGTGATGGCTGCGCTCAGTCCGGGCTTGCCGGATTTTGCTAGGGCGATTAAATCGGGCGCCTGTATCCTCTGCTGCGCGTTTTGCTGGGCATTCTGCTGGGCGGGGGCAGGCAGAGCGAGAAGTGCGAAGAGAGCGAGAAATTTGGTCATGGTGTGAAGACTATATTGCAGGGTATGCACACCGGGCAAACGGGAGGGCGAAGAGGACTACAGAGTGGTAGAAAAGGGCGGGACGGAGTGGGGGTATAATATTGACTAGCCTTCTAGAATCAAATGTGGAATAATGTATTTGGGACGCGGCTAGCCGCTCCCTTTCCGAGACCCACAGGAGACTGTGGGTTTTCGCGTTAAAGGAGATAGATTGCACTTCGCCTACCTTGATGAGTTCGGTCATATTGGGCCATATGTAGCTCGTACACATCCACGGTTCAATACAAGCCCAGTCTTTGGCTTGGCAGGACTGATGTTGCCTGTTGCAGAAGTTCGTGATTTTAGCACTTGGTTTTATTAACGGAAATGTGAACTCCTTGCTTTTGAGATTGCTCGATCACATAAGCATCCAGCCGAATGGGAGAAGAAGGGATCTTCGCTCTTTACAACTAAGAACATTACACAATATCCAGAGCTAACCCGATTTACGAATCGTTTCCTGAACAAAATCGAACGGTGCGGTGGGCATGTGATCTACGTAGGTATTCGTAAGTCCGCACCATCGGATGAACACGACTCGCAGGCGTTATATAGAGCAGTACTTCGCGAAACCATCAAGAGAGTAGATCAGTACTGTGCCTCGGATTGCGCTGAAGAAGCTCGCGTGATGATCTTTATGGACGAACATCAAGAGCGAGAAGCGATCGTTACTGAAGCCAGTAGATCAATGTTTAACCGCGACACACCGCGCAGACATCTTGTTGAGCCACCTGTTCAGGTTGAAAGCCATCGATATCAGACACTCCAGGCCGCAGATTGGATTTGCGGTTTGGTAGGCCGACTAGGCGCGTATTGGACAGACCCGCTGTCGTTTCCGGAGCTGGCTTGGTCGCAAAATCTCTTCGCGCAACGACTTGCCAGGGTAGCTGTTCGCAGCGGGATTCGAAGTGACCGAGGCAAATTTGTCGCAGATATTTTAGCGACAGAACACCCCCCGATGGAATAGACCGTTCTTTCTCCTTTCAGTGGTGTAGGCTCTACCATTCGCCAGCCATGTCGCTCTTCTTGTTGATGGGCGGGGGGAGCATGTGGATATACGCGGGGGCGTTGCGGTCGACGGTGAGGATGCCGTTGGCTTCGTGCAGTTCGGCAACATGCAGGACGGAGCGGCGCGCCCAGCCTGCGTCGTGGCCCTGGCATCGTGCCGCCCTGCTGGGTGAAGTAGAAGAGCCATGCGCGGCCGCTGCCATCCACCACCACGTCGGCATGATTGCCCATGGCGCGGTCGGTGGGCTGAGTGCCGGGCTCGCGGAGTATATTCTGCGACTGCTGCTTCCAGGTGGTCAGGTCATTGGAACGGAAGACGGCGAGGCCGGCGTGGGGATCGTTGATGAGCCAGTAGAAGCCGCGCCACTGGAAGACGACCGGGCCTTCGCCATGGTTGGTGGTGGCGATGCCCTTGGCCGTCCAGTGAACCAGGTCGAGCGAGTCGCTGAAGTAGACCTTGGAGCTGTCGGCCTCGTTCTTGTACCAGAGACGCCAGAGGCCGCTGGGCAGGCGGAAGATGCAGGCGTCGATGGTGCGGTCCGATTCGAGATTGGCGTTGGCGAGAGGCTTCCAGTGCAGCAGGTCCTTGCTGGTGAGGTGAAGGATGTGGCGGGGGTGGTTCCAGTCGGTGAAGGTTCCGGGGACGACGGTGAGGAACATGTGATACAGTGCCGCCGGTGTCGATGATCTCGGGCGCCCAGAGGGTGTAGTCGGGCTGCGGCAGGGGGATGTCGGCCTCGCTGATGTACTTCCAGTGCGCGCCGCCGTCGGATGATTCGGCGATGCCGATGCGCGTGCCATGCACCCAGGTGACGCCGTTGTTGTCTGCGAGATCGGCGCGGCGATTGGTGTAGAGCATCCACCAGGTCTTGCGCGCGCGGTTCCATACCACGACGGGATCGGCTGCGCCATCGTGGATAGGATCGCGGAAGAGGGGAACGGTGGCGAGAGGCTGCACCAAAGTCGAACGCGCCTCAGGCAACTGACCGTTCGCAGGTGCGCTCACCAAAACGAACACCAGAGCAGCGCCAATAACGCCGCTCAACAAACCACGCATACCGAACTCCATGTTCACCTATCTATATCCTGCCTAGTGTAGTCGACAGAACGGATGGGCGCGCATAGCTACTATCTGGCGATCTTGAGGGGCAGCTCCAGCGTGCCGACCTTATCGGAGTTGTGGTCGAGCACGCCGACGCGGAGGAACAGCTGGCCGGGGGGAAGGTCGATCTGCTGGAACAGGTGGATGGGCTCCTGGTTGGCCAGCATCTGCTTATATTTGTCGTCGCTGAGCGTGACTTTGACGATCTGGCTGAGGCCGGTGAGCAGCTTGTCGTTGGAGTCGTAGACGGCGATGTCGAAGTCGAGATTGCCATCGTGGGAGGAATTCTTCCCGTTCTTGAAGACAATCTGCTGGGAGGGCACGGCATACTGCAGTCCATAGCGTGTGAGTCGCCTGCCCTGCAGCGCGGGGTTGAGCGTGCCCAGCAGCGGAGCGCCCGGCTTGCGAGGCGTGTCGCTGGGCTTTACCTCAACGTCGAAGAGAATGTCGCTGGAGGTGGGCAGCCCGCGGCTCATGGGGGCCTTCATGTTGCCGCCGGCAGCGGGCGGCGGCGTGGTGGACAGCGAGAGGCCGGGCGGCATCTTCATCTTGGTAACATCGTCGGCGTAGTAGCCCTTGCGGAAGGTGAGGCTGATGCCCGGACGGTCTACCTTCACATCGATCTTGTGGTAGGCGCCGTCGTACTTAGTGCTGGGCGGGATATAGGAGACGGAGTAGTAGTTGGCCCCGTCGTTGAGCGCCTTGTCCACCGCGATGGCTAGGTTGTTGGTCTCGGAGTAGGCAACGCCGCCGGTTGCCTCGGCCACCATCTGTTCGGAGAGGTGCGCATCTCCCAGAAAGGTCACACCCCTGGCGTCGACCGGGTAGACCGAAATCTGCGCGGAGGTGAGCAGGTCGTAGGCGTGGCTGAGGCTGGTGGTGTAGTCGGGCAGGCAGCCGGGCCGGTCGTTTGGTATGGTGATGGCGGGTATGCCGACGGTGAACCAGATTAGGTTCTTTCTTCCGTGGATTGCGGAGGTGTCGATGGCGATGCGGCTGAAGGATTCCAGCACGCTCTCGTTGCGGCTGTTGGATTGAACGCAGCCTGGGTCGCCGTTGCCGTCGGTGTCGTAGGGCACAGCTTGGATGGCCGCCGTCAGCAGGTCGCGGTCCGAGGTGAAGCTCTGCACTATGCGCAGGTTGTTGGTCATGGCAAGCACGGCGACCTGGGTCCCCGCCGGCATATTCTGCAGCGCCTGCTGGGCCGCGTCTTTCACCCGCTTCTGCATGGCAATCGAGCGCGACAGTTGCATGGCATTCGTGTTGTCGATGGGGGCCTCGTTCTCCAGGTCCAGCAGCAGGATGTTGACCGCGCTGCTGGGGGGAGGCGGCTGTAGATTGGTATAGACGTTGGGCGGCAACTGGCGCGGCAGCTCGACCGGGTGGGAACTCACCTCCTCGAAGTTGCGGACCGGCTGCGGCTTGCCGTCTTCCAGAAGGGTGAAGTCGGCCTGGGTGAGGCCATGCACCGGCTGTCCGTTGGCGTCGATTGCGGTGACATCCAGCACGGTCAAGCGCGAGTACACCTGAAGGGTCTGTGCTGGGTTCGCGGCCGGTGCGCCTTGCTGCGCCGCCGCGCTGGGACGCAAGGAACCAAGAGCTGTCAGGATTGCAACCGCACACGCCGACGCCAGAACTCTACGCGAAGACAGCATCCCAGAAAACCCTCCTATCGCTTCGACACTGTTATGCAGAACTCCACTCGCAAATCGTTGAAAATATTCGGAGCAAAACTGCGC
The DNA here is from genome assembly GCA_963799175.1 of uncultured Acidobacteriaceae bacterium. Lineage (GTDB taxonomy): Bacteria > Acidobacteriota > Terriglobia > Terriglobales > Acidobacteriaceae > Edaphobacter. Next base: position 118,455 of record CAWCWC010000001.1, on the reverse strand, counting down.
GCCGCGGTATTACTGGTTCACCCTTGATTCAGATGCTGGTTTCGGTCCAGATGGAGCGGGCGGGTTGTCCGGCTTCGCCGCGGCTTTCTTACCGACGGTCAACGGGAGTTCCAGCGTACCGGCTTTGTTGGAGATGCGGTCGAGAACCCCGACGCGGAGGAAGAGCTGGCCGGGGGGAAGATCGAGCTGCTGGGAGAAGTTAAGTGGCTGCTTGTTAGCGACCGTTGTGTCGTTCAGCGACATGGTTACGGTCTGGCTGAGGCCGGTGACCAGCTTGGCGTCGGCGTCGTAGGCGGCGAGGTCGAGTTCGATGGAGCCGCTGTGCATGGCGTTGGGGCCGCTGGTGTAGGCGAGTTGGCCAGCGGAGATGGAGTAGGTGAAGGCATATCGGGTGAGGGGCTTGCCCTTGAAGCTCGGGTCGAGCGTGCCGAGGATGGGAGGGTCGCCTGGCTTGGCTGGGGTGGTGCTGGGTTCGACATCCACATAAAAGAAGAGTGCGGAGGAGGTGGGCATATTGCGGCTCATGGCGGCCTTCATATCTCCTGCATGGACGTCGGGCGGAGTGGTGGTGAGGGTGAGGCCGGCTGTTGGCGCCATCTTCGATGGGTCTTCCGCATAGTATTCGTTGCGGTAGGTGAGGTGCAGATTAGGCTGATCGATATCAAGATGGATGGTGTGGTGGCGGCCGTCATAGTCGAAGCCGGGCGGAACGTAGGTAAGGGAGTAGTAGTCGGAGCCGGATTCGACAGCCTTTGCGATGCCAGTCTTCAGATCGTTGTTGTTGTAGAACGCAGTGCCACCCGTATCTTCGGCAACAGATTCCATGGAGAGTTCTTCGGCAGCATGATTCTCGCCAAAGGGATCGCCGCCCACAGGGACCCCTCGAACCCAGATTGGGAAGACAGTAACCTGCGATGCAGTGAGCGTAGTGTATGCCAATTTAAGCTTGGCGGAGTAGTCCGACAGGCAGGATTGGCGGGCGGCGGGGTCCGTGATGGTCGGAATGCCGGTGGTGAACCATAGAAGATTTTTTCTGCCTTTGATAACTGCCAGGTCGGTTGCAATCTGGCTCAGAGACTCAAGTGTCATGCGGTTGCGTCTCTCCTGCTGGGTACACCATGTTTCCATATTGAAGGCTACGGCGTCGGTATCGAATTGCATGGTGTCGACGGCGGCGCTGAGCAGTGCCGGGTCCGAAGTGACTCCCTGCAAGACGCGAAGATGACCTGTATTGGACGAACCAAGAACGGCGACACGCGTGCCAGTGGGCATGTTCTGGATGTATTCCATCGCGGACTGCTTTGTCTGGTGCTGTCGCCCCATGGCGCGTGACAGACTCATCGGACCGGCGGCACCACAACATGAGAGCGAAATACCTGGGGCGGAGTTCGTAAAGTCTAGAAAGAGAACATTGACCGCGCCGCTGGCGGGGGGTGGTTGCCGATTGGTGTAGATGTTGGGCGGGAGTTTGGCCGGCTCGCGCACATCTTCACTGACGAACTCCTCGAAGCTGCGGATGGGCTGCGGCTTGCCATCTTCCTTGACGGCGAAGTCGGATTGTTGGAGGCCATGGACGGGATTGCCCTTGGTGTCGGTTACGGTGACATCGACGATGGTTTCGCGGGAGTAGACGCGAATGGTGGGTGCGATGGATGTGGGCGCGGTCTGCTGCGTGGGGAATGGTACGAGTACATTCGGTTGTGCAGCCGCGTAGGGCCGCATCGATGCAAGGGCCGTCAGAAACGCAACGACGCACAGCGCCTGTGTCGTCTTGGGCCGCCGGCTCCAAGACTGTAGTTCGAAGCGCTGCTCCTCGGTGATCGTTACCCTCGCAACTGGACGGCCTTTTGGCATCGATACCTCCTACTGTAGTCGATGCCGAAAGATCGTATCCATGAGAATAATTTGAGACTCAGGACCCTATACAAGAATTTCAATATCCGATAGCCGCGAGCGGTTTACACTGCTTGGTAAGCATGGCAGGGATTCTGTTCATCATTTCGGCGCCTTCGGGTTCGGGCAAGTCGACGCTGGTGTCGCAGGTGCGCACGCTGGTGGAGGGGCTGGAGTTTTCCATCTCGTACACCACCCGCGCGCCGCGCGGATCGGAGATGGACGGACACGAGTACTACTTCACCAGTCGCGAAAACTTTGAGCGAATGATTGCGGCGGGCGAATTCCTGGAGTGGGCCGATGTCTTCGGCAACTACTATGGGACGGCGCGGACCGCGCTGCAGCACGCGCGCGCGTCGGGCAAGGACCTGCTGCTGGACATCGACGTGCAGGGCGCGAAGCAGGTGATGCGCAGGATGCCGCAGGCGGTGTCGATCTTCATTCTGCCGCCCAGCCCCGAGGTGCTGGAGATGCGCCTGCGCCACCGCAGCGAGGCCGAGCACATGACCTCGGAAGAGGTGATCGAGCGGCGGCTGCAGCAGGCGCGCTGCGAACTGGAGCAGGTGGGCGAGTACAAGTACGCGCTGGTGAACGATGTGCTGGACCAGGCGACCGCGGAGATGCGTGCCATCATGCTCTACGAACGCGGAGTGCGCGACGCTGTTGCCCCGATGGCGGAGAGTTGCCGGACGGATACGCGCTCGCCGAGGTTGGCGGCTGTGCTTGCCAGCTTCCACGCCGATTGAGTTGCATCGGCGACGCAAATACATCTCAACCATCGGTGAGGACCTCGCGACCCATGCATTTAACATCTCTTTTCCACGCACATTGACCGGGCGCTTCTCTTGTAATGACCTCAACCGTGCCGATCCTTGGATGGCCTGACAGGACAAATGGGCCTGATTGCGGTAGATTGAAATCATTCCTCCGAGGTGCCAACAATGTCGAATGAAGATCCTCTGCACAACAAGTACAGTCTTGTGAAGGGCGCGGCGCGCCGGGCACGCCAGTTACAGTCGGGCGCGGTGCCGTTGATGGCCACCAAGAGCATGAAGGCATGCCGCGTGGCGCAGGACGAGATCAATCAGGGATGCGTCACCTTTGTCGTCACCCACAAGCCTGAGCCTGTGGCGCCTGGGCCGCTGGCGGAGCAGGACCAGTAGGCGGCGCCATGCAGGGCGAGGCCGAAGCGCCGGTGCGCGCGTGGGTCGAGTACTTCCGCGACCTTGGCGTCCACGACTTTTATCGTCTCGGCGAACCGCCGCCGCAGGCCGCCAGCGAGTCGGACGCCGGTTCCGCAATGAACAGTGCTGCGGTGGAGAGCGGGCGCTTCACGGACGACGCACCCTCCACGCAGCCGCTCTCCCAGACAATCTCCGTGCCTCCAGGCAACCTCATTTCGTTCAATGACCTCGCGCCGTTGCCCATGGCGGCAACTCCGCCTGCCGATCGCCCGGCTGCGTTACGCGCGATCCAGGAGGAGATTGGCGACTGCACCCGTTGTCCGCTGGCCTACGCGGGACGGCGCAAGATCGTCTTCGGCGACGGGTCCCCCACGGCGCGGCTGATGTTCGTAGGCGAAGGACCCGGTGCCGACGAGGACGCGCAGGGACTTCCGTTCGTTGGCAAGGCCGGACAGTTGCTCAACAATATGATCGCAGCGATGGGACTGACGAGGGCGGAGGTCTACATCGCGAATATTGTGAAGTGCAGGCCGCCGGGCAACCGCGTGCCGGAACCCGTGGAGGCGAATACCTGCTCGCAGTTTTTGCTGCGCCAGATCGACGTAGTGCAGCCGGAGGTGATTGTCGCGCTGGGATCGACCGCGGCAACTTACCTGCTGGGAGTGAAGCAGTCGCTCAGCTCACTGCGCGGGCGCTGGCATCGCTGTCGCGGCGCAAAACTGGCCATTACCTATCACCCTGCGTTCCTGCTGCGCGATCCGCGTCAGAAGGTGGAGGCGTGGAAGGACCTGCAGATGGCGATGCGCGAGCTTGGACTTACTCCGCCGGCGCTGAAATAAATATTCCTGACTCGGATCTGCACCGGCAAGCACCGGTCGGCACGCTGGGTAGTTTTTTACATCCATGACGCATCGGTTGGAAAACCCTTATCATCAAAGATGTACCCGGTAGTCGATGGAAATGCATTTCGGTCGGGTCCAGGCTTTCCGTCGAGGGCGCGGTCCGGCGAGCGCCGATCGGTAAATTGAATCTGCGTTGTGCGGTTGCTGCATGGTTTGAAGGAGACTCGTTTTGCGTTTGTATGAATGCAGTTGCGATGTTCGGAAGCGGCTGGAAAAGCTTCTCGCCGCAGTACTTGCCGTCACTTTTGCCGCGCTGACGGCAGGATGCGGCAAAAAGGCTGCTCCGGCTGCTGCGCCTGCCATGCAGGCGATGCCTGTGCTGGTGCAGCCGGTGACGCTGACCAGCGTGCCCAGGTCGGACAGCTATGTGGCGACCATCAAGAGCCGGCGTTCAGCCACCATGCAACCGGTGGTGGATGGCAACCTCACTAAGATTCTGGTGAAGTCGGGCGACATGGTGAAGTCCGGCGCGGTGTTGATGCAGATCGACCCGCTGAAGCAGCAGGCGACGGTGGAGGCGCAGCAGGCCACAGAGCAGCAACTACGGGCCGTCTACCAGTACAACGAGAGTGATCTCGTCCGCCAGACGCAACTATTCAAGGACGGCATCACCTCCAAGCAGGCATACGACCAGGCGATGCAGGCGTTCGCCAACTCCAAGGCGGCGCTGGATTCTGCGGTGGCGCAGACCAGGACGCAGCGCGAACAGCTTGCCTACTACGAGATTCGCGCGCCGTTTGACGGAATTGTGGGCGACATCCCAGTCCACCAGGGCGACTACGTCTCGTCGACTACAACGCTGACGACGGTGGACGAGGACAAGGACCTTGAAGCCTATATCTACATTCCGACCGAGCGCGCAAGCGAGGCAAGGAACGGGCTGGCGGTGGATCTGCTGGACGCTGATGGAGCGGTGATGGCGCACAGCAGTCTCGACTTTGTCTCGCCCGAGGTGGACAACAACTTGCAAGGAATTCTGGCCAAGGCGCCGGTCCCGAAGTCGTCGCGGCAACTGCGCAACGGACAGATGGTGAACGCCCGCATTACCTGGAGCGCGGCGCAGACGCCTACGGTCCCGGTACTCGCGGTGAGCCGCATCGGTGGGCAGAGCTTCCTCTATGTCGCGGCGGCGCAGGGTACGGGATTCACGGCCCATCAGGTCTCGGTCAAACTGGGCGAGCCGGTCGGTAATTTGTATCCCGTGCTGGGAGGACTGAATATCGGCGATCGCGTAATCCTGTCGGGCATCCAGTTTCTTCAGGAAGGCGTGCCGGTACTGCCGATGCAGGCGCCGGGGCCGGCGGCGCATACGGGACACTAACGCGTTGACGTCTTGCCCTAACGCAGGACAGAAAAGGTAGAAATTCTTGGTTGAGTTTTTTATTCGCCGGCCCATCTTCGCCACCGTGTGCGCGCTTCTGATCGTGCTGGCCGGGGCGGTGTCGCTGCCCGGCATTCCCATCTCGCTGTACCCGCAGCTTGCGCCGCCCCAGGTGCAGGTGAGCTGCAACTATATCGGGGCGAACTCGCAGGATGTGGAGTCGGCCGTCACCATCATCCTGGAGCAGGCGATCAACGGCGTTGAGGGGATGCGCTATATGTCCTCCGCCTCGTCCAACGACGGCAGCTCGACCATTACGATTACCTTCCAGACCGGGTACAACCTCGACATTGCCGCGGTGGACGTGCAGAATCGCGTGGCCACCGCGCAGGGCCGTCTGCCCGCCTCGGTCAACAGCACGGGCATCACCATCACCAAAGCCAACTCAAATTTTGTACTGTTTGCCGGGTTCATCTCGCCCGACCACTCCCTGTCGCCGGACTTTATCCAGAACTATCTGGATGTGTACGTCGCGGACGCGCTGAAGCGGGTTCCGGGGGTGGGCAACGTCGTCAGTTTTGGCGGGGCCAACTATGCGATGCGCATCTGGCTCGATCCGGCAAAGCTGGCGGCGCGCGGTCTAACGCCGCTGGACGTGACCAACGCGCTGGTGGACCAGAATGTCGAAGTGCCCGCCGGACAGCTCGGCGTCCCTCCCTCAGACCCGAAGCAGGCGTACCAGATGGCGGTACGTGTAACCGGACGGCTCAGCGATCCGCGGCAGTTCGAGAACATCATCCTCAAGTCGAACGCCGCAGCTGCCGGTAGAGGGTCTGCGACTACGCAAAGCGGCGGCGCGGGCGCGGTCTTGTTGAAGGACGTTGGACGCGCCGAGCTGGGTGCGGAGAGCTACGGAACAAGACTGAAGTATTCCGGCGGCGATGCGGTTGGACTGGGCGTGCAGCAGCTCTCCAATGCCAACGCCCTCGATGTCGACGCGCGCTGCAAGGCGGTGCTGCTGCAGTTGCGGAAGTCGTTTCCACCCGGACTGGAGGGCTTTATCGCGGTGGATACCACCACGGTGGTGCATGACTCCATCGCGGAGGTGGAAAAGACGCTGGCCGAGGCCATCTTCCTCGTGATCCTGGTGATCTTCCTGTTCTTGCAGGACTGGCGCGCCACCATCATTCCCGCCATTACAATTCCGGTCTCGCTGATCGGAACGTTTGCCTTCATCCGGCTCTTCGACTTCTCCATCAATTCGCTCACCCTCTTCGGCATTACGCTGGCTACAGGACTGGTGGTGGACGACGCGATCGTGGTCATCGAGAACGTGCAGCGTCATCTGGAGGGGCAGACCGTCGAGGGCACGGATGAGTGCGTGCATGACCCGCATAAGGCAACCATCGTGGCCATGGCTGAAGTGACCAGCGCTGTAATAGCGACCTCCCTGGTGCTGATCTCGGTCTTTGTCCCAGTCAGCTTTTTCCCTGGAACGACGGGCATCTTGTACAAGCAGTTCTCGCTGACCATTGCGTTTTCCATCGCTATTTCAGCCTTCAACGCGCTGACTCTTTCGCCTGCGCTGGCCGCGGTCTTCCTTCGCCCGGAGACCCGTCCCAGCGGTTTACTTGCCGTCTTTCTCGACCCCGTCGAGGCTCTGATCCACAAGATCATCCGCGTGTACGCCGTCATGGTGACCTGGGTAGTCAAGATGCGCTACGCGTTTCTTCTGCTGTTTATCGCGGGCCTCAGCGTGACGGTGTACGTGTACAACCATGTGCCTACGGCGTTCGTTCCCGCGGAAGACCAGGGCTACTTCCTGATCCTGGTGCAGACGCCGCCGGGCGCTTCTCTGAGCTATACGACAGACTTTGCCGATCGCGGCGCGGCGATTGTGCAACAGGACCCGGATGTGTACGGGACCTTCGCGGTGATGGGTTTCTCGCTTAGCGGGGGTAGCTCGCCCAACTCGGGCATCATCTTCGCTCCCACCAAGCCGGAGTCTGAAAGGACCAAGCTGGGGCCGGGACACACGACACACGATGCCGTAGTCAGGCTCTCGCAGAAGCTGTTCGCGGTTCCCGGAGGGATTCTCTATGCGGTGGAACCTCCGGCGATCCAGGGGATCGGCAGCGTCGGCGGCTTCCAGTTCATGCTGCAGGACGGCGGGAGAAATACCTTTGCCGACATCGATCGAGTGGCGCATACGATGGTTGCCGCTGCGCAAAATCCGGCCTCTGGGCTACGCGGCCTGAACACCACTTTTACCGCCAACGATCCGCAACTCTCCGTCACCATAGACCGGCAGAAGGCGTTGGCGATGGGCGTGCCCCTGTCGCAGATTACGGCCGCGCTGGGCACCTACATGGGTTCGACCTATGTGAACGACTTCAACTTCAACAACCGTTCGTACCGAGTCTATGTGCAGGCCGACCAGCAGTTCCGGCGCAGCGCCAGCGATCTGCGGCAGTACTACGTCCGCTCCAATTCCGGGCAGATGGTGCCCCTGGACAACCTGGTGGCGTTGTCGGAGACCGCGGGACCGCAGGTGATCTCCCACTACAACCTGTTCCGCTCGGCGGAGATTGACGGCTCGCCTGCCGAAGGGCTGAGCTCCGGGCAGGGTCTGGCGAACATGGAGAAGCTCTTCGACAAGAACAAGCTTCCGGGGATGATGTTCTCCTGGACGGGGCTGGCCTTGGAGGAGCAGGAGTCGGCGGGCAAGACCATCCTGATCTTCGGACTGGGGCTGTTGGTGGTGTACCTCACGCTCTCCGCGCAGTACGAGAGCTTCTTCCTGCCGTTTATCATTCTGCTTGCAGTCCCGATGGCGGTGCTGGGCGCTCTGCTGCTGGTTTCGGCGCGCGGCATCAGCGACGACGTGTATGTGCAGATCGGACTGGTGATGCTGATCGGCCTTTCGGCCAAGAACTCGATCCTGATTGTGGAGTTCGCCGAACAACAGCTCCATCATGGGCGGTCGATCGTCGACGCGGCGATTGTGGCGTCTGAGCTGCGCCTGCGACCGATCCTGATGACCAGCTTCGCGTTCATCCTGGGCATGCTGCCGCTGTGCTTTGCTACGGGTGCTGGGGCAATGGGACGGCACTCGGTAGGCACGGCGGTGGTAGGGGGTATGCTACTCTCCACAATCCTAAATCTCTTCTTCATTCCTGTGCTGTATGTACTTTTCAAGAAAGTACTTACATTCTTCTCGGGAAAGAAAAAGACTCCCGTGCTGCCTCCCTGTGAAGAGTAGTTGGGCCGAGTTATGCACTCCCATGATCTCAAGCTATCGTCGAGCTTCTCTACAACGAAGGTGGGATGACTATCCACCTCCGTGGGATAGTCGTCGCGGAAGTGGGGAGCGATATTGGAACGGTCGGTGATTCCCGTCGCTGGGGAAAGTTGAGAGACGACTATGCATGGCCCTATGCTGACCTTTCTTTTGATGGCGATTGCAATGTTTCCCGTCTTCCTGTCGATGCATACTCCTTAGTCGAGCGGAGTGCGCGTGATTGGTCGCATCGGAAAGATCGTAGTACGCGGCTATCCGTGTGGATGAGCAACGCTTCGCTGTGGTAGGTGGCGCACACAGTCGGGCAATACAATCGAAATTTGCTGTGGTGCGGACCGCCCACACTCAATCGAGGAGTGGTTGGAGCGGGCTAGGGCATTTTTCGAATTGCTATAGACCCATTTTATTTGTCATTCCGCAGCGAAGCGGAGGAATCTGCTTTTGCTCGTTCCACGACGGACTACACCATTACCGAAAACGCTCTAGAACAGCAGCTTCAACCCAAGCTGAATCTGGCGGCTGGTGTTGGCGGTCGCCGAGATGACACCCGGCGAACCCAGCGCGGCGACTGTGTTCTGGTTGGCGGTGGTACCCTGGGTCGGGCCAGCCGAGTAGACCACCTCGTTGGGCAGTTGCAGGTTGGTGTGGTTCAGGATGTTGAAGAACTCCGCTCGGAACTGGAGACGCGTGCGCTCGGTGATTTGCGTGGACTTCAGCAGCGAGAAGTCCCAGTCCGCGAAGCCGGGGCCGACGAGTGAATCGCGGCCTGCGTTGCCAACGTAGCCTGCGGCAGGAGCGGAGAACGCCGCGGGATTGAAGTACTGTGCAACCCGCTGCGCGGTGCTGCCGCCGGGGTACAGCGGGCCGGTGAAGCCAGGATTGACGTTGGGCCGGATCGGGTTGCGCGAGTCGCCTGAGCCGGTGGGGTTATAGCCCAACTGCGGGCTGAAGGGGAAGCCGGACAGAAGCGTCGTGATGGAGGCAACCGACCAGCCGGAGACAAATCGGTCAGCCACTTCGCCGGCATTGCCGAACACTGCCTTGTTCTTGCCCAAGGGAAGCTCGTAGGTAGCGTTGATGGAGGCGATGTTGCGGATGTCCGTGGCGGCCGGGCCGTAGTCCAGGTGCGGTAGAGAGGGGACTTCGACGAACGCAGGCGTGTTGGAGGAGACCGAAGTGTTCCAGGCGGAGCCATCGTCCAGGTTCTTCGACCAGGTGTAGTTGCCGCGCAGTTGGAGACCGTGATCGAAGTTGTGACGCAGATCGACGACTAGAGCGTTATAGTTGCCTGAACCGCCCGCCCACCATGATGTGGTGTTTGCGACGGCCGGATTCGCCTTGATGGGCGCGGCCGGCGAGGCGGGCGTTCCCGAAGCCGGATAGAAGACCTGTCCGTTGACGCACGGTGTACGCGGGCTCGTTGAGATCGCCGTTCAGTATCTGATGATAGCTGTGCGATCCGCTGTAGCCGATGGTGAGCGAGGTGGCTGGAGCCAACTGTTGCTCGATCTTCAGATCGTACGAGAGCAGCGTAGGTGTATGGATCGCTGAGTCCACCGTGGAGGGTGAGATGAGACCGGTGCCTCCCGTCGGGTTGGCAACGTTTTCGGTGGCAGCTGTGCCGCTGTAGGCGTAGACAGTGTTGTAGGGTGCGGCCTGATCGAGGCGGTAGTCGAGCGCATCCAGCAGACTGTGATGCAGTCCGGCGCCACCGGTGATGGCGGTATGGCCATTGCCGAAGACGTTCCACGCGAAGCCGGCGCGAGGCTCGGGAAGCAGGAGCGCGTTATTGGTGGTGAGCGCGTTGGATAGACCGGAGTTGGGTGTGGTGTTGATGACGCCGCTGCTGAAGGTGTAGACACTGGCGCGGCCCTGCGACTCGCTCCAGCCAGTCGAGCTTTCAGTGCGCAAGCCGATGCGGGCCTCCAGACGGGGAGTAATGTGCCAGGTGTCTTCGATAAAGGCGTCGGCGAAAAGCGTGCGCCAGCCTAGCTCGGTGGTATTGGGCGCGTAGGTGAAGGTCTTGATGGTGCCGTTGAGGAACGTTGTCAGAGAGGCGAAGACTGGCCTGGCCGTACTGGTCCTGGGCCAGGTTGTCGTTGGATTGCGAGATGCTGCAGCCAGACGCCGGCCTGGATGGTGTGCTTGCCCAGGGTGTAGTAGAAGTGGTCGTCGAAGGTGTAAGAGGTTGCGCGTGATGCCATTGTTGGACCCGACGTTTGCGCCCGCCGTGGTGATGGACGACGCGCCGTTGGAGGCAGTTGAGCCGGAGATGACGACCGCATACGTGGGAACGCCGGGCCTGATACTGGGAGCGAGCGCCTGTTCGGCGGCAGGAACGTAGCCATAGAAGTAGAACGTGGAACGCGAGAAGCCGATGCGCGCGACGTTGACAAGATTCGGCGAGAAGACATGCTGCTCCTGGAAGCTGAGGACCTGTTCGCGCAGGTTCTCATTGACGTAGGAGTAGGGGTCGGCGGAGGGGCTGGACGCGTACGAGTCGTCGATGGTGTAGATGCTGTTGAAGGTATCTGAATTGCCGATGGTGTAGTCGAAGCGCGTGGTGCCGAAGTCCTCGCGAATATGCTGCGGAGCGGTGCCGATGTACTTGGCGATGCCGGTGGGAACGACGAGCGTTCCGGCTGGATTGAGTTGAGTGACCTCCGGCCCGTTGGCGACCGGCCACAGATTCAGCAACTGTGCGGAGATTGGGCTGAAGGAGGTCGGCGCATAGACACCAGTATTGGCGTTGGGAACCTCGCCCGAGCGCGCCTGGTTGTCCGGCACCAGCGTGACGATGGACTCGCCCAGGTTCTGGCGATAGCCCTCGTAGTTGCCGAACAGGAAGAGCTTGTCCTTCCTGATGGGCCCGCCCAGCGAGGCGCCGAAGTTGTTGCGCTGGAACTCGGGAATGCGCGGGCTGTCGAAGTAGTTGCGAGCGTCGAAGAAGCTGTTGCGCAGGAACTCGTAGGCGCTGCCGTGCAGCGTGTTGGTGCCGCCGGTGGTGGAGATGGAGATCTGCGCGCCATCGCGCTTGCCGTAGGAGGCGGAGTAGGTGTCGCTGACCACGTTGAACTCGTGAATGCCGTCGATGCCCAGCAGTTGACCGGAGGTGCCGCCAGGGGTGGTATTGATCAGCGAAGCAGCCGGTGTACTCAATGCCATTCAGCAGGAAGAGATTGTCCTGCGGGCGGCGTCCGGAGACCGAGAACATGCTGCCGACCGAGGAGTTCGAAGTGCCCGTGCTGCCGGAGCGCTGGTTGGTGTAGTTCACCGTGGCGGGGTTCAGCAGAAGTAGCTGGTCGTAGCTGCGGCCGTTCAGCGGAAGCTCTTTGACCTGGCGCGCGTCCACCAGCCCGGAGATCTGGTCGGAGGACAGATTGATGGCTGGGCGGCACATCCTGAACGGTGATGCTTTCGCTGCCTGTGATCTTGAGAGAGAGATTCAGATTGAGGGTTTGACCGACGGTGAGTGAAATACCGGTGCGCTTATAACTGCCGAATCCGCTGGCGTCGACGCTGACGCTGTAGCTCCCAATGGGGATCGCCGGGGCGGTAAACGTGCCGGCGCTGCTGGTAGTGAGGCTGCGCTGCACACCGATGTCGTCATTGTGGACAAGGACGTGGGCGTTGGCTATCACGGCGCTGCTGGGGTCTGTGACAGTCCCGGTGATAGTGCCGCTGACCACCTGGGCCAAGGAGTTCGTTGGCAATAGCAGGGTCAGAGAGAGCAAGCCTGAGAAAAGAAAGGCAATAGTGGACAGTCGAGGGCTGATGTTACGGAACATGCGGTTCTCCTGTGGATGGGTCTTGGCGCGCGGGCGCGGCGTAAGGTTGGATCGCAGGATTGTGCAGTGGTGCAAGAGGCGTGTTCTCGCTAGGCGCGACAACAACACGGTGCGGCGGTGAGGAAGCGGGTCGAAGTCATCGGGTGACTCCGTGGTTGTAGCTCCAGAAGACCAGGCCGAGGGTGACGAGGGCGATGAATACTTCGCCCAGCACACCGACTGCCAGCGGTCGCCAGCCCTGGCCGACCAGGTCCTTCAGGTTGGTGCGCAGGCCGACTCCGGCGAATGCAGGCAGGAAGGCCCATTGCGACAGGCTCGATAGACTGCCGAGCTGCGCCTTGGTGAAAAAGCCCGCGGTAGCCAGAACGGAGATGGCAAGGAACCCGAGAATGAACTTGGGAAACTTCTGCCACAGGAAGAGGGCCTTGTGCTCCACTACGGCGGCCTGTCCGCGCGAGGCCCAGTAGACGGCGTATCCCAGCACCACGAAGCCGATGAACGACGAGCGCGCGGTCTTGGCCAGGATGGTCCAGCGGCCGGCGTCCTGTCCGAAGAGCGAGCCGGTAACGATGGATTCGGCGGTGTTGTCCACCGCAAGTCCGGCCCACATTCCGTAGGCCTGCTGGCTCATGCGCAGCAGGTGGCCGATGGCGGGAAAGGCGAACAGCGCGATCGCCCCGAGGGTGAGGATGGCGGCGATTGCGGTGGTTGTGTCCTCTTCGTCGGGATCGATGGCCCCCTGCGCGGCCATAATGGCGGTGACTCCGCAGATCGACGAGCCGATGGCAAGCAGGCTGGTGAGTTTCGGCGGCAGGCGGAAGATGCGGCCCAGCAGCGTCATTACAGAGAGCGAGAGGGCCAGCTCCACTGCCACCAGCAACAGCGACAGGCCGCCGATATGCAGCACGTCCTGCAGCAGGAAGCGCGCGCCCACCAGGACGATTCCCAGCTTGAGCCATAGTTCGTAGGTGGCGACGCCGGGGCGGAAGACGGCGGCGACGCCCAAGGTGTTGGAGACGATGAGGCCAAGCAGAATGGCCCACAGAACGTACTCGATCTGCGGGAATGATAGGTGGTACTGGGTGCGCAAAACGGCGCCGGCGCCCTCCAATAACTTTCCCAGCAATCCGATGCCGAAGAGCAACGCGATGCCGGGCAGCGTGGCGGCCAGGCTCGTGGGCTTGAGCTGGGCCTCGACGGCGAGTGGCATCGGGATGGTCTGCGTGGACATTGGACGGTTGTCTGCGAATCGTTGGAGGTCGAGACCGCCGAGTTGCTCTCGCACCATAACGGCGTGATATTAGAAACTGATCTGGTGGATGATGCCGAGGCGGATCAGTACGGCCAGCGCAAGGCCGATGCCGACCGCGAGAAGATCGACGTTGATAGGCAACCGGTGCGTGATGCGGGGCTGTGCGGTGCGGCTTGTTTCTTGGTTTGCCATGATGCTCCTGAATGCTTCTGTTCCTGTTCGTGCTGCCTGGCTGATCTTGTGTGGGCGCAAAGAAAAAACCCACCTATCGCGCTCTGCGCCGATACGTGGGTTCCTGAATCTCTAAGGCTGTATTTCTAAACTTTGCCTAGATTGGGGATCGACCAGCGCAGCAGCGGCTCTTGCCCATACAACAGGGGCAACAGAGACACATACAGGCTGCGGTGTACACCAATCCCATGGCTTGAGAGTACTGTGTCTATAGTCACAAGTCAAGTCCGGACGGCGAGAAATTTCCTCCGAAAACAGCCAGTTATCAGAAAACAAATGGCTTAAAGAGGAAACCCACGCAGCGCGGTGGGGGCTGTTGCGTGGGTATTCCGGTAAAGCAACGAAGTGGGTGGACTTCGTTGTGGCCGACTCAACCCGAAGGGAGTCTAGTCACACATTTAGCCTAGTGCGGAATTGGGACAGAGTCAAGCAGAAATGGTGGAAATGTCATACCACCATAGGTTCATGCTAGGTCTCTGCCCGTCTTAGCCGTTCTCGCTCCCGATTTCTACGTATCTATGCTTGCCAGCATCTTGTCCAGCACGGCATGGTCGATCTCGCATCCCAGGCCCGGCTTGGCCGAGGCGTAGATGTACCCATCCGGCTGCACCCGGAAGCTGTCCTTGACGTAGGGCAGATCGGCCGCGCCCTGCAGGTCGGCGACGCCTGCCTGGGGCAGCGTCTTTTCGAACCACGGAGCGTTCGGCATGGCCAGCTCGCACTGAAAGTGGACGGCATGATCGAACATGTTGCCCCAGTTGTGCGGGACGCACGGCAACTGGAAGCACTCGGCCAGGCGCCCCACCTTCATCCCGCTGGTGATGCCGCCGATGTTGTCCACGATAAACCGCACCGCGTCCGTCGCGCCGCGGCGCAGGTACTCCGAATAGTGATACGGCGAATCGATGAACTCCCCAATGTGTACCGGCACATCCACCTTGCTGCACAGCTCCGCCAGTCCATCGATGTCCGATGTGGGCAGCGGGTCCTCGAAGCCCACGTACCCCAGCTTGTCCAGCAGCCGCCCCACCTGGAACGCCTGCGGCCGGTCATACGCTCCCACCGGGTCCAGCAGCAGCGAGAAGTCGTCGCCCACGGCCTCGCGCACCGCCGTGCATATCTCCATATCCAGCTTGTAATTGTCCGGGTTCGGCTCGCTCCCTCCCGGCGGATGGATCTTGTACGCCTTGAAACCGGCGGCCTTGCATCGCTTCACCTCATCCACAAAGTCTTCCAGCTTGGGGTGATGTTGCGAGCTTCCATAGGCCATCACGCGATCGCGATAAGCGCCGATGATCCTGTAGGTCGGCAGGCCTACCGCCTTGCCCAGGATGTCCCAAAGGCAGTTATCGATGGCCGATGCGTAGCTCAGCTGCCCCACGCGGCGTAGATCGGGCGCCCACTGCGTGGTGAACTGCGGAAGGTCAAGCACGCTCTTGCCCGGCAATATCCTCTTGGCGTAATCCAGCCATCCCAGGTTGCTCCAGTTGGTATGGAAGTAGCGGGCGTCCAGGGAGTAGTTGCCTTCAATCCCGCTTGTGGTCACAATGGAGGCCACCTGCTCGGTTGGGCTTGGCGGTCTGAGGGACGAAGACGCTCCAGCCTGCACCGCTACGGCAGGCGCGGGCGTCCGGCCCGGCGCGCGGTTGATCACATAAACTTTGACCTCCTTGATGGTGAGGTCGGGCAGGTCGCCCCGCTTGACGCCTACAGCCTGCGCCGCCGCATCCACTGGGTTGGTGAGGGAAGTTGCAGTGGCGGCTGTCAAGGCCAGGGCGGAGGCAGCGGAGCCGCTCAGAAAGCTGCGGCGCGATACGGGTGATGCTGGCATAAGTCTCTCCCGGAGAGTTCGGTGCGGATCAAAGGGTGCAGGATGAAGCGATGCGAAACTAGCAGCTTAAAAATCGGCTGTCAAACCATAGTCGCAGTCAGGTGATGGGTCAATTTGAATTGAATGACTGAAGTTTCCGAAGATACTGACATTTCGGGAGGTTGGACAATACATCCCCCGGTCTTCGATCCGTTTCAACCCCCTAGCCATTGCTCCCAAAATAAATCCGAGCAATAACAGGTCACGAACGTCTATAGGGTAAGCCCCTCAAGAGGCCTTCCACTATGAACCGTTGCCTCCAGCCATATCGTAGTTCTATGAACGGCTTCGTCTTTGTCGCCGGATGCATCGCCCTCATTACTCCCGCCGCACTCACCCAACCACCAGCAACTCCCGCAGCCGTAGCCGCCAATCCCCTCACCTTCGAAGTCGCCACCTTCAAGCCGCACGGCCAGGGTGTGGGCTGGAATCTCAATCCTACCCCCGACGGCTACACCGCCAAGAACGTCTCGTTGTTCAAGCTTGTTCAAGAAGCCTACGGGGTCTTCGACGCAAAACTCATCTCCGGCGGTCCGCCTTGGATCGACAGCGACAAGTTCGACCTCGAAGCCAAATTCGACGCAGCCGCCATCCCCGACGCCAAGAACCTCACCTACCGCCAGCGCGCCGACATGCTCCGGCCCCTTCTCGCCGACCGCTTCCAACTCAAGATTCACTTCGTGACGAAAGACTTCCCGGTCTACAACCTCGTCGTCGCCAAGGGAGGCCCTAAGTTCCAACAAACCAAACTGGAGACTATCGACGGCAATGGGGTCGGCATTACCTGCACTCACCGTCGCGGTGCCGTTCAGGGTTGTTCGATGGCGCAACTGGCGGACGACCTCCGCTACTCCAGCGGTCGCACCGTCATCGACAAGACCGGCCTCACCGGCCTGTACGACTACACCGAACCGGCCTACTCGACAGACAACACCCCCGCCAACTCTCCAGCCGCCGCCTACCCCTCCATCTTCACCGCCGTCCAGGAGCAGCTCGGCCTCAAACTCGAACCCTCAACTGCCCCACTGGACATCCTCGTTATCGACTCCGCCGAGAAGCCTACACCAAACTAACCATGCCAATGAGGACCGCACATATGATCAGCAACATCACCTTTGAAATAGGCTGACAGAGATGGGTTGGAGGGCTGCGAGATGAGGAGCACCGAACCACTTCGCGTTGCACGATGGATACTTCTTGGGTTGGCGGTACCGGCTGTATGGGCGCAGGATGGCGTGATGCCTACGGCTGCGCCTGGGGCTGGAGCGAGTGCGGCTGGAACTAGTGTAAGTGCGGCGGCGACACCTGTGAGTGCGGCAGGCGTGAGTACGAGCCTGTCTGCGGCGAGTACGACTGTACCGGCTGCGACAGCGCCTGCGGGGGCGAAGACTAGTGGTGCGGCGGCAGTGAAAGAGCGGACGACGGCAATCCATTTTTCCAGGGAGAATCCGGTGTTGGGCCTGCCAATGGGAAGCAACACGACGAGGGCGTACTGCTCGGTCGACGGTACGGCATTCTACGATCTGGCGGTGAGCGGCACGGCAGCGGGACAGTATCTGTTCGGCATTTCTTCCGACGGCGGAGTGAAGCATGTGCTGCGCAAACTGCCAGTGGACTATAGCCATGTGGAGGTGCGCGATTTCTTTGTGGGGGACGGGCAGATGGTGACGCTGCTGGAGGCGGACAAACGAAGTGAGGAGGGGGACGCAGCGTCGCGCGACAAGGATTACTTTTTATCGCTGGAGGACGAGGCGGGCGACTTGAGCAGCCTGGCACAGATACAGGTCTATTTCAAGCCGGAGAAGGTGGCGCGGTTTGGGTCGGGGGACATGCTGCTGCTTGGTTGGGATGAGGGCAGCCAGATGCCGTTGTTGGCCATCATGAAGGACGATGGGACGATACGCCGGTTTATCGACCTGGATGAGGCAAAGCCGAGAGCGACTCGGAACGCAAGCAGGGACGAAGTGAAGAGTGAGGCAGTGGCGGTGAAGCAGGAACGCGCTACGCAAGAATCACTGGAGGGCGCGGCGTTTGTGGCTAACGGCAATGAGGTACTGCTGACGTATCCGGGATCGACGAAGCCGATTGTGGAGTTGGATGCTTTGGGCAACGAACAGTTGATCCCGATCGAGATCCCTTACGGATATGTGCTGAACGATGTGCTGGTGTCGAGCGGGCGCGGGACGTTGGTGGCGCGCGTAAAAGATGCTGACGATAAGACGAAACCTGTGGCGGGGAATGGTACGGCAAAGCCGCCGAAGATGCGGCTGATTGAGTACCTAGCGTACAACGGCGCGTGGTTGCAGGAATTTACGTTTGAAAAACCGCTGGTATCCGACGTGACGTGTGCGCCGAACTCTTCATTGGTTGCGATGTTCCCTGGAACGATTCCGGGCGGGGGCAACACGGTGTCGAGCAGCGGGGCGACAGGCACGACAACGGATACGCCAACGCAACTGGTGGTGGCGACGTCTCGAAGATAGAGGGAGCGGCTTCAGCGGTGGCCCGTATCATGCTGAAAATCGAAACTCATACTCTTAGGAAATCTCTGCACAAGTCCAAGTTTTGAAAGGGACGGGCTTCAGCCCGTCCGTAAATGCCGCTAAATGAGCAGGGCTTTAGCCCCGGAGGGAATGTTGAGGACTTGTGCAGACATTCCTTAGATCGTTCCAATGCCAATTTTTCGGCCAATCTCTGTCTATCAGCTGATGTGCTTGGAAAACGGCGTTATGGCTAACTTCGTTCGACCCGGAATTCAAACTGACCCACTGCCCGCAATCTGGCTTTCTGCGTTGCGTCCTGCGAGTTAGCGTTGGCGATTCGATCTGCAGGCCAGTTATCCCGTAAACTCTCAGCATAGCGATGACCAACAAACTCCCAGCCACCGCCCTCCTCCTCGCCCTTATGCTTACCCCCACCCTGCGCGCGCAACGTCTCTCCGCCGACGGAGCGCAGCAGACCTTTGCCGCGCTCTCCGACCAGTTCTTCTCCGAGGTATATTTCAAGTTCTCGCCCACCGGCGGCACGTCGGCGGGCCTGCACCAGTACGACTCGCAGTTGGAGGACTACTCGGCCGCCGAGGTGGCGCGCGAGGTCGCGGCGCTGCATGAGTACGAGAAAAAGACGGAGGCGATCGACCCCAGCGCGCTGGACGCTCCGCAGGCCGCGGACCGCGAGATTCTGCTCAACAACATTCGCTCGCAGTTGCTCTCGCTGGAGGTGATTCGCGGCTGGGAGAAGGACCCGGACAACTACTCGTCGGGGATCACCGGCTCGGCCTTCGTCATCATGGAGCGGCCCTACGCCTCGGCCAACACGCGGCTGCGCGCCCTGGTGGAACGCGAGAAGAAGATGCCGCAGGCGCTGGCCGAGGCGCGCAAGAACCTGAAGAACCCGGCGCGTATTTCAACCGAGATCGCTCTGGAGCAGATCGACGGCGACGTCAGCTTCTTCCAGAACGATGTGCCCAGCGCGTTTCTGACCGGACCGGATGCGGCGACCGATGCTGCCACCAAGGCGGAGTTTGCCAAAACCAATGCAGCGGTCATCGAGGCGCTGATAAGCTACGGCGCGTGGATGAAGAGCGATCTGCTGCCGCGCTCCAACGGAGACTTCCGTCTCGGCGCGGATACGTTTGCCAAGAAAATCGCGTACGACGAGATGGTGGATATCCCGCTGGATCGCCTTCTGCAAATTGCGATGGACGATCTGCACAAGAACCAGGCGGAGTTTGCCCGCGTGGCCAAGCAGATCGATCCAAGCAAAACGCCGCAGCAGGAGTTGAATGAACTACAGGGGATGTACCCGCCACCGGACCAACTGCTGAGTACGTTCCATCAGACCTTCGACTCACTGATCTCGTTTATCCGCGCCAACCACATCATTACGATTCCCAGCGATGTGCAGCCGACGCTGGAGGACACGCCGCCCTTCATGCGCGCGACGACCTTTGCGTCCATGGACCCGCCGGGGCCGTTCGAGACGCACTCCACCAAGGCGTACTTCAACGTGACCCTGCCGGAGAAGGACTGGACACCGGAGCACATCGCCGGGCACATGGCGCAGTTCAACGTGGGCACCATCGTCTCCACCAGCGTGCATGAGGCGTATCCCGGACACTACGTGCAGTTTTTGTGGACGCCGCAGTTCGGCAGCAAGATTCGCAAGCTGCTGGGCGCGAACACCAACGTCGAGGGCTGGGCGCACTACTGCGAGCAGATGATGCTGGACCAGGGCTACGCCGCTGCTCCCGCCGGTGCGACAGCGGAGCAGTTGCGCACAGGCGCGGCTGATCCGCCTGGGGCAGTTGATGGATGCACTGCTGCGCGATGCTCGCTTCGTCAACTCCATCAAGCTGCACACCGGCCAGGGCGAGCCGGAAGGGAAGTGGACGATCGAGCAGGCGGAGGACTTCTTCGTGAACCAGGGCTACCAGACGCGGGAGATCGCCGAGGTGGAGACCAAGCGCGGCACCGGCGACCCAACCTACCTCTACTACACCCTGGGCAAACTGGAGATCATGAAGCTGCGCGAGGATGTGAAGGCCAAAGCAGGGCGCGGCGTTCAGCCTGCAACAGTTCCACGACGACTTCATGCGCCAGGGCTTCGCGCCCATCAAAGTCATCCGCAAAGCCATGCTGGGCAACGATTCGCCGGTGTTGTGAAGAAGGCTTAACACGGATTGACACGGGTAGAAGCACGGATTAGTGTCCGGATAGATGAAGGGAGCGAGGACTGGGCGATGGGGAGTGCTGAAATCGGCGCAAAAGCCACCTTTGCCGAATCGAGATTGGTCGACAGGTTTCCGCTGCTTCGTGATGACTTCATTGCACATGTGCTTGAGTTGCCCTGGGCATTTCTCAGCGACGAATCTTCACTCTGGGACTTTCACGGAGAAACGGAAAACGAGAAGCTGTATTTGAAGATCGGCGAGGTTTACGGAGTTGACGTGTCCGATGTGGTGGGCGCAAATCTCGCAGCAATCTTCTCCGAAATTATGGAGCGAATTGGTACTTTTCCCGAAGACCCGATTCTACGGGCGATCAGACTGAGTAGAGATGCGCGGGACAGGCACATCCAGGTGCTACCTGAATACCCGTGGAATCCTTACGCACCAAGTTAAAGGTTCCGCTTGGCTTATCCCGTCTTGAACATCTGCTTCATGCCGCGCAGCGCCTGCCGTGTGCGCTCTTCGTTTTCGATCAGCGCGAAGCGGACAAAGGCGTCGCCGTGATCGCCGAAGCCGATACCGGGGCTGACCGCCGTCTTCGCATCGATCAATAGTTTCTTGGAGAAACCCAGCGATCCCATCGCGCGGAACTGCTCCGGAATCTTCGCCCACACGAACATGGTTGCCTTAGGCGATTCCACCGGCCAGCCGAGGTTGTTCATGCCCGTAACCAGCACGTCGCGGCGCGACTTGTAGTTGGCCACAATGTCCAGAACGCACTGCTGCGGGCCGTCCAGCGCGGCGATCGACGCCACCTGGATGGGCGTAAACGTCCCGTAGTCGAAGTAGCTCTTGATGCGGCCCAGCGCGGCCACCAGCTTGGGACAGCCCACCATGAAGCCGACACGCCAGCCCGGCATATTGTAGCTCTTCGACAGGGTGAAGAACTCCACTGCAATCTCTTTGGCGCCGGGAACTTCCAGAATGCTGGGCGCGCGGTAGCCGTCGAACACCAGGTCCGCATAGGCCAGGTCGTGGATGATGTAGATGCCCAGGTCCTTGCACAACGGCACCAGGCGCTCAAAGAAGCTGAGCTCGACGCACTGCGTGGTGGGGTTGGCCGGGAAGTTCAGGATCAGCAGTTTGGGGCGAGGGTTCATGCGCGGCAGCTCGCGCTCCAGGGTCTCGATCAGGGTCGCCTCGTTGGTATCGTCCAGCGCGACGGTCTGGATCTTTGACCCGGCGATCACTGGCCCAAAGATGTGGATGGGATAGCTAGGGTTGGGCACCGCGACGGTGTCTTCGTGGTCCAGCATGGCAAGGCAGAGGTGGGCGATGCCCTCCTTCGATCCGATGGTAACGATGGCCTCGGTCTCGGGGTCGAGATCGACCGCGTAGCGCCGCTGATACCAGTCGCAGATGGCCTTGCGCAGCCGCGGCAGTCCCCGCGAGAGCGAGTAGCGGTGCGTCGCGGTCTTCTGCGCGGCCTCGATCAGCTTGTCGACAATGTGCTTCGGCGTCGCACCGTCCGGGTTGCCCATCCCGAAGTCGATGATGTCTTCGCCGCGCTTGCGCGCCTCGGCCTTCAATGCGCCGGTAATGTTGAATACATACGGGGGTAGCCGCGTCAGCCTTCTGAACTCTTCCATTCGTCTTCCGCCAATCCTGGATGCAAAGCTATAAACTCCATTGAAACAGCAATGGCCCGCATTCGCATAGTCCATGCATGCGCGTGGTACATGGTGCGGCAACCCCGCTCCTGTAGTTTGGACCGTTATTTCGCGTTAAACAGTATCTTCACCGGTAGCGTCTTCGGCGGATAGCAGGACGCATTATCGCAGGCCTGATATTTCAAGGTCGCGTCGATCGTATGCTCTCCTGCTGTGGCCACGACCGGCAACATTACCGTGAAGATGCCTGCGTAAACGTCAAGCTTGTCGGTTGGGTCGAAGGCGAAGCTATAAAGCTGTCCGGCGGGGAACGCGGGCGGGCCGGGTTTGACTCCACTTGCCGGCTGCAGGTTCAACGTAGTTGGGATCAGGAACTTCGATTTCGGTGTGTGCGAGTTGATGTGAAAGCCCTGCACTACCTGGAAGCGTAGCTCCAGCATCGCTTGCTTGCCGGCTGCGACGGCCTGCGGTTCGGCGGCGTAAAGCACGTAGGACTTTGGCGTTGCCGGCGCGTTCATATTGATGGCTTGAGCGTTGCCGGCCGGAGCGGTTGCTCCGGCAATAAGCGCCCCGGCCGCAAGGTACGCAAGTAGCAGCCGAGGCCTCATTTGCCGCCTGCCGCGATGATCTTTTTCACCATGGACTCCAACTCGTCCTTGCTGCCGAGGCCGGCGCTCACGTCGATCACTTTGCCCGCCTTGTCAACGTAAAACGACATGGGCAACGCCTCGGTGCCGTGGAGGTAGGCGTCTTCCACCTTCGGGTCGGAGAGCAGGATAGGGTAGGTCACGCCGAGTTGCTCGGTATCGCGGGCAATCTTGTCGCGGCCAACCTCGGCGTCGTAGGTGATTCCCACGACCTGGAAGCCATCGCCTGCGTACTTCTTGCTGAACTCCTGTAGCCATGGCATCTCGATCTTGCAGGGCGCGCAGTAGGTGCCCCAGTAGTTGATCAGCAGCGGGTGGCCCTTGAAGTCGCTCAGCGAGACCTTGTTGCCGTTAAGATCGTTCAGGGTGAAGGCGGGTGCGGACTTGCCTTTCAACTGAGATTCGCCGCCCGAAGAATCGTCCCCCGCTGCCCCCTGCGTGTCGGGAATCAGGTCGACGCGCTGGTCCTGCTGCACCTGCATCAGGTTGCGGCGCTGGCGCAGGTTCTGCCACCCGGACCACGCAACCAGCGCGATTCCGCCGGCCATCATCAATAGCAAGAGCGCTCTTCGCATCGCTTCGAGAACATCCTTCCGGGCCAGCGCGGTTCGCTTGCCTCTGTCCTTCAAGTTTACCGTGGGTTGGTCCATGCTGCTCAGCCTGCAATGTCCGCCAGCCTTCAGGAAGGATGTCGGCAACATCGCGGCAGGGCCGAATCTGTGTGATGCAGCTGAATCGGAAGTCCATCAACAATGCCTGCTCGGGCGGGTCTTCGTCGATGGCGAATGTCGCGTTCAACCCATGCGGATAGATCCGGACCAGCCGGTTTGGAAACACTTGGTCCGGGTCTCGCAGGTGGTCGTGAAATTTGGCGCTTGCGTGGGACGAAGCCGAGAGGTACGGCACATAGCCTGCGCTGAGGTCCCAATCCTGTACCGGTAGAGTCACCTGCTCGCCGAACCACTTCTCCGTGATTACGCTGTGCTGCACAGTGAACCCAGCGCGGGCCGCGGCGCTGCGCAGGCCCAGATGGCCCATCATCTTCGGCAACCAGTTCCTGGCGCCCTTATGGGGAGTGCCTCCCAGTATGGGTAACATCGTCTGTGCCACGTTGATCTGGTAGGTGCAGGATTCCGCGGTGCAGCTTGCCGTTGGAACGCTCCACTGGCCCCATCTCTTCATCATCGTCTGCGCATCCGGCCATCCGCTGCGATTCACTTCGAGCGAGCGAACGTCGGAGAGCAGTCGTTCAGCACGCCAGCGGAGCAGCCATTGATACCCTTCGCCGGAAACCCATGCGGCAGCAAGCAGGACCAGAAGGTAGAGAAGGATTTGGCGACACGATCTAAGAATTGCATTCATGCTTAGAAGTAGAACACCGATGGCTTTGGTTGCGTCAACCTGCAATCGCAGCATCCAAACTGCCGCGGGCTCCATGTCAAGGCCCTCCTCTGCTAGCATCGGAGAGGTCAAATAAGCGCATGGCGATCTCTGCTCAATCTCAACGCACGCATCCGTCGCAGGTGGTACGCACGGAGGCCCGCGCTCTGCTGGAGTTGGCGATCCGGCTGGATGGCCCGATGCTTGCCCCATTTGCCCGCGCAGTCGAACTGTTGGTGGAGGCGGCTGGTCGAGGGAACCGCGTCATCCTGCTGGGCATGGGCAAGAGCGGCCTGATCGCGCGCAAGATTGCCGCAACCCTGTGCTCCACAGGGACGCCCGCGCACTTTCTGCATCCGGCCGAGGCGCTGCATGGAGACCTCGGGATGATTGCGGCGGGCGACCTGGTGGTTGCGCTCTCCGCCGGCGGAGAGACTGAAGAGGTGCTGGCCCTGCTGCCCGCACTGGCGCGGCTTGAATGTTCTCTCATCAGCTTGTGTGGGCAGGGCAGCTCTACGCTCGCCCAGGCCAGTACGGTGTGGCTCGACACCAGCGTTGCGACGGAGGCTGGCGAACTGAACCTTGCGCCCACAGCTTCCACCACCGTCATGCTTGCGCTGGGCGACGCGCTGGCTCTGGAGGTCAGCCGCAGCCGAGGATTTGCAGCGGAGGACTTTGCCAAGTTGCACTCCGGCGGTCGTCTTGGCCGGCGGCTGGCGCGTGTGCGCGAGCTGATGCACACCGGCGACGCGTTGCCGCGGGTGACGAGCGATACACCCATGACGCAGGTGATCCACGAGATGTCGCATAAGAAGCTGGGAATGACAACAGTGCTGGGTGAGGAGCACAAGCTGCTGGGAATGATCTCCGATGGCGACCTGCGGCGGCTGCTGGAGCGCGATGGCCCGAACGCACTGGCGCATACAGCAGGCGAGATCATGAACGCCTGTCCGGTGACCATTGCTCCCGATGCCTTTGCGGGTGAGGCGCTGGCGCTGATGGAAGAGAGAAAAATTACTTCGTTGATCGTTGTAGCACCCAGCGGTGAGGCGTTGGGCGTGTTGCACCTGCACGATCTATGGACCACCGCGCGGGGTTAGCCTCGTGGCGCGAGCAGCATATTGTCAATCAGCCGTGTGCTGCCGATCCATGCCGCGACGGCAACCAGCGCGCCGTGGCTGATCTCGTCCACCGGCAGCAGTGTGTCGGGATCGACGACTGCGGCATAGTCCACCCGCACCTCCGGGTCTGCCGCGAATGTTGTTCGCATCGCCGCGCACAGCACTTCAGCACGCATCTCACCCTGGTCCGCTTGCTGCCGGGCGGCGGCAAGGGTGCGGGAAAGTATCAGCGCACGGCTGCGCTCACTGGCCGAGAGGTATCGATTGCGCGAACTGAGAGCGAGGCCGTCCGGTTCGCGAACAATCGGACATACAATAAGTTGCACTTGAAAGTTCAAGTCACGCACCATACGTCGCAGCACGGCGGCCTGCGCGGCATCCTTCTGGCCAAAGTAGGCGCGGTCGGGCCGAACGATGTGGAAGAGCCGCGCGACGATGGTGGCAACGCCGCGGAAGTGGCCGGGACGCGAGGCTCCGTCCAGGCGTGTGCCAAGCTCACCGGTGTCCACAAACGTGGAGTTGCCGGGAGCGAACATCTCTTCCACCGGCGGCGCAAACAGCGCATGAACTCCCGCCGATTCCAGCTTGCGGCAATCTTCGTCGAAGTCCCGCGGATAGGCCTCGTAGTCCTCGCCAGGGCCGAACTGCGTGGGGTTGACGAAGATGCTGGCCACCACCGCGTCGCACTCGGCCCGCGCAGCGGCTACCAGCGAGAGATGGCCCGCGTGCAGTGCTCCCATGGTGGGAACAAGGCCGAGGGGTTGTTCCGCGTTCCGTAGTGAGCGGCAGGCGGCGTGCATCTCGGCAACAGTCTTGCAGAGCACCATTATTCTTCGGTCCTTATGCTTTGCGGGCGAGGGGATATGCGGCTTCCACAGCGGTGTGGACCTCGCGGGAAAGGTGATAGCTTTCAGCGTCGCTGGGGAAGCGGCGGGCGGTCACGTCATCGCGGTACCGCGTGAGCGCGGAGGTGAAGAATGCGGCGCCGTCGCCATATTGGCGGGCGAACTTTGCCGGCGGAGAAAAGGTGAGGTTGAACAAATCGTGGAAGACCAGGATCTGCCCGTCGCAATCCGGCCCCGCGCCGATGCCGATGGTGGGAATAGAGCTGTTCGCCGTAATGGCTGAGGCCAGCTCGCGCGGGATGCCCTCCAGGACGATGGCGATGGCGCCCGCCTCTTGCAGCGCGCGCGCGTCGGACGATAGGCGTTCGAATGCTTCAAGACTCTTGCCCTGGACGCGATAGCCCCCCATGCTGTGGACCGATTGCGGCGTCAGTCCGATGTGTCCGACTACGGGCACCTCCGCCTCGGTCAGGCGCTGCACCAGCTTGCCGCGCGAGCTGCCGCCTTCGATCTTCACTGCCTGCGCGCCGGCTTCTTTTATCAACCGTAGCCCGTTGCGTACGGCGTCGCGCGCGGATGCATGGTATGAGCCGTAGGGCATATCGGCCACCAGAAAGGCGCGTCGCAGCGCGCGGGCGACGGCGCGGGTGTGGTGCAGCATCTCGTCCAGGGTGACGGGCAGCGTGTTCTCGTAGCCCAGCACCACCATTCCCAGCGAGTCGCCGACAAGCACAAGGTCGATGCCGGCCTCGTCCACCAGGCGCGCGGTGGGGTAGTCATACGCGGTCATCGCGGAGATGGGTTGGCGGGCAAGTTTTTTCTGAAGCAGCGTGTCGCAGGTGGTTCTGCGTGGGATGGGCGGTGCTGTGGCGGGACGAAGCTGGGTAACGCTCATACTCTTCTCCAGTGCCGCTCCGCCTGGCCTGCCGGCGGATGCAGCCCGAACCCCTTCAGTATAGCAAGCCAGGACACACCCCCGACTGCTCGCAGCTCCAACCCTACAGCTCGGACATCGAGACCCAGCCTGACTGGTCGCGGGCAGCCCAAGACTGACCCCACAACCTTTTCTCTCTGGAACTTGCAACCGGAGTTCGGGATTCCTATAATCAGCATCTAGTGGGTCGCAACTGTTCCTGCGGTAAAGGACAGACTGGTTCCACGCCAGTAGTTGAGAACCATCTTGACCTCCGGGACCACCGGGCGGCAGGCATCTTTTTAAAATGAATGAGGAGTCTTGCATGAAGAAGGAAGTCTTAGCCACTCTCCTGGCGTGTACCGTGATTGCATCGGGTGTGTCGTGTGCGTTGGCCCAGACCGCCGCTCCGGCTGCTCCAGCCGCCGCTCAGCCCGTCAACCTCGGCGCACAGTCCGCCGCCGCCCCATGTGCGCTGCCCGACGCGGAGTACACGGCCTACACCAACGCCATGGCCCAGAGCAATCCGCAGGCCAAGGCTGCCGGCATCGAGAAGTATTTCTCCGACTTTCCCACCTCAGCTTGCCCCGACGTCAGGCTCGCCACTATGGTGGTGCTGATGGACGCGTACAGTGGACTCGACGGGGCCAAAACAGTGAGCACAGCAAACAAAGTGCTGGCGCTCGATCCAGCGAACATGCGCGCATTGACCTATGAGGTTTATTTCGGCAAGGCCAGCGCAGACGCCTTGCCGGATGGGTCGCCAGCCAAGCAGGCCGCGCTGGACGCCGTAGCCGGGTACGCCCAGAAGGGACTGGCTGCAACCAAGCCGGCCAACATCACCGACGCCGACTTCAAGAAGTTGCAGGATACAGCGTTCCCTTTCTTCTATAACGCCATCGGCGACGATGCCTTTCTGGTCAAGAAGGACAACGCAGCCGCCATCGACGCCTTCAAGAAGGAATTGGCGTCGCTCCCTTTGGCCGCCACGCAACAGCCGGGATCGGTCCTGGTGGACACCTATTTTCTGGGAGAGGCTTACTCCCTGCTCACGCCGCCCGACTACCTGAGTTGTGCCTTTTACGCCAGCCGCGCCGTGGCCTACGCGCCGCCTGCCGCTAAGACCTCGATGGCTCCCTACGCCAAGTGGTGCTACCACAAGTATCACGACACGGACGATGGCTACGATGCTATGGTTGCTGCCGCCACCGCCAATCTGAACCCGCCCGACGGCTTCTTCGCCACCATTAAGCCGGGTCTCACTCCGGCGGAAAAGATCCACGGCTTTATCAGCACTACGGCTGATCTGGCTACGCTTGCCACCTCCGATAAGGAGATGGTCTTCCAGTTCGGATCGACGGACGACGCCGCCAAGGTATGGGACGCGATCAAGGGCAAGTCGGTGCAGATTCCCGGTGCGCTCATCATCACATCTTCGCCAACGGTGCTGACCGCTGCCGTAACCGATGATGCCAAGCAGTCCAAGACTGCCGACTTCACCTTCAACATGACAGCTCCCGATCCTGTTCCCGATCTCAAACCGAATGCAACCCCCGCTCAGAAGCTTGCTTACAAGAAGGAAGTCGCGGCAGCCCAGGCCAAGGCGGACGCAATTACGGCAGCTACTGCGGTTGGGCAGACCGTCAACCTTACCGGGACCTACGACTCCTTCACCCCCAATCCCGTCATGATCATCATGAAGGATGGCGATGTGGTGCTGCCCAAGGCGGCAGCCAAGCCGGCCCCAAAGACGGCATCTCCGGCACATCGCACCGCAGCCGCCAAGAAGTAAGCAGCGACGTAACCCACAGCAATCCAAGAGGCAGCCATCCGTGGCTGCCTCTTCGGCTGCGCCTGAGAAATACGATTGGAGCATTTTAGCAATTGCTATAGACAAAAAATGAATTGTCATTCTGAGCGCAGCGAAGAATCTCCGCATTTTGCTCGCTGTGCGATGGTCTACACTTTTAGCAAAAATGCAATAGATGATTATCATGCTTGCTCAGGCCGGCATATAAAGCGCTGAAGGCGCGTCCTATATTAGCCTGGGGCAAAGCCCCAGGGAAGCGTCCGGAGAGAGAATCCGAGGGCTGTAGGCACGAAATATAGCTGTCCACGGTCAAACAGGGTCGATAGGGAGTCGGCTCGCAAAATTACGGGTGCCTCATATATCGGGGTCCCCGGCGAGCTTGCTCGCTGGGATGAGCATCTCGATTCTGACATGTAGGATTACTACCCCAAAACTCGACTCGTTAGCCACTTCAGTGCATTCGACAGGAAGCGCGCCTGCAGCACCGGCTGCAACTCCGGCACGCGCTGGTAGACGATCTTGCCCGCGCCCAGCCGCGTGGTAAATGTTCCTGCGCCGATCACCCGCGAGTGGTCGCGTGAGTATGCCGCAATAATCTCTACCTCGGCCCCGCCCGGCGCGCGGTCGATCACCAGCCCGTTCGCTCGCCTTCCCCTTCGCCTGGTAATGGATGCCCATGGCCTGGTCCACCGGCATGCCCGTCGTACAGCGCGTGTTTGCGCACGAAATACCAGTTGCCCATCCACGGCGCGCGCAGATCGCCCACCGCTCCGTTGTAGGTGAAGGCCCCGGCTGCGGCGAGTTGCTTGGCCACGCCGTCGGAGAGCGCGTCCGTCTGCGGAATCGCCAGCAGCGGTGTTCCTGCTTTTACCGCATCAATGATTCCATCCGCCAACGCTCCTGGCTGCTGCGGTCTGCGTGGCGCGCCTCGAACCGGCAGCGCCTCCTGACCGGTGGTCTCGCCAGCGTTCTGCGAACTAGCCGCGCCCGTAACCACTCCGCCAGAAATGATCGCGTCGTACTTCTCGCCGGCCTTGAACTCTTCGATCGTCAAGTCACCGAGCTTCTGCAACAGCTGGCGCAGCGCGGGAGTAATTCCCGATGTCGCAATCTTCTTCTGCGTAATATTCTTTGCCACAGAGCCCGTGACCCAAATCTCTTTCGTCTGCGTCGCCAACGGCGCACTCGATAGCGCGAACTTGAAGCGATACATCCCAACCTCGATAAGCGGTCCTGTGACAAATGCCTCCTTCACCAGATACGAAAAGACATCCGGCGTCTGCGCGGGGGCAGGGAACTCGCCGAACTTCAGCAGCTTGCCCGATGGCGTCACAGCGCTGAAGCTCAACGTTCCGGCAACGGGCTTCGACGTATCGTTCAGCAGATACAGATCGAATGTTGCGGACTCACCTTGAGTGGTACACATCGCCCGCTGCTTCGCCACAGGCCTACCGGCAGCAGTGTCGCAGTGATCGGCGTGGGGTCGCTCTTGAAATTCCTCAGATTGTCTACGATCCCCGAGTGGTTCTCAATCGCCGTGCTCTCCCATCCCGAGATCGCCGCAAAGTCCAGCTCATCGCTGATCCGCGCGTTCTCCAGGTAGTTCTGCCACGTGTCGTAGCACTTCTTGCCCAGCGAGAGCCACAGCTTCTCCGTCGCCGGAAACGCTCTGCGAAATCCCCAGCGGTCGATGAAATTGTCGTAGGCCGCAAGAATCTCACGATGGTCGGCCAGGTCGTAGCTTGTATTCGCCGGCTGGTTGCCAATCCCCGTGCCGCTTCGGGTTCTGCCAGCTCATGCAGCATCAGCGAGTGGTTGTCCGGCGTGGCGCAGCCCTCCATCTCGCCAAACTCCGAGAGTGCCTTTCACTCGGGCGACTTGTAGGTGAAATCCGTGGGCGATTTATAGAACTGGTCGTACCACTCGTCGCCCGCGCCCTGGTGCTGGTTCCACCATCCGCCCCACTCCTCCTCGTCGCTGCGGTGCAACTTATCGTCCCACGGCGCGAACCACGCCTGCGCGGCCTTGGTCGGCGGAGCAACAAATCCGTCGTTCAGCACGATGCATCGGCTGGGGTCTTCGGCGCGCATGGCCTCCAGAATCGCGATGGTGTCGGGGTTCGTCAGGTCCGCGCCAATCTCGTTCTGCAGGCAGTACTCAATCACCGACGGGTGCGAACGGAAGGCCCTCACCATCTCCACGCACTTGGTAAACATGTAGCGCTGGGCAAACTTGTCCGCCGCGCCGGAAGGCCTCTCCATCACAATCGACGCCGCATTGGCCTGCACGCCCGCGGGCAGCGCGCCGATGGCCATCTTCCCCGCGCCCGGCTCCATATAGCGTAGCAGGCCCAGCCGGTCGTGCGCTCGCAGCACGTCCTCCTTGGCCAGGTTGCGATGGAAGTTGAGGCACGTCAGGTTCAGCCTTTTCGCCTGCGTGACCTCTTTCTCGGCCAGCTCCGGCGTCGGCCACATCCCGTTCAGTCCCCAGTATCCCCACGAGATCGCGGTATAAATCTTCATCCGCCGCCCATTCAATCGGAACAGCGCATTCGTCCCCAACCCCTCCGGCGCAAACGTCCGAAACCCAAAAGCAATCGTGCGTGCTGCGGTGTTGCCATCCGGTCCATTGACAGTCGCGCGCAGATGGTACAGCCGAGTCGCCGATAAATCCCAAAGCTCAGCACCATTGAATCGAACTTCCTCGCTGTGTAGTTGCATCGGATAGCGATTCGTACCTGACGACGAGACCGGATTTGCGACCGGAGATAGAGCGCTTATTTTGGAAGCAACGATTTTGCCCGTCCGTGGATCGATCACATCGAACGTTACATCGCTCGCAATGAGCATCCCGCCCGTCGATTCGATAACCGCCGACGCAGAAATCTTGCGGGAATCCGAGGTATTGAGTGCCCAAATATCCGTGACGCGAGTCTTGTCATGCGCCGAGATCGTCATCCCCCGATCCAGCCCGCCGAATCCATGGCTCCGGTACAGCTTCACCGCGCCCCACTGCGCATTCATCCCATCGATCCAGTCCAGCCGTCCAAATGGATTCGTAATGCGGATCGCCAGCACATTCTTCCCACCCGGCTTCGCTGCATGGGTCAGCTCAGCCTCAAACGGCAGCTCCTCCATAATCGAGTAGCCCACCAGCTTCTCATTCAAATAAACCTCAGCCCGCAGTCTCGCTCCGCGAATGTGCAGGAAGATTCGTTTGCCCTGCATCGACGCGGGAATCTCAATCTCCCGCCACCACCACGACACGCCAAAGTACGCGCCATTCTGCGGCGCGGGATCGTCCGCCGCGTAGCGATACTCATCCGGCGTATATGATCGCGGCTTGCCATCGTCCCCCGCTCCATACTTGCCCCAGAAGTGTTGCTCCACGGTGGATGGCAGCGTCACCGCAATCCCCGCCGCGTCCTTCAGCACGCCCCACCCACCCGTTGGCTCATTCACCGGCAGTGGCTCGCCTTTGCCGCACACCGCGCCGTTTGCATCGCGCGTCACATCCTCCGGCAGAAAGATCGCGTCCTGCTTCCAGACCGCCTTCGTATCCACCCACAGCCGCCATCCCTCATCGGGAATCAGCGTGCCATTCTCCGGCCAGGCCTCCGCCGCGCGTGCCTTCGCCGCACCTTGCGCCCCGGCAAACTTCACTTGTGCCGCAATCGTCGCGGCTGCCGCTGTCCCTAGAAACGCCCGTCTGCTAAGCTTTGTTTTTTTCATCCGTTATGGCCCGTGATCTCTTGCATGTCGATATATAGTCGCGATTATCTTACTCGCCCAGCATAATCCTGCGAACCGCTGTCGCCCGCCCAGTCCCTCCATCGCACTCGATCAGCGTAGCGCACATCTTCGGATTGCCCTTGGCAGGCTCGAACTTGCCCGGCATCCCGGTCAGGAAGCGATGCAGCACCAGCTCCGTCTCCACGCCAATCACCGAGTCGAACGATCCGCACATGCCCACGTCGGTCTGGTAGGCTGTGCCGTTGTGTAGCAGTCGTTCGTCGGCGGTCGGCACGTGGGTGTGCGTGCCCAGCACCGCGGTGACGCGGCCATCCAGATACCACCCCATCGCCACCTTCTCCGAGGTCGCCTCGCCGTGGATGTCCAGCAGGATCACCTTGGCCCCGATCTTGGCCAGCAGCGTATCCGCCATGCGGAAGGGGTCGTCGCACGTGGACATGAAGACCCGCCCCTGCAGGTTGAGCACGGCATACGTCTGGCCTGTGGGAAGCTCGCCCTCATAGACGCCGAAGCCCGGTGTGCCCACCGCGTAGTTGGCAGGACGCAGTACGCGGCGGCCGCGCACATGCGATTCGGCGGGCACAGCCATGTACTCGAAGATCTCCTTCTTGTCCCAGATATGGTTTCCGGTGGTGATGACGTGCGCGCCCATGTCGAAGAGTTCTTCGGCGATGGAAGGCGTCAGGCCGAAACCTCCGGCAGCATTCTCGCCGTTGATCGCCACCAGATCGACTTCGTTGGTCTCCAGCACGTGGCCCAGATGTTCGCGGACGATACGGCGGCCAGCCGGGCCAACCACGTCTCCTACAAAAAGAATATTCACTTGAGAAGGCTAGCATGTCAGGCAGCCATTTCGCAGCGGGAACGTGTCGCCCCGCGCATCCATGCCATGCATTTCGAGCGAGGAAAGCACTGCGATTCTGCGCGCCGATGATCTCCCCGGTAGTCGGGTTGACCTCCGGTGTGTTAGTTTGCTCTGCATGGCAAAGAGCGGTCGTTTTGGGCTGTGTCTAAGGATTTTGACGGTATTGGCTGCTGAGCCCGGCGCCATGCAGACCTCGGCGGTCATTGCGAAAAAGCTGGAGGAGAGCGCGGTAATGGTTCGCCGGTGTTTTTTGCTCTTGCACAAGAAGGGCCTCATCGAGCAGCGCAAAGGTCCAAACGGCGGGGCCAAGCTGAAGTTGACGGCCAAGCAGATCGGACTGGGCGACATCTATGCAGCCAGCGAAGACGGATGGTTGACGCTCGACGAGCCCGCCATTGCAGGGCTGCTGAAGCGGGCCTCCGCCGATGGCGTGCAGGCGATGAACGAGACTACCCTGGCGCAGGTGCTGAAGCGCATCCGGAAAAATTCCCCCCAAGCGAAGACCGAGGACGAAGCAGCGTCCAAGAGCAGGGCAACTGCCTAGAGCAAACGAGCGTCATACAACAAGGCCATGGTCGGAAGAAGGTCCGCGGCTTTGTGCTCGTTGTTCGCGATGTGTGAAAATTGCTGAAGGGGCCTCCGGATTTCAGCAGGAGGATATGCTGCAAATTGGAGGTAGGCCGGCATGGACTTTACTAGACGCTTATGGGTAGGCGCGACTAGGGCACTGAGCAGCGGATTGTGTCTCACCCTTCTTTGCGGTGCGTCGGGTCGGCTTGCGGCGCAGACCAGCGGACAACACACCGTGTGGCAGATATCCGCGCAGCAGGGAATTGAGAAGCATCGGCGAAGGTGGATGCCACTGTATTGCCCGATGCCCCTGTTCCCGTATCTGTGGCGGAATCGGCGCTCGAGAGCGGCAAGACTCTATCCACCAGCAGTTCGTTCCTGACTTATGCGCAGAACCAACCGCCGTCCAATGGGCCCTCGCTCAGCGATCTTGGACTGTCTCCGGCAGATACCGAGGGTAGCGCCGCACGGCAGGCGCTGATGGACCGGCGCACCCACATGCTGAAGGTGCATCAGAAGCTGGGACTGATTACGGTAATTCCGGTTGCGGCTGCCTGCATCAGCGCTGCCGGCGCGCCGCCGGAGAAGGGTAATTACAGCGATACTGCCTCGCGCGACATCCACGTTGCGCTGGGTGCCACAGCGGTATTGATGTACGCAGCCACGGCGTCGTACGCCATTCGCGCTCCCAAGGTCTCCAACGAGCCCGCGCGCGGCGGCGTCAAGTGGCATAAATACCTCATATACATTCATGCGCCGGGAATGGTGCTGACGCCGATTCTGGGCGCAATGGCCTACAACCAGATCGCCAGCGGGCAGAAAGTCCACGGCATCGCTTCGGCCCACGCAGGAGTGGCCGCGGCTACGGCGGCGAGCTATGGCGCGGCAATCCTTGCTGTCTCCTGGCCGATTCATCTCAAGTTCTGAGGACCCATGAATAAAATTTCTCTGTTTGCTGCTCTGCTGCTCACGTTGTTCGTGTACACGCTTCTCAGCGCACAGCCCCCCGCACCAGACCAGACCTGGAAGCTCGACCAGTCCACGCTGACGTATCACATGTCGCATCCGATGCATGAGGTGGATGGGACCAGCCATGCCGCGCTT
Source organism: uncultured Acidobacteriaceae bacterium (assembly GCA_963799175.1). Taxonomy (GTDB): domain Bacteria; phylum Acidobacteriota; class Terriglobia; order Terriglobales; family Acidobacteriaceae; genus Edaphobacter. The sequence goes on along the minus strand of CAWCWC010000001.1, from coordinate 83,367 downwards.
GGCACAGGCAAGTGCCACGCCGGAGAGTGCGATTTTCTGGTTGCCGCGGCTGTAAAGTCCTTCGACTCTGGCGACAGCAATCGCGATCTGCACATGATCCAGACAACCCGCGGCGCGCAGTTCCCGTATGTCCAGGTACGCTTCCGTCTGGCCCAGGCGGGCCTCAACGCGCCAACCCTCGATTGCGACCTCGAAGTGCAGTTCGCCGGCAACACCGCGCACTACACGCATGTGATCTTCCAGCAGACGATCCAAGGACCGGCACACCACATCACCGGTGTTGTGCCCTCGACGGTGAGCGACTTCAAGATCGATCCACCCACGTTCCTCACCATACCCATCAAGAATGCGATTCCGGTCCGCGTGGACATGCTGTGGCACGCAATGTAGTCAGCGCGCCTACTGCACGATCAGTGTCAGATTGACGCTGCGGGTGAGGCCTGCACTGCTCCCGGAGACGGCGATGGTATAGGTTCCGCTTGGCGTTGGATTCGTAGTCGTCCCTCCACCCGAGGTCGTCTGTGGAATTATCCGCGACGCGCCGCATCCTGCGACCAGTAAGACGCAGCACAGTATCGCGACCTGACCCAACCCCCGGCGCCGCCCCAACCCAAGCAGCCACAGAGGCAACAGCAATGCGAGCCACGTTTGCGTTTGCCCACCCGGATGCTGCGGCCAACTCAGCGACGCAACGGAGGTCGCAATCGTTACCGTAATCGTCGCGCTGCCACCCAGCGCCGGCGAAGACGGGCTCACCACGCAGGTTGCATACGCAGGCACGCCCGAGCAGGCGAACGCGACCGTTCCAGGCACTCCTGCCGCCGAGGACAGCAGCAGCGGATACACCGCCTCCACCCCGGCGGAGCTTGGCTGTGTTGTACTGCCGTTCGCGGTGAGTGCGAAGTCAACACCGGTGCCCGTCAACTGCAGGCTCTGCGGCGACGACGCTGCATTATCGGTTGCCGTGAAGGTGCCCGTGCGTGCCGCGGCCGCGTTGGGCGCGAAGACCACCTGCACCATACACTGCGCGTCCCACGGCAAGGCTTGGGCCGCAGGTATTGCTGCCCAAAACGATGGCGAAGTCACCCGTCACAGCGATGTTCTGAATGGAGAGTGGAAGCCCGCCATTGTTGGTCAACGTCACCGTCTGCGCTGCCGCAATCAGGCCGACTCCGGTGGGACCAAACGCGACCGTCGACAGCGGCGAGAGCGATACACCGGGCGGCGCCACGCCGGTCCCGCTCAACATAACTGTCTGGCTGCGATACTGGTCCGTGACCGTCAGCACGCCACTCTGCGGGCCCACGCTCTTGGGCACATACGCCACCGGCAGCGAGCAGGAAGAGTGCCCGCTCAACGAGTTGCCGCAGCTATTCACCACCGTAAAGTCGCCGCTAGCAATCTGCGCCGCGATCAGCAGCAGTGCTGAATCGCCTGAGTTGATAAGCGTCACCTGCTGGGTTGCGCTCGCCGTGTTCAACTGCTGCGCGGCGAAGCTGAGACTGAGCGGCGCCAGCGCATCGGTCGCGGGCAACACACCCACGCCGGTCAACGATGCGGTCTGCGTGCCCACGCTGTCCGTGATGCTGAAGCTGCCGGTCTGTGTGCCGGAGGCCGTAGGCTGGAAGGCGACCGAGACCGTGCATCCCACGCTGGATGCAAGCGACGGGCCGCATGTGTTTGCGGTGACGGCGAAGCTGGCCGTGACCGCCGGTGTTTGCAGCGCGACTGTCACGCCGCCGGTGTTGGAGATTGTAATATTCTGCGCGGCGCTGGTAGCCCCCACGTTCGTCGCCGAATAGGACACTGTAATAGGGGCCAGGATGATCGCAGCCGCGGCTGTGCCCATGCCGCTGAGAGCTGCGGTCGCTTGTCCGCCGGATACGTTGCCGTAGACCGTCAGTACCCCCGTGCGTGTGCCGGTTGCCGTTGGCAGGAACTTTACCTGAACGGTGCAGGTCGCCCCCACGGCAATCGCCGGTCCGACGCATGTGTCGCTCTCATTGAAGTCGCCCGTCGTTACGGCTTGCGTGATAGTCAGCGGCGCATTGCCGGTATTCGTCACGGTAATGGGCTGCGCCGCGCTCGCCGTCGCAACCGCTTGCGCTGGGAAGGTCAGACTGGTGGGATTCAACGTCATCGCGGGCATAGCCGAACTCGCTGCGGTAAGCAGCGGAATCTGCCAGATGCCGCGCCCGTAGGTAGCTGCGCGCAACTCGCCGCTGCGTCCATCCCCGGTGGAAATGCCCGCTGCCGCCTGCAACGCTATGACGGGCGAATTGGGCAAACTGATGCCGTAAATGCTCCAGCAGTTCGAAGTGGTGCAATTGCCCACCGCAGTGGTCTCGTAGACGCCCGTGTCCATCGCCACATACAGCGTGTTGGCGTCGTTGGGATCGACTAGCACGGCATTGGCTGGCGCGTTCGGCAGGTTGCTGCTGATGTTGCTCCAGCTAGCTCCTCCGGAGGTGGACCGGTAAACGTGCGGCGCGTTGACTCCGTTCCCGGCGAAGCCCATCACTGTCGCGTAGACCGTCATTCCAGTGGCGTCGTGCGGGTCGGCAAACAGCGACGAGATGTCGAAGCCGCCGGGATTGAAGACATGTGCATCCGCCGTATCGTTGCTCACCGTCGACTTGGCTGCGTCAGTCCATGCTGTGCTGCTGCCGGCGGTTGTCGCTGCGTAGTTGGCAAAGATATGTCCACCGAAGTTGGCCCCGCCATCCAGCGTGCCCGCCATCCCCGCGTACAGCACGGTCGAGCCCGCGTCTTGCGCGGCTACAGCGCCGCTCGCCGGTCCGCCCGCGGCAAGCGATCGCACCATCGCGTTGGTTGTGCCGCAGGCGGTATTGTGCGAACCGTCGAACGCGGAGCTGATGTTGTTCGACCCTGGCCACAACGACGCACTATCGGCAATCCCGCGCCACACTCTGCACGTGCCGATCAGTACGTCCGTGGTCAGTGCGGGGTCGAGCAGGAACGGAGGGTCGATCGGGGATGCGTCGTTGGCCACCTGCGCGTAGCCGATGGTTGGCGGTCCGGCAAAGTTCGCCGCCGCGCATGCGTTGCCATTGCCGCAGGTGCGAATGCTTACGCCCGCCTCGGTGGACACATACCAGTTCTGCGGGCTGGCTTGGTCGATGGCAACCGTTCCACCTTCCCCTGTGGCGATCTGCGGCCAGGCGGACATCGAAGTTGCGGAGCCAGTGGCGGCTGTCCCGTTTGCCCCCACTCCTGCCACCAGCGTCGCGGGATCGCTGGGATGCTGGGCGAAGCTCACCACCTCGGCCAGCGAGCCCAGCCCGGAGTTCAGGTTCTGGAAGTGGTTCGCGTCGTCGGGCGAGCAGGGAGTCTGCTGCTGGTTGACCCCGTCGAGCGAGCGCCACAACCCGCCGTCGTTACCGGCATAGATCAGCGGCAGCGCGCCCCCCGTCCCAGCATTTGCCAGCGCCGCAATCGCATGTTGCGCAGGCGATACCTTCGCCGGAGCATTGCATCCATTCGTCGCATTGGTGGTATTGCGCAACGCACATCCAGCGGCAAGTGAGCAGCGATAGAGGTCCACCGTTCCCGCAAACAGCAGCGTGTCCGTGTTCGTTCCCGCGCCTGTAGACACCGCCGCCAGCGATAGGTTGTAGTCCCCCTGTGCAATCGCGGTCGAACCGCTGCCGGCCTCCAGCGAGGTGGATATCAACTGCTTGGTGAAGGCCGGGATGGTTGTGCAGTTCGCTCCCGACAGCGCGCAAGCATCCTGCCACAAGCCCTGGTCGAGGTTGTTCGCGTCCACCGTCAGCGCAAAGGTGTCGCCCGTAACCGGCTGCACCGCCAGCGCGCCGCGAAAGATGGGACACCCCGTACTTCCGGTCCCACTCGGGTTCGCAGGGCAGGCTGCTGTCGTCATTCCCGCGCCGGGCTGGTTGGCCAGCCTCGTCCACAAGATGCCGTCGGACGACTGGTAATATCCGTGAAAACGCACTGCCGCATAGAACATCCGGCGCACCGGGTTCCACACCACCGCGGTCGCGGCGTTGCCTGGATATTGTGCCGTCGCGGCCCGCTGTACATACTGGCTGCCATCCTCGATAATCCCCATCTGCCAGGTGACGCCTGCGTCCTGCGAGTAGTAGAGGCCCATGACGCTGTAGGTTGTATCCGGCGCATTGACCAGAACTCCCTCTGCCGCCTGCGAGAGCGCCGCGACTACCAGCCCCGGCGTCGTACTGCTCCACGCAAAGCCCGCCACGCTGAGTCCGGCAAAGGAATGATTCGCAGCCGGGGAGTCCTTCGACTCCTGAATCAGCGTCCATGTGTTGCCGCCGTCCGCAGAGCGCAGAATCCCTTCGCCGTAGTACGAGTCCGCAGCGTCGTTTGGGTCGCCCGTCCCGGCCAGCAGAACGTCGGTTCCGCTCGTATTGCTCATGCTGATCGCGCCGATGCTCAAGGATGGGATCGCCACGCCGCCCGCGTTCGCGCTGAAGACGGGAAGTGTGTCGGTCTGCGGCGTGAAGGTGACGCTGGCCGCAGCGCCCGCCGCATTGCTGGACTTCCACACACCGCCGCCTGTCGTTCCCAGATAGACCGTGTTTCCGCTCGCGTCTGCCGGGTCGATCGCAATCGAGGTAACGCGCCCGGTCACGGTGCCGTAGCTCTGGCTTGCAATCTGGACCGGCCCCACGGCCTGCCACGCGGTATTCAGCGGATTCAAATGAGCAGTGGCCAGAGGATTGGATTGCGGTCCCGTTATTGCTCCCGTGTCTGTCTGCTGCGCCGACGCGCGCGGGATGCTGGGCACACAAAACACCGCGAGGCATATCCCCAAGCCGAAGCAAACCGCCCGCGGCGTAGCTGGCAGTCCTTGCGAGGTTCGACAAATCGCTGCTGCAACCTGTGCGCGCATGGCATGTGGCCCGGACCCAGCCGCATCCTCCCTGGATGCAGCCAGCAATTGCTGGTCGAATCGACGCAGAGAAGGACACAGATTCCTGCCGGTTCAGATAGAGATGAGGAACTTCCGGAGCGTACTCTGCGGTTACTCCGGCGGGCCTCTTGTGTCTTTATCGGCAGCGGGCCGTTGCCCCAATAGCGGGCAGCGAACAGTCGTTCGGGCGGCAAACGAATCCGCGAGGAATCGCGTGCGCGCTTCGAGCTACCAATCTACCACCGGCTGCGACGGTGCGAACAATTTGTTTGTTTTCGAGGTCCGGCAGGTTGCCTTAATCGGCGGGGTGGGGAAGTACGCCGAGGTCGGCCAGGCCGTTGACAAAATACTGTGCGGCGAGGGCTACCAGCAGCAGTCCCATCACGCGCACCAGAATGCGGATTCCGCTCTCCCCCAGCAGGCGCACCACGCGGTCGGAGTGGCCCAGCACCAGGTAGCAGACCGTCGCGGTGATGGCGATGGAGATCAGAATGGCTGCCATCTGCCAGCGCGTCTGCGCCTGGCCCACCAGCACCATTACCGACGTGATGGCCCCCGGCCCTGCCAGCATCGGCACCCCCAGGGGAACGATCCCGGCGTCCTCCTTCTGCGCGGCGGCGGCGGTGTCGCCTGCAACCTCCTGCGTCGCCGAGCGACGGGCCTGTAGCATGTCCAGGCCAATCAGCATCAGGATCACACCACCCGCGATCTCGAACGCCGGCAGAGTGATGCCCAGTACGCGGAAGATGGCCTCGCCCGCAAAGGCGAACGCAGCCAGTACGATCAGCGTGGTCAGCGCGCCCTTGCGCGCAATGCGGCGGCGGCGGGCCGCGTCGGAGCCTTCGGTGATGGCCAGAAAGGTGGGCAGCGCGGCGAAGGGGTCCACCAGAAAGAAGATCGAGCTGAGCGCCAGTACACTGAAGCGCACATACACCGAATGCTGCAGTCCGTAGAGGCTGACGAAATGGGGAACAAAGCTCACAAGCTATTGTTTCACTTAAAGAAGGTGCTAAAGACTCTGCTTTACTTAAGGGCGCCAACGTGACGTTGAAAAACGCTGTTCTGCTTAAGGGCACGGCTTCAGCCGTGCCGTTATTGCAGCAGAAACAAGGGGGGGCTTTAGCCCCTGAGGTCAGACTTCAATCTGATCGGAACTTTTTAGCACCCACATATACCCCGCTGCATCACTTCAAGTACGCCCGCACCAGGTCGATCAGGTCTTCCGCCAGTTCGTCTGGTCTGGACACGTCTTTTTCAGGCGACAGCAGGTGCAGCCGGATGTGGTCTTCCAATACCTCCGCCATCAGGCTGTTGACGCCTCCGCGAACGTTGGCCAGCAGCATCAGGATGTCCGCGCAGTCGTCTCCCGTGGTGAGCGATCGCTCAATAGAGTCAACCTGCCCGCGGATGCGCTTGATGCGGGCGATCAGCTTCTGTTTTTCTTTTTCCAGATGAGACATGCTTTCCTTGACTATATCCCAGGTTGCAGTGTGACGCGGAAGATCGCTTCTTGCCTGCCTGAAGACGGTTCTCTCACGGCTCAAACCAGCATTTCGACCCGTCGCTCGCTTGGGTAGATCGAGAGAGATTGCAGGCGCGCTGTTGTTGACACTCGCGGTACGCTGTCGCGAGTAGAATTATGACACCGGTATAATTGAAAATTCAGCGGTCGGGGACGGCTGGGATTCCTGTATCTGTTGACGAAGGAGTTGAGATGGCATTAGAGACGACGAAGAACATCTGGCACAACGGGCAGATGATTCCATGGGAGAAGGCGCAGATCCATGTCATGTCGCATGTGGTCCACTACGGGTCTTCGGTCTTCGAGGGGATGCGCTGTTATGCGCAGCCGAACGGCGCGGCGATCTTCCGCCTGCGCGACCACATGCGCCGCATGTTGGACTCGGCCAAGATATACCGCATGCCTCTGGCCTACTCGCTGGAGGAGCTGTGCTCCGCCGCGGTAGACCTGGTGGAGGCCAACGGTGTCGCGCCCTGCTACATCCGGCCCATCGCGTTTCGCGGATACGGCGAGGTGGGCGTCAACCCGCTCAACTCTCCGGTCGAGGTCTACATCGTGAACTATCCCTGGGGCAAGTATGTCTCCGGCAGCGGTGGCGCGGATGTCTGCATCTCAAGCTGGAACAGGCTCGCTCCCAATACCATGCCGTCGATGGCCAAGGCGGGCGCCAATTACATGAACTCGCAACTCATCCGCATGGAGGCGGAGATCAACGGCTACTCCGAGGGCATCGCGCTGGATGTCAACGGCTATCTCTCCGAGGGTTCCGGCGAAAACATCTTCCTGGTGCGCGATGGCGTGCTATACACCACTCCGTTCGCCAACTCCGTGCTCAACGGGGTTACGCGCCGATCGGTGCTGACCATTGCCAAGGAACTCGGCATTCCTGTCGTCGAGCAGGCGCTGCCCCGCGAGATGGTCTACATCTGCGACGAGGCCTTCTTCAGCGGAACGGCCGCCGAGGTCACCCACCTGCGCTCGGTCGATAAGATTCTCGTCGGCGATGGCACCATGGGGCCGGTCACCACCGCCATCCACGACGAGTTCTTCGCCATCGTCAACGGCATCAAGCCCGACCGCTTCGACTGGCTCACTCCGGTCAAAGTCCCCGTGGCCGAGCCCGTCGGAGCTTAAAAGGCGTATTTGTGCTTTTCAAAAATACCGATGTAAGAAAGAACTGCCGGGTGCCCCTTCCTTTCACGGTTTTTTCGTGAAAGGGTGGGCTGCCTTTTTGTTTGTCATTCTGACCCTGAGCGTAGTCGAAGAGGAAGAATCCCCGCATTGGCCCTTGCCCTTGCTTCTACAGTTGTCTGGCAAGGGCCAACGGCCCGTCCTATATTTAGCCTAGGGCGAACGGGGTCCCCGGCGAGCTTCGGGGTCCCCGGTGAATTTGTTCACTGGGGTGAAAGCTTGCTCGCTGGGGCAGGAAGCCCTAGGCGCGCATTCCAACCAATCCTCTGCGGGCTGAAGGCCCGCGCTATAGCCTTCGATCGATTGATGCGTCTTGTCGGGCTTCCGCTCATCGAACGATGCGCAGCATTCGCCCCCAGCGTGCAAAGTGAAGCAGCGAAGCTGCCACTCCGTGCTGCCCGTCCGCTGGACCGGCTTGCATCCCAGCGTAGGAGGATTGCGTAGTCGCGGAATCCCCGTCAGGCAGGTTCATCGAGAGATAGATCAGGAATGGTTTGCCGACGATGGCCTCGCGCGGGACGAGTCCCCAGTAGCGGCTGTCTTCGCTGTTGTTGCGGTTGTCGCCCAGCACAAAGTAGCTGTCCGCCGGAATGTTTAGTTCGCCCTGGTTCACCAGCGTGTGCATCTGGATCCACCAGCGCGAATCGACCTCGGGATCGGCGCGGTCCACGCGCGGGAAGTCGTCGCGATAGCTGTCCGGCGCCGCCGCGCGATAGTAGGCGTAAGGCTCGCTTAGTGCGCGACCGTCGATAAACACGTGCCCATCGCGCAGGTGGAGCCGTTCGCCCGGCAGCCCAACCACGCGCTTCACCAGGTATTTGCTGGGGTTGACGGGATAGTGGAAGACGATCACGTCGCCGCGGTGGATGCGGTTTGTTGGAGCGAGGGCAGGGAAGTTTGCGAGTTGTTTGTTGACCAGCAGAAAGTCCCCTACCAGCAGCGTGGGCTCCATCGACGCGGAGGGAATGCGGAAGGGCTGCACCACGAAGGTTAAGATGAAGAGCGCGATCGCCAGAAGGTAGAGCAGCGATTGGAATGCCTGAAGCAGACTGTGCGGGTGGCCCGTGTGTTCACCGCCTCTGCCCGCGCTAGTCATCGCACAACTTTCGCTTGCTCTGATTTTGCGCCCGCTCGCGATTGCGCACTGGAGTTGAGGCTGGCGAAGGCAAGGCGCGCTGCCTCCTGCTGGGCCTGTTTTTTTGTGCTTCCTTCGGCGCTGGCCAGGGTTAGCGTAACGCCGTCGGCGCTGGCCACCCGCACCTCGATGCGGAACCGCTTCTGGTGGTCGGGGCCGGACTGCGCTGCGAGCACATACTGCGGCTGACTGTGCCCCGCGGCCTGCAGCCGTTCCTGCAGCGCGGACTTGTAGTCGCCGACCGCGCCGGAGATCGGTTCGCTGGATTGCAGCACTCCGGCCAGGCTGTCCTCGGCCGGTCCGATAATCTGCCGCTGAATGAAGTTGCGCGCCGCCGTCAATCCACCGTCCAGGTAGAGGGCCGCGATCACTGCCTCCAGCGCATTGGCCAGCAGGGCCGGCTTCCTGTGTCCGCCGCTATGCGCCTCTCCGCGACCTAGCAGAAGCATGGGGCCGAGCTGGATGCGCTGCGCCACCTGGGCCAGATGCCGGCTGCTCACCAGCGAAGCGCGCAACCGGGTCAGGTCGCCCTCGCGCAGCGCGGGAAGCCGGCGGTAGAGAGCTTCGGCGACCACCAGGCCCAGCACTGCGTCGCCCAGAAACTCCAGCCGCTCGTTATCCGAGCCAGGGTCGCGTGTGCCCTCGGGATTGCTCTCGTAAGCCAGCGAACTATGCGTCAGCGCCAGCGTCAGCAGCGCAGGGTCCTTGAACTTGTACCCGAAGAAGCGTGCGTCAGAGCTGTCTCCAGCGAGCTTCGGGCCAGGCGGCAGGGGCGCGGCGTTGTCTGCACGGCGCGGCGTCTTGGCAGAGCGTTCGGCGATAGTTGTGCGCGTCGGCATAGGCTCTCCCAAAGCGACATCTGAGCTTCAGTTTACCGGAGTTGCCTGCCCTATAAGATGTCTTTGCAGGCGCCTACTGCGGCGGGGACGGGCGATAGGAATCCTTTTCGGCTTTGCCCGTGGGATCCAGGGGCGCATCGTCGTCCGTGGGGACTGGGCTTTGCCGGCCGCTTGCCGGTGCCGCGCCTTTAGGCAGCACAAACGCTTGTTGGATGCCCGCTTCGGCGGCCGCCTTTGTGTCTGGCTGGCTGTCGCGGCTGGCCAGCGCGGCGCGATACTCGGCCATTGCCTTGTCGCGTTGCGGGCGCACCACGCTCGGATCGCCGGGGTCGCGCGCAATGTCGTACATCCGCCCCATGTAGATATGCGCCCAGGCAATGGTGCGTGGGTCGTGAGATAGCTTTACCGCCTGCGTCAGATGGTCCAGCGCGCCGTCCGGGTCCGCCTGCATCAAGTCGATGCGGCCCATCAGGTAGTGCGCGTCCGCGTTCGCTGGGTTGGCCTCAAGCGCGGCGTCCGCAATCTCGCCGGCCCCATCCACGTCGCCCTTCATCAGCTTGCTCTCGGCCAGGTCGAGACCGGTCAGCGGGTGTGGAGTACGCCGCATCACGTCGCCGCCGGAGCCCTGCGGCAGAAAGACGATCTGCTTGATGTGGTTCCGTTCGCTGTCCACGTCCATGCCGTAGACCATGGGGCCCATGTTGTCCTTCAGACTGGTCCCATCCTTCTCCATCAGGCCCAGCTGGTTGTAGAAATAGTCCACCATCACCCAACCCTGGCGCATGTCCAGGTCCACCTTGCGCCGCCGCGCCTGTTCGGCCTGGCGGTCGTACACGCTCATCTCCGCGTCGTAGTGTTCCAGCGCGGAGCGGTCCCGTCCGGCGCTGGGACGCACCGGCTTGGCGATGCCGGTGTCCATGGTCTGCGCCTCCACTGCCTTGATCAGGCACTCCGTCACCAGCGCCACGATGTCCGTCTTGTAGGTGTACTCCAGCGGAGCGTTCTGCACCGGCTTCATCAGCGGTTGCAGGCGGTTGATCGAGGAGCTGCGCGTCACCACCAGCGGCTCCACCAGGAAGTGCAGGTAGGTGTGCCGGATCAGGTCCATCGGCACTGCATCCGGCGGGTCGTTTCGCGGCGACACCACCACCACCGAGTCCGTGCCGTTGTACCGCGCGTTGGTCTCTTCCGGCGCCAGCATCGGCTCCAGCAGCACCAGGAAGCGCCGTCCGTCGTAGATGCTTGCCGGCAGGCGCAGGTAGATGTTGGTGTCCAGAATCATCTTGGTCAGCGGGTTGTGGATGCGGTCGATCAGGCCCTCATACTCCGGGCGATGCTCGATCCATACCGAGTGCAGTTGCACCGCGGCGGCAAAGTCGCGCAGCAGGGGAAGGACCTCCACCACCCCGCTCGCGTCCATCGGAAGATCGGACGCGTCCACCGAGGTCGCCATCTCCGGCAACGGCGTGATGTAGATGGAGAGCGACACGTACTGCGCCACGTTGTGCGCGGCATCGGAGGTTGCATGCCGCCGGATGAAGACGCATAGTGCATCGCGTGCGTCGCGCGCCGTCGCGGAGGCGGCAAGCTCTGCGTTCAGCTCGTCGCGCACCTTCACCCGCACCGGGTTCGATTCGGCCAGGCCGCTATCGTACCCGCAGACGTTCAGCGCAGTCGCCAGGAAGAACAGTGGCTCGCTGGTCTCCAGCGTAATGGCCGATCCGCCCGCCTCGGGCTGTGCAAAGCGCGGCATGGGCGTCGTCTCCACGCCCTGCGTGCTTGGGCTGCTTGAGGACGAAGAGCTGGACGAGCTGGACGAACTGGAGCCCGTGGGCTGCTGCGCGCGCATCGAGGGGGCCATCACAAGCCCACCAACCAGCAACCCAACAACAACCGCGAGGATCGGCAGATGGTTCGGGATGAAAGAGAGACAGCGGGATCGGGAGGAACGCTTCAGGCTAGCCACAATAAGGTTTCGACGCTCCCTGCAAGTTTAAGAGAGCCGCACCGCGATAGCAAGCCGTTGCCGTATGTTTGCCGGATGCCCCATTCATGCGCTTCATCGCATCACCGCACGTCATTCTGGGCCGAGGGCTCAGTATCCGCATAACTACCCGTCATTCTGGCGCAGCCAGAATCTCCGTCGTTGTCCTGCGGGTGCCCCATTCATGCGCGCTCTTTGCGCATGGGTGGGCTTCCCGTCGATAACTTCACAATTCGTCATTCTGGGCCGAAGGCCCAGTATCCGCATCACCGCACGTCATTCTGGGCCGAAGGCCCAGTATCTTCCTCACCGCACGTCATTCTGGCGCAGCCAGAATCTCTGTCGTTGCTTTTTTTGTCATTCCGCAGCGAAGCGGAGAAATCTGCTTTGGCTCTTCGGAGGGAGCAGGGGCCTTCAGGCCCCTGAATCCATCCCCTCGAAGAACCGGGCTTCAGCCCTGGGCCTTTCCTGCACTCACCCCCTACCGTCCCGCTGTCGCCGCCCCACTCCCCTTCGCCACCGTCAACGGAATCTCCAGCGTGCCAACTTTATTCGACGTCCGGTCCATAATTCCGATCCGGACGAAGAATTGACCCGCGGGTAGATCGATCTGCTGCGAGATGCGAAATGGCCCTTGGATGAACTGCCGGTATTTGTCGTCGCTCAGGGGCATCTTCACCGTCTGGCTCAGTCCGGTCACCAGCTTCGCGTCTGCGTCGTAGACCGCGATGTCCAGTTCCAGCGATCCGTTGTGGGTGCCGTTGGGGGCGGTTGAGAAGGCGATCTGGCGGGCAGGGATGGCGTAGTTGAAGTTGTATCGGATAAGCGGTTTGTCCTTCAATTTGGCCTTAACCACCGGATCGAGTGTACCCAGAATCGTGCCATGCGGGTCGTTTGTCTTGACGACCTCCGTGCTCGATTCCACCCCAACATCGAACAGTATCTGTTGCGAGGTGGGCATGGCGCGGCCCATGGCAAGGCGCATGTCCGCAGGGCCACTGGCGGGGAGCGCCATGGCAAGTGTAAGGCCGGGGGCAGGCTTTATCTTCGATGGGTCTTCCGCGTAGTACTCATCGCGGTAGGTGAGGTGCAGGCCGGGCTTGTCGGACTCAAGCTTGATAGTGTGGTGCCTGCCGTCATACTCCGAGCCGGGAGGAACGTAGGAAAGAGTGTAGTAGCTTGCGCCTTTGTCGACGGCCTTTGCAATGAGGCTCGCCAGGTCGTTGGAGTTGTAATACGCCTCGCCACCCGTGGCCTCGGCCCACTCTCCCATGGCCAACTGTTCCTCCGCCGTCGACATTTGATATTCCTGTACCGCTCTGTTGTGGGGCTCGGGTGGTATTTCGTTTACATTCTGCCATGATCGGCCGTGCCATGTGAAAAATGCATCTGGAACAGTAATCAAGCCGCGCACGTCGATTGGGTAGACCGCAATCTGTGCTTGCGCCAGCAGGCCGTAGGTCATGCGCAGGCTGAAGGTGTTGAGCCAGGGCATACCAACCGTAAACCAGAGCAGGTTCTTCTTGCCCTTGATTCCAGAGAGGTCTGCCGCGATCTGGTTCATCGCAGTACGTGTCATCCTGGTCCGCTGGTCCCTCTGTGTGAAGAACGAAAACTCTGGTCTGGGTGTGGCGTGGCCATCAGGGCTGATCTCCATCGAGTTGATGGCTGCACTGAGGAGAGCGGGGTCAGAGGTCAAACCCTGTAGAGTGCGCAGCGATTTCGAAAGCCCAAGCACGATGACTCTTGTGCCGGGAGGCATGTTTGTTACGTATTTCATGGCCTCCCGCTTTGCCGCCACTTGAGATGCCATGGCACGCCCCAAGGCGTCCCCGCCACCTTCAAGGTCAACCGACGGTACTGCCGCTGTGTTCACAAAATCCAGCAAAAGAATGTTGATAGCGCTACTCGCCGGCGGCGGCTGAAGATTCGTGTAGACGTTGGGTGGCAGCTTGGGCAGTTCCTTTGCGACGGCTGGAGCAGCCGTGCCGAACTCTTCAAAGCTTTTGATCGGCTGCACCTTGCCGTCTTCCTTTACCGTGAAGTCGGATTGCTTGAGGCCGTGGACGGGATTGCCCTTGGCGTCGGTCACGGTCACATCCACCACCGTCTCGCGCGAGTAGGCCTTAATCGTCGGCGTGCTTATTCTCGGCTCATCCTGCTGCCATGCGTAGAACGCCGTCCGCTCTTCCGCCTCCACCCGCCTAACCCCGTGCCGCGCCAACCCCGCCAGCACCGCCGCCACGCCAACCCCAACCAGAACCACTCTGCCGAGTCGCGCCATTTCACCCTCCACACACAGGATGCTCAATCTCGTAACGCTACGCCCGTTCCCGAGAATCTTACAAGCGGATTTTGGGTGACCCATCTGTGCGGCGAAATGCTCTAAGCTAGGAGATTATGTCCCTCTCGCTCACCGTCAACGGCCAGAACCGCAGCTTTGAAGACCTTGCCCAGCCTGCAACCCTGGCCCAGGCGATCGCCGCGATGAACCTGAAGGGCGACCGCATCGCTGTCGAGCACAACGGCCAGATCGTCCAACGCGCCAACTGGTCAGACACGACCGTCTACAGCGGCGACCGCCTGGAGGTGGTCCACTTCGTCGGCGGCGGATGATTTGGGGAGGGAAGTCGCGTTGCGGAATGGGTAAGGCTAGAAGATAGAATCCAGCCACAGGTTCCAGAAGCGTGTCGTAGCCTCTTGCAGGGCCGGAGCGTATTTTTCCGCGTCAGCCCGCAGCCCGCCGACCGCAATCCCGGCATGGTGCAGCTCACAGGCGTGTCCCACATACCAGCGTTCCAACCCGTTTGCAGTCACTTCAGGGTGAAACTGCAATGCAAGCGCATAGTTATCGATAGCAAATGCCTGATTCATATATCGATCTGTCTTGGCAAGATGAACTGCATTCGAAGGGAGATCGAAGGTGTCCCCATGCCAGTGCAAGACAGCCAGCCCAGGCGCAAGCAACGGGGCAAACCGCTTCGGCGGAGTTATATCCGGCGCAGCTTCAATCGGCGACCAGCCGATCTCCGCGCCGTGCGCACCGGGATAGACCCGCGCGCCCAGTGCAGCAGCCATCAACTGCGCACCCAGGCATATCCCGAGGACCGGCCTGCGCGCCTGCAAACGAGCCGCGATACAGGCAATTTCATTGGTCAAAAATGGGTAGTCCTTGCTGTCGTAGACCCCGATCGGCCCGCCCATGACCACAAGCAGGTCACATGTCTCCGCCTGTGGCAAAGGGAAACGCGCCGTGGCAACATCCACAGTCTCGATTGTGAAGCCGCGTTCGCACAGCGGAACTTCGAGGGAACCGAGGTCCTCAAAGGCGACGTGGCTCAACACTACGGCATGGCGAGAGGGCAGCGGCATGGCAATATAGTAGCTTGCGCAGCCTGTTTATCGTGGCTATACATAATATCTGTTATCGGACATTGCTTCTGTGCTGGCTAGGATTGGTCCCGCTCTATAAGGGCCAATCAAGCATCTGCAATCGGCTTTTCAGCAGTCACTGCTGTCCTTGTGCATCGAGCCGTGTGATAGATTCAAAGAGGTTCGCAGACCGCGGAGAGATGGCCGAGTGGCTTAAGGCGCACGCTTGGAAAGCGTGTATACCGCAAGGTATCCAGGGTTCGAATCCCTGTCTCTCCGCCACTTCGCATTCCATCCCAACTCAATCCTCCCATCCATCCAAAGTTCGTGTCCCATCGCCATCCGGCCTTGGAAGAACACAGATGGAAAAAGCCAGCGTAGTCGCCGACTTACCATTGCGTCGATCCGATCTGAAGGTAGTTGTTGGTGGACCTGACCGGGATCGAACCGGTGACCTCTTCCATGCCATGGAAGCGCGCTCCCAGCTGCGCCACAGGCCCACTCTCAGGAAGGACATTCCCTATTCTCAGGGTTGCAGCCCGTTGAGTCAATCTCTGGATGAATCTCAGGTTGCTGCGCTTCAAGGTTGGCCACCGCTCTTGACCGGAACCAGGCCGTGCCAGTCGTTCCGCAACAGCAACTACGCATCTATTTGTACAGCAATGGGAACAAATCCCCCTCTCTCCGGTGTCTAAAGCAGTAGAGTGAGCGAGCACTCAGCCGTCGGCGGCGCACTTCCGCTCACTGCTATGGGCTGCGCGATTCGCTTTCAGTCAGGTACTAAAGCAATCCGGCGCTGGATACGAAGGTTTACAGCCGTTTCGCTGAAGTCGTAAGGTAGAGGAACCCGAAGATGCAGGCGGGCGCAACAATGGACGATCTGACGATCTCGATTGGCCTCGCAAGCGAAGAGGCCACTCTTGTGGCCGAGCTTCAGAGCGGCTCGGAGCGGGCCTTCGCCCAGTTGATCGACCGATACCACCAGCCAATCTACTCGCTGATTGCGCATAGTCTGCAGGACCCGAGCGAGGCCGCCGACATCACCCAGGAGGTCTTCCTGAAGGTGTTCCGCAGCATTGGCGGCTTCCATGGCGAGGCCAGCCTGCGCACCTGGCTCTACCGCATTGCCCTGCGCGAGGCCTCCAACCAGAGGCGATGGTGGTCGCGGCATAAGCATCAGGAGATTGCACTCGACGGGCCGTGCTGCCCGAACTACTCTGCGGATGGCGCAAGCGACGAGCACTCGGTCCTGTCCACGCTGACCGCCGGCGGCGCTACGCCGTTCGACCGGGCCGCGCAGCAGGAAGTGCGCGAGCGCGTGGAAGCAGCGCTTCGCCAGTTGCCGAAGAGCTTCCGCGCCGTGGTGGTGCTGCGCGAGATCGAAGGCTTCAGCTACGACGAGATCTCCGACCTGCTGCAGGTGAACCTGGGCACCGTCAAGTCGCGATTGATGCGCGGCCGCGCGGCCCTGCGTGGCCTGCTCGCTCCTGCATCGGCCAATATGTCTAGCCCGCACGCCAGCGAGGACTGTCCCTGCGCTTCGTCCGCACAGGTTTGCGCCCCACACAACGCAGCGGCAGCAAGCCGCGCGCGAACACAGCCCAGTTCCCTTCCCGGTCCCTCGCTGCACTCCGAACTGGAGGTTACGCAATGAAGCCTCTCTCCTGTAAAGCGGTCCGAGCATCCTTCTCGGAGTATCTGGACGGCGCGGTCAGCGGCCTGCGGATGCAGCAGATTGCGCGGCACATCGAAGGTCGTGAAGACGACGGCAGAGGAGTCAGAATTGCCGGATGCGAAGCCTGCGCGCGCGAACTTGCCGCATGGCGCGCCGCCGAGGACGCTGTTTCCTCGCTGGGTCCGGTCAAGGCGCCCGCCGACCTTGCCCTCCGTCTGCGGGTTGCCATCTCGCACGAACACGCGCGGCGCAATTCACGACTGCTGGACCGGCTGTCTCTGGCCTGGGAGAACGCTGTGCGGCCGATGCTGCTACAGGTGACCGGAGGGTTGGTGGGCTCGGTTGCGCTGATGGGCGGCGTCGCGCTTCTGCTGAGCGCGGTGGCCGCGCCGACAGAGGTGCTGGCCAACGACGAACCGCTGGGAGCACTGACCGCGCCCCACTTCCTGTATTCCACCGCCTCTCCCGCGGCCATCGTCACGGAGAACGACACCGCGGTCATCGTGGAGGCATCGGTCGACACGCACGGGCGGGTGTACGACTACACCATTGTCGCCGGGCCGCACGACCCATCCGTTCGCACCCAGGTTGCCAATCAGCTGCTGGGCAGCGTCTTCCAGCCGGCCAGCGCCTTCGGCGTCCCGGTGCGGAGCCGCGTGGTGCTTACCTTCGCGGGAATCTCCGTGCATGGGTAGATGCGCGGAGATGACGCAACGCTTCGTTGAACAGCCTGTACCTCCAAAATTAATTCCGGTAAAGTCTCTGAAATCATAGAGTTCTACGCATTTAGGTGCAACCTCCCTTAACTAAACGACTTAGAACCTAAGTGTCAGAAAACAAAGGCCGCGACATTGCGCGTGTGAGACTTTGTTTTCTTAGGCTCTATTTTAAGGATAGCAGGTTGGGCATAACTACTATGCCAAGTATTTTTCGGAGGGAAGTAATTGATGCGGTGCGGGTTACGGGGATTTTGGGGCGGCGAGGGACTTGACACGCGGACTTACTGGGGTTTTTGAGGGTGTTTGGGAGGAGAACGTGTCCCGGGGGCTGAAGCCCGGTGTGATGTCGGGGCGAAAGTGCCCAGGCTGAAGCCTGGGCCTATCTCAGATACGAGTGCAACGGCAAGAGCGATACGAGTGCGATGGATGGGGCACACGGCGGATTTCCCTGTCAGTCCTCAGTGGGGCGCGTGTCTCGCGGAGTGGTGTCGTTCCCGACGGCGGGCTTAGCAGGAACTATTTTGGCCAACTCCAGCTCGCTTCTGAACGCTTCATCAAAGTACGCCTGATCAACTCCCTTCGCATACGCAAAATGCTCAACGGTCAACCCCTGTGCATCGCGGAAATTCGCTCCGGCCAAATGCGCTCCGCCGAAGCTCGTTCGTATGGTAGCGTTATGGAAATCCACATCGGTCAAATAAGCGCTTCTGAAATACACATTGGTCAACGTTGTCGAGAAAAACCTCGCTCCGTCCAAATGCGCCCCCTCGAAAGATGTTGCATCCAAATGCGCACCCACGAATATCGCTCCATTCAAATGCGCTTCTTTGAAGAATGTCATTTTCAAATTTGCAATGACGAACGTCGCCCCTTCCAAATGCGTATTATTGAACCTCGCTCCGTCCAAATGCGCCCCCTCGAAAGATGTTGCATCCAAATGCGCACCCACGAATATCGCTCCATCCAAATCGCTGTAGCTCAAATCCAGATGCCGATTCTTATCTTCACGTTGATGGCCCAGTTTACGTCTTCCGAGAACAGTAAGAATGGCCTGAATCTCTGTAGCGGGCTCTTTTGCTATCTTCTTTTCTGGTTTCTTGCTTTCCGCTTCTGTGCCTTGCTCAATCTGTGCAGGTGCAGGAGCATTCTGCCGGACATAGGTCGTTAGGACTTCCATGATCGGCCAGTGGTCGCGGGGCGAATCGAAGGCTATGCGCTCCAGCGCATAGATTGCGCCCAGCCTTACCTCCACATTCGGCTTGTTTGCCGCGGTCAACGCACCCAGTTGCTCGATGGCCTTCGTATAGCGGTCCGTAATGTGTCCCTGTTCGGCTACCTTGACCCTGCGGAAGGTGAGATACAACGCGAATAGAGCGAAGGCTCCGCCTACCACCTGTAAATAGGTCTTCCGCATCTCGTTCTGTAAGGCGGCGACATCAGCCGGCGTTGTCCTCGCTTCGGGGTTCACTACCGCAGAGCGGACACTTGCCCTCTTGGCCTGCCACTCCGGAACCCTTTGTATTGACAGCAACAGACCAGCAAACACGGCACACAACAGAAGGAGACCTGCCACACCTCGAACGGACGGCGAGTCAATCACCGGCGTGAGTATTTCTTCGATTCGCCTGAAGAGCCGCCGAAGCCAGTTCATGGTGCAAACAGTGTATCCGAAGCGGCTTCTTGTGCGGCTTCATCTGACGAGATGCCCGTGGCTAAAGCCGCATTATTTATGTGGTTGCATTCAGGGGCCTGAAGGCCCCTGCTCCCTCCGAAGAGCCAAAGCAGATTCCCTACGGGAATGACAAACAAAAAAGACAACCCACCCATCGCGCAAAGAACGCGCGATGAATGGGGCACCCGCAGGACAACGACGGAGATTCTGGCTCTTCCCACCCCAGCCAGCAAGCTGGCCGGGGACCCCGGCTTCGAGTCAGAATGACGAGCCTGGAGTGAAGTGCGAGCCTGGGGCAGTCAGCGGCGATGTTGCCGCAGTGGTGCGTATGGGTTAACCTATCCAGTGTGGCATCTATAGAAACCTCACACATCGGAATAGAAGCGGCGCAGTTGCTGCTCGCGCTACCTTTCACGCTTCTCTTCGTGCTGGCCGGCTTCCCTGCTGCGGCGCAATCCACCCCGTCTGCTGCATCGCAAGCCGCGCCGGCTGCGGCACCCGCCGACCTGCCGGATGCACCTGGCATCGGCGCAGGGGCCAGCAAGCCCGAACCGGTTCCCACTGGCCCGACTATCGTGATGGACACCAGCATGGGAAGGCTGACCTGCAAGACCTTCGATAAGCAGGCGCCCAACGCGGTCGCCAACTTTATCGGGCTGGCCGAGGGCACGAAGGACTGGACGGTCAATGCCACCCACGCCAGGCAGCACGGCAAACGGTTCTACGACGGGTTGACCTTCCATCGCGTGATTCCCGGCTTCATGATCCAGGGGGGGGACCCAGTGGGCGATGGCACGGGCGATCCCGGTTATTACTTTGCAGACGAGATTGCGCCGGAGCTGAAGTTTTCGGTCCCTGGGCGGCTGGCCTATGCCAACTCCGGTCCCAATACCAACGGCAGCCAGTTCTTCATCACCGAAGACGTCTTCCCCGATCTGGACGGCAAGTACACCATCTTCGGGCAGTGCGACAGCCACTCTACCCTGATGGCTGCGTCCATTGCGCGCGTCGTCCGCGACAGCAACGATAAGCCCACTACGCCGGTGGTGATCCAGCATGTCACGATCGTGCGCGAGGGCCAGGCGATGCCTCTGCTTCCCGCTACGCCTCCGCCAACCGCGGCAACCGCACCTTTACCAGCGAGTCATTAAGACCACCATATCCCCTCGGGGGCTAAAGCCCGATTGAGTATGCAACACTATCGGCGGGACTAAAGTCCCGCCCTATCAAAACCACTGGAGTTCAACATGCCAAGCAAGCCCGGAACCTATGCCACCTTCAAGACCAGCGAAGGCACAATTGTATGCGAACTGTTTGAGAAGGACGCTCCTGAAACCGTCGCCAACTTCATCGGCCTGGCCGAGGGAACCAAAGAGTGGAGCAGCCGCTCCAAGAAGGGGCCCAAGCTGTACGACGGGACCATCTTCCACCGCGTTATTCCCAACTTCATGGTGCAGGCGGGCGATCCGGAGGGCACCGGCATGGGTGGGCCCGGCTACAAGTTTGCCGACGAGACCAAGGGCTCGCCGCACGGGTTCCAGAAGCCGGGCAAGCTGGCCATGGCCAACGCCGGGCCGAATACTAACGGCAGCCAGTTCTTCATCACCGTGACCGACACCAGTTGGCTGACCGGCAAGCACACCATCTTCGGCGAGGTGGTGGAGGGATACGCGATTGTGGAGAAGATCTCCACGGTGCCAACCGCCAGCCAGGACCGTCCCAAGACGCCCGTGGTGCTGGAGAGCGTCACCATCGAGCGGATTGCGTAATTATTTCCGTGCAAACCGGAAGACCCGATCCCTGCGGGAGGATCTGTGTGTCCGGTCCTTCCATTCGATTGCGCAGGCGCGGGTCAGTTCCCTGCCGTGGTGCGGACGATCTGAACGGAGCACTTGGCGTGGCGGGCTACGAACTCCGCCACACTGCCCAGCAGGAAGCGCTGAATGCCTCGCTTGCCGTGCGAGCCGACGACGATCAGGTCGGCGTGCCACTCGTTCGCTGCGTCGAGGATGCACTCTCGGACATCGCCCGCCTCTACGGCCGTCTCTGCTTTGAACGTCGCACTGCGCAGTTGGCCTGCTATGCGCTCGACCAGCTGATGGGCCGGCTGCTTCTGGTCTGCCAGTTCGGGGGCGTATCCGATGGCCATCTCCGGCGGAGCCATCAGGCCAAGCGGTTGCAGCACATGCAGCACCAGCACTTCTGTGTTCTCCGGGCGAAACTGCGAGGCAAACGCCCGGGCGATATCGTCCGCGTACTTTGAATGGTCAATTCCCAGTAAGACTTTCATGACTCCGCCTCCACGTCCAGTTCCAGGACATCCACCGTATCAGATGCGCTGCCGGCCGTGGGAGCGATACAACCGGAAGATGAAGGACAAAACCTGTGGACGGTGGCTGATCGTGGCTACGCGGCCCTTCCCTCGATGAAGGTCTCGAAGAGCCACTGTTTGAGCCCACGACGCGACGGAACGACCTCGCGGCACTGTAGGAAGACCTCTCGGCTAAGCCGCATCAGGGTCTGCACGGCTTGCATATCGTCCGGCATCAGTTCGCCGCCCTTCTGGTACACCTGGGAGTCGTACAGGTACTCAATGGCGCGGCCGAGCTTCTCCAACGCCTGGCCCTGAGTCATCGAGGGCTGGCGGCGAAGCACTCGGCTGGACACTCGCTGGCGGCTGGACGAAGCCAGTGCAGGCAACGGTTGGGCGAGAATATCACCGTAGGAAGGGGTCGACTGAATACTGGACATAGAAGTACCTCGCGTTAGCACTTCTATCGGCGGCTTCGCGAAGGACTTTAGGGTATGCCTGAAATTTATTTTCTTTTGAGCTTGGGGGGAAAGCTCATGAAATGGATGGAGCTGTCCTATCTGTCTCCCAATATATTCAACTTATGGTTTAATATATCTATGTAAATGGTTGATAGGGCCGAATCCTGAGCCAATCTGTACTGCTGTCTGAAGGGCATCGGATACATATTGCTTGGCGGCCTGCGCGGCCTGCCGAGGCGCATCGCCCAGCACCAGTCGACAGAGAAAGGCGCTGGAGAGCGCGCAACCGGTTCCGTGGGTCGAGCGGGTATCGACACGTTCTCCCGCCAGCCAAAGTCCCTCCCCGGTTGGCAGCAGCAGGAAGTCGTCCGGCGGGTCGAGGTGGCCGCCGGTGGCGAAGATTC
This sequence comes from uncultured Acidobacteriaceae bacterium, assembly GCA_963799175.1. Lineage (GTDB taxonomy): Bacteria > Acidobacteriota > Terriglobia > Terriglobales > Acidobacteriaceae > Edaphobacter. Next base: position 61,164 of record CAWCWC010000001.1, on the reverse strand, counting down.
CCAGGCGATGGCCGTCCGGGCTCTGCGCGGTGCGTGTTTGCAGGGCCCGGCAGGCGCGCGGCAACTCGGAGCAGGACGTGAGATCGACTCCAGACAGTATGGCGAGTTCGGCAAAGTTCGGTGTGATCCAGTCGACCTGGGGAAGCATACGGTCGCGCATCAGGGTTACTCCCGCCGAATCAAGCATTTCCCTTCCCGAGGTGGAGCGTAGGACGGGATCGAGGACGACTGGAATCCAACCCTGGGGCAAATGCCAATGTTCTTGTTGATGTTTATCGAGATAATCACAGATTACAGAAGTATTATCTCTCGTAGACAGCATTCCAATCTTGATCCCAGCGGGCGGAATATCTTCTTCCAGGCAATCCAGCGTGGCTTGGACGACGGTTGCGGAGGTGGGATGCGTGGAGCGCACTCCCTGGGTCGATTGCACCGTGAGCGCCGTGATACAGGCTGTACCGAAGAGTGAGTGCGCGGCGAAGACCATCAGGTCCGCCGTGACTCCGGCCCCGGACGAAGGATCGAAGCCGGCGATGGTGAGGACGGTTTGCATGGGCTGCGGGGTGGGAAGAGTGCAAAGATCGGCACTATCGAAAAAAAAGTTGCATTATGGCTAACCAGGCGGTCGCTTCAAGCCATCCCACCTAAATCGGACTTAAAAGAGCATTGGGAGGGAATTTTTAGGGATCAAAAGCGCCCATCCTCTATATCATAAAACGGCTCATGGCGCAAGTCCATGCTGCCGATAAACGCTTATAGATGATTGACTTGAGTTGCACTGGCAAGGAAAATAACAGATGGAGCGTGCCAATGACAAGGACTTCTTTCCGAACTGGATTCACAGGGCAGCAAAGATCCGTCCGTAAGTTCGCAGTGGGCTTTCTGGTAATGAGCATGGCGCTCAGCGCCTCGGCCAAGGATGGGTTGCCAACCGGCCCGGCCCCCCCAGCCTCCGGCCCGGCCCCTCCCAGCACCAGCGCGAAGTCGAAGGCGACGGTAAAGCCAAGGCGCTGGTATCAGACCGGGGTCGCTTCGTGGTACGGGACGAAGTTCCAGGGACGCACCACGGCTGGCGGCGAACGCTTCGATATGAACCTGATGACCTGCGCGCATCGCAGTCTTCCCCTGGGCACTTGGCTGCGGGTGACGAACCTGAAGAACCATAAGACGGCCTACGTCCGGGTGAACGATCGCGGCCCCATACTCGAGGACCGGATTGTCGACCTGTCCTACGCGGCGGCGCAGGCGGTTGGCCTTGCAGGAGTTGGCCAGGTAAAGCTGGAGCCGATCAGCAGCAGCGATCCCGCACTCGCGCTGGCATTGCTGGCGCAACTGCAGATACCGGTGGAGCTGCTGCCGCCAGTACGCTGAGTCCGCGCCTGGTTGCCTGGTCTGCTGCGCAGTGTCTATCCTACTACAAGACATTCAAAACAATAGATTAGCTTGGGATATCTGTCTTGGATGAGACGGAGCCCAACCGCACTCCCCTTAGCTGCTTGGTTTCTTGCGGTATGCAAGGGATGGCATGGAAGAAATTGGGTATCATGCGGAGTGAAATGCACTAGACTGGGGCGATGGACGACGCGACGACTCGTACACTGACCCGCAAGGAAGCGCGGGGCCTTGGCACGGCGGCCCAGGCGGGGTGCGACCGGCTGGGCCCGCTGGACCGGTTGATTGTGGCGCTGGACTTCCCTTCCGCGGATGCGGCGATGGAGCTGGTGGGGCGGCTGGAGGGCTGTTGCCGCTGGTTCAAGGTGGGGATGGAGCTGTACTACGCGGCTGGGAACCAGGTGATCGAAGGGCTGCGGGAGCGCGGGTACGAGGTGTTCCTGGACCTGAAGCTGCATGACATTCCCAACACGGTGGCTGGAGCGGTGCGGTCGGTAACGGGAGTGGGCGCGTCGCTGCTGACGGTCCATGCGGGTGGCGGCGAGGCGATGATGCGGGCGGCAGTGCAGGCGGCCAGCGCGCCGGGCGCTCCGAAGCTGCTGGCGGTGACGGTGTTGACCAGCATGGACGATGCGGAGCTGAGCGCTGTGGGGGTGAGCGACGGCCCCTCCACACAGGTGCTGCGGCTTGCGCGGCTGGCGCGGACGGCAGGAATCGGCGGACTGGTGTGTTCGGCCGAGGAGGTTGAGGCGGTGCGCCAGGCGATGGGGCCTGAGATGCTACTGGTGGTCCCTGGAATCCGGCTGCAGAGTTCGGCGGGCCAACCGGACGACCAGAGGCGCGTGGCGACGCCGGCGGAGGCGATTGCGCGCGGTGCGTCGATGCTGGTGGTGGGGCGGCCGATCACGCAGGCTGCGGACCCGGCACGGGCCGCATCGGGGATTCTGGCGGAGATTGCCAGTGCTACCCCACCCATGACGATCAAACCGTCATGAATGGGGCACCCGAAATCCCACCCATCGCGCAAATACGCGCGATGAATGGGGCACCCGGATGGAGGGGTAGAGGGCCAGCACCCATTCGTGGGATTGGGTTGTTGCGGGCAGGCGATATAGTGAGGGTGTGACAAACCCACCCATCGTGCCTTCTGCTCCGTTCGAAGGAATAAAAGAGATTGTGCCCGGCAACCCTGCGGAGGCTGCGTCCAGCGGACGCTCCAGTCATGCGGCCAACCAGGGGTTGCGGACGCTGGTGCTGGCGGGTCTGTTTGCGGTTCCGGCGCTGATGTGCGTTCATGTCGCGTTCGTGTGCGACATGGACCTATGGTGGCATCTGCGCGCGGGTGAGTGGATTCTGGCGCATCACACGGTGCCGCGTGTCGATCCCTTCTCCAGCGCCATGGCGGGAAAGCCGTGGATGGCCTATAGCTGGCTGTTTGAACTGCTGGCGGTGAAGCTATATACATGGCTCGGACTGGCAGGCAGCGTGGCGTACTCCAGTGCGATGATTCTGACGATTACGGGGGCGATGTTCCACCTGGTACGGCGATTACAGGGCGGCTTCCCGCGCGCGGTGCTGCTGAGCTTTGCCGGCGTCTTCTGCATGGCGCATTTATATACGCCGCGTCCCTGGCTGTTCACCATCCTGTTCTTCATCCTGGAAATGGACATCCTGATGCAGGCCCGCAAGACGGGACGGCTGCGCGAGTTGCTATGGTTGCCGGCGATCTTCGCTCTATGGGCGAACGTGCATATTGAGTTTGTCGATGGGCTGTTTGTGCTGGGGCTGGCCTGGGCGGAGACGCTGGCCGCGGGTTGGGGGTTGGGAGAGAAGACTCGTTTGCGGCCCACGGCGATCGGCCTGGCACTGGCGGGCAGCCTGCTGGCGACGCTGGCGAACCCGTATGGGTGGCGCATCTACCAGGCGGCCTATGAACTGGCAACGCAGGCTGGAGCTCTCAACAAAGTTACGGAGCTACAGGCGATTCCCTTCCGCAATGCGGCGGACTTTATGGTGCTCCTGCTGGCCATGGGAAGCGCGGCGGCGCTGGCGTGGCAGCGGCGGGTTCTGCTGTTCGAGACGGCGTTGCTGGGGTTTGCCGCGGTGCTGGCGTTCCGTTCGCAGCGCGATGTGTGGGTGATGGCTGTGGCCGGGGCCGCGATTCTGGCGTCCATGATCGCAGGCAGCGGGAAGGAAGCGGTACGGTTGCCGAAGATGGGTACGGCGCTCGCGGTGTTGATGGCGGTGCTTGCAGTGGCGATGGGATTCAGCAGAATGCAGGTGAACAATGCGCGGCTGGAAGGCGATCTGGCGAAAACCCTGCCCGTCCACGCTGTGGAGGCGGTGAAGGCAAAGGGATATGCCGGGCCGCTGTATAACGACTTCAACTGGGGCGGATACCTGATCTGGGCGCTGAGGATGCCGGTGAGCATCGACGGACGACAGAATCTCTACGGAGACCAGCGGCTGGACCGCTCGATGGCAACCTGGAACGCCGAGCCGGACTGGGCGAGCGATGCGCAGTTGACGCAAGCGGGGCTGGTGATTGGCCCGGTGAAGGCGCCGCTGACCCAGGCGCTGCGCATGGACCCGCGCTTTCAGCTTGCGTATGAGGACCAGGTAGCGGCGGTGTTTATCGCACGGAAGTGATTACGGATTATTTCCCACCCATTCCGCACAGAACGCGGCATGAATGGGGCACCCAGCCGTACCCGTTCGTGGGATTGGGTTTGTGGGACAAGGCGATATAGTGAGGGAGTGGCGAACCTACCAGTCGCGCAGGCAGTTCCTTCCCATGGGATCGAAGAGACTTTGCCTATGCAGCACGAGGCGCCGGCGGAGAGTTCGGCGGCGAAGACCAAGAACGGGAGGGCCGAGCAAGTCGCCCAGACACTGGTGCTGGCGGTGCTGTTTGCTGGCCCGGCGCTGATGTGCGTCCATGCGGCGTGCGTGACGGACCCGGACATCTGGTGGCACCTACGCACGGGTGAGTGGATTCTGAACCACCATTCCGTTCCGCGTGTCGATCCCTACTCCAGCGCGCTGGCCGGAAAGCCGTGGCTGGCCTATAGCTGGCTGTTTGAGCTGGTTACGGTGAAGCTGGTTCAGTGGCTTGGGCTGGCCGGCATTGTTGCGTATACCAGCGGAATGGTGCTGGCGATTACGGTTGCGCTATTCCACATGGTGCGCCGGCTACAGATCGACTTCACGCTGGCGGTGCTGCTGACGTTTGCCGCCTGCTACAGCATAGGGCATCTGTACACGCCGCGGCCATGGCTGTTCACCGTTCTGTTCTTCGTTCTGGAGATGGACATCCTGATGCAGGCGCGCAGGACGGGGCGTGCGCGCGAGCTGCTATGGCTGCCGGCGATCTTTGCGCTGTGGGCGAACGTGCATATTCAGTTTATCGATGGGCTGCTTGTGCTGGGGCTGGCATGGGTAGAGACGTTGGCGGCGCGCTGGGGCGTACCCAGCGTATGCACGCGTATGCGGCCAAAGGGTATGGGTCTGGCGCTGGCGGGCAGCCTGCTGGCGACGCTGGCGAATCCGTTTGGCTGGCGCATCTACCAGGCCGCGTATGAACTGGCGACTCAGGCAGGCGCGCTGAACAAGGTCTCGGAGTTGCAGGCGCTTCCCTTCCGCGCCATGCCGGACTTCTTTGATCCTGCTGCTGGCGCTGGGGAGTGCGGCTGCGCTGGCTTGGCAACGGCGGTTTCTGCCGTTCGAGACGGCGTTGCTGGTACTTTGCCGCGGTGCTTTCGTTCCGCTCGCAGCGCGATGTGTGGGTGATGGCTGTGGTTGGAGTTGCGATTCTGGCGTCTACGGTCGCAGGCAGCGAGACGGCTGCGGTCCGGTTGCCGAAGTGGGGCGCGACGATTGCAGTGCTGGCTGCGGGGCTAGCAATGACGGCCGGGTTCCGCATGATGCAGGTGAACAATGCGCGGCTTGCGACGGACCTGGCCAAGGACATGCCCGTGCATGCCGTGGAGGCAGTCCGTGCCAGGGGCTATACCGGGCCGCTGTACAACGACTATAACTGGGGCGGATACCTGATCTGGGCGTTGAGGATGCCGGTGAGCATCGACGGGCGCGCGGCCTTCTACGGAGACCAGCGGCTGGACCGCTCGATGGCAACCTGGAACGCCGAGCCGGACTGGGCGAGCGATGCGCAGTTGAGCTCGGCGGGGGTGGTAATTGGGCCGGTAAAGGCCGCGCTGACCCAGATGCTACGCATGGACCCGCGCTTCCAGCTTGTGTACGAGGACAAGGTGGCGGCGGTGTTTGTGGCGCGACGGTAAAGTAGCCACCACGCAATCGCGATGAATGGGCACCCGGCAAAATGCGGGGATTCTTCGCTGCGCTCAGAATGCAACTTCTCAATCCGGAGCCTACAGCTTCTCGAAGAACTCGCAGACGGAGCAGGAGATGTAGACTCCGCCGGGGACGCCGCGCTCACGGTCCTTGACGCGCTTCACGATGCGGGTGGGCTTGGAGCACTTGGGACAGTCGGTGCTCTTGCTGGTATCCATTGCTTTCTTGCGGTCGCCGGTCTTGGCAATCTTCGCCATTGGGTTCACTTCTCCTGGTTGCCGAATCTGTTGGTTCCCGCTCGCGCAGCCGGGTTAGTGGATAGCTTCTCGTGGAATGAATCGAGGAGAAGAGGCGCGCGGGAATCTAGAGCTAGTTTACATGATTGGGAAGGTGAGAGGAAAAACCCTGTCTTGCTTAAGGGCACGGGTTTACCCGTGCCATAACGGTCAATTATTAAGGGGCTTCAGCCCCTGAGGTACGCGCCGTACAATCGCCGTATGGCGATCCCCGCTCGCGCTTCCCGCCCCGGCATCTTCTTCATCACCACCGCGACCTACAACCGTCGCCGCCTCTTCCAGCTTCCCGTCAACGCCGAACTCTTCATGGAAACACTTCAGCACTACCGACGCGAGGGCCACTACAAGCTGCACGCCTTCGTCGTCATGCCCGATCACGTTCATCTGATCCTCACCCCGCAAGGAATCACCCTCGAACGAGTAATGGGCCTCATCAAGGGCGGCTTTTCTCACCGCCTCGCATCCAAGCTCCCTGTCTGGCAGCGTGGCTTCACCGACCATCGCATCCGCGACGCCCAAGACTTAGCAACTCGCCGCGACTACCTCCATCAAAATCCCGTACGCGGGGGTCTCGCTACGACAGAGGAACTCTATCCATATTCCTCTGCGTATGCCCCAGCGAAGACTGACCTCAGAGGCTAAAGCCCCATTCGCATTGCGAGCACTTACGGCACGGCTGAAGCCGTGCCCTTAAGCAAAACAAATGGTTGCATGGACTATGATGCGGTGCCTTTCGTAAGACAGGTTCTCCTAAGCGTTGGAAGCCGTGCCCGTACCAGGACTGCGGCTCTGCGACGTTTGGGGCAGAGCCCTTAAGCATAACGGGATCATCCCGTTGGAACTGAGCGTAACCGTCGTCACATTCTGGTTTGAGCGGGGCTGTGTAGAATTGCATGTGAAGATCGAAACTGCCGATAACGATCCACACAGGAGAAGATTGCACATGAAGCTGACCCCCGGAAAACTCGCAGGACTGAAGGCCGTCTCCAATGATCGTGGCGTGATAGCGGCCGCCGCCATGGACCAGCGCGGATCGCTACAGAAGTCGCTGGCCAAGGAACGCGGCTCGGCTGCCACAGGCAAGGACCTGGAAGACTTCAAAACGCTGGTGACCGATGTGCTATGCAAGCACGCATCTGCGATCCTGCTGGACCCGGAGTATGGGCTACCGGCCACCAAGCATCGCCACGGCAAGGGCCTGTTGCTGGCCTACGAGAAGACGGGCTACGATTCCAATACACCAGGCCGCCTGCCCGACCTGCTGGATGTGTGGTCGGTGCGCAGGCTGAAGGAAGCGGGCGCGGACTGCATCAAGATCCTGCTGTACTACACTCCGTTCGAGAAGTCGCCGGTCAACGACCTGAAGCAGGCGTGGATCGAGCGCATCGGCGACGAGTGCATGGCGCACGATATTCCCTTCTTCCTGGAGTTTGTGGGATACGACGCCGAGGGCGGCGATGAGAAGTCGCTGGCCTACGCCAAGAAGAAACCGTCGATCGTCTCCGGAGCGATGGCGGAGTTTGGCAAAGCGCGCTACAACGTGGACGTGCTGAAGGTGGAGGTTCCCATTGTGATGGAGTTTGTGGCGGGCACCAAGGCCTTCAAGGGTGAGGCGGCATATACCCGGGCGGAAGCGCTGCAACACTTCCGCGACGCCGAATCGACGACCCACAAGCCGTTTATCTACCTTTCGGCGGGCGTATCGAACCCGGTGTTCATCGAGACGCTGGAGCTGGCGGGCGAGTCGGGGACGAAGTTCAACGGCGTGCTGTGCGGGCGGGCGACCTGGAAGGACGGCATCGCCATCTTCGCCAAGCAGGGCGAGTCGGCCTTCCGCGAGTGGCTGGAGACAACCGGCACGGAGAACATCAAGAACGTCAACCTGGCCCTGGAAGCAGCCAGCCCATGGTTCCTGAAGTACGGCGCCAAGAGCATGGCGGATCTGGGATAGAGCGGGTAAGCATTGATAGCGATGGAATGGGCCGCGGAGATGATCCGCGGCCAGTTCTGCGTCTGGATCGAACTCAGCTGCGCAGAAGATGGACCTTAACGCCGGTCTTCAACTTGAGCCACGCCGCATCGGTCGTCCAGGCGGTAGCATTCCGGCTCGTAGCCAATGCGAGACAGGCACGGTCTCCCAGAGACAGACCGAGCTTGCGGCTCGCTCGCGACAACTCTCCCGCATACAAAGCCTGCTGCGCGTCGAAGTCCACCACATACTGATGAAACGGCGTGAGACTTACATCGACATTCGAGTCGCTGCCACCTCCCAGCACAAGCTTCGTAACAACCTCGCAGAGATTAACCGAGCTTACAAGCACAGTCCGCTGCGGACTGGCTAGCGCATCCGCCACAGCAAGTGAACCTGGCTCTTTGTACAAGACTGCGAGGATTGCCGAAGAATCGAAGACCACGATTTCAGCCAAATTCTTCCTCCTCGCGCTTTGCCTCAAGCCGGCGTTCCGCAATCAATTCCGCCGACAGCGACCTCCCCGGACCGAAGAGCTTGCGCACAACGGCCTGAGCCCGCGCAATCTGCTGCCTTACCGTTTGGATGCGCAGACCTTCCTCATCCAGCGAAAGATGAAGCGCCGCTCCGGGTTTGAGGCCCATGGCCTCACGGATTGGAGCAGGAATTACCACTCTGCCATTTTCACCCATGCGTACCATTTGCGATTGCATCTGCCACCTCATGATTATTATGCCATATCTTTTGCGCTATGACAGTCGATCTGCGTTGCATGTATGTACTTCCCGTCCGTCGCGACGCCAACTTGCGCTATGCTCAACCAAGATGATGACTCGCATGCGCGGTGTGCTGCGTCTAACACCAATGACTAGGAACCTACCGCGCGCCCTGTTCCTCGCGCTTGCCGTGCTGCCTGCCACTTCGCACTGCCAGACCGAAGCAGGCACGGTCCCAGCGGGAACGCCGCTGGCGGTGACGATCGGGCAGAATTATCCGATGCGCGCCGGGGAACCGATCAACGGACGGTTGCTCTATCCCATCTACGCCGGCAACAGGCTGCTGCTTGCCAAAGGGACCGTCGTTAGCGGTGAGGTTGTCGCACTACGCTCCAACCATGGCCGCCGGGTTCGGGCAGTTCTGGGAGGGGACTTTACCCCGTTCCACACTCCGGAACTCCACTTCACGAGGATCGTTCTGGCCGACGGGAGGACTGTTCCCTTCTCTTCCGGTACGGCGACCGACGGCACTGCGATCTATCGCGCGGTGACCCCGCCGACGGCGAAGGGAGGCTTCGTGCGGCGGCGATTCGACGCGGGCGTCAGTGCGGCGCGCAGCGACATTGCCGTCTTTATTGCACCGGGCAAGGGCGATCGATTGCTACAGTTCGTCTACGGAAGGCTGCCCTATCACCCGCAGCGCATTGAGAAGGGGACCTCGTGGGTGGTTGAGACGACCGGCCCGGTCGCAGTGCCTGCACAGGCCGCTCCGCCTGCCGTCGCCGAGCCGCCAGCGGCACGCAAACCACGGCTGTGGGAGGAACGCGAGGAGCCCGCAGCGCCGCCGTCCAACGATGCCGCATGGATTGTGCAGGCGAACCTGACTGATTCGCTCAGTTCGGAAAGTTCCAGCAAGGGGCAGCTCATCAAGGCCGTTGTTGCCGAACCCATCTTCAATAGCGACCACACGCTAGCGGTGCCACAGGGCGCGACCCTGGTGGGAGCCGTGACCCGGGCAAAGCCTGCGCGCCGATTTGGCCGCACCGGCGTTCTCAGCTTCAGTTTCAGTCAACTCATGCTTCCCAACGCAGAGACCCAGAGAGTGGAGACGCGTCTGACTGGGGCCGACACGGGAGAGCAGATCGCCCTCAACTCCGAGGGACAGGCGCAGTCGAAGCCGCAGGACAAACTCGCCGTGCCGTTTATCCTCTCCGTGCTGGCCAGTCGCCCGCTGGACCAGGACTGCGGTCACCGCGGCGGCTGCAATGGGAGCAGTCTTGGCAAGAATGGTATCGGCGGGGCCGCTGGACTGGGGCTTGTGGGCACGGTGGTGGGACTGGCCGGAGGTTCTCCATACGCGGCAGCGGGGATCGGCTACTGGGGCGCCGCACGTGCCTTCTACTATCGCTGGCTGGCACGCGGACAAAAGATCGCCTTCGCCAAAGACACACGAATTATCGTGGAGACCACGCCACGGCGCTCCGCTCCAATCAAGCCCAACGCGCAGCCTTAGACGCGGCTGGCCCAGCGATGTAGCTACCGGCCGACGGTGTGCGCGGCATCGGCGGGTAGAGGCTTGTCGGCCATGGAGAGCAGCAGGCTGACCTGCCAGAGTTGTTTCTCGGAGAGCGACTTGCCGTAAGCGGGCATACCGGATAGGCGAATGCCATTCTTGACCTTCCAGTAGGTCTCGCCGGCCGGGTCGTCGCTGACCCCGACCGCACCGTTGGCGTGCTTGCTCCAGAGCTGCGGGGCGGTGGGAAAGAGCGACCGGCCTACGGCGGAGGGCTCGTCCGCGGTGCCGTGACAGAACTCGCACTTGTCTTCGTATATGCTGGCGCCGGCGTTCAGGTTCTCGTCGCTGGCAGGAATGAGCGCGGCTGCGGGCATCTCTCGGCGGATACGCGCCTCAAGCGGAATGTTCACGATCTTGGATTCCAGTGGAAAAGGCGTGTCGGCGGTGGCGACTGGAGGATGGCCGAAGGCGAGGTAGAGATAAACAGCCAGCGGAAGCAGCAGGAGTCCCACGGCAAAGCTGGCGATGACGAGTGGGATCGGTCTCATTCGGTTCTCCTGAGTGTGAAATTCACAATTCATTGCTCGCACGTCAGACATGTGTACTGGATTCGGAAATCTGAATCTGACGCTCGAACTCGTCTTCAAATGCCTTCAGAGCGTCATATACCGCGGAGGTCTGCTCCCGCATGACCGGAGCCAGTCCCTTTAAGTTGGGTGCCTGCTTGTATATCGCAGTGTGTTCAACATCCCAAAAGAGTCCGATGAGAGTAGAAACAATCTGGTATTCACACTGGAGGACTTCGCTTGATTTGGTGTACTGTCCGTTGTATTTGAAGGCTAGTTGCATGCCTGTTTCATCTCGAATCGGGTCGGCTATCCAGTCCGGGAACTCTAAACGGAGCAGTCTGTCGACCTCCATTGCGCGTCCCGATGGAAATGCCATAACGCGAACCCCCACTAGGTCGCGCAAGGATAAAAGGCTGTATATTTCAGGGTGGTTCCGGTCGAAGACCCCACCGGGATTGCCTCTCCTCAATTTATCAATTGCGCTATTGCAGTCCTTAACTCGCGCTTTGACAATCAAACTCTCGTGGGGTTTGAGGTGTCGAGTAATTGGAAGGATGAAGTATTCGATATGCGTCTTGATATGATCCGCCACGCGTGTCATATCATGCAAGAGGGTGACGTATTGCTCGCGGAGCTGGTCTTCAATCGTCCGGGTGACCACTTACTGAAGCACTCTCTTCAGTTCTTTTTCAGTGCCTGGCGACATTTGCAGGTTGGTATAAAAGAGCCAATCCCTTTTAGGGTTCGGTTCCTGAATCTTTGATTCAATCTTCGACACCGGCTCATCGTCGATGTACTCAATACTGAAGGCCTTCTTGGCCTGGCGATTGATGTACATCATACGATCGAAGTTGTAGGCATAACCAGCGCTGTCGAGCAACTGCGTCTTCTCGGGTTGTCTTGGCATGTGTGTAATCCTCCAGACACGTTCGATTATAAACAACCGTAAGACAAGAGCATCTCTATTCAGACATCGGACAACTCTTTAGGATGTCAACCGTATGAAAAAATATGGGTTAGCTGGTGCGAGATGGAATTGTGATGTGGGTCACAGCACATTGGGAACAGGCGCACTAAGCGGAATTTGCTGGTAGACTTTACTCATGCGTGGATTGGCTTCCATCAAGATTATTGCAGCGGCTGTGTTGATCCTGGGTACCGTGGGATGGCTGGCCTACACCGGCGTACGCGACACCAAGAGCTACTACTGCACCATCACCGAGTTGAACGCGATGGGCAATAAGGCATACACCCGCAACCTGCGAGTGGCGGGCAACGTGCAGCCGGGAAGCATTCAGCGGGCGGGCACGAATGCGCGCTTCGTATTGCTGGAACAGGGGAAGACGCTGCAGGTGAACTATCAGGGGTCCGAGCCGCCTCCCGACACCTTCAAGGACGACGCGCAGGCACTGGCTGTGGGGACGTATGGCCGCGATGGAGTCTTCCACGCGACGCAGTTGCAGGCCAAGTGCGCGTCCAAGTACGCTCCTGCGCAACCTGGTGCGGCGCCGGCGGGCAACACCGCGATGCTGACCACGGCGAAGTGAAGCGAAGTCTCAAGGATAAATATCCGCTCAATGCGGGTCTATTTGCTTCCTGTCAGCCTTTTTAGATACAGATAGTCGAACTGGACTCCGGTATAGAACGCCTCCACGCGGATGCGCTCGTCCTTGCCGTGCGCGCGGTCGTCGTCTTCATCGATTCCCATGCCGCTGAATCCGTAGGTAGGGATTCCTGCCTGCATGGTGAGCGTGCTGTCGGAGGCCCCAGTCTCCATATCGGGGATAATGGGCAGGCCGGGCCACATCTTCCCTGCCACGTCCTGCAGTGCTGCGAAGACTTCCTTGTTGAGTGGCGGCGGAGTGATCGACATCTCGTTCTCGTCTTTGTCGGAGAGTGCGCCTGAGTTATCCACCAACCTCACATCGACCTTGGGGTCGGCGATCACGTTCTTCAGGATGGAACGTACCTCGGCTGGAGTGTGTCCAGGCAGAATGCGGCAGTTCACATTGGCCTGTGCCTGCTGCGGGAGCGCGTTGGGCGCATGGCCCGCCTGCAACATGGTGGCGACGCAGGTGGTCCGCATGGTGGCGTTATAGAGCGGATCGATTGCGAGCCTCGCCTCGGCGGTTGTGCTTGGCGTGGGCACTGAGATTGCTGCCATGTCCCTGGCCTGCTGTCCCTGGAGCACATTTGACATCGCGAGGAAATATGCGCGGGTCACGCTGTTCAGCTCGAACGGGAAGGTGTACTGCTCGATCTTTCCCAGCGCGTCCGCCACGTGGTAGATTGCGTTGTCCCTGGTGGGATGGGAACTGTGCCCTCCTGGATTGGTTGCAATCAACTGGAAGTCGGCGTAGAGCTTCTCGGTCGCTTCAACATCAATGCAGATTGGCTTGGCATTTTGCGTGGTCAGGCCTCCTGCATCTGCATTGAGCGCGAAGTCGGCGTCGATCGATTCGCGATGGTTCTTCAATAGCCATTCGACGCCATTGCCTTCGCCGCCTTCCTCCCCCGCGGTCAGGGCGAGGACGATATCGCGGTCCGGCACAAAGCCTTCGCGCTTGAGGCGAAGGAAGCTGACGATGGAGGCGGCGTCCGACTCCTTGATGTCCTGCGTACCACGCCCGTAAAAGTAGCCGTCTTTCTCCACAAGCTGAAAGGGATCGGTGGTCCAGTCTTCGCGCCTGGCCTCGACCACATCCAGATGGCATATGATCAGCAGCGGCTTCTTCATGCTGCCCGGAGCTCCGCGATAGCGCGCAACCAAGTTGCCATGGCGTGCGTCCAGGCCCATCACGACGACATCTTTCGCGTCAAAGCCTGCATCCAGCAGACGCTTGCGCATCGCTTCCGCGGCGACTGTTGTGCTGCCCACAGAATGGGATGTGTTGGTCTCGATCAACTGCTGAAAAATCTCTCGGGCGAACGCGCGGTCGGGGACGTCCAGCGCGATCTGCTGCGCCGGGGCGGGCATCTCCGGCGACGCTAACAGGACTGAAATGACAGCCGTGGCGAAGAGATTGCGCAGAAAGGACATGAGGTGGCTCCGTATGGAAGGTGATGGTTCTATACTCGCATAAGCCGGAATGCAGACTGTGGAGAGACAACCCGCGAAGCCCCTCAATGCAGCCGGAGCCGCATCGCTTTCTGAGGTCTCCAAACTCTACGGGAACTTTGCCGCGTTGCGCAAGGTGACGGTGGAGTTTGCGGTGGGCAGCTCGACGGTGGTTCTGGGGGACAATGGAGCGGGCAAATCGACCTTGCTGCGGATGATTGCGGGGCTGATTGCCCCGACACGCGGCACCGTGCATGTCTTTGGCAAGGAGCCGCGCTGGCAACGCCGCCGCATTGCGTATATGAGCCATGAGGCAATGCTGTACGACGAGCTTTCGGCGATGGAGAACCTGCGCTACTTCGCCCGCCTGCAAAGCGATGCGGGTAAGGCAGCGAGATCGCCGGAGCACTCGCTGCGCGCGGTGGGGCTGGACCCGGCCCTGACGCGGCCGGTGGGCCAGTACTCGCAGGGAATGCGGCAGAGGGCGTCGCTAGCGCGCGTGTTGCAGACAGACCCAGAGCTGCTTCTGCTGGACGAGCCATTTTCCAACCTGGACGTGAATTCGGCGAAGCACATGGTGGAGCTGTTGATGGAGTTTCGCGGCTGGCCCGTGGACGGAGATGGCGCGCGCGGACGAACGATCATTCTGACCACCCACCAGGCGCATCTGGCCGAGCCGCTGGCCGAGACCACGCTGACCATGCGGGCAGGCGCAATCGTAACGATCGTGAGCACAGCGAGAGAGGCGCGATGAAGGCAGCCAAGGCAGCGAAGACCAATGCGGCGCGGCTGCTCGATTCGCTGGGGATTGCGTATGAGATGCGCGAGTACGAGGTCGATCCCGAAGACCTGAGCGCGATTGCGGTGGCGCGAAAGATCGGGTTGCCCGCCGAGCAGGTCTTCAAGACGCTGCTGACCAAGGCGTCTAGTGGCGAGCATCTGTTCGCGGTGGTTCCCGGCGACTGCGAGCTTGACCTGAAGAAACTAGCGGCGGCGGCCGAGGTCAAGAAGGTGGAGCTGGCATCGCTGAAGGAGGTGGAACCGCTGACAGGCTATGTGCGCGGCGGGGTGACGGTGATGGCCGCGCGCACCCAGTTCCCTGCTTTTGTGGACGAGACGATTGAACTGCATGAGGTGATTTCGATCTCGGCGGGACTACGCGGAGTGCAATTACTGATGGCCCCGGCGGATTACCTGCGCGCGACCGGGGGAAAGCTGGCCGACCTGACCAAGATTCTGTATAACCAAGCCGGTTCCGAGGCAGGCGGATGAACGAACTGAGGAACGACTTGCGCGGGCTGAGGAGCTACTTTGGCCATGTGTGGTGCCATCTGCAGAAGGACCTGCGGCTGGAGTGGCGCTCGCGCGATTCGGTGGTGGGGATGCTGTTCTTCGCGTTCCTGGTGGTCATTATCTTTTCGCTTTCGTTCGATCCGACGGCGGCGACCTCGCGCCAGATAGCCGGCGGGATTCTGTGGGTCGCGCTGTTGTTTGCATCGTTCACGGCGCTGAACCAGTCGTGGACGCGGGAGCAGCGCAATCGCGTGCTGGACGCGCAGCGCATGTCGCCCGCGCCGGCTTCGGCGCTGTTCCTGGGCAAGGCGCTGGCCAATCTGCTGTTTGTGGTGCTGATTGAGGTGGTGCTGTCGCCGCTGTTCATCGTCTTTTACAACCTGCACGCGCTGGGGCAGGGCTGGATGCTGCTGGTGGTACTGCCGCTGGGGACCTGGGCGCTAGTCTGTAACGGGACACTTTTTGCGGCGATGGGGCTGCGTACGCGCAACCGCGAGCTGATGCTGCCGTTGATCATGGTGCCGGTATCGTTGCCCGCGCTGCTGGGGATGATGTCGGCCACCACCGCGATCCTGACCGGCGAATCCGATCCGATGCTCTGGATCCGGCTGCTGGTCGCCTATAACATCATCTTCACGCTGGTGTGCCTGCTGCTGTTCGAGACAGTGCTGAGCGCGGAGTAGGCGGGCTCAAGGACATCACCCGGCAAGGTGAGCGGCGTTAGAGATCATGTTTCGCTCTAACAGAATTGCTGCATTATTCTTCATGGAGTACATTGGGACACGAGAAAAACCCCTATGTCCGATCCAAACGCGTCTCAGAGCATCACTTGCGAACAAGCCGTCCTCATCGCCAGCCGCATTGTTGCAGCGATCCTGCTTCTTTGGTTCATCGGCGATCTCACCTACTTGCCACATGAACTCATCTCTGTGGCGCATTACATGCGTAAGACCGGGTCAGTTTTGGGCACGAACACTAGCTTGCCGGAAACGTCGAACTTACTCCACGCATATATCCAGCAACTCCTTGGTACCGTTCTCCGGATGACTCTATGGCTGATTGCAGCTGGCTGGTTCTATCGCTGCGGCCCACGCATACGGAACTTCTTCACCGCAGGGTCCGAATAGCCCCTGAATAGCTAGCAACGCACTCTTTGGACACCACCGAGCAACTGGATTCGATGCGACACTGCCTCCTTCTTGGTAAACTGGAACCATGGTGAAGCGTTCCTGCATCTTCGGTGTGGCTGGCATGGTGTGGGTGACGCTGACGCTGGCGGCGATTGCATACGCCACCCGGCTGGCGCTGGTGGTGGCGCCCACCGAAGCCACCATGGGCAATGTGCAGCGCATCTTCTACTACCACGTTCCCACGTCCATGCTGAGCCTGCTGTTTCCCTACGTGAACTTCGTGGCGTCGCTCTTCTATCTTTACTGGCGGAGGCGCGACCCGCTGAAAGCGCTGACCACAGACGCTGTGGCCATCTCGGCGGCGGAGGTGACGGTCGTCTATGCCAGCATCTCGCTGTTGACCGGGATGCTTTGGGGCAAGGTGGCCTGGGGAATCTGGTGGACGTGGGACGCGCGCCTGACCAGCATGTTGCTGCTGTGGCTGCTGTATGTGAGCTACCTGATGCTGCGCAAGCTTTCTTCCACCGGGCAGACGCAGACCCTGGCCGCGGTGCTGTCGGTTTTTGCGGCCATCGATGTGCCCATCGTCTACCTGTCGATCCGGTTCATGCGGACGCAGCACCCAGCGCCCGTCTTTGGCGGCGGCCCAGACACAGGCATCGATCCCTCCATGATGCCGGCATTCGGTTGGAATGTGTTGGGCTGGGCGATGTGGGGAGTTTTTCTTCTGCTCTTCCGCTATGGGCTGGAGCGGCGGCGTCAGCAGTCGGAGCAGGCGTCGGCGCTGAAGGCCATTGAAGGCTCCCTGGAGATCGCACAATGAAGCTGAGTTGGATGTTTGGCAGCAGCGTGGAGGCGCACCATCTGTTGGCCTCCTACCTTATCGTGTGGCTGATTCAGGGTGGATACGCCGCATGGATCGCGTGGCAGTGGCGGCGCACCGGGAAGGAATTGCAGCCGGACCAGGCGGAATTGTCCCTGCGGGACGAAGACGCTTAAAAGCAAAAAAATACAACGAAGCCAGGAAATTTCGCCCAGCTTCGTTGTCCGAGGGTCGAACCATCGATGCGTAGATTTCTACGTTGGGTAGAATCCCGCCTCATAGAGTTAGACCGTGGCCGGCAAATTAAAGTTTCACGGATGGATTGCTTCACGGACCGTGAAGCCTGCTGGCAGATGCTATAGACTCGCAGAGATGCAAATCATGCATAAAACTGGGCTGGCTGCGCTAGCCGTGTTGCTGCTGATACAGGGATGCCGCAGCCACTTCCCCGACGTGCCCGCGGGTTACCGCGAGTTTGCCTATGTATCGAATGGCGCGTCGAACACGGTTTCGGTGCTCGATCTGGTCTACCTGCGTCCCGACCGCACCTTGCTGGTGGGTACCCAGCCCACCGGCATGGCGGTGAACCCGAAGCGCAACGAGGTGTACGTGGTCAATACAGGCACGGCGGAGGGCACGGGCTCGGTCTCGGTGATCGACACGGATGCAAACCGCGTGGCGGCGACCATCCCGGTGCATAAGCTGCCTTACTTTATCGACGTGGACGCGGCGGGAGAGCGCGCCTATGTGGCCAACAGCGGATCGAACACGGTGAGCGTGATCGACCTGGAGCGGCGGCGCGAGATGGGCGTGGTGGGCACCGGTGAGCAGCCCGGACTGGCGCGCATCTCACGCGATATGCGCTCGCTGGTAGTGACCAACCGCGGCGGCGGCAGCGTTTCCATCTTTGCGGTCGAGCCATACGCGCCGCAGGCGGAGGCGCTGGGCCTTGCCGCCAAGCTGACGCCAAGAATTGAGGCGAAACAGGCGCTGCCGCATCTGCGCGCGGTATTTACGGGCTGCCCAGGCGCGACCGACGCGGTGATTCTGAACGACTCCTCGAAGGCGTTTATCGCCTGCTCGGGCGGACACCAGGTGATGGCGGTGTCGCTGGCTGCCGCACCCGATTCGTGGGCCGCAAAGCAGAACTCCACGCTGCTGACCGACCACATGCTGGCGCTGCTGGATGTAGGCCAGACGCCCGTGCAACTGGCGCTGAAGCCGGACCAGGGCGAGATCTTCTGCGCGAACTTCGGCTCCGACTCCTTCAGCGAGATTGAGACCGGGACCAACGAGGTTAGCGGAACGTACACCATTGGCAGCAAGCCGGTATTCGGCGTTGTGAGCGGGGACAACGGAACGCTGTGGGTATCGAACTTCGGGGCCGACTCGATCAACCTGTGGAGCATCGACGACGGCAAGGTGGGGGGCAGCGTGCGCACCGGACACGCGCCCGACACGCTGGCATTCTCCGCCGACGAGCACCTGCTGCTCTCCGCCGATGCGCGCTCCGGCGAGGTGACTGTGGTTCGCACCGCGCCCGCCCCAGGGCTGTTCACCATCCTGCCCACGGGCGGCTCGCCCAACGACATTGTAGTGAAGGCCATGCAAGCCAAGTTGTGAGGCGGAACTCCTGCGGCAGCACAGCTTCGATGCGTTGCAAGAATCAACTCGACAAGCAATCGACGCGAAAAATGGATTATTTACTTGCGCTCTTAGTGTACTAATGGTACTAATACACGAGTGACACCATTTCCCATCACGATTCAGCCGGGTCTGCCGATCTCCGATCAGATTGTCTACGCCGCCAAACGGGCGATCCTGTTCGGACAGATGCGCACGGGCGACGCATTTCCCTCGGTACGCGCGCTCTCCAAGGAACTGCGCATCAACCCCAACACGGCGCACAAGGCCGTCACGGAGCTGATCAATGCAGGGCTGCTGGCGATGCATCCCGGGATCGGAACGGTGGTTGCGACGCCGCCTGACGTCACTCCGCAGGAGCGCAGCCGCCTTTTGGGCCGGCAGATTGAGGAGCTGGTGGTGGAAGCGCGCCGGCTCGGCGTCGACCAGAAAGAGCTCCTCCGCTGCCTTGCAAAGCAGTACGAACTACTCACACTCAATCCACGAGGCCAGGTCCGCCGATGAACGATTCGATTATTGCAACCCACTCCCTCACCCGCAGGTACGGCCCGCTGACGGCACTCAATGAGGTGACGCTCGCGGTTGAACCGGGATCGGTCTACGCTCTGGTCGGCCCGAATGGAGCGGGAAAGACGACGCTGATCCAGCTCCTGATGAACCTGCAGCCCGCCACATCCGGTACAGCGGAGGTGCTGGGGATGCCTGCCGGCGAGATTCGCGGCGCGGCGCTGAACCGCATCGGCTACGTGGCGGAGACACAGGAACTGCCGGACTGGATGACGGTGGGTGAGCTGCTGGATTACCTGCGTCCGTTCTATCCAACGTGGGACCGCGGGCTTGAGGCGCAACTGCTGCGCGACTTTGCGCTGCCACCCGGCCGCAAGCTGAAGCAGCTATCGCGCGGCATGAGGATGAAGGCGGCGTTTGCCGGCGCGCTCAGCTTCCGCCCCGCGCTGCTGGTGCTGGACGAGCCGTTCTCGGGTCTCGATCCACTGGTGCGCGACGAGTTGATCCAGGGACTGCTGGACCGCATCGGCGAGACGACTTTGTTTATCTCGTCGCACGACCTTGCGGAGATCGAGAGCTTCGCCAGCCATGTGGGCTATCTGGAGGAGGGCAGCCTGCTGTTCAGCGAAGAGATGACGACGCTGAGCAACCGGTTTCGACAGATTGAGTTTCAGGTCGATCCGGCGAGCGAGACGCCTGCCAATCTTCCTACAGCGTGGATGGAGGTCGAGCGGAGTGGAGCGCTGGTGCGGTTCACGCACGCGGCGTTCGTTTCGGAGGCCGAGGCGCAGGCGCAGATTGTGACGCTCTTCCCCACGGCGGGCGATGCGGAGTTTGCGCCCATGTCGCTGCGGTCGATCTTTCTGGCCAATGCCAGGACGCATCGCACGGAACGCGGCAATTTGGCAACGGGAGGCACGGCATGAGTCAGATCGTTCACATCTTTCGCAAAGACACGCGCCAACTGCGGCTGGAGGTTCTGGCCACGCTCGTCGTCATGGTTTTCTTCGACATCTTCGAGCCGCGAAGCTGGGCTAATCCATCGCAGAACATGCAAATCGAACATATAGTCTCGGCGGCGATTGCGATTCTGCTCAACATATCCTGGGGGATTCTGATTATCCGGCTGATCCAGACAGACCGGTTGCCGGGCGTGAACCAGTTCTGGACCACGCGCCCGGTTGTATGGTGGAAGCTGATGGCGGCGAAGGTCCTGTTTCTAATGTGCTTTTTATATGCGCCGTTGATGCTGTCGCAGATGTTGTTGCTGCATCTGGCCGGCTTTGCGGTTGCGCCTAACCTGCACCTGATTCTGCTCGAAATGCTATTGCTGAGTGCAACGTTTCTACTGCCGCTGGCGAGCGCTGCGACGGTTACAAACTCATTCGGCCAAGCGGTGCTGGCCCTGCTGGGAGCGCTGGTGCTGATTGTGCTGGTAGCTGTCCTGACACTTGGACGAAACCTTCAGCCGCGATTTATGGGCGGGTTAGTTTCTGGAATTTTTGCTGCGATTCTGTCGTGCGTTGCGATCTATCAATTTCGCTGGCGGGCAACGCGAAAAACGGTCCTGCTCTACGCCGCGGCGATTGTGTCGCTGATCGCCGCGCAGTGGTTATTGCCGGGAAGTTCGCTGGCAGTGGTGGGATATGACAGGCCCACGCAGGGTGACCCTATTTCCATCGCGATCGATACTACTCCGCATCCCAAAGGCAATCCCTACAATTCCGAAAAATCCACCGATCGAAATATCATTCTTCAGGTGCCGCTTGTGGTCTCCGGCATTGCGCCGGGGACAGACTACATACTGGATGGGCAGAAGCTCCATCTGGAAGGTTCTGACGGAACTATCTGGGAGTCGCACTGGGAGAATGCAGCCGCGTCCTTTGGACAGACGGTCTTCTCCCGCTCCAACAGGTCGTCTCCTGAGATACTGATTCCCCGCAAGGTGTATGACAAACTGGACGGAGGAACTGTACGGGTGAGCATGGAGTTCGCCGTTGCCCAGTATCAAGCCATGCCCGTTTTCCAGACCATTCTCTCCAGCAAGAGTGAGATGGTCCCAGGACTGGGCACCTGCGCATACTATGAAGAGTGGGGAATGCTTCGGTGTCTCTCGGTCTTTGGCCCGCCTCCGAGGTTTGCAATCGGCACCTACTGGGGCTACGATTCGGGTGCTCCGATTCCGCAAACCAATATGCCCGCACATGCATTTATGGGGATGGACTCTTCCAGCCAGCTTCACATTAGCCCTGTGACAGCGACGACAGATACGTTCGGCGTTCCGGGTGTGACGACAGGATCACTCAGATCGGGCACGCCCGTCAGCTTTGCCGGAAGGAAGATTGTGCGGCGTATGCAGATGCAGACTGCAACGGCAACCGTATCGCTGAAGGATTTAGCCGGCTTGTAAGTCGGTTGGATCTGCGCTATACCCACTCATCGCGATAGGACTGCGATGAATGGGGCGCCCGGCCAAGGCTAAAGCTGCCTTGCCAATACGAGGGTGATGTCGTCGGGCTGCTCGGCGGCGCCGATCCAGGTATCGAGGGCGAGCAGCACCTGGTCGGAGATGACAGTAAGTGGCTGGTCGCGGTAGCGTGCGACGATCTCCACCAGGCGCGACTCTCCGAACTCGCCGAAGTCGTTCTCCGGTTCGGTGATGCCGTCGGAGTAGGCGACCAGAATGTCTCCGGAGTTCATGCGGAAGCGGTCTTCTTCGTAGCGCATGCCGTCCATCAGGCCCACGACCGTGCCTCCGCGGTCGAGGCGGCGGACCACCTTGCCATTGCGGTTGAGCACGAACGGCGGCAGGTGGCCTGCGTTGGAGTAGGTGAGGTGCGCGGTGTCCGCGTCGTAGTGGGCCAGGAAGAGGGTGGCGTACTTCTCCGGCTGGGTGCTGCGATAGAGATGGCGGTTGAGCAACGACAAGATGCGGCCGGGCGATTCGAAGAGCTTGCCACTGTCTCCGGCCAGGTCTTCGCGGCTGGCAGTGAGGGCGGCGATGGCGCTCTCGCTGTAGATAAGGTCCTCGCTGGCGAGGCGGTAGGCACGCACGGCGGAGTGCAGCGTGGCCATCAGCAGAGCGGCGGAGATGCCCTTGCCGCTGATATCGCCGAGGGCGATGCCGACGCCCGACTCCGCGCCGCGCGAGCCGTCGGGATTGTCGGGGTGGCGGAAGATGAGGAAGTCGTAGTAGTCGCCCGAGACGGAACGCGCCGGACGGCAGATGCCTTGCAACTGGAGCATGGGCAGGTCGTGTACCTGGTGGGGAAAGAGGTTGG
Source organism: uncultured Acidobacteriaceae bacterium (assembly GCA_963799175.1). Lineage (GTDB taxonomy): Bacteria > Acidobacteriota > Terriglobia > Terriglobales > Acidobacteriaceae > Edaphobacter. The sequence continues at coordinate 38,659 of CAWCWC010000001.1, read as the reverse complement.
CCTGCACCTCATGGGCAATCGTGAGTTCGCTCTGCATGCGCTCTTTTTCCTGCTGTTCGACCAGCAGGCGCTCCAGCGAGCCGGTCATACGGTTGAAGGAGCGGGCGAGCTCGCCTAGCTGATCGCGCTTGCCGGCGGGTGCGGCGGCAATGCGATGCACGAAATCTCCGCGATCCACACGCTGGGTGGCGGCGTAGAGCTCTTCCACCGAGGTAGTGATGTCGCGGCTGAGACGCCGCGCAGCCCATAGGGCAAGCGCCTCGATCAGCGCGAAGAGAATGCATAGACCCACCAGCCCATTGCGGATGTAGCTGGTGACGATGCCACCGAGCGAACTGCCGAAGAGCTGGCTATAGAGCACCGACGGACGCGAGTACACCCGGATGGGAACATTGTCGGGAAGGCCCGTCTCCCAGTTGCGTATCTCCATGGTGGAGAGAAACGGGACTTCGAAGTCGCAGAAGTTGACGGCCTTGGGTTCCTCGCCGCCAAAAACGAAGGACTGTTGCAGATCGTTGTCGAGGGAGCGGGCGCCGCTATTTGTCGCGCCGGAGGGTGGAGGCGAGGTGGAGGCGACGGGATTTGCCTGCGGGCCGCCGGTCATCAAGCCATAGAGGCCGACTCGCCCCAGCTTCTCAGCCACCACGTCCATCAGGGCGCTGTCGACCGGCAGACTTGTGATGACAGTGAGCAGACCGACACCATCGATGTGACGCTGATCGATGGCGACGAGGTATAAGTCCTGGCCATCGAGGACCAGTCTGCGGAACTGAAGGCCTTTCAGGTCCTCGGCCCAGGGCGGCAGACCCAGCGGCATGGTTTGCTGGGTTGTGGAACTCTCGGACGCTGGGTTGGGCTGTGCAGCTTCGGCGGATTGTAGAGCGACGGCTGGTCGTGCGGCGCTCGTGGCCGGCGGGGCGAACAGTTGCGTAGTAGTGTATGGCGCGCCGTTCAGATAGATAGCGCTGTGCCGGTGCAAACGCTCCAGCAGGGGGTCGGGGGCCGATTCGCCCAGTGCCGTCGATTGGTTGGCTAACTGGGCGGCCAACTGAGCTGCGGTTTCGGCAGTGGCATCGGAGGCGGGTGCTGCGGCGGACTGTGCCTGGCGCGCCGCCGAAGCTCTCGCAGCGCCAGCGGCGGCCCTGCTCGCCGTGGGCCGCGGCCTTCGCCGAAGGTCAGGCGGTCCGGGCGGGCCCAGAGGTGGCTGGCCCGGTGGCGTCTCGGCGCGAGGCCGCAGGGCGCGAGCCATACGCGAGGCACGGGCGGAGTTGTCCACGCCAAGCTCGTCCAACTGCTGGTGGATGCGAGTGTCCGCCAGGTGAATGGAGAACTGGCCCGCCGCGATGTACGCCGAGACCGTCGCGAAGGTCACAAACAGGATGACCGGAGCAAGTCCGATCAGCAGGTAGGTGAGGATGAGCTTGTTGCGCAGGCTCCACAGCAGATGCCGATGCAGTAGACGCCAGGCCAGCGGGACAGCCAGGCTGATGAGCGCCAGCCCGACAAGAAGCTGCATCCAGCCAAGCAGTTTGCCGCCTCCACTGGGCGCCAGACGCAGCAGCCAGAGCAGGCCAAAGCCGAGTGCGAGCCAGAAGACCACTCCAGCTGCTCCGGTGGGAAGACGGCGGCGCCATCGTGAAGGTTGTTTCACGGAGGCTGGAGGTCCCTGCCGAACGCCGGATGGATGCGTCTTTTGCATGGGCATCATTCTACTGCGCGGAACCGGCGCCCCGTTGATCGCGCTCGGCGCGTTCTTCCTGGCGGGCCACGGAGAGAGCATACCGTGTAGCCGAAAAGTGAGCACCGGCAAGCAGCAGCAGACCGGAGAGAAACGCCCACATCATCAGTGTGACCGAGACGTAAAAGGGGCCGTAGACCGACTGGAAGTCGAGATGCGGCAGGGCGAGGACGTAAAGGACCTTTGCCACTTCCCACAGAATGCCGATGACGATGGCCGTGGGCAGCACGGCGCGCGCGGGCACCTTGCGGTTGGGCAGTATCCAGTAGATGAGGAAAAAGATCAGAATGCCGACGGCTACGGCGAGAATCTGCAGCATCGCTCCAGTGAGAAAGTGGAAGACGATGTTGTCGACATGGCCAAGGAAGACCAGAGTGAGTATCGATTGCTGCAAGGCAGAGAGCGCGACAGAGGTCATCGCCAGCACGCCGACCGCGAAGACCAGGCCCAGCGAGACCGCCTGATTGAGTAGATACGAGCGGTTCTTCTTCACACCCCAGACTTGGTTCAGCGCTACCTCCAACGGAAGAAAGACACCGGTGGAGCTGACCAGCAGCATAATGACCGAATAGAGCTGGGTGCTCTTGTGCGGGTGTACCAGAAACTGCATATTGTGCATGATGAAGTACTGGTTCGAGGGCAGAAAGTTGTACATCATCTGCCAGACGACCGACTCCAGCGAGTGTTCGGGAATCAGCAGGCGGGAGATGGTCAGCAGCATCACGATGAAGGGGAAGAGCGAGAGGATAATGTTGGCCGCGACCGAGAAGGCGTAGGTATGCACCTCGGTCTGCGTCATGTACCTGGCAAGGGCGACGACCTGCGGCCCGAGGCCCTCGCGATGGACGACGGGGCGTACCTGTTCGATGGGAACGCTGGGGGAGCTTTCGTGCGAGGCTTGCGTGGAATCGACTGGGACCATTGTTATTAGGCTAGCAGACGCGCGCGCGCCCACTGCGCTGCATCGGCCAGTACGGGATCTTCACCCGCGGCCCAGGCTTCAAGCTGGGGCAGGAAGCGCGCTTCCCCGCTGTTGCCCATGGCGATGGCGACGTTGCGCAGCATGCGCTTGCGGCCGGTGCGCTCCAGCGGCGAGCCCTTGAACTGGCGCTTGAAATCATGCGCGTCCAACCCGGCCAACCAGTCGAGCGCGGGATTGATCAGCTCGCGGCGCGGCTGTAGAGCTTGTCGATTTGGCTTGTGAAGCGATTGAGAGTTCCATGGGCAGACGTCCTGACAGATGTCGCAGCCGAAGACGTGGCGTCCCATCGGGGCGCGCAGGCTGGGGTCGATTGCACCCTTCTTCTCGATGGTGAGGTAGGCGATGCAGCGCGAGGCGTCCATAGTTCGCGGTGCGTCCTGTGATTTCGATCCAAGCAGCGCACCGGTCGGACAGGCGTCGATGCACCGGGTGCAGCTTCCGCAGCGGTCAGTGGCAGATATAGAAGCAATATGCGTTGAAGCATCATCCTTCAATTGTGTAGATATAGATTCTTCTGAATGTAGCGGTGGGGGTTCAAGGGAAGCGTCCGCGGAGTGTGCTTTCTCCATCTCATCTCTCGTCTCCTCCACAGGCAGCGAGGTCACAATCACACCCAGCAGCAGCCAGGAACCGAGCTGCTGGTTGAGGAGGCAGGTGTTCTTGCCGATCCAGCCGATGCCCGCCTCGGCAGCCAGGACGCGTTCCACCAGCGGGCCGGTATCGACGTAGCAGCGGGTAGTGCAGCCGGCGCGAGTAATGAGGTCCGACTCGAGGTCGCGCAGGCGGACGAGCATCTCGTCGTGGTAGTCGGTTGGCGCGGTCGTACCGTCGTTGAGCGCGCGGCCAGTCCATGCGTAGCGCGCAATCCAACCCGATGCCTGCGACGCGGGATCGATGGAAAGTGGGGTCTCGGCGTAGTTGTAGTTCATCGCGCAGACGATCGCCGAGCGCACCCACGGCATGGCGACGCGCAGGTTGCTGCGCAGAAGGCGTCCCTGTTCGTTGCGGCGCTTGAGATACTCCATCTCGCCTGCATAGCCCGCGTCGATCCACGCGGAATAGCGCGCCGCGTCTTGTGCGGTCGCCGGATTGTCTGGTGCGCGCACCTCGGCGACACCAACGACATCGAAGCCTGCCACCCGCGAGGCTCCCTGGAGCCAGCGGCGCAACTCCGGATTCCATCGGTTCGATTGTGTTGCGTCTGACATTCGCTGCGGCATGCTTCCCTTCTGTCGGCAGGGATTGCCCGCGCATTCGGCGCAAAGCTCCCCGTCCGCTTAAGGGTAAATCGCCTACAATCGAAGGAGATGCTCAATTCCTCTTCTTCCCCCTCAGAAAACATCTGCATTGAGAGTACACACGGGGCAAATCGCCCGGAAAGCGTTGCGCAGCGCATTGACGCGGTGCTCTTCGACTACGGCCAGGTGCTCTCCGGGCCGCCCAATCCGGCGGCGTGGGCCAGGCTCCGCGAGGTCAGTGGGCTGGACGAGGAGCGGCTGCATGAGTCCTACTGGAAGTTCCGCCACGACTACGATCGCGGCGCACTGACCGGGAAGGACCTACTGGGAGGCTGTTGCCGCACACGCGGGAGTTCGTTTCGATGATGCGCAGATGAAGCTGCTGATGGCGGCGGACATCGACTTGTGGACGCAACTCAACCAACCCATGGTGGAGTGGGCGCAGCGACTGCAGCGCGCGGGAGTGCGAACCGGCATCCTGTCGAACATCGGCGACGCGATCGGTGAGGGGGTAGTGGCCAGGATGCCGTGGCTGGGCGGCTTCGAGTTCTGCGGCTGGTCGCATGCGATGCGGACGGCGAAGCCCGATCCTGCAATCTACCTTAAGACCGCCGAGGCGCTGAAGACAGCACCGCGCAACATCCTGTTTATCGACGACCGCGCGGAGAACATTGCCGCCGCCGCGGTGCTTGGAATGCAGACCGTGCATTACAGCACGCACACCGCCTTCGAGCGCACGATGCGCGAGCGAGGACTGGCCTGGCTGCTGGACATGGGGCGGGCCGGCAAGGGTACGGACGGTTGCTGCAACCGTGCGCTCGAAATAGAAAACAAGACGGCTGCGAAGTAACGGTACCCATTCCCGAAAAGACACGGTATAGTGGCGTGTCAGTAGGTTTTCTCAGATTCGGACAACATAACCCGTACGGTTCCATGGATATTGAGGGCAGGCTGCACTCAGGGCAACACCGCAGCCAGATGACCATGATGAACTCCGATCAGACCGTCCATCCCGCGGACCGGGCCTCGGACAATGAGGCGATCCGGAAACGACAGCCGCGCAGTCCATGGGTGGGTGGAGCGCTGGCGTGGGCGTTGGCTTGCGGACTGGGTTCCGCGCAGCAGGCGTCACCGACGGGGCCGCAGCAACTCACCTTTGCGGGGCTTCGCGCGGTGACCAATCAAAGCCAGCCGTCAGGCCAGATCGATGCGGTCCAGACAAACGCGGCGGGAGACCTATATCTGCTAATCAATCAGGGCGACGGCGTGCGCGTGATTGAGACCAACTCTACCGCAAGCACCGTACTGAATTCGGCATATATCGGAGCCAAGTTCGACATTGGGTTGGCGATGGCACTGGATCCGGCGGGCAATGTCTACGTCACCGGCACCACCGGCTCCGGCTCGCTGACGGCGACCAGTGGCGCGGCCTTCCCTGCTGCATCGGGCACGGCAACCAACTCGTTTGTGGCCAAGTTCGGCGCCAACCTCGGCAACCCTCTCTTCGTAACCTTCTGCGGCGGCGGATTCATGGATGCCGGCTCGATTGCGGCAACCGGCGACGCTGTCTTCGTTACAGGAACGCATCTTCAGCACGACGCTGCCGGTGACGCCCGCCGGAATTATTCAGACGCCGGCATTCGGCAGTTCGTGGAATGGGTTTGTGGAGAAGTTTTCCGCGTCGGGCAGTTCCCTGCTCTACGCGACGTACCTCAGCGGCGCCGGCGGCAACACCTCGCCGGCAGCGATTGCAGCGGACTCCTCCGACGATGCGTACATCGCGGGAATGACCACCGCGCCGGGCTATCCGACGGTGGCGGCGCTAGTGCCAAATCTGCTGGCGACGCAGGCGCTGGGCGCGACTACAGGATTTCTGACCAAGCTGACGCAGACAGGTAACGGACTTACGTTTTCTACCTTTATTCCAGGCGCGGGGATTACTTCCCTGGCGATCGATCCGGTTGCCGGCAATCTGCTGCTGTCCGGTTCGGTCTCGCTGGGCCAGTTCCCTGTGACCAACGTCTCCACCCCGCTTGACTGCCACCTCATACCAGGTACTGCTGAGGATGACGCTGGACGGCAGCACGGTGCTGGGATCGACCGTGCTTGCGCCGGGAACACAATCGTTTGTGGCGGCGCGCGCCAAGGGGATGGCGCAGATTGCCGAGCAGACAGGACTGTCGCGCGAGCAGCTCTATCGGTCGTTCAGCGAGAAGGGAAACCCGACGCTGAAGACTACGCTGGCAGTGATGCAGGCACTGGGAATTGAGCTGACCGCGAAGATTCCCTCGGCGGCCTGACGAAGAAGACCGCGAGACTTGGACAGTAGACCCACTCATCGCTCGACCACCCCAGCGAGCCAAGACCGCTCGCCGGGGACCCCGGTCCCCCCAGCGAGCCAAGACCGCTCGCCGGGGGCCCCGGAGTCGCAGCGAAGGACGGGGCACCCACTTTTGAGGGAGAATCAAGATTCCAAAAACTTAGGGTGGGCCACCCGCCGGGTAGTGTCCTAATTTCCCCTCCCCGCTCGCGGTTCGTTAGGGCTTGTGTTGGGTAGTATGCCAGAGCCAGATGAGAAAACTGACGGCGGCGCACCATATAAGAAAATTGCGCACATGACGATCTGGCTGCTCCTTCCACCTTCCCCAAGTTCTCCACATTCTCCATAGAGAAGTAAGGAACCCTTCGCACACTTCCCCCAGATAAGGAATGATATAGAGAGCGACGGCATAAAGAACGACATAGAGAACGGCCAAGCCGACAACCGCGAGGATGATCCCGCCAGCAATCTCGAACATCTTCAAAGTATAATTCTCGGCACGATGCTAACCGACAAAGAACTTGCGATAGATTTGGGGAAACGTCTAATCGACGCTGCCGCTAAGATTGGCGTTCTTGAGGCGATCCTGAAGGCAAACGTTGAGGGCTGGGAGGAAGAGTTTCGTCGGGTGAAGCTGACCCCGAAATATGTCGCCGCCGTTCAAGAACAATTTCAAGAGCTAAAGAACGAAATCGCTCAAGCAGGGGCCAGTGACTCTCTGACTCAGATAGTTCATCGGATCGCAGTTGGTTTTCCATCGACGCACACTCCTATACAATGATCTGAGAAGAGTGCCGCAGACCTGCCCCGGATGCCAGTCCGGGGTTTTTCTCTTTGCGCTACATCCTAACACGCGCAATCGACGGGCCATTTGAGCGAGGATGACAATTCAAATTAGGACAGTACCTGGTTGGCGCGGCGTAGAGCGTCGCGAAGAGTGGATGGGGCACCCGCTTTTGTGGGAGGATCAAGATTCTAAAAACTTAGGGTGTGCCACCCGCCGAAATTCTAACGAATATGCTACGCTGATCTCGTGATGCACAGGAGAACCATATGCCTAAGCAAGAGAAGATCATACCGCCGACTAGCAAAGCTCTTACGGATGCCAGTAATCAACTCAAGGGGAAGCATCCGTCCGGCGGAAGGGTTTTGGCTGATCAATCTGTCGCAAAACGTGAAGGGGCTAAGAGAGGGATTGTCAAGCAGAGTTCCAAACGCGGCTAGATCATTCCGGCGGACGACGCAGTCGGTATAATATTTGGGGGTCTGAGACACTTCCCCATTCATGCACGGAGTGAGACTGCGCATCACTGGCGCATTAAGTTGGTTTTGTGTGGGCCACTCGCCAAGATCAATTTAAGATAGTCTCTTTATCCGGCAGCGGGACGAACAAGCTGACCGTGTCTCCACTCCCAAGAACAATCTGTACCGACTCTGTATACTGCGAGGGATCGAGATTCAATTCCTTAACCTCTCCCGCGATCCTACCTCTTCAAACGCCGCGTCTGAGAGATCAAGAAACAGCGTAAAGCCCGCACCTTCAAGCCTAAGCGTACCCTCCACGGCTTCGATAATGGTACAAGAACCTGAAAACTCCAACTTTCTGCCGATTCCAACGAATGTGAATCGAATCGATGAAGGTTGTGCCTTCCACTTGTTTAGAAGGGCGAGCCCTTCGAGATCTCGGGATGAGCGCATGTTCCTCCAAATGGGATGTACTATTTTAGATCATCTCGTCAGTTGGCAGCTGTGCATCAGTAGAATCCTCGATTTGCGGTATCATTGGCGCACAAAAAGCATCCGCACCACAGATGGCTGGTTTCAACAGTGTTGGTCTTAAAAGTCCGTTACTCGAAAGGAGTTGTATCGGAATGTCTGTCGCTCCGGCGGTTTACGTGATTGCGATGATAGGGGCTTTAGTCTATAGCTCAACCCGATGGAAGACGTTGGAAAGGATGCTGATTAGTTGGACAATAACTGTTGTGATTTTGATTGCAATTGCGGGCTTACTTGAATTGGCAACACGCAACACAAACTCGGGCCTAGCGGTCGCGGATTTTGGTGCCGTCCCCTCTTTCATCGTTCCGTCGGTGATCGGTGTAATTCACGCGAGGAAATCTCGTTCAACGAATCGCAATGGGTGACGAGTCTATGTCCAAGGCAGAAGTGCGCAAGTGGTTAGATGTAGTTCCATCCCAGTTGCGCATATTTGCCCCTGTAATCCCAATGCTGCGGAAATTCAGGGTCAGACCAGTATTCGAGATTTATGAGCTTCAAAATCTCTTGCACGCGCGGGTGCTTTTGCCAATAGTTGTGTTTGCCTTCCGTCTTCTGTAGCGTTCTATAGAGTTCGTAAGGAACGCTGACCAGAAGATGTCCCTTCGGCTCCTCACCATACCATTTGACGTTGTGCTGTCGTCCGAAGTGACTAGAAGAAAGTTGTCGGCTTCAGGGCCAGGGCGGAGATATATGCGGTTGGGAATGCGGGCCGATCCCAAGGAAGAGGTTTTTGTACGGGCGGCAAATCCAAATCTATATACAATTCTGGCTTGCTCGTGAAGTAGCCCCTTGGTCCCGTCTGCACATAAAACAGGTCTTCCTCAAGCCATGTCCAGCATATACATGGCGTTCCCAACGAAGAAATCGCGGCTTCATTCTCCTTCGCTTGAGCTTCATCGAAGACGCCCGAATCTATCAGCGCTTGGCGGATATTCGTGAAGGCCACTGAAAACTGAATTCGCTGGTGCTTATATGCGGGAAAAGCTTCTTTTCGGCATTCATTTGCGAACCAGACTAGCGAAACAACAACGGCACACGTAATAACTTGCCTCCAAGACACTCCGACGCCGTAAACGGCGAGTAGTGTCGCCGCTACAAGAGCGCAACTCCCCAAACCGATGCCGATGCGAGAATTCTTCATTCGATGGATTCTACAGAAAGGATAGACACGTTACACAACCCACACCTAAAAATCCCCCAATAGCTGTCTGCCCTATTACAGGCTGGGCAGTTGGCGTATCCACTATAGCATTGCGGGTCTGAGACGCAATCGCACCCATGCGCAAAAAGCGCGGATGAATGGGGCACCCAGATGGTCTGATGGATCGCTACTTCTGGATGCGGGAGACGTCGCGGACGGCGCCGCGGGAGGCGCTGGTAGTGAGGGCGGCGTAGGCCTGCAGCGCCTGCGAGACTTTGCGGGTGCGGGTTGCGGGCTTCCATGCGGCGCGCCTTCGGCTTCCATGGCGGCGCGGCGCTTGGCGAGTTCGGCGTCGGAGAGGTTGACGCGGAGGATGCGCTTGGGGATGTCGATCTGGATGGTGTCGCCCTCCTCGACCAGGGCGATAGCGCCGGCCTCGGCTGCCTCGGGCGAGATGTGGCCGATGCAGAGGCCGGAGTGCCCGCCGGAGAAGCGGCCGTCGGTGATGAAGGCGCAGGATTTGCCGAGGCCCTTGGACTTGAGGTAGCTGGTGGGGTAGAGTATCTCCTGCATGCCGGGGCCACCGCGCGGGCCTTCGTAGCGGATGAGGACGACATCGCCGGGAACGATCTTGTCACCGAGCTCGGCTCCAATTCGTTGCCTGCGACGCCTGAAAGCCGCAAACGCAGCTTCGGCGGCACCGCGCTCTGCCTCCTCTTTCCTGCGCTCATCTTCACCTGGAAGGCGCGCACCTCGCGGCACAAGGCATGGCGGCGGGACGGCCCGATTGTGTGGGCGATCTTCGCGGCGATTCTGCTACTTTCGTCCAGCGGATGCGGAGGAGGCAGCAGCGTCGCCTCCAACCTGCGCTTCTCGCCAAGCGGGGCCTATCAGTACCAGGTGACCGCAAGCTCAGTGAGCGGCGTGCAGATCACGCATGCAGTAACGCTGGACCTCACCGTGCAGTAGGGGTCTATGATGCCTGCTGAACTTTCTGAATGTGACGTGTCATACACAGCACTGACACACAAACCGCATAGCATAATAATGCGGTTATAGCCACGAGACTAATGAGTGTGCCGACGATCTCGAAGATGCCGGTATTGGGTTTAAAAAAAAGTGGAAGTGGATGCTCAATGTACGCTCCGAGTAATAGAGCCAGTACCAGACCAAATGGCATTGTCAAGGCCAGCGCCACTGGAGTAAACACAGCAAACGCCGTTGTAACTGCCTTCGCCTCACGTTTGGTGTATCGCAATCGGAGTTGTCGGAGTATCCACCAATCTGCCATCCCGCAGCCGAGACACAGCCCCGTAATTATCAATATCTTTTGAACGCCATCGGTCGAGGCAATCTTGAACGGCATAGCCAATAGAATGGGCGCGGCCAAAGCAACGGTATTGATGAGGCAAGCCACTGCAACGCGCATCAGCAAGAAGTAATAGTCGCTCATCGTCAGTTCACCCCACAGGTCTTAATGCCATCCTCCAGCGGAATCCTCACCTGCTCGACAATCTCGATGCCGAAGCCCTGCAACGCGGGGATGTGGGTGGGTGTGTTGGTAAGCAGGCGGATGCGCTGGATGCCGAGGTCGGAGAGGATCTGGCTGCCCAGGCCGATCTGTCGCAGGGTGCGGCGGGCGCGCTGCATGCGCTCCTGGCTAAGCTCGTCGGTGCGCGGGACGCGTTGCGTATCGCGGTGCAGCACAAGCCGGCTGGGCGCCATCTCGCCAGAGGATGCAATGCCGCTGCGATCGATGGAGAAGCCGCGCCCGGCGTTGTGAAGATAGATCAGCGCGCCCTGGCCTGCTTCTGCGATCATGCGCAAGGAATTGTCCAGCAGCTCGTGACAGTCGCACAGGGTTGCGCCGAAGACGTCGCCCGCTAGGCAGTGGGTGTGGACGCGCACCAGCACGGGCTGGCTGACGGACTGGCGGCTGTCCTCGTTACCAATCTGGCCGCCGTATACCAGCGCGACGTGCGACTCCATGCCATCCATCTCGCTCTCGTAGGCGATCATGCGGAAGTCGCCGTAGCGGGTGGGCAGCATGGCCTCGGCCACGCGCTGAATATACCGCTCGTTCTGTAGGCGGTAGCGGATGAGCGAGGCGACGGTGAGCATCTTGAGGCCGTGCTGGGAGCAGAAGCTGATGAGGTCGGGCACGCGGGCCATGGTGCCGTCCTCGTTCATGATCTCGCAGATGACGCCGGCGGAGACCAGACCGGCCATGCGCGCCAGATCGACCGAGGCCTCGGTTTGTCCGGCGCGCACCAGCACGCCTCCCTTGCGCGCGCGCAGCGGAAAGACGTGGCCCGGACGCGCCAGATCGTTGGCGGTGGAACGGGGATCGATGACGACGCGAATGGTGTGCGCGCGGTCGGCGGCGGAGATGCCGGTGGTGACGCCTTCGCGTGCCTCGATGGACTCGGTGAAGGCAGTGCCGAAGCGCGAAGTGTTCTCGCTGGTCATGGGGGCCAGGCGCAGGTAGTCGGCGCGTTCCTCGGTGAGCGCGAGGCAGATGAGTCCGCGCCCGAAGCGCGCCATGAAGTTGATGGCCTCGGGGGTGACGAACTCGGCGGCCAACGTCAGGTCGCCCTCGTTCTCGCGGTCCTCGTCATCCACGACCACCACCATGCGCCCGGCGCGAATCTCCGCGACGGCTTCGGGTACGGTGGCAAAAGCTGATTTCGTCTCAGGCATAGGCGCTCACTTATAGGATACCCTGCTGCTCCGCCGACGAGAATGCGGACTCCCCATCGGTCACAGGTCCCTCCGCGCCGGTCACCATCAAGGCAATAGCAACAACACACGCAATGGTAGGCAATGCAGTAACAAGGTACGCGACCAGACCAATCAGGCTTTGCCCGAACAAAGCGCCCATTGGAGGCGTGCCTCACAAGCGGTCCTCTGCATTGGCCGCATCAGCAGTCCCAGCACTACTTGTACACCAACCGCCAACGCACCGTAGCCCATTGCGCGCGGCAGCAATCCGCGTGGTGTCTCCTCCTCGCCGGCGAGCGATGGCCGCTGCAGGCGGAACATTAATCTGAGGACGACCGGCATCGCACATAAGACAAAGAACAGACTCCCCAAGTCGGAACATACCATCGACACCCATCTCGGAAGAAGATGTGGAGACCTGTGCATTGCCAGACTCAAAGGGGCGTAGAGGACCACAGGCAGTGCCGCAACAAGACCCGTTGCAAAGCTTAGCGCCAGGGCAATCGTGTAAAACTTCAGCAAAATACCGGCCACGGACGGAATCTTCCCCAAACGTTCCAACGCAGCGGAAATCGTATCCCCGTCCTGCGTGGCGAGCTGCTGAACCAGAAGTATCGTCAACGCCAGCGCAACCACCTTGAACGCACCTTCCAGCAGCAGAACGCAGTCTACGGCGCCCAGGTGGATAAAGTTGTTCCGCATGCCGTTCGTGACCGCGGTATTCATGAAAGGATACAGCCGGTTCATGACCTGCTGAACTGTCATGGTGAGGATGGAGCTGGCCGCGCAGACCCCAAGCCAGGGAGCGCTGAGAAGAAGAGGATGCTGACGGAGCAGCGAGGCTGCGCGACGTGCCGTCGATTCCATATCACTCAGGGCCTTTCGTTGACCGAATCAGTGTACGGCATAGTACCGGCTCAAAGTACGCTCCGGTTAGCGAGAGGTTTACAGCAAACGGCAGATCGGGCCGACTGAACTGACAGGAACTTAAAGTAAAACGCCGTCCCAGCCTGGGACGGCGACTTAGTAAGAATAGATCAGCCTACAGCAGGGACTCGATCTCGAACCCCCAGGCCTCCAGCAGCGCCTCGGGAATGTACTTCGAGTTTTTGTTGTGCCTTGCCCACTCACGCAGTCGGGTGGAGCGGATGTACTGGTCGGGGGTCAGTTTGAACTCTTTGACCACCTGTTCGAAGGAAGTTACCGTGGGGACAACCGGGCCGATCGGCTCAGGTTTGCCCCAGTTTGGGTTTCCACGACGCTTTGCCATTTCCGTTGTGTCCTTTTATCTCAGCCAGAGCTCTTGCGAGCCGAACGCCGCGCATCCTGCACGGCCATCTGCCTCAAATCGATCTAGACTCATTCTAGGGCATTTAAGGGCAAAAAGCAAGACATTTCGCTACAAATAGGCCAAAATCAGTGACTTCCCGGTACCGCCGGGGCTGAGCCGTAGTTGACGGGAATGGTCTGGATCGAAACCGTGCCGACAGGCTTGCCGTCCAGGGTTGCCGGCTTAAACAGGTTCTCCCGGCTTGTCTTCGCGGCGCTTTCATCCAGAGCGGAGCTTAGAGGCTTGGCCAGCCAAAGCTCATCCACCCGGCCCGTCTCGGAGACCTGATAGATAAATGTGATCGTGCCCGATAATTTGGCGTCGATTGCCATCTGGTCCAGGGCAGGATTGGGAACGATCTTGGTGAATTTAGGTGGAACCAGGTTCGGGTTGCTCCCATCCACCTCGATCCACTTTCCATCCTGCAGTACATGGGCGCAGTTGCACGGCGGCTGAAGCTTGGTGTCGACCGGAAATGGCAGGATGTCCGCTACATATTCTGGAAGACTCTTCAGTGCCGCTGTCAGGCTGGGGAAGAACAGTTGTGCCTGTAGCTGGGGAATCACCGTCGCCGGACTGGCTTTTTGCAGGTCCACCTCAAGCCTCATCGGCAGTTGGCCCATCGGAGCTACCTTGCCGCCGGCGCGAACCAGCGTCTCGAACTGGCCTTCGATCAGGATCTTGCTTCCCTTCTGACGGACGGTATCGGGGACGAATGCCCCCATCCCATGCAGTATCACGGTATCGGGAACCAGTTTTCCGTCGAACCAGGTAAAGGTCACGACCGCATCCGCGGGGTAGCCGCGCAACCCGAACATTTTTGCGTGGATCGCAGTCTCCAGGGCAGTGACGTCTGTCTGTCCCAGCACCGGACGTGCCAGCAGCATCAGCGCAGCCAGAATACAGGTAGAAATCGTCTTCATGGTAGCCATCCTAGTGCAGTGAGTGGGCCTGCAATGTGACGTAGAACACACCCTTTCATCTTGCGGCGGACTGTTGCGCGGATGCAAGCTCCAGACGCACAACATCGTAGGCAACTCCGCTGGTGGTTCCTCCCGCCGGAACGGTGAGGGTCAGCGAATTCTCGCCTGCGCGCAGCAGGGATGCATCGAAGGTGAGGTCTTTCTCGACCCACGAGCCCTCCACTCCGTCGCGGTTGATGGTGGCATTATAGACCAGGCCATCGATGGAGCCGGCATTCTGGCCGTTGACCTGCACCGCGATGCTGCGCGCTCCCGCGCCGGCGATGGCAAGGCGCAGGATTCCGTGCGCTCCTGCCTCGGGCGCCTGAGCCAGGTTGAAGTCGATCTTCCACGGTGTCGCCCGGCCCTGGCCGTGACCCAACAGGTCGTTGGCCAACTCGTCATGCGGTACCTGGTAGATGAACCAGTCCTTGCGAAAGTCGCTCTTGCCGATGGTGAAGTTCACGTCGTTAGGGAAGAGTCTGGCGTACTCGATGTACTCACCCCAGTGCCAGTGGTCGTCGCCGCGTAGAAACTCCGAGGCGGAGCGGTTGGGGATGCCGATCTGCCAGAGCTGCTTTCCATAGCGGACCGGGACCCACACCAGCTTGCCCAAATCGACCTCGCCGCCAGCTTTGATCGTAATACTGGCTTTGAAATATTCGCCCAGCACACCGTCTGCGATAGCATGCAGCTCATAGGTGCCGGGGCGCACGTTGGGGATGGTGAACTTACCGCTGGTGGCGCCGCGCGTCCAGAACTCGTAGTGCTTGGCGTCGTTCTGCCATGTCATCTGCTCGGGACCTCCGCGTCCACCCTGCTGGCCGGGCTGCGTTGCCGCAGGCGTCTGATCGGGATAGGCTAGGCCGACCAGAAGATTCGGCAAAGCGGCTCCTGAGGCCTGAGGATCGCGCAGAATGAGCTGCCCGCTTACGGTGGCCCGCTGGGCCGCCTTTGGGATAGTCCACGCCGTCCACCCACGCGTAGGGCCACTTGTCAGCTTCCAGTTTGGCCTGCCGTTTGGCGTCGGCGAAGTTGGCGGCGGGAGTCGCATCGGTGGGCACATAGATCAAAATGGGGCCAACCACCTTGTTCCAGTCCTCCCCGGCTGCGATGGGCAGAATGGCGCTGCCGTAGTGCGAGCCGCGCCAGTAGTCGAGCAGGGTGGGATCGCCGCCATCTCCATCGTCCAGGTGTCCAGTCAGCTCAAAGTGGTTCGGGCCGGCGGAGAGAAACTCGACCGATGGATTGATGAAATAGATGCCAACGTGCTGTTTGGTACTGGACCAGCCGTAGGCCGGGGTGTCGAACTGGTCGGCGCAGTAATCGTACTTGTGCTCCACCTGGCCGGCCTTGACGCCGGTGGTCAGGCGACGCGCCTCCTTCATGTTCAGGTCGGTTCCCTGGTCCCAATCGGCACCGTTCGGCATGGCCATATTGCGTTGCGAATCGATGGAGAGCCAGTCGAAGACGCTTCCATTCAGCTTCATCCCGTAACGGCTCTCGCCTATCTGGGTCGCTCCATAGCTGGGCTCATGGGTGAAGATGGCATAGGTGTAGATTCCCTTCTCGCCGCGACCGAGGGAGTAGCGTATCTCCATGTCCACCAGCAGGCCTGGGCCGCGTCCGCCACCACGTCCGGGTGCGGGTGCCGCGCCGGGCGCACCGGGCGCCGCGCCGGGCCTTGGACCCGTAGCCGTGCCGCGGTTGCGCTGCACTCCTGGGGGCAACTGGACCTGCACGGCGGTCCGTGCGCCGGCCGGAATCTCGCTTTCAGGGGATTCGGTGCTGGGTTCGTTGCTGCCGGCATTCAGACCCTTGCCATCCGACCATCCCTTGATGGAGACCTCGGCGCGCTTGCCGCCGTTGGTGTTGGGGTCGATGGTCACCTTCGCTTCCATGCGCGCCGCGCCGTTGGGGTTCTGCTCCCAGTAGCCTGCATGATGTCCGGAGACGTATCCCTGGGTCTCCAGTTCATACACCCTGAGCGAGGTCATGTCGCCGGTCTTCTTGTTGATGGTCGCGGTCAGGTAGCCATTGGAGAGAATGAAACTCTTGCCGTCATCCGTGACCGTGACAGGCTGCGACGGTACAGGACTCTCCGGGTGCAGCCCCGCCGTCGCCCGTTGCTGCTGCGCGAACGACACGATAGAGACGAGGCAAAGCACAAGCGATGCTGTGAGCCATGCAAGATGGGCCGGTCGCGAACTACGGACTGCAAGTGCTTGCTTAGTAGAGACTCTGGGCTTGGCAGAACGGGCGAACGGGGTGGGACGGAGCGACATCGGAGGCATGAGGGTTCCTTTGCTGCGGAGGGCTGCACAGTTAAGTACGCATCGCGGCCATGGGAAGACGCGGAAGAACAGGTACGAGGCTCAAGGTTCGAGACACAAACTGACATCGTCATTGCCTTGACCTCGCATCTTGAAACTCAAACCCTATAATTCATCTGTGCCCGCCGACTCCGCTCCCCAACGCCAGCAGCAACAGATGCGCCAGCCGCCGGGCCAGACCCTGCTCTTCGACGCCGACGACACGCTGTGGGAGAACAATATTTATTTCGAGCGTGCCATCGCGTCCTTTATCTCCTACCTCGACCACCGCACCCACACTCCCGAGGAGGTGCGCGCCCACCTGAACCGCGTCGAGCACGCTACCATCGCGGCGCACGGCTACGGCCTCAAGAGCTTTCGCAGGTCGCTGGTGGCCTGCTTCGAGCAGTTGACGGACTCGCCCGTCACAGCGGAGAAGCATGCCCGCATTCTCCGCTTTGTGCAGTCCATCGCCGAGCACGCGATCGAGACTCTGCCCGGCGTCGCCCCTACCCTGGCCGAAGTTGCCACGCGCCATCGGTGCATCCTGGTCACCAAAGGCGATCCCCTGGAGCAGCGCGACAAACTCGCCCGCTCTGGACTGGCGCCGCATTTCGTGGCCGTCGAGGTGCTGCCGGAAAAAGATGCGGCCGCCTATCGCACACTCGCTGCCCGCCACCAGTGCGACCCCGCCCGCACCTGGATGATCGGCAACAGTCCTAAATCCGACATCAACCCCGCGCTGGCCGCCGGACTGCACGCCGTCTTCCTACCCCACGGCTTTACCTGGGTACTGGAAGAGGAGGCCATCAACCAGCCCGCACCGGGCCAGCGCCTGCTTGAACTTGCAGCCTTCACGGACCTCATTCTGCATTTCTAGGGATGCTATACTGACGCTCGGATTGCACGTCGCTCCTGCCACAGTTCTCCAGTGCGCAGGCTCCATGCGGAGGTGGCGAAATTGGCAGACGCACTAGCTTGAGGTGCTAGCGCCGCAAGGCATAGGGGTTCAAGTCCCCTCCTCCGCACCAATCTGAAGAGAAGAGAACAGTTTTGCGCCAGAGCCAACCCGATCCGGTTGGCTCTTTGCCTGCCCCTGCAACCGTTTACCGGCCAATCGCTTCAAAGCTGCCTTCCCATGGCTAGCTTTACTTACCTGTGGGTCCTCAGATATGACATTGGCTTACCCTCTATTGACGAGTGTTGTCATATCTGACTACAATCCATACAATGGCGAATAGGCAACAGAACATGAGACAGACGCGACCGGTCTCATGGATCAAAGCAGCCCGCAAGGAGTTTGAGAAGTTCCCGGTCGAGGCACAGTCAATCTGCCTAGCCGCCTTGACTATCGCCGCAGAGGGTGGAAAGGCCGACATCGTCAAACCGTTGCATAGACTAGGCCCTGCTGTATTTGAGATTGCCTTGCCCTATCGCGGCAATGCCTTTCGCGTCATATACGCAGTGCAGCTTGGGGATGACATTTGGGTCATTCATGCTTTTCAGAAAAAGTCGACGCATGGAATTAAGACCCCCAAACATGAGATCGACCTGATCCAGGACCGCTTGAAACGATTGAAGGAGGTGCTCCAATGAAATACGAACGGATCGACGTGGTGCGCGGCAGCGGAAATGTCTTCCACGATCTTGGCCATGCCAGCCCGGATGTGGAGCAATTGAAGGCCATACTGGCGGCCGAAATCATTAAGATGCTGGACCGTGAGGGACTGAGCGTGCGCGGCGCTTATACTCGCACCGGCATTGCCGCGGCAGACTTTTCGCGCATCCGCAATGCCGACCTTGGGCGATTCACGCTGGACCGTCTGATGTCCATCATCAACCGGTTGGGATCGCGGGTTGAAGTCAAGATAAAAGTGCGCAGCATGCAGCCGGTCGAGCCGGTCATGGTGTAATCCGGGAATCGTCCGATCTACCACCACATGCATCACACACTCCAATTACCCTCCCACCCGCGCCCAATCGCCCGGCGGGTGGACACGGTACAATTCAGTTGTCGAAAGCGGACACGAACGACTAAGAGTATTGATTACCTAAACACCACGCGAGAGTGGCGGAATTGGCAGACGCACCAGACTTAGGATCTGGCGGAGCAATCCGTGGGGGTTCGAGTCCCCCCTTTCGCACCAACTCATCAAACGATCCACCATTGCAACAGCATCGCATCGAAGCCCTATGAGCCAACCTAAGCAACCCGCGGAACCGCAAACCGTCAAGATCACAAACACAAACGACTACCGCAACAGCTACGCCAACAGCGTGCAAGTGCGTATGAGCGTCTGGGACTTTTTTCTGGTCTTCGGCACCATGCATCGGGACTCTCAGGAAGAGGTGCAGATCGAGAACTTTCAGGGCATCTACCTAAGCCCGCAGCAGGCCAAGGCATTGAAGAACGTACTCGACCACAACCTGGCGCAGTACGAGCAGACCTTCGGCCAGCTTGCCCTGGAGCCGCAGTTTGGACCGTCCGGCGGCCCCGTCAACTAGCCCGTGATGGCCCGCTCCCGGACTCGAGATCGCTTCCGCGATGCCCCAGGCACCATGCCTCTGTGGATGCTCTATCCGGTATTCTTTGCCATCGTCTACCTGTCGCACCTGAGGCTGCTGCGCCTGCCCTACTTCTGGGACGAGGGCGGCTATTACATCCCGGCCGCGTGGGACTTCTTCCGCAGCGGCACGCTGGTCCCCGTAACCACCGTCAGCAGCGGGCACCCGCCGCTGCCGTCGATCCTGCTGGCGGGCTGGTGGCATCTTTCCGGTTTTGTCCCCAGCGGGACGCGCACCTTCATCTGCATGGTTACGGCGGCCGCGCTGCTCGCTGTCTTCCGGCTGGCGCGCAACCTGCTAGGCACGAGACCAGCCATCGCCACAACTGTGCTCACCGGTCTCTATCCAGTCTGGTTCGCGCAGAGTACGCTGGCCCACGCCGATATCTTCGCCGCGGCCTTCACGCTCTGGGGGCTTTCCTTCTATTTTGAGCAAGCCACGGATAGGGGTGCCCTACATCTCGACTCTGCGATGCGGGTTTACCGGAGGCCCAAACTCTTCGCAGCCGTTCTCTTCTCGCTGGCCGCGCTGTCCAAGGAGACGGCAATCGTCACGCCCGTGGCACTGGCGATCTGGGAGGCAGTTCTGCTGCTGCGGGAACGCAATATTGCGGGAAGATTGTGTGCGCACACATACTGGCTCGCCGCGCTGCTTGTTCCCATTTTGCCGCTGGCGGGCTGGTATGCGTACCACTACCATCGCACCGGCTACATCTTCGGCAACCCCGAGTACCTGCGTTACAACGCCACCGCCAACCTGGACATACATCGCATTGCGCTCTGCCTCTATCACCGGCTGCTGCACCTGACGATGCACATGAATATGTTTGTGCCGGTACTCTGCGCTGTGGCCGTGCTTCTGTTGCCGGCACTTGCTACACGCGCGCGCCTGGCGCGGCCTGTGCTGAACTCTATTGCCGTGGTCCTGCTGACAAACTGGATCGCCTTCTCGGTGCTGGGCGGTGCGCTGCTGACCCGCTACCTGCTGCCCATGTACCCGCTCGTCCTGCTGGTGTGCGTGGCAGTGTGGCAACGCCATCTGCGCGCATGGGAGTGGCTCGCAGCTCTCAGCGCAGCCGCGTTTCTGGCCGGCATATGGATCAACCCGCCCTACGCCTTCGCGCCCGAGGACAACCTGACCTACCGCGACATGATCGTGCTGCATCAGCGCGCGGTATCGTTGATCGCACAGAAGTGGCCGCAGGCGACGGTTCTGACCGCATGGCCCGCCGTCTCTGAGTTGGAACGCCCCGAACTCGGCTACACCAAGTTCCCCATCAAAGCGATCGCAATCCAGAACTTCTCGCGCGAGCAAATCGAAGCAGCAGCCGAGATAGAGAAGACCGCGCCTGGTTCCAGCGATTACGACACGGCCCTGCTCTTCTCCACCAAATGGGCCCCACCGCCCGGCGCTGTCAACCTGGCCCGCAGCAATACTTCTAGCGACACGCGTTACTTCGACTTCCACCAGGACGTGCTGCCAGCGGAGGCCGCTGCACTGCTGCATGGAGAGGTGGTGTGGCAGGCTTCGATCCGCGGCGAGTGGGTAGCCGTCCTGCGTTTTCCGAGCAGCGATAAAAATAGCCGATAACCGTTGCAGCCTGGGTCACAGGTGCGCGAGCGTCTCACGGGCGAACCGGACCTCTGCCGCCAGTACCTGCAACAGGCGGAACGGCATCGAAGGATCCATCTGCATCAGGCTGACGAAGTCTTCGCAGGTCAACATGCTCAGTTCCGCGTCCTCCAGCACCTCCGCGGTCAGCGAGTATGGCTTCATCCCAACCACTGCGGGCAGTCCGAGCAGCGAGCCAGCTCCCACCTTGACGTTGAATATCTCCTCGCCATCCGAACGGCTGGTCAACCTTGCCGTCCCTCCCTTGAGCAGGTAAACGCCGATGGGCGCATCGCCCTGGCGGAACAGAACGCGGTCCGGGCCAACAGAGATGGCCTTCGCTCTGCTTTTAAGTTCTTGAAACAGTTCAGGATCGGCAACAAAGGAGGACGAGATTTGCGACATAGCATTCTCCATGAATCCGGCCTGGTAGGGCCTTCAATGCAGACCCAGGAACACGAGGTCGCAGAGATAATTCTTTCATTGGCGGAACCTGAAAGCTGTGACCATGGTCACGCTGTCAATTCCTGCCTTTGGGCAAAGCCCACAGCAGATCGACCCAGCGCCCTCTATAATCGTCAAATCGTTGTGAAACCCTCGCCCAACCCCATCCTTCGACTCATTCCTCTCGCTCTCCTGCTGAATGCATGGGTCGCCCCTCCAGTAACCCAGTCCCAGACAACGGCTGCGAGCCAAAGTCCAGTGCAGTACGGGTCGCAATCGAGTAGTGCGGATACGGACTCGCCGGCAGACATTCGCCAGCCCGGAGGGCGGCTAGTGCTGGTGTTGCCCTTCGACAACCGCTCTGGACAGGCGAACCTCAACTGGATTGGCGACTCGTTTCCCTACACGTTGGACCAGCGGTTTACCTCGGCCGGCTTTTTGCCCATCAGCCCGGACGACCGCCAGTACGCGTTGGAGCACCTGGGCCTGCCGGGGGACTTCCGCCCCAGCCGCGCCACCACCCTGCGCATCGCACAGACGCTGGACGCGGACTTCGTCATTCTGGGCAGCTATAACGTCATCGACCCTGGGGGCCCCGACAGCCGCATCGAGGTGCAGGCGCAGGTGTTGCAGGTGAACCAGCTGAGCATGTCCCCGCCGCTACAGGATTCCAGCGAACTGTCGCGTCTCTTCGACGTGGAGAACGCCATTGCCTGGAAGGTGGCCCAGCGCATGGACCCGCATTTCGCGGTGGCGGAGCAGACCTTCCTGGCGGCATCGGGCGGGGTCCGTCTCAGCTCATTCGAGAACTTTATTCGAGGCACCTCCGCTCTGACCCAGGAGGAGCGGCTCAAGCGGCTGCAGGCTGCCGTGGCCGAGACGCCCAACTACAGCGCCGCGCTACTGGCGCTGGGCAAAGAGCAGTACGCGGCAATGCAATACGATGCTGCCGCCGTCTCTCTGGCCAAAGTGCCGCCCACCGACCGCATGGCGCTGGAGGCCAACTTCTATCGTGGCCTCGCGCGGTTCAACCTTGCCAAGTACGCCGAGGCTGCCGCCGACTTTGCCTTCGTGTCCAGTAGTCTGCCGCTGCCCGAGGTGGTCAACGATGAGGGCGTGGCCAACAGCCGCCAGGGCAAGGACGCCGCCGCGCTCTTTGTGCAGGTGATTGCCGCCGACCCAAACGACGCCGACTACCACTTCAACCTGGCCGTCGCGCTGCTTGGCCGCAGCGACATCGACGGGGCTACGCGCGAGGTGCAGGCCGCGCTGAACCTGCACTCAGACGACCCCGAGGCCACCGAGTTGCTCACGCGCCTGCAGGCAACCCACGGCTCCACCGCAAACCTGAAATCGATCATGAGCGCGGGCGGCTTCGACCCCACAACGCGCATCCGCCGTACATGGTCGGAGGCCTCGTTCCGTCAGGCGGCATTCCAACTGGACCAGATGCGCGCCATCCAGATGGCCACCCTGCCGCCGCCACAGCAGGCAGTGCAGTACACGCAGTTAGGGTCGGATTACCTGGCCCAGGGACTGCTTCCGGAGGCTGAGCAGGAGTTCCACACAGCACTCTCCGCGGACCCGGGCAATGCTGCGGCGCACGCCGGCATCGCCCAGGTGCGGGAGCGCAGTGGGTCAGCCGACGACGCCCGTGCCGAGGCGCAGATCTCGCTCCAACTCGCGCCCAATGTTGCCGCCTACCTGGTGCTGGCGCGCGTTGACCTGCAGGCCAACCAGCTCTCCGACTGTCCGCCAGCGACGTGGCCAATGCGCTGCGCCTGGAGCCGGACAACCCCGAGGCATTGGCCCTGAAGAAAACATTCGCGGACCGCGGCCAGGACCTTCCCTAGGCCATGAGGCTTCCCAGACTGCGAAAAAGCTTGAGTTCCTGCCCGTCATTCTGGCGCAGCCATTTGAAGTCGTCATTCTGGCGCAGCCAGAATCTCCGTCGTTGTCTTGTCTTGCTTAAGGGCATGGCTTTAGCCGTGCCATAATCGTATGCTTGCGATGGGGCTTTAGCCCCTGAGGAACTCTTCCTTGCATAGAACTAATTCTTTTTGCCTGCCCATAATTCACCGGGTGCCCCATTCATCGCGGTTGACCGGGGTTCCCGGCGAGCGGTCTTTGCTCGCTGGGGTGGCTAGCGATGGGTGGGATGCAAGCTGGCTACTGATCGCATTCGCCATGCTCTTTGCTACTGTGCTTCCCGCGCAGGCCCAGTCGCCGCTGGTGGTCAAGCTCACCATCCACGACACCATCCAGCCCATCACCGCGGAGTATATGAAGCGCGGCCTGGACGACGCCGCCAGCCGCCACGCCGCAGCCGTGCTCATCTCCATGGGCACGCCCGGCGGCCTGCTCGACTCCACCCGCGAGATGGTCGCCGACATCGAAGCATCGCAGGTGCCCGTAATTATTTTTATTGAGCCCTCGGGCAGCCGCGCAGGCTCGGCGGGGTTCTTTCTGCTGGAGGCGGCCGATGTAGCGGCGATGGCCCCGGGCACCGAAGCCGGCGCCGCCCATCCCATCCTGGAAGGCACCACCATGGACCCGGTGCTGAAGGAGAAGATTGAGAACGACGCGGCCGCCTTCCTTCGCTCGTACGTCACTGTTCGTGGGCGCGACGCCAAGGACGCCGAGGACGCCGTGCGCAACTCCAAGTCGTTCAGCGAAGCCGAAGCTCTTAAATTGAATCTGATCGATGCAGTCGCGCCGGACGATAACGCCCTGCTCGCGCAACTCAACGGACGCACCATCAAGCGCTTTCACGGCGAGAGCGTGAAGCTCGACTTCACCCACGCCACCATCGATCCCCTGCCGCCCTCCACGCGCGAGCGCCTGCTGACGCGACTCACCAGCCCCGACCTCGACGTGCTTCTTCTGCTCTGCGGCGGCCTGCTGATCTACCTCGAGTTCAACGTTCCCGGCACCATCGTCCCCGGCGCGCTGGGCACCCTGATGATGCTGCTGGCCATCTTCGGCCTCAACCTGCTGCCCGTCCAGCACACCGCGATCCTGCTGCTCTTCGCCGCGCTGGCGCTCATGGTGCTGGAGGCGAAGTTCGCCAGCCACGGAGTGCTCGGCACGGTCGGCGTCATCTGTCTGGTCTTCGGACTGGCCACGCTGGTCAATGGGCCGTCGCCGGAGATGCGCGTTCACTTCGGCGTAGCTGCGGGCGCGGGTGTCGGCTTCGGCGTCATCACCTTCGGCCTCGCGTGGATCGCCGTGAAGGCGCGTCAGGCCAAACGCCTCACCGGCCCGATGCTCTGCTCGGCCAGACCGCCATTGCCATGACACCGATCTCGCCCCACAAGGCCACGCCCTACCCGGCTATCCCGCATCGGCCAAGTCGAAGTCCGCGGCGAGATATGGAAGGCCACGCTCGCCGCCCAACACCCCACCCGTCTCCGCCGGAACCCAACTCACCGTCCGCACCGTCGACGGCCTGACGCTCACCGTTGCGCCGTAGGTAGCCAGCCGGGACGATCAGGACTACATACCTCAGCCACGTCATCGGCACAGGTGTA
Organism: uncultured Acidobacteriaceae bacterium; assembly: GCA_963799175.1. Classification (GTDB taxonomy): domain Bacteria; phylum Acidobacteriota; class Terriglobia; order Terriglobales; family Acidobacteriaceae; genus Edaphobacter. The sequence continues at coordinate 13,986 of CAWCWC010000001.1, read as the reverse complement.
TTCTGGTCGCGACTTATGACTGATAGCGCGAGGGTTTCTAAATGGAACGCCTGCTCGGGAAGAAATGTAACGTAATACAGTTGCTCCTTGGTTCCGGCGGAGCACTGTGCATAGTTCTTATTTGTGCGCCGCTTCGAGCACAGGACAAGAGCACCGTCACACAATGTGCAGGTCAGGCATTGACGGTCCGTTTTCAGGTTGACTGCTCACACGTTGCTGATCCGGCAACCAAAGCCCTCTGCCCAGTCTTTGCGCAAAACCAGGCATGCAAGGTCTTTCCTGCTTATCAGCAGATCACTGGAATTCACCTGCAAGATTGGTGCTCCACCGTCCAGTACGTCATCTACGACAAGGACAAATGGAGTAAGAGCGGCGCTCCCAGTGGCGCCAGTGGATACACAGTCGGGTGCCGCACGCAGTACATGGCAGATTACTCATTACTAATGAAATCGGAGATTGGCCCATATGATGTCCATGAGATTCTGCATGACTATCAAATCGCTTTGGGAGCACTGCCGTACACCCATATCCTCTTTGGGCCCAGCATGGTCGAGGCAACTCGGCTCATCGGAGACAATGTGCGATATGCAGCCCTGATGAACGCCGATCGGCGGGATATGGACCGCATCAAGGACCAACTCGATAGGGGGGCTCTTGCACCCGATACAGAATGTCTCGACGCAGAGCTAACAACTGAGTTTTCACTCTATTTGAAAGACCCCAATAATGTGCGACAGTTTTACCAAGTACTAATGCACGACGGGGAAATGCACACACGGGACCCTCAGTCGCGCTTCGATCAACTGTACGATAAGGTCTCCGGCGGCACCGCAAGAACATACTTATTGCAGCACGGCTGCCGATTTTTTTGATCGTTAATATGTTGTTAGTGACGCCAGGTGCCGGGTGCCCCACATCTCGTTTCTGGGATGTGGAATTTGGGCCGCTGCTATTCAGCGTGCGTTAGGTACTCTCGCAGGGCCAACTGAACCACCGCATTCAGCTTAAGGTCATGTTCCTCGGCATACTGCGCGGCACGCTTATGGAGGTCTTGTGGCACGCGAACATTGAAGCTGCCTTTGAATGGCACGTCCGGAGTTTTCCCCCGACTCTCGCAGAACTGTAGATACTCGTCGACTGCATCGCGAAAGTTCTTTTCCAGAGACCGCACATCCGTTCCGCCGTAGCTGATCATGTCGCGAACGCCCAGGACTCGGCCGTGAAGCATCTTGTCCTCGGCACTATACAGAACCGAGCCATCGTAGCCTTTGTATTTCAAAGTCTCACTCATCATCTACTCCAAAATCCTTGCCACCACATCGTACATCATGCGACTCGGTGATCTGGGCGCGGTAGAAGGTCATCGGCACGAAATGCTAAGCGTAGGATGGACACGCATCTCTACGCGCGAAAAAACTTCTGATTTTTTCTGCAAGTTCCAGACTTGCCCGCGTTCTCACTACAGACGAGGTTGCAGACGGAGATTGACCGGCGACTCGTAAGGATGACCACAATGCGCCACGAACGCCCTCATTTCGCCCTTCACTTCCTCTTGCCCATAGCGCTCCAGGCTTCTCTGCTCTGTTTCGGTGCCGCGGGTGCTCTCGCGGCTGCCCAGCCGCCCGCCGCCGCACCGGATCGCCCCATCCAACACGGTCTGACGCCCGCCGACCTTGAAGGCCGGGAATGGCGGATAGTAGAGTATTCCGTCGGAGTTAACTACTTTAGGTCCACTGGTTCGGTTTTGTGGGGGCCTAAGGCGTACATCGCCTTTTCAGGCGGCATCATCAAAGGATCGCCGGGATGCGGAAAATTTACAGGGAAATACAGAATTACGAGCGATCTGCTTGCAATCTCGGCAAAGTGGACCGACGATAAGGGAACGCCTTGCAGCGATGAACAGAAAGACGATGCCGCGAAGATTCTTCAGGCGCTTGGCAAGGTGCGTCTAAACAAACCCGCATACTTCAAACCCATATCCGACGCTCTATTTCTAGAAAACGAGTACGGGGAGCTTCAGGTTAGACTTACGCCGATGCAGCCCGGCAAGGACCTCTCTGAACTCCACGACACCTTTTGGAAATTGAACCAACTCGAAGGCTCGGCTGTCGACCTGTCGAACGCAGAAGTGAACATCCAAGAATCCCGAATCACGCTGAGTACGCCCGCCTACAGCACCTTTTCTCCATTTCAGTATCTGCTCACCGGCCCCAAGTTCCAGATTTCCCCTCCTGACTCCCCGTATATCAAGACGTTGCAGCCCACCGACCAGCAGGTCGTCAATGCATTTGAAAACGCGCTCCAGAACATTGCTTCATACGAGACAAAGCAGGGCAACCTTACCTTCTACGATAAGGATCGACAGCCGCTCTTCGTTCTCAGTCCGATCCAACCCACAGGAATTGAAAATCGCCAGTGGATAATTGCCAAGTATCGTGGCGATGGCTCCCCTAAGGCGGATAAAGATGGCCTGATCGATACAACATATGGTGCGTCGATTGTCTTTTCGAACGGTCGAGTGGAAGGTTCACCCGGAGGCGGAGCCTGGGCGGGAACCTACAAGCTCTCTGGCGACGAGTTGGCATTCGATGGAGGATTTTGGTATGCGGGAGCCTTTTCCGAAGAACAACTGGAACAAGGCTATGCCGTTTCAAAGGCCTTCAAAGGCGACCGGCGGATAGAACAAAGGGGCGATCAAATCCTTCTGCGCGATAAGATCGGACAAGCACAGATATTGCTTGTACCATCCAGGTGAGCACAGTAATGGCCACGACTCGAAAGCAAACTTACGCAGTACAGTCCCTCTTAATCCTCCTCGTCGTTCTCTCTGCTGCCGCGACTGCTTGCTTTGGCCAAGGCAACGCCATAACGCCGGGCCCCAACGCGCTACCCGCCGGATGGAAGGTCTTTCCGACTCCAGCCGAAGGCAGCGATGTCATGCACTGCGCCAACTTCGCACAACAGCAGCAGGTCTCGCTCTCGGACGCCGGGGTCCTGCAGATCGTCCAACTACCTAGGCGGGCAAGTCCGATTCCACCGCCCGAACTTCCCGCTGGCGCCAAACTGCAAAAAGGAATGTTCGGCTACGAGAGCATCCTCAAAACCTCTACAGGATGGCTGCTCGGCTTCGATGGAGGCGAGTGGGGCGGTGGGTTGTGGTTCGTGGACGCGAATGGCCAAGTCTCCCAACTTTATCGAGAAAATGTTCACGGATTCGTCGAAACGTCACGCGGTGTCATGGTCTTCATAGGAGTGGCACATATGACGATCGACGAGGGCATAGTTCTTATCGCTCGCTATCCAGTCACAGCGGACACCAAGTTGGAAACACTGGCGCCACTGGACGGCGCTCCGGAAACATTGTTGAAACTCTCGCCGGACGCAGCCTTGGTGGTGACCACCCATGGAATCTCCCGAATTACATCGTCGGGCGAACATCAGCCCCTGTCGCACTCCAAATTTGCCATCCTGTATCCCAACTCGATTGTCTCCACACAGGAAGGCGCAATCTACGTTGGCATGAGGCTCTTTGTCGTTCGCCTTGTCCCGGCATCGAAGCCCGGCGAATATGCAGAGCAGTGGCTTGTGCCCGAGGATTGCGAGCAATTTCGCATGGAGGAATATACCTGCTCCTGTTCGAAATAGGCTAAATAAGACCAGCCGGGTGCCCCACATCACGTTTTTTAGATATGGGATTTTGGCCGTTGCTATTCAGCGTGCGTCAGGTACTCGCGCAGGGCCTCCTGCACCACGGCATTCAGCTTGAGGTCATGTTCCACGGCATACTGCGCAGCACGCTGATGAAGGTCTTGCGGCACGCGCACATTGAAGCTGCCCTTGAATGGCACATCTGGTGTCTTGCCCTCCGCCTTGCAAAACTCCAGATATTCATCCACCGCGCCGCGGAAGTTCTTTTCTATTTCGCGGATACTCGCACCATCGTAAAGAACCATGTCCCGGGTCCCGAGAATGCGGCCGTGCAGGAGCCTGTCTTCGGCGCTGTACTCGACTGATCCGTCATATCCCTTGTAAGTAAGTGTTTTGCTCACTCGATCTCCCCCTGTCGCCGCAAAAACTCAAGAACGCCTCGGACCTGGTACGGCTTCAATATCTTCTGCGGGTGCGGTTCATGGATAAAGAAGGCCGTCCCTGAACGCGCAAACTTCCGGCTTGAACCACCTGAAGTCTTGAGTTCGTATCCAAGGCCAGTCATAACTGACTCCAGCTCGTCCCACGTTAAATCGTTCGGCTTTGAAAGAAGCCTTTGGAGCGCCTTACTCCGCTTGCTCATCTTGCCACTAATTTTAGTTGCAACTCCACCGAAAAGCAACTACTCCAAAATCCTCGCCACCACATCGTACTCGTACGACTCGGTAATCTCCGCGCGGTAGAACGTCCCGGGCACCAGCGTCTCGTGCGGGCCGAAGTCGTTGATCAGCACCTTGCCGTCGATCTCCGGCGCGTGCAGCGCGGTGCGGCCCTGCCACAGCAGTTCCGTCTCGTCGCTCTCGCCCTCCACCAGCACCTCCACTTCCCTGCCCACCCACGCGGCCTTCGCCTTCGCGCTGATCTTCTGTTGCAGCTTCATCAGCCTGCGCCGCCGCGCCTCAATCGTGCGCTTCGGAACCTTAAGCTCCGCATCCAACCCAAACGCCGCCGCGCCCTCCTCATCCGAGTAGCCGAAGACGCCGAGCCAATCGATCTTTGCCGCCGCAACAAACTCGCATAGTTCGTTGAAATCCTCGTCCGTCTCGCCGGGAAAGCCGACGATAAACTGTGCTGCGCAGCACGATCCCCGGCACCACCGCACGCGCCTTCTCAATCAGTCGCAGAAATACCTCTGGCGTGCCGCCGCGCTTCATCCGCTTCAGTACACTGGGCGACGCATGCTGCAACGGCACATCGAGATACTTCGCAATCGTCTCGTGCCGCGCCATCGTCTCCAGAAGCCGCGTCGTCACCTTGTTGGGATACGCGTAGAGAAAGCGCAGCCACTTCAACCCCGGCAGCGGGGCGAGCGCGTCGAGCAGCGTACTCAATCCATCCTTCAGGCCCAGATCTTCGCCATAACAAGTCGTATCCTGGCCGATCAGCGTGATCTCGCGCACACCCTGCGCGATGAGCCGCTCCGCCTCGGCGACGATCGACTCCAAACGCCGCGAGCGGAACTTGCCGCGCAGTTGCGGGATAATGCAGAAGCTGCATGGATGGTCGCATCCCTCGGCGATCTTGATGTACGCCGACGCACGCGGCGTGCTGAGGATGCGCGGCGTCTCGTCGCTATAGAGATACTCCGGCAGCGCTGCCGTCGCACCCTGCCACTGCGCGCGCGAGAAGCGGCCCGATCGTTCGCGAGCATCTCCTTCTGCGCGGGACTTCACGCTCTCCAACTGTTTTCCAACTTCCGTCGGATGCGAGTGCTGATGCACCGCGCTCGCAACGCGACTGACGAGAATGTTGAATGGCGAGGCTGTCGTCGTTTGCGCCACCGGAGCGGTCAACCCCGCCGCCTCCAGGATTGCCTCCAACTCGCCGGTGCCCACCACCGCATCCACCTCGGGAATGTTGCGGCGAATCTCGTCGCGGTAGCGCTCCACCAGGCAACCGGCAACGATAAGCCTTCGCGCCTTGCCGCCATTCACCACCTTGTGCCGCGCCATCTCAAGGATTGCGTTGACCGATTCTTGCTTGGCCGAGTCGATGAAGCTGCATGTGTTCACCACCAGAATCTCGGCGTCTTCCGCCCGCGCGGTCAGCCTGCCGCCGGCGCGGTCCAGCAGCCCCATCATCACCTCGGAGTCCACCAGGTTCTTGGGGCAGCCCAGCGAGACGAAACCAATGGTTGGCCTCGCGGAGCGCGGATTCGCGGCATCGTTCAAAGCCTTGTTGGATGGTTCGAACACAAAAGAGGGCACACTCTCATGGTAGCAGTGCAGCGCCTCTCTGCCCTGCAATCAGCGGTTCGTGTAGCACCTGATCTTAGCCAGCAAGCCCTCCGCAAACTGCTTTGCCTGACCCACCAGCGACGCAATCTTCTGCACGGGCCCGCGAATGCCATTGCCGATGGTCTCGACGATCTCCACGGTTGCGGTCAATGTTGCGCTCACCATCTCGTCCACCCGCGCCACCTGACGCTGCGTACGCCTGTTGGCATCGGCCAGCGTCTCTTCAAAGTGCTGCGCCGTGCCGCGCACCAGATCGCTGGTCTCCACCAGGTTGTCGGCGATGGCGCGCATCTTGGGCGCGGTTTCTGTGACCAGTGCCTGCGCGGAACGGCTGATTTCGGTCGCCGAATCGATCAGCGGAAGCGCCTTCTGCTTCAGCTCATCCACCGACTGCGCCAGGCCCTTGATCGCCTTAACGGACTTGGCCGCCAGCACGATCAGCGCGATGGCCTGCACCAGCATGGCCAGCGCGACCAGCCCAACAAAGACAATCAAAAGCTTCGTATCGATTGCGGAGAGTGCATCCGAATCCTGGAACCACATCGCCAGCATCGCCATTCGTCCCCTTCCGTACGCTATGCCGCAGGCGGCGCTGCGAAGTTCCACGCCCCCCGAAGATTCCTTTGACCTCAGGGGCTAATGCCCCATTCATCTTACGGTACTTATCGGCATGGCTAAAGCCGTGCCCTTAAGCAAAACGGTCGATACATTCCATTCAATTATGACTGGGGCTCGATAGTGGTATTGATATAGGCTTCCGTGCCCGCCTCCACGGCGGCCTCGACCTTGGCCTGTTGCTCGTTGATCAGGCTCTTGCCCTTTTCCACGTACTGCGTCCACTGGGTGCGGCCCTTGTCGTAGTACTCGCGGCCTTTGTCGATGGTCTCCTGGGCCTGGCGCTTGCCCTCCTCCACCAGGTCGGCGGCCTTCTGTCGTCCTTGCTCCACCAGCTCCGCGGCCTTGTCCCTGGCCTCGCGCGCGCCATGCAACAGGTCCTCGCGGGTCTCTTTTCCGGCCTTGGGCGCGTACAGCACTCCCATCACAGCGCCTATCCCCAGTCCGGCCAGAAACCATCCCAATCCACATGATCCGCATTCTTTGTCTGCCATCGTCTTCTCCTGTCCAACCTTAGGGGTTGGCGGTTGTCGGTTCCCAATTGTTACCGCTCCGCGAAGTCCCTGTTGCGAACGGAGGTTCCGCTCTGTCCGCACATCTTCTTGGATGCTAACTATAGTACCTCGCGCAGCGTCTTTTCGACTGGACAGGGTCAAAATACAGCCCCTGAGGCCAGTCGGGTAGAAGTCGCGGCCATCTGTACTGGGGACGCAATGCAAACGCACAGCGGGTTCACTGCGCTTAACCAAGCGAGTAATATGGTGACGTTGCAGACAACCTCGCGAAAGGGACACAGGAAACCGATGGACGCTTACAGGATTTTTGCCACACCGCGCACCGCTGTCATATCGCTCTCGATCGCACTGCTTCTGGCCGGCTGCAAGAGCACCCCCCCGGCCACGGACGACGCCAGCCTGAACGCCAAGGTCGCTAGCAGCCTCGCAGCCGATCGGAACCTCAGCGGACAGGCGATCCAGGCCTCGGTCTCCTCGGGCGTTGTCACGCTGAACGGCAGTGTCACCAGCGACACGGCGCGCACCATCGCCACGGGCGACGTGGCCCAGATCGCGGGGGTCAAGACGGTGATCGACAACCTGACGGTGCAGGCCGCGCCCGCCATCAGCCGCGGTTGCGCCTCCACCTCCTCCCGCTGCCGCCACCGCTCCACCCCCTTCGCATGTGTCCTCCGCGAAGACTGCAAAGCCGAGTGCGATGGTAGCGGCTGCCCCTCCTCCGCCCGCGCCTGAGCCTGCGCCCGTTGTGCGCAATACCCCTGCTCCCCCACCCGCGCCGGTCCTGCCGCCTGCGCCCGTCGCGGCCAAGGCGCCGCCTCCTCCGCCCGCGCCTGCTCCGAAGATCGTTACTCTGCCCGTGGGAACGACGATCCCGGTACGCATTACGCAGACACTGGACAGCGCCAAGACGCAGACCGGCGACAAGTTCACCGGCGAGATTGCTTCGGACCTCATCGACGACGGCATGGTCGTACTGCCGCAGGGCACGCCAGTCACCGGCCATGTGGACGCGGCGCAGGACGCAGCGCACTTCAAGGGCAGCTCGCTGCTGACGCTTTCGCTGATCGCAATCGACCGCAAGGGCGAGCGCATCGAGGTCTCCACCGAGGCCTACACCAAGCAGGGAGAGGCCCGCGGCAAGAACACGGCGGAAAAAGTTGGCGGCGGAGCTGCGATAGGCGCCATCCTGGGCGGCATTCTGGGTGGCGGCAAGGGAGCGGCCATCGGTGCTGCGGCGGGCGGCGGGGCAGGAGCGGGCGCCAACAGCGTTACCCGCGGCCAGCAGGTGCAGATTCCGTCCGAGTCGGTCGTCCGCTTCCGCCTGCTCGACCCCATCCAGGTACGCGTAACCAATGGAGCCACACCGGATAACTCCAGTTCCTCGCTGTCGCGCAGGTCAGACCAATAAATCGAGGCGCGAAGTTAGTTAGCTGACGGCTTCTCCACGTGATCGATGACCAGCACATCGACCGCCGTCTTCTCTGCCGCCAACTTCAACCCAAGCTGCTGCTGGATCGCTGTGAACAGGTCGGGAGCGTCCGGCACATCCGAGGCCGGCAGCTTCGGCGCATTTCCGTTGAACTGCGTCTGGTCAGGAGTGAACGTAACGTTGCAGTCGAATCTTCCCGTAATGCCTGTCTGGTCCACCACGGGCTTATCCAGCACCAGCATCTGTAGAAAGCTGGTGAAGTCATTCATCGTCCCATTGACCAGATGCATTGTCAGGCCGCCAGTGCCAGGCGAGGCGCCGAACCCCGGGTTTATGCCCTGTATTTGCGTAGGCGTCAGCTTCTGTCCCGTCTTCCCAGCGGCCAGCACATAGGCCGAGAGGTCGCGCTTTTCGTTATGAAACTTCAACGCAAAGCGGTCCGCCAGCAGCTTGCGCACCATGATTCGCATCTGGTTGACATTCGGTGTACCCGGCTGGTCCGGCACGGCATCGATGTCGTATCGATCGTTGTCCATCCATCCCGTTCCGTTCACCACCTGTTTCACATGCAAGCTGTAGGCAAAGGTGACCAGATCGTTCAACGATCCATTTTTGACCACCAAGTGGCGGCCCTGGAGTGTCAGGCCTTGTATGCTCGGAGCTCCCGAGGGGTTCGGCTTGATGGTGGCCACATCGAACGAGGGGTCGGCATCCGCCGCCATCGGTGTGGGTGGTTTCGGCGCGTCGGGGATGTCCCACGTGGTCTCCGGCGTGGCGCGCACCAAGGTCAGCGGAAGAGTCTGTGTGCCCTGGGTCCATGTACCGGCCATGCTCTTGCCATTTGCATCCAACTTGCCCTCGTAGTTTGCGCTCATTAGGTCGACTTTGAATTTGAAGGTCGAGCCATCCAGCGAAACGGAAGATGCGTTGAGTGACTGCGACGCCTGGTCGGCGTTGAAGAGGGTTGCGGTCCAGGCTTTGTCCGCTTTCGCGATCTTCACGACAATTCGAACGTCCTTGCCGCCAGCCTTGATCGTTCCCTGCCAGTTGCCCGTAATGTCTTGCGCGCGCAGTGCGGGACTTGCCGCCAGCATGGCCAACGCCACCAGGCACAGCATCAGCTTCTTCATGGATATCTCCTCAAACAATGGACTGATAGGCTGCCCCAAAGTTAGCTGGTGACCGGCAGAAATAAATAACATCTCATGATACGCACACATGCCTCGACAGGTTCCGGTGAATTGCCGGGTACACGATCAAGTTCATTGTATGAGGGGAGATTGCAGCAATCGTCTGCCAAACGGGCTGAACAGGCTTACTTCTTTGCCTTGGATGATTTCTTGGCAGCGGGCTTGGCTTTGCCCTTCGCGGCAGGCTTCGTCTTAGCTTGTGCCTTCGTCTTGGCAGTCGGCTTGGCGGCAGGCTTTGCCGTTGCCTCCGGTTTTGCCTTGGGGGCAGGCTTGGCGGCAGTTTTAGCCTTCACCTCGGGCTGTGCAGCCGGCCTAGCTTTTGCCTCCGGTTTAGACTCCGCCGTTTCTGCGGCATCGGATTCGGCCTGCTGGCGCAGCGCATGAAGCACGACGCGGAACATCTCTTCCTCCGGAGCGGGCTTTCCGGTCCATATCTCGAACTGCCGCGCGCCCTGGTGGACGAACATCTCAATGCCCGTAACGATCGGGATCGACATCTGGCGCGCAAGATGGATCAGCGGCGTCTCCAGCGGGTTGTAGACCAGGTCGAAGACCAGTTTGGTGTTGAGGTCCTTGGCTTCCAGCAGCGGCGCGGCCTTGTTGCCCGCCATGCCGACCGGCGTCGCATTGATAATGACGTCGAAGGACGTCTTGGCCAGGGCCTCCTTGCGGATGGTGTGGGAGCCGGACTGGCGCGCCAGCTTCTGCGCGGTCTCGGCGGTGCGGTTCAGGATAAAGACGTTGGCGTCCTTTTCGCGCAGGCCGAAGACGGCGGCCCGCGCCGCGCCTCCCGCGCCCAGCACCAGCACCTTGGCGCCGGCCAGCGGCATCCGCTTCTCCAGCGGGCCAACGATTCCCGCGACATCGGTATTAAAGCCGTAGAGCTTGCCGTCCTGCGCGCGCAGCACCGTGTTGCACGCGCCTATCTTGGCCGAAAGAGGGTCCGTGCGCTCCAGGTGTGCCAGGATATCCTGCTTCAGCGGCATGGTGACGCTGATGCCCTGGATGGGAATGTCATGCACCAGTTTGATCAGGTCGGACAGCTTCGTCGTCTGTAGCGCCAGATAGACGGCGTTGACTGTCTCGCGCCGGAAGGCCGTGTTCATCATGATGGGCGAGAGCGAGCTGCGGATCGGGTTTCCCGCCACCCCGTAGACCTTGGTGGCCGCGTCCACCTGGTCGATGCGGTAGGTCTCCAGCAGGGTGCGGGCGGCGATCTGGCCGGGGCCGGTCTCCTCGCCCACGGTGGCGGCGGCAAAGGTAAAGGCCGATCCGGCGCGCACGCCCAGCACGCGCGAGATGATCCCCGCGTCGCCCATGCAGATGCCGATGATGTTGGAGTGGTCGTTCATGCGCTCCAGGAAACGAATGAGGGTGAGGTTGTCGATCAGCGACTTGGCGGTGGGGACGACCTTGATGAAATCGGGATGAAAGGCCTCGATGCGGCGGAAAATATCGTCCAGATCGCGCGTGCCCGTGAAGTCGTGGTGGCTGATGAGCAGGCCAATTCCGGTCTCGCGCAGCTTTTGCAGATCGCTCTTTTTGAGGCTCTCGGCGGATTCGAGTTCAAGGTCCACAAGATGGAACCCAGCTTCCGCGCATTTGCTGAGGACCTCCAGTTCGGCCGCGAGCGAGCCGGCGAACTTGCCCCCATTTGCCGAGCGGCGACAGGTGGCGATGCCGGTGGTGGCTGTGTTTTCGGCGAAGAACTGCTTGAACCTGGGCAGTGCCAGCAGCGGCTTCTCCAGGTAATCCAGGCGAAACTCAAGAAAAGGAAGCTCTTTGACCACAGAGGCTGCCTTTTCAATCATCTCCGTGGGCGTGGCGCCGGCAATGGCGACGCACACCTTGGTAACGCGGGATCGGAGGAAGTTGGATGCTATTCCGGGCACATTCAATCTCATGGACGCAATCGGGTATCTTACAGAGCAATCGGTCAGGATGCAACTTTTCTGCTAATATCGGTGCGATTGCTGAGGTTGGTGGTGCCAAACGAGGGGGTTGGCAAACAGTCAACCCTCCCTCACAATAGACGGAGGCGAAGGCGAATAGTTGCATGGAATGAGAGCTATGCGGCCCCATAAGATACCCTGACCGGAACAAATGTGACTTGGCGTGACGGTAGACACATAAAATGGGGTGGTGATGGAGCGGCAGAAAGATACGGAAGCGACCGCCGAGGTGGACGATCTGCTGCGTTCTGTTGGCCTGGAACACGGTCGCCGAACTACGCTCACCAACTCCTGGCTGAACGGGGAGCGTCGAAGACGGAGACCGCCAGCCATCCAAGAGACGCGGACGGAGCCTGCAATGGAGCGGGGCGTGAAATTAGTACGCGCGCCAGGCTGGCAGCAGAGTCGCCTGGCTGCGTCATGGCTTCAGCACGAAAGCCGGAGGCGTCTCCGACCTCTACGATTCTGGGGACTGCGTAGGCTCGCTCAACCTGGGTTGGACTCAGCAGGATAAGGCCGCCAACGTCGTCGAGAACCGCCGTCGGTTCCTTGCTGAAATCTCCAGAGGATCGGCCACCGCGCCTACTACTTCCCGCTCTGGGCCTGCTGCTCCCTGTTCCCTGTTCCCTGTCGGGGCCCCCGGCGAGAGGTCTTGGCTCGCTGGGGTGACTGTTCCCTGTCTCGTGACCCTGCGCCAGTTCCACTCAGGAATGGTCCGTGTGGTGGAGAACGGCGACCATGCGCAGGATTGTCGCTTGCAGACCGCTGAAGGGCGCGCTGTGCTGCGTGGCGATGGGATGATGACCGACGTCCCCGGCGTCTTTCTCGGCATTCAGACAGCCGACTGCGTTCCGGTGCTGGTGGCCGACGTGCGCCAACGCGCGGTGGCGGCCTTCCACGCAGGCTGGCGCGGCACGCTGGCACGCATCGTGCAGCGTGGCATCGGAACCATGCGCCTGCGCTACGGCTCGCGCCCGCAAGACCTGCTGGCCGTCGTGGGGCCTTCCATCGGCCCCTGCTGCTATGCGGTCGGCGAGGAGGTGCGTTACGAGTTCGAGTCGCAGTTCGCCTATGCGCCGCAGCTCTTCAGCGAGGTCTACGACTCCGACCCGGTACGCGACAAGTACCCGCTGCTGTTCCTCACAGCGCGCGCTCCGGGACACAGCAATATCGGCCCGCAGATCCACCTCAACCTGTGGGAGGCGAACCGCCGCCAGTTGCTCGATGCTGGGATTCCGGCCAAACGCATCACGGTGATCGGCGAGTGTACGGCCTGTGCTGGCCTGGGAACCGCAACCGGCAGAAAGTACTTCTCCCATCGCGCGGAGAGCGGCTTTACGGGCAGAATGATGGCCGCCGTCGGCATGGCAAACCAATCCGGTTCTGAATTGGGCCGCGCCATTGAGCATCGTACTGGCTCCATCCGCGGAACAGGAGCATAATCGAAACATAGGTTCTCTTCTATGGCGACGAATACACTTACTCCGGTCGGCAGAAATACCTTCAGCACAAGCTATAGTCCGGACTGCGACTATGTGGACGGAGAGGTTCAGGAGAGAGAACTCGGGCGAACAAGACCATGCGCGGTGTCCAGGCGAGATTGATCGAATTGCTCTCTGCGACCGCAAACAAGCCGTATGTGCGAGTGAATCCTGAGATCCGGGTTCAGGTGGGAACAACTCGATACCGCGTGCCAGACATCTGCGTCCGGCGGCGCTCTGTGGCAAGGGAACAGATCATTCTCACTCCACCTCTGCTCTGCATTGAAATACTTTCGCCTGAAGACCGCATGTCCAGGGCCCCGCGAAAAGGTGCGCGATTACCTGAAGATGGGAGTCATGGAGGTTTGGATTCTCGACCCAGTGACGCGTAGCGTGATGATCTCTACTGGGGCCGCCACGGTGGAGCAGACCATAGGTGAACTGCGGGTTCCGGAGACACCCGTTGTCCTCACCCTCGCCGACATCTTCAGTGTGCTCGACGAATACTAGAGTTCGAACTTACTTGTCCTTTTGCCGCGCCATACTGCTCAGGGCGTGACACTTCCTGCGCCGGGAGGTATGGGAGCGGCGGCGTGTCTGTGAAAGACGATGCGGATCAGGTCGGGCGCAAACTCATAAAACTGGCCACCCAAAGCGCCGAAGAGAGTCACCTCGGTGCCGTTCTCCAGAGTCAGCGCTACGCCGCGCTGGTCGGCCGGGTAGTACGAGTTGGAGATGGCGCCGGAGATGTAGTTGCCAAGAATCTTCGAGACATTGAACTGGTTCTTTCCGTTGTCTGCCGCGGCATACAAATGTTGACCGTGCAGCCACCCGCATCCGGCCCTTGACGGCAATTGGT